>JAXJSC010000039.1:0-94752 GCA_036310305.1 Treponema sp. | reverse complement strand
GGAACGGATTGTTGTTTCTACTGGAACCATTAATCTTCAGCAGCAGCTTTGCGAAAAAGATATTCCGCAGGCTAAGAAAATAATTGGTAAAAATGTAAAATTTATTCTTATGAAGGGCCGGCAGAATTATGTATGCCGCAGAAGGTTTGCAGATGCTTCTGCACAGCGGGAACTTTTTGACGACGATACTGAAATTTTTGATAAAATCCGTGAGTGGGTGGATTCTACAGTAACAGGAAGCCGCAGTGCTCTTTCTTTTGTTCCGCCGGAAGGTATGTGGTCAAGAATAAATTCAGAAAGCGATGCATGCATGGGAATGCGCTGTCCATATCATTCTGAATGCTTTGTAATGAAGATGAGGAAAGAAGCGGCCGGGGCGAATATTCTTGTTGTAAATCATCATCTTCTTTTTGCAGATATTGAATCCAGAATTCATGGTGTAAGCTATGAAGATACAGCGGTTCTGCCGCCATACAGGCGTATTATTTTTGATGAAGCGCATGGAATAGAAAGTGCGGCTACCAGCTTTTTCAGCGAAAGCTTCAGCCGCTTTAAGATTACGAAACAACTTAATCAACTTTACCGCCGCCGTAAGAATTCAGAAAGCGGTCATCTCTGTACGCTTGCGGTTCTTTCTTCTGCAGAAGAAAATGTTGCAGAAGCCTATGAGTTAGTAAACCGCATAAAATCAGACATAACGAATCTGGAAACTGCAGCACTTGATCTTCTGCAGAAGGATTTTAATCTGCGCCTTTTTGCTGGTACTGCAAGGGAATTTGGGCCTGTGCTTACCTTGTGCAATACGCTTGCTTCTGATTTAGGTAAGTTTACTGGGCTTTGCCGCCTTATTATGGAAGGGGTTGCAGAAGATGACAGGACGGTTCCGGCCTTTTACGAAACTAAGATTCTGGTGCGGCGGCTTGAAGATTTTTCTGTTGTGCTAAGGGATTTTTGTGAGTGGGAAGAAAAATCTGACAGGGTTTTCTGGATTTGCCGTAAGATGCTCCCAAAAGATATGGTAAAGGACGGCGGAGAATCGGTTTATGTTGTATTTACGGAAACTCCTCTTGATATTGCGCCTCTTATGAATCAAGGTGTTTTTGAGCCAATGGAATCTGTTGTGTGTACGTCGGCAACCCTAAAGACCGGAAGGGACTTTAATTACTGGCTGAGGCGTTCCGGAGCAATGTTCTGTGAGCGGGAAAGGCTTTTTACGGGAGAATTTCCGTCTCCATTTCCATATGAAAAAAACATGCTTTTTGCAGTGCCAGAGGATGCACCTCTTCCAGAAGATGCATATACATTCCAGCAGTGGGTTGAAAGTGCCGTTGTACGCCTTATAGAAGCTGCAGAAGGAAGGACTCTGGTCCTTTTTACATCCTATGAATCTCTGAAAAGTTCATTTAATTCAGCTTCAAGGCTTTTGCGCAATTTTGACGGAATCCTTTTAAGGCAAGGCTCAGATGACAATTCCAGAATTCTGGAACGCTTTAAAAATGATGTTACAAGCGTACTCTTTGCAACGGATTCTTTCTGGCAGGGCGTAGATGTTCCCGGAGAATCTTTGAGCCAGGTGATTATAGTAAAGCTTCCGTTTGCAGTTCCAAATGATCCTGTATTTACGGCAAGATCCGAGGCTGTAAAAAAGAAGGGAGGTTCTTCCTTTATGGAACTCAGCGTGCCGGAAGCTGTAATAAAGTTCAGGCAAGGGCTTGGCCGGTTGATGAGGCGGGGTAGCGACAGAGGAGCCGTTGTTGTTCTGGACAGGCGTCTTTTTGTAAAGCAGTATGGATCTGTTTTTATGGCTACAGTGCCGGAATGCAGGCGAATGTATGCTCCTCTTGAAAAAATCTGTTCTGCTGTTTCTGATTTTATATTCGGGTAAATTTATTGACAGCTGTTTTTTTAGATTATAAAATATAGAAACGAATTATTTGGAGTAAGATGTGTTTAGTATTATAGCTCTTTTGTGTCTTTTTTCTGCTGTTGGTCCTGCAACTTTCCTGAATATTATTGCTTATCCTGTAAGCAAACCCTGGTGCAGAGCTATATCTGATTACATTGTAAAGGTTCTTGCTCCCCGGGTGTTTGCAATTCTTCATTGTTACATGGATTTTCACTTTTTTGGCTATAATGAATCAAAGAAAATCCTTCCTGAGCAGTACATTATTCTGTCTAATCATCAGAGTCTTTTTGACATTCCGTGCTACATGAAATTCCTTAAAGAAAGGGAAGTGCGTTTTGTTGCAAAGGATAATCTTAGCCGTCATATTCCGCTTGTTTCAGAAATGCTCCGCGTTCAGCAGCACTGTATGGTTCCAAGAAAGGGAAGTCCTATGCAGGCAATGAAAGTTATAGAAGATTTTGGCCGCCGTGTAATTAAGACTGGTCAGATTCCTATTCTTTTCCCGGAAGGAACAAGAACAAGGGATGGAAATGTAGGTAAGTTTTATTCTGCCGGTTTTAGAAAGCTTAATGAATCTACAGGACTTCCTGTTGTTGCATGTGCGCTTGACGGCGGCTATCAGATCCGCGACCTTAACCGTATAATGACAAATCTTAAAAACGGAAGCTACCGTGTAAAGGTTCTTAAAGTTTTTGACAGTCCTAAGACAAAAGAAGATGAAGTTTATATTCTTGAAGAAAGCCGCAGGCTTATTCAGGAACAGCTTGAAAAATGGCGTGCACTTCCGTCTGACGTGCGTTAGTCGGATTTTACCGTAACGGCGGCTGTTGTTACGGGTAAAAAAAAGGGGCTGTTCAAGAAGTTTCCGTGCCATGCAGCAGGTAACTTTTTGAACAGCCCCTTTTTATTTTCTTTTAAAGATTATTTGAAATCTTTTGGACGTCTTTCAGTGCGTTTGCATTTAGAGCATTCAGCGATGTTCTTAAGCTTTCCAGCTTCATACAAAGTCTTCATAACGATTTCGCCGCCACAATCTGGGCATACGAATTTCTGTGTTGCAACAGTAGTACGAGAGTTTTTACTTGCTCCGGCCATGGTGTTCCTCCATAAAAGAATAATACGTATTAGGTACATAATATAACGCTTATAAAAATCTTAGTCAATTATTACAGCAGGGCAAATACGTTATAATTTTTGAAAAGAATTGCACGACTGGGAGCATATTTTTACAAAATATTATTATAATGCGTTTGCCCTGTAAAAGATTTTCATATGATTGACAAAAAAGGGTGGCTTTATTAATATACTACAAGTTAACTTTTTTTTGGGGGTCCCCTTTGGCAACTAAGAAAACATCTGCAGAAAAGCGTTATGCACAGAGTGAAGTTCGCAGACTTCATAACAAGGCTATCAAAAGTACTTGTAAGACATATGCAAAACAGTTTGTAGAAGCTGTTCATGCAAAAGATCAGGCACTTGCAGAAGCTAAACTTAAGACACTTGTAAGCGAACTTGATTCAGCTCGCAGCAAGGGAGTTCTTTCTAGAAACGCTGTTTCTCGCAAAAAGTCAAGAATGATGAAACTCTATAACGTTTCATTTGCTGCTAATGCAGCTAAATAACTTGTATTAAGTTATTGCCTAAAAATCCAGTTGAGGCGACTCAACTGGATTTTTTATGTTGAGCACATTTTGCAACGCAAAAATGCATATATGAAAAGACATCATTTACGGCATCTTTTCATTTCGGGGTGTATGATTTTCAGGAAGAGGACGCTGTTTTTCACGAGGTTCAAATGTCTGTAAAAAAAGTGACAAAAAATGATTTGGTAGAAGCAATTTATTTTAAATCCGATTTTGAAAAATATAAGATTCAGGAAATTGTAGAAAAATTTCTGGACGAAGTTAAGGCATCTCTTGAAAACGGTTCAACAATAGAACTGCGCGGATTCGGAACTTTTGAGCCAAGACTTCGTAAAGGGCGTTCTGTTGCAAGAAATCCGAAGACTGGAGAACTGCTTTCTGTTGCCCCTCATTATGTTGCAGCATTCAGGGCTGGGCAGGAAATGAAGAAGGCTCTTTGGGATCTTGACGTAAGCAGTACAGAAAAAAAATAGACCTTGTGGCTTTTGTTTTAAAATCTTGCCATAAGGAAGGAAATGATATAAAATTAACCTATGTCAGAAGAAAAAAAAATTGAATTAAATGAAGATGATGAACGCAAAACTCTGACTGTGTTTGGCCCGGAAACAGAATTTGACGGTGTACTTGAATTCAGTGATGATCTGATTATTACAGGAAAATTTAACGGACGCATAAAGGCTACAGGAAATCTTGAAATTTCAAAGGATTCAATCTGTACTGTTGAAAAAATGTCTGCGCGCTCAATTGTTATTTCCGGTTCTGTATCTGGAAATGTAGAGGCTTCTGAACGGGTAGAAATATGCAACGGAGGTTCTGTAATAGGTGATATTGTTACAGCAAGACTCCGCATAGAAAATAATGTAAATTTTGAAGGACAGATTACAATGCTTGACAGGATTCCGGAAGAAAATCTTTTTGCTTCTGCAAGTGCTGAATACAAGCAGGCGATGGTTTTACGGACAGATATTATTGAATAGTTTTTTTATATAATATACATAATTGACACACTTATAAATTAGTTGTATTACTTAAGCAGGCATTTGTATTATTGATAATTTTTTTAGTAATGCTTTTTAATTTCTGAATCTTTTTCCAATCAAATATATAATCTTTAATGTTTTATGGAGTTTTTAATGACCTTTAACAGACGGCGTAAAGCCGAGGAAAATCCGGCAGATTCTTCTATTTCAGGAGAAACTCAGAATCAGTTTGAATTTGATGCTCAGCCGGACTCTTATGAAGCTTCTGAATCTATTTCTAATGATGGAGATGACTATTCTGCGGAAGAAAGCGGATATACTCCTGTAGAAAATGATGAAAATGCAGCGGCAGAGGCTGAATCTTCTGAATCAAATGAACCAGCAGAAGCTGATGCAGATGCTTCTTCAGAATCTGCTACCGGTGGTGCAGAACCTAGAAAGATCAAGATTGTTCGTCCAAGAAGAAAGGTTGCTGTAAAGGCTGCACAGGCAGCTTCTCCGGCAGAAGAAAATCAGGAAGCTCCGGCAGAACAGGAAACAAATCATCAGCAGAACAGATGGAATAATAATCGCCAGAATAATGTGTACAGACGCGGTCCTGGAATGAACAGACGCGGATTCCATTCTGACATGCCGGTTCCAACTGGAGCTGTGGATCCTTCTATCATGCAGATGTCTCAGGAAGGAACTGATGACAATGCTAACAGACCGCGCCTTTTGATTAATGACCTTACAGCAATGGGTATGCATGAGCTTAGGGATCTTGCTACAAAATACGGATTTAATGCAGATGACCTTGCTCCTATGAAGAAGCAGGAACTTATTTTTGTAATCCTTAAGGCGCATACAGAACACGGTGGAATTATTTTTGCATCCGGTTCTCTTGAAATCCTTCCTGACGGTTACGGCTTCCTTCGTAGTCCGCAGAACAGCTATCTTCCTGGTCCGGATGATATTTACATCTCTCCAAGCCAGATTCGTCTTTTTAACCTTAAAACAGGTGATACAGTTTATGGGCAGACAAGAAGTCCTAAAGAAGGCGAACGCTTCTTTGCTCTTCTTCGTATTGAAACTGTAAACTTTGATGAGCCTCGTGTTGCGCAGACCCGTATTCCTTTTGAAAACCTTACACCGCTTTATCCTAAGGAAAAGCTCCGTCTTGAAACAATTTCTACAGAAGTTTCAAGCCGAATTGTTGATCTGTTCAGCCCTATTGGTAAAGGTCAGCGTCTTTTGATTGTTGCGCCACCAAAAGCCGGTAAAACAACTTTGATGCAGAAGATTGCAAATTCCATTACAACAAATCATCCGGAAGTTTACCTGATTGTTCTTTTGATTGATGAACGTCCTGAGGAAGTTACAGAAATGGAACGCGCAATCAAGGGTGAAGTTATTTCTTCTACTTTTGACGAACAGGCTACACGCCACGTTCAGGTTGCAGAAATGGTTCTTGAAAAAGCAAAACGCCTTGTAGAACACAAGCGCGATGTTGTTATTCTTCTTGACTCTATTACCCGTCTTGCACGCGCTTACAACGTAACGGTTCCTACTTCTGGTAAGGTCCTTTCTGGTGGTGTTGATTCTAATGCACTTCACAGACCTAAGAGATTCTTTGGTGCTGCCCGTAATATTGAAGAGGGCGGTTCCCTTACAATTATCTCTACTGCTCTTGTTGAAACAGGAAGCCGCATGGATGAAGTAATCTTTGAAGAATTCAAGGGAACTGGTAACTCTGAAATTAACCTTGATCGCAAGCTTGCAGAACGTCGTCTGTTCCCGGCAATTAACATAAAAAAATCAGGAACACGCCGCGAAGAGCTTTTGCTTACAGACAATGAACTTCAGAAGCTTTGGGTACTCAGAAAAGTATTTGGTCCAATGGAAGATACAGAAATACTTGAACTTATCCTTGACCGCATGAAGAAGTCAAAGACAAATGACGCGTTCCTGCTCAGCATGAATGCCGGAACAGCTGGAATGTAAAAGGCATTTGCACTAATAATGAGTTATGCTATTGAAATAAATTGTGTAATTCATTATTATAGTTTTACTTATATTTCAATATTGCAGATTGTGGTAATGAAATGAGACGGTTTCGTGCTCCGCATTATCGGGCAACTGCAGTGGGAGTCAAAAATGAAAAAGGGTATTCATCCAGAATACAAAATGACAAAAATTACTTGCGTATGCGGTAATGTAATTGAAACTCGTTCAACAGTTGAAAACATCAACGTTGAAATCTGCTCTGCTTGCCATCCATTCTATACTGGTAAGCAGAAGCTTGTTGATACAGCAGGTCGTATCGATCGCTTTAACAAGCGCTACGGTATCAAAGAATCTAAATAGTTCTTTGATGAACTGCAAAAAGCACCCTGCCGGGTGCTTTTTTTATTTAATGTGTGCAACGCGCATCAAATCAATGTGAACAGAGTTCAATGAATCGTGCTGTGTACGACACCATCTGTCTGTGTAAAGGCGAAGTTTGTGGCTTCCTTTTTCTAGATAAATTGTTTCTGGCGCAGTAAAACTCCATGATGACCAGGAACCTTGCTGCGGGAATGCAAGCCGGCGTAGAAGTTTTCCGTCGCATGAAACTGCAAGAACTGCACATTTTTCGCCGGTATTAATCGGGCCGTGTCCATTCTTGAACCTGAAATCAACGGCGTAATTACCGCTCTTTTTTGCCTGTACGGTAAATTCTATGTATTCACCTTCAGTTTTTCCAAAGTCCTTTACATAACAAGAAGCGTTTGCCTCTGTTTTTAAGAGTTCTTCAGAAAGTTTTGCGGGTTTCCCTTTGTCATCGTCTGAATATGAATTGTCATCCTGTGCAATGGAGCCGCCGTTAAATTCAGCTTTTTCTGCTTCGTAAAGTTTTGTGTTTGCTGTATTTTCTGCCCTGACAGTTTTGGAAGGAAATAGGGGAATGCAGTTGCTTTCACTGTAGTTTTCTGGGAGTGCAAAGGCTTTGGTAAGTATTACAGTATCAGACGGTTTTAATACAATCTCGTTCTTTTTAGTAATTTCGGAAGTGCCGTCAGCTGTTATCTTCCAGCCGCCGTTGTTTTTTGGCTTGAACGCAACTTCTGTTGTTTTTCCAACGCAGTCAACTCTTGTATTTGGAACTGCAGGTGCAAATGCTGCTGCATCAAACCAAGGTTTTACCTGTTTATCTGCTTTAAATGAATCCTTAAAGTCTTCTGATTCGTTGAGTTCTATTTGAACAGAATAGTTTTCCTTATTTCCGTAAGGAATTACATAATCCGGGGAAACTGACTTTCCGTTTACTGTAAAGTTTTTGATTGTGTCTCCGAAGCCCTCTACGGTAAGGGAAATTGTGTTTCCTGCAAACGCAAGGTTTTTAAGTTCAAGCGGAGAATCGTTTCTTTCAAATACAAAAGGACTGATTGAAATTCCGCCTTCTGTAAAATTAATTCCGAATAGGATTCTGTAAATGCAGGCTAAAAATCCGGCGTCAGACCAAAGCTGTCTGTCTGAATTTATCTGAGTGTCCGGGCTGAAATCTGAAGCAACGTAGTTTTCCTTGAATGTACCGAATTTTTTTGCAGCCTGGATCATTGTATTAAATTCTTTTTGTGCATTAAATGCATCCTTTGCTTTTTTGCAGGCCATGATTCTGTAGCCCTGAACGAACGGCCATACAGCGTCGTTATGGTATGGTGGAACTCCTGTAAGCTGCGGTGCTACGACGCTCAGTCCGTATGGCTGAGGTTTTACGGCACCTGTAACGTTCCTGTATGAATCTTCCGGACTGATTTCAAGGATTACGCCAAGGGATTCGCCTAGAGTTTCGTAGCCTTCGTAGGTAAAAGTATCCATGTCTTTTAAAAGCAGTGCGGCAAAATACTTTTTTTCAGGGAGCCAGAAATTTTTAAGTATGGAATCTTTTAAGGAATCTGCGCGGCTTTCCCAAAGTTTTGTTTCTTCTTCAGGTGCACCTGTTTTTCTGGAAAGAAGGGCTGTTTTTGCAAGGGCAGAGTAGTACATCATGTTTGTGCCGAGTGCGTAACTTTCTGCAATGTATTCGTTTGTTGCCCATCGCGGATAGGTCTGTTCGCGCCAGTCAAGGAAACTGGATTCCCCACGGAAAAGGCCGTTTGCTCCGTCATAGTTTACGTTGTAGTCCTTTTCCAAAGTGTTTGAAGCAACTTCGTAGATTTTTTTGAAATATTCCGGCGACTGTTTTACAAGTGAATAGTCGTATGCGGCTGTAATCCAGGTTATTCTGTCTGTACTTACTGGGTAGCTTCCACCGCTTCCTGTGTCCTGAAGTACGTTTTTGTTTTCTATGCGGCTTTCAAGTGATTTTTCTACTGTTTCCGGGAACAGAAAGGAAAGGCTTAAATCAATTGCGTAAGACATGTCTCTTGTCCAGGCAGTAGGCCACTTTGCTCCGGCACAGAATGTTCCGTCTGTGCGTATGTTTTTCTGAACTTCTTCCTGTGCAAGAAGAACCAGACGGTTAATTTCTGAATTTCCTGTTTTTACGGATGGAAGTGCAGAAACTGAAAAAATAAAAATAATCTGACTGAAAAATGCGGTTAATTTCTTCATGGCTTTATATTAAAGCCATAGTGCATGAAATGGCAAGAAAAAAAGCAGAACGGAAAGGCATAATCTTTCTGTTCTGCCTGCAACCTTAGGTTTGATTAGAAAAGCTGGATTTTCCAGCAGCGGTGACATTTTGTGCCTTCAAAATCTTTTGGAACCGACTGGGCTGTAATATCAGTAAAGTCTGTGTTTTTAGGAAGCTTTTTTTCATCAAAAGAAAGCCGTGTGCTGTTCGTGCTGAAATACAGGATTCCGTTTGTATTCAGCAGGGAAACTGCATTTTTTACAAGTTCCGGCCAGTCGCGGTTTATGTCCAGCACGTTCAGCGTGGATTTTGAATTGCTGAATGTAGGCGGATCAAGGATTATAATGTCAAATTTGTCTTTTTCCTGAATGTGAAGGGCTTTGTTTTCAAGCCATTCAATTACATCTGCTTTTGTAAATCTGTATTTTTCTTTTGAACAGAAGCCGTTTTTCTTAAGGTTTTCTTCTGCCCAGGAAAGATATGTATTTGAAAGGTCTACAGATTCAACGTATGCGGCGTTTCCTGCAGCTGCGTAGGCAGAAAAACTGCCTGTATAGCAGAAGAGGTTCAGAACGCGCTTTTGAGCAGAGGTTTCCTGAATTGTTTTGCGCAGCGGACGGTGATCCATAAAAAGTCCTGTATCAAGATATTTGGAAAGGTCAATTTTAAAAATCAGGTTGTTTTCCTGAATGTTGCGTACAATAGATGTCTTTGATTCGATTTTTTCGTATTGATTGAGTCCTTTCTGCTGTTTACGTTCCTTTTTTACTATATGAGAAAGTTCAATGTTCAGTACGGAAGAGGCTGTTTCTGCCATTCTGGAAAGCCATTCTTCTTCTTCGGCAGGATCTTTTTCGTACGGACGTTCGTAAAGGTAAAGGACTGCATAGCGGTTTAATTCAAGTTCCTTTTCCGCGGCCGGATTATTTGAAGAAATTGCAGACAGAATGCTTTTCTGGTAGGCTGCGCATTCTTCTGGAGATTTTATTTCTTCCGGTAAAAATTCGTATAAATCAAGGCTTACGGGAATTTCGGGTATGTCCCTGTCGTAAAGGCGGTAGGCGCTTATGCTGTTTTTTCTGGCCCATTTTCTAAGTTCCTTGTATTTCTTTTTAAGCCTGTTTGAAAAAAGTTCTGCCTGATAGTTTGTCTTGTTTTCCATAAAAGGGATTCTAGCGTAATAATTCAGTCTTTGAAAGACAAAATCTGCTGTAGAACTGTTTTTTCTCTTGTTTGTGATTCCATTTTTCTGATAAAATCACGTGAAATCAAATTGTGAGGGCAATATGAAAGGAAATGTTATTGTTGGACAGTCTGGAGGTCCTACCTGCGTAATTAATTCTAGTCTTGCCGGAGTATATAGGGCAGCCAAGGATCTTGGAATTGAACGGGTTTATGGAATGCTTCATGGAATAAAAGGTTTTATAAATAATGAATACATTCTTCTTGATGAAAAGCTTCCGTACAATATTGATATTGATCTTCTAAAGCGAACACCTGCTTCCTATCTTGGTTCGTGCCGTTACAAGCTGCCTGAAATGACGGACGACCCTGAAGTTTACAGAAAAATTTTTGCACGCCTGGAAGAACTTGAAGTCGGCTATTTCTTTTATATCGGCGGAAACGATTCAATGGATACAATTAAAAAGCTCAGCGATTATGCAGAGTCTGTTAACAGTGAAATCCGTTTTGTCGGTGTTCCAAAAACAATTGACAATGACCTTGCAATGACAGATCACACTCCGGGATTTGGAAGTGCTGCAAAATACATTGCGACTACATTGAAGGAACTTGTGTGTGACTGCCGCATCTATGACTGCCCGGCTGTTACTATCGTAGAGATAATGGGACGCAATGCCGGATGGCTTACTGCAAGCGCAGCCCTTGTACGGGGAGAAGACTGTGAAGGTGTAGACATGATTTTCCTTCCGGAAAAAGTTTTTGACGTTGATTATTTTATGAACCGGGTTAAGGAAACTGTAGAAAAGAAAAGGTACTGCGTTGTTGCCTTAAGCGAAGGCGTAAAGCTTTCTGATGGACGATTTGTATGCGAACTTGCATCTGACAATGCTGCAGTTGATGCCTTTGGTCACAAAATGATGAGCGGTTCTGCAAAATATCTCGAAAACCTTATCAGGGGAAAGCTTGGAATTAAGGCGCGTGCAATTGAAATTTCTACTTTACAGCGCTGTGCAAGTCATTTTGCAAGCCTTACGGATATTGAAGAAGCTTATGACTGCGGAGCAACTGCTGTTAAGGCAGCCGTTGAAGACCGTGAAACTGGCCGCGTTGTCTGCATGAACCGTATAAGTAATGTTCCATATAAAATTACGTATTCAACACAGGATGTTCATACAATTGCAAACGTAGAAAAGAATGTCCCTCTTGAATGGATTACAGAAGACTACATTACCGAGGATGCAATTCATTATATACGCCCGCTTATTCAGGGAGAACTTAATCCTATTATGAATGACGGTCTGCCAAGGCAGATAAGACTGTAATTATTAAAAAAAAAGGCTTGTAACACCGTGATGAAAATATGACGTTTATGTCATATTTTCATTGTAATGAATTGTAATGATATAAGAAAAACTTTATACTATATAATATGAATTTCTCAGAGTTTAATTTGAATGAACTGCTGCTAAAGGGGCTTGAGGCAGCAGGCTATGTTACATGTACTCCTGTTCAGGAACAGGTTTTAAAGATGTCGCAGGATGGTTCGGATCTGTATGTACAGTCGCAGACAGGAACCGGTAAAACTGCAGCTTACCTTGTTGCTATAATACAAGAAATGCTTTCCAAAGAAGAAAATAAAGGAAAAAAAGCATTGATTATGGTTCCAACCCGTGAACTTGCCGTTCAGGTTGAAGAAGAAGCTAAGACTTTGTGTGCTCCTGCAGGTCTTAAGGCATTCAGTGTTTATGGTGGTGTAGGCTACGAAAAACAGATTGCAGCAATAAAAAAGGGTATTGATATCATCGTCGGTACTCCGGGCCGTCTCATTGACCTTCAGGAAGGTGGAAACATCAGTTTTGAAGACGTTGCATTTGTTGTTATTGATGAAGCAGACCGCATGTTTGACATGGGATTCTATCCTGACTTAAGAAAAATAATGAAGCATATTCCTGCAAACGAAGCACGCCAGACAATGCTTTTCAGTGCAACACTTAATACTTATGTAAAGAATCTTGCATGGGAATATACAAGGGATCCAAAAGAAATCGAAATTGAATGTGAAAACATTACTGTTTCAGAAATCCAGCAGGAACTTCTTCACGTTTCCAGCGATGAAAAAATGAAGCTGCTTATCGGAATCCTAAAGAATGAAAATCCGGAAAGCGTAATCATTTTCTGTAATACAAAGCGTACATGCGAAGTTGTTTCAAAACGCCTTGTAATGAATGATATAAAGGCAGATTTCATTATCGGTGACCTTCCGCAGTCAAAGCGCCTTGCACTTCTTAAGTCATTTAAGTCCGGAGATCTTAAGGTTCTTGTTGCAACAGATGTAGCAGCCCGCGGAATTGACGTAGATGACCTTGCAATGGTAATCAACTACGATTTGCCTAATGAGTCAGAAAACTACGTACACCGAATCGGACGAACAGCCCGTGCCGGAAAATCAGGAAAGGCATACACATTCTGCTCAGAACAGGACGTTTACAGCCTGCCTGCAATTGAACGCTACATTGAAATGACAATTCCTGCAAAAGTTGCCTATCCAGAAATGATGCTCGAAGACAAGAGTGCAGGAATTTACATTAAGACAGAAAACTGGCGCGATGATGATGATCACGATTCACGCGGCGGAAGAAGAACACGTTCAGACAGCAGAAATGGCTCTCATGGAAAACGCCGTGATTCTTCTAAATCCTATGAAAAACGGGATGGAGAAGGCAAGTATAAGAAGAACGATTATAAATCTTCCGGCAAGAATGTTAAAAAATCAGGTCCTAAAAAGGATTTCAAAAAAATCGATATTGAAGGCTTTGAATCAATGTCATTCGAAGAACGCATGAAGGTTTACAAGGAAAAGTACGGAGTTTCAAAAACTTCTGCTTCTGGAAAGAAATACAGTCAGAACCGACGTGACGGCAAAAAATACAGTTCTTCAAAGAAGTACAACGGAAAGAGTCCTGTTTCTAAAGCAGTTGCTAAGCCTGTTCAGAAAAAAGGCTTGCTTGCAAAAATTAAGGCATTTTTTGGAAGATAAGGAAAGAAAATGATTACAGTAAGTGATGTAAGTGTCAGGTTCAGTGAAAAACCATTGTTCAAAGATGTAAATCTGAAGTTTACAAACGGAAACTGTTACGGAATTACAGGTGCCAATGGAGCTGGAAAGTCAACTTTCCTTAAAGTTCTTTCTGGAGAACTTGAACATGATTCTGGAACCATAACTATTTCAACCGGCGAGCGAATGGCTGTATTAAAGCAGGATCACTTTGCTTTTGATGCATATTCTGTAAAAGACACAGTTATGATGGGATTTCCTAAACTGTATGAACTTACAAAGGCAATTGATGAAATCTATGCAAAACCGGATTTTTCTGATGAAGACGGAATGAAAGCTGCTGACATGCAGGCTGAATTCGGCGAACTTGGCGGCTACGAAGCAGAAAATCAGATTGAACAGATGCTTTCTGGTCTTGGTCTTGAAGAAGAATTCCATGACAAGATGATGAGCGACCTTGACGAAAGCCAGAAAGTTCGCGTTCTTCTTGCACAGGCAATTTTTGGTAATCCGGATATTCTGGTACTGGACGAACCTACTAACGGTCTTGATATTGAATCAATTTCATGGCTGGAAGATTTTCTTCTGAACTTTGAAAATACTGTAATTGTAGTAAGCCATGACCGTCACTTCCTGAATACAGTCTGTACATATATCTGTGATATTGATTACGGTAAGATTACTCAGTTTGCAGGAAACTATGACTTCTGGTACCAGATGACACAGGTAATGCAGAGACAAGCTCGTGAAGCTCAGAAAAAGGCTGAAGACAAGATGAAGGACCTTAAGGAATTCATCCTTCGATTCAGTTCAAATGCTGCAAAATCTAAGCAGGCTACTAGCCGCAAAAAGATTTACGACAAGCTTGCTCAGTCTGTAGAAGACCTTCCTGTTTCTACACGCAAGTTTCCTTATGTACACTTTAAGGCTGACCGCGAAATTGGAAACAACGTTCTTGAAATGAAAAAACTTAATTTTAAGGATGAGGACGGTGTTCAGCTTCTTAAGGATTTCAGTCTTACAATTCACAGGACAGATAAGGTTGCTTTTGTAGGAATTGAACACAATTCAATTTCTGCGCTTTTTGACATTATCTGTGACGTTAAAAAAGCAGAATCCGGTGAATTCTTCTGGGGACAGACAACAAGTCATACTTATCTTCCCCGCGATAATTCAAGTTATTTTGCAAATGACTATAATATTACTGACTGGCTTAAGCAGTATTCAAAGGAACAGGATGATGCTTACGTACGCGGATTCTTGGGCCGAATGCTCTTTAGCGGCGATGAATCCCTTAAGAAGGTAAAGGTTCTTTCCGGAGGAGAAAAAGTTCGCTGTATGCTCAGTAAGCTTATGCTTAGCGGTGCAAACGTTCTTATCATGGATGATCCTACAAATCACCTTGATCTTGAAGCAATTCAGTCTTTGAACGAAGCCCTTATCAATTTCCCTGGAGTAGTTCTTTTTACAAGCCACGACCACGAATTTATTCAGTCTATTGCAAACAGAATTGTAGAAATTACTCCTAACGGTGTAATTGACCGCATGATGCAGTTTGATGACTACATTTCTGATGAACTTATTACAGAACAGAGAAAAGAAATGTATGAAGGAACTGGAAAGAAACTTAAGTACAGATTCTAATTTAATGTGAAACCTGCAGTGCCGGCTTTTTAGCAGGCATTGTAAGTTTTAGCACCATATATCGGCTTTTCTGAAAGGGATTCTATAAGGAATCCCTTTTTTTTAAGGCTGTTTTCTATTTCGTCCAGAATTTCTTCTGATTTTGCTTCTACTGTGTGATAGTGATATCCGTGCGTAATGTTTTTAAGGGGAGTGGAAACGCCGCTTTTTATGTCGTTCAGAAAATTCTGAACGTCGCGGCGTGAACTTATGTTAAGGGGCGCACTCATTGTACCGTAAACCTTGTGTTCAATGTAAACGTCTAAAACTGTGCCGCCCAGATCGCTTATGCAGGTAAGTTCTTCCTCAATCTGTTCGTCAGTATGGTTAACCTTAAAAATGCGCCTGGTAGAAGATGATTTTAAGAGGATGTATCCGTTGTTTGTTGCAATAATGTCTGGTCTGCTTGCCCTTAAAATGGCAATGTCTGTAACAATTACCTGCCGGCTTACGTCCAACTTAAGGGCAAGTTCACTTCCTGGAACAGGCTCTTTTGCCGCGAGAAGTATTTCCATTATTTTATTGCGTCTTTCATCTCCGCTCAGTTTCATTTTTATCTCCAGAAAAAATTGAGGATTAAATGCTTATACTGCGTGCAGGTTTTTCAGGGAAAGGTCAAGGATTGGAGCTGAGTGAGTAAGCGCACCGCTGGAAATGTAGTCAACTCCAAGGTCTGTGATTCTGGCAATGTTTTCTTTTGTAACGTTACCAGAAACTTCTACTTCTGCCTTTCCGTTTATGATTGTCATTGCCTGCTTCATGGTTTCGTGATCCATGTTGTCAAGCATGATTATGTCTGCACCGGCTTCTACTGCTTCTTTAACCTGGTCAAGGTTTTCTACTTCTACTTCGATTTTGCGTACGAAAGGTGCATATTCCTTTGCCATTTTAACTGCGTTGGTTACGCTTCCGGCAGCTCCTATGTGGTTGTCCTTAAGGAGGACTCCGTCAGAAAGATTGTAGCGGTGATTGTTTCCGCCTCCGGTTTTTACAGCGTATTTTTCAAAAATCCTGTTGTTTGGAGTTGTCTTTCTTGTGTCCAGAAGCTTTGTATTTGTTCCCTTTAAAAGAGATGCAACCTGATTTGTGTAAGTTGCAATTCCGCTCATTCTCTGAAGGTAGTTAAGAGCGGTTCGTTCACCGGAAAGAAGTACGCGGATGTCTCCGTGAACCTTGCCGATTTTCTGGCCTTTTGAAACGCTGTCGCCGTCTTTTACAGAGAAAGTAACTTTTGTGTCTGCATCAAGAAGCGTGAAAACACGCGCAAATACATCCAGGCCGGCAATAATTCCGTCCTGCTTTGCAATAAGGTCAACTTCGCCTTCTGTTGGTACAGGCATTACTGCATTTGTAGAAACGTCTTCGCTGGAAATATCTTCTCTAAGCGCTTGCAGTATCAAATTGTCCATGTTCATTTTCATTGTTATGTCGTTCATGGTATTCCTTCATCCTTTTAATTTCGCTGAGTATTATTTTTTTGTATTCTTCAAATATTTTGTCTGTATTCATATAGTCGGCCGGGTCAATTGAATCAATTGATTTCGGCTGGTTCTTTATGTTTTCGATTTCTTCTGAAATCTGCTTTGCGGCAATTCCGGCAAATACAAGGCTTTCAAGAAGTGAGTTGCTTGCAAGGCGGTTTTTTCCGTGAACGCCGTTGCAGGAAGTTTCTCCGATTGCGTAAAGAGCGTTCATGCTGGTTCTGCTTGAAGAGTCAACTGCAATGCCGCCCATAAAATAATGCTGGGCTGGAACAACAGGAATCGGCTCTTTTGTGCAGTCATAGCCTTCTTCCAGACAGTGTTCGTAGATATGCTTGAAATGGTTCTTTATCTCTGTTTTCGGGATATTTTCCATGGAAAGCATTACGTGTTCTGTATCGTCTTTTTTCATCTGTTCAAAGATGGCGTTTGCAACTACGTCGCGTGGAAGAAGTTCGTTTACAAAGCGCTTTCCGTTTTTATCTAAAAGGATTCCGCCTTCGCCGCGCACCGATTCAGAAATAAGAAATGAACGTTCCTTTTTCTGGGTGTAGAACGTTGTAGGGTGAATCTGAATGTAGTCAGGATCCTGAAGCGGAATTCCGTGTTTAAGTGCGATTCCCAGTGCATCACCGGTAAGGTGAGGGTAGTTAGTCGAATGCTGGTAAAGCCCGCCGATTCCCCCGCAGGCCCAGATTGTTTCGTGTGCCTTTATGAATATAAGGTCTTTTCCTGATGTTGTCTTTTTGCGGCTGTATTTTTTCAGTTCTTCGGAAGATGAACTTACAGCAACAACGCCTGAACAGTAAGTTGTGCCGTCTGTACCGGTTGCCTTCAGTATGTCTATCATTGTAACGTCCTGGTAGATTCTGATGTTAGGCTTCTGGCGTGCAGCTTCCAGCAGGTGACTAGTTATTTCTTCGCCTGTAATGTCTTCGTGGAACAGAATACGCGCTGTAGAATGAGCACCTTCCCTTGTGTATTTAAGGTTTCCGTCATCATCCTTTTCAAATCTTGTTCCGTAGCCGATTAAATCCTTAATAACTTTCTGAGAATTACGGATCATGAGATTAATTGAAACAGGATTGTTTGCGTAATGCCCGGCCTTCATTGTGTCTTCAAAGTAGGAATCGTAATCATCTTCGCTTTTGAGGACACAGATTCCGCCCTGTGCCAGATAGGAGTCGCATTCTTCCGGTTTTGCTTTTGTAATGAGAACAATATCAAGATTATCCGGGAGTTTCAGGGCGCTGTAAAGACCCGCAACCCCAGTTCCTACTATAAGGACATCACAAGTAAAGTCTTTCATATTTACCTCTTACTGTGCAAGTTCAAGCATTCTGTCTAAAGGTTTTGATGCCTTGATGCGGATTTCTTCGCTTACGCGGCTAACAGGACTTCCGTTGATAAGCGCATTTTTTATTTTTTCAAGGGTAAGTTTTTTCATATTAGGACAAATCTGTCTTGTGCCAGGGAAATAGATTTTCTTTTCCGGAGCAGTCCTGTTCATTTCAAAAAGAACGCCGCGTTCTGTACAGACAATAAATTCCTTTGCGCTGTCGTCACGAACGTATTCAATAAGTTCTTTTGTAGATCCAAGGAAGTCAGCAAGGTCGCAGATTTCCTGAGTGCATTCCGGATGTGCAATTATTTTTGCTTCTGGATGTTCCCTGAAGCAGTCCGCTACGCTCTGTGCAGAGATTGTTGTGTGAACATGGCAGTATCCCGGATTAAGGATTATGTTTTTTTCCGGAATCTGTTGGGCAACAAAGCGACCGAGGTTTCCGTCCGGTATAAAGAAAATGTTCTTGTTCGGGAGTTTTTCTACGATTTTTAATGCATTTGAAGAAGTAACGCAGACATCAGAAAGGGCTTTTATGTCTGCCATGGAATTGATGTAGCATACAACGGCAAGATCTTCGTATTTTTTGCGCATTTCGGCAATTTTTTCTGGATCTACCATAAGGGCCATAGGACAGGCTGCATCTGCTGCCGGCATAAGCACAGTTTTATCTGGATTCAGGATGAATGCGCTTTCTCCCATGAATGTTACGCCGCAGAAAACAATTGTCTTATTCGTTATTTTTTTTGCAACCTTTGCAAGGTAAAACGAATCTCCAATGTAGTCCGCAATTTCCTGAATGCTTCCGTCTACATAATAGTGTGCAAGAATGACGGCATCTTTTTCCCTGCAAAGTCTTTTAATTTCTTCCTTTAATTCTTCATCCATTTTATGGACTCCCGGTTAATAAAAATCACGTTATAGTATCACTATTAACCAAGGGTGACAAGACAGGTGTAATCTTTTTACATTATAGATGTAAAACAGTCTGCTGACTAAAGGTTTTCTTCTGGCGGAGCCGCAAACATTTTCAGCATTCCGCTAAGAATATCCTGTGTTTTTTCCACGGTAAGTTCCTGCTGTGGCTCATGGTATTCAACCAGGTTTGCAGGAATTTCATCCAGGAAGCGGCTCGGAGTACATTCTATTATGCTCTGCATTTTTCTGCGCTTCATGCAGGATGAAATAAGAAGTTTGTCGCGGGCGCGTGTAATTGCAACGTAAAAAAGGCGGCGCTCTTCTTCTACGTCTCCGCCGTTTTCGTCTACGGAACGCTGATGAGGAATTAGTCCTTCTTCTACGCCGGCGATGAATACAACAGGAAATTCAAGACCCTTTGACGCATGGATTGTCATAAGGTTTACCTTTCCCTTGTCGCTTTCGTCATCACCGTTGTCACGGCTCATAAGTGTTATGCGGTTCAGGTAATTGAACAGGCTTGGATTAGGATTGTCCGGATCAATTTCCCATCGTTCCATCATCTCAAGCAGGAGTTCAATGTTTTTAAGTTTAAAGCGTACGGCTTTTTCGCTCTTTGAATTTTCAGAAACCAGATATGACTTGTAGTCAATTTCTTCCAGAAGTTCCCTTACTTTTTTTGCAAGACCGCGGCCGCTCAAAAGCTTCTGGCGGTGGTTTTCTATGATCTGAACAAAAGTTTCCAAATCTTCTTTTAATGTGTCGCTTGCAGGGCTTGCTTCTGCTTTTATTAAAGACTGCATTGCCGTCCACAGAGTAGATTCAAGGTTCTGTGCTTCATCATTTATAACCTGAATTGCGGCACGCCCGATTCCGCGGCGTGGAACATTGATTATGCGCAAAAGGTTTATGTCATCGTCATGGTTTGCAATTACCCTTAAATAGCTGATGACGTCCTTGATTTCCTTTCGTTCAAAGAAACTGGTTCCGCCGCTCATGGTATAGGGAATATTGTTCTGCAAAAATGCTTCTTCTATGTAGCGTGACTGAGTATTTGCCCTTATTAAAACGCCAAAATCATCGTATTTGCGTTTTTCTTCCATTGCGATTCCGAGAATGCCTTCTGCAATAAAGTCGGCTTCTGCGGTTTCGTTTTCAGGCATAAAGATTTCTATAGGCTTTCCGGCTCCGTTACCGCTCCATAGTTTTTTGTCCTTTCGGTTGGTGTTGTGCGAAATTACGCCGTTTGCCGCTTCAAGAATTGTGTTTGATGAACGGTAATTCTGTTCAAGGCGGATTTCTGTAACCGGGAAATCTTTTTCAAAGTTAATGATGTTCTGATAGTCTGCACCGCGCCAGCTGTAGATTGACTGGTCATCGTCTCCTACAACGGCTACGTTCTGGTCGGCAAGCAGGTGCATGAGCTCGTACTGCTGGTGGCTTGTGTCCTGGAATTCGTCTACCATGATATATTTGTAGCGGTCCCTGTAGCGTTGAAGTACTTCCGGATGTTCCCTGAACAGTTTTATAGGAAGAACAATAAGGTCATCAAAATCAACAGCGTTAAAAAGCTTTAATCCTTCCTGGTAGCTTTCGTAAAGCTGGCGGTACATGTCGTTTTCTGTGCCCCAGTTTTTTCTTCCTGTCTTAATATTGGAAAACAACTGGCTTATCTTGTAAATGTCCATTGCATCCGGCGAAAAATTAAGTTCGCGGCCGCATTCCTTTATAAGGGAAGTTCTGTCTGTTTCATCATAGATGGAAAAATTTTCCCGGTAGCCGAGCTTGTCTATGTCCTGCCGCAGGATTCTTACTCCAAATGCGTGAAAAGTAGAAACCGTAAGGTTCTGAAGCTTCCTCTGCGTTAAATCCTTTACGCGGTCTTCCATTTCTTTTGCGGCTTTATTTGTAAAGGTAAGGGCAAGAATCTGACTCTGAGGAATTCCTGAATCAAGCATGTGGGCAATGCGGAATGTAATTACGCGTGTTTTACCCGAGCCTGCACCTGCAATAATAAGAATTGCTCCGTTTATGGTTGTTACAGCCTTGTACTGTTCCGGATTAAGTTCGTGTTTCAGTGTCTCTAAGTCTAGTGCCATTATTTTTCCCGCAATGAAAAAATGTCCTTTAATAATGCCAAAAATACGGTTTTCAGTCTATAAAATTCATTTGGACGGAGGGGAAAAGTTTTTTGATGGCTGAAAATGTCTATTGCTTTTTGCTTGATAAATGTTAAAATAGAAAGGCTATTTCGGGTGATTGTTTTGAATAAGCCTATATCGATTTTTTAGGAGCCGTAATTATTATGAATACTGCTGTCAGTGCTTTTCTTTCACGACACAATTTTGTGCGCCACGTTAATGTTAATACTGTAATTGATTCCATTCTGGACGACATGAACAGAGGATTAAGACAGGAAAAATCTGATGAGGATATGATTCCGACATGGTGCCTTCCTCCTGAAAAACCAGCAAAGAACAAGAGCGTAATCGTAATTGACGCCGGCGGAACAAACTTCCGTTCATGCCTTGTTACATTTGATGCAGACGGAAATGCTTCTATTTCTGAAATGGAAAAAACAAAGATGCCTGGCGTAGAGCGAGAACTTAACAAAAAGGAATTCTTTGATCAGTTTGCAGCAAACCTTGAACACCTTAAGAACAAGGCAGATTCAATAGGTTTCTGTTTTTCATATCCAATGCAGATTCAAAAGGATGGAGACGGCGTATTGATCGGCTTTTCTAAGGAAGTAAAGGCTCCTGAAGTAGTAGGCTGTGCAATCGGAAAATGCCTTAAGGAAGCCCTTGTTGCTCACGGCTGGAAAGAACCTAAGCGCGTTACACTTTTGAATGATACAGTTGCAGCTCTTCTTGCAGGTGCCGCAGCCGCTAAGGGAAGACCGTATTCTTCATACATCGGATTTATTCTTGGAACAGGAATGAATGCAGCTTACATTCAGCCGGCCCTTTCCTATAGAAATGATTTTGTAAAGCAGATTGTAGTATGTGAATCCGGAAAAACACGCAACGTTGTACGTTCAGATTTTGACATTGCATTCGACGCAAAGACACAGAAGCCGGGCGAATTCTACATGGAAAAAATGTGTTCCGGTGCATACATCGGACCTGTTTCACTGGAAGTTCTTAAAGGTGCTGTAAAGGATGGACTTTTTTCTGACGCATTTGCAAAGAAGATTGACTCGCTTTCTTCGCTTTCAACAATTGATGTTTCTGCGTTCCTTGAAGCTCCATATAATAAAGAAACTTTGCTCGGAGGTTTTGCTGCAGAAAACGCAACAGAAGCAGATTACGACACTCTGTTCCAGCTTCTTGACGCAATGGCGGAACGTTCAGCCCGCTATGCCGCAAGTATTCTTGCCGCAGCTGTAATTCAGAGCGGAGAAGGCACAAACGCTTCTAAACCTGTTGGAATCCTTTGCAACGGAACAACATTCTATAAGACATACAACATTTTTGCTCGCGTTCAGGGTTACCTTGATGAAGTCCTTACAAGTCAGCGCGGTCTTTACTGGGCAATTCTGACTGCAGAAAACGACATTACTCTTGGAACTGCAATTGCAGGTTTGATCGAGTAGAATAGAAAGAATTAAAAATATAAGGAAAGTAACATGAAGTCTTTGGGAAAAACAATTGTCCTCTTAATGCTCATAATAATAATGGCGCTTGGCGGTCTCCTGTGGTTTGACTATCTGGGAGTAATGCACGTAAGGACCGTTTTTAATCCGCTTTTTAAGGCATTGGGAAAAGACCCTCAGACTTCTGTTACTGCAACTTCTTCTGCTCCGGTTGTTGCAGATCTTGACCAGGACAGAATTAACAAGCAGCTGGAATCAATTGAAATTCAGCGAGAAGAACTTGCCCGCAGGGAAGAAGAAGTTGCCGTTAAGGAACAGCTTAACGAACAGATTGCAAATGAACTTATAAGCCGCGAAAAATCTCAGGAAGACAGAGAAAAAACATTCAACCAGACGCTTAAAAAGTACGATGATAAGAATGTAAACATCGAACAGATTGCATTGAACCTGAACGGTATGCGACCGGAAGCGGCTGTAAACATTCTTCTTGCAATGGATGACCAGATGGTCATTGACGTACTTCGCAAGGTAGAAGAAATTGCACAGCGCAACGGTTCTTCTTCCATGGGATCTTACTGGCTTTCCTTAATGCCTGCTGACAGGGCGGCTGTAATACAGCGCAAAATGCTCAGCAAACCGGAGTCCCTGAACTAGTCCGGGGCAAAAACGCGCCTGACTAAAGCATGCAGTCCTTCGATTTTACTTTTGGAGGAAATGCTTATGCAGGCAGCAATGGCAGCCCCGGTTGATTTTGCCCTATTAAAAAGTCTTTCACCACAGCCGGCTTCTACAGCACAGTCAGAACTGCTTTCTGAAAACAGAAAGTCTTTTGATGAAATGGTTTCAGAAGTCGCTTACAGAAAGGAAAAGACAGAAGTAAAGGCAGAAGAACCGGTACAAAAAAACGAAGCACAGGAATCTTTTTCAGCAGAAAAACAGCCCGTAAAGGAAGAATCTGCCCTTGCAGAAAAACAGAATCCTGAAGATGCTTCAGAAAAACTCAGGAATAAGCCCCTTTATTTGGAAAAAGACTTAATTGAACAGTTAAAAATTTCTCATTTTACGGAAAAAGATGAAGATTCTAAGGCTTTGGAGTCAGTTCAGGAAACAGCTGTTAATTTTTCATCCCTTGAGCTTAAGGAAATTCTTTCTAAGCTTGAAAAAAGCGCCCCTGAAGAAGAAAAAAATGCCCTTTCTTGTGACGATTTAAAGCTTCTTTTGGAAGATGATCAGGAAACTCTTGCGTCCGCTGTAGCTGCTTCTGAATCAATGCTCAAAAATCAGAATTCACAGTCTGTAATGAGCCTTAATCAGGTTTCTGAAAATATTTTTGAGGCGGAAGATAAAATCTCCCTTCTTTCTGATTCTGCTGAAAAAAATCCGCGCACTTTTGCATTTGATAAAGACGGAAAAATCATTGTAAAGGACTACCGCACGGAAGCTGTTATAGAAAAAAATCAGATTCAGCCGGAAGAAAAATCAACAGAAAAGCACGCGCTTAATGTTTCTGAAGTAAAAATTAATGGAAATAACGCTGAACTTACAATGGAAGTTGCTTCCAATGTACAGCAGAATGTAACATCTTCAAATTCTCAGGTTGCCGGAGCAAACGGTTCTAACTTTCAAGCAATGCTTGCAAACCAGATTCAGCAGAATGCCGGAGAAATTGTAAAGGCCGGATCCATTGTCCTTAAGGACAATGACGTTGGTTCTGTTAAGTTGATTTTAAAGCCGGAAAGTTTAGGAAATGTTAAAGTCGACCTTCATATTTCCGATAAGAATATTACGGGGCGTATTGTAGTTGCTACTCAGGAAGCATTCAACGCCTTTAAAGAAAGCGCTGACAGCTTAAAACAGGCCTTTTTGGAAAGCGGATTTGAAAATGCGGGTTTTGAATTGGCTTTTGCTGGTCAGAACGCTTCCGGTAACGGAGCAGGAGATTCACAGGAAAATCCTGCAGCAAGATTCCGTATGAGTCATTCTTACGGAGACCTTGCAGAAAGCGGTTCTGCTCAAGGTTTTGAGGAAGAAGTTTCTGGCATGGTTCCAGTTTCTTCTGTAAATATTGTTGCGTAAATAATTGAGGTACTGATATGGAAATGAACATGGTAAATTCTACTTTGACTTCAAGCGAAAAGTTTGCAGTTGAAAATGAAGTAAATAATTTCAACAAGACTTTAAATGCTTCTGGTCGTACACCTTCTCAGCAGCTGGGTAAAGATGACTTTCTTAAGCTTCTGATTACACAGCTTTCCAATCAGGATCCTACAAGTCCAATGGAAGACACTCAGTTTATCAGCCAGATGGCTCAGTTCAGTTCATTGGAACAGATGACAAATATGAATGAATCGTTCAACAAACTTGCAGCGATGATTAATTCTTCCCAGGCAACAAACACTTTGGGAAAAACAGTAGAAGTTGATGTCGGCGATTCAAATATGCAGGGCGTTGTTGAAGCTACAAGTTTTGGCGAAAACCCTCAGGTAATGATAAACGGAATGTACTACGATTTGAACAAAATCAAGGCTGTATATAACTAATTCTAAGGCAGGAAAAGAGATATGATGAGATCACTTTATTCTGGTGTTTCTGGTCTTCAGAATCATCAGACACGTATGGACGTAATAGGAAACAACATTTCTAACGTTAATACAACAGGTTTTAAACGCGGACGTGTAAATTTTCAGGACATGATCAGCCAGCAGGTTGCCGGTGCTGCCAAGCCAACAGAAGAACTTGGCGGTGTAAACCCTAAGGACGTTGGTCTTGGTATGACAATTTCTACAATTGAACAGGTATTTACACAGGGAAACCTTCAGTCAACAGGCGTTGGAACTGATGTTGCCATTCAGGGAAACGGCTTCTTTGTTGTAAAAAACGGAGAAGAAAGCTTCTATACTCGAAACGGTGTTTTTGGCCTTGACCGTGACGGAACTCTTGTAAATCCTGCAAATGGTATGCGCGTTCAGGGGTGGATGGCACAGGAATTGAACGGTGAACAGATAGTTCAAACTGCTGCAACTCCAACTGACCTTGTAATTCCTGTAGGTTCAAAAGATCCTGCTAAAGCTACAGAAAACGTTCTCTTTGCCTGCAACCTGGACAAAAACACTCCGGAGATTCAGGAAGGAGCCGGTGCAAACGATGTTGCAAAAGGTACATGGGAAACAAGCCAGAAGATTTATGACAGCTTTGGTAATGCTCACCAGCTTACAGTTTCATTCAGAAAGGTTCCTGGAGTTCCAAACTCATGGCAGGCAACTGTAAACGTAGATGCAGACAATGCAGACTTTACACAGACTCGCGTTGGCTTGGGAACAACAGACGGCGTTCAGAATACATTCATCGTAAACTTTGACAACTACGGTCAGCTTTCTTCTGTAACTGATTCTGCAGGAAACATTACAAATCCGGACGGAGAAATTGTACTTACAACAAGCTTTACTGTACCGGAAGCAAATGCCGATGAAAACGGAAATCCTTACCGTCAGACATTCAACATCAATCTTGGTACAATCGGCAGTATGAAGAACACAGTTACTCAGTCTGCTTCAAGAAGTACAACAAAGGCTTACAGCCAGGACGGATACACACTTGGTTATCTTGATAACTTTAAGATTGACTCAAGCGGAACAATTACAGGCGTATATTCCAACGGAACAAACCGTGTAATCGGTCAGCTTGCACTTGCTACATTTGCCAACGACCGCGGTCTTGAAAAAGCCGGAGACAACACTTATGTTGAAACAAACAACTCTGGTCAGGCAAATATCGGTGAATCCGGTGTAGCCGGAAAGGGAAGGCTTCTTGCCGGTGCTCTTGAAATGTCTAACGTAGATCTTTCTGAACAGATGACCGACATGATCGTAACTCAGCGTGGCTTTCAGGCCAACTCAAAGACAATCCAGACAGCAGATACACTTCTGGAAACAGTTTTGAGCCTTAAGCGCTAAGTTTAGCAGAAACTAGATAAATAGTTTTATATAAAACAGTCGCTGGTTAGAAAACCAGCGGCTGTTTTTTTTTGTGTTTTGCATGATAGAATCTGTTTGGAAAGATTTTAGATCTTTAAGTTTGCAATGAATGCGCCTGAATATTTGTGGCTCTGGAAATTGTATGCAGCGTTTATGCCAAACTGAATGAATGGAAGCTGAATTCCGCATCCGGTATAGAATTGAGTCTGAAACGGCCCTCGGATTTCTTCTGATTTTGATTCGCCGAAATAAAGATCCTTTATAAGGTTTGTTGTAGAAACGGACCAGCCGTAATCTGTCTTGTATGCTGTTACAAGGGCCTTTACGCCTGCAAATGGAACAAAAATCAAAAGCTTTTTGGAAATCTGAGCCTGACCGTAGAATGTGTGGCATTCAAGATTGATATTAATAGAAGAATTCAGTTTTCCAATGTCATATTCTGTTGAATATAGGGTTTTATCAAGTTCAATTCCAAAATCAAATTTAGAATAAATGTATCCGGCTCCTACAGAAAGTTTTGGAAGGATGTTTCCGCCTTCTATAAGTGCATACCTTAAATCTGCACCGGCACAGGTGTAAGAAAAATCCATTGAAAAATCATCAAATGAAACGTCTTTTATAAGTGAATCAGTAGTTGTTACGGCAAAAGCTCCTATATCAAATGGAAGGATGATTCCTCCGATTCTTGCTGTAACAGCCGCAGTTGGGAGCGGAATTTTCTGAGGAATGGAAAATCCTATATCCTTAAAATAATCTTTTGGTAGGGCAGCAGAAATGTCATCAATAATGACCTGGAAATTATCTGCAACAAATTCGGTGTCAATCAAGGTTGCGCTTGTAGCAAGTCCCACGGAAAAGCGGCATGGAATGGACGGAAAGAATCGTCCGATAAATGCATCCGGCTGAGTAGAAAGCAGGGTAGCATTCTCAGGGAGAAAATCATAAAGAGTGTCACAGATTTCTTCCAGTGCACCAGTAAAGTTAGTAAATTTCTGTTCTGAAAAAGCAATAGAAGATAAAAAAAAGCATGCACAAAGCAAATATTTAAATTTTTTCATTGAAATACCTTAATTTTATTCTACAATACAAAAAAAACTATGTCAAAATATAATCTAAAGGTATAATGGAAAACTGCCGATAAGGTAATGGGAATGTTTTTTTAGGACTGGATATAGTGAAATTTAACAGGGCTCGTTACATTCAAAAATTCTCATTATTGCTCGTTCTGATTGGAGCTGCGGGATTGCTGTCTGCAAAAGAATATCCGATGCCAATGATTGTAACTCCAAATCCTGTTTTTGGACTCCAATGGGACGAAAAAGATTCCAGCTTCCTGTATCTTGAATCAAAAAAAGTAATTGTCCGCGATACAGACCGCTTTAATATTGTAAAAACAATTTCTTCTCCGGGCGAGAATTTTGTTTCCGGCGAGTTTACTACATCTGTTGCAACCGGAAAGAATCGCATTGTAAGCCGTACGGAAGACGGCTCTATGTATTTCTGGGAACATCCGTATGACGAATCAAATGTTGTAAGCGGATATAATTACGCCGGTAAAATAATGGGTTCTGCATTCAGCAAGAATGGAAACTACATTGCATTTGGAGATGTTTACGGCGACATTCATTTTTTGCGCCAACATCAGATTTTAAAGAACGAGTTCAGCGAAAAAGTAGTGAAAGGCGTAAACAGTCCTATCTATACGCTTTCGTTCAGCGAAGACTGCCGCTTTTTAGTTACGGGAACACAGTCCGGCATGGCATATGTATGGAATGCAAATACTTACAAGATGGTAACTGCATTTAATTTTTACAGCCGCAAGAACCAGCGCATAATTTTTGACGGAGATAAAATTGTCTTCCCTGTAGACAAAAATACAATCGGAATACGTGACTTTATAAACAGTACGGGCGGAACCGTTGACGCAAAGAACCTCACTACAATCAAAGTAAGTGCAGATATAGTTGATTTTGATCTGGATAAGGCAGGAAACTACATGGTAGTTGTAAATGCCAATAACGGAATGGATTATATTGACGTAAAAAACAAAACTTATATTGGATCCCTTCCGCCTCTAAAAAGCGGAAACATTACTTCCATTAAACTGGACAGCACCGGAAAAAGAGCTCTTATAGGTGACCACAAGGGCGAAATCTTCCTTATAAATCTTGATGAATTCGTAGAAAAAGATCCTGTAAAGGCTCCTACAATTCGTTCCGGAACAATGGATCCTCCTGCTGCAAAAAATGAAGGACCAAAGGTTCCTGAACCGGAAAAGAAAGCCGAACCGCCTGCAGAAGAGCCGGCTGAAGAGCCTGCCCCAGAGGCTGACCGCTGGTACAAGATAGTAGAAGGTCATTCTATAGATATACGCGCAAACTATCTGCTTCAGATGGATCCGTATAATCACGGATTTGAAATTGATGGCGGATACATGTATACGGGGCTGTTTAAGCTTCCTCAGCTTTACGCAGGTGCAAGATCCGCATTTCAGTTTGCATGGCCGGGGCCTTCTTACCCGTATACATATACTTCAGGAACGGCAACCCTGCAGAACCCGTATCTTGTCGGCATAACAATGAATTTCCCTGTCGGAATTTTTATAGATCCGTTTAAGAATCCGGATTTCTATTTAAAGGAAGAAATTGACTTAGGCTTCTCTTATCATACCCTGTGGAACGGCCACCTTGGCAGCAACACCATAATTACAGACGGCGGACTTTCATGGGATTTTGGAGATACATTTACACTTGGATGGAAGAATTTCCAGTTTAACGTGTGCATCAGCTACAATACTGCGCTTGGAATAATGTTCAAGACCGGCTTGGGAATGAACATAAGGCTTATGAAGCGCGTAAAATAAAACTGTAAAAAATTGTCATTTACCCTTAAATCTATTCTAATTCTTTATACTGCAAAAAAAAATAATGAAAATTTAACTAAAGTATAAGCGGAATTCTGCCGAAAATTGGGTTGGAGGAATATTTAAATTTGGACAAATTTGAGTTTTGGGCTTAAAATCTGCCAATGGAAGAAGCGTTTTATGATGAAGTTTTCATTTTTTAAACAATTCAATATTTCTCAGATAAATACCTTAGAAGAACAGGAGAGGCACAAAAAAGGACGAAATGAACTTTATTTAAAGGATTTTTTATTGGATCTAGTCTGTAAAGGATTGGATTGCAATAAAAATGTAATTCAATCTTTTAATGGATATAAGACATGAAAAAAAATTTGCTTTATCCGATTTTGTGTCTTATTATTTTTAGTGGTTTATTCTCATCCTGCTTAAACAGCATTGACGACTTGTACGACCAGTACAATGAAAATTTTACGAAAAATATGCTCCTTGAGCAGTATTTGTCGCAAAAGCAAACTGAAGAGGAGGAAATAGAGGATAAAATCCTTACGCCAAATGACGAAGGGTTTGATGAAAGGGATTTGCTGTACGAAGAATACTTTGTATACGATGACGGTACATTAAACCTTGCAGCTCCCTATGACTGCTATGAGTACAAATGGATAGTACGAGATCCGGCTTCTGATTATCAAGAAGTTCCAATAGTTAAGTTTTGGGAGAATTGCAGTTACACAACTCGCGAATTCGTAATTTATTTACCTATGAGCGGTTTGAAAGCCGGTAAGACGTATCAGCTTACACTTTCATTAAAAAATAAGGCGGGTAAAGTTTTTTCTGATTCGTGTGGTCTTATAGTTTATTCGCATTATAACTACGTTGTTTTGGATGAGGACAAAGTTTCAGGAAACTGAAAACTTTACACAATTTTGATTTTTATGGTATGGAGGAAATAACATGAAAAATCTTGCAAAAAAAATTGCTGTTGCAATATGTGTTTTAGCAGTTTTATTCAGCGGATGTAGTAATGATGTTGGCGGTTCCCTGTCAAATACGAATAAGCTTGCATTGTTACAGTATCAAAAGAATAATTCTGGTTCCAGTGCAACACTCTCAAAACTGAATGTTGTCGCAACTTCAGAAGCCGGTGTTGTTCAGTTTGGTGAATCCCGAACTATTTTGCCAGAGGCTTTGCAGGCTTCAGAACTAACATTCTTCCTTTGGGGTGAAGATGTAATTAACGGTAAAATAGTTAATCAAACAGATTCACTTTATAAACCTCATACAGTTGAATTTGCTGCAAATGACAACAAGACTGGTACAGTTGCAGTTGACCTTGCAATTTCTAACTATAAGATGTTCCTTGCTGCTGTAATGAATACAGATGCTTCTGATGTTCAAACTGCTGTTGACGGAGCTGCTTCAGATGCCATTGCAATTGCTGCAGTTATGGCAAAATCTGTTCTTTATGCAAGGGCAGACGTTGATTTGCGTTACAATGAAACTGTAAAGTTCTACCTTTCTCCAACAAATATTGAAGGAACAGGTACTGTTGACCTTAATCTGCGTACTGTAAACGGTACTACAGAATACTGGAATGATCCTGGATATGCTTACACAATCTGTATTAAAGATTTTAACGGTAACATTATTGATGATACTTCAGGAGCAACAACAGCTGTTACAGTAAATACTAAGGTTAACGGTTATTATGTATGGAATGATGGTACTAACGGTATTGATAAAACTTACGTAAACTACAAAAAAGTAGTTCCGTCTGGTGTTTACAATCTGTATGTTTACTTTCATACAGGTGATACTATTGCTGATACAGAAGCTGCAAATGGTATGATCTGGCCATTCATGGATTCAATTATTGTTCTTCCTAATCAGTCTTCGGTAAAATCGACAGAACATTCAATTGCTGGTATTGACAACACTGGTGCAGTAACAACAGATGCTACAAAAATAGAAAAGTGGCTTGTAGATATTTCTAATCAGATTTTTTCAAAACCTGCTGCACCTGCAAATCTTCGTGTCGGTTATAATAACCTTATGAATGATGATGCTGGCTATTATCTTGCAACATTTGAATGGGACGTAAAGGATGATAACGCAGAATATTACATCCTTCAGCTTATGGACCTTACTGGTCTTACAGATGCTACACTTTCTGGATTGACAGCAGATACACTTGACAGACTCAGTTCATTCAATACAACTTATGTAGATTCAAGTACAAAAGAATTGACAGCTACTGCAGCCGGTAACAAGCGCCTTGACGAACTTGGTACAAATCAGGTTCCGTTGGCATGGTCTAACCTTGGGGCAGAATCCGGCGTAAAGATGGAATCATATGACAATTCAATCAGCAATAAATCTGATTTTACTCTTGATGTAAAATATGCCGGCGGTGGCCTTTATGCACAGAGTTATAAACTTGCATTGTGGGTTCCTCTTGGACATGTATTTACAGCTCGTCTTGCAAGCTACAGCAAAGCATGTGGTTCTTCAATATCATTTGATGCTGATAACGGTTCTTCTGTTCTTACAAGTAAGCTTGAATGGATCTACGTAACAGAAAAGTCTTTGACAGAAACAGAACTTGAAAATATTTCAACTACAAAAAATGCAGCTTCTGGAAAAGATGATGGAGTATTCTCTCCTGTTAAGTGGATCGACAATGATACAATAGATGGTGATGAACCTCTTGCAATCAATAGATTCCGCGTTACATATAATCTTAATGACGGTAATTTCATTTCTGTAAATGCAAATGGTGTTCTTACAGGTACTGGAGATGTAAGCTCTGCAATTCCTCTCATTAACAGTACAAAAGATGCTATCAGGGTTTACGGAAATATTACTACAAACGGTTTTGCTTTGCTCGATCCTTCAATCTATAACTATGCTTCTACAAATTATGCATCGTTGTTTAAGGGATCTATGAGCTGGAGAGCATGGCTTGACGGTAGTGTTGCTGGTGACAAGTTTGCGGCAATTGACTGGCTTACAAACGGTAAAAAACTTAAGGTTGATGCAAATGGTCTTCCTGTTGATTCTGCCGGAACAGCAAGAGTTTATGATGAAGATACATTTGAATATGTAGACGCAGACCTTACTGTTGATAATGATGAAGACTGGTTCGTACGCTCTAACAAAGGTATAATCAATGTTACTGGTGCTGCAGGATTTGTAAGTGTTGCTACTACTAAACTTGCAACATACAAGCAGTATTCATCTGATAAGACAAGCGTATACACTAACAAAAATCTTTGGGTAATGGCTCCTTCTTCTAAAAAGACTGATACTTACAAGTCTTTCAGAAACCTTGATCTGTTTGCCTATTATGCCGAAGATTCTGCTTCTGGAACTATCTACCAGGTTGCAGACTTTGTTCCTCAGCAGAGAAATATTCGTGTATTCAAGACACCTGGTGTTGCAACTTCTTATTCAGGACAGCTTACAAATACCAGTGTTCCTGTTGAAACCCGCGAAGTTCCTGGTTCTGCTCCAGCAGTAACTTATACTGACGGTGAAGTAATGCCTGGTACAGTAGAAATTGACCTTAGCAATTACAAGTCACTTACATTTATTCTTGCAGAAGATGCACTGGCAACTGCAAATCAAGATAAGTGGACTAAAGCTTCTCTTGAAATAAAATTCAGTGGATCCGTTGTTTATAATAAGGAAATGGAACGAGGTACGTTTACACCTGGAACTTCTGCAGAAGGTATTGGTACAGTAGGTTCTGGAACTGCAAATGCTGATCCATTGGCTACTGGTGCTCATAATGACTTCTACTTTAAGGTAGCAACAACATCAATGCGTGGTGGTATTTACGATGTTACATTTAATGCATACACACCAAATCAGCCTAATACGCCACTTACATATAAGGTTACTTATAAACTTATAGAAAGTAACTAGGTTCTGGTTTTAGTTATTGTTGAGACCAGAATCAAATCTGGTGTTTATTATGATTTTTTACATGACGATTCATGTGGAGGAAAAATATGAAACGAATTGCAAAATTTTTGGTAATTGCAATTTCCTCACTTAGTATGTTCGTGACAGGCTGTTCTAACTCTGTAGACGGTTCTGTAAACGGAACTCTAAGTCAGTTTGCATTGCTTAATAATAATGCAGGAAGTTCAACGTCCAATAAACGAACACTGAATGTTACTGCTACTACAAATGATGAATTGATTGTTTTTGGAGAATCTCGTCTTATATACCCTGAAAAGAAACTGGCTTCTGATTTGAAGTTCTATCTTTGGGGTAGGGATTCTCTTGCAAACACAGACCTTACAGGTGCGTATGTTGCATTTACAGAAGGTTCTTCCGGCAACTATACAGAAGGTACTGTTGCGCTTGATTTGAGCGTTTCTAAATACACTCTGTATCTTGCTGCATATGATGCAACTGCAACCTTTAATGCTACGGCAAATTATTATGCTTCTGAACCTGCAATTACAGCCGGTCAGGAATTAAAGGATGCTATATTCTATGGAGCTGCCACTGTAGATCTTCGTAACGGCGAAGCTGTAAAATTCTATCTTTCTCCAAATAACCTGAACGGTTATGGAGATGTAGAACTTACAATCCGCACAAAAGACGGTGAAGATTTGTGGAATGATCCTAGATATTATGCTGAAATCAGTATTAAATCTCTTGCAGATGGAACTAATGTAGTTCTTCCTAGCGGAAAATATGCATACCACGGCGCAACAGCAATGGGAGCTGGTGTAATAGCTGTTACATCTCCTAAAGATCCTTCTGGAGGAGCTCCATATGACTGGACTGCTGAAGGCGAACTTGCTCATGCAGATGGTCTTACTTATAAGCTGGACAGTGTTCCTTCAGGAGCATATAACCTTGTTGTAAACTTCATAAATGATACAGACGGCAAGTCTATTCCTTGGAGTGACCGCATCATCGTATATGCAAACCAGGAAACAAAGCAGGATGTTGATATTCCTCGCAAAATTGATGTTGCACCTGATAAGCCTACAGACTTTAAGGTTGGTTATACAGATCCGGTTGGATATGATGCAGATTACTACTATGCAACATTTACATGGACTGACAATGCAAAGAACGAAGAGTACTATGTTCTTCAGCTTCTTGAAGTTTCAGGGGACAGATCTTCTGATGCTGGTCTTGGATGGAAGGAAGACGGTACAAACTTTGGTCTTTCAACAACTGCCGTTGAAGCTTTGACCGCTGTTGCTGCAGTTCCTGTTGACACAGATGCAGGTTTTGATGCTGCTATTACTGCTGCAACAACAGCATGGGAAGCAGAAGTTGCTACGGCTTCAGAAAAGATTTCGTATAATAAATATATATACGGAAAAACTGACAGTTATTATGCAGCTGGTTCTCTGGACAAGAACAATACAACTGTTACTCTCAAGCTTCCTTTGGGTAAACTTTATATTGCCCGTCTTTGTGCATGGAACGCATGCTGTAATGATATTGCTGATGATGATACTGCATTCTCAAGCAATCAGGACTGGATTTATGCAAGTACTTATTCATTGACAAGTACAGCAGAAGCTTCTGCAGGAGACCAGACTGCTATGGCATCTGTTACTCTTAACAAGACTACAGCTAATGCTGACGGTACTGTAATTACTCCTAAATTATGGCCAAAGGTTGCATCTGATGCTCCTGCATTTACTACAGGCGGTGAATCTGCCCCTGTTGGTATCAGCCGCTATCGTATTGAATACAATTTAAATGATGGTGACTTTATATCTGTTGATGAAAATGCTAAGGTTCCTGCATCACCTGTAGAAGTAACATCTTCTGTTCCTGGATACTCTGCAGCAACTGGTACTGTAATTCAGTATCATACTGTAACAAATGCGGGTACAGAACTTATAAGTCCTCTTGCCTACAACTATGCAACAACAAACTATGCATCTCTGTTCAATGGTGATGCTGTATGGTCTTCTTGGAAGAAGGATTCTGCAGATGGTTCTGTTATTGACTCAACTTCTGCACATCCAAAGATTTTCCGTATGATTGAATGGGCTTCTGTTCTTGGAAGCGGTACAGCAGCACTCAATGAAGATGCTACAACTGTAAATGCAGACAATACACAGACATCAAAGGTTTCATATGAACTTGCATCTGCAGTTCATGCACCGGCAGATAATGCAAAATATTATTACACAACAAATGCCGGCTTCATAAAGGTTCCTGCTGTTGCAGCTGTTACTTCAAGTGATGATCTGGATACTGTAATTACAAAGACTAAGTCAAATACAAAGAAGATTTACGTTCGTGCAAATCTTCCTAAGTACATGGCATCTGAAAATCTTGAACTTTTTGCAAACTACAATGCAACAAATGCATTCTACGAAATGTTCAATGATGAAGATTATGCCGTTAAGTCAAAGAATGTCCGCATCTACAAGCAGAAGAATGCAGAAGCTAAACAGCTTGCTAACTATCTTACTGCTGCAGGAACATTCACAGACGGAGAAATTGAAGGTAATGCATTCAAACTTTCTTCTTACTATAACAAGCTTATTTGTGATCTTGTAGAATCTGAAGAATCTACAGAGAATAAAGACATTTACAGAAAGGTAAGGCTTGTTATCCAGCAGCAGTCTGGTACTAACCTTGTTAAGAAGTTTGACAGGACTTTGACAAGCACAGCGGGTTCATTCTCTGGCGATAACACAAAACTTGGTTCTGGAAGCGATGGAAAAGAACCTTTGAGCGGTTCTCATACAATGTGGGAATTTGAAGTTCCTATTTCAAGCCTTACAGCTGGAAAGTACAGGCTTGTATACGAAGCATATACAGAGCTCAGACCGGATACTCCTTATACATATGTACTTACATTTGAACTTACAAATGATTCAACAACATATGCTTATACAGAAGCTACATGGTCAAACAGTACTACAGAATACTTCATTTGTACTTCAGTAGACACTGTAACATATTCTGATACTGCAACTGCTTATGTAAGTTATGCAGCTGCTATTGCGGCTTCGAAGACACATAAGATTTATTCTAAGACCGGTTCAAAATATTCAATTGTTCCGGAAACAGACTTTGTTGCATCTACAGCATATTACACAGCTACTGCTGCAACACCAAAGAACTACAGTTCTACTGCTTCTACATATGCGGATGCAGCTTCTGCAGCTCTTGCTTCTGCTAATAGCAAGCTTTATACAAGAACAGGAACAACACCGTTCTAATCCTGTAAAAGTCTGCTTCAGCAGATGATATTACGGACATTGATAGAAATATCAATGTCCGTTTTTTTTATCTTGTGTTATAATCTTTATATGAACAAATTTTATTATTTTTTGTTTACAGTTTTATTTTCGCTTTTGATTTTTTCCTGTGGAAATGGTGTTTCAGATAATAATAATTTTAAGTACCAGGCGATTTCTAACGGAACATCTCAAAAAAGTTCTACAAAAATACTCCGTTGTTCTGCTTTTTCAAACTGCTTGAATTTCAGGAGCATTGAAGCTCCGGCTTATACTTCTGACGAATTGGATTTTTATATTTTCGGGAATAATAAATCAACAGGTTCTGATGCAGCTTTTTCTACTGGTTCAGGTTTTACTAAATGTCTTAAACTGAACATGCAGAAAAAAAATGATTCCGGTACAAAGGGAGAATTTCAGATTCAAGTAGAAAACGGAAGCTATATTTTTTATGTTGCTGCGGTAGAAAAGGGGGCGGGCAGTTTTGATTATCAGAATTATAAGAATTCTGCCGTTCTGCTTGGAAATGCCACGGTAGACACCAGAAATCAAAACAGCTTTGAAGTCTATCTTACTCCTTTACAGCGGGGCAGTTCAAAAGGTTCCGTTGCTTTTGCCCTGTATACTTCCGGTTGGAATCTGGAAGACTATTCCGGGTATTATTCAAAAGTTGAGCTTTACAAACGAGATCTGCTTAATACAAGGGTTGCAGGTAAAACTTATATAATTCCGTATTATGCAGATACTCCATCATTTTCTGATTTTACTTCAGATTATATTCTTGAATGTAATAATATTACTGCAGATACGTATAATCTGGTCGTAACTTTTACGGATGATGATAAGAGCTATATTTACAGTGACACCGTTTCGGTAAATGCAAATAGAAATTATCAGATTGTTGTTCCGGTTAGTAATGTTATAACTTCAGCAATCAATGCTCCAAGTGATTTTATAGTCGGGTACAGGGATTCTGAGCTGGCTTCTAACCAGCGCTTTTATCTGAATGCAGAATGGACAGATAATTCTGATAATGAATCAAAATTTACTCTTGAAATGATGGATATATCAAATCCGTCAAACACCAATAATTATACTGAATATGTAAAATGCATTCTGGGCTTGCCGTTTGAAACTTCTGGACTTACAAAAGATATAAGTTGGGCTCAGTTAGTTAATGACTGCGGGTGTCCTCAGCCTAGAATAATTGATAATGAATACCTTCTGGAAAGCGGTTATACAATTGACGGTACTTTGGGGACAAACAGTAACTATGTAATTTTTTCTGTACTTATGGATGTAAAATATTTAATTCGTCTTTGTGCAGAAAATGATAATGATAAATCTCCGTATGTTTATCCGAATATCTACTCCGGTAAATTTTCCTCGGGTCTGGCGGACGTATATTCATGGGCTTCCGATGCCATGGCAATAAATCGTTTTGCCATATATTACAAAATGACTAACGGAAAGTTTTACGATGATTCAGATGCTGCAAATCTTATTTATACAGATGTGACAGATTCTGTTGCTGCAATGCCAGCCGTAAAAAATGTTGTCTATTCAGCGTGTTCTGATGCCGGACAGAAAATTTTTGTACCTGAAAATCTGGAGTATGAGTCTGGAAAAACAGCTTCTCTTATGCAGATTCATCAGGGAATTGTTTATCCTTGGCTTGGCTGGAAAAGGGATTCTCAGGACGGAAGTTTTATCTGCAATTCTGGTGACGCTGACGTCTATTATAAAGATTTCAAGAGCATTTCCCTGTTTTCGTATTTTAGGGATGGCGATGATACGATATTCGGCAGTGATAAGATAAAGTTTTATACTTCATCAAATAATTCTGTAGATACTTCTACGGTTATGCTTTTTCATGGAAACAGCAAAAGTCTTTCTGTAGATATGGATAATATTTTAGAACTTGATGATGCTTCTATAGAGTTCTCAAGATCGACACTTGGTTCTTCATATTTGTATTTCTTATGCCGGACTTCAGTAGAAAAATTTGTAAAGACAAACCTTACATTTGGTAGACAGGGGTACACCTATGAAAATTTCGGTGAGGGAAAAACTTTTGCAACTGCATGGAGCGGAGGAAGCGTCTACACTTATTCATATTGGGTTCTGCCTGTTTCATCTCTTGAAGCCGGACTCTATTACATAAATCTTGATGCCTATGAAAATATAAAAGAAGATCCGTATAGTACTTCTCTGGAAGTTATTATAAGGGACTGATAGAATCAGCTTCTGCTGTTCCGGATATTTATCGGTACTGTTCGTAAACAGTGAATTTGTTTTCTACAAACTGCTCTGGAAATAATGAAAGCAAAAGATATTTCCATGTTGTTCCCGTGCTGTCCTGATAATCTTTATAGGCAAAGTCAGAAAAATTATATGGTTGAAGATAGATATATGAGCCGTCAGCGTTTTTGTTCTGGCTTCGTGCCGGACCGCCTATTGTTATGCCAAAGTGAAGCAGGGAAGCGGCATCGTTGAATGTGCTGTTAAGCTTTGGATATAAACCGTATTTTGAACCGGTTCCATTTCTCCATGAACTTACAATGACTTCACTTAAATTTTCTATAACTTGATTTGCATAATAGTATAAAGAGTTTGCGCCGCTTTTTTCTGCAGCCCTTCTAACTGCATAGGAAAGATAGGTCAAATCATACTGATAGAAATATCCAATGAAGAATGTGTCTCCAGGAATTTTGTGCTGGTACAAGGCCAGGTAATGCATGGTTTTGTCTGTAATGCTGTTTTCAACAGTGCTGCTGTAGTATAAGAAACCGTCCTTTAATGTCTTGTTGTACATAAGGTCGTACATTGAATATTTTTTTCCATCGGAATATTCAATTTCTTTTGTATCTTTACGGCTTAAGATTTCTGCAGAAAGAAGATTTACATTGTCTGCAAGAGTCCCGATCGTTGTCAAATCCATGAATGTTAATGAGGCATCTCCATTAGTTGTCTGGGTTTGAGTACCATAGTTTTTGTTTGCATAGATATTTACGTTTGCATTACCTATGTCATATATAGAAGTGTTTTTTGTTAATGTAGTAAGGAAGTAATTTAAATCCATCCCACCGGCCGGTGCTTCTGTTGGAGATGTAAGCAAGGCCTGTACGCAGTCTTTCAGTTCAAATGTATCTTCGATTGAAGCACTTAAACCAGTGTCCATAACTAACAGAGGCAGTTTGTTTGTGTCTGTAAATCCGTTGTCATTAAGAGCCTTTTTTATGTCTGAAGCAGAAAGATAGTAGCTTTCGTGAGAGTAGTCGCGGCATGTAGAACGCGAAAAATCCGGGGGAATATAAGAACCTGTTTCGTCACCGAAAGACCCTCCGGCCATTCCAATTAAAACAAGTATTATTTCTTTTGAACTGTCTGAATTATATTTTGCAATTGCCCAGCTTAAAAATTCCTTAAGCGTATTGGAATCTGCTAAGTTTGCTTCCTGGATGTCTGTAAGCCAGTTGTTTGTACTTTTCATTATTTCTGAGGAATAATCAATTGAAAAGTTTTTTATATCTTTTACAATGTTTTTAGTATATTCCTGTTCTGGGAAAATAAATTCCAGCACGCTTGTATAAGGGTAGTAGTAGTTTGGGGTAAATTCTGCATCTTTATTATAGCCGTCCCAAAGTCCGGCTGCTGTTATATTATTGTAGGCTTTTTTAGGTGTGATTCCATCATATCTTCTTACATTACGCAGGCCTTTTCCAATCTGGGCCATTTGATAGAATAAGTAATCATTTGCCGGAGTATCCCCATTAATATAGAATAAAACCAAAAAGTCTTTGTCTATTTTTGTCTTTAAATTGTCGTGGGGATGTTCTTCTGCATTATTTGCAGAAACAACATTATCAATGTTAATTACATCAGGATCGTAAGTCCAGCTGTAGCAGTCGTAACTGTTGTCTGAACAAGACGCTAAAATGAGAAAGCTTAAAAATGCCGTTAAAATAAACTGCCTTTTCATCGGAGGTATTATATACTGAGTTTTAAATTTTTTCATCTTTTTTTTGAAAATAAATTTCTAATAAATTTTCTAATGTTTTTTATAAAAGGCTTATTTTCTGAATCAGCGATAAAAATTCCTCCGGATACAGCAGCTGCAGTAAGTTTTTCCAGGTTGTGTCTGTATTGAATGCAAATGTTGTTTTTGCATATGGATTATAATATTGGGAGTTTTTTAATGCAGAGTTTCCGACTATAGTTAATCCGTAATAGTTTGTTGAGGCATTAAAATCCGTATACGTTCCTGCGGATGTGTTTCCGCGCCAAGAACATGCAACGATTTTTCCAAGTCTGCTTTTTATGTTTGTACAGATTTCTGAAAGTTCTGTTATTTTGTTTTTTTCTGCAAATGACTGAACTTTGTCGCAAAGGTAACCTAAATCAAAAGAATAAAAATGAGGAAGGGTATTTTTGTTTATAAAATAATTGCAGTCATAATTAATGTTGTTGCTTGTGATTTTTGTATTATTGTATCTAAGATAATTGTATGAATTATCATTTAGAATATATGAATATTGGGTATTGTTTACAAAATAATCTGCAATGGCGGATACTTCTGATTCAATGCCGTCTACAAGAGTTAAATCTGCAAATGTTATTGTTGCAGGTCTTGAGCCGTCTGATGCTTTCCAGTTTTCATATATACTTGCATATTCTTTTGCCAGATTTTCACCGATTGAAAAAATCGATGAACCGGCATTTATATTTGCAATTGTTTTCTGATAGGGGAATCCTGCTCCTGGTATTTCGTTTGGAGAAAAGAGAATTGCTTTTGCATAATTTCTTACTTCATATGCTTCTTCTATTGTTCCGCACAGGCATGTATCGTACATAATAAGGTCGATTTTATTGGATGTACCAAAGCCTGCCATTTCAAATGCCATAGGAATTTCATTTGTATGAATGATAGTATTTGAAGTGTAGTCTGGGCAAAAGGAATATGATGTTCCCAAAGAACTGCTTACATTAGATTCTGTTCCAGAAGTGCCGATTCCATGGCTTCCAATTACCAGTATTGTGTGCCGGCTGCAGTCTGAATTGTAATTATCTTCTGCCCAGGAAAGAAAATTGCCCAGGGTTTCGTAAGAACCGGAATCAACTTCTCCAGAAGCAATCCAATCTGGAAGATTTTTTGTAATTTTGTAGTCGTTTGCTATTGTAGAATTTGTGCAGTGGTAATTCGGCTTTATTTCAAAAAGCCCGGATTCACTTCCAAGTATTGTATAGCTGTCAGAGCCGTCAAAGAATGCAACTGTCTTTATGTCTGCAGAAGACAAAGCCATCCCTTTTGAAACAGAAATCATGTTGTTCAGAAGATGTTTCTGGATGGAGTTGGAATCTCCGGCAAGGTACATTAATATCAGGTATTTTTTTTCTGTAGTTTCATTTAATTCTGTGTGAAATTCTCTATTATATACAGTTATTGTGTCAGGAATTGTTCTGTCATAATTCTTTAATTCCTGATTGTACTGGTATTCCTGAATTGCTTTATAGCGGATATAAGTTTCTGTAAACGATCTGTCTGCATCATGCTGGCAGGAGAAAAGTAGCATTGAAAAAATAACGGTTGAAAAAATACATCTTATATTACGCATGTTTTCATTATATAGAAATTCAAAAAAAATAAAATGCTCTGTGTCTGATTTTTTTATTTTTACAGATTAAAATGATAGGGTGGTTTACTTCGTGCTCTTACGAGTCGACAGGCTAAACCATCACTATTCATTTTTATTAATTGTTTTGGTCAAGGCGGAGAGAGTTCAGGAAAGTGTCAAAATTGTGCTTAAAGTTGAGCATTGGTTCCGGCAGGGAAGGATCTTCTTGCATAAATGCTTCTGCAAGGGCGTTCATTGAAGCCTTCTGATTTACCCAGTAAAAGCCTGGACCCATTTCGCCGTTTTCCTTATACTGGATGTAGGCAGAAAGTTCTTTTTCAAAATCTTTAAGGGCGTATTCCGGCGAAATGCAGAACCTGTAAATGCCACTGTCAGTTGCAAAAATTACGTCAAAGTTTCCACCATATTGATTATTGGATTCAGCTTTACAGCATTCAAGAACAGGGAAACTAAAACGAAATTCAACAAGCTGATTTTTGTTAAGCCTGTATTTATAGTTTTTTGCGTTATGTTTCCATAAATTGAAGTTTTCAAGCGGAAAGTCAGCATTTTTTATGTCCTGAACCATCCTGGCTGCGGATTCTTCTGTAGGGTAATCATCTAGAAATGAATAGTAGATGTCTGTGACTGTCCTGTAAAAATCCTTTGGAGACATTACTTTTTCGTATTCGATTTTAAAATTATTTTCCGGTGCAATGTAGGAAAATTCTCCGAGCGTTTTGCGTTTTGAATCATCCAAAGTTCCGTCCGTTTTTGCTGTGTAAAATTTATCGTTTTCTGCAACGGCTTCTGTTTTTTCAGCTGGATTTTTTTCAACTTTTTTTGACCATGGAAAAGCTGTAATTGAATTGACTGCAATCGCCGCAAAAGCGAGCATGGCAAGACTTTTTTTCATATATACCTCTCTTTTTTTTTAGTATATATGGCGGCCTTGCTTTCCTCAACCGCCATATATATCTTTTAATTATTTTTTTTATTTCTTGTAGTTCAGACCGCGGTATTCAACTTTCCAGCCATTTTTAGCAAAATCAGAAATGTTTCCGATTGTGCCAGACCATGGGTCATAGTACCTGTCGTTTCCGATGGAACTTACAAAGTGCTCGCATCCTTTTTTTGTCGGGTCTTTATCAAGACCGTAGATTGTAATGTCTGCATCCTTGATGTTTCCAGCATAGGTAAATTTTCCTGTAAGCCCGAGAGATTTTGCCATTGCATTTGCTGCGTTTTCCCAGCTAAGCACTGTTGCATCATTTGCGTCTATGCCGCCCTGTCTGATGGCATCTTCCATGGCTTTCTGCATTGCCTTGTCAGAAAGTTCTGCGCCGAATTCGCGTGTATAGATTTCTGAAAGTTCGTTGAGCAGGGAAGTTGCAGCACATGCTGTTTTTCCGAATGTATTTTTGTCTGCGCCTGCGGCAATATTTTCCGGAAGTCCGCAAAAATCCCTCTGGTTTGATCTTGTATAGTCTGTTTTGCTTCCGGCAGAAGTTGTGTTGTATGCGCTTCTTCCGTCAAAGAAGCCCGAAACAGAGCTGTAACCTGTTCCGTCTCCAAAGAATGTTATACGTTCAGAGTTAAGGTTTTTGCCTGCGCTTGAGCCTGAATAGCTTGACTGTGAAAGAGTTGAAGTTCCGCTGTTCTTGGAATTATTCTTGGAAGAACCTCCTGAACTTCCTGAATAGCTTGAAGAAGTTGTTGTGCGTGATGAACTGCATGAACTTGTACGAGTCCCAGTAGTAGAGTAATTTCCTGAAGAACTGCGTCCGGAAGTTGAACATTTTGAAGTATGAGTGCTGGTTGCGCCGCCACCGCTTGATCCGCTGTAGCCGCCGTTGATTTTAAGAAGATCTTCAAATTTCAAGATCTTTACGTTTTTCAATAAAGATTTCATTTTTTCCTCCATGAAACTTTTTTTTTTATTACGGCAAACAAAATCCCAAAAGGAGCAGGCCGGCATCTGCTCATGTTTAATCACAAAAAAGCCGTCTACCTTATATAACGATGAAAATGTTTAAAAAATGCATTTTACGAAGAAAAAAATAATTTTTTATTATTTTTTATGTAATCTATCAGAAACAAATGTGTATTTTATCTGCATTAATGTGCATCTTGTCTGAAATATGTTAAATGTCATCTTTATTTATTTTATAATGTACATGAAGAGAGCGTTCAGCCACAGGAGCTTAAGAATGCAGAAAAACGAATCAGTAATTAAATCCTTAAGGGAAAAAAACAGGTACACACAGGTAATGCTTGCGGAAAAACTTGGAATTTCCAGACAGGCTCTCATCAAATATGAAAAGCTTGTTCAAGAACCGCCTCTTTATGTAATCCGTGAATTGTCTAAACTTTTTTCTGTAAGCTATGACTGTATAATTGACAATGAACTGCCGGGAAAGGGTACTTCAGAAAAAACGGTAATGCTGGAACAGCTTTCCAAGAATTTTATAAAGCTTAAGGATTCTGAGCAGCGCGCTGTTTTTGAAGTTGCAAGAATCATGGCAGAAGCTGCCGGCTGATAATTTTACAGATAACCTGCATAACATTTTTTAAGAAAACCGCTCATTCTTTTTCAAATGGTGATATAATATCTTTGTTCAGAAGAAGTTTTTCTGAACAGAAGTTTTAAAATTAAATCAGATTTATAACCGTTTGTGGAGCAGGGGGAATGTGTATGCAGGAAAAGTGTTTTGTCCTTTTTGAATCAAATATTGTTTTAAAAGCTGACGGTTCTTTGCCTGAATTTTCGGAATTTGAGGGAATAAAATCAGAAAACCCTATTCTGGAATATTTTGAAGAAAAACAGACTAAAATAAAGGTGCTCGGGCTTTCTTCGGCAGAAAAGCTCAACGAGTCGTATGTCATAAAGCCTTTGCGCGAATTTTTTGCAGAAAATGCTGCAGATGATGATATAAGATTTCAGGTTTTTAGGGCTAAGTCGCTTCTTAACTGGAGGATTTCAGAAAAATTCTGTCATCATTGCGGTGCGCCTCTTAATGAACATCCGCTTTTTACAGCGCGGATCTGCCCAGAATGCAAGAACGTTGTGTTCCCGCGCATTGAGCCGTGCATTATTGTTCTGGTAACAAAAGGAGACAAGATTCTTCTTGCGCGTCACGCACAGCGTAATCAGGATATTTACGCCTGCATTGCAGGCTTTATAGAAGCCGGCGAATCTGCTGAACATGCCGTAGAGCGTGAAATTTTTGAAGAGACCGGGCTAAGGGTAAAGAACATTCAGTACCGCGGAAGCCAGAGCTGGCCATTCCCAAGACAGCTTATGCTTGGCTTTACCGCAGAATATGCCAGCGGTGACATTGTTCTTCAGAAAGAAGAACTTATTGATGCCAAGTGGTTTGACAGAAACAACTGTCCGGCAAGCCCGAAGCCGGGGTCAATTGCTTATCAGCTTATTCACGGTGAAATTTAGGATTACAAATTTTTCAGAAAACTGTCTGTGGAGTAGTGCTGCAGGCAGTTTTTTTTTGAGACGGCTCTCTGATTTTTAATTGAAAAAAAATACTAAACGAAGGAAAAGGAATTTAGATAAAAAAAAGCTTCTAACCTAAGTTAGAAGCTTTTTGCCACAGGTTGGGATCGAACCAACGACATACGGATTTTCAGTCCGGCGCTCTACCAACTGAGCTACTGCGGCGTTGATGTTTATATATTATAGAAATGCTGAATTTGTGTCAACAGGTAAGACTGCAAAAATCGAAAAAAAGATTATTTTTTTTATTGACGATTAGGATTCCTATTTTATAATTATATGTATGAATTGGCTTATAATATCTGACAATATAGAAGAAAAGGAAGAACTTGTTTCCATTATCAATGAAAAATACAAGGGTTCTGTTATTTATTCGTTTACAAGCGATGCAGTTGAATTAAAATCATCATTTGAACTTGTACATGAAATTACGCAGGCTGTTATTCTGAACAGTCATGATAATCCGAGCGTAACCTTTCTTGCAGGAATTTTCTGCGGACGTAAAATTCCGGTTTATGCAGCAGGAAGACGCATGGAAGACTATCTTTCTGTGTTTACAAACTGCAATTTTTATGATGACAGCAAGGCTCTTTTTGCATACTTAAAAAAGAACTCAAAGAAAATTACAAATGAAGAAATAAAGACATCTGCATTTACATATCTTTTTGAAAACGGCATTCCGTTTGATGCAGATCATTTTGCAGAATATCTTGAAGTAGAAAAGGATCCTAAAAAGGCAAAACGAAACAAAGAAATCCTTGAATGCTATCTTTCTGCCGGTCTGGATGTAAATGCAAGAGACAGGGATGGAACACCGGTTTTGAATATTGCCTGCCGATGCGAAAACCTTTGGGCTGTAAAATGGCTCTGCGGTTTAGGTGCAGATATTAATGCCGTAAGCGAAGACCGCGGTTACACTCCTGTTATGGATGCCGTATGGAAGGGAAATAAGGAAATTACAAAATACCTTGTTTCTCAGAAGGCTGACCTTAATATCATTTCAAAGGATGGTCAGTCTAATCTTGTTCTTGCTGTTGGTGCAGACAGGGTAGAAATTGTAAGGCTTCTTGCAGAAAACGGTGCAGACCCAGATGTTCAGGATTCAATGGGAATGAGTGCATATTCGTATGCCCAGCTTTTCAAAAAAGAAGAAATTTCTGCCATTCTTGAAAAATACCATAAAGAATAATAGAATTATTCTATATGAAAAAACATGATTCTGATTTTAAGAAAATAGTATTTGCCGGCGGTGGAACTGGCGGTCATATTTACCCAGGGCTTGCTGTATGCGACGCTTTCCGAAAATTATGTGAAGAGCAGGGAAAATCCGTCCAAATCTGCTGGATTGGGAATTCCAGGGGAATGGACAGGAACATTGTTTCCAAAAACGTTGATTCTTCCGGACGGCAGAGCGCAGATGTATTCTACGGTATTCCAAGCGGAAAGCTCCGACGCTATGTTTCCTTTAGAAATTTCCTGGATCTTTTTAAGATTTTTGCTGGTTTTATTGCATCTCTTTTTATCCTTATTAAAGTAAAGCCGGATGTACTGTTTTCCAAGGGCGGATTTGTAAGCGTTCCGCCGTGCATTGCCGCTAAGATTCTTGGAATCCCTGTATATACGCATGAATGTGATTTTACGCCAGGTCTTGCTACAAAAATAAACAGCCGTTCTGCAGAAAAAGTTCTTGTTTCTTATGTGGAAACGGAAAAATATCTGTCTGGAACTGCACGCGCAAAAGCTGTGGTTACAGGTAACCCTGTAAGGCCTGTGTTCTATTCTGCTTCTGCAGAAAGAGGTCGTGCTTTCCTTAATCTTGATGATTCAGAAATGTACAAAGGCCGCCCGATTCTTTTTGTTCAGGGAGGAAGCCTTGGCGCAAGGCAGATTAATTCGCTTGTTCAGGAAAACCTTGAATGGCTTTGCGAGCGTTTTATTGTTGTGCATCAGACTGGTGCTGCAAATACAGATCAGAGCGCAGAAGTTCCGCAGTCAGAAGCGGTGCGCAATTTTTACAGACCCTATGCATTTATCTACCGCGAAATGCCGGACGTTATGGCTGCCAGCGACATTATTTTAAGCCGCGCAGGTGCAAATTCAATTTGGGAATCTTCTGTTCTTGGAAAGCCTGTTATTCTTGTCCCTTTGTGCGGAAGCGGTACTCGCGGTGACCAGGAAGATAATGCAGGTTATTTTGAAAAGGCAGGGGCTGCAGTTGTCCTTGCCAGGGAAAATGCAACGGCAGAAAAACTGCGTTCGGCACTTGAACTTATGCTTGATGAATCAAGGAGAAAGGAATTTGCAGTGCACAGTTATGCTCTTTCTGAAGGAAAAAATCCTGCAGAAAAAATTGCCGCCATTCTTTTTGACAAAATCTATTCAGGAGGCAATAAATGACTTTTGCACCAATCGACATCTGTTTTTTGATAATCATTCTGATTTTTTCTCTTTCTGCACTTGCAAAGGGATTTATCAAGGAACTTTTTGGAAAGGTTTCTGTAATTGGCGGACTTGCACTTTCAATCATCTTTACGCCAAAACTTAATGCCTATGTAAGCAAGTCAATTTCAAATCAGATTGTTTCTAAGGTTCTTTCGTTCCTTTTGATTTTCATCTGCGTGTTCCTGATAATAAACATTCTGCAGCATATTATTGCAAAAATTTTCAGCGGCGAAATCATGCGCGGACTTGACCGTACGCTGGGGTTTGCCCTTGGGGTAGCAGAAGGTCTGGTTGTGGTTACTTTTATAATTACGATTTTAGTTCTTCAGCCCTGGTTTGATGTTCAGCTGATTCTTACGGATAGTCGTTTTGTAGACCTGCTTTCGGGCGTGGTTGATTCATCTTCCCAGTATTTAAATGGAATGAGTGCCTAATGTTTGATAATCTGCTTCATCAGGGCGTTTCTAAGCTCTTAATCCACGATATTTCTACAGATTCACTACCGGGGGCCGTTTTGTTCAGCGGGCCGGAAGGCAGCGGTAAATTTACCTGTGCCTTGGAAACTGCAAGAATCCTTTCCTGTACTGGAGAAAAAAAAGGACATTGGCTCTGCGAATGTCCTTCCTGCATGCAGAACAAGGCGCTTGTTTCCCAAAATGTTCTTATTACAGGCCCTAAAGACTGTACCCCGGAAATTTTTGCCGCTTCCGAAACTTTCCTGAATGCAGTCTGCAATAATGCACGCTATCTGAATGCGGCTCGCTTTCTGTTTTTAAGGAGCATAAGAAAGCTTACAATGCGCTTCAATCCTGTTTTATGGCAGGGTGATGATAAAATTTCTAAGATTGCTTCAATTATTTCTGACATTGACGAAGAACTTGAACCGCTGGATTTTCCGCATGAACTTCCGGAAATGGAAAAACTTGAAAAGGCATGCAAAAAAATCTGTGAACTTACTCAGAAACTTGAAACATCATTTTTATATGATTCCATTCCGATTGCACACATAAGGAATGCAAGTGCCTGGGCTCATTTAAAATCTGCCGACGGAAAGAAAACTATAATAATCGAAAATGCTGACCGCATGCTTGAAAGTGTCCGCAACGCACTTTTAAAGATTCTTGAGGAGCCGCCTGAAGATACAGTTTTTGTGCTTACAACGTCACGAAGAAACGCAGTAATGCCTACGATTTTAAGCCGTGTACGCACTTACAGTTTTTCAGAAAGAACTCCGGCTCAGCAGCAGGAAGTGATAAGCCGCGTTTTCCATAAGGAAAATTTTCCGGGAACAATAGACGATTTTCTGCTTACATATCTTCCTGTTTCACCGGATGTGCTTCGCGACTGTTCGTCAAAATTCTTTGTTTCAATAGCGGACGAACATATTCCAGAAATTCCGGCTCTTGTAAAAGCCTGCGGAAATTTTGATCCAAGAATCATGCTCAAGATTTTCCTGAACGGTATGAACGTTTACGGAAGAAAATGCATGTCTGTTCCGGCTGGCGCTCAGGCAGCCTATGAACTTACTAAGGTTCTTAAGGACTGCTGGAATAATGTTACGGTATACAATCAGTCTGTAAATTCGGCACTGGAAATTCTGGTGCGCGACATTGCAAAAATTAATAAACTTCATGGGAAAATATTAAAATGGACGGTTATGTAAATCGCGTTATAGACATGCTGCCAAAACTTTCTGATGATGAAGTTCAAAGGATTGTAAAGACAATCTGCGGCAAGAATACAATGCTGGATTCAATAATAGAATCTCTTTCTACAGGTCTTGTCATAGTAGACAAAAAATGGAAGATAATTCAGAGGAACAAGGCTGCAAACCGCTATCTTTTTCCGAACGGAATTGATGAAGCCAGAATAGATTCCGAGCCTATCTGGAATTTTACAAATGAACCTGAAATTGCAGAGTTTTTGCAGAAGACGGCTGAGGAAGATAAGTCTAATGCGGGCGAGGAATTTTCCACGACAAGTTCCGACGGCTCTGTGCGCTTTCTTTCTGTTTCCGTAATGAGCCTTGTCTTAAAGTCAGAAATAAGCGGCAACATTATAAAAATTGATGACGTTACAAGAAAGCGCAATCAGGACGTACTTATGCGCCGCATGGAAAACATGGCAGGCCTTACAAATCTTGCTGCTGGAATGGCGCACGAAATAAAAAATCCTCTTGGAGCCATTTCAATTCATATTCAGCTTATTCAGCGTGCCCTAAAAAAGGCAAGGGAAGGAGACGGACTTCTTCCGGAAAAGAAATTTCTTGAAGATCACCTTGATGTTGTAAATGAAGAAATAGATTCATTGAATCAGCATGTAATGGATTTTCTTTTTGCCGTAAGGCCTGTAAAGGCGGAACTTACTCTTTGTGATCCGAATTCTGTTGTCCAGAATCTTGCAGATTTTTTTACGCCGGAATTCAACCGCTCTCACGTGGAAGTTCAGCTTAATCTTGTAAAAGAAAAAAAACGCATCCTGCTTGACGAAAAGCTTTTCCGCGAAGTTTTAATTAATATTACTCAGAACGGATTTGCTGCAATCAAAAGCAAATTTCTTGAATGCAGCGAAGAGCATTCCGGTACTGCAGAAGATTTCATGCCGGGAAAAATCATTCTGGGGACATTTATAAAAGATGACAAATACATCATCACCATTGGCGACAATGGCTGTGGAATGAATGAAGAAACTTTAAGCCGCATTTTTGAGCCGTATTTTACGACAAAGGCAAACGGTACTGGACTTGGAATGACGATGGCTTATAAAATTATCAAGGAATTTGGCGGAGAAATCCAGGTGCAGAGCCGTCAGGGAGAAGGTTCTGTTTTTTCAATCATACTTCCGGTTCCTCAGACAGATAAAAAACTCTTAAAATAGGCGGTGCAGTTATGAAATTTACAATTCTTATAATTGATGACGAAGAAAACATCAGAAACGGACTTGCCGCAAACTTTGAACTTGAAGACTATAATGTCCGCACTGCCGCAAGCGGAAAAGAAGGACTTTCCTATATTGCAAAAGGCGACATTGACCTTGTCATAACAGACCTTAGAATGGACGGAATTTCTGGAGAAGAAGTTGTCCGCCGCGTTACTGTGGAAAATCCGGGAATTCCTGTCATTGTCCTGACCGGTCACGGTTCAATTGATGCTGCCGTTAATGCAATGCGTGACGGAGCCTATGATTTTTTAACAAAGCCACTTAATCTTGACCAGCTTAACATGATTGTAAAGCGTGCACTTGAAGGCAGGGAACTTAGCCTTCAGCACCAGATTCTGCGTTCTGAACTGGCAACTGTTCATGCACAGGGGCAGATGATTGGAAAAAGTTCGCAGATGCAGCGTCTTTACCAGCTTATAGGAAAGGTTGCTCCTTCTAAGGCAAGCGTCCTTATTACGGGAGAAACCGGTGTAGGTAAGGAACTTGTTGCACGTGCAATTCATAATGCCAGCCCAAGAAAAGACCGCGAAATGATTATCGTAAACTGTTCGGCGCTCAGCGAAAGCCTTCTTGAAAGTGAACTTTTTGGTCATGAAAAGGGAGCCTTTACGGGTGCTGATTACCTTAAAAAAGGCCGCTTTGAACTTGCCCACGGAAGCACGCTCTTTCTGGATGAAATTGGTGAAATAAATGCCGCAACACAGGTTAAGCTTCTGCGCGTCCTTCAGGAAAAAAAGTTTGAGCGTGTAGGTGGTCAGGAAACCATAGAAGTTGATGTACGTGTTGTTGCCGCTACAAATAGGAATCTTGAAGAAGAAGTAAAGGCCGGCCGCTTCAGAGAAGACCTTTATTACCGCCTTAACGTAGTTCATCTTGAAGTTCCGGCCTTACGTGACAGAAAAGAAGACATTCCGCTTTTAATAGACGCATTTATAAAGGAATTTTCTGCGGAAAACGGTAAGGACCTTAAAATTGATTCAAAGGCAAAGTCTGCGCTGCTTAAATATGACTGGCCGGGAAACATCCGCCAGCTGCGGCACTGTCTTGAAGGCGCAAGTGTAATGTGTAGCGACAACGAAATCCGGCTGGAAGACCTTGGTGCAGAAATAGGTACTGCGGCCATAGAGGGTTCTATTGCAGTGCCACTCGGAATTACGCTGGAAGAGGCGGAACGGATTATAATTGAACAGAATCTTGCCGCAAACAAGGGAAATAAATCAAAGACCGCGGAAGTTCTTGGAATTGAGCGCAAAACTCTTTCCAGAAAACTTGGTGATGTCTAGCAGAAACCGCTTAAAACGCTCCTGCTCAGGTTCGTCTATTTTTTTATGAGTTTTCTATAGGCATCTACAATTTCACGGGTTTTTCGGGCGGCTGTATCCTGCATAAACGGTAGGTCTGGAATGTTGTCCGGATGGTATTTTTTTAAGAGCTTCCGGTATGCTTCCTTTACATCTTTTTCTTCTGCTTCTTCTGTAAGACCAAGAACTTTGAGCGCTTTTGTGTCGGAAAAATGTTGTACAGTATTTTCTTCTGAAGGAATTTCATCATCCTGATTTTTTTTAGGTCCGGTTGCCTTTTCTGGGCGTTTTTTGTAGCGTTCAAAACCGTTTTCCAATGCGTCGCTGAGCATTTCGCCCAGCCTGTCGTACTGTCCCATCAGATTACGGTTCCGTCCGGTATTACGGCGCCTTTTCGGATTACAATAATTCCGTCTGCACTGTAAAAACTTCCGTGGTCACCGTTTTCATAGATGTTTCCGTCCACGTTGATTCTTACACCGTTTCCAATCCTGGCATTTTTATCGATTATGGTCTGTGCAATATTGCAGTTCTGCCCGATTCCAAGGTGAGGAATGTTTATTTTTTTGTCGTGCTCTTTTTCCTGCTTGTTTTCATAGTAGTCGGCACCCATCATGATTACTCCGTTCAGAATGCAGCCGTTTTCTATAAAAGAGCGCACACCGATTACAGAGCGGTTCAAGATGCTGTCTGTAATTACACATCCTTCGCTTGTAAGGGTTGCAAAAATTGAAGCCCTGTTAATTTTAGATGGTGGAAGGTTTCTCATGTGAGTATAGATCGGTTCATCTTCATCATAAAAGTTAAATGCCGGGTCAATATCCGTAAGCTGTATGTTTGCGTCATAGAACGAACGGATTGTACCTATGTCTTCCCAGTAGCCGTCAAAAATGTATGCATTCATGATGTGGCTTCCAACAGCATTAGGAATAATTTCTTTTCCAAAATCCTTTGAATCGCTCTTGTTCAGCAGGGATTCAAGAACCGGAGCATTAAAAATATAAATACCCATGGAGGCAAGGTATTCTTTGTCCGTTCCCGGCATGATTGCCTGAATTTCCTGTGGAATTTTCCATGCAGAAAGGTCAATGTCCGGTGCCGGTTTTTCGCGGAATTCTGTAATTCGGTTTGTTTCGTCAATTTTCATTATTCCGTAGCGGCTTGCGTTCTGCCTGTTTACTGGGGTAGAAGCAATTGAAATGCCGGCACCGCTCTGAAGGTGGCTTTCCATGAATGCCCTTAGATCCATGCGGTAAAGCTGGTCGCCGGAAAGAATGATATAGTGAGTCGGATTCTGCGACTTAAAGTGCTGAAGGCTTTTTCTTACAGAATCGGCAGTTCCTTCATAAAACCTGTCGTTTTCAAGCGTCTGTTCTGCGGCAAGAATTTCTACGAACCCCGAAGAAAAGCGGTCAAAGTTATATGAGTTTGTAATATGAAGGTGAAGCGATGCTGAGTTAAACTGAGTAAGAAGGTAAATCTTCTTGAAGTCTGAATTAATGCAGTTTGAAAGGGGAATGTCTACAAGACGGTACTTTCCTCCAAATGAAACAGCAGGTTTAGCCCGTTCTTTTGTAAGGGGGTAAAGACGGGTTCCTTTTCCGCCTCCTAAAATCAGACATATAACTCTTGGTTTAAATCTCTCAACAAACGCCATGGTTTCATTATAAAGGTGAAAATAAGATAATTCAACATGTTGATTTCTATATTTTACCCGAATTTTCTAAACATGTTTTTTCTAAAGCCGATACTTATTATAGAAGTCGTTATTCAATAAATTGGGGGTCACATGATAAGAGGTTGGTACACAGGTGCAAGCGGAATGAATGCCCAGCAGAACCGTTTGGACGCAATTTCTAACAATCTTGCAAACGTAGATACAGCAGGTTACAAAAAGGATGTAACTGTAAGCAAGTCTTTCCCGGAACTTTTGCTCCGCCGCATGAATCTTGACGGAGTATATGAAACACCTTTCGGTTCAGCAGAAGTAGCTCCTGTAATCGGAAAGCTTGGTCTTGGCGTAGAAACAAACGAAAATTATACAGATTTTTCTCAGGGATCATTCAGACAGACTGATTCAAATACAGACGTAGCATTTGGCGGCGAAGGTTTTTTTGCAGTAGAAACTCCGCTTGGCGAACGCTACACACGTGATGGAAACTTTATCCTTGGAAAAGAGGGAATCCTTCTTACAAAAGACGGTTACCCGGTTCTTGGCGAAAAAGGCTATATTCGTGCAGAAACAGACAAGTTCACTGTAAATGAAGATGGAATGATTTATTCAGAAAAAGACAATGAACTTATTGACCGCTTTAAGGTTGTCCGCTTTGACAACGAACGCTACCTTAAGAAGATGGGAACAAACCTTTATTCAGATAATGATATTTCTGGACCTGCTCACATTGCTGAAGGAAATGAACGTCCGCGTTTTGTTCAGGGATATCTTGAAACATCAAACGTAAATGTTGTAAACGAAATGGTTCAGATGATTGAAGTAAACCGTGCTTACGAAGCAAACCAGAAGACAATAACAAGCGAAGACAGCATGATGGGAACTCTCTGGAGCAAGACTGCTGTATTCAACGGACGCTAATTAAAGGAAGGTAAATTATGGTAAGAAGTTTATGGACAGCCGCAACAGGCATGAACGGACAGCAGTCAAATATTGACGCAATTTCAAACAACCTTTCAAACGTAAATACAACCGGTTACAAGCAGCAGCGCGTTGAATTTGAAGACTTGATCTATCAGAATGTAAAGCTTGCCGGAACTCCAGCAACAGAAGATACTGTTACTCCTGTAGGAATTCAGCAGGGAAGCGGCGTAAAGCTTGCTGCAACTCAGCGAATCATGAAGCAGGGGTCTCTCCAGAATACCGGCGTTGATACAGATGTTGCAATCGTGGGAGAAGGCTTTTTCCGCGTTCAGAAATACGATGGAAGCTACGCATATACTCGCGATGGGTCGTTCAAGGTAGACTGTAACGGTCAGCTGGTTACTTCAAACGGTCTGCGCGTTCAGCCTGAAATCATCCTTCCAGAAGGATACGATGTTTCTACAATGAACATTACTCAGACTGGCCGCGTAAGCGTAAAGGTAAACGGAGGAAACGAACCGGTGGAAGTAGGTCAGCTTGAGTTGTTCCGCTTCCCGAATGCGGTCGGACTTCAGGCAGACGGAGACAACCTTTTCCTTCAGACAAATGCATCCGGCGAAGCTTTTGGCGGTCGTCCTGGTTTTGAAGGTTTTGGTGACACACGCCACAAATTCCTTGAAATGTCAAACGTTTCTGTAGTAAACGAAATGGTTCAGATGATTGTTGCACAGCGAGCCTACGAGTTCAACTCAAAGGCAATCCAGACTTCGGACAACATGCTTAATACTGCTGTAAACCTTAAGCGTTAGAATCTGGCAGTCTGAAAGAGGTAAGCTATGAATTTTGAACTTGTAAAATCACTTGGTTCTGTTTCTGCTCCGGTTACAATTGCTAAAGAAGGCCGCCTTAATGGAGATGTTACAACCGGTTTTGAAGGGACTTTTTCCAGCATGGTAGATAAGGCTGCTAAGCCCCGCGGTGCAGCCTTAAGCGGAAACATTCCTGAAAACAGGACAATTGACCGCACTAGCAAGCTCTATGAAAAATCAATGGAACTTGAATCATTCTTTGTAAAGCAGATGCTCTCTCAGATGCGTAAGACCGTTACAAAATCTTCTCTCGGCGGGGAAGGTTTTGCCGGCCAGATGTACGAAGACATGCTTTACGATGAATATGCAGAAAAAATGACAAAAACTGCCGGCTTCGGTCTTGCAGATCAGATTTATTTAAGTTTAAGCGTGTAAAAGTCAGTAAATTGCACAAGTCATCTTATTACGGTAAAATGGCACTATGAGAAAAGCTGTTTTGCCGGAAGATTTGCGCGGCGTTCATATTCATTTTGTTGGAATCAAGGGCACGGGAATGGCTGCCCTTACAGAAATCCTTTTTAATCGTGGTGCAGTAATTACAGGAAGCGATGTTTCAGAAAGATTTTATACTGATGAAATCCTTGAAAAACTGGGACTTAAGGCTCTTCCGTTTTCTAAAGATAATATCACTGATTCAGTTCAGCTTGTCATATATTCCTCTGCCTACAATGCAGAAAAAAATCCAGATCTTGCAGAAGCTGAAAAAAAAGGCGTTCCGTGCTTGCTTTATACAGAAGCCTTGGGTGCATATTCTGAGCGCGCTTACAGTGCCGGAATCTGCGGTGTTCACGGAAAAACCAGTACTACTGGCCTTACAGGAACAGTCCTCAAGGAACTTGATCTTCCTTGCCAGGTACTTGCCGGGAGCGTAATCAATTCGTTCGGAAATACATGTACTTACACATCTCCGGACTGCAAGGATTCAGAAAGACATTTTTTTGTTGCTGAAACATGCGAATACCAGAAGCATTTTATGTCATTCTGTCCGCAGAAAATTATTCTTACCAGCGTAGAGCCTGATCATCAGGATTTTTACCCGACATATGAAGATATCCGCGATGCATTTGTTGAATATATACTTAAACTGCCGCAGGACGGAACTCTCATTTACTGCGCGGACGACAAGGGCGCTGTAGAAACTGCCGGAATAGCAAAGGAAAAACGCCCTGACATTCAGATGGTTCCGTATGGAACAAAGGCAGACGGTGATTACAGGCTTAGTTTTTGCGGCGTAAAAAATGAGCACAATTCATTCAATATTGCTTCTCTCGGTGATTTTTACCTTTGTGTACCGGGAAAGCACGAAGTTCTGGATGCAGTTGCGGCAGTTGCACTTTCCTGCGAACTTTTGAAAATAGAAAATAAAAATCCTGCTGATTATATAGAAAATATCCGCCGCGGACTTGCGGCTTTTTCCGGTGGAAAGCGCCGCAGCGAAATTGTCGGACGTGGCAAAACAAAGAACGGAATCAGCGTAATCGTAATGGACGACTATGGCCATCATCCTACTGCCGTAAAAACTACGCTTTCCGGCTACAGGGAATTTTACAGTGGACGCAAAATCATTGTTGACTTTATGAGCCACACATATTCACGCACCCAGGCTCTTTTAGACGAATTTGCCTCAAGTTTTACCGGTGCCGATGAAATTATCCTGCATAAGATTTATTCTTCTGCCCGCGAAAATGCCGCAGATTTTTCCATTACAGGAAAAACTTTATACGAAAAAACTCGTGAACACTTTGAAAATGTTCATTATTTTGAAGAAATCCTTGATGCATCCGGCTTTGTGCTTTCACTTCTGGAAGAACCGCTTGATTCAAAAAAATATCCTGACGGCTATCTTCTGGTTACAATGGGTGCCGGTGACAACTGGAAACTTGGAAAAGAAATATTAAAATCTTTGGAGCAATAAAATGACAAGCATGACTGGCTATTCTTACGAGGAAAAATCAACAGAAACAGCAGTTGTTTCTGTTGAAATTAAATCCGTTAATTCGCGTTTTCTTGATCTTTCTGTAAATCTTCCGCCGTTTCTGAATCAGCTGGAATCTTTTTTCAGAAATAAGGTTACGGAAAAAATTGTACGCGGCAAGGTAGATGTAAATATCCGCGTAAAGGAACTTGAATCTGATACAGAAGTTGTTGCAGATTCTGCTGCCGCAAAATCTTATTTTGAAGCAATTAAAAAGGTAAGCGAAGCCTGCGGCTATCCTGCAGAAAGCATTCCTCTGTCTCTTATTATAAGTCAGCCGGGCGTTCTGAACGTAAACCGCAATTATGATGTAGAAAAATACAGAAATCTCCTTGAGCCTGTTTTTGATTCTGCAATGCAGAAATTTGTTGCTGACAGGGTTAGGGAAGGAGAAAACCTTAAGTCTGATCTTCTTGAAAAACTTTCGCGCCTTGACGAATGTGCAGCCTTCTTTAAGGAATGGCAGCCAAAAATGGAAGAATCTTTTAAGGCTCAGATTACGGCAAAATTTAATGAACTTCTTGGCGACAACGCTGACCAGAACCGCATAATGACAGAAACTGCAGCAATGCTCGTAAAATACACAATTAATGAAGAAATTGTGCGCCTTCATAGTCACTTAAAGGCAATGCGCAACGAAATTACAGAAAATCCTGTTCCTGGAAAGAAACTTGATTTTATCTCTCAGGAAGCAAACCGTGAAATAAATACCATCGGAAGCAAAAATCAGTTTGCAGAAGTTGGTGCAATGGTAATAAAAGCAAAAGATTCCCTTGAAAATATCAGGGAACAGAGTAAAAATGTAGAGTAGCAGGATTCAATGCCATGCGGTCATTGAGCTTGTCGAAATCTGTAAATGTTGTGAAAGCAACTTCCTTACAGGTGGTTTCGAGAGCCTCAACCACCGTTAAATTAATTGCTTTGATATCAGAATCCTGCAAATTTATAAACATTCTAAAGGTGAAAAAATGACTTTGAAGAAAGATTTAAGGATTGCAATCAGCGGAAAATCTGGCTGCGGTAACACAACTGTAAGTACGCTTCTTTCAGAAAAACTTGGCGTTAAGCTTATTAACTATACTTTCAGACAACTTGCAGCAGAGAAGGGGCTTACACTTGCACAGGTAATTGAAAAGGCAAAAACTGACGACAGCTTTGACGTTTATGTAGACAATCATCAGGTTGAACTTGCTCGTGCAGAGTCATGTGTTTTGGGAAGCCGCCTTGCAATCTGGATGCTAAAGGAAGCAGACCTTAAGGTCTATCTTTATGCAAGCGACGATACCCGCGCAAAGCGCATTTTAAACCGCGAAGGCGGCGATCTGCAGGAAATAAAGGATTTTACTGCAATGCGTGACAGCGAAGATTCCCGCCGCTACCTTAAATTATACCAGATAGACAATAATAAGTACGATTTTTGCGATCTTATAATCGATACTGCAAATTACGATCCGGAACAGATTGTTTCAATAATTCTCGGTGAATTAAAGGACAGGGGATTTATTGACTAAATTCCTGCTTTACAAAAAAAGGCTGCCTGATTAATTTTTGGCAGCCTTTTTTGTATGAATTAAAACTTCGGTTAGTTTATTTTATTAAAAAAGTCGTCTTCGGTTGGAAGGCTTTCTGTTGCAACATCTGGAGTGGAAACTTGTGCAGTTTCAGAATCGTTTTCAACCTTAAACTTACCGATTTCGTCAGCAACGTGGGCAATACTCTTTTCATTTTCTGCTGTAATGGTGATTACACCCTTCATAGTACTGTTAAGACTTTCTACGCCGGTGTTGATTTCGTTCATTTCTGTGTTGATTGAAAGAGTAATTTCACCAAGTTTCTGCATTCCTACAAGGATTTCTTTTGAACCTGCTTCAATTACTGTAGAAGAATTCTTTACATCTCCGGTAATTGAATTAATAGAACGCATTGCTTCAAGAACCTGGTCAGAACCTGTTTTCTGTTCATCCATTGCGTTCTTGATTACAGATTCCTGTGTGCTTACTGTCTGTGTATGTTCAAAGATTGTATCAAACTGTGTCTGAAGGTTTCTTGCGTCAGCAGCCATTGCCTTGATTACTTCCTGGAAGTTTACAAGAACTTCTGCAATTTTTTTACCCTGAGCGTTCGAATCTTCTGCAAGCTTTCGGATTTCTCCGGCAACTACTGCAAATCCCTTTCCGGCTTCTCCTGCGTGAGCGGCTTCGATTGCGGCGTTCATGGCAAGAAGGTTAGTCTGGTCGGCAATATTCTGAATTACCTTTGTAGCCTGGATAAGTCCTTCTGATTCAGAGGCGATTCTGTTTGCCATTTCTACAGTTGTAGTTACAGTTGTACGTCCTGCCTCTGCAGATTCTGTAAGAAGGTGTACGTTTTCCTGGTTCTTTGTAAGAATGTTTGTTACGGAAGCAATGTTCTGTACCATCTGTTCTACGGCAGAAGATGACTGAGAAACGTCATCAGCCTGGCGGATAATGGCCTTGTTAAGAACTTCAATGTTCTTTGCAATTTCCTTAAGGGTACCGTCTGTTTCTTCTACAGAAGAACTCTGGTCTTCAATCTTGTTCTTGATAATAGAAATCTTCTGGCTGATGTCGTTAAGCTTTGTAGAAGATTCGTTCATGCTTGAAGAAAGGTTGTCCCCGACTTCTGTCATTACGGTACTTTCTTTAATTACGGATTTAAGTGAGCCTGCAATCTTTTCTATTGTAAGGTTAAAGTATTCAGCCATTGAACCAAGCTCGTTATTTTCGTTTGAAGGAATGCGTACTGTAAGGTCACCGTCTCCTTCAGAAATATTCTTGAGGATTTTAATAAAGCTAATAAGGCGTGTTGAAATGTAGCGTCCAAGGAAGATAGCAACAATTACAGAAATGATGATACCAATGATGATGGAAATTATGAGCAGGTTGATTACTGCGTTTGTACTTGCGTTCATTACGTCAAGGGAAATAATCATGGCGTAGTCAAGGATACAGTAGTCGTTCTGGCTAGGAAGGATTCGGACTTCTGCATTGCGTCCGCCAAGAACCTTTTCGCGAGAAATTCCGTATGCACCGGCAAAGTAATTCTGAAGGGAAGGAATGTCAAGCTCTGAACAAGGTTTAAGTTCAACCCTCGGATCGAATGGATCAAGGATTACGTTTGCATTTGCATCAAGAACGATGAATGTTACGTCACCCATTGTAGATTCATCTCCAAGCATTGTAAGGAATGCAATAGGATCAATTTCAATTACGGCCATACCGCTTCCGTCTGGAAGTACGTTTGAACAGATCATAGTAACGTTATCATTTTCATCTATAAATAAAGGAGAAAAATAAGGTGTTCCTTCCTGGTTCTTTGTTGTTTCCCACCAGTCCTGCGATTCTGCAAAGTCGTATGTCATTGCATCGTCAGGGTAGGAAATAACTGAACCGTCATAACTGATTATGCTTGTAGAAAGAATGAATTCGTTAGAAGTAGCGATTGTCTCAGAAACTGTGCTGATGTTTTGTTCAGTAGGATCTGCTACAACCTCATTTGAATACATTATGATTGAATTCTGAATTCCTGAAAAAAATGCAGAAACTGTAGAGTCTGTAAGCCTCATTACAGTAGAAAGCTTTTCAGTAAAGGTGTTGTCATTTAATGGTTTTATTCTTATGAAGATTGTGGTGCCAAGCAAAAGGAGAAGAGCTATGGTTTCTATCAGAACTCCAAGAATTATTTTTGTTGAGATAGAGCCGCGTTTTTTCGAATCGATGTGCATTTAAAACCTCACTTGATACTATTATATCGTAACCTTGTAAATTTTTCTATACAAAACTTTTCTGAAAAATGTTAAATTAAACATTTATGTAAAATTCTCTGTACAAAAAATGTTTGCATGTTTTAATAATTATGTTAAGATTAATAATCAGTTTTTTTTCTTACAACAAAGGAGGATTTTGTAATATGAAAAAAATCAGAAGTTTATCTATATTAGCCCTTCTTATGATTGGAAGTGCCCTTGCTGCTCAAACAGCTGATGATGTTATGAAAAAATCAACAGAGCTTGCTGTACCGGAATATTCAACAAGCGTCCTCATCATGGACATCATTGACAAAAATGGAACAGTAACAGAACACCGTGTAATCAACCAGAACGGTAACCAGAAGACAGGAACTGACCTTCGTCAGACAGTATTTGATTTCCGTGCGCCTGCATCTGTAAAAGATACACGTCTTCTTCAGGCAGAAAAAGTTGGACGCGAAGATGACAAGTGGATCTTCCTTCCATCTCTTAAGACAACACGACGTATTGCTGCTGCAGAACGTTCAAAGTCATTCGTAGGTTCGGAATTTACTTACAACGACATGACTCTCCGCAAGTTTGAAGACGATGCATACGAAATGCTTGATTCAGACGTAACAGTAAACATCGGCGGAAAACAGGAAAGGCTCTGGAAGATTAAGTCTACTCCTGTTCAGAAAAAGAATGTTGAATATGCATATCTTATCCGCTATATCGACAAAACTTCTTACCTGCCGCTTCTTGAAGAATATTATGACAGAAACGACAAGCTTATTAAGCTCAGGACAGTTACAAAGCACGAAAAAGTTCTTGGCGAAACAGGAAAAGAATACTGGCTCCGCCGCGAATCTGTAATGGAAAACAAAGTTACAGGCCGTACAACTCGTGTTGCAGTAGAAAAGATTACTTTTGATAAGCCTATTTCTGACCGCTTCTTTACACAGAACTGGCTTAACACAGGTAAATAAGCTTTTGCATTAATGTCGTAAAAAAAAGGAACTAAAATGAATATTTCTAAGAAATTTATTCTTTCTGCATGTGTGCTTGCCCTTGCCGGTGGTGTATTTGCAGATGAATTTGATGATTATGACTATGAAGAACAGGAAACTCCTAAAGTAGAAGTAGGCGGAAAGGTAAGCGTAGACGCACGTGCCTATGTAGACCAGCGCAAGACTAAACAGGTAGTTAACTGGATTGACAGGAAAATTGAAGAAAAGGAAGAACGCTACAGCTTCGGTGAATACAAGACAGAAGCAAATCCAGCTGCAAAGTTGAATTTTACTTATTCAGGATTAAGTTCTGACCTTGACCTTAAGCTTAAATTTGACGGCAATTCCCTTGGTGAATACAAGTGGGATATGCTTGACGAATTTACAGCCCGTGCCTATGTAGGAAATGCACAGTTCGAAGCCGGAAAAATGCGCGTTGTATGGGGAAAGGGAGACAAGCTCCACGTTCTTGATAACTTTAACGCAAACGACTATACGGATTATATTATCCCTGACTACATTGACCGCCGCATTGCAGAACCAATGCTCCGCGCTGTTTACAGTACAAACAGCAACATCAAGGTAGAAGGTATCTATACTCCTATGATGACAGCTGACCGCCTTGCTTCAGGTGGCGTATGGCAGCCAAAGGCTACCAAATCCTTGACAACAGAAGTTACAAAGCTTATTACAGCTAGACTTTCTGCTGCCCTTGCTGCAAATGACGGTGCGACACTTGCAAAGCTTTCTTCATTTTCTGCAGATGACCTTTATCCTGATACAAATCAGTTTAAGTATGGTCAGGCCGGTGTTCGCACAACATTTACAGTCGGTTCTGTAGATCTTGGTTTCAGCTACTATTACGGTCATAACAAGCAGCCTTCTGCAAACCTTCAGTCACTGTTTGAAGCCGGTGCTGCTGCAGAAATGACAAATAAAATCAATCAGTTTGCAAGTGTTCCAGCTGTTGCTCAGATTATTTCTGATAAACTCGGACTTGGTACTCCGGCTGCCCTTAAAAATTATGTTGACGGCGTAAACAATTATCTTGCAACATTCCAGGCAAAGGCAGATGTCCCGGAACTTGAATATGATCAGCTTCAGGTATTTGGTTTTGAAGCTGCCGGAATCCTTTTTGGCCGCCTGAACAGCCGTCTTGAAGTTGCATACAACCTTACAAAAGATATTGCGGGTGATGATCCTTGGGTTCACAACAACAGCATCGGTTGGGTTGCAGGTTTTGATATCGATCTTCCAATTCATAACGTAAACCTTAACGTTCAGAACAACGGTAAGTACGTATTGAACAATGATAAGATTGGCAAGGAAATGTTTACTCCGTTTGCTTCAAGCGATACTTTCCGCTATACACTTATTGATTTTCTTTTCCGTACTTCTTACGAACAGTATGACGTAGACTATGATCCTTCTGGATGCTACACAAACAATAAGGTTGTTGTAGACATTACAGATACATGGAGACACGAAAAGATTAAGCTTGACCTTAAGGGAATCTACGGTATTGAACGCGGTGACCTTCTTATTATGCCGACACTTTCTTTCATCATTAAGGATGACTGGCAGCTTGATTTGAGCGGTCTTTACATCTGGTGTAAGGATACTGACAGCGAATTTGACGGTTGGGAACGCAACAGTTTTGCTCAGATTGGAGTTTCTTACCAGTTCTAAGTGGTTATTAACCTGATAATCTGATAGAATAGGGCTGCCGGAATTGACCGGCAGCTTTTTTTTGTATACAGGTTGCATCGTAAAATACTATGAAAAATGAAAATCCGGCTTTTTCTGAACTGCCGGGCTCAAAAATATCAGCTGAAGTTTCTCGTGGTAAGGTAAGGCGTGTTTTGGGAATAGATCCCGGTCTTGCTAATACAGGTTTTGGCATTATTGACTGCTGTAATGGAAAATACCGCATGGTAAGTTACGGTGTAATAGAAACTAAGGCTGGACAGACACATGCAGAGCGGCTTTTAAGCATTTATTCAAGGCTTCAGGCTGTAATCGATGAATTCAGGCCGAGTGAAGCATGCATGGAAGCGCTTTTTTTTGCAAAAAATGTTACAAGCGCAATTTCTGTTGCAGAAGCAAAGGGTGTGGTTACGCTCTGTCTTGCGCAGAATGCAATTCCTGTTTCTGAATATAAGCCGAACCAGATAAAAAAAGCGGTTACCGGTACTGCCGCCGCCGAAAAGGAACTTGTAGAAAAGTATGTCCAGCTGCTATTAAAGCTTAAAACTGCGCCGTCGCCGGATCATGCGGCAGACGCCCTTGCGGGAGCAATCTGTCACATTCATTCGGCGGTTATTTCCTAGCGGATGAACATTGCATCGCCGTAGCTGAAGAATCTGTAGCGTGCTTCTACGGCTTTCTGGTATGCGCTCAGTATGTTTTCACGGCCGGCAAAAGCACTTACAAGCATGATCAGTGTGCTTTCCGGTGTGTGGAAGTTTGTAAACATCTGGTCTACTGTCTTAAATTTATATCCTGGATACATGAAAATATGTGTGCTTGAAGTTCCAGCCTTTACAAAACCGTTTTCGTCTGCTGCGGATTCAAGTGTTCGCACCGAAGTTGTTCCGACTGCAAGAACAGGACGGCCGTCTTTTTTTGCCTGGTTTATTTTGTCTGCCGTGCTCTGCGGAATTGTAAAGACTTCCTCGTGCATTTTATGGTCTTCAATGTTTTCTTCGCGTACTGGAAGGAATGTTCCAAGTCCTACGTGAAGGGTTACAAAGTCGCGTTCAATGCCTTTCTGGCTGAGTCGGTCAAGCATTTCCTCTGTAAAGTGAAGTCCTGCTGTAGGGCAGGCCGCGCTTCCTGTTTCCCTTGCGTATACGTTCTGGTAGCGTTCGCTGTCTTCGTCTGTATCTTCGCGCCTGATGTACGGCGGAAGTGGAATGTGTCCGTTGCGTTCAAACCATTCTTCTGTAATTACAAAATCGAAGTGCATGGCGCGGAATTCTGTTCCCTCATTTCCCGGATGATCAATAATTGTTCCTATTGAACCGTCCGGAAACTTATAGCGCATTCCTGGTTTCTGTTTTTTTGCGCCTTTTACCATTGTATTCCAGACGTTTCCATTTCTATCAATCTGATTGAGGAACATAAATTCCTGTTCACGTCCGGTTGTTTCTTTTATTCCGTAGCAGCGGGCTCGTCTTACTTTTGAGTTGTTAAAAATCATCAGTGTTTCAGGCTTAATGAGATCTGGCAGGTCGCCCATGACATGATGTTCAACCTGTCCTGTAAGGCGGTTCAGGAGCATAAGCTTGTCCTGTCCTCTTATTCCGCTTGGATGTTGTGCGATAAGCTCTTCCGGTAAGTCAAAATTAAAATCTGTAAGTTTCATAGTGCTCTCTTAAAATATTAGTCAAACAGCGAAGTCTGCTGCAGTGCGTCTGAGGTTTTGTATTCCATTCCAAGATGCTTATAGCCTTTTTCTGTAACGATTCTTCCGCGCGGGGTTCTTTGCAAAAGTCCGCACTGAATAAGGTAAGGCTCGTAGTATTCTTCCAGTGTATCCTGGCTTTCTCCAATGGAAATTGCAAGAGTTTCGGCTCCAACAGGTCCGCCGGCAAAATTCGTAATGATTGTCCTTAGAATTTCCCTGTCTATGTGCTCAAGTCCAAGTGCATCAATTTCAAGTCTGTTCAGACCGGCCTTTACAACGCCTTCTGTAATGACGTTTTTTCCCATGTTCGCAGAAAAATCCCTCATTCGGCGCAGGATGCGGTTTGCAACGCGAGGTGTTCCCCTTGCACACTGACCCATAAGAAGGGCGGCGTCTTTTTCTACTGTTACGCCAAGGATTCCTGCTGAACGGGTTATTACTTCTGCAAGTTCTTCCTTTGAATAGTATACAAATCGCTGGATAATTCCAAAGCGGCTTCTGAGAGGACTTGCAACGGCACCGGCCTTTGTTGTTGCGCCTACAAGCGTAAACCGCGGAATCGGAATTCGCACTGTTCTTGCGGCTGCTCCCTGACCTATTACCCAGTCAAGTTCGTAGTCTTCCATGGCAATGTAAAGCAGTTCTTCAATTGTGTGCTTAAGCCGGTGGATTTCGTCAATAAAGAAAACAGTTCCCTCTGTAATTGTAGAAAGAATTCCTACAAGATCCTTTGGTTTTTCAAGGGCCGGAGCGCTGGTAATTTTAAAGTCAGCACCAAGTTCACGGGCCGTAATCTGGGCAATTGTTGTTTTTCCAAGTCCTGGAGGACCGATTAAAAACAGGTGATCCAGCGGTTCATGGCGTTCCTTTGCGGCTTTTATGAATACGCCCAGATTTTCCTGAACTTTTTTCTGCCCGATAAAGTCCGTAAGGTACTGAGGGCGAAGGTTTATTTCTTTTTCTGAATCTTCGTTAAAATCCTGAAAATCCTGTTTCGAGCGAACAATGTGAAAAATTGATTTATCCTGCATGTCTTTTGTAAGTCCCTGTTTCATCGTGCAATCTCCATAAGGACTTTTCTAAATACAGTGTTCTCTTTTTCTGATTGAGGTGCTGAATTAAACGAACTTTCCTGCTGAAGTGACGGAAGTACATCTGAAATCGCTTTTTCTATCTGCTGGCGTTCGTAGCCCATTTCTATAAGGGACGCTGTAACTACTTCGTATTCTTTTTTACGTATAAGTGGCGCTGCGGAATCAGGAATTGTGAGTTTTCCCTTGAGCGAAAGAAGCATTTTTGCAGCTGTTTTTTTACCGATTCCCGGAATTTTTTCAAGGCCACTTAAATCTTCGCGGTCAAGGATTGAAACTAAGTCTTTTAGTGAAACGCTGCTCATGATTTTTACGGCCGCTTTAGGACCTACGCCATCTACTTTCAAAAGGTCAAAAAAAAGACTACGTTCTTCCTGTGAAGAAAAACCGTATAAATCCATGCCGTTTTCGTAATGGTTCAGATAGGTGTAAACTTTTCCCTGGTTTCCGACCGGCGGAAAATTATTGAGGCATGTATCAGGAACGGTAATGTCCCATTCTATACCGTTTGTTTCCAAGAGAAGCTGTTTTGGCAGTTTTTGCGTTATTGTTCCTGAGAGACTGTTGAACATAGGGCTATTGTAGCGTATTTGAAAAAAAAGTAATAGGGCATATGAAGTTCATCATGTAAGCTGGCGGAAAGAGTAGCTTACAAGATTCAAAAACTGCTGCTTAAGAACAGGATTGTATTCCGTTCCTTTTGCGGCGCTGTCAAATTCGTTCTGAGCTTCTTCTATGTAGTTTGGAATGTCTTTTGCCTTTAGCGGAAGCCTCATTCCGAGCATGTGGTTTTCAAGCGAAATGCAGCGGAATGTAATTTTTCCGGAGTAGGCAATCCTTAAATTTGTGATGATGCCTTTTTCGGAATCTACTAAAAATGCAAAGCTTGCAGAATTTTCTGTTATTGTGCTGTTAGGTCCGAGTCTTCTGAAAATTCCTACATCCCAGTCGTTTAATGGAACGCGTATATTTGTAAGTACGTGATTTTTAGGGATTTCGGTAAAATTCTGGACGGTAATGTATTTAACTTCTGAAGGAGATTTAAATTCCAGAACAGTGTCCATTGCAAGGAGCGGCGCAAAAAGCGTATTCCTGCGTTCCGGGTCCATTAAGTTTCCGCCGATTGTTGCTACGTTTCTTATAAACGGGTTTGCAACTGTAGAAATTGCATCAAGCAGGATTTTTGGAAGGTGCCTTTCTCCGAGTGCCTGAATTTCTGCCAGCGTTGTTGCTGGACCAAATTCAATGTAGCGTTCGTGCTTTTCTATATGGTTGAATTCGCGGATTAAGGTAGTAGAAATCATTTTCTCTGGGAGCGCAGAAATGGCGGTGCAACTTCCGACAATCTTAAGGTTTGCAATTGTCTTAAGCTGGTAAAAGAGTTCGTTCAGGTTTCTGGCATAGAATATGTTTGTTTCGTTTCTGTTCATGGTTACATTCCTATCCGTCTGTTGTAGGTTTCTACGGCGTAAAGAATTCCGTTTATCAAGGTGTCTATGTCTGTGCAGCATGGCGAAAGGTGAGCAATGCGTTCCCTGATTGAAACTCTGGTAGGCTTTGTTTTTTCTGTAAGAATGGATGCTGCTGCAAATATTTTTCCGGCATTGCAGTAGCCGCACAGTTTTATACCTGCTTTGGAAAAGCCTTTCATTATGTCCTGATAGGCTTCTGTTTCTGAAAAATGTTCAAGTGTTTCTATTTCCTGGTTCATAGCAAGAGCAACAGGAATCTTGCATGACGGAACCGGTTTTCCGTTAAAAAGAACTGTGCATGAACCGCAACTGCCTTTTCCGCAGCCAAGCTTTACAGAAAGAAGGTTGTACCTACGGAGGACAAGCATAAGGCTGTCTGACGGGGAGGCCTGAATAATCTGTTTTTTCCCGTTAAGTGTTACGGTAAAATTCATTGGATTTCCTCCTTCTGTGATCCAGAATCTTCTCCTTCAGTTTCCGCTCTGGCGGCAGATGCGTCAGTTTCTTCTGAAACGTCTTGATTTTCCAAAGGCGCTTCGCTTTCAGAAACTGTTTTCTCGGTTTCTGAATCCTGATTTTCAGATGTTTCTTCTTCTGCTCCGTTCTGCGTTAATTCAAAGAGCTTTTGTTCCGTGCAAGGCAGTTCGTTTACCTGCCTGAACAGTGCCAGCGACAGCGCAGAAGAAAAAGCTGCCGGTACAAGGTTATGAATGAGTTTACCGATCTGGCACGGCGGATTCTTTGATTCAAGGAATGAAATCCGTATTTGGTCGCAGGAAATTGTCGTATCTTTTACAAGGCGTTCAAGTTCCTGCTGGATTGCAAGCCTTACAGAGCTTTCTGCAGCTTTTATCGAAAGGATTTCACCGCAGTCTATGGCTACCCAGATTCCGTTTATCTTTTCCTCATAGGTATCTGCGTTCAGTTCAACTTCTACGATTGCGGCACCAAAAGAAGCTGTCTGGAACGGAATTCCTTCAAACTTTTCTTTTTTCCACTGTTTACGCATTGAATTTGTTACGGATTTTTTTGAAGAAACCGGTAATGAACCGTCTTTCCTTTTTTTGTTGATTTCTTCGCAGGCGCGCTTTAAAAGAACGGTCATTATGCTTATGTCGTTGTAGAAGCCTTCTGGCATAAAGGTTTCTTCTGTAACTGCAAATTCCGAATTGATGTTTATGTTTGCCGGATCTACGGAAAGCTGTTCCGAAACGATTTTTTTCCAAATTGCAACGTTTGTCTGAGAAGGACTTACTGCGTTAATTTCAACAGACTGGTCGCGGTTCATTGTTATTTCAAGTTTTTCTTCTGTAAGGGGAAACTGAGTTCCGTAAAAACAGGCTCCGTCGTAGGCAATGCTAAGTCCGATTCCTCGTCTTGGCAGAGCAAAGAATGTAGAGCCGTTATTGTAGCGGTTGCTCAGAGAATTAAGGCGGAATGAAGCGTATTTGCGCTTGAAGTCACTTTGCATAATTATTGCGCTGATTGTTTCTGCTGGTTTTGACAGCTTGAACTGGTACGGCGACTTTATTGATTTTCCGTCCAGGTTCATGTTTATAAGGCGCAGTTCGTCCGGCAGAAGGGCAGTTAATTCTGAAATCTGCTGGATGTGGTTTTCAAGTGCAAAGAAAGCCTGTGAATCTATAAGTTCTGAATAGATTGATGACGGCGGATTTTCCGAAGAATGAATGCTTACTTCTATATATAGGTTTTCTATGTTGTAAAGTCCGCATGCGGCAATTGCAATCCTGTCTGCAATTTCCTGTGCAAAAGGATTTGCGTAGCCGCCGTCGCAGACAGCCTTTATGTGCATTGTCTTTATTATGCCTTCTTTTGTGATTCCGCTTCTGTAACTTATTGTTGTGTCTAGTCCCGGGTACATGTATTTTTCTTCTTCTTCACGGGAAAGAATAAGTTTTACAGGCTTATTTGTAAGGATTGCGGCAAGAGCGGCCTGTGCAGCAACCGTTGTACAGCGCCAGATTCCGCTTTTGTTTTCTGACTGAGAAAGCGTTTTCTGAATTATGATTTTGTCTTCATCATAGTCCAGAACCCTTGCAAGGTTTTTGGAAAGATAGCTTGACCACTGGGTGGTAGTTATTACGTTCAGTTTTGAGCCGTCCTTATAGCAGAAGGCTCCGCTTGGTTCGATCCAGTCCGGTGATTTTTCTGTAAGTTTCCAGCTGTCGCTGATTGTGTATTCGCATTCCTTAAAGATGTCGTCAAGAACTGTAGGATCGTCTGTGTACTGGAACATTCCGGTTTTTACAGTCCTTGAAGCAAGAATCCTTTCCTTGTGTTCAAGGGGGTTGATGCTGTTCATTGCACGTTCAATCTGTTCCGGGTTTGTATAGCTGGACTTTTTATTCTCAGTAGGAAGTTCGTCTAAATCCGGCAGAATGTTCATCATGTCTACGATGTCTGCAATTTCTCCGTCTTTAGAGCCGGTCTGTTCCGGCAGACGGATTACAGGATGATGGTAATTTTTTGACGCTTCCTGAAGTGCAGATTCTATGGTAGTGATGTCAAAGGTAATCTGAATTTCTTTTGTAAGCCTTCTTGCTGTTTCAAGGTCCGGACCGCATACAATTCCGACTGGTTGCCCTATAAAGTGAACTTTTTCGTTGCAGAAAACGCGAGTTGCCGTATTCATTGTGATTATGGAATTTTCCCCAGGAATGTCGCGCGCAGAAAAAAAGTAATAGCCTTCCGGCAGATCAGAAAAATTTATGTTGGTAATTTTTCCGGTTGGAAGAGGACTTCGTACTAACGCCCCGTAAAGCATATCTTCGCTGCTGAAGTCTATGAAATAGTTCTTTGAAAGATAGGAATTACGGGAAACTCTTTTCTTTGATTTACTGTTTTTTCGTTCAGACATGATTTTCCCTTCCGATTTTTATTACAGTTTCTATGACTTCGCTGACCATTTGGTCTGTCATGTCAGGCCATAAAGGAATTGTAATTGTTCGTGAATATTTTTTTTCTGCTTCCGGAAAATTTTCGGGCGTAAAGTTACTGTAAAGGTTTTTCCAATATGTAAAGTGAAACAGAGGAATAAAATGCATGGAAATTCCGATTCCAGATTTCTGCATTAAAGATGCAAATGTGTTTCTGTCGATTTTAAGTTTTTCAGGCACAATGCGCATAAGATATAGATGCCAGCTGTTTCCTTTTCCGTCCGGCGGAAGCTGAATAAAGTCCAGGGTGCGGAATGCTTCGCTGTATTTTTTTACAATGCGCATTCGTTTTTCATAGAAATCTTCTGCACGTTTAAGCTGTTCAATTCCAAGACCGCACAGGATGTCCGGCAGGTTGAATTTATAGCCGGGTGCAACAATGTCGTATTCCCAGCTTGCGCGCGGAGAAGTGTAGCGGTCCCATGTTGTTCTGTCCATGCCATGCATGCGCATTTTTGTCATGCGGCCGGCAAGTTCCGGGTCTCTGGTGCAGACCATTCCACCTTCTGCAGTTGTAATTGTCTTTGTAACGTAAAAAGAAAAGACTCCAATGTCGCCGACAGTTCCGCCGTAGCCAAGGTCTGTTGCAGACGGGAAAGAATGTGCCGCATCTTCTATGACTTTTACGCCGTATTTTTTACCAAGACGGCATATTTCCTGCATATTGCACATGTTTCCCGCAATATGAACTGGAACAATTGCCTTTACTTTTTTGCCGTCCGGCGATTTTAAGATTTCTTCTATTTTTACCGAGTCAATGCTGTAGGAATTTTTTTCAAGGTCTGCAAAAAAAACATCTGCACCAAGATGGCGCGCGCAGGTTGCAGTGGAAACAAAGGTGTAGGGTGTCGTAATTACAGCTGTTCCCTGGGTAACTCCGCAGGCTTCCATTGCCAGAATCATTCCGCTTGTATTGGAATTAACGGCAAGGCTTATAACCGGGCGGGTATCAAGACCTTCTTTCTTTCTGTTTTCTGTCATTTCCGGATTCTTATTCATGAATGCGGAAAATGACTCTTCAAATTCCTTTGCGTACTTTCCTGTTGTAAGCCAGCCGGAGCGAAGGATTTTTAGGACAATATCTTCTTCTGCTTTTGTAATGGACGGTCTGGAAAATGGAACTTTCAATGAATCTGCGTCAGACATATATCTCTCCGGTTATTTTTTATAGAATTCTCTTAGCGAAGAAAATTCTCTGCACAGGATTTTAAGAAGATAGTCTCTGTTCCTGTATTTTTCTGAATCGTATTTGCCGTCTGCATCTGTCGGCTGGCAAACCGGCATAAGTTCTTCCAAAAGACCGTTAAGCCTTTCAGGTGTAAAATCAAGGTTTTTAAGCTTAAGGATTTTAGGATATTCTGTTTTCTGCGGCATTTCTTCTTCAAGCCAGAGCGGTTCAACAGAACGTTCACCTTTTCTTTTTCCGATGATTTTAATGTCTATATCTTTGTACGGTTCAAGTCCGCTGAATTTAATAATCTGCTTTGCAAGGTCAATGATTTTAATGCGGTCGCCCATATCCAGAAGATATGATTCTCCGTTTGAACCGACTCCGCCGGCCTGCAGTACAAGGGAACAGGCTTCCGGAATTGTCATGAAGTAGCGTTCCATGTCTTCAGAGGTGATTGTGACGGGACCTCCATTTTTAATCTGTTCCATAAAAAGAGGAAGAATTGAGCCGCGGCTTCCAAGTACATTTCCGAACCTTACAAACATGAATTTCTTGTCTCCGGATGCCTTTTTGGAAGTTTCAAGGACAAGCTTTTCGCAAATTAACTTGGAAACTCCGTAAACGCTTGCCGGATCAACAGCCTTATCTGTAGAAATAAGCACAAAGCGCTTTACGGAATGTTTAAGGCTTGCGTCAAGCAGGTTTTTTGTTCCAAAAACGTTGTTGCTTATTGCGGCAACAGGATTTTCTTCCATCATTGGAACATGCTTGTAGGCTGCACAGTGGAATACGACGTCACATTTTGTTTGGGCAATAATATAGTCAGTGTATGCGCGGTCTGCCATGTCTCCAATAATAGGAACAATAGTAGCTTTTTCGCCTACGCCTTCTGACTGAAGCATGCGCAGTTCCCTGTCTATCTGATAGATTGAATTTTCACCGTGACCAAATAGATAAAGGCGTTCAGCACCGCCACTAAGAAGCTGGCGTGCAAGTTCCGAACCGATTGAGCCGCCGGCTCCTGTTATAAGGACGCGCTTACCCCTAAGGTATGCAAGGCTTTCCTTAAGCGAAATAGTAACAGGCGTGCGACCCAAAATATCCAGCGGATCAATGTCTCGTGTCTGTACAAGATGTGCAGAGCCGTTTACAACCTGCGAAATTCCCGGAAGAATCTTTATGTGTGGAAATCCGCATTCCTTGAGTGTTTCATAGATTTCTTTAATCCGCTCTACAGGTGCACTTGGAATGGCGATTATTGCTTCATCCTGCTTGCGGCAGCGTAAAAGCGAAGTTACGTTTGAAATAGGACCAAGAACAGGAATTCCGTCAATTTCTGTTCCGATAAGGTTTTTATCATCGTCAAGAAAAGCGCCTACTGTTCCAAAAACTTTTTTTCGCTTTATGTCATCGGCAATAGTCTGCCCCGCAAACCCTGCGCCGATAATGTATAATTTTTTGTCTATGCTGTTCATTACTTCACTCGCTATATAATTCTATCATAAATTGAGCAAAGAAAAAATATAAAAAACACTAAACATGAACATTCGCAATACCGATTAATAAAAAGAGAATATAAGGAATTCAAAATTCCTGTATTTTGATAAGGTGGAAATGATTATGGTAAAAAGATTTCTGGCTGCATTAGTTTTTTCTGTAGCCTGCATTTCTGGTTCTTTTGGCAGAAGCCTGTCGTTTCAGGTTGTTCAGCATAATGACAGCCTTAACGAAGTGTGCAGTTCTGCATTAGTAATAGAAGATGAAATACTCAATTTCTTTTACGATGCCGGCTACATTGTAACGAATGTTCCTGCTGCGGTTTCAAAATCGGAAGAACAGGATGTTTCTTTTTATCAGAAGGGATTCAATGACGCTTCTGACGGTTCATTCGATGATTTTGTACTTATCAAGCTGTATTTTACAGGCTCGGAAGATGAAAACAAAAAGGTTTCCTTGGGAAACATGCAGAAGCTCAGCTGGAAGGTAGTTTCTACAAAAAACGGTACAGTTCTGGAAGAAGGCTGCACCGGTGTAGAAAAAGAAGTCCTTGCAGACAATGAAAAAAATGTTCGGGAATTTGCAAGTGAATTTGCAGTTCATTTAAATAATGTTTTAAGAAAAAGATCTTAAGTGCAGTTTTTGGGAGAATATATGAAAAGATTAATCGGAATTATATGTTCAGTTTTATTGTGTGGAACAATTTTAACTTCTTTCAGTCCTTCTTTGGACGGCAGGGCTGTTGTTGCTGATAAGGATGTACTGCCTCAGGGACTTTTTGCACGTGCATTCGGTTATCTCCCGGGAGATTCAATCAGCGTAACAAGTCTTTCTACTAAAAAGACAGTAGACATTCTTGTAATAGGCGCCATTCCTGCAGAAGAGGGAATTGCAATCCTCCTTTCTCCGGAAGCTGCCGGCGAACTTGGAATTTCTAAAGAAGTAAATAATGTTGTAAAGATTACAAAGCGTACAGGGCAGCTTGATGAAGCCGTAGCCGGAACTGCTGTAATCGGAACTGCTTCAGAAGATGTAAATTCTTTTGATGATGATGATTTTGTTGCTGGAGTAGAAGAAAAAGCTTCTTCTGATAATCCTTTTGCCATCGCTTCTAAAAATGTTATAGAAGAACCAAAGGAAGAAGAAATTATTGCAGAAACTTCCGTTGATTCTGATGCAGAACTTGTAGAAGACGACTTTATTTCCGGTGTGATTGAAGAAAATCCAAAGGAAGCAGTTGCAGAAAAAGAATTTGATGAACTTGCAGATATAGAAGAAGAACCAGAAGAAACTGTAACAGTAATTACTCCTACAGAAGACATTTATGCAGAAAAAGAAGAAGAAAAGGCTGCCGAAGCCCTTCCATACACTGTAATTGATGATTCAGAAGTGATTGCTCCTGAATACGTAGAAGCAGACGAACTTGCAGATCTTTCTGGAAATAAGGAAAAGGTTTCTGAACCGTTTGATGAAGAACTTAATGCGGAAGAAGGCTACGATTCACCTTATGTTCCTGATGATTCTGATGAAATTGCAGAAATAAAGGAAGAAACAGAGTCAGAAGTTGAAGCAGAAGAATCTGTAGTTGCAGAAACTGACGCTAAAACAGAAGAAAAGGTTGAAGAAACTGTTGCATCTGCTGTTACGGAAGATGACGAAGTTTATGAACCGATTGTACTTGTTCCGGCTGCTGCTAATCCACCGGTAAATGCTGTTTCTGAAACTGTTGAAAAGACAGAAGAAAAGGAATCTGTTCCGGTGGCAGAAGTTTCTAAAGATGTATTTGATCTTGAAAAATACAAGGTTTCAAGTATGGCTGATCTTGAAAAAGGCAAATTCTACGTTCAGATTGCAATGCTTGGTGACGAAAGCAATATCCGCGCTACAATCGGTAAGTACGGAAAGCAGTATCCAATCACTTTGGTTCCGCTTTCCAATGGGAAAGGCTACCAGTTCCTAATCGGTTCGCTTACAATGGACGAATATGGAACAGTTTTGAACCGCTTCCGTTCGTACGGATATAAGGACGCGTTCCTTAGAAAGATTAAATAGCATTTGAGAAAGGCCGGGAATTTTTCCCGGCTTTTTTATATTTAACTGTATAATTATTATTGAAAAAACGTCCTGCAAGTGGTACTGTAAAACATACCCTCAAATATGCAGGGCTAAGCGAGGTTCTATAAAATGGGAAAGAAAAATCTTGATTGGTCAAACTTGCCTTTCGGATACATGAAGACAGACAAGCGTTTTGTTTCATATTACAAGAATGGTTCATGGGACAACGGAAAGCTTACAAAAGACAATACTATTAAACTGAACGAATGTGCAGGCGTCCTGCAGTATGCTCAGACTTGTTTTGAAGGTCTTAAGGCTTACACAACAAAAGAGGGTAAAATCGTCTGCTTCCGCCCTGACTTGAACGCAGACCGCATGAAGGACAGTTGTGAACGTCTTGAAATGCCGGTTTTCCCAAAAGATAAATTTATTCAGGCTGTAAAGGATGTTGTTAAGGCTAATGCCGGCTGGGTTCCTCCTTTCGGAAGCGGAGCAACACTTTATATTCGTCCTTATATGTTCGGTTCAAATGCAGTTATCGGTGTAAAACCTGCTGATGAATATCAGTTCCGCATTCTGGTAACTCCGGTTGGACCATATTTTAAAGGCGGCGTAAAGCCTATTACAGTACGCATTTCTGACCTTGATCGTGCCGCTCCACATGGAACTGGTGACATTAAGGCCGGATTGAACTACGCAATGAGCCTTCATAACATTGTAGACGCTCACAAAAAAGGATTTGCAGAAAACATGTATACAGATCCTGCAACTCATACTTATATTGAAGAAACTGGTGGCGCAAACATCCTGTTCGTTACAAAAGATGGAAAGCTTGTAACACCAAAATCTAATTCAATTCTTCCTTCTATTACTCGCCGTTCTTTGCTTCAGGTTGCAAAAGATTACCTGAACATTGAAGTAGAAGAACGCCAGGTAAACAAGAATGAACTTGCTGACTTTGCAGAAGTTGGTCTCTGCGGTACAGCTGCCGTAATCAGTCCTATTGGTAAAATCGTAGACCACGACAAGGAAATCCTTGTTCCTGCCGGAATGGATTCAATCGGTCCAGTTCTCGGAAAACTCCGCGAAACCCTTACCGGAATCCAGATGGGCGAAATCAAAGCTCCAGACGGCTGGATCTGCGAAATCTGCTAATATCTGGTCGGTTTTGCCATAAATTCTTGTTTTCGCATATTGTAAAAAAAATAGCGGGAAGGAGAAAAACGTCTGGCAAAAACATCCTGCGAGGCTGCCGCGTGAGCGGCAAACTGTATGGTTTCAAGGCATCGCAGCATGTAGCCCGCTAGCGGGCGGTTTTGACAGACGTTTTTTGACTGGTAGCTATTTTTTTTATTGCAATGACATTAAACATGAAATTACGGCTGTTTTAATCTTTAAATTCAATTCTTAATATGATACCTTATACCCATGTATTTAATATTTATGTTTGCCTTGATTCCGGCAGTTCTTACATATACATGCATTAAGGCTGGAAATCGTTTTGTAAATCTTATTGTACTTTGCGGCGGTTTAAGTGGAATTCTTGTAAGCGCCTGCACAGCGTTCTTTTCTTACATGCACAGAATTCCTGAATATTCGTTTCTGTCGAATTTTTTGTATTTTTTTCTAAAATTTTATTTTGTTCCAATGGTTCTTCTTTATGCAGTTTATTTTCTGTGCACAAAGGATGAACTTTCGGTTCGACTTAAGGCTTTTTTTCCTTTGACGGCGGCTTTCTTTGCAATCTACATGCCGTACTGCATTTATGCAGACGCTTCGGCATTAAAGGGATTTTTCTTCCTTTTTGTAAAGCCGGTTCTGTGCCTTTCAATGATTTTTTACTGCTCTGTCTTTGTAAATAATTTCTTTTACGGAATAAATGAAAAAAAAGGAGCTGTTTGCACTGTAAATTCAATCTGTTTTCTGGTGGCATCGGTTTTACCGGCTGTTCTTGAAACAATGTGGCTTTTGAATATTGCAGAAATTGCAGTTTATGCTGTTTCTGTTGTCTATTCGGCAGGTGCCCTTGTTCTTTTCTTTGTAAAAAGCAGGCAGGAAGGAAGGTATTTTTTCTAAGATGCATGCGGTAAAAAGGATTTTATACTGGATTCCGGCGGCCCTTATTTTTAGTGCCAGCTGGTTTCTTTCAAGTCAGGAAACAATTGAGCAGATGCCGGAATTCTGGAATGCAGACAAGCTGGTTCATCTTGTGTGCTTTGGCTTTTTTAGCCTGTGGGTTTCTTTTGCGTGCCGCATACGGGAAAAGAGAGCGTTTTGGATTCCGTCTGTGATTGTAAGCGTTTACGGAATAATCGACGAGATTCACCAGAGCTTTACGCCCGGCAGAAGCTGTTCGATTTTTGACTGGATGGCAGACACTGTGGGGGCAGTGTTTGGAGCATTTGTTTTTCTTTTGATTTTGTACTTGATAAACCGATTTGCAAAAATGCCTCCTGTTGAAAAGGATTAAGCAAATCGTTAATATTCGTTTTGGCTGTTGAAAATAAATTAAATTTTAATAGAGGTTTTTGAAATGAAAAAATACGCTAGCGGAAAAGTTCGCGAAGTTTATGATCTTGAAGACGGACGAATGGTCATTGTTACTACAGACCGCCTGAGTGCATTTGATGTAATCCTTCCGACTCTTATTACAGACAAGGGTAAGGTTTTGAATGCACTTTCTAATTTCTGGTTTGACTACACAGGTGACATTGTGAAGAATCACATGATTTCTTCTGACCTTAAGGACATGCCTGCTGAATTTCAGAAACCGGAATACGAAGGTCGCACAATTCTTGTAAAGAAACTTAAGATGATTCCTTACGAAGTAATTGTACGCGGCTATATGTTCGGTTCTATGTACGAAGCTTACAAAAAGGGAGAACCGTTCCTTGGTCACAGTTTTGACAAAACATATCAGGAAGCAGAAAAACTTGATGAACCTATTGTTACTCCTTCTACAAAGGCTGCAGAAGGTCATGACATTAACGTTACTCTTGAATACATGAAAAAAGATCTTGGCGAAGAACTTGGAACTAAGATTGAAAAAGCTGCCCTTGCAGTTTACAAGAAATGCTACGAACACGCTTACAAAAACGGAATAATCATTGCCGATACAAAATTTGAATTCGGTCTTGATGAAAACGGTGAACTTGTTCTTGGTGACGAAGTTCTTACACCAGATTCAAGCCGCTTCTGGGATTTGAGCAAGTACAAGGTAGGTGGAAGTCCTGCAAGCTACGACAAGCAGTTTGTACGCGACTGGCTTAAAGCAAACAACCTTGCTGGAGACCCAAACATTAAGGAAATCCCGGCTGACGTTGTTGCTCAGACCTCTGCAATCTACAAAGAATGCCAGGCAAAAATCTGCCATAAATAATCAGTGTTAAATACTTGATATGAAACACCTGAAGGCTTGCTCTTCGGGTGTTTTTTTTGTGTGGTGGGATTAATGTAAAAAAAAATTACATTATTTTATTTATGGATTTTTTTTTTCGGTTAATGAATAAAGGAAAATCTAACTGATATAATGAGAATCTCGGTGAGATAAAAATGATAAAATTCGTCAATTCTCTAGCGCTATCTGTTCAGAAAGGTCATATAAATTTTGTAAAGCGGCTCATTTATAAATAAAAAAAAGGTTCTCATTTTCAGAGAACCTTAGTGGACGGTGAGAGGATCGAACTTGCGCCTAATAGGAAATCCGTTAAAAAAAATTGCGCCAGCAATTTTTTAGGATTTACCAAAAAATCGCGCTCGGTATGGCTGTGCCATACCGGCGACCCGGTAGGGTCGGGAGTTCGCAGTACAGAATAGATAAGTTAAAATAAAAAAGGTTCTCATTTTCAGAGAACCTTAGTGGACGGTGAGAGGATCGAACTCCCGACATTCTGGGTGTAAACCAGACGCTCGTACCAGCTGAGCTAACCGTCCGTATCGCGTTGCGATGTATGTAATATAGCAAAGAACAGTATGTTGTGTCAATGAGCTGAATCAAAATTTTTAAAAATTTTTTGATTTTTTTTGTTTATGAAAAGGCTGCGCTGAGCGTGGAGGGGTGTGGAATAAAATTACAAAAGTATTTTGTAATTTTATTCTGACAGGATTTTGCAGAGCAAAAGACCAAGCGTTAGCGGGCCCCGGAAGGCGAATTGCAAAACATCTGCGCCCGTATAAGAAAAAAAAGAAAACAAGTTGACACTGTTATTGAGATTCACTAGTATAAGCCTAAGCATCAATGGCGATGCAGACAATACGCGGGTGTATTGTCTGCATCGCCATTTTTTTTGCCTGAATGGAAAATTGCCGGGTAAGAAATTACTTTACAGGGGTTATTTTATGGAAAAATCATTGTATGAGTCGTGTTTTGAGCATGATAACTGTGGTATTGGAGCGGTGGCGAATATTGATGGTCATGCTTCCAGACAGATTGTTGAAAATGCTCTTGGTATTGTTGAAAAACTGGAGCATCGTGCCGGTAAAGACGCGGCTGGAGAAACTGGAGACGGAGTAGGTATTCTGGTTCAGGTTTCTCATGAATTTTTTTCTAAGGCGGCACTTGAGATTGGCATTAAGCTGGGGGACGCAAGGGATTATGGAGTTGGTATGTTCTTCTTCCCTTGTGATGAGCTTATCCGCGCTAAGACTCAGAGGCTGTTTGAAGAGCTTTGTTCCAAGGAAGGGCTTAAATTCCTTGGCTGGAGAAAGGTTCCTGTAAATGAAGCTGTTCTTGGTTCTAAGGCAAGGGAATGCATGCCTTGCATCATGCAGGGGTTTGTTGCTCGTCCTGAAGATGCTGAGAAAGGTCTGGCTTTTGACCGACGCCTGTATATTTTAAGAAGACAGTTTGAACATTCTGCTCCGGAAACTTATGTTGCATCTCTTTCCAGCAGGACTATTGTTTATAAAGGTATGTTCCTTGTTCAGCAGTTAAGAACTTTCTACTATGACCTTCAGTCTGAAGATTATGTTTCTGCTGTCGCTGTGGTTCATTCGCGCTTTTCTACTAATACTCAGCCAAGCTGGCAGCGCGCTCATCCGAATCGCTTTATTGCCCATAACGGTGAAATTAATACTATCCGCGGTAATGCGGACAGAATGCTTGCACGTGAAGAAACTTTGAGTTCGGAAGTTCTTTCTGATGTTGACATGAAGAAGGTTCTGCCGGCTGTTGATACTACTGGTTCTGACTCTGCAATGCTTGATAATACTTTGGAATTCCTTGTAATGAACGGACTTCCGCTTCCGCTTGCTGTAATGATCTGTATTCCTGAACCATGGAAAAATGACAGCACTATGCCTTCTGACAAAAAGGATTTCTATCACTATTATGCAACTATGATGGAACCTTGGGACGGTCCTGCGGCTGTTCTTTTCTCTGACGGTGATGTTCTTGGTGCTACTCTTGACCGCAACGGTTTAAGGCCTAGCCGCTACTATATTACTAAGGACGGAATGCTTATCCTTTCTTCTGAAGTTGGATGTCTTGATATTCCTGAAGAAAATATACTGAAAAAGTCTCGCCTGCAGCCGGGACGCATTCTTCTTGTAGACATGATTAATAAAAAGATTGTTTCTGATGAAGAATGTAAAAAGATGTATGCCGGCGCTCATCCTTACGGGGAATGGCTTGATACTAATCTTGTTCACCTTGCTGAACTCCCTATTCCTAACAAAAAGATTCCTGTATATTCACAGGAAGAACGCGACAGGCTTTACAAGGCTTTTGGCTGGAACTATGAAGATGTAAACGAAATGGTTCTGCCTGTGGCTAAGAACGGAATTGAGCCGACTGGAGCAATGGGTGTCGATACTCCGCTTGCATGTATGAGCGACAAGCATCCGAGCCTTTATTCTTATTTCAAGCAGCTTTTTGCACAGGTTACAAACCCTCCGTTTGACTCTCTGCGTGAAAAGATTGTAACTGATACGACTGTTTATGTCGGTTCTGACGGTAACCTTTTGAAGTGCCAGGGCAACAACTGTACTGTTCTTGAAATCAATAATCCTATTCTTACAGGTGTTGATATCCTTAAGATTAAAAATATGAAAAAGAAGGGATTTGGGGTTTCTGTAGTTTCCCTGCTGTTCTATAAGGGCGGCTCTTTGAAACAGGCTCTTGATGAACTTTTGATTTCTGTTGACCGCGAATACAGAAACGGTTCGAACGTAATCATTCTTTCTGACCGCGGCGTAGACAGTAACCATGTTGCAATTCCTTCTTTGCTTGCTGTTTCTGCCGTTGAACAGCATCTTGTACGCACAAAGAAACGTACTGCTGTTTCAATTATCCTTGAATCTGCAGAAATTCGCGATGTTCATCAGTCTGCAATGGTTTTGGGCTACGGTGCACGCGCTGTAAACCCTTATCTTGCCCATGAATGTATTGCTGAACTTATTGACCAGAAGCTTTTGGATAAGGACTACCACACTGCAATTGATGATTACAATAAGGGAATTATTAACGGTATTGTTAAGATTGCGGCAAAGATGGGTATTTCTACCATTCAGTCCTATCAGTCTGCACAGATTTTTGAAGCAGTCGGTATTTCTAAGGAAGTCATTGAACCGTACTTTACTAACACAGTAAGCCGTGTAGGCGGTATTACGCTTAAGGAAATTGAAGAAGACCTTATCTATCATCATAACAGGGCATTTGATCCGCTTGGACTTGAAGTTGATACTCACCTTGATTCTGTCGGCATGCACAAGATGCGCCGCGGTCCTAATGCAGAAGATCACCTTTACAGTCCGGAAACAATCATTGCTCTGCAGGAAGCTACAAGAAACGGTGATTACAACCGCTTTAAGGAATATACAGCTCTTGTTGACGACAATGCTCATCCGCACACTTTAAGGGCTATGATTGATTTTGCCCTTCCGGAAAACGGTGGAATTCCACTTGAAGAAGTTGAATCAGAAACAGAAATTGTGAAGCGTTTTAAGACAGGTGCTATGAGTTACGGCTCAATTTCTGAAGAGGCTCATCGTTGTATGGCACTTGCAATGAATCATCTTCATGGAAAGTCTAACTCTGGTGAAGGTGGAGAAAAGCCGGAACGCCTTGGAACTGACGCAAATTCTGCTATCAAGCAGGTTGCATCCGGTCGTTTTGGTGTTACGGAAGAATACCTTTTGAGTGCAAAAGAAATTCAGATTAAGATGGCGCAGGGTGCTAAGCCGGGAGAAGGCGGTCACTTACCTGGAAAGAAAGTTTACCCATGGATTGCAAAGACAAGATATGCAACTCCTGGTGTTTCCCTTATTTCGCCGCCACCGCACCACGATATTTACTCTATTGAAGACCTTGCACAGCTTATTTACGACCTTAAGAATGCAAACCGTGCGGCCCGCATTTCTGTAAAGCTTGTAAGTGAAGCTGGTGTTGGAACTATTGCGGCCGGTGTTGCAAAGGCTGGTGCCCAGGTTATCCTTATTTCCGGTCATGACGGTGGTACTGGTGCGGCTCCAATTTCTTCAATTCATCATGCGGGATTGCCGTGGGAACTTGGACTTGCGGAAACTCACCAGACACTCATTCAGAACGGTCTTAGAAGCCGCGTTGTAATTGAAACTGACGGTAAGCTTATGAGCGGTCGTGATGTTGCAATTGCAGCTTTGCTTGGTGCAGAAGAATTTGGATTTGCTACAGCTCCGCTCATTTCCATGGGTTGTGCAATGATGCGTGTCTGCAATCTTGATACATGTCCGTTCGGTGTTGCAACACAGAACAGTGCGCTAAGAAAGCGCTTTACAGGAAAGCCTGAATACGTAGAAAACTTCATGCTCTTTATTGCTCGTGAACTTAGGGAATATATGGCACGTCTTGGTGTACGCACTCTTGATGAAATGTGCGGACGAACAGATCTCCTTAAGCTTAAGGATAAGCAGGGATTCAGAAGGGCTTCCCTTGTTGATATAAGCAGAATTATCGGTTACAGGGCTCCGGAAGGAACTAAAAATCATTTTGATCCTGCTGACGTATATAACTTTGAACTTGAAAAGACTGTTGATGAAAAGATTCTCCTTAAATCATTTGAAAAAGCAGCAAAATCAAAGAAGGGCAGCTTTGAAGTTACAGTTTCTTCTACAGACAGAACTTTGGGAACAATCCTTGGTTCAGAAATCCAGAAGAAATTCGGAAACTCTCTGGAAGAAGATTCGTTTGTTGTAAACGCTCTGGGCGGCGGCGGACAGTCATTCGGTGCATTCATTCCTAAGGGACTTACACTTAAGCTTATTGGCGATTCAAACGATTACCTTGGAAAAGGTCTTTCGGGCGGAAAAATTGTTGTTAAGGCTCCTGAAAACAGAACGTTTAAGGCTGAAGAAAACATCATCATCGGAAACGTTGCTCTGTTCGGTGCTACAAGCGGAGAAGCCTTTATTAACGGTATTGCCGGTGAACGCTTCTGCGTAAGAAACTCTGGTGCTGTTGCAGTTGTTGAAGGCTGCGGTGATCACGGTCTTGAATATATGACTGGCGGTACAGTTGTAATTCTTGGAGAAACAGGACGCAATATTGCTGCCGGTATGTCTGGTGGAACAGCCTATGTACTTGATGTAAACCACGAGCTTTACAGAAAGCTTAACAAGCAGCTTGTAACAATGTCTGAACTCAGCGATGAACACGACATTCAGATTGTACGGAATCTTGTTGAAAAGCATGTTAAGGAAACAGGTTCTGAACTTGGAAAGAAGATTCTTTCTGACTTTGACAGATACGTTCCTGATTTCAAGAAGATTATTCCAAATGATTATCAGAAGATGCTTTCTCATATCAGCAAGGCTGAAGAAAGGGGACTTAATCACGACGATGCAGTTCTGGAAGCATTCTATGAAACAACGGGTCAGAAACCTTGTGCCTGATGAAAGTTCGGGGAAATTAAGTTTTCCCCGGATGTCAGCGTAATCAGAATAATTTATGGAGTTTGATATGGGAAAATCAACAGGATTTTTAGAATATAAAAGAAAAGATAATGAATGCATTCCACCTTTGCTCAGGGCAAAGAATTTTAAGGAATTTCACGAAATTCTTCCGGCAGAAGAACGCAAGGCACAGGCTGCCCGCTGCATGAACTGCGGTGTTCCAATGTGCCAGTCGGCAATAAAGCTTTCCGGCATGGTTACTGGCTGTCCTTTGCACAACCTTATTCCGGAATGGAACGACGCATTGTATAACGGTCAGTATGATATGGCAGCCTGGCGCCTTTTGAAAACTTCAAGTTTCCCTGAATTTACAGGTCGTGTTTGCCCGGCTTTGTGCGAAAAAGCCTGCAACTGCGGAAGTGCTTCAGGCTCGGATGCAGAAACAGAACCGACAAAAAGTGCAGTTACAATCCATGATAACGAGCTTTTTATAATCGAAAAAGCCTTTGAGTCAGGATATATGGTTCCACGCGTTCCAAAACTTCGTTCAGGAAAGAAGATTGCTGTAATTGGTTCCGGTCCTGCCGGTCTTGCTTGTGCAGATCTTCTTAACAGACGTGGACATTCTGTAACTGTTTATGAACGTGATGACCGTGTCGGCGGACTCCTTATGTACGGAATCCCTAACATGAAGCTGGAAAAGCACATAATCGAAAGGCGAATCAACCTTATGAAGGCTGAGGGCGTTGAATTTGTTACAGGTGCGGATGTTGGAAAGACAGTAGATGCTTCTGATATTTTGAATTCTTACGATGCAGTGGCTCTCTGTTGCGGTGCCAAAAAGGCGCGCGCTCTTTCTGTAAGTGGTTCTGATGCAGAAGGCTTTATGTATGCCGTTGATTTTCTTAAGTCTGTTACAAAGAGCCTTTTGAATTCTGAACTTAAAGACGGAAAATTCTTTGATCCAAAAGGAAAGAATGTAATTGTTGTCGGCGGTGGTGATACTGGAAACGACTGTACAGGTACAAGCATTCGTCTTGGTGCTGCATCCGTAACTCAGATAGAAATGATGCCTTGTCCGCCGTCTGTACGTGCAAAGAACAATCCATGGCCACAGTGGCCTAAGATCCTTAAGACTGATTACGGTGCAGAAGAATCTGCTGCATTCTTTGGAAAGGATCCGCGCGTTTATGAAACAACTGTAAAAGAAGTTCTTACAAAAGACGGAAAGGTTTGCGGCGTAAAAACTGTAGAAGTTGAATTCAAGAATATTGATGGAAAACGTACTCTGTGCGAACGTCCGGGAACAGAAAAGGAACTTCCTGCTGACCTGGTTCTTGTTGCTGCCGGCTTCCTTGGCTGTGAAGAATATACTCCGGAATCATTCGGCGTTTCTCTTACAGAAAGAAATACTGTTGCCTCTGTAGGTGATGCTACACCGGATTATGCTTCTCCAAACGGCTATAAAACAAGCGTAAATAAAGTATTTACTGCCGGAGATATGCGCCGTGGCCAGTCCCTTGTTGTATGGGCTATTGCAGAAGGCCGTGAATGTGCACGGGAAATTGATAAATATCTTATGGGATACACAAATATCTAGCAATACGTGTCAATGCTGCTAATTTAGAGGTGGTTGAACCTGTCGAAACTTCCGGGAATCTGTATATTCGGATTTCTGGAAGTTTTTTTTATTATTATGAAAAATGATTTTCCCGTTATTTTTTTTTAATTGTCTTTTAATAGGTTTGAAGTAGTCGCGTAAATTCTTTATAATTAATCTATTGTGGATAAGACTTTGAAAAACGGAATGATTACAATCCGTGGTGCCAGAGAGCACAATCTTAAGAATATTGATCTTGATATACCTAGAAACAAGCTGGTTGTAATTTCCGGCTTGAGCGGTTCCGGCAAAAGTTCCCTTGCTTTTGATACTCTTTTTGCAGAAGGACAGCGCCGCTATATGGAAAGCCTTTCTTCGTATGCACGCCAGTTTTTGGGAACAATGGATAAGCCTGACGTTGACCTTATAGAAGGGCTTTCTCCGGCAATTTCAATTGAGCAGAAATCTACAAATAAGAACCCTCGTTCTACTGTAGGAACAATTACAGAAATCTACGATTACTACCGCCTTCTTTTTGCAAGAGCCGGACATGCTCACTGTCCGCAGTGCGGCAGGGAAATACGAGAACAGTCTGTAGATCAGATTATTGATTCAATCATGTCGTGGCCTGAAAACACAAAGATTCAGATTCTGGCTCCTGTAATTCGCGGAAAAAAAGGTGAACACACTAAGATTTTAGAGGACGCGCTTAAGTCTGGTTTTATAAGGGCTCGCATAGACGGAATCATGACCAGCCTTGATGAAAACGTAAAGTTGGACAAGCAGAAAAAGCATACAATCGAAATCATTGTAGACCGCATAATCTTGAATCCAGACTGCCGCAAGCGCCTTGCAGATTCTGTAGAAACTGCGCTGGAAAGTGCTTCGGGCATTATCATCGTTACTAAAAAAACAGAAGCCGGTGAAGATGAAGTTTTCTTCAGCCAGAAAAATGCATGTCCTGACTGCGGTATTTCTATTCCTGAACTTCAGCCGCGTCTTTTCTCCTTTAATAATCCGTTTGGTGCCTGTCCAGAATGTACCGGACTTGGCCAGAAAATGGAATGGGATCTGAAAAAAATAATTCCTGATCCGGGAAAAAGTTTTAACGAAGGAGGAATAACATTCTATAATCCTGAAAGTGAATGGAATCATTCGCTGTTTGAAGCAGTCGCAAAGGAAGGCGGTTTTTCTCTTGATACGCCGCTGAACCAGCTTTCTGAAAAACAATATGACTATCTCTGGAACGGAGACCCGGAAAAGGATATTCACTGGATTTATAAAAAGCAGAGCGGCGAAGGGTACAGCGAATATAAAAGACCTTGGCCAGGTGTAATTGCAGACATGAAGCGCCGCTATACAGAGGCATGGGGCGAAAACCAGCGTATTCGTATAGAAGAAAAATACATGTCTGTTTCCGAATGTTCGTGCTGTCATGGTAAAAGGCTTCGCCCGGAAGCACTTGGCGTAACTGTAGGCGGAAAAAACATTTACGAACTTACTGCGCTTAGCGTTCAGGAATCTATAGACTTTTTTGATAAACTTGAACTTTCTGAAAGTGAGGCAAAAATTGCAGCTCAGGTAATGAAGGAAATAAAATCAAGGCTTAAATTCCTTAAGGACGTAGGACTTGATTACCTTACTCTTGAGCGTTCTGCAGAAACCCTTTCCGGTGGAGAAGCCCAGCGAATCCGCCTTGCAACACAGATTGGCTCTGCATTGACGGGTGTAATGTATATTCTGGATGAGCCTTCAATCGGGCTTCATCAGCGTGACAACCAGAGACTTATTGATACTCTTACATATCTGCGCGACCAGCAGAATACTGTCATTGTTGTAGAACATGATGAACAGACTTTAAGGACAGCTGACTATCTCGTAGACATTGGGCCGGGGGCCGGAATCCACGGCGGTTATGTTGTTGCAAGCGGAACTCCAGAAGAAGTAATGCGCGTACCGCAGAGTAAAACAGGTCAGTATCTTGCAGGCGTCCTCCGCATGAAGATTCCAGAAAAACGCAGGTTCGGAAACGGTCATGTTATGAGCCTTTCTGGCGTAACGGAGCATAACCTTAAGGATGTAAGCATAGACGTAAAACTTGGAACTTTTACATGTATAACAGGTGTTTCCGGCTCTGGAAAATCTACTTTGATGAGCGATGTGCTTTATCCCGTCCTTTCAAATAAAATAATGCGTACTAACTATACTGTAGGGGCATATAAGGAAATTCACGGAACAAGTCATATTGATAAGGTAATTAATATTGACCAGAGCCCTATCGGACGCACCCCAAGAAGTAACCCTGCAACTTATGTCGGTGTTTTTGACAGTATACGAGATCTTTTTGCAGAACTTCCGGAATCAAAGGCAAACGGCTATACAAAGGGTCGCTTCAGCTTTAACGTAAAGGGCGGACGCTGCGAAAACTGTCAGGGAAGCGGAACAATCACAATCGAAATGAACTTCCTTCCGGATGTATTTATTACATGTGATGTCTGCAACGGAAAACGTTTTAATAAAGAAACTCTTTCTGTACTGTACAAGGGAAAGAGCATAAATGACGTCCTGAATATGACAATAGAAGAAGCATGCGATTTCTTTGTTTCAATTCCTCATATTTCGCGTAAGCTGGAAACGCTTAAGTCTGTAGGACTCGGCTACATTCAGCTTGGTCAGAGTGCACTTACACTTTCTGGCGGAGAAGCTCAGCGCGTAAAGCTTGCAAACGAACTTGCCCGCGTTTCTACCGGACGTACTCTGTATATAATGGACGAACCTACAACGGGACTTCATTTTGCAGATGTAATGCAGCTTATGAGCGTAATTCAAAGGCTTGTAGATCAGGGAAATACAGTCCTTATGATTGAGCATAACCTGGATGTTATATGTCAGGCAGATTATCTTATAGATATGGGGCCGGAAGGCGGTTTTAGGGGCGGAACGGTTGTTGCCCAGGGAACGCCGGAAGAAGTTGCCCAATGTGCAGGCTCCTATACAGGTCAGTTTGTAAAGGAAATGCTTGAACGGGAAAAAAACAGGTAGTAAGAGGGTTAATCTAACTTACAATAAATGACAGAAATATTGAAATATAGAAAATGAAAAAGTTCTGGTTTGTTAAAAAAAGTATAGTTTTCTCTCTCTTTGTAGTTTTATTTGCGGGCTTGCTTTATGCGCAGGAAAAATCAGATGACATAAAATCTGTCCCGGAAGAAGAAAAGGTACTTGAAGAAGGTGCGGGGGCAGAAGTTCCCAGTGATTTACCGGCAGAAAAATCAGAAAAAAAAGGCAAATCAAAGAAAGAAAAGAAGAAAAAGGACGAAGAGGAAGAAAAGGAGCCTGAAGATACAAAAACAGTAATAAACATAGAAAACGCAAGAAATACCCGCTACGAAAAAGACAAGACGACCGGAAATGATGTAATTGTGCTTTCCGGAGACGTTAAGATTTCTGTTTCAAAGGGAAAGTCAAAGAACGTTATTACTGCTGACAGGGTACGCTATGATCGTACCAGCGAAATGATCTATGCAGAAGGTTCCGTTTCCCTTGATCAGACTACGGAAAATTCCGGCGGACAGACTGTTACCGCCACTGGCCTTATGTTTAATACTTCTACGCTTGAAGGTATCTTTGATGACGGTCGCGTAGTCCAGAAAAAATCTGACGCACTCAACCTGCCGAGCGGTTCCACCCTTATTGTAGCCAGCGATATTTTCGGCCGCAGTGAATCAAATACAATCGCTTTTAAGGATGGTGAACTTACATTCTGTGATGATGAAGATCCGCATTGGCGCATTAAGGCAAGCCGAATCTGGCTTTTGCCGGGCGGTGAATTTGCATTCCTTAATGCGCGAGTATTTACGGGGCCTGTACCGGTTCTGTATCTTCCTGCGTTCTATTATCCGAAAGATGAACTTATATTTAATCCTGTATTCGGTTTTGAAAAGAAGCGCGGCTATTTCATTCAGACTACGGCATACCTTTTTGGCCGTAAGCCGCTTGATACATCATCGTCCTCAAGTTCTTCTTCAAGTTCAAGTGACAGTGCAGAAAAACTTAAGGCTCTGTTTAACTTTGTTAAACCGTCTGTCCTGAAAGACCAGAAAAGGGAAGGTCTTATGCTGCACAACCTGGACAGCGACTATACGGGAAATACTTCCAGCTATTTTAAATTGCTCGGTGACTATTATACAAACCTTGGATACATGATTGGTGGAGAAGGTGTCTTCAAGCCAAAAAAATACCTTTCAGAACTTTCTGTTTCCACAAAACTCGGCTTTTCAAACACTGTATTTAAGGATTCTACAACCGGTGAATACAGTCCTTATGCTCCGTCCGGGGCAAAGGTAATGGACGGTTCTAATCTCTTGGGAATGAGCCTTCCGTTCCGTTACAGTGCAAACTTAAAGGCTTCCATGACTTCGCCGTTTTCGCTTTCTCTGTCGCTTCCGGTCTATTCAGATCCGTTCTTTTCTGACAATTTTGATTCACGAAACGAAACAATGGACTGGATCAGCTTCCTTATTGCGCAGTCGCAGACAGATGATGAAGAAACTTCTACATCAACAAATGAAGTTTCTTCGTTTACGTGGTCGCTTTCAAGTTCATATTCCGTACCGCTTCCTTCTTTTGTTAAGCCATACATTTCGTCTCTTTCATTAAGCCTTAACTCATCGCTTGTTTTTTCTTCGCTGGAAATAAGCAGCACGGCAACAGATGCTAGCGGAAACTATTATCTAGATACGGGAAACATTTCTGAAGCAAATAAAACTGACCGCTCAAGCTGGGTAAGCTATACTCCGGAACGTAAATTCTATTATCCTTCTCAGATTATTCCTGCTACTGTTTCTGGAACTTTAAGCGGAACACTTATTGATATTTCGTCATCATTTTCATATAAAAAATCTGCATCTCCAAAGACTTCTTTTACCGTAAACATGATTGCTCCTGAAGAATTTCTCACAGAATCAGAAAAGCAGAAAAAGATGGCTGACGAAGAAAAACTGCTTGCAGAAAAGACCGCTGCCGAAGGAAAAGACAAAAAGGACGCAAAAAAGGACGATAAAACAGCAAAAGAAGACGAATCAGAGAATAAGTCTGAAGAAAAGCTTAATATTTCACTTCTTCCTCTACTTACAGGAGTTTCCGGAACAGAGACAAAGATTCCGGGGCTTACATATACAATGAAGTATTCTGTAAAACCGTCCCTTACAACGCAGATTGCATATTCGTCTTCAAACTTAAATACAGCCGATGATTTTTCATGGAGCGAATTAAAGTCTTCCATGTATAACTTAAAGATTCCTGTAACTGTCGACAACAATTTAAGTTACGGCGGAAATTTCTTTTCTGTAAGCAATTCCTATACTTACAGCCCTGTATGGCAGGAACACCCTTATATTCATGAAAATGAAGATGCTGTTACAGTTGACGGAAAAACTATAAAGGAAGCAGAAACTGCTTGGTATTCAAAGTCGGCAGCAGTTTCTCTTAAAAAAACTGACTACGCCGCGCACAAGCAGGACCTTACAAATACAAACACTGTTTCCCTTAAGCCTTTTGCGTACATTCCTATGATTAAGGATACGGGTATTACATGGCGTTCTACAATCAAGATGATCCGTACGGAATTCCTGGCAGACGATTATGATGCAGCCCGCAAGGAAGATGAAGATTTTGACTCTCCTGAATGGGACTATCACTGGATTGATTGGGACGATGACGAATGCATTACAACAAATGCGCTTGATTTTACGATTGCAACTAACCAGCTGGATAATAAATTTTCGCAGAGCTTTACGCTTACTTCAACGCTTAAGCCATTAAAAGAAAGCTACTACGGAACATTAAAACTTGGATTTCCGCTTACAACCTATCAGATTGAATATGGTGTAAAGAAAGAAGACGTTACTTCTACAAATGCTGCCGGTCAGTCAGAAACAAATGAAGAATGGAAAAAGCAGCCGTTAAAGCAGAGCCTTTCTGTTTCCGGAAAAGTTCTTAAGAATACAATGACCGGTTCTGCAAGCTACAATTACAACATGGAAGATGAATATAACGATTCCCTTAAGTTTTCGTTCAACTGGTTCGGCTTTACGGCTGCCTATCAGATGTCCTATACCTACGGCTATGACTTCTATTCATCAGACGATATTGCAAACGGTGTAAAAGATGATGCCGGTGAACTTGTATCTACTGCAGGATGGCACAAGAGGTCAGAAAAGGAATTTCTTCCGTACAGCCTTACTCTTGCCTATAATTCGGGTACAAAAACCTTCTACAAATGGAAGAACAGGATTGCGCTGGGAGCTGGCGTAAACACAAGCGTTGTAGCAGATCTTCTTAAGCCTACAAGCAGTTATTTTACTTTTGCGCCGTCTATGTCTCTTAAGATTCATGATTTCTTTACGATGACTTTTTCTGCATCTGTAAAGAACTCCGTAATTTACAGGTATTTCGGTAATGAAATCAATCTGCCGGGCGAAACAAACGTATTCAAGGATCTTGCAAATTCGTTCCGCTTTGACGATGACAGTCTGCGCGAAGCGTCCGGCTTTAAGCTTAAGAGCTTGAACCTTACAATGACTCATGAACTTCATGACTGGGATTTTAATGCTACGTTCAAGGTTGAACCAAGGCTTGTTACGGAAACTGTCGGTTCGGGAACAAATGCAAAGACAAATAAATACTATGACTTTAACCCGTATATAACCATTTCCATTGTATGGCGTCCAATGAGTGCAATGAAAACGGAAATTATAGATAAATATGGAGAATGGCAGCTTAAGTAGGTCTTTGAATGTTGCGAAACTGTCTGTATTTGATTACAATAAGGTATAAGTGGAAAGTATGTATACTATAGTTGTTCCTGACACAGAAGTTCTTTCCTGCGTCTGCGGAACAAACGACAATAATTTAAAACTCATCGAAGAGCATTTGGGAATTCCCGTGTTTTCCAGGGGCAACGAGCTTTCTGTCGAAACTCAGGATGATTCCCTGCGCCAGCAGTTCCGCTACATCATAGACAGAATTGTAGATGAAATTTATGACGGCACAAAAAATTCCAGCGATATAATTACATCTGTTCTTAATCTGGAAAAACGTGCAGACATGGAAACTACTTCAATCTTAGTGCCGGGCGCTGTTCGCAAGGTTTTTCCGCACACTCAGCACCAGGCAGACTACATTATGTCCATGCGCCAGAATGACATGGTTTTCTGCATTGGAGCCGCAGGAAGCGGAAAAACCTTTATTGCCGTTGCAGAAGCATTAAGGCTTGTGCTTTCCCATAAGGTTTCCAGACTTGTACTGACGCGCCCTGTTGTGGAAGCCGGCGAAAACCTCGGATTTTTACCTGGTGATCTTGAAGACAAGATTAATCCTTACCTTAAGCCTTTGTATGATTCAATGGAAATGATTCTTCCAAAAGAGACAGTAAAGCGTCTTGTGGAAGCAGAGATAATAGAAATTGCGCCGCTTGCATACATGAGGGGGCGCACATTAAATAATTGTGTTATAATTCTTGATGAAGCACAGAACACAACAAAGGAACAGATGAAGATGTTCCTTACCCGCATGGGTGAAAATTCAAAAGTTTTTATTACGGGAGATACTACTCAGATTGACCTTCCTAAAAAGACTGTTTCAGGACTTGTTCATGCAGCAGGACTTCTGGAAGGCATAGAAGGAATTGGATTCCTGAAGCTTACGGCAGATGACGTTGTAAGGAATCCTCTTGTTAAAAAGATTGTAAAGGCATATGAAAATGAACAAAGTCAATTCTAATTCAAATCCTGTTAAAAGTTTCCTTGATGAAACGGGGGCTTTTATCAAAGATCACTATCCGCTGATAATTCTGTGTGTACTCGGCTTTATTGCCGTTTCTGTAATCAAATTTTTTGACATTACAATGACACAGACAGTTTCAACATATCAGATGAAGGAATTTGAGGTAGGGCAGATTGCAGACCGCACTATTGAGGCTCCAAAGACAATTCCTGCTGATGAAATGAATCCGATTTTTATCGAAAAAGGCGAAAAAATCATAAGAAAGGGCTTCCCGATTACAGAAGACGGCTATCAGAAGCTTCAGAAGATGGCAGAATCTCCGATTTACCTTGATTACAGGAAATTTGCAAATTCCGAACTTTTTCTGTTCCTGCTTGCATCAATGT
>JAXJSC010000038.1:0-67553 GCA_036310305.1 Treponema sp. | reverse complement strand
TACCAGTCTCATTGACAAAATCAAGCAGAACGAAATCAACAAAACGGAGTACATGAGTATGAACATACACGAGTACGACAAGTTCAGAGCCGGCAAGAAAGAAGGGATAGCAGAGGGTATTAAACAAGGTACACTTGCCGGTGCTCAACAGAAAGCCGTGGAAGCAGCTGAAAATATGATGAAAAAAAATTACCCAATTGATGATATCTGCGAAATTACAGGACTTTCTTTAGAACAGATTCTTGATATAAAAGAGAAAATTGCTGTAAAAGCATAAATGCCATAAAAAAGCAAATACCTGAAAGTTTCTGCGGTTTGCATGGCGGCGGGCATGGAGTGGTGCACGAAGTGCAGGCGAACGAAGTGAGACCAAGCGTTAGCGGGCCACGGAACGCCCGTTACGGAAAAGACTTCCGCCCATTTTACCTATTTAATTGATAAAAACAGTGATTTTCGATAGTATATGGGCATGGATTTATTGAAGAAACTTGAAGAGTGTGAAGCTCGGTACAAGGTTGTTCAGGAAATGGTTTTAGATCCGAACCTTGTAAAAGATCAGAAAAAATACAAAGACACAATGCGCGAAAACGGCTATCTAAGCGAATTGAGTACCCTTTATGATGAGTACAAGAAAGTTCTGCAGGGTATTCAGGATGCAAAAGAAATGATTACTGCTGAAGATGACGCCGAAATGAAGGAAATGGCGCGCGAAGAACTTAAGGAACTTGAAGAAAGGCAGCCTAAACTTGAAGAAGAAATTAAATTAAAGCTTGTTCCGCCGGATCCTCTTGATGAAAAGAACATTATTCTTGAAATCCGTTCTGCAGCCGGTGGTGACGAAGCAAGTCTTTTTGCCCGCGACCTTTGGGAAATGTATACTCACCTTGCAGAAAACCGCGGCTGGAAATGCGAAGTTATGGAACAGCAGGAAACAGAAGTAGGCGGATTTAACAAAATCGTAATGTCTATTTCCGGTAAGTTTGTTTACGGAACTTTACGTTGGGAATCTGGTGTTCACCGCGTTCAGCGAGTTCCGGCTACAGAAAGCCAGGGACGTCTTCAGACTTCTACTGTAACTGTTGCCGTTTTGCCTGAAGCAGAAGAAACAGAAATTGAAATTAAACCGGGCGATGTACGCATTGACGTTATGCGCGCTGGTGGTCCAGGTGGACAGTGTGTAAACACAACTGACTCTGCCGTTCGCCTTACACATATTCCAACAGGGCTCGTAGTAATCCAGCAGGACGAAAAAAGCCAGATTAAAAATAAAGAAAAGGCTTTCCGCGTATTGCGTGCCCGTTTGTTCGACCTTGAAGAAAGCAAAAAGCAGACTGAACGCGCAAGTGCACGCTCAAGCATGGTTGGTTCTGGTGCACGCTCTGAAAAAATTCGCACTTACAACTACCCGCAGGACCGCGTAACTGATCACCGCATTAACTACAGCCAGCACAACCTGCCTGGATTTATGGCCGGTCAAATGGACGACATGCTTGACGCACTGAACGTTTACGCAAAAGAAGAGCAGCTCGCCGCCGACATTACATCGCTATAATCGAAGAACCGTTAAAAAACAAACCGAAAGGTTTGTTTTAGGTTCATCAAGAAAACCGCGTTGCCGAGATTCATCGAGGCCCGCTATAATCGAAGAACCGTTAAAAAATAAACCGCAAGGTTTGTTTTAGGTTCATCGATAAACCGGTGGTTGAGCCTGTCGACCCGTAAGAGCACGAAGTAAACCACCGGTTTTATTCTTTCAACAATATGACAATCCAACAATTCAAATCAAACGCTATAAAAACACTTTCAGAAACTTCTCCAAGCGCAGCTTTAGATGTAAGCATCTTTTTGCAGCACTGTCTGGGCAGGGACAAAACTTGGCTTTTAATGAACCAGAATTCTGAACTTTCTGACGAAGAACTTGCATGGCTTAAAGACGCTGTGGAAAAGCGGAGTACCGGGCTTCCGGTGGCATACATTACCGGCCACAAGGAATTTTACGGCTACAATTTTGCCGTTTCCCCAGACGTCCTTATTCCAAAGCCTGATACAGAAATTCTAGTTGAAAAAGCAATTGATGTAATAATAGAAAAAATGGAAGCGCGCCCAGAGATTGTTCTTTCTGTCTGCGACATGTGCACCGGTAGCGGCTGCATAGGCATAAGTGTTCTGAAGCAGCTTATTGAAGAATACAAAATTCCAAGCGGCTCCCTTCCAAAATTTACAATGGTTGACATAAGTCCGGCGGCACTGGAAATTGCGCGGAAAAATGCTACACGACTTTTGCCTCCGGAAGAAGCAGAAGAAATTCGTTTTATTCAGAGCAATTTGTTTTCGGAAATTGACTATACATTTGATGTAATACTTACTAATCCGCCGTATATTCCGGCGGCCATGGTGGATGAACTTTTAACAGACGGAAGAAGCGAGCCGCGGCTTGCCCTTGACGGAGACACCTATATTTCTACAGAAGAAACCCTTAAGCTGGAAACTGACGGAGATTTTTCTGCCGTACAAAAAAGCAGCGACGGACTTAAGATTATACGCTCGCTCTGGCCGGAATGCGCCGCCCGCCTTGTGCATAACGGAGTTGTCCTTATGGAAACCGGTGAATATAATGCAAAAAAAGCCGCCGAACTTGCAGAAGAACAGGGCTTCAGGTGCATAAAAATAATCCCGGATCTGGAAGGCCAGGACCGGGATATTTATGCAGTAAAATAATCTGTACCGTTACTCTGAAATATTCTTCCAGATTTTAAAGTTTGTACCGGATGCAGCAAGTTTGTAGCTGGCTGCATTTGCATTTGCGCTCATATCGTATTCCGCACCGATATTTACAACAAGAGTTCCGTTTGTTCCGGTAACCTGTGCAAGGTACATTGAAGAATCGGTTTCATCCCATACAGAAACTATACTTGAATCTGTAATTCCAACTTCTGCACGAAGCTTTATAAGGGAGTAAATGAACTCGCGGTATGTAAGGCTTGTTCCCGGAACTGTATTTCCACCAATGTACTGACTTGCATTACCACTGACCGTTGTGTCGTAACTTTCAGCAGCGGTAAAATAATGCTGCCATGCAACACAAGGATAACCTGGGTGAGTAAGAATAAAGGCGTAGGCGGTACCGACATCATCAGGGTCGAGATACCACAAAGCCTGAGTTGAACCAGTGTCGTGGTTATCTACAAAAGTAACAGCGCTTTCCGGCATTTTTTTGTAACCGCAGTATTCATTTGCCAAAAGATTATAATTACTGTTTGCAATACCACTTCCATTAGAACCAAATACCTTATTCATCATTCCTTTTGTTACAAAGTCAAATACACGACTAGGACTACCTGCCTGATCACGTCCTGCAATCTTTGTTTCAGTCATGCTGGAATAATCATCAGAATCCGTTTTAATACTTTCAGAAGTTGAAGCTACCCATGATTCAAACTGGTCACTCCATGCTGCAGGATTAGTATAATCAAATCCATCAGTCGGCCAGTGTTCACCTACAGAAAATTCTGCACTTGTACGCGCATTGTAATATCCTACATATTTTCCACCAAAACCTTTTACATAGTCATAACGCCAACCGACAAAACCGCATGCTTTAAGTTTGTCTGTCATCCAAGTTACAATTCCGTTCTGAACATTCCAGTTTGTGTGGTCAAGGTCGCGGGCGGAAATATACCCTTCGCCTGTATCAGCAGCCCCTTTGTTTGAAGAACCATACATGTCACTTCCTGTTGCACTGAATCCTTCATCATCCGAACAAATCGCCCAATAATCCTCACAGAAAGCCGGTTCTGTAAAAGTTCCCCAGTTAGAAGTACCAACACGATGATTGATTACGATATCGCAGATAGCCTTGGCCGGACTAAGACTTGAGATTGAAGATTTAAGTTCTGTTTCTGTTCCATAAAATGAAGTAAGGACATTAAGCTTTCGTGGCATGTAGCCGTTATCTGAACCGCTGTCCGTAGCAGGCGGGAACCATACGTATTCAAATGCACCCTTAATGTAATCAGCATTTGCCTTTACAACATCATACCAGTCTTTGCTGCCGCTCGGTGCACTGGAATTGCTTGTTCCCATGACCCAGTTTTCTTCATAACTGTCGCCATAGTAGCGGTCATGAAAGTTACTTGACCAGTCAAACCCCTGAAGAAGAACGTGTGTTCCTGAAATTGCAGCCGTTACATCTACAGAATCCCCAGAATCACCGCCACCTCCTCCGGAACCACCCGAATCGCCGCCGCCTCCGCTGGAATTGGAATTATTATCACTCTGTCCCATAAGAACAAGAGCAAGAGCATTTGACGAACTTCCTGAGTCGTTACAAGAAAAAAGCAGTCCTGCAAAAGCCACTAAAACAACTAAAAATATAATCTTTTTCATCGGCTACCTCTTGAAAGCGATTATATTCGAGGAATCTCACTTTGTAAAAATTTTTTTTCTAAATTTCTATTTCTTTACAATTCAACTTCTTCTGCGCAGAAAAAAGTAATTCCTTCGCCCGGAAATTTATACTTAACGGCATCAATTATTGCCTTTGCCTTCTGCGCGCCGGTCAAATCCAAATAAGAAAAAAGGACAAAATTCTGTTCCGGCCAGGTAGAAGTTCCAAGTTTTTTAGTTCTTCGGCCACGACCATGAACAGTCGGAATTACAGTGTATTCAATTTCCGGAATTTCAAGTTCAAGAAGTTCCGTAATATCTTCTTGAACCGACTGATTTGCAATTATTTCAATTCTGTATTTTGACATTCTCTATTCTCCTGAAAGTTTTAATCTCACTCTTCGTCTTTTTCGTTTTCTTCTAAATCCGGCTCATCTTCGTCAGCATCATAACCAACAAGCTCATTCTGCATGGCCATTATAATTTCTATTACACGGTTAATCTTTTTTGCAACCATAAGGTCTTTCTTTGGAACCGTAACCATATCACTGTCAGAGTCTGCATTAACGGAAGAAACAGGCGCATCAAAAACGGATTTTTTAGGTTCACCGTCATTTACAGGTCCTTTCCTACCTGCAGAAGGAGCTGTCTTTCCAACCTTTGAATAATCAATCTTTAATGCTGCAGAAGCTTTCTTTTCTGATCCGCGCATTACGATTGAATAAAGCACAGGAATTACAAGCAGCGTAACAAAAGTAGAAGATGTAAGTCCGCCTACAACGGCAATTCCGATAGGCTGAACCATTGCACTCATACCTTCTGTTGCAAAGCACATTGGAAGCATACCAAGAATCGTAGTAAGCGTTGTCATAAGAACCGGGCGCAGACGGCTTGTTCCAGCTTCAAGACATGCATCAAACATGGAAAGGTTTCTGTCCCTTAAGAGGTTTGTATAGTCAACCAGAATAATACCGTTGTTTACTACAATACCGACAAGCATGATAAGTCCGACCATTGCCATAATGGAAAGCGGCTGGTTTATAATCTTGTAAAGAAATACTACACCGATTATAAGGAACGGAATTGTTGCAAGGTTTATAAGCGGAGCCTTAAACGACTCATAGGTAGAAGCCATTACACCGAATACAAGGATGATTGCAAGCGCAATAATGCTTATGTACATTGTCATCTGCTGCTTTACGTCTTTCCAGGAACCTTCGTAACTTACAGTAACACCTTCCGGAATGATAAAAGTATTTGCAATTCCTTCTTTTATCATATCTTCTACAACGTTTGCGTTTGCTTCAGAAATAATGGAAGCCGTTACGTGTACAATTCGCGTCTGATTTTCGCGACTGATTGTAACAGGTCCAAGTCCGCGCCTGAGCGAAGCAAAGTTAGAAACAGCAACCTTGCCGTTTGTGCCCGTTACATACATTGATTCAAGATCAATTACGTTCCTGCGGTCTTCCGGCTTGTACATCACAACAACATCGTATTCCTTTCCGCCGGTTCTGTATTCTGTAGAAGTTGTTCCGTTGATTGCATAGTTAATTTCCTTTGCAACGCTGGTTACGTCAACACCAAATGCATAGGCCCTTTCACGGTCAATTACAACTTCTACCTGTGGAAGTCCGCGTTCTGTATCTACAGACGGTTCACCGATATCTGCAATGGAATCCATTACGCCCTTGATTTTTTCTGCAACCGAAAGGGCAGCCTCAAGATCATCTGAACGGATTGCAATGTCCAGATCGTCTCCTGTCATCTGACCGCGCATTCCGGCGCTAAATCCAAAGCGCGCACCTGCAAAGTCGCTGAAGTGGGCACGAAGCTTCTGCTGAATTGTCATTGCGTTGTCAATCTGCTCAGAAGTCTTTGGAAGACGAATCTGAATGTTTGCCTTGTATGAAGCAGAACTTGAACCGCGGCCACCGGAACCAACAGAAGTTGTAATGAATTTATATCCCTGTATTTCGTTTTTGATGATTTCTTCAAAATCCAGGGCAACACGCTTAGTTTCAATAAGCGGAGTTCCAATCGGCATTGTAATGTTCAGTGTAACGGAATCGTCATTTCCATTTGGCATCATGTTGATTCTTAAAGTCGGAATCATTGCAACAGAAACAACCAGCAGACACACTGCAATCACAATTGTAGGAGCCTTATAATTAAGCGCAGCAGTAAGAAGTTTTCTGTAGCCGGCTGTAATTGCCATAAGCACTTTTTCAAATGAACCGTAAAGGAACTTAAGGAGCGCTGATTTAACAGGTTTTTCGGAACGGTTAGAAAGCGGCAGGAAAACACCAGCAAGAACAGGTACAAGGAAAATTGCAACGAACAGTGAAGAAATAAGCGCAATTACAATAGTAAAAATCATTCCCTTGAACATCTGTCCCATCATTTCAAGTTCTTTCATATAAAGAATGAACGGAACGAATACACAGATTGTCGTAAGGTTTCCGGAAATTACAGACATTACCATTTCCTGCGAACCAAGAACGGCCGCAATTTTTGGCTTTGCTCCCCTGCTCCGGTACGAATATATATTGTCAATCATTACGATAGATGCATCTACAATCATACCGACTCCAAGGATAAGTCCGGTCATTGTCATCATGTTAAGTGTAAGCCCCGCAAAATTCATTGCAAGCAGCGTAATTATAATGGAAAGCGGAATGGAAATTGCAATTATAATCGTAGATTTAAAATTCTGAAGGAAGATAAACAAAACTATTACCGCAAGAATCAATCCCTGGTATGCAGATTCAACAAGAGTGTTAATTGTTTCGCGGATTGAATCCGTGCTGTCCTGAAGAATTTCCATGGAAATATCGCTTGGAAGAACCTTTTCAAGCTGTTCCATTTTTTCGTAAACATTATTTGCGACAGAAACAGAATTGGAACCGGACTGCTTTGTAACAGAAACATAGACACCAGGTTCACCGTTAATATAAACCTCGCTGGTTGAATCGGCATAGCCCATGAATGCCTTTCCAAGATCACCAAGCTTTACATCGTAGCCGTTAACAGTCGTTATTACAGTATTATTAATTTCATCAATTGAGTTGAATTCGCCGGTCGTGCGGACTACATAATCCTTCTGACCTTCGTTAAGCTTTCCGCCACCAAGTTCAAGATTCTGTTTTGAAAGTGCACTGGAAACCGCAGAAACAGTCAGTCCGTAAGCGGCAAGTCGGTTCTGTTCAAGTTCAACACGAACGATTTTTGTACGGCCACCGTATACACTTGCCTGCGCTACCCCTTCTGCCTGTTCAAGGACATCGACAATATTATCTTCGGCAATCTGCTTTAAGTCACTTGCAGAACGGTTTCCCTTTACTGCAATCCTTAAAATTGGCATGGAGTTTGAATCCATCTTAAAGATTGTAGGGGAACCTGCATTGTCAGGAAGATTTTTTGCAACCCTGTCCAGCTTATCGCGCACATCGCTTACAGCCTGATTTATGTCTGAACCGTAATTAAATTCCAGTGAAATGCGCGAAGAGCCTTCTGAAGAAGACGATGTCATGCTCTTTAAGCCGCTTACGCTTACAAGGGAACTTTCAAGAACCTTTGTTACCGTCTTTTCTACAGATTCCGGGCCTGCGTTTGTATATGTTGTAGAAACCGTAATGTACGGGTAATCAACTTCCGGAAAAAGCCCGATTGCTACGTTTTTAAGTGTAAAAAGACCGACAAAACCAAGCAGTACAAAGACAATAAGAAAAAGTACAGGATGATTAAGGGTCGTTCTGGACATACTCATCAGCGTTTTCCTCCGTCTGCAGCTGGCTGAACAGGAGCCTCATTTTCAGGAACTTCTTTTTTGGCAGATTTTGCTGCATTAGGGTTTGGATTTTCAAGGTCGTTTACGGCGGCTCCATCAGAAAGACTGAGCATACCTTCATAAACAACGCGCTCTCCCTGAACAAGGTTGTCTGTAATCTGAATTACAGAATCTACAGATTTTCCTGTCTTTACAGATCTTCGGCTTACCGTGTAATTGTCATTTACAACAAAAAGATAGGCTGAACCGTCATCATTTGTTACAACGGCATCTGACGGAACTGTTACTTTTCCGCTGTATTTTGTTGTATAAAGCTTTACCTTTGCAAACATACCGGCATTTACACGGCTGTCTTTTCTGTCAAAATTAAGAATAACCTGCTTTGTTCTGGTTGCAGAATCAACAACAGGGCTTACCCTGCTTACAGTTGCCGTAAAAGTCACACCAGGATACGCTTCAAGATAGACTTCTGCCTTTAGCCCTGTTTTTAACTCTGCAACATAGCGTTCTGGAATACTGGCCGTTACCTGAAGATTGTCTACGTCGCCAATCATTGTGATTGCAGAATTAGTTGTTACTGTGGTACCGACTTTTAGCGGCGAAGAAACAATGCTTCCGCTTATTGGCGCCTCTACCGGAGAAAGTGCATACTTTGTACCAGGCTCTGACGGGTCAATTTTTGCAATTACATCACCCTTTCTTACCTGCGAACCAAGAAGTACATTTACCTGACTTACTTTTCCGCTCATAGAAGGAAACACATCAACCGCAGACTGCGATTCAACTTCGCCGTTTGTAATTACGTAATCATTAAGCGTAGAAACCTTTGCTTCTGCAGAACGAACTGTAAAGACAGTTGAACCGCCGGCTCCTCCGCGTTTATTAAATCCACCCGGGCCACCTGCGCCGCCGTTAGATTTTGTTGCATTTATAATTCCTACAGCCGCAACAGTAACAATAACTGCTGCTGAAACAGCTATAATGCTCTTTGTCTTCTTTTCCATATTTTCCTCTATATAATAGCTCTATTTACCCAGTGTTCCGAACGGAAGTCCCAGAAGTTCTTCCAGATCAAGAATAGTACTGATTAATGTATTTGCCTGACTTTTAAGGCTTACTCCAGCATTCAAAACTGCATCATTTGCATTCTGAAGGCTTGTTAAGTCCGTTTTACCGTAATTATATGCTGTAAGCGTCATCTGATAAGTCTGCTCTGCAAGTTCTACGTTTGCCTGAAGCGACGAAAGCTGCGAAACAGCCTGATTTATTTTCCTTAAATAGCTTTCTGTTTTTACCGCAACTGTTGTCTTTGCATCTTCAAGCTGCTTTTTTGCAGTATCAAGGGCAGTTTTTCCGGTTGAAATGCTAACGCCCTTCTGCGACCACGGCAAGTAACCGTCCAAAGGAATTGAAACGCCTACAGAAAGCCTGCTGGAAGTTGACCATCCGTCAGAAGCTAACGTCTTACCGTAAGTATAGCCGCCGGAAATCGACGGACCATATGCCGAAAATCTTGAATCAGCAAGATTTGTTTTTGCAATTTCAACGTCGTATTCAGCAGATTTTATGTCCGGAGCAGGAGATTCCGGTTCCGGCAGAGACTCAAAACCTACCTGTTTTATGGAAAGAACGTCATCCAGCGTACCCGAAAGTTCCACATTTACATTCTGAGGAATCCCCAAAACCTGCTTGAACGCCGCCATATCATTCTGAAGCGTAAGTTCCGCAGATTCAACGTCAGGCTTTTTTGATTCATAGTTTACGCGGCTTGTAAATGCATCCAGTTCGCTGATTTTACCGTTACGGAATTTTTCCTGATTGTTTTGGTACTGAATCCGACTAGTTTCAAGGCTGCGCTTTTTAAGCTCAAGGTTTTCTTTTTCATACAAAATCTGATAAAAGGATTTTCTGACCGTAAGCTCCACCGAGCGGACCGCATCCTCATAAGTCAAAAGTCCTTTCTGAAGATTCAGTTTTGCTTCCTTTATTGAAGTAAAAAGATTTGAAGAAAGCCCGATATTAACGGTTCCGCTTACCCCAAAGGAATCTGTTTCATTTTCAAGGTCATTTGCATAAGTTGCAGAAACAGATGCTGTCGGACTCATGCTGTTCCATGAATACCGGTTCTTTATCTTAAGGTTTTTAAGCGTATTTTCCTGAATCTTTATGCTCAGGTTATTGTTATTTGCAAGTTCTACAGCTTCTTCTATAGAAAGGACAAGCGTCTGGCTTTCAGCGTTACCGGAATTATCTTTTGAAGGTGATTTTTCCTGTGCCGTCATATTACCGATAAAAAAGACAGCAAAAAAAGCGCAGACCGCAGCATGAAAATATTTATTCAGGCTCATTTATATCTCCAACCAATGAACAGCCATTTGTGACGGCTCATATAAATTTAGCTCAGGTTAATTTTACTTTAAAATTTTAAAAAATGCCAAAAGGTTACATTTTTAATTCAATTTTTAGTCTTACAGGCGGAAGCTATTTTTCAATCAACCTTACCCGCCCTTGTTATATTATCGGAATTTCAGTATCTTTTATTTAATAGTAAGAAGGTACAAAATGAGCAAGGACGTTATATTCAAATCGCCTGAAACAGCCCCTTCTGCATTGCTTCAGGAATTTTTTGAAACATTTCCTCTTTATGAAGCTGATCGGGAACGCATTACAGCTGCGTGGAATTTCTTTCTTGAACGGTCAGGCGAGGATTCTATCTCCTGCGGAAAACCATGCTATCTTCATGCTTTAAGAATTGCATTTATTCTTGCACAGAATGACTTTGATGCCGACTGCATTATTTCCGGACTTCTGCATAACATTTACAAACAGAACGTTACAAAAGAACAGATTGAGCAGAAATTCGGAAAAGACGTTGCTTCCATAATAGACGGAACTTCAAAGATTCATAATATACCGGTAAACTCAAAGACTCTTCAGCAGGCAGATGCAATCCGCAAGATGCTTTTTGCAATGGCCGAAGACGTACGCGTAATCTTTGTAAAAATTGCAGACCGTCTGGATAAAATCCGCAACATCCGCGACATAGAACCTACAAGACAAAGGCAGCTTGCCGCCGAAGTCATAGACATCTGGGCTCCGCTTGCCGACAGACTCGGTATGTCGGCATCTAAAAATGAATTTGAAGACCTTAGCCTTAAATATACAAACCCTTCTGCTTTTCAGCAAATTAAATCTGTAATTTCGCAGAAAAAGGGTGAACGCGCAGCATATCTTGAAAACGCAGTTCAGAAAATACAGACAGAAGCAAAAAAAGCAGGGCTTGAAGTAACAATAACTAGCCGCGCAAAGCATTTCTATTCAATCTACCAGAAGATGAAGAAACGCAACAAGGAACCCGGCGAACTTTTTGATCTGCTAGCCTTGCGCATTATCTGTCAGAAAAAGCAGGACTGCTATACAATGATTGGAATTGTCCACAGCCTGTGGAAGCCGCTTGAAGGCCGCTTTAAAGACTATATTGCCATGCCTAAATCAAACGGCTACCAGTCTCTGCATACAACCGTGATGTGTGAATCACGTCCTCTGGAAATTCAGATTCGTACTCAAAAAATGCATGATATTGCAGAGCATGGAGTTGCATCTCACTGGCTTTACAAAAAGGGCACTAACCACGACATGGTTTCAGAAAGCAGCCTCGGAATTTTTAACCAGCTCCAGCAGCTCAGGGAACGCCCTTTAAATGACGAATCGTTTTTCCAGAAGCTTAAGGATGAACTTTTAGGCGACGAAATTGTTGTATTCACTCCAAGCGGAGACGTAAAGCAGCTTCCGGCGGGTTCTACGGCAATTGACTTTGCCTACATGATTCATTCCGACATCGGCGAAAAAATTGTAGGCGCAAAGGCTGACGGAAAAATCATTCCGATTACCCAAGAATTAAAGAATACTCAGATTATAGAAGTCCTTACAAACCCGCAGGCTCACCCGACGGAAAACCAGCTTAAGCATGCGCGAACTTCCAAGGCAAGGCAGAAAATTCATGCCTGGCTTACTGCAAATGACCCTACATTTGTTGACAAAAGCGTAATCGCAAAAGTTGATTCAGAAAATGCCGAACATGCATCTCAGGCTCATCCGCTTCCGGGCGACAAAAAAAGAACGCACAAAAAAGGCAGCGGAGAAAAACTCATTCAGCCGAACATTACCCGCGTTAAAGTTGCCGGAATGTCTAACTTCATGGTTACTTTTGCACAGTGCTGCCGCCCGACCTACCCGGATCCAATTGTAGGCTACGTTTCATTCTCTAAAGGCGTAATGATTCACCGCGCAGACTGTCTGAACTACCTGCGCACAGAAAACATTGACCGCCGCACAATCCCTGTTGAATGGGACGACAGCGACCTTCAGAAATAATTAATACTCTTTATTTTATTGCAAAAAGCGCAATAATAACTTGCGATTATTTCAGTTTACGCAACAATAAAATCTCTGTAGAATAGGTTTGAAAATGAAAAAAAAATGGTGGTTTCGATACGGCCTGCGGCCTACTCAACCACCGGCAAAAAAGAGGTTTTATAAAATGGGAAACAACTATTTTAATTCAATTCCATGGCGTGAAGCACGCCTTCAGTTGGGTCATTGCCGCTCTATGAGCAAGGACGAATTTGCAGACGGCGTAAAGGCTCTTAAAGGATTGAAGATTGTAATCGTTGGTTGTGGTGCTCAGGGATTGAACCAGGGTATGTGTCTTCGTGACAGCGGTTTGGATGTATCTTACGCCCTCCGCGAATCTGCTATTACAGAAAAGCGCCAGTCTTGGAAAAACGCTACAGAAAACGGATTCAAAGTTGGTACTTATGATGAAATGATTCCAACTGCTGACCTTGTAGGTAACCTTACTCCAGATAAGCAGCACACTCCTGTAATCACAGAAGTTATGAAGAGAATGAAGAAAGGATCTGCATTGTGGTACTCACACGGATTCAATATGATTGAAGAAGGTATGCAGATCCGCAAGGACATCACTGTAATCATGTGTGCTCCTAAGGGACCTGGTACAGAAGTTTACCACGAATTTGCTCGTGGATTTGGTGTACCTGATCTTATCGCTGTTCACCCAGAAAATGACCCAGAAGGAAAGGGTTGGGCAATGGCTAAGGCTCTCGCTGTAGGTATGGGCGGAAGCAAAGCTGGTGTTCTTGAATCATCATTTGTTGCAGAAGTTAAGTCTGACCTTATGGGCGAACAGACAATTCTTTGTGGTATGCTCCAGGCTGGTACAATCTGCTGTTACAACAAGATGGTTGCTGACGGAATGGATCCTGAATATGTAACAAAACTTTTGATGCACGGATGGAACGTAATTTCTGAAGCTCTTAAGTTTGGTGGAATCACAGGTATGATGGACCGTCTTTCTAACCCAGCAAAAATCAAGGCTAACGAACTTTCTAAAGAAATCAAAAAGCTCCTTGCTCCACTTTATCAGAAGCACATGGATGACATCATTTCTGGTAAATTCTCTAGTACAATGATGCAGGACTGGGCTAACAAGGACCACGATCTTCTTACATGGCGTGAAGAAACAGGAAAGCTTCCATTCGAAAGCCAGAAAGAATCTAGCGTTGAAATCAGCGAACAGGAATACTTTGACAAGGGTATCTTGATGGTAGCTATGATCAAGGCTGGTTGTGAACTTGCATTTGAAACAATGGTTGATGCTGGTATTAAGGAAGAATCTGCTTACTACGAATCACTCCACGAAGTTCCACTTATCGCTAACCTTATCGACCGCAAACGCTTGTACGAAATGAACCGTGTTATTTCTGATACAGCTGAATACGGATGTTACTTGTTTGCAAACGTTGCAGCTCCAATGATGGAAAAAGACCTTATGCCAAAGGTAACTACAGAAGTTATTGGTAGGGGCTTGAACGTTAAAGACAACGGCGTAAGCAACGCAGAACTTGTTGCCGTAAACGCAGAAATCCGCAACCACCCAATCGAAGTAGTTGGCCGCAAGCTCCGCGCTTACATGACAGCAATGAAGCCACTTATCTAAGGTGGATAATGCGTCGAGTTTTGGCCGTGAAACGGACGAAACTCGTTAGGTTGCCGTCAGGCAACCGACTATGACAGCAATGAAAGCATTAATTTAAGCGAAGCTTAAATTAATGTACGAGTTTTTGCCTCGCAAAAACTCGCCTATGCATAAAAACAAAAAATCGCCGTTTCCTGATTGGGGACGGCGATTTTTTTTTGTAAGTGGAAAAATAAAATTTGCTTAAAATGATAATAATATGATAATATTTTGATATTAAATATTATAAGAGGTAATCAAAATGACTCAAATCAGACCTGTATCAGACTTAAGAAATAAATTTTCGGAAATTGAAACTCTTGTTGCCGAAAGACAAGCTCCCGTTTTTCTTACTAAAAACGGTTACGGCTCTATGGTTGTCATGAGCATTGATATGTATGACAGACTCACAAATAATATTGAAGCTAAACTTGATGAAGCAGATTTGCAGGCAAAGATTGATTCTATCCGTTATACACATGAAGAGGTGTTTTCGTCTATCAGAGAGCAATTAAGGAACAGATAATGAAATATACATTACGATATCTTCCTATTGCCAAACAGGATTTAGCTGATGTAATTAATTTCATTTATAATACGTATCAGAATCCAATAGCTGCTGAAAATACTTTATCTAAAATTGAAAATGCAATTCTAGAGCGACTTGAAGATGGCCCAGAATCTTTTGCAGTCTGGTCTTCAAAGAAAAAACGTGAATATCCATACAGAAGAATAAATGTGGGGAATTATACGGTCTGGTATGTTGTAATTGATAATGTGATGGAAGTTCGAAGAATTCAGCCATCCAGACGAAATGAAGAAAACTTTTTATAATTTTTCAAACGATTCTGAAATACTTTTTACTACTGCTTCCTGTAATTTATTCTTTAATTGAATTAAATCAATCTTATTCTTTTGTTCTTCATCTGTTTGGTATAAAAGTTCAGATGGAGACGAATGTAAAATTTCCGCAATTTTAACCAATGTTTTATCACTAACCCAGGTTCTGCAACCTTCAATATCGTTTATAGTTTGAGCAGATAATCCTGTCAGTTCTGCCAATTTTTCTTGAGTAAGTGAATAAAGTTTTCTCTTCTGTTTTATATTGAAAGATAAAATTTCTCTCAATTCATTTTGGTTCATTCTTAAATTCTATGGTAATAGTTATAATTGACAACTTGGTATTAACGGATTAAAGTATTACTAATAACAAGTCTTAATTATTATTCTTAATAACAGGAGAGTTTATATGAATAAATCAAAATATGAATTAATAACACTTTCTTATGTTAGAAGAATTTATAAAGAAAACTTAGTTCCATGTGCAGAAGGATGGAAAGAAACTGGAAAAAAATTAGGATTTAAGCAATCAACAATTAATAAAGGATGCCCTAGAAATGCATTTTTAGGATTATGTTCATCTGGATTAGTTAAAAATATTCCAAAAGGAATTTATACAAAATCCATAAAAAACCGAACTTATGCAGAGAAAGCCGTTGAAATTTTGAGAAAAAATCCGGGCTTTGCTAATAATCCCTTAGGATTATGGAAAAAAATACAAACTGAAGAAATAACTCATAATGGACAGATGAATGTCGTTTGTGCATTGTGGAAAAATGGATTGATAAAACAATAGGTAATGGTAATGAAAAGCAAATTTTTTATAATTATTTTTACATTGATTAGTATTTTTCATTGTATAAGTTGTTCTGCCGAAAGAAAACAAACTCCTATAAATCTCCTTTCACAAAATGAAGATTTATATAGTGTTACACATAATTCGGTTAGTTTAGATAAACAATATTCTTTTTCTCTGGATATTACGAAGGATATAAAAATACTATTAGATGATAATGGAGATAGCTTGTGTATATGTAATACAAAGTCAAATATACTTACATTCATATTTCATGATTTTGATGAGCTATATGATTCATTAGGATTTCAAATACTTTTTGGAAAATTTAATACGAATGTACTTCAAACTATAAAGAAACTTCAATATTGCTATTTAGATTCAAAAACTTTGAAATTAGAAGAATCTAATATTGGTATTTTTTCAATAAAAATTGAGAATGTTTTTCTGAATAATTTTTTAAATAAGGGGGGAGATGTATATTTATGTAATAACAAAGTTTTTTCACTAAAAAATTGTGTAACTAACGTAAAAGAAGTTTCTGATTATATATATATTGATGACCTGGACGAAATTGGAGAAAAAAACGATGTGTCTTCTGCTTATAAAAAATTTATTAAAATGTTGGAAGACAATTATAAAAAATTAAAGATAAATGATGTGCTCATTTCTTTTTTTGCTCTATCTGATTTTTCTATGTTAAATAAAGGCTATGGTTTAAATGCGCATAATGAAGATAGTATTAAGAATAAATATAGAATTTCGTTACGAAATAACATAGATTTAATTGTTGATTATGAATGTTTTTCAATTTTATTTGGTGATGAAAAGAAAGTTTTATTACTATCTAAAGCTTTTCCAAATCGAGATGGGGTTTATAGTATAAAAGATGCTTGGAATGGTATTTATATACAATTTGATGATAGGATATTTGAAAAATATAAAAGAATTGGAGCATCGGTATATACAAAAACAAATACAAAGATGGAATGTTTAGTATATTGAAGAAGTTTAAATTTTTAAATTTGGTTTGTTAAGACACGACATGTGATTGCAGTTTGCTGTAAGTATTCTATAAATTTTAACGTTTACTTCAAAATTAATAGTTAAGTATTAAAAAAATCGGGGCGTTGCGGGGTGTCCCCACTGGAATGGGGTATGGCGAAAACCGAAGGGTTGAGCCTAGGGGCAAGGCTTTGCCCCTCAAATTAATAAACTTCCATTCGAAAGCCAGAAAGAATCAACTGCTGAAATCAGCGAACAGGAATACTTTTACAAGATGTGGATAGAAAAAGCGTTAAAAAAAATTGCGAAAACATGGAGCAATTTTTTAGCTTTTACTTACTTGTGATGGTAGCTATGGTAAAAGCCGGCTGTGAACTTGCATTCGAAACAATGGTTGATGCTGGTATCAAGGAAGAATCTGCTTACTACGAATCACTCCACGAAGTTCCACTTATCGCTAACCTCATCGACAGAAAGCGCCTCTACGAAATGAACCGCGTTATTTCTGATACAGCTGAATACGGATGCTACCTCTTTGCAAATGTTGCAGCTCCAATGATGGAAAAAGACCTTATGCCAAAGGTAACAACAGAAGTTATCGGTAAGGGCTTGAACGTTAAGGACAACAGCGTAAACAACGCAGAACTTGTTGCTGTAAACGCTGAGATTCGCGACCACGCAATCGGAGTTGTAGGACGTAAATTGCGTGCATACATGACAGCAATGAAACCTTTGATTAAATAGGTAATCGAATATCTTTGCCAGTTTTGCGTAATGCAAAACTGGAGAGCACGGTTGATAAACTTCAGGTTGAAGAATGCATTTATACCGTGCTCGTTTCGGCGCACAACGATGCGCCGATTTTCGCTTCGCGAAAACCATAAAAACTCGCCAATTATTAAATAACTCTTCGGTGGTTGAGTAGGCAAAGCCGTATCGAAACCACCTTTTTGAACAAACGCTATTTTCCAGTTTTGGGAGAACGGCGATTTTTTTTCATTGATTGAATATCCTTAAAGTTTTTACAATTATGTTTATGAAAAAAGTTTATTTTGCAATTGCTCTCACTTAAAAAGTCTTTTTCAGAAGGCCAGAATATTAAAATAATAATTTAATCCCTTTCCCTACAGCACCTGATTATTCCAAAGTTCTGCGTATTTTCCGCCCAGCTGCAGAAGTTCCTGATGGGTTCCGCATTCTGCAATGCCTTTATCCTGTACAACAGCGATTTTGTCTGCATTTTTGATTGTAGAAAGGCGGTGCGCTATAACAAGAGTTGTCCTTCCCCTAGAAAGGCTATCAAATGCCGACTGAATTTTCTGTTCCGTTGCAGTGTCCAGGGCGCTGGTTGCTTCGTCCAGAATCAAAATAGGCGGATTTTTCAGGAAACAGCGTGCAATGGAAACACGCTGCTTCTGACCGCCGGAAAGTTTTAAGCCTCGCTCACCAACTTGAGTGTCGTAGCCGTTCGGCATTTTTAAAATATCTTCATGGATTTCTGCCCGCTTTGCAGCTTCTATAATTTCCTGTTCTGTGGCATCAGGCTTTCCGTATGCAATATTTTCCTTTATGCTTCCAGCAAACAAAAAAACATCCTGCTGAACAACACCAATCTGCGACCTTAAATTCTGAAGCCTGATTTTCCTTACATCAATTCCATCCAGCATAATTGAACCGGCAGTAACATCGTAAAAGCGCGGCAAAAGATTGCAGACTGTTGTTTTTCCGCCGCCGCTTGAACCGACCAGCGCAAAATGTTCGCCGGCCTTTATTTCAAGATTTACGTTTTCCAGGGCCTTAGACTGCTCGTTATATGAAAAACATACATTTCTGAAGCTTATGTTTCCGCGCGCACTCAAAAGTTCAACCGCATCAGCGTCTTCCTTTATGGAAGAATCAGTTTTCATTATTTCCAGAAAACGGTGAAATCCTGCCATTCCGGTCGTATACTGCTCAACAAAAAAAATCAACTTGCGTATAGGAGCCGTAAACGCCGCAATAAAAAGATTTGCCGCAACCAGGTCAGGAACAGTCATCTTATCATTAAGAATAAAATAGCCGCCCAAGGCCAGCACAATGACAGAAAGAATGCACATAAAAAATTCTATCCCAGAATGAAAACCAGACATCGCCTTATAGAATTCTTTCTTGCTTTCCTTGTAAAGTTCATTGTTGCTGTCAAACTTTTCAATTTCAATCTGCTCGTTTGTAAATCCCTGTGTAACGCGGATTCCAGTAAGGGAATTTTCAAGAACGGCATTTATTTCCGCAGTCTTGTCCTTTACCTTGCGTGATTTTTTAGAAAGATTCGACCTGCTTCTAAGCGTAACAAAAATCGTTAGAATTAAAAAAGCAAAAACTACAACCGCAAGTTCCCAGCGAATTCTAAAAAGAAGGACGCAGCTTCCTATCAAAGTAAGCACAGAAGTTAGAAAATCTTCCGGCCCGTGATGCGCCAGTTCCGTAATTTCAAAAAGATCTGTAGTAGCCCGGCTCATAAGGCTTCCCGTAAGGTTCCTGTCAAAAAAGCCGAAGCCCTGCTTTTCAAGATGACTAAAAACATCGTGACGCATGTCTGTTTCTACCATAACGCCAAAATAATGTCCCCAGTAATTTACAAACCATAGGGCCGCATAGCGGATTCCGTAAGTTACAACCATAAGCGCAATCAATATAAAGAAAAAGCGCATTTTTCCCTGCGGAATGACCGTGTTCAGGACAGTGCGGGTCGCAATTGGAAAACTTACATCGATTATCGCAATTAAAAGCGCACACATCATGTCTGCAATAAAATATTTAAGATGAGGTTTATAATAGCTGAAAAAAATCTTTACCGGTTTCTGATTAAAATTCATAAAAAGAATTATAACAGAATTTAAAATTGATTTCGACAGCCAGCTTTATTCCGAGCAATTGATTTTTATTAAGAATTCTGCAAAAATAAATAACAGAGAGGATTAAGATGAAAAAAAGTATTTTTTCTATTTTATGTGCTGCGCTGATTGCACTCAGTTTTTCTGGCTGTGCATCAGTTTCTGAACCTGCTGAAAAAGCAGAGACACTGTTGTACGGAAACATCGTTTACAACTTCAAGTGTTACCCGAACAACCATGGATTCCCGGAAAACGATTCAAAGACAAACGGAATTGAAATTCAGATTCAGAATCTGAAAACAAAAAAAGTTTACTTCATCAATTCAAAGTCTAACGGTGAAATCATCAGACAGAACCTTCCGGAAGGAGTTTACTGCCTTAAGAGAATCCAAAGAGGATTTAAGGTTACAAACGGCTGGGCAGACGACATGAAAATTAATTTTGAAACCAATAACTATCGTTTTGCCGTTAATGCTGACACCGTAACAAATCTTGGTCAGATTGATGTTAATATTGATATAGTAAATATTGATGTAACACAGTTTACATGGCGTCCAAAAGTTATATGGGACAAAGACTTCAGCAAGGCATACAACACATATGCAGCTAATCACATTGAATCACCATGGCTTGATAAAAAATGGTTAAATGCAAAAGAAAGCTTTGTATACTACGACGAAAATAATAAGTAAATAGATTTTGTTTTTTATAATGTAGAAAAATCGCACTCCTTTTTATAAAGCTGTGCGATTTTTTTAAACTTTCAGATAAAACACCTGCATCATCACCTTTGGATCCGCAGCATTCGTTTCATCAACAGTCATAATTGCAAAACCGCGTTTTTCCAGATATCCCGGAAGATTGTATTCAGTAAAGCCTAGATTACTCGTAATTTCCTTGTGAGTATGACCGTCAACAAGAGCAATTGTATTTTCATCAGCAAGCAGGGAAATAAATTTATTCCGCTCCTCAGAATTTTGAAGCACAAAATAAAACAGACCGCCAGCATAAGCCGGAACATGAGTGAACACAAGTTTTTTGCGCCCGTACTCTTCATATTTCATGTCGCGCTCAATTGTATTTAACTGACTGTCGCCAAGTGAACCGCTTGCAGAATCAACAAAATACCAGCTTATGGCTCCCGTCCGGAACTTGTACAGCGAAACATGCGGATAGCAGTGTGCTGAATAATAATTCCAGCCGGAATTATACAGGTCGTGGTTTCCAACAACATTAAATGTCTTAATGTTGCCGTATTTTTCTGTATTCATAAGAGATGTAAAGACCTGATACCTTATAAATTCCTCTTCGTAGCCGTGCTCAGCAACATCGCCTAGACAGATTGCAAAAGACGGATAAAGTTCCGGTGTACCGGCGCTTTCCATCAGAGACTTGTAATTTTCCAGCCATGAAAGAAAGAGAGTATCCTGACGCGCGCCGTTGTTCCCATTGTTTTCACCGCCAAAATGAACGTCAGTCATAATCAGGACAGAAAACTTTTTCCCGCTCACCTTAGAAAAAATTGCCGTATCTTCTGAATTTGCAATCAAAGGACTGGAAAGATTCCACAGTTTTTCTGCACGGTTCACAACAGCATTAGTTCGGTATAAAAATTCTTCAAGTCCATACGAAGAACAATTACAAGAAGAAAAAAACATCATCAATGGGCAGAATAAAAAGAGAAACGCTAAATTTTTCATGGCATCAACCTCAAATTACAAAAAAGCCTGAAATCAACAACGTTAAGGTTTGAACTTAACGTAAACATATCTATGTACTGAATTTCTGCTTCTGCTCCGAGCTTAAACGTATTTGTAAGTCCATATTCTGCAGAAAGCCTGAAATCCGGCGCAAGAAAAAGCATGTACCTGTAATCAGAAAAAGAAGAAACCGTAAAATTAACCGCAAGCGGCGAAACCGGCTTAAAATTTATGTATGTAGAAAAAGCAATTGAATCATTCACAAGCCAGTCAACAGAATCAGTTATGCTGAAAATCCGTGCTGCCTTCTTATGAAAAAACGCATCAAAACCAAGGGAAGTTTTTCTTCCAAGCGCATATTTTAATGTGGCTCCGCCAAGAAAATCCAGTTCACAGTAAACATCATCATAATGCTGAACATGAAAAATCAACTTTGGCCCCATATTAATGCGGTCAAAAAAAGTAGGTGCATAAGAAACCGAAGTTGTAAAATCCATTACCGAAGTTTGAACCTGAAACCCTGCAAAGCAGTTAAGTTCCTTCATGTTCAGGCCAGCAGAAAAATCAGTAAGCAGGTTTCTCGGCGAAACATCCTTACCAGCTTCAAAAGTTGCACCGCAGGTAAGGCTAAAATTCGGTTCAGGCGTAATCCAGTTCACTTTCTGGGCATACACATTCAGCTGAGAAATTATAAAAATAACAAAACACACTGAAACTAAACGGATTTTTTCCTTCATTAAACTCTTCCTGCAACTTCCTCTGTCTATATAATCATGATTCCGGTAAAAATCAGCGGCCTGAATCCCTGATGCGCCCCGGAACATAATCAGGGTCTTCTATACGAAGCAGCGCACCTTCCTGAAGCGGAATCTTAGTGTAAAGAACACAGTCATGACCGTCGCACACCCAATCCCTTACAGTTCCTTCTTCTGGGTCAACAAGCGACCATTCAGATGGAACTGCTTTTGTTGAAACAACATCCGGCGAAACAAATTCAATTTTCTCGCCGGCTTTAATCATATTTAAAGGCTTAACCCTGTACATTGCCCAACCGTCTTCAGGCAAAACCCGCGGAGGATTCCTGTCCGGATGCATTTCAAAATCCTTAAGCCTGGCTTCCCTAGCCGCTGGATGCATTTCCTCAAGTTCGTGGGCAACCGCTTCTTCGTGCGCCGCCCCTTTCTGCAGCACCTCGTTCATTTCCTGTTCACTAAGCCGTTCACCAATTTCCGCCGCAAGAATATAACGGCTGTCGGTAGCCCCACTTACAGTCTTATTAGCTTCTGCCGGATTGTAGTAAAAACCGGTACTGGATTCACGGTGACTCACATTTTCAAGTTCTTCAATAAACGGAGCAGCTTCAGCGTCAGAAATTTTTCCTTCAAGGGCATCTAGCGCCTTTCTGTATGCACGCGTAACAAGAGCAACATAATAAACGCTCTTCATACGCCCTTCAATCTTAATGGAATCAACACCCGCTTTCTTCATGTCTTCCAGATGTTCAATCATGCGCAAATCCTTGCTGGAAAGAACCGCAGTAAAATCATCGCCTTCATAAACAGGGAAGTATTCGCCCGGACGCTTTTTTTCTTCCAGAACAAGAGCACCGGTTTCTGCAATCTGCTTTGCCTTAGAAGGATCCGCAAGCACATCAAAATCCCAGCGGCAGGTATGGCTGCATGCCCCCGCCTGAGCACTTCTTGCAGTAAGATATGCGCTCATAAGGCAGCGGCCTGCATACGCAATGCACATTGCACCGTGCGCAAAAGCTTCAAGTTCAACGTCAGGAACGGCATCCTTAATTTCGCGAATTTCTTTAAGAGTAACCTCGCGGCCAAGGACGACGCGCTTAAATCCCATGGATTTGTACATTTTTACGGCTTCGCGGTTAACGCAGCTTGCCTGGGTCGAAACATGCAGTTCAACATCAGGAAAGTGCTTCTGCAGAATCGGAACCATTCCAATATCCTGCACAATAAACGCATCAATCGGGTAAGCTTTAAAATAATCAAGGTTTGCCAGAAAGTTATCAATGTCGCGGTTATGAAAAGAAATATTCAGCGCACAGTGAAGCCTTTTTCCCGGAAACTGCTTTTTAAGCTCAATAACTTTCTTATATTCATCTTCATAAAAATTGTCAGCCTTAACGCGCAGGGAAAAACGCTTTAATCCAATATAGGCAGCATCCGCACCGTAAGCATAAGCGTAATATAATTTTTCAACATTTCCTGCAGGCGAAAGTAATTCAATCATGCTTCTGTCCTTAACAAACTGTTTTCCAGACGCGGTTTGTTTTCGTATGTCTGGCGCTCAAAATTTTCAGAATCAATGCCGGAAATCACAGCCGAAAGCTTATCCAGAGCCTTATGCGCGTCATCAAGATATTCGTCCGCCATCTGGAACAGGTGCATCATTTCCGGCCACACGTCCAAACGGCATTCCAGACCAAGCTGCTTAAACAAAGCTTCAAACGCCTTAATGTCGCTCAAAAGAATTTCCTTTCCGCCACACTGAATGTAAACAGGCGGAAACCCTTCAAGCAGGTTGTTTGCCGCAAGTAGCGGGGAAACAAGCGGATTTTCAAGATTAGACTCATACGTGTACAGCGAAGCACAATTCTGAATCAAATCGCTTGAAAGTATTTCATCACAGTTTTTCTTTTTGCCATTAAAAAGCACCGAACTCTTGGAAAGATTAAGCCACGGCGAAAAAAGCACAACCTTTTTAATACACTTCCTGAATTTATCCTTAAGGTTCAGAAGAAGCGCCATCGCAATGCTTGCGCCCGCACCGTCAGCCGCAATAATAAATTCAGGAACTTCAGAATCCAGCGAACGATCAATCTGCTCCTCCGTAAAAAGAGAACGGAAAACCGACTGAACGTCTTCTATAGAAGCCGGAAACGCATTAACCGGCGCAAGACGGTATTCAGGAACAACAACGCGGCAAAAACACTTGTTTGCAAGAACAGAGCAAAATCCCCTATACGCCGCGCGCGAACCGCCAACAAAACTTCCTCCATGTATATAGAACATAACCCTCTTAGAAGAATAAAGTTCCGGCGCAAGCACATCACAAATAACTCCGCCGTAATTACGTTCCTGCCGCTCAACTTTATTCGGCAGAATCGGAGTATAAAATGCCTCATCAATTTTCTGACGGAAAACATTCACATTCACTTTAGGATTATAAGAAAACAACTTTAATTTTTTTACCGCAGCCTTTCGGTTATCATTCGTAGCCATAATAAAAGTATAGCAAATCAGGCTTTATTTTGCTATATTGTAATCATGCCAATAAAAATCAATTCTGACTTACCAGCATGCAGTATACTGGAAAATGAAAATATTTTCGTCATGAACGAAAACCGCGCCGCTACTCAGGAAATACGACCGCTTAAACTGGCCATCGTAAACCTTATGCCTACGCGCGAAACAACAGAAACCCAGCTGCTCCGCCTGTTAGGAAACACTCCGCTTCAGGTAGAAATTACGCTGGTAAGAATGGAAAATCATGAATTCAAGAATACAAGCTCCGACTATCTGGAAAAATTCTACATTCCGTCAAGCGAAGTATTTAACCACCGTTACGACGGCATGATTATAACAGGCGCTCCTGTAGAACAGATTCCGTTTGAACAGGTTGACTACTGGTCAGAACTCTGCAAAATCATGGACTACGCAAAAGAAAACGTATTCTCTACCCTGAACCTTTGCTGGGGAGCTTTTGCAGCCCTTTACCATCTTTACGGAATCCCAAAGATTCCGCTCAAAGAAAAACTTTTCGGCATTTTCATGAATACTCGCACAACCCAAAACGATCCGCTCCTCCGCGGATTTGACGACACATTCCCTATTCCTCAGAGCCGCCACGTAAGTCTGCGCGAAGAAGACATACTTCATCACCCCGAACTTACCGCACTTGCCCGCTCAGAAGAAGCCGGAATCACACTCATAAAATCAAACGACAACCGCCAGATTTTCATGACCGGTCATCTTGAATACGACACAAACACACTTGCAACCGAATACTGGCGCGACAAGGCAAAAAATCTTCCGATTGCAATGCCAAAAAATTACTTCCCGGAAAACAACACAGACCTTCCGCCTAAATCTTACTGGCGAAGTACCGCTCACCTTCTGTTCAGCAACTGGCTCAACTACTACGTTTACCAGGAAACTCCTTACGATTTTACCTAGTCTCATTCGGGCGGCTCCAGCTTATCCGCTCCGCGGCTAAGCAAGAGGTAAGAAAAAAAAAGCTTAATTTCGAATTTTCAAATACAATAAAAAAAATAGCGGGAGTGAGAAAAACGTCTGCAAAAACATCCTGCGATGCTGCCGCGTGAGCGGCAAACTGTATGGTTCCAAGGCATCGCAGCATGTAGCCCGCTAGCGGGCGATTTTGACAGACGTTTATCGAACGGCAGCTATTTTTTTTAGTTCGAATTTTTTTTCAAAATTAAGACTATCTGTTCAACAACTCTGCAAGATCCTTTGCTGTAAAGTGCAGGTGTTCAGCAACCTTTGCGGCCGGTCCAGATTCACCAAAGCGGTTAATGCAGAACAAGTCAGCCTTAGAAGTTGCATAATGCTTCCAGTCAGCAGAAATTCCGGCTTCAGCACATACAACGCGTGCAGCACCGCCCAAAAGCTTGTCCTGTTCAGCCTTATCAAGATCATCAAACATGTTGTAGTCAATTACAGAAACAACACGAATTTTCTTTCCAGAAGCAATTCCAGCGGCTTCGATTGCTGTAGAAACTTCAGAACCTGTAGCAAGAACGGTAATATCAGGAGTGCCATCACAGTCTTTTGCAACGTATGCACCATATTTTCTGATAGAGTTTTTCCAGTCAGAATCAGCCTTACTGAATCCCTGAAGAGCCTGACGTGTAAGTGCAATACAAACCGGATGATTCTTAGATTCGTAAGCCATCTTCCATGCTTCCATAGTTTCCTGAGCGTCAGCAGGGCGTAAAACCTGAACATTAGGAATTGCACGCAAAGAAGAAAGTGTTTCAACCGGCTGGTGTGTAGGACCGTCTTCTCCAACGTAAATAGAATCGTGTGTAAGCACGTAAATATTAGGAAGGTTCATAAGAGCAGCAACACGAAGCTGAGCCCTGAGGTAATCTGCAAATACAAGGAATGTAGCACAGAACGGACGCAATCCGCCATGCAGTGCAATACCAGAACATACAGCACTCATCGCAAATTCACGAATACCGTATTCAATTGTGCGTCCAATTCGGTTTTCAGGAGTATAAATTCCGTCGCAGTCCTTAAGCACAGTCTTGTTTGGACCTGCAAGGTCAGCAGAACCGCCCACAATGTTTCCGTATTTCTGGCACATCATGTTAAGAGCTTTACCGCTTGCATCGCGTGTAGCCATCTTGTCTGTATCAGCAAATTCAACGTCTGCTACGTCACTAGTTGCGCTGTCGCTGTGGAATTCATCCCACTTCTTGCGAAGATCAGGATTTTCCTTTGACCATGCTTCAAATTCAGCATTCCATCTGTCTTCTGCAGCCTGGAATTCAGCTTTTTTAGCAGCAAAATATTCGTAAGCTTCAGGAACAACATAAAAATCCTTGTCTTCAGGAAGTCCCAAGACCTTCTTTGCGTGCTTAATTCCGTCTGCACCAAGTGGAGCTCCATGAGTATCAGCCGTTCCCTGTTTTGGAGAACTGAATCCGATTATAGACTTAAGAATGATAAGTGTAGGCTTGTCCTTGCATTTCTTTGCCTTTTCAACAAGCTTTACAATTCCTGCCGGCTTGTACATGTCTCCGCGAAGAACCTGCCAGCCGTATGCTTCGTAACGCTTTGCAACATCTTCATTAAAAGTAATGTCTGTGCTTCCATCGATAGAAATTTTATTCATATCGTAGAAAACAATAAGCTTACCAAGCTTTAATGTTCCAGCCAGAGAACTTGCTTCAGAAGAAATTCCTTCTTCCAAACAGCCTTCTCCAACAAGAGAATATGTATAGTGATCAACAATTGTGTGATTTTTTGTATTGAATCTTGCAGCAAGCATGCTTTCTGCAAGTGCCATACCAACAGCCATAGAAACGCCCTGTCCCAAAGGACCTGCTGTACATTCTACGCCATCAGTAATTCCGTATTCAGGGTGACCGCAGCATACAGACCCTACCTGACGGAATGACTTAATATCATCAATAGAAACTTTGTAGCCGCTTAAATGCAAGATTGAATAAAGCAGCATTGAACCATGACCAGCAGACAGAACAAAACGGTCTCTGTCAGCCCATTTAGAATCAGCAGGATTGTGCTTAAGGATTTCGCCATAAAGGACTGCAGCTGCCTCAGCCGCACCAAGAGGCGTTCCCGGATGTCCAGAATTTGCTTTCTGAATCGCATCCATAGACAAACTTCGGATCGAAGTTGCAACAGCATTAATTGCTTTCTCGTTCATTGTTTTTCCTCTTTTCCGTCAGAACGACGGTTCGTTTAGGAGTTGTTTTGTATTACGAAACTCCCGGATCGTATCCAAAATTTCGGCTTCACTTGCGTGATCAGCCAATAATTTTCTAAAACCTGAATTTTTCATCAGTTCTGCCAGAGCAGCAAGAATCTGAATGTGATCAGACTGATTGGAAGCAAGAATAACAAACATGCAGTTTACAGGTTGTTCATCCGGCGACTGCATTTCCAGAGGCCGCTTCAGGCATGCAATTGCAACGCACTGTTCAGACTGTTTCTTTATAACTGGAATACGGCAATGAGGAATAGCAATCCCATTACCAACAGCCGTGCTCATTACCTTTTCCCTGGCACACAATCCCTCGTAAACATCATCCTTTGAAATACTGTCCGAAAAATTCATTCTGTCAACAATATTCCTGTACACTTCGCTATAAGAAGAGCCTTCTACTTCTGTATAGACTCCACCCTTCTGAATCAGCGCTTCCAATTCAACAGACATTTCTATCTCCATTACTTTTTTAACTCATTTTATTACAGAAAAACCGTTCTTAGATTCTCTTGCAATAACCTCTTTAAGGTCTTCACTTACGCACTCGAAATTCAACTCCATACCCTCAATAGACAAAAGAATTTCCTTCTTTTCGTGAATTACAGAAGCTGAATCTGATTCCGAAACTTCCAGAATATGCATCACATGGCTGAAAATCTGAGAAAGAATGACAAGCGACTGCTGAGGATAATTCGACAAATCAGACTTAATCATATCGATTGAATAAACAAGCGCATTTACCTGCTCAAACAATGCCAATGCCTTATGCCTGACTTCTCCAATTTCAGAATCCGCAAAACGGTTGTAACTCAAAGAGAGTATATCATGTCTATTTTTCAAGTGCAATAACATGAAATTCTGCTGAAAACAGGTTAGTTTATAGATATTTGGATACAGTTTTTTTAAAACCGACTTATAATCCGTTGATTCATTGAACAGGCAGTCCTTTAAGTAAGCGTCCGTTACATACTGCGGCACAGGCTCCAGGGCAGCTTCCGAAGAGCAATCATCTTCCTCGTAATCTTCAGAAACTTCATCTTCATCAAGATCATCATATGGAATTGAGCCAGTATCAGACTGATTCCACTTTCCGATTGCAGGAACATCTTGCCCTTTAAACCAAAGCCGGGTCTCTACTCCAAAAAGTTCAAACCCAACCTTATGTGTCCGCTGAAAAAATTCCGCCAGAGAACCACAGTTTCTTCCGCACAGAAGTTTCCTGTGATTTGCAAAAACAATGGCAAGCTGGTCCTCTATAGAAGAAAGCGGACCTGAAACTTCAAACGAAGCAAGAAGATTTTTTTCAAGTTCGCCATACCAGTCGCCGCGGTCAACGTCGCTCATTGTCATTTGAAGCCCAGTTGTTTTTCTATGCTCAAATTCGACTGTAACTTCAAGCATGTCCCAATCAGTTACCCTGCACAAAAGCCTGTCGCCTGGCTTAAATCCGTCTGCAATAAGCGGTTCCAGGGAATTACCTGTAATATGAACAAGTGGTGGCAGAATGAATTCCGTCTTTCCTAAATCAATGTCTGCATTTGCTACGTCAGACGCAATGTACTGACTGGAATATTCATCCCCGTACAGCGAAAAAGCGTCAAGCACATACTGGCTGTCAAATTCTCCGACTTTTTTAGGAAGCTGCTCGCCCTTATATATAAATTTTATTGCAAAAGACAGTGCTGAAGGATCAACAAAAGGCATGCACCTGTCGCCGGCAATAAAAAGTCCCTGATCAAATTCTTTTCTTCCAGGCTTAAAACTGAAATATTGATTTGTAAATGCTGCCGCCCGAGTTGCATAGCGTCCGTTTTTAAGCACAAAGACATATTCGGACTCTTCAAGAAATGCCTTGCATTCAGACATGTCCGTCTTTACGTTGCACTTCTTTATAAACTCGGTAAATTCTTCAAGAGAAAAAATTTCTGTGTATGATCGTAGGAACTGGTTAACAAGAAGTTCGGCCTGGATTTTCATTTTAGTTCACACGAATATCTACCGCCGGAAGCGAAAGTTCCTGTAAAAGAGTTCTCACCTTTTCTTCAGAAATGCCTGAAACTTTGAATGTCAGTCGGCGTTTTCCGGCTTCAGGAAGTTCTCTTGTAACAAGAGAAACCAGATTTCCATTTTCTGCTGCAAGACCGTCTACAAGCTTGGCTACAGAACCCGGTTTATCATCCAGTGTAAGGATTACACGAACGCCGGAATCATTGGCACCAAACATTTCTGTAAAAAGCCTGAACAGATCAGTCTGTGTAATAATGCCGACAACCAGGTCGCCGGAAATAACCGGTACGCAGCTGATGGAATTATCCTGCATTATTTTTGCAGCATTTTCTACAACTTCTGTATCCGGAACAGTAATTACTTTTTTTACCATTACCTTTTCTACAGTCAGTTTAGAAAGCAGATATCCTATTTCATATTGATCCAGTGTTGTAGCATCAGAAGGAGCAGCCTTTTCTATATCGCCCTTTGTAAGCATTCCAACAAGCTTAAAATTCTTATCCACAACAGGAAGTTTTCCAATATTCTTCTTATTCATCAGAGCCTTAGCTTCCGTAACAGAACATTCTGGAGTAATTGTAATTGGATTTTTAGTCATAACATTCTTAACGAGCATAAAAACCTCCATGAATCAAATGATTCTCAAAATTCTAACTTACCTGCTATAAGTATAACACATTTTTTTAAAAAGCTATAAAAAGAAAATGAAGAACAGCGGAGAAAGCAATAAAAAAAATAACTATCGGTCAAAAAATCCCTTCCGTTTTTTTTAGTTTTTTGCTAAAAAACCTTCTTTCTTTCTTTCCCGCTTCATCAACCGCCCAAATAAGCGGCTTTTACCGACTCATCCTTTATAAGATCTGCCGCCAATCCAGACTTCTTTATTTCTCCGGTTTCCAAAACATACGCCCTATCCGCAATAGAAAGCGCCTTATACGCATTCTGCTCAACCAGAAGAATTGTAGTTCCGTCAGCGTTAATTCTCTTGATGATTTCAAAAATTTCGTCAACCAGAATTGGTGCCAATCCCATGGAAGGTTCATCCAGCAAAAGAAGGCGCGGCTTAGACATAATTGCGCGGCCCATTGCAAGCATCTGCTGTTCACCGCCGCTCAAAGTACCGGCAGCCTGGCGCACACGTTCCTTAAGGCGCGGAAACAAAGAAAACACCTTTTCCATATCCCTGGCAATTTCTGCCTTGTCTTTCCTTAAATACGCGCCCAGTTCCAGATTTTCCCTTACAGTAAGGTTTGCAAAAACGCGGCGACCTTCCGGAACCTGAATAAGATTTCGCGCAACAATTTTGTCCGCACTCATGTCAGAAATATCTTCGCCTTCAAAAAATACAGAACCGCTCTGCTTTCTAATGATATTAGATACAGAATGAAGCGTAGTAGTCTTTCCGGCGCCGTTGGAACCAATCAGAGAAATAATTTCTCCCTTTTCTACATCAAAACAGATTCCTTTAAGTGCCTTAATTGCTCCGTAGCTTACACAAAGATTTTTTACCTGCAGCATCATATTCCATTCCTCCACTAGTTATTTCCAAGGTAAGCCTTGACTACATCATCATTAGAACGGATTTTTTCCGCAGTTCCGTTTGCAATAATTCTTCCATAATTAAGAACCATGATTCTTTCGCAAATACCCATTACAAGCTTCATGTCATGCTCTATCAAAAGGATAGTAAGATTAAATTCCTTCCTGATAAAGGCAATCAAATCCATAAGTTCCTTTGTTTCCTGCGGGTTCATTCCGGCAGCAGGTTCGTCCAAAAGCAAAAGCTTTGGATTAGAAGCAAGCGCGCGTACAATTTCAAGCTTACGCTGTTCACCGTAAGGCAGGTTCTTTGCAAGCTCACCGGCTTTATCTTCTATATTGAACAGCTTGAGCAGGTGCATACTTTTTTCCGTCATAAGCTTTTCATCCTGCCGGAATTTAGGCGTTCTAAAAAGAACATCCAGCGGATTTATAGAACGCGAACTGTGCAGTGCAATGCGAACGTTATCCAGAACCGAAAGATTTCCAAAAAGGCGGATATTCTGGAATGTCCGCGCAATTCCCAGCTTATTAAGCTGCGCCGGCCCCATCTTATTTATAACCTGAACCTTATCGTTCCTATCCCAGAAAGAAATCTGTCCGCTTGTAGGCGTATATAGTCCCGAAACCATATTGAACATAGTTGTTTTACCGGCACCGTTCGGTCCAATAAGCCCGATAAGTTCGCCTTCATACAAATCAAAAGATGCGTCGCTTATGGCGCAAAGTCCGCCGAACACAATCTGAACATTAGAAACCTGAAGAACTAATTTTTTTTCTGCCATAAAAACTGTGCCCCCTACTTACCGCAGCGCCTAGCCAGAAGCTTTTTTAAGCCGCCGTCACGAATCCAGTCAAAAGTACCCGTAAAACTGAATTCCTTAGTGCCCAAAAGTCCCTGCGGTCTGAACAACATTACAAAAATAAGCACAACCGGATAGAACAAAAGCCTGTAATTCTGCAGGAACCTTAATCCTTCCTGAAGATAAGTCAGAACAAAAGCCGCAAGAACCGAACCGGTCATAGAACCCATACCGCCAAGAACAACAAAAATCAAATAATCAATTGATTTTGTAAAAGCTGCCTGCTCCGGTTTAATGAATCCAACGTACATTACATACAGAGCACCGCCAATTCCGGCAACAAAAGAAGCCATTACAAAGCCAGTCATCTTGTACTTGAACACAGAAATTCCGCATGACTTAGCCGCAATCTCATCTTCTCTCACAGCAAGAACCGCACGACCGTAAGAAGAACGTATGATATTCTGAATACAGACTATAATCACAACCAGAACAGAAAGAATCGTAAAAACCGCAACCGAAGGACTTAATGTCAGAATTGTAGGGAAGGATTTTCCGTTAGGACCTCCAGTCCACTGCTTAAGGTTTACAAGAACAACGCGTATGATTTCTCCAAACGCAAGCGTAACAATCGCAAGATAGTCACCTTCAAGCTTAAGCGTAGGAAAGCCGATTAAAAATCCAAAGAAAGCCGTAATAATTCCGGCCAGTATAACAGCCATCCACAAAGGAAGATGCGCATTAGAATTCAAAAGAATAGTAGCGTATGCCCCCAGCGCCATAAAGCCGGCCTGCCCAAGGCTAAGCTGCCCCGTAATACCAGAAATAATATTTACGCTTATAGCCATAATGGCATAAATCCCAGCCAGACTAAGAATTCCCGAAACATACGCATCCATTATTCCGGACGCAGAAAGAACAGTAGGAACCAGAACAGCCAGAACACTTACCACAGTCAAAATCAATGTATTCCGTAAGAATTTACTCTTCATCATTTTCTCCAAAAACTGCACTAAAAAACGCCGGCCCCGGCTAAACCCGCAGCAAAATCAGCCGCAACCGCCGCCCGCGCAAAAACACTTAAATCAGACTTTTACCGAAGTTTTTTTACCAAAAAGTCCCGTCGGCTTAACCAAAAGAATTACAATCAGAATAATGTAAGAAATAGCATCCGCATACTGACTGCTTATATACCCCTTAGTAAGAGTTTCCGCAACGCCCAGAATAATACCGCCAGCCATCGCACCCGGAATAGAACCGATTCCACCAAGAACTGCCGCAACAAAGGCCTTAAGTCCCGGAATATAACCCATTACAGGATCAATCAGCGGATATGCAGTCGCATAAAGCACACCGCCCGCACCGGCAAGCACAGAACCAATAACAAAAGTAATCGCAATAATGCGGTTCACGTTAATTCCCATAAGTGCCGAAGCCTGAAGGTCAAACGAAACCGCCTGCATAGCCTTACCAGTCTTAGTCTTATTAACAATAAAGTTCAGCACAAGCATAAGAACCGCGCTGGAAACAATAACAATAATCTGAAGGTTAGAAATCGAAAAAATACCCAGAGAAAAATTCTTAATCTTCATAGTCGGAAACTGACGCGGATCCGGACCAACAAACGGCAGAACGCGCATCATATTCTGCAGGATCAGCTCAACTGCAATCGCCGTAATCAAAGAATTCAACCTTGGCGCATTTCTCAAAGGCCTGTAAGCAAAACGCTCAATCAAAATTGCAAGCAGAGCGCACAAAACCATAGCCGCAATAAAAGCACCCGCAAGCCCCGGAACCGTAGCCCCAAAACACATAAGCACAAAAAAGCCCGCATAGGCGCCCATCATCATAACGTCACCATGAGCAAAGTTAATCAACTTAACAATACCGTAAACCATGGTGTACCCAAGGGCAATCAGCGCATAAATACTTCCCAAAGAAAGCCCATTAACCAGCTGTTGTAAAAAAATAGAACAGGTATTCACATGTTCCTCCAGCAAAAAAACTTCGGTTAATTTTATAAGAGATAAAAAAATCTTACAATAACCTGACCAACTTATAACTAAAATTGTTTCGATTTTCTTTTTCCCAGGCGAAACTCCTCCGCAACGGGTCATTCCAGGCTACCCTCACGGTCGGTACCTCACTTTCGTTCGGCACGGCGCTCCGCGCCCCTTCCATCCCCCGCGCCGGCAGATTTCGCAGAAACATCCGGTTGTTGAGCCTATCGACTCCTAAGAGCACGAAGTATACCACCATTTAAACGCAAAAAAAAAGCGGCAGCCAGAGCCACCGCTTTTGGTCATTGAGCCTGTCGAAATGACCGCATAATCATATTTTTTAGAATGTCAAACCGTAGTCTTCCGGATTCTTTTCGCTAACCAAAATCGGCTGAGTTGTAGTACCGCCAGCAAATGATACAGAACCACCGCTTACAGTTGCACTTGTTCCATCATACCAGTTGTAAACTTTTGTGCCGTCATCAAACAAGCCGCTTACATCAACATCTGTTCCGCTGATGCTGATTGCAACCTTGTTTTCGCCGGCAGAACCGCTGTAAGTACGCTTGTAAGCAGTACCAGTACCTGCACCAACAGCAGGATTGTACTTACGGAAGTTACCAACCTTACCCCAGTGAGTTGCACATGCACCTTCTGCAGCATCCCAGTTAAAGTCACCGCGAGTCTGCATGTCTGTATCACAGCAAGAAGTATAGGCCAAAGGACGGCTTGTTTCGTCACCGTAGTAAATCTGAACTCCACCAGGAGTAAGCTGGAGCATAGTTCCAACTTCTGCCTGATCGCTTGCACGGCACAGCTTAGTGTCATGACTTGAAATATAAGTCAGAACATTGTTGCGGTTTCCGTTTCCATCGCTGTCATCGTTATTATTAATAGAAAGATAACTTGACCATGTACTTTCACTTGGATAGCTTGAAGAAGTTCCCGAACCAGCAGAAGCATTAAAGCTAAAGTTAATCATGCTGTCAAACTTACCGGTTGTGTAATAATCGCCTGCACCGGCTGTACTTGTCCAGCCAAAACATTCACCTGTCATCCAGAAACTTTCATCCCAGTCCGCAGCACCTGTATCTTTACCGTTGTACGTCTTGCTCTTGGAAGAATCTTCTCGCCATGCTTCCAAAGCTGCCTGGCAGGCAACCTTAAGCTGACCCCAGCGTTCCGGCTCAACATGCTTTGCAGTATCACAGCGGAAGCCGTCAATACCAAGTTCACGAACCCAAGCACTGAGCCAGATTACCTGATATGTACCAGGATCAAGATCCCTGTCTTTGCGGTAGTTTCCAGAATATCCGTTCCAGTCTGCATTTTCTACAGAAGGATTGTAGTATGCAGATTTATACGAAGAAGTATCCTTTCCCCATTTTGTAGTCATTACAGGAGCCATTCCAACGCTAGTCTTGATTTCATGCTTAACATCAGGCAATCCACCGCAGCTTCCGCCGTATTCAGAACCAGATTCATAAGCAAACGAACGAATCCAAGGTCCCCACCAGTTTTCCCAGGCATCAGTTGTCCATGAGATTTCCGAACCATCAGCATTTACGTTTGCATCCCAAAGACCGTCAGTTGTGCTGATCCATGTAGCATCTGTAATTGAAGTTTCACCAAAATTATATGTAATCATATCTGCAAGGTTATTGTAACCAACATGGTTCATTACAATATCCATTACAACACGAATTCCCTTTGAGTGGCACGCATTTACAAAAGTACGGAATTCTTCAACAGTACCCATATTTGCGTCCATACTTGTCCAGTCAAGAGTGTAATATCCGTGGTATGCGTAATGCGGGAATTCCTTGTTCTTTCCGCCTACCCAGCCATGAATCTGTTCGTAAGGAGCAGTAATCCAGATTGCGTTTACACCAAGCTTGTCAAAGTAATCAAGTTTAGCAGTCAAACCGGCAATATCACCACCATGGAATGTCGCAATATCTGGAACATTTGAATTCGATTCATTATTTGAACGTCCGTATCCATGGTCATTAGTGCTGTCCCCGTTATTAAATCGGTCAGTCAAAACAAAGTAAACGTTAGCATTATCCCAAGTAAACGGATCTTCTGCCTTGTCCGGATTGTAAGTCAAACTTGCAGAATCAGAAGCACTTCCTGCACTGTTAGAACAGCTTGCGCTTACACTTATAGAACCAGAACTTGTAAGACCAAGTGATTTTACGCTCTTTGTAAATGTCTTTCCTGTAAAATCAGTTCCCCATCTGTATGTAGTTCCGGCAACAGTAACAGACGCACTGAAGTTTTCTTCATCGTAGCCGTAACCGAATGTTACAGAAATTGCATCTGAAGGACCAACTTCCTTACCGCTCTTTGGTTTAATGGAAACAGTTGGAGCAACAGGCTCCGGCTTAACAGTCGGGTCAGAATCATAGAAAGTTCCAGCAGTACCGCTTACACCAGCAGCATCGTACCAGAAAGTTCCAGTCTTTGTAGAAGTAACAGTGCTTCCGCTATTTATAATAAAGCTGAAAGCTGCACCTGCCGTATAATAATCACTTGGAATAGAAAGAACATACCAGCCTTCTCCGTAAATAAGGTCCGTTGCATCCGCGCAAGTCGGCTGACTTGACCATGAATAGCCCATAAGTTTTGTACATTCCAATCCGCTTGGCTGCCATACCCAAAGGCTAGGAGCAGAACTTGCAGAAACATAAATCTTAACCGCATCCCCGGGTTCTTCTGCACTGTTTACAGTAAGAACAACCTTGTCTTCTGTAGAAACTACAGGACTCGGGTTAGTAGAAGAACATGAAGAACCGTCATACCAGAAAGTTCCAGCCTTACCGGTAATTTCAGAACCACTATTTAACTTAAAGTGAATTACTTCACCTGTTGCATAACTGGTAAAATCAGCCATATACCAGCCCGAATAATCAGACATATATGCAGAAGATGCAGCAGACATTGCATTTCCCGGCCAAGACTGACCTGCAAGTTCAGAAAGGCTTGCTCCATCTGGTTCCCACGCCCACAAAGTAGGCGCGCTACTTGCCTTTACAAACACAATAGTCTTACCGTCAAAACTTACATTTTGACCGGCAGCCTGATAAGTTACATCTACAGTTGTAACTTCACCTTCAACAACAGTAATGTCTTCTTCTGCAACAACAGTACTGCTCGAATTCAAAACCTTTGCCTTCCAGTTTCCAGGATAAGCTAAAAGTTCAGCACTTTCAGAAGAAGAAGCAAAAGTTACCTTTTCAGAAGCAACATCTGTAATCTGCAAAGTATATCCGCTAGCATTAGAAGAAGTAACCGAAACAGTACCATAGCCGCTTACAAAAGCAGAAGCCGAAGCTGAAGTATAATCCGGATAAGCCTCTGCAATAGCCTTTGCGTTAATCAATGCAGGATGAACAGTCGTATCAATCGCACTAGAAAAAGCCGATTCATCAATATTTGCAATTTCAATTTTCTTTGCTTTAATAAGATAATAGTAAACATTACCAACCGCAGTAGAAGCCCAGTTTACAGTTACAGAGTTCGAACCAGATTTTACATCCACAACCGCACGCATAACTGCACCAGTAACATTAGAAGTAACAGTTACAACACGGCGTCCAACCGGAACATTATTCACAGTTGCAGTTCCCTTACCAGCCTCATCACCCATAGTAACAGTGCCTGTAATATCACTGATTCCATAACCGCTTACAGCAATCGAAGCACTCGTAATGTCTTCAGCATCCAGCGCACGAGACGTCTCAATAGAAATACTGCCATACTCAACAGCACTCTTTTTGCCCGACCCGCTCTGAGCAAGCATCAAAACTAAATCATTTTGAGAAGAAATTTCATTAGAACAGCCCAAAACTGCACTAAAGACACAGAACCCGGCAACCAGACTCAGAAAAATTTTTCTAAGCATAATACAACCCCTTAATTCTGTTGCAAAAACAACTTTTAATAGATAGCGATAAGACAGATAAGCTCAATACTTTTTTTATACTTAGATTATAAAATACAATTTCTACAAGTCAATTTTTTTATTGTTAAATTTTTTCAGGCGCAATTCTTCCCCAAAAAGTCCTATTTAAACGCAAAAAGCGGCAGCCCAAGCTGCCGCTTTTTATATTTCCAGTGGCAAGCTCTCACTTCCACCAGGTAATTTTTTAGAATGTTACACCGTAATCAGCAGGATTTCGGTCTGAACAAAGAACAGGTGCACTTGTACTTGCGCTTGAGTTGCTGAATGTTACAGTACCACCACTAACAACAGCCGACTTACCATCGTACCAGTTGTAAACTGTTGTTCCGTTTGAGTATGGAAGTCCGCTCAAGCTTGTTGAAGAAAGGCTGATTGCAACTGTATTAGCTTCAATTCCACTTGCCTTTGTTTTTGTAAACTTACGGATATAAGTTGAACCACTTGTTGTCTGGCTACCAGCACCTACCGCAGGATTGAACTTACGGAACTTACCAAGTTTTCCCCAGTGAGTAACACTATCTGTATTTGATCCCCAGTTCATATCACCACGAGTCATCATATCACTGTCACCACAACCAGTGTAAGCATATGGTCTCCATGATTCATCACCATAGTAAATCTGGATACCAGCAGGAAGAAGAATAAACATAGTTCCTACTTCTTTTGAATCTCCATGGCGGAGCAAACCTGTATCATGACTAGAAAGATAAGAAAGTGTACTGTTACAGTTACCATTGCTATCTGTATCAGTTGAAGAAGCACCGATTCCATTGTAACTAGACCAATGAGAAGTAGTTGGAATAGTACCACAGCTTGTACTTCCATTAGTATTGTTATTTCCCTGGAAGCTGAAGTTAATCATGCTGTCAAACTTACCTGTTGAATAATAGTCATCACTTGTACCATTACCATGTCCCCAAGCTTCACCTGTCATCCAGAATTTATCTTTCCATTCTTTTGCGCCTGCTGTATCTTCTTTAGAAGAGTCCGCACGCCATTTAGCAAGAGCACTTTCACAAGCATCTTTTAACTGACCCCAGCGATACATATCAACATGCTTTGCAGTATCACAGCGGAAACCGTCTACACCAAATTCGCGAACCCAACCGGAAAGCCAGATAATCTGATAATCAGTCTGAGCACCCTTTCCATCTGTACGCCAGTCACCTGATTTATTGTACCAGTCAACATTTGATACAGTTGGAAGCTGATAATCCTTATAAGAATGTCCAGTTGCATTTCCATATGCACGTGAAGAAGTATTATTTAATTCAGCAGCATTAGAAGAACCTGTAACAGAGTTAGAACCGCCATTCCATTTTGTTTTTAAGAAAGTTGGAAGATTTACTGTTGCTGTTTTTTCTGTAACAACATCAGGTAAACCAGCCAAACTACCATGCAATGGATCGCTGTCAACGCTTGCTGCAGGAGTCCAATAGCCTGTTCCATTATCATGTGCCCAGGATTTATCACCAAATCCACGAACCCAGAAAGCCCACCATTTAAGCCAGCCGCTTTCTGTATCCCAGTTTGTTCCCCAGTTTGAACCATCTCCTTTTGCCCATTTTCCACTAGTTGCAAAGGCAGCGTGATTATATTTTGAATAAGAATCCTTGAATCCACCGAAGCCGTAATCAATCATGTCCTGCCAGTTATCATAACCTGTATGATTCAATACAACATCCATTACAACGCGGATTCCACGTTTATGAGCTTCATTTACAAATGTACGGAATTCTTCAATAGTACCCATACTCTGATCCATGAAAGTCCAGTCAAGTGTGTAATAACCATGGAAAGCATAATGAGCAAAACCATCATTTTTACCGCTTGTCCAACCATGCATCTGTTCATAAGGAGCAGAAATCCAGATTGCGTTTACACCAAGGTCATTGAAATAATCAAGTTTTTCAGTAAGACCTTTAATATCTCCACCATGGAAAGAACCAACACCGTCAGAAGTTTTTACACGACCATAACTACCATCATTATTTTTATCACCATTATAGAAACGGTCTGTAAGAACGAAGTAACAGTTTACGTTATCCCAAGTGAATGTATTTTTTGCTACTACATTTTTCTTTGTTGTCAAAGTTGCAGGTGTTGCATTGCCTGTTCCTTCGCTGTTAGTTGCGCTTGCGTTTACAACGATTGATTTTCCTTCTTCTGTAATGCCAAGATCTGTCTTTACATTAAGAGTAAGTTTTCCATCTGTAAAATCTGCAAGTGCATAAGATTTACTAACTTCACCTGTAATTGTTACAGTTGCAGCAGTTACAGTTGCGTAATTTTCTTTGTATTCAATTGTGATTGTACCGTCAACACTAACTTCGCCGCTTGCAGGAGAAATTGTTACAGTTGGCTTTGTTGGATCAATAATGATTTCTGGAGTAACAGTTGCAGTAAGTGTTCCATCACCATATGAGCCTGTAAGAGACCATACACCAGAAGCACCTGTACCATTTTCAGAAGAATCTCCCCTCTGACCGTCATTAATAGTAAATGTATCTTTGTCAGTTGGAATAGTCTGTTCTGCAGCACGATTCCATACATCATCCCATGTACCAGAACCAGTTGGATTCATTCGCAAGAAAATAACATTTGTAAACTTAGAACGATCACAATCATAAACATACTTACCATTTGAAGCAGTCATTTCTACAGGACCAACTTTATCACCCTTAGACTTCCACATGTACAAGTACATTTTTGCACTAGATTTTTGCCAGTTTGAATTTGGAACTAAATAGATTTTATCTGGATTACCACCAACAGAACTTACATTAATAGTCTGCTTAGCGCCAGTTTTTGTTGTATTTCCATAAGTGTATGAACCAGAAACAACAGTTTCACCTTCAGAAACCAAAGTAACGGCACCTTTATCAACTGTTGCTACAGTTTCTTTTGTAGAAACCCATTTTGCAGAAGCAGTTACATCCTTTTCACCGCTTACAGTAAAGTAAGCTGTTGCACTGAACTTAGGAGCAGCCTCTGTAGAATCATAAGTTTCTTCAACAACAACGCGTTTCAATTCGTCATCAGAACTCAAGATATATGCTGACTTATCCTTAAGATTTGCATAACCGGTTTTGAAATCTGCAACAAAACTTACCAAATCAATATTTGTTGCATCACAATCTGGAGTTGCGTTATCAATAGCAGTCATTTCTGTTTCTGTAAGCTCGCTTACATTTACACCGCCTACATAAAGTGCGTTATAAATATATCCTTTGCGGCTTGTTGACCACGTTACAGTAACAGGATTAATTCCAGTTGTAATGTCCTTTACAGCACGAATTACAGCGTCTGCAATTGCAACTGTACCGTTATCATCAGAACAAGCCTGAACGCTGATAATTCTGTTCTTTCCTACAGGGATTTTTTCAATTGTAATGTTTTCTTTTTTACCGCCAGTAACACCTGTTACAGTTTTTGTTACAGGTGTATCAATTCCGTTACCAGTAATTGTAATAACTGCACTAGAAATACTGTCAACATCCAGCGCACGTGAACCACTTGTTGAAATTGTAATTGAACCGTACTGAACAGATTCTTCTGCTGTTTTAGAAGCAAGAAGATAAGCCATGTTGTTATTTTCATTTAATGAATCAGAACAACCAAAGAAAGAAAGCATGCCTACAGCAAGAGCAGCCGCAGCAGCTTTAATCAAAAACGTTTTAATCATAATTCTCTTCCCAAACTTTTATAAATCACTGCAAGGCGCAGCAAAAAAAACAATAAAAAGACGTTGTAAACGCCATATTTTATTCACGCATTTTTCGTCCCCTAAAAATGCGCAAATTAAGCCCCTGAAAGTTTTCACCTTCAGAGGCTCATTTTTTTTAATTATTAGTTGAAGTCAAAACCGATTGTTGCAGAACCGTCTTCATCTGTAGGAATATTTACAGTTACGATAATTGTTGCTTCACAACCATTATAAGTAACAGTGATTTCTGCAGTTCCGTTTGCAACAGCTGTAATTGTACCGCCAGAAACAGTTGCTACATTTGTATTGCTGGATTTGATTGTAGCCTTAGATGTAACATCTTCTTCATCAGCTGAAGAACTAGCTTTGTATGTTACTTTGAAAGTTGCAGTTCCTCCCTTGCTTGTCAAAGTGAAAGAAGATTTAGAAACATCAATTTCTGGTTCATCTACATATGCAGCAAGTTTAATTGTTGCAGTTGCAGAAAGATCTTCGTATTCAACTTTTACAACAACAGACTGTTCAGAACCTGATTTATTTTTGTTTGTAAGTACACCATTTGCCAATGTTGCATAATCTGAACCTGAAACAATTGAATATTTTACATCAGAAAGTGCAAGAGTAGATTCTGTTCCACTTTCGTGAGTTCCTTTTGATTCCAAAGTAAGTTCATTACCATATGCAAGTGTTGTTGCACTTGTAATTGCAACAGAAACAATCGAATCATCAGGATCTACAACAGATACAGAAATTTCTGCCTGTTCTTTTTCACCATTTTCTTCGTAAGTAATTGTAATTGTTGCAGAACCAAGTCCGTGCACTGTAATTAATCCAGCATTTGCAGTTACAACAGAATCCTTAGAAGACTTTGCTTCAGCAACTGCAGTAACATCACCTGTTGTTTTATCAGAATAATTTGCAGTTACAGTATAAGTTCTATCCGATTCAGCAGAATCTTCAGTCAAAGTATAAGCAGTTTTTACAACAGTAATAGATTCAAGTGTTTTAGAAGGAGCTTCTACAGCCTTAAACCAATATTTTGCCTTATAGTCTTTACCATCTTTTGTAACTCTAATTGTTACTTTTATAGGGTCATCAGCATCTGTTACTTGTTTTACAACAAGTTTAGAGCCTTTAACAGCAATATAATCTGTATCATTAGATTTGATTTCGTAATCATCATCGTCAAGATCATCAAAATCAATTGGATCTTCATCTACAGAACCATCACTATAAGTATATACAACTTCTACATTGTAAGACTTTCCAACATAGAGCTTCTGAGCATCATCTTTAGAAGTTGCTTCCGGATCCAATTTACCATCTTCACACAACTGAATTCCAGTAATTGTCTTTCCCGAACCGCTACCAGCTGCTGCTGCAGCAACAAGAGCCAGATTTCCAGTTTCTTCATCAATTTGACAACCAGTGAAGAACATTCCAACTGTAACAAGACCTAAAAAGAGACTTTTAAAAACTTTTTTCATTCTTTTTTCTCCTAAAGAATATAACTTTTTTAATGTTCACAGAGCCCTTGCGGATTCGATGAATTTTAGTGATTGGTAAAATAAACTGATAATAGGTTTCTCTAGAAGTACAAACTTTTTTTATTAAACTCTCACTTTCTTTATAACTCTATGATAAGGCACATTCTCAATAAGTCAAATTTTTTTTTAAAAAATTTTTAATTTTTTTTGTTAATTTTTTTTTACGGCCTGATTCCGGCAATTATGCTGAAAATTTCTTTTTCTCTTAGCGTAAATTTTGCAAGACGTTCCGGAACAAAAGACAAATAAAAGGCACCCCGCTCATCCTGACTAAAAATCGGTACCAAATCACGGATATTCTGATTAAAATACAGCCACGCCTTCAGGTAAACAAAATCATCACCGGAAGTATACTCCTCCTTCTGGCACAGCGAAGAAATCAAAATGTCCTTTTTAAGTGCCGTATGTTCGTTTGCAAACTGCTTTTCGGCTTCGTGAACAGCCTTATAAAGATTATACGCCGACATAAGATTTAGACAGTCCCTGCGCACCGGATTTTCCGAATCATCAGAAGCCGCATTCGCACAAAAACGATTGTAGGCAGCCATAACAGCATGCTCAAACTCCTTCTGATTCTGCTCAATGCGTTCCTCCAGCAGAGTTTCCCCCGATTTCTGAATCTGCGGCCCAGACTTTTCCGCCGCCCCAGAAAACCTCCTGAATTTTTCCTGAAAATCCATTACAGCCTTATAAACATCCGGTTTTTTATTCATACAACCATTCTATTCCCAAAAAACACATTTGTAAAAAATTTTCTCATGGCGCAGTGCCCCCGGTGATTGAGCCTGTCGAAATCACCACCAAAGCAAAAAAATCTTCCAGCGCAGCTCCTCCGCAACGGGCGTTCCGTGGCCCGCTAACGCTCGGTCTCACTTACGTTCGCCTGCACTACGTGCACCACTCCATGCCCGGCGCCGCTGGAACCGCAAAAAGTACGTAGATATCGAAAAAAAAACGCCATGCCGAGATAAAGTCGACATGGCGTTAGTTTATAAATCAATAGATGTTTATTTTAAGTATGCTCCATCTTTACCGATTTTGCCGGTAATAGACGAATCAAGTGTTGCATTTACATAAACAGCCATAGATCCCTGACCACTGTTCTTTGATTTAATTGTTCCACCTTCACCGATAGTCTGAACATCTCCAGAAACAACATCGATGTATTTACCAGCAGGAAGACCTGTGAATGTTGCAGATCCAGAAATCGATACAACTGCAAAACTATCCACATTATTACTAGTGTAACGACGTTTAAATGCATTTGAGCCATTACAGTTTTCAAACGAATACTGACCTTTTCTCAAGGCAGGTACAGCCGCACGAATTTGATTCAATCTCATAATATGCTGTGACAATGTACTATCAAGAGTTTCTTTTATTGCCCCTGAAGCGCTGTACTCACCTGTGCCATCTGCAGAAATAGTACCTTCAAGATGGTCTCCAAAATATGCACGTCCTGATTCATTATAAGGAACCTTTCCCGAATCACACCACGGCTCAATCTGTTTACCTGCCTGGAATTCAACCTCAGAACCGTAGTAAACACAAGGAATTCCTCGGAATGTAAACATTAAGTCAAGATTTTCTGCCCAAGCAGCTGTTCCAAGATTAAATCTCTTAAGGAGCATACCACCTTCGTTAGGACCAAAGTCATGACTATCTACATAAGTGACAGCCCAAGAGGCATCGTTAATATAACGGTCTTCTTGATTAGCAGCATCAATAGCGTTTCCAGGATCCTTAAATTTATGATGCATATAAAAGTCAATTACACTAAGACCCGAATATTTTGAATAATCTGGTTCATGGTAATCATTTCCGTTAAGGAAAACATTATTCGATTCAAGCTGCACACCAATTGTATTATCATCATTAAAATCGTCGATAGTCAAAAGATTATCTTTTGCAGCAGCTACATAATCGCTTACACCCTTCCATGGGTAAGAAGCATCTGTTTTATTCTTATTCTGATTCCAAGTGTAGAAACATACAGAAATAGGAGGAAGATTACCATTCCAAACTTCATTTCTCTTTACACATGCTTCACCGAACATAAAGAATTTATCATTTCCTGCAGCTGCAGCAGCTTCATGGAACTGAGGAATAAATTCCTTATTCATTGTAAGACGGCTAATATGTTTAAGAGTATCAATACGGAACGCATCAACTCCCATCTGAATGTATTTAATATAACAGTTACGAAGGTATTCAGCAACTTTTGGATTTTCTGTATTCAAATCAACACAATCACCAGCCATCGTACCTCGCTGAAGATTTACATTTTCCCATTCAAATCCCGGCTGATAGTGGAAAAGTTTTCCTACTTCATCATTATCAATATCGAGCCCGTTATTCATTGAATAAATACGAGACTCATACATAAGTTTTCCTCGAGCAGCATCATCATAATAATGATTTGCATCTTTCTCGAGTTCTTCATATGTATTATATTTACCGCCAGTAAGCTTTTTTACTCCTTTATTAAGAAGTTCATAAGTATTACGTCCATAAATATCTGTTGCATTATGATCAGGAACCATAGGAACACAATCTACACCGTTATCAGAATCATATTTTTTTACAGTCATTGGAAGAATATGTTTTTCTCCACTGTTTGAACAGTGATTTAATACTATATCCTGAATAATTTTGATGCCTTTTTCGTGTGCCTTATCAATTAAATCCTGATAAGTAGCACCAGTTGATTCGTAACGAGGATCAACTTTACTGAAGTCTGTTGCATGATATCCGTGATAATCAAGACCAGAAGCATTTTCTACAACAGGAGTAATCCAGATTGCTGTAAAACCAAGAGCCTTAATATAATCAAGTCTGTCTATAAGCCCCTTAAAATCACCTCGCCAGCCAGGATCATTATTTGTCTTAGATTTAAGATGAACCTCATCATCCCAACAGTAACGGTTATTGCTTGAGTCCCCATCATAGAAACGTGTTGTCATAAGGAAGTAAATTGTTTCGTCGCGGAAGTCCCAGTTTGCATCAACATCAATTGTTTCACAGTCAAGTGAAACTGAGTCAGAAGAAGCGCCTTCGTTGTCTTTAACTACAAGAGAAACTTTGAATGTTGCACCTACTGTACTTGGAGCTGTTACAGTTAATGTCTCTCCTGTTAAAGAAGAAGTTGCTGCTGCACCTGTTACAGTCCACTTATAGCTTGCAATTGTTCCGCCGTTCTGGTCATAAGAATCTGTTCCTTTATATGTTAAAGTTTTTCCAGGAGACATTTTCTTTGGACCGCTGATTTTTGCTACCGGAGGAAGGTTTGCGTTGCTTGTTGTAAATGAAAGTGTTTTTTCATTTGAAGCAAGGTTTGCAGAATCGTAAACAACCGCCTTAATTACGTGTGAACCGTTTGCAATATATGCAGTTTCCCATGTGTAAGTGATTGTTGAAGTTTTTCCGCTTAAATTTATAGTTGTAAGGGCTACACCGTCCATAGTTAAAACAGCCTTAGAAAGATTAAGATTGTCTGTTGCTTCTACAGAAAGAACCACATTTTCAGAAACCGTTCCGCTCTTATCTGCTGTAAATGAAACAAGCACAGGAGCTTCTGAATCATCCGGGTTAGCCTCATACCAGGTACTGTCTTTGTACCACCATTCACCGGCAGTTAAAGAATCACCTCCCTCTTCCCTGCTCTTATTTGAACCATTATTGCTAAGCAAAACATCAATAGCCGTTTTACCAGTTTCAAAAGCATAAACATACCAGCCGTTACCTTCATCAGTCATTGCTCTTCCAGGCCAATTACCACCAGTCAAATTGTCTGAAGTATTTCCAGTTGTCCATGCCCATACATGAGTATATTTAGCATGCACAATAATTCTGTCTGTAACCGTACCCAAGTTGCCAATATTAGTATCAGCACCAGAAGTTACAGTTACATAAGTCTTTTTTACAGTTTCGCCGCTTACAATTACATAAACTGGCCAGGTTCCAGGAGCAACACCAGTTACACTTCCTTCACCGGAAGCAACATTTGTTTTAATTGAAGAAACCGGGTCACTAATCTGAACAGTGCAACTTTCGTAGTAGCTTGTGAACGAAACAGAACCAGTTGAAAGTTTATAATTTAAAACCGCTTTAATTCCTGATGCACTTCCAGAAGTTACATAATCAGAAGCAATTGCGGCTGCATCGTAAAGCGCCCAGTTTTCTGAAGCACCAGCAAGTTTTGTCTGAACAGCAGATTTTTCAACAGAGGCAAGATTTACGCCTTTTGCAAGAAGTTCCGCAAAAACATTTCCTAAAAGCGTTGTACTTTGATTAACAGTAACTGAATTTTTGTTTCCAGCTTCAATATCTGTAACAGCTCGAATCATTACTGTTCCCAGCTTTTGATTTGAACTGTCATATGCATAGACTGTTACAACGCGATTTTTACCAACAGGAATACCCGTTATAGTTATTGAACCGCTTCCTGAACCGTCTGTGATTGTTTCTGACTTTGCAGTAATCGGACTGCTAATTCCAGTTCCTGAAACAGCTGCATATACATACGAAATGTCAGAAACATTCAATGCACGCGAATCACTAGAATTGATTGTAAGCGAACCGTACTGTACTGCTTTTGCATTAGCTGCGGCAAGCATTCCCAACAAAACGTCATTTTTGTCATTTAATGAATCTGAACATGAAGCAAAAATAAGTACAGACAAAAATGCCAGACTGCCCAATAATCTTACGGCAAACTTTTTGAACATAATTCCCCCTGATGTGGAAAAGAAAATAAATTTAAATAAACTGAATACAAAGAAGCACAAACTTTTATAAATAATTCCAAGGCTTTCCAAAACATGGATAACCCCACTCTCTGACTTTAATTGTAAATCATAATTCTCAATAGTCAAATTTTTTTTTAGCCATTCGAGGATTCAAAATCAACAATTGCAATTGCAAATTGAACTAATTCTTTTTGTACCTCCTGCTTATTAGTTCAATTTGATATCACAATCTTCCGAAGTGATTATTTCAACCAGTCAGTGTCTTCGCCGATTTTTCCAGGGCCGTCCAACACGTAAATGCGCATATTGCCGGTTGTACAGCCTGAAGTAGTAATTGAACCGCCCTCAGATATTGTTTTTTCGTCGCCGGTAATCGCATCAACATAAGTTCCGGCAGGAAGACCACTAAAGGTTGTGTCTCCGCTGATTGTTACAAGAACAAAACTGTCGGTATTAGAATCCGTATAACGCCTTTTAAAAGCCATTCCGCCTGAACCGCAGTTTTCTGTAGAATACTGACCTTTCTGAAGAGCAGGAATTGCACGACGAATCTTATTCAACCGCATGATATGCTGGCACAAAGGCTTTTCCAGTGTTGTTTTTACGGTGCCAGTTGTTCCGCTTTCAGAATATTCACCAAAATCCGATGCAACAACATTTCCTTCAAGGTAATCCCCATAATAAGCACGTCCGCTGTCTTTCAAAGCAAGAACCGGCCCCTTATCGATAGGCATACCCGCCTGAAATTCAACTTCGCTTCCATAATATAAGCACGGAATTCCGCGGAAAGTGAACATCAAATCAAGATTTTCAGCCCAAGCATCAGTTCCGCCGTCATAACGGTATTCATATTTTGCACTTGGACCATAATCATGGCTGTCTACATAAACAACGTTCCAGGTTGCATCATTATAAAGCTTGTCATCGCCATGAACTCCAAAAGCTCCGCTGGCAGAATTAAAATTCCAGTGCATCGGGAAATCGATTACATTGAGTCCGCTGGCATTTGAATAGTCCGGAGTATGATAGGTATTTCCATTCAACAAATGGTTATTAGAAGTCGGCCGGTTAGAACGAACCGAATGGGTTGCCATACCCTGCTTTTGAACTGCAAGAGAATTCACTGGAGTAACAGTCCTTCCGTCTTCAGTTTCCCGGGTCCAGTAAGTTAAATCTTTTGTAACCCGTTGTTCATCTTTTTCGTCATTAGAACAGTCATTTGTTTCAGGTAAAATTATTACCCCTTCGTACATATCCTCATCGTCCATGGTAAAGCCGTAAGTTTCGTCGTCTTTCCAGGTATAAAAATACGGCGAAAGATTTTCTACGCTTCCACGGTAAGTTACTTCGCTTGATTTTGCACAGATTTCTGTAAACATATAAAAGTTATCATTTCCACATCTTGCAGCCGCTTCCTTAAAGGCATCATTAAGATAGCAGTTGAACTCAAGACGGCTCATATGCTTTCCGGTATCGATTCGGAAGGCATCAACGCCCATTTCGATATATTTTGAATAGGACTCAGCTATATATTTTAAAACCTTTGGATTTTCTGTATTCAAATCTACACAGTCACCGGCCATCTGGAAAAACTGAACGCTAAAATCGTCCCAACTGCCAAAGCCAAAATGATGATAATAGTTGTAAGTTTCATGGTTCTTCCAGTCTGTATTTTTCATAAGTTTTAAGCGGGTAGCATACTGACTGTCACCGTCCAGATTAAAATAACTTTCATCCAACAGCGAATTTGCACTGAGTTTTAAACAGGCATTAATATCTTCAAGATTTGCGGAATAATCTTTTTCGAACATAGGCGCCAGATTTGCTTCACCAAAGTTTCCAGTATGATTGAATACTACGTCCAAGACAAGCTTCATATCCCGGGCATGAACTTCATCTATCAAAGTCTGAAAATCAACGTCACTTGATTCATAGCGCGGATCTACTTTTTGAAAGTTCATCGCATGATATCCGTGATAATCAAGACCTGAACAGTTTTCTACGACCGGTGTAATCCAGACCGCAGAAAAGCCCAGTGCCTTTATATAATCAAGTTTCTGTATAAGCCCCTTAAAATCGCCGCGCCATGCAGGATCATTTGCCGGCGTTTCTGCATTTTCATCCCAGCAGTGAACGTTATTACCTGAATCCCCGTCAAAGAATCTTGTAGTCATGACAAAATAAATTGTTTCTTCGCGGAAATCATTAGTTTCTTTAGGCGTAATAATCTGAACCGTTTTTGATACCCATTCTGAATATGCACCTTCGTTGTCTTTTACCCTAAGCTTAATAGTTGCAGACCCCTCTGAATCAGGGAACGCTACACTGATTTTTGAAGCAGTTCCGCTTGCCAAAGTTGCGCCCGTTACCTTCCATTCATAAGCTGCAATAGAACCGTTTTTATCATAAGAACTTTCTGCTGAATATGTAAAAGTTTTTCCCTTTGCTACACGGTTACTTCCTGTAATAAGTGCAACCGGAACCTTATTTTCATTTACAAAATTAAGTGAAATTGATTTTGATGCAGACATATTTTCCGCAGAATCGTAAACCACACAGCTTACAATATGACTTCCGTTAGAATAATCGCCCGTATCTATAGTACATGAAATACTTGCATAGTCCCCCGAAAGATCTGCAACTTTTGCTTTTACACTATCAATACTGATTACAGCTGTTTTCAGACTTTTATTATCACTTGCAGTTACATAAAAAATCACATCGCCGCTTACAGTTCCAGATGAAGAACTTGTAAAGCTTTCCAGAACCGGTGTCTGAGAATCATCAGGATTTGAATCATACCAGAATCCGTCTTCGTACCACCACTCACCGGCGATTAAAGTGTCACCACCCGTTGGCCTATGCTGACTACTTCCGTTATTGCTGAGCACAACATCAACAGAAGTAACATCTTTTTCAAATGAATAGACATACCATCCGTTTGATTCAGCAGTCATGGCAGCACCCGGCCAAACACCGCCAGTATAGTTTGTATTTACATCGCCGGTTTTCCATGCCCAGATGTGACTGTACTTTGCATGAACAACAATTCTGTCTGTAACCGTTCCTAAATATCCGATATCCGTTTCCGTGCCAGCTGATACAGTTGCAAAAGTTTTCTTTAAAAGATTTCCGTCTTTTGTAACGTAAACCGGCCATGTTCCCGGCGCAATACCGGCTAAAGAGCCTTCGCCTGCAACAACATTCTCTTTTATAGAAGAAACCGGATCTCCAACCTGAATGGAACATTCATCATAATAACTTGTAAACTTTATGGCACCAGGATTTATTTCATAAGTAGAAACTGCCTTGATACCACTTACCGCCATAACAGACTTATAATCCGAAGCGATTGCAGAAGAATCATACAAAGCCCAGCTCTTTTCTGCACCGGCAAGTTTTGCCTGTACATCATCTTTATTCACGGAAGCAAGATTTACCCCAGCAGAACCAAGAGCTTCAAAAACATTACCCAGAAGTGTTGTACTTTTATCTATATTAATAGAATTATTATTCCCAGAATTGATATCTGTAACACCACGAAGCATTACGGTACCCAGCTTATTATTCGAACTGTCGTAAGTGTAAACTGTAACAACCCTGTTCTTACCAACCGGGATTTTTTCTACAGTTATTGAACCTTTTCCGCCGTTTACAGAAGCATCTTTTGTAGAAACGACAGGTGCTGTAATTCCTGTTCCTGTAACATACGCCCTTGCATAGGAAATATCAGAAACATTTAATGCACGCGAAGAAGAAGAATTAATAGTTAAACTGCCGTATCCTTGATTTTTTGAATCTGCAAGCAACAATCCTAGAAGAGCACTGTTATTATTATCAATTGAATTTGCACATGACAAAACAAATGCAGACGCAAACAAAGCGGCAACAACACAAAATACCTTTACAGAAAACTTTTTTAACATATATTCTCCTAGTGTTTTACTTCGTGCTCTTACGAGTCGACAAGCTCAACCACCGCAACGGACATTCATCCAACACGCTGGACATAAAACTTGTCGAAAAAGACCTCGCTATCTGATTATTTACACCTCTATTTATTGGTCGGCAAGATTAATCTTGCCGAGTTATTTTTATAGTTAAGTCTAAAAAATTGCATTCAATGCATAGGCAAGATAATTTTTCGAATCAAAATCAATCTGATTTGAACATGAAAATAAAGCTGTAAAAATTTCAAGAAAAGCAACCAAAGACAATAATCTCTGAACAGAACTTTTTAACATAATAATCCTCACTTTATTAATTAACCTAATGATAAGGGCGAATTTTTAATATGTCAAAATTTTTTTCAAATTACAGCAAAAAAAATGCCGCCTGATACATTTGTACCGGACGGCATTCTATTTCAGTTTAGAACCATTTATTTGCTTATGATTCCAAGTTTTTCACGCATCATTTTTTTTGCTTTAGATTCATCGTTTACCATAAGAATCGGCTGACCTGTAGCATCAAGAGCATCACGCCACAAAGCTCCTTCTGGATCTACAAAGTTGCGGCTTGCAATTGCCATTTTTGTAGGAATGTAAACGAACTTGTCATGAACAAGACCTACAACCATCTTTGTTTTTCCGGCCATAGCAGCATGAACAGCATTGTTTCCAAGGCGTTCACAGTATACAGAGTCAGAAGCGATTGTAACCGCAGAACGAATCTGATAGCTAGGATCACAATACTTAAGATCGATAGGGATATTTTTTGAAGCAAAATACTTCTTAATTTCATCGCGGAGATATACACCGATATCTGCAAGTTTTTTGTTACCGGAAGCATCTGTTGCTCCGTCTGTTATGAACAGTTCCTGACCTGCACCTTCAGCAACAACAACAACTGCATGCTGATGCTCCTTTAAGCGACGTTCAAGATTTGCAAGGAATCCATTTGGTCCTTCCATATCAAATGGAACTTCCGGAATAAGACAGAAGTTTGTTTCGTGAGAAGCAAGCGCTGCCTGAGCTGCAATAAAGCCAGATTCACGACCCATAAGCTTTACAACAGAAATACAGTTTGGCTGCGAACGTGCTTCCATGTGCATTGAAGCAATAGCTTCCTTTGCCTGCTGAACAGCTGTTTCAAAACCGAATGAGCGGTCAATAAGAAGAAAGTCGTTATCAACAGTCTTAGGAATACCTACAACTGCACATTCAAGTCCGCGTTTCTGAATTGCTTCTGCAAGTGTAAGCGCACCGTGCTGTGTTCCGTCGCCACCAATTACAAACATCATGTTAATGCCAAGACGTTCAATTGTATCTACACCGTCAGTTGGAAGTCTGTCTCCACCGCCACGGCTTGTTCCTATAAACGAACCGCCGATCTTGTGAATTTCATCAACAACATCAGGAGTAAGCTTCATAGGTTCAAGATTAGAATCCTGGAACAATCCTCTGTATCCAAATCTAAAACCTAAAATTTCCCTTACTCCATAACGATTCCAAAGGCAGCGTACAACTGCGCGAATTACGTCATTCAAACCAGGGCAAAGTCCACCGCAAGTACAGATACCGGCCCTAACTTTTTTTGGATCAAAATATATATTTTCTCTCGGACCTGCTTTCTGCAGAAGATTTGAAGAATCTACAGAATTTAACTCATCAGGACTGAAAACATTAATTCGGTTGCGTACAAAAGATGTATCACGAACATAATTTGCACAGGCGTCTCCTACAACAGTCGACAATTCGATTGGAGACTTAATTTTGCATGGTCCCAACTGTTCTACAGTAAAATCATAATTCTTAGGCTTAAACATTTTAGCTCCTGAAAATACACACGGTGTATCAAGTTAGGATATCACAAAACCGGCATTTCGTTCAATTACTTTGCAGATCAAAATATATTTTTCTTGACCCGGAATCCTCTGTTCCATATATTTAAATTAATATTGCAACAAACGGAGGATAAAATGTCTCTAAAATTAAGAAATTCATTGATCATAATCGGAATCATTGCCGTTCTGGCATTCAGCTGCTATTCATGCGTAACCGGTTCCTATAATTCAATTGTACAGATGGACGAACAGGTAACTGCTCAGTGGGCACAGGTAGAAAACCAGTACCAGCGTCGCTATGATCTTATTCCTAATCTTGTTTCTACCGTAAAGGGATATGCCGCTCATGAAAGCGAAGTTTTTTCTCAGATTGCAGAAGCGCGTTCTAAAGCCGGCGGAATTGTAAATATCGATTCCAGCATTACAGATGACCCTGAAAAAATGGCACAGTTCCAGAAAGTTCAGGACACTTTGGGCGGTGCACTTCAGAGACTTTTGAGCATTTCGGAAAACTATCCTGACCTTAAGGCAAACCAGAACTTTCTGGCACTTCAGGACCAGCTGGAAGGAACAGAAAACCGCATTGCCGTAGAAAGAAAACGCTACAATGATGCTGCAAGGGCTTTCAACACAAAAATCAGGTCTTTTCCTACAGTTATGTTTGCTTCAAATTTTGGATTCAAGGCAAAGGCATATTTTACTGCTTCTGAACAGGCTCAGACTGCACCAAAAGTGGAATTCTAAAGTCTATGACAACACGCTATTTATTGAAGAAAATTAAACTTTCCGACAAGGATATGGAAGAAATAAAAGCTGCCGTTAGCCGCGCTGAATCAAAGACAAACGGCGAGATTGCGCTTGCACTTACAGCAGAAAGCGATTCCTATTCATTTTGGGAACTTCTCTCTGCGACTTATGTTGCTGCGGCAGTATTCATCATGCTGCTTCCGTTTGCCGGAGCAATATTTAATTTTTACGAAAGGCATTTCTGGAGCGTGCGTTCCTGGGTTCTGCCGGCTTTTTACGGAATAACAACTCTTGCCACCATTGTAACGGCATTTTTTGTAATGAATATTCCGGCACTGGACAGACTGATTATTCCAAAGAGCCTCCAGCACAGAAACGTTACTTCAAAAGCTTTTGAACATTTTGCAAAATCCGGCGTTTACGAAACCGCAGAAAATTCAGGCATTCTGATTTTTGTTTCTTTCCTTGAACGTCAGGTCCGCATTATTGCAGATTCCGGAATTGCCAAAAAAATTCCGCAGGATTTATGGAACATAATTGCAGACGATCTTGCAGCGGGAATTAAAGCCGGAAAAACAAAAGAAGGATTTATAAATGCCGTAGAAAAATGCGGCGAACTTTTGGCGGAACATTTTCCGGCCAAGGCAGAAAACCCGAATGAACTGCCGGACGGACTTGTAATCCTGAACTGACAATTAATCTGGACTTTTAACAGGAGAATTTTATGAACTTTAAGGCTTTCAGAGACCTGCATAAACAGCGGACAAACATATTCATTTTTCTCTTTACTGCGCTTTTTGCAGTAAATATTTCTGCGCTTTCCGTGCCGTCTCCAAAAGGATACGTAAGCGATTACGCAGGACTTTTAAACGCAAACCAGACAAGGGAAATTTCTTCATATCTTGAATCGCTGGATGACACAACAGGAGTTCAGATGGCGGTTCTTATAATTCCAAGCCTTAGAGGAGATGACCTTGAAGTTTTTTCCATGAACGTTGCAGAAAAATGGCAGATCGGTCAGGAAAAAGAGGATAACGGGGCGCTTCTTGTAATTGCACTGAACGACCGCAAGATCAGGATTGAAACAGGCTACGGACTTGAAGAAAAACTTACGGACGCAAAATGCGGACTGATAATCAGGAACATTATTATTCCGGAGTTCAGAAACGGTAATTATGCAGCTGGAATTTACAAGGCAGTCAGGAATATGGGCGGCATTGCCACAGACAACGCAGAACTGATTTCTAAAAAAGTTCTGAATCAGGAAAGTGACAACGAAGAAGACTTTGCCGGAATAATCATAGGAATTGTTTTCCTTGTCGGCTGGCTCATGCTGATTTCTTCACTGGCAAAAAGCCGAAACAGGGGTTTACTGTCCTGGATTCTGTTGGATGCGCTGTTCAGCAGTGCCGGACGCCGCCACAGAGGAAGCTATTACGGCGGTTTCAACGGATTTGGCGGTTCCAGCGGCTTAAGCTCAGGCGGACACGGCTTTAGTGGAGGCGGCGGTCATTTTGGTGGCGGAGGAGCTTCCGGCGGCTGGTAGGCAACTACTTAAAAAATCAGCGTAATAACGAGCGGGCTGTCAGCGCTCTATATGAATGACAACAAGTTCCGGGGGATTAAAAATCCTCGGAACATTCGGGACCTGGTAGGAAAGCCCGCGGCTTACTATGAATACAGCTGGGCTTTTTGAAAATTTGTAGCGTCCACCCGCGTACTTTGGAAAAAGTCCCTGCATCGGCGCATAAAGTCCATTTATAAACGGCGGGAACCTCCACTGTCCGCCGTGCGCATGGCCAGAAAGAATCAGATCATAATCATATTTTAAGTATTCATGTATATATTCCGGACGGTGCGCAAGTAGAACAGAAAGCCTGAATCTTCTGTTCTGTTTTAATTCATCTTTTAAATTTGCAGCCTTTTCGGAAACGTTTTTTAACCGAGCAAGATACTTTTCCCTATCATCTTTTTCTTTCAACCTTTCTTCTAAGGAAAGATCTGCAAACGGATCGTCAATTCCCGTAATTTCAATTATTCCTTTTTCAATTTCCAGAACGACCGTTTCATCCTTTAAAACTGTACCACCATATTCCTTTATCAAAGGCGCAAAATCATCATTGTGAGTTCCTGCATATTCATGATTGCCAGTTATATAGTAGAAAGGTGCAAAACCCTTTATTCCTTCAAGAAGAAGCCGTACATTATCTTCTGTTTTTGTTCCTTTTCTTGAAAATTCAAATGTATCACCTGTAAAAAATATAACATCCGGAGAAGCGTCCCTTATCTTCTGCACAAGCTTTTCTTCATTTTTTCCAAAATCATTGCTGTGAAAGTCAGAAACCTGAACAATACAAATCTGTTCTTCTAATTCATAATCATTTATTTCGTAATTTTTTGTATTTATTGTAGCACAGGAAACAAAAAGAAAAGCTACAAACACAGGAAACATCTTTCTTATCAGATTAAAAAATGGAGCTTTCATTTAATTGAGTATAGTGAATTATTCTGTTATAGTTAACAGTGCTAGAAAGGTGGTAAAAATGGCTTACGAAGTAACAGCAACTAGACGCCGGCCCCAGCAGTTTGAAGATCTTGCAGGACAGGAATTTGTTGCAGAAACACTTAAAAATTCAATAAAGACAAAGCAGTTTGCACACGCGTATCTTTTTGCAGGACCAAGAGGTTGTGGAAAAACATCTACAGCCAGAATTCTTGCAAAAGCGCTTAACTGTCAGAATTCAAGCGAACCAACATGCACTCCATGCTGTCAGTGTGAATCGTGCCGGGCAATTACAAACAGTTCAAGTCTGGACGTAATTGAAATAGACGGTGCTTCAAACACCAGCGTAAATGACGTACGCCAGATTAAAGACGAAGTAATGTTTCCGCCGACTTCATGCAGATACAAAATTTACATTATCGATGAAGTCCACATGCTTTCTACAAGTGCATTCAACGCACTTTTAAAGACGATTGAAGAGCCGCCGGCTCATGTAATTTTTATTTTTGCCACAACTGAACTTCAGAAAGTTCCGGCAACCATTAAATCACGCTGCCAGCAGTACAACTTTAGGCTGGTTTCTACAGACCGCCTTAAGGAACTTCTGGAAGACGCCTGCCGCGAAACAAACATTCAGGCAGATAGCGAAGCGCTTTACTGGATTGCAAAAGAATCCGGCGGTTCCGTTCGCGACTGCTACACTCTTTTTGATCAGGTTGCAGCGTTCAGCGACGGCCAGATTACATACGAAAAAATCCGTGACAAGCTTGGACTTCTGGGCGTTGACCGCCTTAATTCCCTTTTTGAAGCCTGTTCATCCGGACAGTCTGAAAATGTCCTTAACCAGCTGGATTCTTTCCTTCAGTCCGGGATTTCAATTGATCAGCTTATTTCAAATTCAACAGAATATCTCAGAAGCCTTCTTCTGATTAAAAACGGCATAAACAAGGAATCTCTTTTAGGTCAGTCTCCGGAACGATACAGTGCGGCTGTTCTAAACGGCTGGAATACAATCCAGACTGAAAGAGCCCTTTCCATATTTTTGCAGCTCTACAGAGACATACGCTATTCTCTTTCCCCACGCTACGAACTTGAACTTGCTTTTTCAAGACTCTGCTGGTTAAAGCAGTATGTTTCGCCAGTTGAAGTTAAGGCTGCAATTGATAAGGCGCATGCACTCCTGTGTTCTGCACCGGCTCAGGGCGGTGCAACCGCTAACACAAACCCGTTCGCCGGTAATACCGCATACACACCTTCCGGTGCTCCAGCCGATAACGCTATGGGTAGCAGCGCATTTTCACAGAGCGCGCCGATAGTACAGAATAACAGCGACTCCCCAGCAAACGCAGAAACTTCCGTAGCAGCAAGTCCATTTGCCGGCTCTGGCGCAACCATCCCGAGCACCAGCGGAACTCCTTCTGCTGCAGCGGGTAACACAACTTTTGGCGCTGGAAGCACAATGGGCGCGGCTGGTAATGCAAGGTTCGGCGCAGGCAGTGCAGCAGACACAGCAGATAGCGCAATAAACGCAGCAGGAACTGCGGACGGTACCGGCAATGCCGGCACACCGAATAACACAACTGGCGCCGGGGATTCTGCAGCACAGGAAAACGGTGGACAGCTGCCGCCGGGACTTCAGATGTTCAGTATGCTCCAGAATAACGGACAGACATCTGGCGGTACAGATTCTTCCGGGGGAAATTACGCAGATCCCACGGCAATAACGGAGAATCCGAACCCTTTTTATAATGGCGGAGCTGTACCGCCTTATAATACAGCGGCCACAGCTGACTACAATTCAGACTACTCGTACGATGACCTGGGAAATCCGGAAAACAGCAGCGTTCCCGATGAAGAATGGACTGTTACGGATCCGATTTCTGCAGAAACAGAAATCATTGAATCTTACGAAGCGTCTGTTGATGCTCAGCTTGCAACAGAAAGCACAGAAGACATTCATAAATCAAATCAGAGCATTACAATTCCCGACGGTTCTGTAATCACTGTTTCAAGCGTTTATGAACAGCTTATTTCAAAACTTTCCTCAGAAAATCCTATGGCAGGTTCCGCTTTAATGCAGACCGGCGAATGGATTTTTAAGGGCAACACGATTTTAACAACAATTGAATCGGAGTTTCAGCTTCGGACAATTCTGGATGCTGTCCCTCAAATCAACGGCATCCTGACAAACATATGCAAGACACCAATGCAGTTTGAAATAGCAAAAAAAGAGCTTCCTAAACAGGTTCAGGAAACACAGCCGGTTCCAGCTCAGGTTCAGCTTGTTTGTTCTGTGTTCAAAGGAACAATTATCGGTGGTAAAAAATAAAAATCTGTAGATTTTTGGAGTATATATGAATCCTTTCGACTTACTAAAAAATTCAGCTGCCATCAAGGAACAGGCAGAAAAACTTCAGAACGAAATGGCTGCAATCACAGCCGAAGGTTCAAGCGGCGGCCGTATGGTTACCGTAACAATGAATGGAAAATTTGAAATGACTCAAATTCACCTTGATCCGCTTTGCGTAGATAACAGGGACGTAAAGATGCTTGAAGACCTTATTATTGCAGCCCATAGGGACGCAATTTCTAAAATTCAAGAACAGATTAAGGAAAAATCATCTTCTCTCTTAGGCGGTCTCAATATTCCTGGGATGGGATTTTAATGAATATAATCGATGAACTTACTGCATCATTTTCTAGACTTCCCGGAATCGGAAAAAAAAGTGCAGCACGAATTGTAAATCATCTTTTAAAAGCTGACCCTGCATACATGCAAGCATTTTCAAGGCAGATTGCAGAGCTTCAGGAAAAAATTAAGCCATGCTCAATCTGCGGCTCATGGACAGAAAAAGATCCGTGCCCTATCTGTTCAAACCCTGTAAGAGACAGAAGCATAATCTGCGTAGTGGAACAGCCGCAGGACGTTCAGACTATAGAAGCAGCAGGCGGTTACACTGGACTCTATCATGTTTTAGGTGGAGTAATTGCCCCCCTTGAAGGAATCGGTCCGGATCAGCTGAACATTGCATCCCTTATAATGCGTGCAAAAGATGACGGAATAAGTGAAATCATTATTGCCACAAACCCTACATTTGAAGGCGATTCAACAGCCCTTTACCTGCAGAGACTTTTAGCAGAACACACAAGCGTAAAAGTAACCAGACTTGCCACAGGAATTCCTGTAGGCGGAGACCTTGAATACGCCGACAAACTTACACTTGCCCGAAGTTTCAGAGGTCGTACCGCAATTTAACAATAAAAAAAAATAACCCGAATATCAACTTTAATCCGATATTCGGGCTTAATCAGCAAACTTGCCGCAAAAAATCTATTTCTTCAGCCTGTTAAAAAGTTTTACCAGCAATCCGATTTTGCCAAAAAGAAGCCAAAAAACCAGCGCAGCAACAGCAAGCAAAGGAATTCCACAGACAATCATATAAAAGATGACAGAAATGAATCCCGCAAAAAATGAAATTACGTTTGCCACAAAATGGCGTACGCCGTCACCTAAATCCGGAAAAGTAAATCCGCCTGTCGTTGTATTGTACGGGAGTTCCATGTAAACATTGATTGTGGAAAAATCAATCTGATTAGAAAGCCGGTTCAAACGACCTTCCATTGATTCAATTTCAGACTGAACGTTATTCAGTTCACGCTCAATTTTAAGCATATCCTGCATTGTAGAAGCCTGTTTCAAATACCCCTGAAGCTTCTGGCGTAGAACCTTGCGTGTTTCCAGACGAGTTTGAAGGTCATAAAACTGCTCAGAAACATCCTGCACCGAAACACCTTTGTTTTTTACAGTACCAAAAGAACCGGCAGCTTCCATTGCTTCATCAAATTTTGCAGACGGAACCTTAACCGTAAAACTGCAGTTCGACTGGCTGGAATTAGAAGACTCAATATACCCGCCAAATGAAGTACACCACGCAAAAACCAGTTCAGCGGCTTCCTGAAGTTTCTGCACTTCTACAGAAATATTTCCGTTTTTAATCAGTTTACGTTCATAGGAAGAATCCTGCTGCAAAGAATCTGTAGAATCTGCTGCCTCCAGCACGTATTCATTAGGAGATGCAGCCTGCGCCATAAGTTTACGAGAAGCAGTAAAGCCGGCAGAAGCAACTGCAGATTCCTTTAACGCGAGCGGTCTTTTTGCGCAGGAAACAAAAATCAAGGCAATAGCTAAAATCGAAATAAATCTTTTCATATTTTATAGAATAAAACTACTGCACAAAAGTTACAATAAAAATTTGTTCAGCGCAGCATTTTCCGTAACGGGCGTTCCGTGGCCCGCTAACGCTTGGTCTCACTTACGTTCGCCTGCACTCCGTGCACCACTCCATGCCCGGCGCAGCGTTTTCAGCAAAGAAAAAAAAAGCGCCGGTTTTGTTCCAGCGCCTTTCCATAAAATGAATAATCTACAAAATATTACTCACCCGTTACGATTGTTGTCTTTACAATAACAAGACCCCAAAGAATACGAGTTTCTTTTGCATCAACAGTAGCAACCTTTGTAATTTCAGCGCGGTTTGCAGCTTTAAGCATGGAATTATTACCAAAATTCAAAAGAGCAAGATAATCAATTCCGTATGGTGCAAGCACCTGAACAGCAGTTGCAGTACCTTTCTTTTCACCAATTTCTCCAGATCCTGCAGAAATAGGGGTAAATGTTGTACAGCCAGTAAGAGTCAAAGCAAGAGCCATAACTACGGCAGCTAACATTTTTTTCATGTAATTTCTCCTTACGGAGTAAAAACCAGCAACTAGCCGATAAACTCCGTAACAGAAATATTACCCCCCCCCCGTATATTTTTGTCAATACCGGAACCTACACCAAATTTTAGTGCCGGTTGCAGTTGCCACAGCCATTTACAATAACATGAGGAGTGCCACTTTTAGTTTTATTGAAGCGGCGTGCAAGAAGATACTGATTCTGTTCCACAGGTTTGTGGCATACCGGACATGTCCGCTTTACGCCGGGCTCACATCTAGGATAGCAGTGCGGACAGCCGTAAATATAGCAAATCTGGTCGTTTACCTGACCGGTTGTCGTAAAAACTTTAGAAACTATATTTTCACCAGGAAGCATCATTGTTCCACATACCGGACAGTTTACAAATCCACCGGACGGACGCTTTTTTTGCACCGGAGCCTGTTTTTTTGAATCAAAATAAATGCGCTTAAAATACATTAAAGCCGCAATGATAACCACTGCGGCAATTCCCATAAAGAGATAATCCATACAATTTACTCAGAATCTGTTTTTGCAGGCGGAATTATAAGGTTTGAATATGGAAGCTGCTTTATCCAGTCGCAGAAAACATGCCATTCATCCAGCCTGTGATTTCTTCTAGTTTCGTAAATTCCCTGAAGCACCTGATAGTTCAGCTGCATTGTTGCCTTCTGATTTAAACTTGCCGGCAAAAGCTGAATCATCTGCCACCAGTCATCCTTGTTTTTTCCTTCGTTATTAAAACGGTCACGGGCAGCATTTATTGTAGAAATAAGCACGTCCAGAGCCTTCAAGGATTCTTCATTAAGATGTTCGCAGCTGAAATCGTCGCGTACAAATTCCTTTGCCTGAACCTTATGCATTGTAGAACAGCTGTTGCGCACAGTTCCAACTTTATATGTATCCATTTCTGCCCACCAGTAACGCGGAGCAGTTACATCAAACTGAACTGTAATGTAGCGCAGGAATTTTGCGTGGCTTGGACCGGAACGGCTGAGCCTGTCCATAAGTTCAACATCAGCAGGACCAACTTCGTATTTTCCTGTCTGCGGATTATATTTACTGTCGCTTTTATCCCAGCTGTTAAAAGAATTTCTCATTCCGCGAATAGCAGCTTCCCAGCCAAAAATTTCTGTTTTTTCAATCTTAATCATTTTAAATTCCTGTTTTTATTTGATAAAAATCTATTCGTTGCTTTTTTCAAGGTCACCGGAAATGTCGTCCATAACCTCAATCGGTTCCTGAACTTCGGGACGGTTTCGCATGTAATAAATAACATATGCAATTCCAATTCCAAGGATTACAATTCCGCCTAATCTTATAAGCGTAGTTCCAATTTTGATTGGAATAATAATGATAATCACTGCAAGAAGAACTGAAATTACAGCTTCCATTACAAGCTGACGGCGTTCAACAGAAGAATCCCTTAACTTTCCAATAGAAAAGAAAAGAAGCGCAGAGCCTGCAAGAAGATAAAAAGCAAGGACATAAAGCATTACCGTCCACATTATCTGTGCAAATCTAAGCGGAAGGAAACACGCAAGAAGTCCGACTACAATACTGAACATTCCACGGATTAAAACCGAATATTGAAAAGTGACGTCTGAATAAAGTTTTCGTGTATAAAGAAGCTGATATACGCCGTTTGCAAGCGCTTCTATTCCCAAAAGAATTACAACAGCCTTTATGCAGGCACTCGGCAGAAATATCATTATCATGCCGACAAATCCAAGTACCAAACCCAAGAATAGATTATTCTGTTTCATAGCTCACCTCGTTCCCCTAAAGAGGACAAGATTATTATACACAATTTTCCATACAACGCAAAGAGCAAGACCGGCAGCAACGGACAGGTTTACAAACTAAAAGCTCGTTAAACAAAAAAAGGTCGGATAATCCTAAGCACAAGTTTAGACTTCATGCGTCGCCGCTTGCGGCTCCGCGTTCTGCAAGGAAATTTATTAAAAAATGCGCTCACGCGCACTGCGAGTACCTTATGCTGCCTCCGGCAGCAACGGACTGGTTTACAAACTAAAAGCTCGTTAAACAAAAAAAAGGTCGGATAATCCTAAGCACAAGTTTAGACTTCATACCGTTGCTGCCTTCCGGCTCTGGCGGGGTTTTGAAGAATACTTTGAAAGGCATCCGACCAATGGTGTAAATTTAAATTATATCAGGGGGTTTGTCAACCTGTAGCCGCTGAACACAGGGCAAGCGCATAATAAAGCTTAAATTTTATAATTGCAGAACAAAAAAAATAGCGCAAAGGGGTCCATTGCAAAACAAATCAAAAAAAGATATAACTTTCTTATATTGCAGGGGAACTAGCACGCAAGTGCAAGTTGAGAAGGTAAAACCTGACCCTTAGAACCTGTCAGTTAATACTGTGGAAGGGAGCAAGTCAAAACAGAGCGGAACCGCAAATTTCAGATTTAAAGTTCCGCCTTAAATTTGATGAGGCTCGCATATGCGGGCTTTTTTTGTTCCCTCCGTACTAAGAAAGAAAATTTCTGTGCAAGACAGAATTTTCTGCTGCTTAAACATGGAGGACTAAAATGAATCAAGCAGAATTAAAAGGAAAGATTGCAGAAGCCGTAAAAAATGCAAAAAGCCAGAAACCGCTTTCACCGTCAATCACAAATTTTGTTACCGTAAACTTCGTAGCAAATGCCCAGCTTGCAGCAGGCGGTTCAGCCGCAATGGTTTACATGCCGGACGAAGGCGAATTCTGCGCTGCAGCCGGAAATTCATTCTACATCAACCTTGGTACAATAATCCCGGTATATGAAGAAACAATACCGCGTACAGCAAAAAAACTACACGAACTGAATAAGCCATGGTCTTTAGACGTTCCGGGCCTCGGAATTGGCGAACTTCGTACAAAACTAGTACAGCAGATAAAGGAATACAAGCCGACCATCATCCGCGGCAACGCTTCAGAAATAATAGGAATCGCAAAAATGTGGAACCTCATAGACGAAACAACTTCTTCCGGTGGCCGCGGAGTTGATACAGCCGACTCTGTTGATTCCGCAAAAAACGCAGCCGCAGCAATCGCCAGATATACAGGCGGGGCCGTAGCAGTTTCAGGCCCAGAAGATCTTGTTACCGACGGAAAAACAATCATACGCTCAAAAGGCGGTTCGCATTACATGGAAAAAATCACAGGAGCAGGCTGTTCCCTTGGTGGCGTCTGCGCAGTTTACGCCGCAGTTTCTGATCCTTTTACAGCAGCCATTACAGCAACTGCCGCATACAACTTTGCTGGTTCAAAGGCAGAAAAACTTGCAGAAGGTCCGGCAACTTTCCAGACTGTATTCCTGGACGCACTTTACAATGCAACCCCAGAAGAAATTTCTTCAAATCCAATGACAGTAGAGGAACTATAATATGAATACACTTGTAGCAGTTGCAATTGCACCTTTCGGCGTAGGCGACGAACTTGCACCGGAAGTTTCAGAAGTAGTACGCGTAATCCGCGAATCCGGTCTTCCGAACAAAACCTATTCAATGTTCACGGAAATTGAAGGCGAATGGGACGAAGTAATGCGCGTAATAAAGGAAGCATCCTTTATTCTTGCAGAAAAAGGAATCCGCACAGAAGTAATCCTTAAAGCAGATATACGCCCAGGCTTTACCGGGACAATGCAATCCAAGGTTGAAAAAGTAGAAAAAATCCTTTCAAAAAAGTAAGCAAATCAATTTCGATTACAAAAAGGCTGACTAATAAGTTCTGTTTTGCGGTGGTTGAGCTTGTCGACTCGTAAGAGCACGAAGTATACCACCGCATATTGCGTACATGGTCATTTCGACATTTCAGCAAGCTCAGCAACCGCAGGCTCAATGACCATACGCACTTAACTTATTAGTCTGCCCTTTTTAATTTTTAGACCAACACGATTCGTATTTCAGAAAGTGGAAATTCTATGTTAAATGAAAAAACCTGTCAAAAAAGACAGGTTTTAGTCTTGAGACTGACACGATTCGAACGTGCGACCTCCACCTCCGCAGGGTGGCGCTCTAATCCAACTGAGCTACAATCTCATTCAAAATGTGCCAGCTAAAGCTGTTTAGTAACGGAGGCGACAGGAGTTGAACCTGCCCAGCCCTTTCGGAACTGACGGATTAGCAATCCGTTGTATTACCGCTCTACCACACCTCCAGCTATCGGAGCGAGAGGGATTCGAACCCCCGGACCCGTGAAGATCAACGGTTTTCAAGACCGCCCCAGTACGACCGCTTTGGTATCGCTCCAAAAAAGATGTATCCTTAAGATATAGAAAAACAAAATAAGTGTCAACAGCAAAAGCAGAAAAAAGTGAAAAAAATAAATATTTTTTTTTCACTTTTTTCTGCAACTTATTGCTTCTTAAATATCAATTTCATGATATTTTTTTCAAGCAATTCTTTTCGAGTCAATTCAAACAAAGAAAAAACTATATAAATAATAACTGTGCTCAGCAATGTATAAGGAACAATCCATGGTTTAGTTAAATTCTCGCCGATTCTAAATATCTTCTGTAAAACAAAAGGATAAAACAATGGATGTCCATGAAACAAATAAACACCAAATGTCAAACTTCCTGCCTTTATAATAAAATCATTATATTTGGGTTCAAGAGTTACAAATCCACAGAAAAGGAAAAAAGCACTTAACAAAAGACTCCATACAGTTACTACGTGCTGATATACAAATCCGTGTTTTGAAAATTTAAAGTAATTACACAAAAATGAAACTGTCAGAATAAAAACCACCAGCAAAGTCCCCGTCATAATATTTTTCTTTGCATTTAATAGAATAACAGGCTTATACCTCTTTACATACGTTACAGAAAAATAACAAACAAGAAACACATCTAGTCCATTATTCATCGGGGAATACAATGATTCATGAGGAAACAGAGGTAAAATACAAACAAAAAAATAAAACAGCAACAAAAGAATCATATGCTGCTTTTGGGTTATATTTTTTACAAGAACATTTAAAAACGGTGCAAATATATAAAAAATTATGTAAGAACCAGCAAACCAATATATATTATGATACAAAGGGAAAATACTGAGTTTCAACTCTTTTCCAGTAATACAATGCTTCACTTCATCATATGTTGAACTCAGATACTTTTCTCCATCTAAAAAACTAACAATTTCCAACTTAGAGAAAAATACTATTGAACATATAATCAATGACACAGAAAAAACAGAGAACCAGATCCTAAATACATTTTTCCATGAAAATTTTGAATCCAGAAGAAACCAGCTGGAAATCATTATAAATATGCAGTTACCTAAAGTTCCGAAACATGAAACCATCCCCATAAATACATATGCTCCAAGACAAGACTCCAACCCATAACCAGCACAATAACTTTGAGTTGGAGTATGCGTAAGCACAATTAGAAACATAGCAATTATACGAAGTAATTCCAAATTTGAATTTCTTCTCTTTACAGATAAATTAGTTTAGTTGAGTTGATTTGAGTTGAGTTGAGTTGAGTTGAGTTGAGTTGAGTTGAGTTGAGTTGAGTTGAGTTGAGT
>JAXJSC010000037.1:0-168303 GCA_036310305.1 Treponema sp. | reverse complement strand
GACAGGATTCGAACCGGAGTGAACGCCGACCGAATAGGGAGGAAAAGGCGGCAGGATGCCGCCGGCAGTGAACGAAGGCGACGCGGAGCTTCATGCCAGGAGGGCAAGAAGCGTAGCGGAGGATCCTGTCGGCCCAGAGAAAGATTCTGTTTTGACTTCCATTTTACGAAATCCACAAATATTTGGGCGCAATCCACCGGCCCCGGCCTGGAAGGGGCGCGTAGCGCGTGCCGAACGTAGGTGAGGCACCGACCGTTAGGGGAGCCCTGGAAAGCCGGTTGCGTAGGAGCTGGCCTGAAAAGAGTGCGGTTATTTACATTATTTTAGAAATTTGATACATTGTTAGAACAATTAAAAGGATATAAGGAGCTTTTAGAAAATGACTGTTAACGCAAAAATCCGTACAACAACAGGTAAAACAGCTGCAAAAAATCTTCGTAAAGTAGGTAGTATCCCGGCTGTTATGTACAATGACAAGGGCGAAGCTACTATGCTTGAAGTAAACGCTGTTGAATTCAACAAGGCTTGGAGAACTGTAACAAATACAACTCCAGTTGATCTTTCTGTAGATGGAAAGGCTTGCAAGGCTTTGATTAAGGATGTTGAATACAATATCCGTACAGACGCTGTTCTTCACGCTGACTTCTTTGTACCAGCTGCTGATGAAAAATTGGTTTACACATACAAGGTTCAGCTTGTTGGAAACGCTGCCGGTGTTCTTAAGGGTGGCTTCCTTGTAAAACGTGTTCCAGAAATCAAGGTTCAGGCTACAATCGGTAACCTTCCGGAACGTGTTGTTGTAGATGTTTCTGCATTGAACGTTGGTGACGAAATTCTTGTTAAGGATCTTAACCTTGGTAAAGATGTAACTATCCTTACTAACGGTGAAGCTTCTTTGGTAAGCATTGCACCAGCTCGCTAATATATAGACGGGCGTTTTTACGTCTTTGTTTATGGACTGTCCGTTCGGACAGTCTTTTTTTTTAGGTTGATTTTATGTCGGATAGCTTTGTTTTGGAATTTGATGGTATTGTTCGGGAAAACCTTGAGCGCTCGGGATTTGATTTTTCTGCCGGAAAGTCTTTAGGGGCTGCAGTAAGCGGCGGTGCGGATTCGGTTTCGCTTTTGCTGTCCCTTTGCCGGCTGGGTAAGGCGTGCGGTTTTTCTGTAAAGGTTATTACGGTAAATCATAATATACGGCCGGCGGAAGAGTCTGCCGGAGATGCGGCTTTTGTTGCCGGGCTCTGCAGGGAACTTTGTGAAAAGGGGTATCCGGTAAGTTTTTGCGAAAAAGTTCTTGAGCCGGGGCTTGTTGCGGAGCTTGCCCGCGAAAAAGGAATCGGTATGGAAGCGGCTGCCCGGATTTTGCGTTTCCGGGCGTTTGAAGAATTTTCTGAAAGTGCGGGGGTCGAGCTGATTGCGCTTGCGCATAACAAAAATGATCAGGTTGAAACCCTGCTTATGCGCTTTTTGCAGGGAAGCGGTGCTTCCGGGCTTGGCGGAATACGTATGTGCCGCGACAGGTTTGTGCGCCCGCTTCTTACTGTTTCAAGAACAGAAATTGAAGAATATGTAAGGCACCTGGGATACGGGTGGCGTACTGATAGTACTAATTTTGATCTGAATTATTTGCGGAACAGAGTGCGCAATGAGCTTGTGCCATTTTTAAGGAAAAAATTTCCAGGATTTGAGACGGCGCTTATTTCAGGGGCGGAAAAAAGTTCTGCCGATGATGAAGTACTTTCTGTCATGGCTGAAGAAGCGGAATGGGAGTGTGATGTCGGTATTGGAGTTGCTGGTGGCGCTGGTGTTGATGGCGCAGGGGTTGCAGTTAAGTGTTCCCGAAAGGTTTTTTGCAGACTTAAAAAGGCCCTTAGAATCAGGGCTTTTTATAACGGTCTTGATCTGTTTTGCAGTAAAAATAATATGGAAAGCCGCTTTCCTTACAGGTCACTTGCGCTGATTTTAGGACGTCTTGAATGTGAAAAAAAATTTTCCGTTGATTTTGAGGGCTTTAGTTTTTGTGTGGATGATGAATTTATTTACTTTAAAAAACGCAGTTTTGTAGCGACTGATTCAGGTTTTTTTGTTATAATAAAACAAGATGGAGTTTTTTCCCTTCCTTTCGGAGAGGTTTGCTGTTCGGTCTGCGGTAATGTAGCGGCCTTAAGGTTTGACCTTGATGACGAATCGTTTGAGTTGGAAAAAGTTCCGGTGCCTTTCTGCATCCGCAGTGTTCAGCCGGGGGATAGGATTCTGGCTGCTGACGGAACCATGAAGCCGGTGCTGGATATTCTGTCTGACTGGCATGCTGGTGCTGGTCAAAAAAGACTGATTCCTGTAATTCAGGATTTAAGTAATAAGAATCAGAATCTGATTGCCCTTGCCGGCCGTGTCTGCGGACTTGGTAATTGGATTGTAAGAGGCTGACGTGAAAAAGTCATTTATTGCCGTTTTTGGCGCATTTCTATATTTTTTGTGTTCATTAAACTGTTTTGCTGCGGGTGCAGAATCTGTAAACAGGCGGACTGCCGTGCGCTGCCTTAAGCTTGCGGAATCCTATCTTTCTTCTGGGGATTATACTAATGCCCTGGCGCAGGCAGAACTTGGGCTTGCCTATGATGAATCTGTTGCTGACCTGTGGTACGTTAATGCGGCTGCAAAAAGTGGTAAAGGCGACATTAAGGCAGATATCATTCCTCTTGTGATGAAATCGCTTACAGAAGGCGAGTGGGTTGACTACAACCGTGACGGCGCTCGCGTTCTTTATGCAGACCTTCTTTGTGATACGGGGATGTATGATCAGGCGCTTACGATTCTTGATACAAAGCCGTTTATCTATTCTTCTGATGCTGAGTTTATACGCGTAAAAGCTTACTATAGAATAAGGACGCAAGAGTCTATTAACCGCGCAAGGGAAAAAATTAATTCTGCAAGGAAGATTTATCCTGATGACTTGCGTTTTCCTCATATCTTCTTTAAATATGAATATGACATTAACCGCGAAGCAGAAATTTTAGGCTATAATGAGCCTGATGCAGCCGGTGCGGTTCTTTTTAGAAAAATAGCAGATTCTTTTATTGCCAAAATGCCGGAATACGATAAGCCTGATGCAGATCTGGAAATCTATTCAATATATTTTGCCGAAGGAGAAAAGCAGGTACGCATGGCTCAAGCTTTTTCTTCCCACGGATTAAGGCATCCGCTGTATGCGCTGATTGCGCTTAAGTGCGGGTTCATGACGCAGCAGGAAGCGTGGGATTATTTCTGTTCATTTGCAGATGAAAAAGTTTCCCTTTCGCTTATGGAAGATTTTCTATTCTTTGTTACAGATGAAGTTACGGTTCAGTCTGTAAAGGAACATCTTGATGCGTACAATGGAACAATACTTGTAGATACAGATTATGACTGTGATCCGAACCTTTCTGTAAAGTATATGCGCGGGCGTCCTGAATCGTTCTGCTGGGATATGAATAATGACGGTGTTTTTGAATGGTCTGCTAAATGTGATTTTGGCGTGCCTGAAGAAATTACTCTGACTAGAGGAAATATTACGCTTCATTACGGTTCCTATCCTGCAGTTGTAAAGGCTGTTTTTCATTCTGACCGGATTTCTGAAGGCAATGCAGAATTTACGCTTATGGACGAAACTTTTGAATGGACTCCAGTGGAAATTAAGCCGCTTTCTGCTGCAAAAGAACTTTTTGGAATAGAATTTTTTGTGCCTTTCGTAAAGGAATATCAGGTCGAGCTTGATGAAGGAAAGATTCTTTATAACTGTTCAAGTTATGAAATTTCTTCCTGCGAGCGGCAGAATGCCAGAATTGTCTTTTCTGTGCTGAACGGGTATCCGCAGTCTGCAATGTATTATGACGGCGATGTGCTTTACGCGCGTGCGCTTTTTGAAAACGGGCTTCCGTCTGTGCGCTATGTAGACAATGACGGAGACGGCATTTTTGAAATGCTTGAAACATTCGGCTACGATCCGGAGAACAGGCGCAACGTAAGGATAGAAGAGCAGGAACAGCTTATGACAAATCTTTTTGGTCATCCTGTTGCCGGAAGCGGAATTTATGTCCGTCTTATTCAGCTTGATTTTAATGCAGATACAATTCCTGATTTTACCGAAGAATATGGACTTGATAACGGAAAGATTTCCAGCTGGGATTATGACGGAGACAGAAACTGGGACGTTCGCTTTAAGCGCTATCCGCGCGAAGATGAAGATTCTCCGCTTATTGAAGATTCGCAGTTTTATTCAAATCCGGATCATATTCTTGTTACCGTTACAACTTGGAATGGTTCTCCTGTTAAGGTGCTTTACGGAGAAAATGAAATGTCTGTAACTCAGGGAGAAACTAAAGCATTCTATTGGGTTGGACAGGCCGGAACTCCGGATGACGAGGCTTTTGTGCTTCTGTCTTTGGGAGACAATGTTGAACAGGGCTTGAGCCGTCTTATAGATACGTCACGGCGAAGAATTCAGGTTGTTCAGATTGGTGGAAATATTTACGGTTCTGTTATTCCTGATGAAGAAATTCCGGAAAGCCCGGTGGAATCAGATGAATAGAATTTTTAGAACATTTTTTTGCATCAGCGTAGTATCTCTTCTTGTTGGCTGTACTTCTGTAAAGCAGCCTGACGAAGTATTTGTTCAGCCGGATTTTACTGAAGAAGACGCAAGAAAAAACGAAATAAAGCGCATTTCTGAAATGGCAGGAGATTTTCCTGTAAAGGCTTTGTGGCGTTCCTACGTTATGGGGGATCCAGAAGTTCTTGCTTCACAGGAAGAAAACGTGTTCAGTCTTTTTCAGGCAGCACTTGATTCGGAAAAATATTTTGAGGCTCACAGGCTTTACATTTCATTAAAGGCATGCGGTTCAAAAAAAATTAATTCTTCTGCTTCTTATGAAAAAAATCTTTTTGCAAAAAGCATGGAAAATGTTCCGGGCTTAAAGAGTGACAGGTCGCTTTTGCCGGAAACCATGGGAGACTGTGTTAATTCTACGGTTACAATCTGGGTTGATAAGGGAATAAAGATTCAGAACGGAATAGGCTATGCAGACCGAGTTCTAGGTTCCGGATTTTTTATTGACAAACGCGGCTATATAGTAACAAATCATCATGTAATAAATGACATGGTAGACCCGAAGTACGAAGGCTATTCGCGTCTTTACATTAAGCTTGCTGCGGATCAGGAGACAAGGATTCCTGCAAAGGTTGTAGGCTATGATGACGTTCATGATCTTGCGCTTTTAAAATGCGAAATTGAACCTCCGTTTGTGCTTGAACTTGGTTCCAGTGCATCCCTTAACATAGGCGACAAGGTGAACTGCATCGGTACGCCGCTTGGACTTCATGGAACTGTTACAAGCGGAATTGTTTCTGCTTCTGACAGAAAACTTTTTACTTCCGGCGGCGTTTTTCAGATTGATGCTGCCGTAAACTCCGGTAATTCCGGAGGTCCGTGCATTGATGCTCAGAAAAAGGTGCAGGCAATTGTTTTTGCCGGAATACTACAGTACCAGGGATTGAATTTTGCGATTCCTGTAGAATACCTGCGGCAGGATCTTCCGTATCTTTATAACGGAGGAAAAAGACATCTTGCATGGCTGGGGGCGTACGGCCACACAGACAAAACGGCTTCTAAAAACAATGGAGTTGCCGTCCAGTATCTTTTGCCGGGAGGTGTCCTGTACAGGGCTGGCCTTAAGGTTGATGATGTAATTACTTTTTTGAACGGTTACCGCGTATATACGCTGGAGCAGTTGCAGGACATATTGCGCAATTTTTCTGCGGAAACGATTTTGACATGCTCGTATAACAGGGACGGCGAAAGCAGGACGTGTCTGGTTTATCTGGAGGAACGGCCGGAAAATCCAGGCTACGAGGTATACAGGAGCGATCTTCTGAATACTTCAATGGTTCCGATTCTGGGTATGGAGCTCACTTCAAGTTCAACAATGTTTAAAAAACAGTTTACCATTTCCAGAATAATAAAGGGTTCTCTTGCCGATGAATCCGGCTTCAGCGAACTGGATCCGGTGTATATTTCTGATGTTGATTTTGATCAGAATAATGAAAATGTCAGCGTGCAGATGAACACGCGCAAAAAGAAAAAGGGATATCTGGATATAACTATGAGGCTTAATGCCCCCTTGGACAGTCCATGGTATTTCTAGTAAAATAGACCGACTAAAAAAAATAAAAGGAATTTGTATGGAAATGAAGTATAAGCGCAATTTTTGTATTGTTGCGCATATTGATCACGGTAAATCTACTTTGTCTGACCGCCTGATTCAGAAATCCAAGATTATTGATGAACGCAAGATGAAGAATCAGATTCTTGACAGCATGGATATTGAACGTGAACGCGGAATTACAATTAAAAGTCAGGCTGTAACAATTCCTTATCATGCAAAGGATGGTCATGATTATGAGCTTAATTTCGTAGATACACCTGGTCACGTAGATTTCTCATATGAAGTTTCCAGAGCTATTGCTTCCTGTGAAGGGGCCCTTCTTTTGATTGATGCAAGTCAGGGTGTAGAAAGCCAGACTGTTTCAAATATGTACATGGCACTGGAACAGGATCTTGCAATTGTCCCTGTTATCAACAAGATTGACCTTCCGTCTGCAGATATTCCTGCCGTTCGCGAACAGATAGACAAGGAACTTGGACTTGATGATTCGCAGACTCAGCTTGTTTCTGCCAAGACAGGCGAAGGAGTAGATGAACTTCTTGAAGCAATCGTAAATTATTTTCCTGCTCCGGAAGGTGATTCTTCTGCTCCTGTTCAGGCGCTTATTTTTGACTGCCACTATGATGTTTATCGCGGAGTTGTAGTTCATGTCCGCATGAAGGAAGGAACTGTAAAGACCGGTGACGTTATCCGCATGATGAGTAACGGCGTTGAATACAAGGTAGAGCAGTGCGGAATCTTTAAAATTGACTACGAAGAGACCGGCAAGCTTGAAGCCGGAGATGTAGGATACATTATTGCCGGAATTAAAACTGTAAGTGATGTAGGCGTTGGTGATACTATTACTGGTGCTGCAAATCCTGCTGCCGAACCACTCGGCGGATTTAAGGAAGTAAAGCCTGTAGTTTATTCTTCTATCTATCCTATGGATTCCAATGATTACGAAGAACTTAAGGGCAGCATTGAAAAGCTTAAGCTGAATGACGCAAGCCTTGTATATGAAAAAGACAATTCCCTTGCTCTTGGTAATGGTTTCCGCTGCGGATTTTTGGGGCTTCTTCATCTTGAAATCATTCAGGAACGCCTTGAGCGCGACTACGATCAGGCAATTATTTTTACGGCTCCAAGCGTAAGGTATCGCGTGGAACTTACAGACGGAACAGAAATGTTTGTTGATAATCCGAGTGAATATCCACAAGGTCGCATTAAAACTGCTGAAGAACCTTACATTAAGGCAAGCATAATTACTCCTGCAACATATTTGGGTTCTCTTATGGAACTCTGTAAGATGAAGCGCGGTGAACAGACAAACATGCAGTATCTGGATGAAAAGCGCGTTGAACTTACTTACGAAATGCCGCTTGCAGAAGTTCTTTTTGATTTTTATGACAAGCTTAAAAGCTACAGTCGTGGCTATGCTTCTTTTGACTACGAAATTATCGGTTACCGCCTTACAGATCTTGTAAAAGTCGACATGTTGCTTAACTCAAAGCCAGTTGATGCACTTTCGTTTCTCTGCTACAAGCCGAGCGCTCCGGACAGGGCAAGAAAGGTTTGTGAGCGCCTTAAGAACGAGATTTCTCACCAGCAGTTTAAGGTTGCAATTCAGGGGGCAATCGGTGGTCAGATTATTGCCCGCGAAACTGTAAGTGCATTCAGAAAAGACGTTCTTGCTAAATGCTACGGCGGTGATATTACCAGAAAGCGTAAGCTTCTTGAAAAACAGAAGGAAGGTAAGAAGCGCATGAAGATGTTCGGAGACGTAGAACTTCCTCAGAGCGCATTCCTTGCAGTCCTTAAGGATAACGAAGCGGACAATTAGCATTAATTTCGATTTATGGAAATCGAAATTAAACATAATTCTTTTATCTAAATATTTTTAGAAAATATTCTATTTCTATTCTTATGCGGTTTAAAAAGGCTTGAGAAAGATTGAGCCGGTAGCCGTCTGGAAAGTGAAGGTAAAGGTATTCTCGTGATTCAAGCATTTCTGTTATTCTGGATTTTTTTTCAGTTTCAGAAAGAGCTGTTTTCCCTGTAAAAATACCTTTCAGTTCTTCAAGGGCATTTATTTCACCGTTTATAAAGTCCTGAATTTTGCTTTCTATGGCAGTGCAGTTTTCCTTGCTGGAAAAGTTTTCCTTCCAAATTTTACCGCTATCTGTTTTTAAGGATTTTATGATTTCTTCCGGACTAAGTGCCGGAAGCTCCAGTTTTATGCCGCTTTTGCCTGCATCAAAAAGATTAGGCGTACCCTTAAACACATATTTAAAAAGTTCTGCATATCCCATAAGGCTTGCAGTAGTAATAGGTTCATTTCCTTTTTGTACGCCTTTGTACATACCGGTGTCTGCATTAACTGTTCCAGGACCAAAGCTTCCGGTAAATGCCAGCCCCTGGTTCAGGCGGAACGTACGGATTCTGCGCATTCTTTCGTGGAAAGAATCCCTTAAGTGCGTGCAGCCTCGTGAATAGGAAAAATCCATGCCGGTCACAAAAACCGGAATATCTTCTGAAACTCGAATATTCAGGGCTGTTTGAACTGCAACAAGACCAACGGAGCCTAAAGGCGGCATAAAATCCGGAAGGATTCCTTCTTTTTTAGCACGTTCAATAAAGCCCGCACTGCAGAATTCTGTTGTATGGAAAACGTTTTTTTTCGGGCAGAGTCTCGTTACATTCGAATTTGTGCTTAGGCCTGTAAAAAGAAAGTCGTACCAGTTGCGACAGCCGGTAAATGCTCTGGCAATTATATCCTGGCTTTCTTCGCATACAACAGCGTCCGGCCTTATTTCAAGGCTTTTTAACGCTGGAAGCGCCGCATCAACGGCAATAATAAAAATGCGTTTTGCATGCGGTTTAAGAATGACAAGCGTTTCAAGGGCGCTTTCTCCGGCGCCTGCAACCAGAATAGGCCGATCTGTCCTTACGTTCTTTATGCTTTCCGGAAGAAGCTTCAAATTGCGCAGGAAATTCGCTGAATAGCGTCTTCCGAATTTGATGAGAGTAATTCGATTTTTCCAGAACTGTCCGACTGCATTCTGACACGCTTCATGCAGTCTTTCGTAAAAAGCTCTGTTCAGTTCAGCACCGCCGCTAAAATCAATCTTAATGCATCGGCGAAATCTCCCCTTGTTGTTTTTGGAAAGATATTCCGGCAGTCCTGCAAGTTCTTCCGGTTTTACAGCCAGCAGCCGTCCATCGTTAAAATTTATTTTTTGAAGGTTTTCATAAAAAAGTCCGTAAAGGTTATAGTCGGCTTCTGCGCAGATTAAAAGGCAGTCCTTCGGCAGTGCTGCAAGCAGTTCTCCAAGACCGTAGCACAAAACAGGAGACAGGCACAGGATTACAGTACCTTCCATAATTTTCAGAGAATCAACAAGCGAAAGAATATTTTTTTGCGGATTGTATTTAGAGTAGAGGAGGCGTTCTTTATACTGAACAGAAAAGCCCTGACCGGCTTTTACCAGACAGGGCTTCTTATCTGAAACTTCAGACATTAACACTAGTCGTTGTTCATCATATATTTGAAGAATACTTCAGAAAGGTTGTTTTCAAGTTTAGGGCTTGAAAGAAGTGCTTCCTGAGCTGAAGAAGTGTCGTAGTTAGAAAGTTCGCTGTGCAAGGCTTCTGCAGGAATTGGATCAGAAGGCTTTACGTTAGATTTAAGGAGTTTAAGGACAACTACGTTTCTGTTGTTTACAATTGGTTCAGAAACATCGCCTGCATTTTTAAGTCCGTTTACAGCCTTAAGGAATGCCTGATTTGTAGAAGCACCTGAAAGACCTTCAAGGCTTGTGTTAAGCTTGTTCATTACAGACATGTCGCCGTAGTTTACAGGGAATGCAGGAACATCAACTTTTTTAGCGTTGAATTTTGTACATGCTGCAGCGAATGAACCTGTCTTAGCAGCTGCTGCAAGTTCACCTGCGCGTTTTGTATAGTATTCTTCAATAACGCTGAATTCGTTTGATGTAAGGTAGTTGTATACTGTAGAAATTACTGCGGAATCCTTAAAGTCCGGCTGAACTGCTGCAGAATCTGCCTTGAAGATAGAATAGCCTACGCTTGTCTGAAGCGGTTCAGAAACTGCATCTGGTTCAAGGGAAGCAATTTTAGCCATATCTTCTTTGTTTGTAAGGAATTTCTCAATCTGATAATGATATTTGTTGTTAATCTTGCCTGAATCAGTTGAGTAAGATTTTGTTGAATATTCGCTTACTGCGTCTGCAAATGTAATTTCACCGTTGTTTACGCGTTTTGCAACAGAAGCAGCCTTTGCCTTGTCTGCAACTGTGATTACAGAAAAGTCGTATTTTACGAATTTTTCAGCATTGTTTTTACCGAAAGCAACTTTTTCGCTTTCTGGATATTCATTCATGTTGAATACAGCTGCATCAAATGACTTCTGGTTTTCGCCCATTGCAGTAATGAATGCAGTTTCTTTTTCTGAATTCTTAAGGCCGTAGAGAGTTGTCTTTCCAAACGCTGTCTGACCGCCAAAAGAATCTTCTGCGTATCTCTGTGTTGTAAGGGTTGTTTCGATTTCTGTGCGGAGCTGTTCAACTTGAGCAGGACGATCTTTTACTGCAAGCCTGTAAAGCTTGGAAGAATAGTTTCCAGATTCATCAGTAAAGTATCCCATAAGAGATCTGTTTACTGCTGTTTTTGGAACCTTGTACCCGCTGTTCTTTACTGCTTTCTGGAAAGCAAGCTGGCTTACAGTTGTATTGAATGCATAACTGAAAATATAGTAGTAATTAGAGTTGTTAATCTCAATTCCATTATTTTTATAGTAATCTGCATATCTTGCTACATAGTTTGCAAAATCTGAATTCTGTTCGTAGCGGATTTCTGTTCCGTCATATTTACCGAATGCCGGAAGTCTTGACTGTTTGTGACCGCCTGCAAAGATTGGTACAAGAACAAAGATAAATGCTGCAATGAGCAGGATTATCAAAGAACCGATGGTGTAAACACTTCTTTTCATTTTTTTGAATTCCTTATTTGTTTTTTTTATAGAAAAAAGTGATTAATTTTACCATTTCATTTTTGTACTGTCAAATATTCCTGGCGTATTCCGGCAGTTTTTAATGATTGACTCTATTAAAAAGAAAAAATTTGATATAGGGGAGATTTTTTACTTCATTCTAAAAATACGGTAATTGTAAAATACATGCAATTTCACTACAATAAACTATATTTTTCATAAATAGAGGTTTTTATGCTTACATTAAAATTTGGTGGTACATCGATGGGAAATGCCCGTCGCATTCTTTCTTCTGCGGACATTATCTGTAAACGAGCAAAAGAAGACAGACTTAGTGTTGTTGTTTCAGCTGTTGCCGGTGTTTCTAATACCCTTCAGGCAGCTGTTGACGCATGTACCGCCGGGACCTCTACCGAAACCATAATAAATGACCTTCGCAAAATCCATGAAGAAATCTGTAAGGAACTTCAGGCTCAGGTAAAGGGATTCAATGCAGAAAAAGTAATGAATTCCATTGAACCTAATTTTGCAGAACTTGAAAAACTGCTTGCCGGTGCTGCTTCATTCGGTGAATGCCCAGATACAGCTTACTGCCGCATAATGGGTATGGGCGAACTCCTTTCTGCTCCAATTATGGAAGCAGTTCTTCTTGCAAAGGGAGAAAGCGTAGTTTTCCTTGATTCACGCAAATTCATCTATACTACAGGCAGTCAGAAAGAAGGCGAAGCTGACTATTCACGCTGTGCAGAAGCATGCGGCCCGTACCGTGACGGTGCTTCTAAAGATCAGGCTCATATTCTCCTGTTCCCTGGATTTGTATGTTCATGGATTAAAGATTCTAATTCAAAACCTGCAATGGGACTTCTCGGTCGCAACGGTTCAGACTTTTCTGCTGCAATTCTTGGTGCTTCCCTTGGCGTTAAGCGCGTTGAATTCTGGACTGACGTTGACGGTGTATATACTGCTGATCCTCGCGTTGTAAAGGACGCAATCCTTGTAGACGACATGAGCTATGAAGAAGCAATGGAGCTTTCATTCTTCGGTTCTAAGGTTCTTCATCCAAAAACTCTTGCACCGCTTCAGGCAAAAGGAATTGAAGCATGGAGCTTGAACAGCCATAATCCTTCTGCACGCGGAACACGCATCGGTAAGGGACCTTTTGAAAGCCGCAGCAAATCTTCTATCTGCGGTATTTCTGCCCTTAAAAAAGTTGCAATGCTTTCTGTAGGTGGTACAGGTATGCGCGGCCGAACCGGTATGGCAAGCCGTATATTCAATACAGTTTCTGCAGCAGGTTCTTCTGTACTGCTCATTACTCAGTCTTCTTCTGAATACACTGTTTCATTCTGTATCAGGGAAGCAGAAGCAGATGCTGTTCAGAATGCACTTTCACGTGAATTTGAACTTGAAATCCGCGAAAAACTTATTGACGAAATTGAAGTAAAGAAGGGATGTGCAATTGTTTCTGTTGTCGGTGACGGCATGATTGCAAACCGCGGTGTTGCTTCCAAGTTCATGAATGCGCTTTCAAGCCAGGATATTAACATTAAGGCAATTGCCCAGGGTTCATCAGAACGCTGTATTTCTTCGGTTATCAGCGGAGAATATGCAGATACAGCTGTTAAGGCCGTTCATCAGTTCTTCTTTAATACTGCACAGACAATTGAAGTATTTGCATTTGGTGCCGGAACAATCGGCGGTACAATGATTGACCAGATTTACCAGCAGCACGACAAGCTTCTTAAGCAGAATATCGACATTAAGGTTCTTGCAATTACTACAATTGATGGTATGAACCTTAACGAAGACGGACTTGATCTCTCTAACTGGCGCGAAGATATGAAAAAGCCTATGTTCAAGTTCGGTCCTTCAAATGTTGATGACATCATCAAGTTTGTAAAGGAAAGAAAGCCTCTTAATCCGGTATTTGTAGACTGTACAGCTTCTTATGATCTTCCGGAACGCTATCTTGATATCCTTGGAGCAGGTATGTCCATTGCTACTCCAAACAAGCGTGCAAATTCAATGAATATGGAATTCTACAGAAAGCTCCGTCAAGTGGCAAACAAAATGCACCGCCGCTTCCTTTATGAAACAAACGTTGGTGCAGGTCTTCCAATTATTGATACACTCCAGAACCTTTATAAGTCTGGTGACCGCCTTGAAAGCTTTAACGGAATCATGTCAGGTTCGCTTTCATACATCTTCGGTAAGCTTGATGAAGGCGTTCCGTTCAGCAAGGCTGTTCTTGAAGCAAAGGAACTGCGCTATACAGAACCGGATCCACGCGATGACCTTAACGGTATGGACGTTGCTCGCAAGGGACTTATTATTGCCAGGGAATCAGGATTCGACATTGAACTTGAAGACATAACAATGTACAAGGTATTCCCGGAATCATTTGATTCAAGCGGAACTGTAGAAGAATTCCTTGCAAAGCTTCCTCAGGTTGATGAATATTTTGCAAAGAAAATTGCAGACCTTAAGAAAGAAAACAAAGTTCTCCGCATGGGAGCTACAATTAAGGACGGCAAGGTCAGCGTCGGTATGATGGAAGTAGGTCCGGATAATCCGCTTTACAGCGTAAAGGGCGGCGAGAACGCATTTGTATTCTATACAGAACGCTACAAGCCGATTCCTCTTACAGTACGCGGATACGGTGCCGGTGCCGGAGTAACAGCTGCCGGTGTATTTGGCGACATAATGAGAACAGTGTCATTCAATCTTTCTAATGACTAGTTTTTTAGGGCTGTCTTAGCGGACAGCCACTTTTTTAGCGGAGGTCAATTCTATGGTAATTGTTCTTAAAAAGGGAGTTTCACCATCAGATAAAAAGCGGATTGTTGATTTTCTATCTGAAAAGAACTTTAAGACAAATGAAATTCCCGGCGATGAAGCAACTATCATAGCTGCTGTTGGACACCTGAAAATTGACCCGAGCGACGTTAATCTTCTTCCTGGTGTAGAAAAAGTTATTCCTATTTCCAAAGGATACAAAATGGCAAGCCGGGAATTTAAGCCTGAAAATTCTGTTGTACAGATAGGCAATAATCTCGGACAGATGATTCGCGTGGGCGGCCAGCGCATTGTTTCTATTGCGGGGCCATGTGCCGTAGAAAACAGGGAACGCATGTTTTCCATTGCAGAAGCCGTTTCTAGAAGCGGTGCATGCATGCTTCGCGGTGGTGCGTATAAGCCGCGTACTAGTCCGTATTCTTTTCAGGGGCTTGGCGAAGAAGGCGTAAAAATCCTTAAGGAAGCAGGAGATAAATTCGGGCTTCCTGTAGTTACGGAAATTATTGCGGCTGAACATCTTCCGATTATGGAAAAATACGGTGTTGACGTGCTGCAGATTGGCGCACGCAACATGCAGAATTTTGACCTTTTGCGTGAAGTAGGAAAATCTGGAAAGGCAGTTATTTTAAAGCGGGGGCTGTGCGCAACAATAGAAGAATGGCTTATGTCGGCAGAATATCTGCTTTCTTCTGGTACGGAAAACGTAATTCTTTGTGAACGAGGAATCCGCACATACGAAAAGGCAACCCGCAATACACTAGATCTTTCTGCGGTTCCTGTACTGCGAAGCCTGACCCATCTTCCTGTAATTGTTGACCCGAGCCACGCAGTAGGCCTCCGCGACAAAATTGCTCCTATGGCTCTGGCTTCGGTTGCAGCCGGCGCAGACGGAATTATTGTGGAAGTGCACGACTGCCCTGAAAAAGCGCTTAGCGACGGACCTCAGGCTCTTCTTCCTTCTATGTTTGACAAGCTCATGCACGACATAGAGGCAATGGCGCCAGTGGTAGGAAAATCCGTAGTTCATGTCAGAAAGGAAATAAAACTGGATTCTGCTAAAAAAACAGCTGAAGATTCATCTAAGCCGGTATGTGCCTATAACGGAATTAAGGGAACTTATGCTGAACAGGCTGTAAACCTATATTTTGACGGCGATGTATCGGCTAGTCCATGTTCTTCATTCCGCGATGTCTTCCGCGCTGTTGTAAACGGTCAGGCTGATTACGGCATGATTCCAATTGAAAATTCTCTGGGCGGTTCTGTCTACGACAACTATGACAATCTTGCCAGTTTTGAAGATGTTTCTATTGTTGGTGCTCTTCACCTTAGAATTCAGCATGCGCTTCTTGCTGTAAAGGGTGCGACAATGCATACGATAAAAAGGGTTTATTCTCATCCTCAGGGCTTTGCGCAGTGCGTTAAGCTTATAGAAAACTATAAATGGGAAAAAATAACTGCTTCGTCTACTGCCAATGCGGCTAAAATGGTTGCGGATTCTGCTTCAAAGGAAAATGCGGCTATTGCCAGTGCAGTTACGGCAAAATATTATAATCTTGAAATCCTTCAGGAAGATATTCAGGATGATCCGCGCGACTACACAAGGTTTGTGGTTATTGCTGCAAATCATATTGCGGACAGGCCTTTGGAAAATAAGCGGGCAATTAAATCTTCTGCCCCGAATGTTGCTTCGTTCATTTTCTGTACTCCGAATGAAACAGGGGCCCTTTACAATGCGCTGGGAGTATTCCAGAAAAACAAGCTGAACCTTACCCGCCTTGAAAGCCGTCCTATAACAGGTCAGCCATGGCATTATTGGTTCTACGCGGATGCAGAGTTAAAGGAATCGGCTCTTCAAAATGAAGAATATGTAAAGGCCTTTATGACAGATTTGAAAAAAGTTGCTGAAGAAGTGCGCCTTTTAGGTGTATATTCTGAAGCTGGAAACAGTATATAAACTTGTGAGGAATTATTTTTATGGAAAAATTTGTTTTAAGTGTATTGGTAGAAAATCATGCTGGTGTATTGAGTCGTGTTTCTGGTCTTTTCAGTCGCCGCGGATATAATATTGACTCCCTGACTGTATGTGAAACTGGAAATCCTGGTCAGTCAAGAATGACAATCGTTGTTAATGGCGATTCTTATATTCTTGATCAGATTGAAAAGCAGCTTTCTAAGCTTGTAGAAGTTATTTCAATCAAGCACTGCGAAAAATCAAAGACAACACAGAGGGAGATGGCCCTTATCAAAGTAAAGGCTCCTGGAGAAAAGCGCGCAATCATCATCGGAACATGTGATATTTACCGAGCCCACATAATCGACGTTGCTCCAGAAAGCGTAATTGTTGAAGCAACTGGAAGCGAAGAAAAAATCGAAAGTCTTATCAGCCTGCTTGAACCGTTCGGAATCCTTGAATACGTAAAGACCGGTCTTACAGCAATGGATCGCGGCACAGAAATCATGTGCTAAAAATCAGTGCTTCCTGCACTTGCACCAGACGGGATTCCACAGTTCGTATGCGAATCCCGTTTTTTTTATTTCTGCCACCTGAAAGCTGCGGCAGTTTAGGTTCAGCCGTCTGGTGAACTTTTCTGAAAATGCGTTTCCTTCCGCTATGCCTGCCTTTATTTTTTCAGAAAATGCGTTTCCGTCAGAAGTTTCTATTTCTACCTTAAAAAAAATGCAGTCGGCTTCTGTGTAAAGTTCAGTAATTCTTACTTCAGAAAATGCGTCTTTAAGCTCATCCTGTTTTTTACCTGAAAAAAAACTGGTGGTTAGCGGGCAGTAGAGTGGAAAAACCGGGAATGCGGCCGGAACAGGTGTATTGCTGTTAATTTCGTACAGGAAACTTCGCTGTTCTTCTGCCAGAATGTGTTCTGTGTTCGGATGAAATCTTATCGTAAGGTTCATGAATAAAGTATAGTCTTTTTTTTGTAAAGATTGTAGTATCAGAATTATGAGATTTCTATCAGATTGTCTTGCGTTCCTTAAAAAAATACCTTCATTAGAAAAAAAACAGAAAATTGCAATTGCCCTTATATCAGCCTTTGTAATTTTAGATTTAAGTGTATTCTGCGTGCTTATGTGCGTAGGAAAATATTCTTCTGCAGAAATTGCATTTGATAATTCAACTTTTGAGCGCGAAAAACTTGTTGCTGTAAACAGACAGGCTTCTTCAAAATTTATAAAGAAAGGTTATGCTTTTTACCGGTTTACGCCGGAACAGTCTGAACGGCTTTTTGCATATTACGAACATTTTGGTTCTGTTGGAATTAATGTTCGTGTAGGCTTAAAAAATGCCTGCGGCAGAAAATTTGATTCTGTAATGGAATCTGAAAAACTTTTTACTTTTGGTTTTATTTCGCAGGATGAATTTGACAGAAAGGATCGCTTTGTCCGTGCGGATCACCGGGTGCTTTCCGGCTGTGACTTAAGGAATTTTATAAAGCGCGGAAAAGGCTTTTCGTATTTTTCAAACGAACTTTCAATAGAAAAAAATCTTGATTCAAAAAAACTGCCGGCCGGAATTGAAATTTATTCTGAATATCCGGTTCAGGTTTTTGATTTTTTTGTAACGCAGGCCAGAATCGGCTATGATTTTACGGGTGAAATTCCTTTTTACGGTGTGTCTTCTAACGGCGGAAGTTTTGGCGGTACTTCAAGGGGATTTGATTTTTCAGGAAGCTCGCTTGTTTTTCCTGTAGAAAATTCAAACTATTCCATAATGCCTAAGGTTGAACTTGCCTTTTATGAAAGCGAGGATTACGGAACTCCTGCTGACCAGCTTAAGGTTGAACTTAATGCCGGCGGTGAAAAAATAAAAATCCGCCGTACAAAAAGCGTAGAAGAATGCGTAATTCAGGCGTCCCTTATGAATGCTCCGTTCAGCACCTATGATTTTTCTGAAAATTCGGGCTTCATAAAAAAGCTTATCATGTCTGCTAACGACAAGTCCCTTATTCCGGAAGAACCGGGCGTTGTTCTGGAACCGTTAAAAACGGATCCTGGACTTATTCTTGACGGCCGGCAGTCTGCATGGCGTACGATGGACTATGAACTTTATGAATGGGATCGCTTTCCGGGCGTTCTGTTTTTTGATACGGCAGACTACGAGGTTCAGTCAGATTTTTTCAGAAGGCTTTCGTTTTTTGTTGAAAAGGCCGGATTCCGCGGTAGGCTTCTTACTGACGAACAGCTTGGCGACATGCACGGTTATAATGCTCATGACTATGGCGCAGAAGGACTTGCTTCGTTCTTTTCCAAAGCAAAGGCAGAAGGTTTTCCACTTAATAAAAAAGAACTTATTCTCCGTGACATTCTGCTCCGTAAAGGGGTAATTGTTCCGGATGCAAATACGTATAGGGCGGGAAGCGGGGCCCTTATTTCAATTTCCCGTGAATCTGCGCAGTATAACCGCCTTACTTTTCTTGCGCACGAGGCATGGCACGGAATATTTTTCATAGATGAAGATTTCCGCAATGCGGTTGCGGCCGTTTATTACACGGTTGATGATAAAACTATGTCCTTTATAAAAGGGTATTGGGCAAGCCAGCCGGGACTTGGCTATGATCCGGCAGATGATTTCCTTATGAAGAATGAATTTATGGCATACATAATGCAGCAGCCGCTTTCAAATGTGTCAGCATATTTCATTCATCTTGCTAACCGCGGTTCTGTAATGAATGCAATGCCAGATTTGTGTGCATGGGTAAGAAATATTTCTGCCGTTACCTTTGAAGATGCTGGCAGAATTCTGGATACATACGCCTTTGACAACTGGGGACTCAGGGCCGGAAGGGTCATGCTTATGTCTCGCTAGTTTCTGTGTCAGGCGTTCAGTCTCTGGAAAGATTTATGTTGAATTTTCTTTCTGCCCCGACAGAAGTTGGCGGTCCGTGTCCCGGTAAGAGAATCGTATTGTCCTGCTGGGACATTATTTTTTCATCAATGTTATGGCGCAGAAGGTGCCTTGAATAGCTGGAGTTTGTGTTTCCCAGCTTTCCGGCAGAAATTGAATCGCCGGTAAAAATTACGTTTCCAATCTGATAGATTATTGAGTCAGAGGTGTGTCCTGGAAGCGAAATGTACTTTATTGAAAGGTTTGCAAGACGCAGTGAACCGTCGCCCGTAATTACGTTAGTTTCTTCTCCGGCAATTTCATAGTCTGCGCCATATATTTTAGGACTGTAGATTTTCATAAGGGTTTTCAGTCCGAAAACGTGGCTTCCGTGATTATGTGTAATAAGTATTGCAACAAGATCCAGTTCATTTTCTTCTATCTGTGTAATTATTTCTTCTGAAATTTTGCCCGGATCAACAATGATTGCTTCCTTTGTGTTTTCGTTTGCAATAATGTATGTATTTGAAAAACCACCGGTATTCAGGTGTGAATAAATTTTCATAGGATGTCTCCTTTGATGGAAGATTCGTTCTTTTCTCCGGATTCAAGGTTAAGCTCGCTGCCTTCTTCCGAAAATAATGCTTCCCTTGTGTTTGACATTTTGAAAGACGTATTTTCCTGAAAAATTTCAACGAATATGGCTTTCTTTAAGTTGCAGTTTCGGAATGATGTGTTTATTAGCCGTGAGCATATGAATCTTGAATTGTAAAGGTCGGAATCGTCAAAAGATGTCTGAATTGAGTTGATGCCGTTAAAATTGTCCTGAACCATGTCGCTGGAAGTGAACAGTACTCGCGAAAAAGTACAGCCTGCAAATGACGAAAACTGAATGTTACTTTCAATTAGGTTGCAGTCAGAAAAAACGGTGTCGTCAAAAATGCTCAAGCGGCTTCTTAAGTCTTTTGAGTGGCAGTTTGTAAATGTGCAATGCATGAAGTTGCAGCCGTAAAATTTTTTGCCGGTCAGATCCAGATCCCTGAAGGTCATTCCGGACGCAGTAAGTCCTATTATTTTTTCATTGTTTTTTATGTAGTTTATTATGTCCTGCTGCAGTTTTCCCGGATTAGGAGAATGATCAAGACAGTAGTTTTTTTCTTCTGTAATGTTGCCGTTTTCATCAATTGCGGAAATGGCAAGATTGTGACAGGCCCGGACAAGGCATTTATTCAATGTGAACATAAAAAAATGGTAAAGGATTGTACATGTTTAGTCAAATCAATATTATTCTAAATATGAGCGTAAATTTTGCTTTTCTTGATTCAGGGGTAGGCGGACTTCCTTATCTTGATTATTTAAAAAAACTCTGTCCTGCGGCTGTCTGCGTCTATGTGGCAGATACAAAGAATTTTCCCTATGGTGAAAAGTTAAAGACTCAGATTGAAGAAAATGCCTGTGGCTGTGCGAAAAAGATAATAGAAAAGTGGAGTCCGGACGTAATTGTTGTTGCGTGCAATACAATTTCAGTTACGGCTCTTGATGAATTAAGAAAACGCTTCCCGGAAACTCCGTTTATTGGAACCGTTCCGGCCATTAAGCCTGCGGCTCAGTTCAGCAAGACCCGAAGAATAGGGCTTCTGGCAACAAATGCAACTGTAAATCATCCGTATACAAAAAAACTTATAGAAGAATTTGCAAGTGACTGTACGATTGTTTCCCGCGGAGACCCGGAATTGATTTCATTCATAGAGCATAAGTTCAATTCAGCTTCTGAACAGGAACGCCTTGATGCCGTAAAACCTGCCGTGGATTTTTTCAGGTCTAAAGACTGCGACTGCATTGTTCTTGCCTGTACGCATTTTTTGAATATGACTGAATATTTTAAGAAGGCGGGTGGCGGTGCCATAATTGTTGTGGACAGTCTGGACGGAGTAGTGCGCCACGCCCTTGAAGTAGAAAAAAGGGTATTCGCCGGAGTGGATTTGCAGGCTGAGCGAAACAGTTCGGATTCTTCGTCTTCTCTTTATGTAACTGGTTTTACTACGCAGAACGATTCTTCGTCTTACAAAAAAATGTGCGCGCGGCTTGGCATGAACTTTGGCGGAGTCCTGGAATAGACAGACCCCGCCTTATGAAGGATTTTAAGGATTTAGTTTGAGCCCTGTGCCCTTAATTTTTCTACAAAGTCTTCGATTGTGTCTGTAGATTCAATCGTGCATTCTGCTCCAGAAAAAATAAGGAATTCAGAAAGCCCGTATTCTTTTCCGTTGTCTGCCCAGTCGTATGTGTAGCCAAGCCTTGTCCATGGATATGCGCTGTCAAAATACGACCAGATTATGTTTGAATCAAACCATTTTTTGTAGGCAGAATCAAATGCATCGTCTCCGCTTTTCTGAAGCGTATTCTTCATTTCTGAGCTTTTGTTTGTAACGTATGCCGGGCGGTATAGAAGATCTGAATCAATCCAGATTGAAGTTACGGTTGTAGCTTTTCCTTCCGGAAGACCCATAAGCTGGTGAAGGCGCAGCGACCAGTTAGAAACATTTTCTGAATTATTCTTAATCCATTTCTGAAGTTCAAGGCTTGAAACGCACCATACGTTTCCCCATTTTAGCTGGATTTCCTGTCCTGCCGGGTAGCTGTCCGGGTATTTGTGCATGAATGAAACCAGGACCTTGTCTCCGTTCCAGATTACGTTAGGGTCATCTTTAGAAATATTTACAAGCGGAAGAATTTCATCTTCATCTGCAAAAACGGCATCCCGTACGGCAAGCCTATATAATTCTGCATTTGTCTTTTGAGCCGTATTATGATTTCTGCTGCATGCTAAAAAAACTAAAGCTCCGGCTAAACATAAGATGATGAATGAATTGATTTTTTTCATGTTAATCTTTCCTGTAAAATTACATCAGATAGAATTCTATGTTTTTCAATTTTTCTTTCATTTCATTATCACCCGAAATTAAAAAAATTGCATCATTTAAATCTGAACCGGCGCACCACCAGTCTGGGTAAAGACCTGTGCCTTCGCCGTGCCATAAAGGATTTTTAATGATGGTTTCATTTTTTGAAAATGAGGTATGTATGTTCATTTTTGAGTTTGGAAGCTGTATGTCAAAAACGTTCCAGTAAGCTGCCATTCCGAATGTGTTTTCTCCGATTACTGTTACATTTTCTTCGCCCAGAATGTGTTTTGCAAAAATAACGGCAAATTCTCCTGCACTTACAGTATTTCTGTCTGTCAAAATGATTAGTTTGCCCTTGAATTTTGAGCCTTTTGAAAAAAGATTTGATGGCTTAAGAATGTTCTGCACTACAATTCTTTCGCTTTTTTGTTTCTGCTCTTTTACTTTTGATTCTGCGTACATTTTTCCTGTTATGTTATTTCGATTTGAGTTATATTGTGCTAAAATCTGGTAATATGAAGGGGATAGAATTTGTTTGCGTTCAAAAAAAGATTCTGTGTCCCAGGTTGCAAGTCTGTCTATAAGAGTATCCGTATCATTGAAATTTTTATTTGTGTAGAGGCTGAATATAAATGCAAGAGGAAGTTCTGTTAATCCGCCTGAATTACTGCGAAGATCAAGAATGATATTTTTTTTGGAGTTATATTTTTGTCCTAGATTTATGAATTTATTGAAAACTATGTCAGCACTTTTTCTTTGTGGTGAATCTGCCTCTGGCCTCATAAAATCATTGAGTTCAATATAAGCGCTGTCTTTTGTTTCAAAAGACTTGTATTTCATCGGGCGCCGTTCAATTGCTCCGTCCTGTTTTAGTGGTACAGAAATACTTCCATTATTGAAAGAAAAATCTTTCTTAATTTCAGGAGTCATATCCGTTAAAAATCCTATTCGGTACGTGTTTTTTCCCTTTGAAGGATAATAAAAAAGGTAGGTTGTATCGTCTGTAAAAATGTCGCCTTTTTTTACAGCAGGAAGGTTACTTTCTGTTACGGAATAATTGTCTCCGTCTTTTTTAACAAAAATATCTGACCAGGCGCAGAATTTTCTTGTGGAAAAACTATATAAATCTGTAAAATGTGCAATCATAAAATGAGAATCATTTATGAAGGGTTTTAATCCATTTACAAGTGCAAAATAAAAATCCCTGGAATTAATTTCTTCTTTTTCTTTGAATTCTGATAGAATTTGTTCCTTAAAAGAATCAATGGTAAATCCGTTTTCAATCATGTCTTCGTAACCTGCGTATCCTGTGGAAATCAGATAACAGAGAACTCCCAGGTCTTCTTCAAATTCCGTGTGTGAAAGATTTGTTTTAATCTTTTCATATCGGCTTAATTCTACTTCCCTGAATTCTACAGGCTCAGTTTTTATCGTTATGTCGTTTGCGGAAATTGATGTCAAACAGATTGTGAAAAATAATGTGGCTGCAGAAATAATAAATACTTTTTTCATTAAATAAACTCCCATTTTAAATCACTTCATTATAAATTAATTATTCTGCTCTTTCAACTTTCCGTTTTTCAGGAGACAATTTAAATATGAATGAAATGCACAATTCCCACTGTTTTTATTTTTCGTTATACTGTTTTCATTATGGCTAAGATACAGATGAAAAATGCTATCGCCGAACTTGACGGCGATGAAATGACCCGTGTTTTATGGAAGGTAATCAAGGACGAACTCCTTTTGCCTTATGTTGATTTAAAGACTGAATACTACGACCTTGGACTTAAGGCTCGTGACGATTCTGATGATAAGATTACTTACGAAGCAGCCGCTGCCATCAAACGTCTTGGTGTTGGTGTAAAGTGTGCAACAATCACTTCTAACGCTGCCCGCATGGAAGAATACAAACTCAAAAAACTTACTCCTTCTCCAAACGGAATCCTCCGCGGCGAACTTGACGGAACAATTTTCCGCGCTCCTATTTTTGTAAACAACATCAAATGTAACGTTACAAGCTGGGAAAAGCCAATCGTTCTCGGACGCCACGGTTACGGTGACGTTTATAAAAACTGCGAAATCAAGACTCCTTGTGCCGGAACTGCAGAACTTGTTTTCACAGGTGAAGACGGAAAGGAAATCCGCAAGACTATTCAGGTAATGAAGGGACCTGGAATCATTCAGGGAATCCACAACCTGGACGCTTCAATCGAAAGTTTTGCCCGCTGCTGTTTTAACTACGCTCTTGATCAGAAAATCAGCGTATGGCTTGGAACAAAAGATACAATTTCTAAAACATACGACGGAAACTTCAAGGCAATTTTCCAGCGTGTATTTGATGAAGAATTTAAATCTAAGTTTGAAGCTCTCGGAATCGAATACTTCTATACATTGATTGACGATGCAGTAGCACGCGTAATGAAGTCTAAGGGAGGTTTCCTCTGGGCATGTAAGAACTACGACGGTGACGTTATGAGCGACATGATCGCTTCAGCTTGCGGAAGCCTTGCTATGATGACAAGCGTTCTTGTTTCTCCAAACGGTGAATTTGAATACGAAGCAAGCCACGGAACAGTTCAGAAACACTATTACCGCTATCTTAAGGGTGAAAAAACTTCTACAAACCCTGTAGCAACAATTTTTGCCTGGACAGGTGCCCTTGCAAAACGCGGAGAACTCGACGGAACTCAGGATCTTGTAGACTTTGCAAAGAAACTTGAAAAAGCAACCCTCTCTACAATCGAAGAAGGTTACATGACAGGCGACCTTGCAAGCCTCGCAACTCCACCTGCAAAGAAAATTTTGAACAGTTGGGAATTTATTGCAGAAATAAAAACACGGCTATAAAATCTGCTGGTTTTCGTAAGAAAACCAGGGAAGCAGGCGTAAGCCTGCGACGGAATTCATTGATGCGATAAAAAGCCATCTGTAAAAACTGCTAAAAGAGGTATCTTATGATTAAAAGAAATACTGGCTTTGCCAATTTGACAGCGGGATATCTGTTCCCGGAAGTAGCTCGCAGACGTCGCGAGTATGCAGAAAAACATCCTGAGGCTAAAATCATCAGTCTCAGTATTGGAAATACAACTGAACCTTTACCAAAATGCATTGCAAAGGCAATGGCGGACTATTCTATGGCTCTTGCAACTCCGGAAGGATATTCCGGATACGGTGACGAGCAGGGTAATTCTACTTTGCGCGCTAAAATTGCAGAAACATGGTACAAGGGAATGGCAACACCTGAAGAAGTATTTATTTCTGACGGTGCTAAATGTGATATTGCACGCATTCAGACTCTGTTCGGTTCAAAAGTAAAGGTAGCTGTTCAGGATCCTGCCTATCCTGTTTATGTTGACGGTTCTGTAATTGTAAGCGCAGCCGGAAAAAACACAGGGAACGGCTACAAGGGTGTAACTTACATGCCTTGTACTCCAGAAAATGACTTCTTCCCTGATCTTTCAAAGATTAAGAAGAACAGCCTTATTTATTTCTGTTCACCAAATAATCCTACGGGTGCGTGCGCAACAAAGGCTCAGCTTAAGACTCTTGTTGATTTTGCAAATGCAAATGGCTGTATCATTATTTATGATGCTGCTTACCGCGAATTTATCCGCGATCCTGAACTTCCAAAAACTATTTTTGAAATTGAAGGAAGCCGTACATGTTCCATTGAAATCAACTCATTCAGTAAGCCGGCCGGATTCACAGGCGTTCGCCTTGGCTGGAGTATTGTCCCAATGGAACTTAAGTTTGCAGACGGTACAAGTGTAAATAAAGACTGGAACCGCGTAATGACAACTCTGTTCAACGGAGCAAGTAATGTTGTTCAGGCCGGCGGTATTGCATGTCTTGAACCGGACGGACTTAAGGCAATGAAGGAAGTAATTGATTACTACCTTGTAAATGGTGCAAAGATTGCAGAAACTCTGCGCGGTGAAAACTTTAAGAAAGCCGGCGTAGAAATTTACTACACTGGAAACAGTCCTTACGTATGGGCTAAATTCCCTGGAAAAAAGAGCTGGGACGTATTTGACACAATTCTTGACAAGTGCCACATCGTGACAACTCCAGGAAGCGGCTTTGGCCCGAGCGGAGAAAGCTTTATCCGCTTCAGTTCGTTTGGTCACCAGGAAGCAGTAAAGGAAGCCTGTGAACGTCTTTCCAAACTGGAACTGTAGTTAAACAGGGCAGGGTATGGAGCGGCAGCCCCTTTGGGGCTGTTGCGAAGCAATGAGCGTAGCGGAACCGCGGAACACCCGTTAAGCCCGCCTAAAAAAATGGCGGCTCTATAAAAGAACCGCCTGTAATTTGGGTCTAGTGCCCGTAAAATCCATTTTAGAACTGAGTTTTATATCCCAGACTGAACTTAAATGCCGAACCCGGCTTAGAATCTATAAAATCCTTAACTTTTACAATTGTCATGAAATGAACTTCGCCGTTGTAAAACTGTGTCATAAGATAAGGCGCAACGTTGATTGAATAATCGTCGAACATTGTGTCTGGTTCATCAATCAGGTCAAACAGATTTTTATCCTTGAACGAAAAGGCTCCGTTAAGACCAAACGTAAACGGCTTGTTCCAGAAGTGCAGGTTGTCTGTAAAGACGTTCAGGTTTGCACCGCACATATCTTCTATAAATATAAAATTGTCTACTGTTTCCTGCGGCATGCTGAAAAGCGTCAGGTGAGCCTGAAAGCGTTTTGTCTTGAGTCTTGGTTCAAACAGAAAATATGCTGTATCTTCATTAAGTTCCCATTTATTGTTTTTCTTTTTGAAGGACATTTCTGAAAATCCTGCCTGAATGAAGAGGGAAGTTGTTTTTGCGTTTCCAATAAGAAGGTTGGCTCCAGCTTTCCAGTATAGTGTGTTTACAATGATGAATGCAGAATCTGAACTGCTTGTGTTCATCGGCATTCCAAGTCCAGCGGCAACGTCAAATGTAAACCAGCGGAAGTTTCCTGCAAACCTGAGGTCTGTATTCAGGACATAGCTGTCTTCAAGTTCGTGGTTTACATATACATAGATTCCTGTTGCAAGAGGAACTGAATTAAAGCGGATTACTTCTGAACCGCCGGCTCCGAACATTGGATAGATGATTGAACCCGAAAGTCCAAGCCAGCTTTCTGTGATTTTAGAGGCAATTGGCTGAATGCTGAACTGTCTGCGAAGGAATATGTCTGAGCCTATTGGTTCGTAGGTTCCCATGAATGCGCTTAAGTAGCTGGTTGCGCTGTAAAATTGTTTTCTGAAAATAAGTGAAAGTTCGTCAATTTTAAAAGAAGCTGGAGCTTCCTTGAAAATGGAATTTTCTATAAGGTCGTCTGTTGACAGTGAAAATTCTGCATTAAGGATTATATTCTGTGAAAAATTCAGCTGTCCGGAAAAAAATGACTGGATTTTCAGACCCGGATCAAATTCGTCACTGTCTGTTGAATATAAATCTGCTTTGGCACCGGCATAGCCGCTGAATGTAATTTCTGCAAAAAGGCTGACTGAAGAGAAAAGGAGGCAGCATAAAATTGAAATGAATGTCTTTTTCATGTTTATATTCTCCGGGAATATTTTCTTACTCTTTCTTAATCGGTATAATTCCATTTTGACATTAGAAAAACAAAAATAAAAAACCGTAATGAATTCTCTTGAATTATGTAAATTACGGTATATAATAATGTTTATGAGTGATTATCTTGATCCAAACAATGAAGAATTATTGAAAGATTTTTTTGCCGAAGCTGAACAGCAGGTAGAGACTCTTGAAAGCAATGTACTCGTTATAGAAAATGATCCAACAAATCATGATGCTGTTGATGAAATTTTCCGTGCGGCACATACTTTGAAAGGTGGTTCAGCAACTGTTGAGATGACAGAGCTTTCCGGGTTCACTCACAAGGTAGAGGACGTTCTTGATGAAATTCGTTCTGACCGACTTGAAGTGAGCGAATCAGTTGTTGATATATTATTAACCTCAATTGATGTCATTAAGGCAATGATGGAGGCTCGTCAGAACGGCGAAGTCTATTCGGAAGATATCTCTGAAATAGAAGAAAAACTTAAATCATATATACCGGAAAAAGGTGACAAAAAGAAGAAGTCTGCTCCGCCGGCTGGAACCGGTCCATCTGCGGCTCCTAAACCTGCTCCGGCACCAACTCCTGCGCCTGCACCGGCTGCTTCTGCGGGAAGTCCTTTTAATTATCCAAAGATTTCTGAAGAAGAATTTATGGAAATTAAGAGTGCCTGCGAAGGAAATCAGAAGGTATGGCGTGTTGCCGTTAAATTTGATGAGAACAACCCTATGAATTCCGTTGGTGGAATCCAGGTTTTTGCTGCCTTAAAAGCTTTGGGAAGTGTCCTTAAGACTGTTCCTGATTTTGATGCCCTGTATGAAGATGAATTCTATGAATGTGTTTACTATTATATGGCATCAGATTCAGATGCGGCTACAATTGAAGACACTGCTTTTCTTGGTGATGTTACAGTCTGTACAGATGCACAGATTATTACCGGCCCTGATGCTGGGGGAGGTTCTATGGCAGAGGCTCCGGCTCCTGCAGCTCCTGTTGCTGAGATTTCAGAACCGGTTGTGGCTCCTGTTGTTCAGGAATCAAAACCTGTGGCTGAACCTGAAAAGGCTTCAGAAAAGAAAGAAGACAAGGCTGCTGCAAAAACAGCTGACAAAAAAGATCATGCCGCTTCACAACAGAGTTCTGTACTGCGCGTAGATTCTAAGCGCGTAGATTACCTTTTGAACCTTGTAAGTGAAATTGTAATTACAAAGGCTTCTTTCAATCAGCTTTCAACTACTTTGAATAATGAATTGATGGATTTCCAGTCAACGCAGTCCGGATTCCGAGAAAAGATTCATAAACTGCTTGATGATCTTCCTCATTATCTGGAAGAAATGAATACAGGAAAGTCTGCGCGGGAAATAAGGGAAGAAATTTCTCTTGCTCTTGGAGATATGGGTTCCATGTATGAAAAGAACGAGGCAAACCTTAAGGCTCTGTCTGTTAAGTTCCGCTCATCTACACAGAACCTTGGCCGTATTGCCGGCGAACTTCAGGAAGGTGTAATGAAGATCCGAATGGTTCAGATTAACCAGATTTTCAGCCGCTTCCCGCGCGTTGTACGCGATTTATCGCGTGATCTTAACAAGAAAATTGACCTTCAGATTGAAGGTGAAGACACAGAACTTGATAAGTCGGTAGTAGAAGACCTGCTTGATCCTATCATGCACTGTGTACGTAATTCCGTTGACCATGGTATTGAAGCTCCTGAGGTTCGTGTAGCTGCCGGTAAGCCGGAAACAGGTCACGTACTCTTGAAAGCTTCTAACGAAGGTAACCTTATTGTTATTGAAATCAGCGATGACGGTGCCGGAATTAACGTAGAAAAGGTTAAAAATAAGGCCATTCAGAAGGGACTTATTCATCCGGATAAGGTACTTTCTGATCAGGAAGCATATCAGCTTATTTTTGAAGCCGGTTTCTCTACTGCAGAAAAGATTTCCAATGTATCTGGTCGCGGTGTAGGGCTTGATGTAGTTAAGACAATGATTGAAAAGCTTAACGGTACGGTAACAGTATTCTCTGAAGCTGGAAAAGGAACTACATTCAGCATCAAGCTTCCTCTTACAATGGCTATCATTCAGGGACTTTTGGTTCGCGTTGGAAGGGAGATTTACTCTATCCCTATTGCATCGGTTATCGAAAGCCAGCGAATTTTGCCTAGTGAAATTAAGACAATTGATAATTACGAAGTTCTTAATCTCCGAAACGAAGTTATCAGTGTACTCCGTCTTTCAAGGCTTTTTGGAATCAGCGATACAAAGCAGGAAGAATACTGCAATATTGTTATTGTCGGTTCAAAAGACAGAAAAGTCGGCGTAATGGTTGATTCTTTGATTGGAGAAGAAGATGTTGTTATTAAGCCGTTGAAAGATCAGTTCACTGCATCTCCTGGTATTGCAGGTGCTTCTATTCTGGGTGACGGTTCTGTATCATTGATTATTGACGTAAGCCAGCTGCTTGAACTTAGTATTAAGCAGGATGCTGATGCTAATCAGATGATGAGTTTATAGGTGGTGAGGTTTATATGACAATAGAATCTATTCTTATTTCTGATGATAATACAAATCTTGCTACGGTTTCTGTTGCCACTGAAACAGAACAGGATCGCAAGGCGCAGGATATCATTGACTTTAAGATGGTGACTTTTTCCCTTTCGGGAAAGGACTATGCCATTGATATCATGTATGTAAAGGAAATCGCCAAGGCCGGAATGTTCACATATGTGCCGAATACACTGCCTTTTGTAGTTGGTGTATACAATCTGCGCGGTGAAATAATTCCAATCCTTGATATGCGAATTTTCTTTAACATTGATGTACCGGAACAGAAACCGGATGCATTAAGGAACCTTCTTATCCTTACAGTTGAAGATCAGACTTTTGGTATTATCGTAGACAAAATTGATAAGGTTGTCGGCGTTCAGAAGTCTTCTATTCAGCCGCCTCATCCTCTTTTTGTAGACATTAATATTAAATATATTTCCGGTGTTGTAGAAAGCAATAAACGGCTTTATATCCTTCTTGACATTTCAAGAATCTTCTCCCGCACAAAGGATGAAGAAGAATACAAGATGGAAGTACGCCAGGCTAACATTACAAAGCAGATGGAAGCTTCTTATAATGAAGCAAGGGCACGCAAGGCAGAACCTCAGGCTCAGCAGGTAAAAGCTCCTGAATCTTCTGCCGCACCGGCTACCTCTGCTTCTGCCACTGCTCCGGAAAAACTCGCTTCAGCCGTACCTGTTCAGGATGACAAGGAATACCGTTTTGTAGTCGAAGGATTAAAGAATTACGGAAAATTCTCTGTTTCAGAACTGAACGAAAGTTGGGTAAAGCATCGCTTTGAAGAATGGAAGTCAGAACGTTCCGGTTCTTCTGTTCAGATTCAGAATGAAAATGATGCAAAGGAATTCCTTAAGTCATTTTGGTCTGAAAACAGCGAAAAAATCTGGTCAAAGGAATTTGCGGATGACATATACAAGCTTTTGCCTGATAACAGTGCAAAGCAGATTACTGTATGGAATCCGGGCTGTGCAAACGGAACAGAATCTTACTGTCTGGCATGTGTGCTTGCAAAACGCTATCCGGATGCAAAGATTCGTGTTTATGCGCAGGATACAGATTTGCTGAGCGTTTCTAACGCTCCTATGATGACTGTTCCTGAAGCAGATGCATCCGGCTGGATTTCTTCATATATGGCTAAAACTGCTTCCGGTGAAAATACATTCAATCAGCAGATTAAAGACAGCATCATGTTTGAATATCATGACTGTCAGCATACAAATGCACTTCCTATGATTGACTTGATTTTTGCCCGTGATCTGTTATCCTTGTTAAATAAGGATGCACAGGATTCAGTTCTTGCAGATTTCGAAGAAAAGTTAAAGGGAAACGGAACATTAATTCTTGGAGATAATGAATCCATTTCTCATTTAAAAGATTTTATGGAACACAGCGAAGGTGCCCTTACGGCATATTCGAAGCAATAAAATTGGAGGTTTTTATAAATGAGAGTTGAATATATTAACCCTTTCGTTGAAACATCGTTCAGAGTACTAAAGGAAGTCCTGGGTGATGCCGATGTAAAGCGTGGAAATTTGTATTTGAAATCTACTGCTATGCCTGTAATGGGTGTAGCTGCATTGGTCGGACTTGCAGGGGATGTAGAAGGTCGTGTTCTTTTTGATATGACTTTGGAAACTGCAATAAATATTGCATCAAAGATGAATGGTGAAAAGCTTTCTCAGTTTGATGAACTTGCAAAAGCTACAATTAGTGAACTTGCAAACTTGATTACTGCTCAGGCTGTAACAAAGCTTCATGAGCTTAACTTTAAGTTTGACCTTACACCTCCAGCTTTGTTTGCAGGACAGCAGATGGAAATTGCTGCTCTTGGTGGTGGTTCTGAGAATGTAGAGGCTCTTATTGTTCCTCTTATTACAGAATGTGGTAAAATCGAAGTAAACGTTGCTATCCGCGAACGTGCATAATTTTGGGAGATAGATATTATGAAAACAGTAAATGATTTTCCTTCAATCAATGAGCGTCCACCAGAAGGACAGAAAGGTGATGGAACTTCTTTCCGCATTATGATTGTCGATGACTCTATGTTCGTTGCTAAACAGCTCGGACAGATTCTGACAAGCGAAGGCTACGAAGTTGTAGCAACTGCTGCAGATGGAAAAGAGGGCGTTGATAAATACAAGGAACTTGCTCCAAATATCGATCTTGTAACAATGGATATTACCATGCCAAAGATGGATGGAATTACAGCACTTGAACAGATTATGAACTTTGATAAGTCTGCCAGGGTTGTAATGGTAAGTGCCCTTGGTAAAGAAGAGCTTGTAAAAAAATCTCTTTTGCTTGGTGCAAAGAATTATATTATCAAGCCTTTGGACAGAAAGAAGGTTCTTGAAAGAATTGCTGCCTGCTTGAAATAGTTTTTATCCTGAAAAGGTTAAGAATATTCAGTAAATCGACAATACTTAATGTTTCGTACTTGTTGATTTACGGGTAGTTCTGATATAGTAGGAATATGAATAAATTTCGTATTCCTGGCTATATCATAATTCTTTCATCGCTTTGTTTTTCTTTACTTTCTGTTTCTTTTTCTTTTGATGTTTCTCTTTTAGCGTTTCCACTTGCAGTGGGATTTTCGGTTTTAACTTCGTATTTTCTGTGTTTTAAAATCCTTAAGAATAAAGACTATTCAGCCTATAAAATTACAGAAAAGCTGCTTCAGTATCTTTCCTATATTCTTTTGATTTCTTTTATACTCAGGCGCGCTGGGAAAAACGGTACCGTTTATTTTTATGATCTGATTACTGTTGTCCTTTGGTGTGTAAATTTTGTTTCGTCACAGTATTTCCTTTATTTTTTTAATGACAAAAAGATTTATGCGCTTGTTCCTGAATGGAAAAATTTTACCGCTAAAAAATCCGGCGGAATGATTGTTAAAAAAGATTTTTCACTACGCGGGCTTTTTAAGGAAGTTCTGGACTGGGTGGATGCGCTTGTTCAGGCAGTTTTTATGGTTCTTCTGATTCAGATTTTTATCCTTCAGCTTTATGTAATTCCGTCTGAATCAATGGTTCCATCTTTCCTTATTGGCGACAGGGTTGTAGTTACAAAAACATCAAGCGGTCCGACTTTTCCTTTGAGCGAAGTGGGGCTTCCATGCCTGAAAAAATATAAGAGGGGTGACGTAATTGTTTTCAGAAATCCTCATTATTCAATGGACAGAAAGTCGGAAGTTCGCTCTGTAATTTCTCAGATTGTATACATGCTTACCTTTACAACTGTAAATCTGAATGTAGACGAGCATGGCGAGCCAAAGGCAGATCCTTTGGTAAAGAGAATCTGCGGAGTTCCGGGGGAACAGCTTGTAATGCAGGACGGTGTTCTTTATGCGCGTACGGTTGAGTCAGATAAATTTGAACCTGTAAAGCTTGATTCAAAATTTGCCTGCTGGAACCTTTCTAAATATGAAAAAAATCCTGCAGTTCGCTATATTCCGCTTTCTCAGGAATATTATGAAGCAATGATTGAGTTTGAAGCCGAACGCCGTGCACTCAATATTTTAAATGCGGCTTCTGAATGCAGGCGGATTGCAAAAACTATGAATCTTCTTAGAACCGGAGTTTGTGCTGCAGACAGGACTGATGATTTTAAGGCTCCTGAATCAATGCGTGCGGACCTGCTTTTTTCCGGCTGTCTTCAGAATGCGTCTGAAATTCTTAAGGCTTCAAATTCTGCATGGTTTGAAAACTTTATGTGCGGCTGGACAGATTCCTCCGTTGCAAGAAATATCCTTTCTTCTGTTTCCAGGCGCGCAGCAGAAGACGGTGAATACTCGTACCTTGATTTTTTTGACGGCGATTATTATTCAGAGGCAAATTTTAAGCTGAATCTCATGACAAAAATTGCGCTTGGTGAACTGTACGTTTACACTGCGGGACAGATGCTAAAGGGATTTTCTGCCAGCGAAATCGTAAATTCTCCGGATTTTAAGAAATACAGTATGAAAGTTTCTGAATGCTGCTGGTACATTTCTCTCCTTGACCAGCGCAACATGCCGCTTTTTCCTGCAAATTCTGTAGACGGACAGCCGTCTTACATTCCAGAAAACTGCTATTTTATGATGGGCGACAACCGCTTTAATTCCCTGGATATGCGCCATTCGTATGAGTCTGTTTTAAGGAACATTACTGAACTGGATTCTTATTCCGTTCAATATTCTTCGGATATTGCTCCTCAGTATGTGCACAGAAAGCGTATTCTGGGCTCTGCTGTATACCGTTTTTGGCCACTTTCCAGATCCGGTGGTATTAAAACAAAATGATTTACCGGTTTTGGGGTTTGATAAAGCAGAATTAACTGTAGTTTTACAGTTTTGCTTTACTTGTATCAAAAAAAACTTTATATTTATAGTATTATGCTTATAGATAAAGTTTTAACTGCAATTTTCGGATCCCAGAATGACAGGGATGTAAAAAAACTTCGCCCGCTTGTTGCTGCTGTAAATGCAAAGGAAGAATGGGCAAAATCACTTTCGGCAGAAGATTTTCCAAAACAGACTGCCATTTTTAAAGAAAGACTTTCAAACGGTGAAACCCTGAATGATATATTGCCTGAAGCCTTTGCACTTGCGCGTGAAGCTGCTTTTCGCGTTCTTGGCGAACGTGCCTATGACGTTCAGATTATGGGTTCTCTTGTACTTCATTCCGGCCGCATTACAGAAATGAAAACCGGCGAAGGTAAGACTCTCATGTGTGTACCAGCGGTTTATCTTAATTCGCTCAGCGGAAAAGGCGTTCATGTAGTAACTGTCAACGACTATCTTGCAGAACGCGATGCAAACTGGATGCGTCCTGTATATGCCTATATGGGACAGACAGTTGGTTCAATTCTTTCGGAAATGGACAATGAATCGCGTAAGAAGGCATATAACTGCGACATTACTTACGGTACAAACAATGAATTTGGCTTTGACTATCTTCGTGATAACATGCAGATTGAACTTGGCCGCAAGGTTCAGCGCGGTTTTAATTTCTGTGTAGTAGACGAAATTGACTCAATTCTTATTGATGAAGCTAGAACTCCGCTTATTATTTCCGGTCAGGGCGAAGATGATACTTACAAGTACCACGAAGTTGATAAATACGTTGACGAACTTACAGAAGTGGAAAAAGATCCTGCAACAGGGGACTACCCTGATGAAGTAGAAATGGATCCTGAACAGCGTAAGAATCTTAAGGGCGACTACAAAATTGATGAAAAATCAAAGAGGGTTTCATTTACAGATAAAGGTATTAATCACATTGATGAAATCCTTCATAAGCATAATTTGATTTCTGCTGATTCAAAAGTTGTAGATGAGGAAAACTTTGAATACGTTCACTATTTTACACAGGCTGTAAGGGCACACACACTATATCATGTTGATGTTGATTACCTTATCCGTGACGGACAGGTTCAGATTGTAGATGAATTTACAGGTCGTGTTCTGGAAGGACGCCGCTATGGTGACGGACTTCATCAGGCTATTGAAGCAAAGGAACATCTGCGCATTGCTCAGAGAAACCGTACTCTTGCAACTGTTACATTCCAGAATTTCTTCCGCATGTACACAAAACTGTCGGGAATGACTGGTACAGCTGCTACAGAAATCGTTGAATTTAATAAAATCTATAAACTTGATGTTGTAGCAATTCCTACAAACCGACCGGTTGCCCGCATCGACGAAAATGATGAAGTATACCTGAACGAGCATGATAAATGGGAAGCAATTTGTAAGGAAGTTGCTGCTGCTCATGAAAAAGGCCAGCCGGTAATTGTCGGTACTGTTTCTGTAGAAAAGTCAGAACTTCTTTCTGCTCTTCTTACAAAGAAAGGAATTCGTCATGAAGTTTTGAATGCCAAGAACCATGCTCGCGAAGCCATGATTATCGCAGAAGCCGGTGCAAAGGGTGCCGTAACGATTGCAACAAACATGGCCGGTCGTGGTACAGATATTAAGCTTGGCGGAAATCCTGAATTCCGTGCCCTTAAGCGTGCGGGAACAAATGCTACTCCGGAACAGTATGAAGCAGCCCTTAAAATTGAAAAGGAAAAGTGGCTTAAGGATAATGAAGAAGTTAAGGCCTGTGGTGGTCTTTATGTAATCGGTTCTGAACGTCATGAAAGCCGCCGTATTGACAATCAGCTCCGCGGTCGTTCTGGACGACAGGGTGACCCAGGACGAAGTAAGTTCTTCATCTCTATGGATGATGATCTTATGCGCCTGTTTGGCGGTGAACGCATGAAGGCTGTAATGACAAGAATCGGAATGGAGCCTGGAGAACCTATTGATCATCCATGGCTCAACAAGGGTATTGCAAAGGCTCAGCAGAAGGTTGAAGACCGCAACTTTGAAATTCGAAAGCATCTTCTTGACTACGATGATGTTTTGAATGAACAGCGTACTGTAATCTATCAGCAGCGCGATGCAATTCTTGCAGATAATGATCTTGCAGACAGGGTAATGGGTAATGCCCGTGATGCTGTTGAAGCTATGTTCTATGAATATGACAGCATGGGTAGAAAGCATAGGGAAGAAGCTCTTAATGCACTTAATGAAGAAATTAAGGATACATTTGGTCTTTCTTTGCCGGATGAACGTCTTTCTGCAGAAGCTCTTGAAGCAGTGCTTCAGAATGACATTACAGAAAAGGAAACTCTGGTAGGAAAGGAAAACCTTAATACATTTATCCGCTACCAGTATGTTCAGATAATTGATAAAAAATGGCTTGATCAGCTTGAAGCTCTTGAAGCATTAAGGGAAGCTGTAAGCCTTCGTTCTTATGGTTCAAAGAATCCTCTTACTGAATATAAGATTGACGGCTTTAACATGTTTGACGAAATGCTTGATTCAATCCGTTCTACTGTAATGAGCCGTGTATTCAAGGTTCGCATTCAGCTTTCACCGGAAGCTTTGGAACAGAGACGCCTTGCAGCTATGCGCGCTCAGCAGAATATGAATGCACAGCATTCAGAAGCAGAAAATATTACTCAGGCAGTGCAGAGACAGGCTGGAGCTCAGATGAACGGTGACCAGGCAAGACGTTCTGCTGCTTCCGGAGCAATGCAGCAGAGAACTCAGGCTCAGAATGTTACTGTGCGCCGTACTGCACCAAAGGTTGGCAGAAATGATCCATGTCCTTGCGGTTCAGGTAAAAAATACAAGCAGTGCTGCGGAAAAAATTCATGATGAAATATTTTGCTGTTCTTTCTTTAGTTGTCTGTTCAATTCTGTTCTCTTCCTGTGTAAAGACAAATAAAGTTCTTTCTATTTCTGACAAAGGCTTGTTCAGCCTGAATTATGGAAATTTTGAAGAGCAGCTTAATATTTTTGATGTTTCAAAAACCGGCTCTATTAATACTTCGATTACAATGCGGGATGGTTTTTTCTACATTGTAAACGGAGAGACAAAAAAGATTATGTCGCTGAACTCATACGGCGACTTGCTTTCTTTGTACTATAACGACGATTTTTATTCAGGCAGTAATGAATCTATAAAGAATAATTCTACATATTCAATCTGGAAACCTATTCCATATCCTTTTTTGCTTACAGGCAAGGTTGCGGTTGATTCTAGAAAATTTATGTATGCGGTGGGGGTTGTTCCAAAGGAACGAAATGAACAGGACGAAAAGGAACGTCTTCTTTACAGTCAGGTAGTCCTTCGTTTTTCGAGTGACGGTTCTGTAATCGATTATATCGGTCAGCAGGGGCCGGGTGGAACGCCTTTTCCTAACATAAAAAATATTTACACAACAGAAAATAATGAGCTTGTTGTTGTCTGCTCAACAAATGACGGACTCTGTGCGTACTGGTTTGGCGTAAACGGTTTTTTGCGCTATCAGATTCCGGTGCGGCTCAGTTCCATTCCTCGTATAGTCCTAGATTCTTCCACTCCGTCGGCATCTTCTACTGATCTTTTTATTTCCATTGAAAATATGGTTCCTGACTGCTATGCGGGGCTTTTGTACATAAAGGTTGATTATTATTACTCGCATATTGATGCTGAGTCAAAAACTCAGTCGGGAATTGACTATATAAAGACTCTTGTCTATCCGCTGAATATTCAGACTGGAGTTTTTGGGGAATCCGTTAATATTTCTTCTTATGAAGATTCTGTTACAGAAGATTTCAGTAAGATTGTATATCACATGCCGTATGATTTCTGGGGAATTACAAAAAATAACTGGATGTTCTTTGTTGTAACTACGGAAAGCGGATTCAACGTTCAGATGATTCAACCTGGTACCCAGAATGTGATAAAACGTAATCTAGCAGTTAACTTTAAGGATGTCCTGTATTATTCGCTTTCTCTTTCCAGTGAAGGAATTATTTCGGCACTTCTTTGTGACAAGGATTCTGCAAAAGTTGTATGGTGGCGAACCGACAGTCTTATTGATTCAGTGCTTAAGTCTTAGACTATGGATATAAAGAATATAAATGAGGGCTATCCAGACGGCGAAGAACCGCTTCATTTTTTCTATAACAGGGAAGAACGGATTGCTCGCGCTCCAAAAATAGTTCAGGATTATTATTCGGGGAAATTTAATTGCACAAAAAAAGGACTTTTCCGGACTCTGTTTATTACCCGCGGTAACCGGCTTATGTTTGCAAGCATGGTTATTTTTATGGCTTTTGTCTGGATTTACAGTCTGGTGATGAACCGTGCCAGTGTTGAAGTAGCCGGTTCAACAGCTGAACTTTCTGCGTTTTCTTACGATGAAAATGTCTATGTTACTTTTAAAATCAATGAAAGAAAAAAATCTGATGAAAGGGAACCTGTTTCTGTTGATGTAAGGCTGGATGCCTATGATTCAGATTCTTGCGTAAGCAATTCATATTCTGAAACTGTAATTTTCGATGGTTCTGAGGTTTTTGTACGGACAAAGTTCCCTGATTATGATATAATCAGCGTGGCTGCAGAGGTGGATTTTGACTCTGAAAACAGGCATTTTGCCGTTAAAGTGCAGAATCGCTGAGCAGTCGGGAGAGTCGCAGGACTTTTAAGGCCTGAAATTATAAAACGTGTTTTATAGGCAGAGGCTCTTGTCCTCTGGTGGAGCAGAAAATGGTTCAGTTTTATTTTCTATCTGTATTAACGGGTTTGCTTGCAGGTTGCATTTTGTTTTTTAAGACTGAAACAGCAGCGCAGAAAGAGGAGTCTTCGGAAGATGATATTTCCTTTCTTGAAGAAAAAGAGCCTTCTTTTGCGGGTATTTTCTCTCCTGATTCATTTTTTTACACGGGAATGTTCCGCCTTGTGTTTGGAATCCTGTGTATTGTAACTGCATTTTTGGTATTGATTTCTCCGGTAAGCGGTGTGTTCCTTTTGGGAGACCTGTTCCCTGCTATTGTTTCTTTTGCTGCCGGTGCGTCTATTCTTGTTGATTATTATGTTGAAAATTCAGATACAGAATTAAAGCTTCCGGAACTGGTTGAATTCTGTATTGTGGATTGCCGCCGTTATTTAGGAATAATCTGCATAATCGTCAGTTTTGTGCATTTTATAATTCCGGGAGTTTTGTTTTTTTAATATGAGTAATTCCATTGCATGTATTGTTTATAGGAACGGAAAGATTCTGATTGCCCATAGGAATCCTGTAGGGGATATGGGAGGAAGATGGGAATTTCCTGGCGGAAAGGTTGATCTGGGCGAAACAGAAACTCAGGCTATTGTGCGCGAAATGCAGGAAGAATTTTCTGTGCGTGCAGAACCGGGCAGAAAGATTACAGATTCAGTTTTCTATCATAAAGATAAGAAATGTACTTTGAATGCATATTTTGTTTCTCTGGAGCATGACGGAATTGCGGTTCCGTACAGGCTTACAGAACATAGCGAATATGCCTGGGTGAAACCGGAAGATATTCCTTCTGACAATTTTGTTGATTCTGACCTTCAGATTTATCCAGAGGTACTCAAGGCAATTAAAAATGAAAAATCGTAGTTTACTTATTGCTTCGGTCTGCGCATTCATTACGCTTGCTGCCGGTTGCGTAAAAAACAGGGAAATAGTTTTTGACAATAAATATCCTCTTGCAACGGCTCCGGATGTTGAGTGGGCAGTGGTAATTGATCCATATGCGGCGTTTAGAAATGAACATTCCTGGGAGTCAGAAGTTGTGGGGCACTGTCGTCGCGGCGATATCCTTCAGGTAAAAGGACTTTCTGTAAATTCCGAGCAGGAATCCTGGTATGTTTTTTCGTCTGGCTGGCTTCCTGCAAGTTCAGTTGACGTTTATTCAAACAGGCTCAGGGCACAGGGGGCTGCTTCCTTATTAAAATAGTCTATGAGCCTTATAATTGCAGAAATTGGAACAAGTCACGAAGGTGACGAAAAAAAAGCTTTCTCCCTTATAGATGCGGCCGTGGATTCCGGTGCAGATGCAGTTAAGTTTCAGTGGGTTTATGCAGATGAAATCCTTCATCCTCTAACAGGAACAGTAAATCTTCCTACAGGGAAAATATCCCTTTATTCGCGGTTTAGGCAGCTTGAATGTCCTGCTGAATTTTATAAAAAGATGAAGGATTATGCGCATTCAAAAAATGTGCGCTTTATATGCAGTCCTTTTGGCTTACGTTCTCTTAAGGAACTTGTAGAAATTGAACCTGATGCCGTAAAAATTGCTTCGCCGGAACTGAATCATTTTCCTATGCTGGAGGCGCTTGCTGAATGCAATGCAGGGCGCAGAGGCAGAGGAAAGACTCCGTTCCCTGTTATACTTTCTTCTGGGGTTTCTACACTTTCTGATATTGAAAAAGCCGTTTCTGTAGTAGGAACGGAGAATGTAAGCCTTTTGCACTGCATTACAAGCTATCCAGCGCCGGAAGAAGAATACAATGTTTCGCTTGTTTCTTCGCTAAAAAACATATTTGGCGTAGAAACTGGATTAAGCGACCACAGTCTGGATCCTGTGCTTGTGCCGGTTCTAAGCGTTATGTGTGGCGGAACTGTTATAGAAAAACACATTACATTGAGCAGAAAAACAAAGGGTCTTGATGATCCTGTTGCCCTTGAGCCTGAACAGTTTGCGCTTATGGTTCACTGCGTTCATCAGACAGAAGCGGCAATGAATCGCTATGGAAGCGTAAAGGGCAGGGAAACTGTAATAAAGCAGCTTTGCGAATCCTATGACGAAAAAAGAATCCTTTCTGTAATAGGAGACGGAATAAAGCGCCTTGCTCCTGCAGAAAAGGCAAATTACGGACGGACAAACAGGTCGCTTCATTATTTAAGGGCCTTAAAAGCCGGTGACAGAATAACAGAAAAAGACATTGCCGTTCTTCGTACTGAAAAAGAACTTTCTGTTGGAATTAGTCCGGAATTTTACCGGACGGTTACAGGTTCTGTCCTTTCAAGAGACGTGGAAGACGGCGCCGGCGTACGCTTTGAAGATTTTCTATCAAAATAATTTTGTTGCATTGTGCAGGAATTTCTCTCTATCCTTTTATGTATTCAAGGCATTTTTGAATTCCATAAAGCGTAAGATCTGGATCGTAAAAATCAATTTCTTTTGTTACCGGTTTTAAAATTCCGCTTAGTCCGCCGGTTGCTATTACCTTTATTTTATCTTTTGGAGTCTGGTATTCCTTGAAAAGATCATCTTTCATTCTTTCTGCAAGTGATTCTACAAGGCCTTTGTAGCCGAACAGAATTCCGGCCTGAATAGATTTTTCTGTTGTGGTTCCAAGCGATGATTCCGGAAATTCAAGCGGAACTTCAGAAAGCTGTGCTGTATTTGCCGTAAGAGATTTTAATGCAGTGTTGATTCCTGGTGTAATTGCAACGCCGCAAATGTGTGCGTCCTGAGTAATGGCTGTAAAGGCAAGGGCTGTTCCAAAATTAATTATAATGCATGGCCTCCTGTATTTTTCCCAGGCGCCAACGGCATCGCAAAGAAGGTCTGTGCCAATCTGATTTACGGCAGATTCCGGAATGGTTACAGGAAGTTTTTTGTACAGTGAACTGTTTATGATGCAAGGCTTTTTCTGAATTATCTTTTCTGAAATCTGAGCTGCAAAATCCGTAAGGTTAGGAACTACAGAACTTATTATTGAATCAGTCAGTTCTTCTTTTTTAATGCCGCATTTAGAAATCATTCTTAAAATCTGAGCCTGAATTACTTCAGAGGGAGTGTTTAAGTCGGAGTTAAAACGCAAGGTTTCAATTATTTCCGATCTGTCTGCAAGGGCTGCCTTTATGTTTGTGTTTCCGATATCAAAAATAAGTGTCATTCGTACATTATATACTTATTGATTTTGTTGTAAAAGGATTTCTTTTTGTGTAATATTTGTGTACTCGTAAAAAAAACGGGGTTTGTGATTAGACATCAATTTTAATAACAAGGATTTAAGTAAATGAAAGTTAATGCGTTAAAGGGAATGAAAGATATTCTGCCGGAAGAACAGAGAATCCGTGACTACATTCAGGGAAAAATTTTGGAAACTTACCGGGCTTCTGGTTTTGAAAGAATTTCCACACCGGTTCTTGAAGATTCAGAAAATATAGATAAATCAGACGGTGGAGACAATCTTAATCTTGTATTTAAAGTTTTGAAACGCGGAGATAAACTTGATGCAGCCCTTGCTTCGGAACCGAATGAAAAAAATCTTTCAGATATGGGGCTTCGCTATGACCTTACCTTGCCTCTTTCACGCTTTTATTCTGCAAATCATAATGAACTTCAGTTTCCTTTTAAGGTTATTCAGACAGACCGCGTTTACCGCGCAGAACGACCGCAGAAAGGACGTTTAAGGGAATTTGTTCAGTGCGATATCGATATTCTTGGCGATTCAAGTTGCAACGCCGAAGTAGAGCTTATTGACGTAACTGCACGTGCCATGCTTGCAATCGGATTTAATAATTTTACAATCAATGTTAATGACCGACGCATTTTAAGGAACATGCTTGAAACAATGGGCTTTGCACCAGAAACCCTTGATTCTGTCTGCATTACATTCGATAAACTGGACAAAATCGGTGCAGCCGGAATTGAAGCGGAACTTAAGGAAAAACAGTTCCCGGCTGCCGCAATTGCAGAACTTGTAAAATTCATTTCTTCTGGAGAAATTTCGCTTGATTCTGTAAGTGCACGCTGTTCAGACCCGGCAATTGCTGATGACCTTAAGTATGTTATTGCTACCGCAAGGGAAGTGAGCGGCGGAAAGTATGAAATTGCATACTGCCCGAACCTTGTACGCGGTCAGGGATATTATACTGGAATGGTATTTGAAATTGCCTGTCCGGATTTCAGCGGTGCTGTAGGCGGCGGCGGACGTTACGACAATATGATTGGCAAATTCCTTGGTCAGAATATTCCGGCAGTAGGATTTTCAATCGGTTTTGAACGAATCTGTAACATACTTCTTGAACAGAAATATAAAATTCCTGATCAGAAAGAAAAATGCGCTCTCCTTTACGGTGATGAAGTTGCATTCCCTCTTGTAATGCAGCAGGCAGAAAAGCTTCGCAATGACTATATCGTAGGTATAATCCGCAAGGCAAAGAAAGCAGGGCCTCAGTTTGCAATGCTTGAAGCGCAAGGCTATACAAAATTTGCTCAGTACAGGGACGGAAGCTGGATTATTAAATAATCTGAGTGACATCCTGTGATTCCGGCAGTATAATTGAGTCATGAAATTTAAATTAGACAGAAAAATGAAAGTTCTTCTCATAACGGAATCTGTTCTGTTCGGACTTATATTTTTATTTTCAATGTACTGCCAGCTTTTTGTTGCCGGAAATACTTTCCTAAAATCCGTAAAGTTTTCCCTTATGGTGATGATTCCTTTCTTAATTTACTGCGTTCCGCTTGGCATAAGCTTTCTTCTGCGCGGTAAGTTTTTTATGGGCGATTACGAAAGCCCTTTAAAATCTGATGATAAAAAGGACGGCGTTTCTGACGGTGACAGAAACTATGTAGTGGCAAATACGCTGCGGATGTAGGTAAGTTGGGGCGGTGTGGCCGAGATTTCCTAGTTAGTACGATAAAAAAAAGAGTTCCTTACGGAACTCTTTTTTTTTAAGACGCTCAAAAAAATCCTGCGCACTGCTCGGATTTCCTTGCAGGTAAGTTAAAAAAAGAGTTCCTTACGGAACTCTTTTTTTTATCGATTAAGACGCTTAAAAAAATCCTGCGCACTGCTCGGATTTTTTTAAGCTCTTATTTATCCAATGCGTGGCCTGCAGAAAGGAGAACGTCAGTACATTTGTGCATGTACATTTTCTTGAGTTCTTCGCGAGCTGGTCCAAGGTATTCGCGTGGGTCAAACTTGTCTGGGTGTTCAGCAAAGAACTTGCGGATAGCAGCAGTCATAGCAAGACGTCCATCAGAGTCGATGTTAATCTTACATACAGCCATCTGGCTTGCTTTCTTAAGCTGATCTTCTGGGATACCTACTGAGTCAGGGATTTTTCCGCCGAACTGTTCGATGATTTTTACGTATTCTACTGGAACTGAAGAAGATCCGTGGAGTACGATTGGGAATCCTGGAAGTTCTTTTTCGATTTTTTCAAGTACGTCAAATGCCAACGGAGGTGGAACAAGGATTCCATCTGCTGTGCGTGTACACTGAGCTGGAGTGAACTTGCAGCGTCCGTGTGATGTACCGATAGAGATTGCAAGTGAGTCACATCCAGTCTTAGATGTGAAGTCTACTACTTCTTCTGGTTTTGTGTATTTTGATTCTTCTGCAGCAACGTCATCTTCTACACCGCCAAGAACACCAAGTTCAGCTTCTACTGTAACGTCGTGAGCGTGAGCGTATTCAACAACCTGCTTTGTGAGTTTTACGTTTTCGTCGTATGGAAGAGCAGAACCGTCGATCATAACAGATGAGAATCCGTTGTCGATACAGTCTTTTGCTACTTCAAAGTTCGGACCGTGGTCAAGGTGAAGTACGATAGGGATGTCGCATCCGAGTTCATGTGCATATTCAACGGCACCGCGAGCCATGTTGCGGAGGATGAATTTGTCAGCGTAAGCGCGTGCACCCTTTGAAACCTGAAGAATTACAGGTGATTTTGCTTCAACACAAGCCTGGATGATAGCCTGCATCTGTTCCATGTTGTTAAAGTTAAAAGCTGGGATAGCATAGTGACCAGCCATAGCTTTTTTGAAGAGGTCTTTTGTGTTAACAAGACCGATGTCTTTGTAACTAAACATTGAATGCTCCTTGGAATTTCAATTATACCTTATACTAAGTTAAACATCATTTTTATTCAAGGTTGAATAGACAAACAATTTGACAAAGAAGAATAGTGTAAATATAATTGTATATAACTTGTTCAGATACGATTTAAAATTTTGAATGAAGTTAGAAATTGTAAATTAAGTAGATATTTTTTCCGAAAATAAAGAATGAGATTTTCTCTGAAAATCGGAATGAAATATGTTGAAGGAGTTTTACATGAAAAAGGGCTTGAAGGTCTTTGTAAATCTTTCTCTGCTTTTTGTGCTTTGTATTCCTGCATTTAGTCAGCCAAGTTCAAAAAGTCAGGAGACATTCTTGATTGATAATTTTGATGACATCGGTAATCAGAATTACTTTCATGATGGAGAATCATTGAGCTGGGAATGGACTGTAAATGCCAGCCGCTTTGTTGCAGAAGGTTATCCAAAATTCGGATCATTCAAGGGAATTCCTAATTCTCTAAAACCGTTCCAGAAAGGTGATACAGAGGCTAAGGTTTTCGGACTTCAGCTTGCTTATAACCGCAAGGGAGATAACTGGGCAGAAATCATTCCTATGAGAGACGGAAAAGTATTTGAAATTCCGTTTGTAGGAACTGTAGATCATCTTGATTTCTGGGTATGGGGTGCAAATTACCTTTACTACCTTGACGTTATGATTCGCGATGCAGAAGGCCGTGTTCATGTACTTCCTGCAGGAAACCTCCGCTTTAACGGATGGCGCAATCTTGTTGTAAAGATTCCTGGCTGGCTTAATCAGCATTCACGTCTTCGCTCTGGTCCAAGAAACCTTTCTTTGGTTGGTTTCCGTATCAGAACTGATGCTGCTGAATATGTTGATGACTTTACATTCTATATTGATAATTTGAAGTTTATGTCTAATTCATTGTCATTTATTTTCGATGGTTACGAACTTAAGGATCAGAGTTTTGATGATGCTCAGTCTGGTTCTTCTTCAAAATCTGATTCTTCTTCGGAGGCTAACTAATGAAAAAGTTTCTTTTGACTGCTCTTGTAGCAATGGTTGCTTGTGCTGCATTTGCACAGAACAGTATTGTTGAAGATCCAAATCCGGAAGTTGTTGGAAACGATTCTGCTATGCAGGCTCTTGCAGAACAGTCTCTTGATAGTTTCGAACGTGAAGGTTCATGGTTTGTACATATGTCTCCGGACTATGGTGTAATTTCTGCACGTAACTTTGTAGGTGCTCCTGCAATGAAGGAACCTATAAAGGGTGAATCATCTATTTCTGAAGATGATACACAGGTTCTTGGTGTTAAGGTTCAGTTTTTCCGCCGTGGTGTAAACTCATTCTACATTACTGCACAGAGACCTATTGCTCTTGAAGGAATTACAAAAACAATCTCTATGTGGGTTTGTGGACGTAACCAGGGACATGATCTTTACATTCTTATTCAGGATTATTTTGGACGCAACTATGAACTTTATATGGGTAACCTTGGATTCAGTGGTTGGAAAAAACTTACTGCTGTAGTTCCACCTAGCCCGGACGGAGAACATGGTATCGTTCAGCACAGTGCATACTATGGTGACCGTCCTGGTATCCGTATTCTTGGTTTCCGCGTAGACTGTAATCCAATGCTTGCTCGCGGTACTTACTACGTATACTTTGATGATCTTCGCTGTGTAACAGATCTTTATGATTCTAATAACCAGGATGAAGATGATATGGCTGATAGCTGGTAGTATTCATCTTTGGTAAAACGACTGCCGCATGGTGCATAATGCATTCATGACGGCAGTTTTTTTTATTTAAAAAATCCGTACTGTTCAATTTCACTTTTCTGACGGTTTATTTTGTAAATGCGGGCTTTTCCTTTTGTTCCTGTTTGTGTAATAAGGTTCATTCTTACTAAAACCCATACGATTAAGGATGAGTTTTTTGCGGCGCTTTTTGGAAGGCCTTTTATTTCTTTTAGGCATTTTTCAAGATCTTTTACGGTAAAATCTTCATTAAGGTTCTGTGGTAAAAGTGCAATGTAGTCTTCTTTGCTGTAAAATATTTTTGTTTCATGTATTTCCTTTAGTTTTTTGTCTGTTTTTATCCAATTAGCTTTAAATCGTCTTTTCTTGTTTTTTGACTGTACCGGACAGTCTGTTTGCGTGCGTATTTCCTGTGCCGTTATAAAAAGCACTTCCAGTGAAAAATTTCTGTCCAGCAGGACGGGGTAGATCCCTGTAAGTTCTGAAAATAAGTCATAAATTGAATTTTTTTTAGGGCTTTTTCTTGCAGAAATCTGTGTGCCGTCTTTTTTTAGAAGTATTATTTCTTTCTGAATTACAAGGGGATAGACGATTTTACATTTGCGCCCTTTTGAAAGTGCGTCCTGAATTTTGGGGAACAGCTTGCTTAAATTTTTTGTCTGAATCTCTATGATTGAGCCGTCTGGGCTGAGAATGTCGTAAATGTGTCCGTCTTCGGAAACTTCTTCCCGAAAGCCTTCTTGTGCGCTGTAAAAATTTTTAAGGGTTTTGTGCAGCGAACTTTCGTTGTAAATGTTTATCATCGTGTTTTTTTATTGCTGATTATAAATGCAGATATTTTATATTTTTACCCTACAAAATAGAACTATACGCGTATAAAGATAAGAAATAAAAAAGATTTAAATTTTCTATATTTTCGGCAAATTTGTTCATTGACTTTACGAAATTTTTAATTAAAATGATAGATAAGTGGGAAAAAGTGGTAAATTGTGGTAGGTAGTGGATTGAATTTGCTTACAGGTGAGTACAATAGCACTCTGGACGAAAAGGGAAGAATTATGATTCCCTCTAAGCTTCGTACCGGAATTACGAGTAACGTACTCATTGTTACGCAGGCAATAGTAGACCGCTGTCTATGGCTCTTTACTCCTGAAGAATGGGAGGAACTTTCTTCAAAAATTATGGAGAACGCATCTCCTTTCAGTGCAAAAAACAGGCTTATCATGCGTAGTTTTATTGCACCGGCTCAGGAAATCGAATTTGATAAATCCGGTCGTCTTTCTATTCCACAGAGTCTGAGGTCTTATGCAGGGCTTTCTAAAGACTGTACTATTCTGGGAAACGGTAAATACGTTGAAATCTGGGATAATCAGTCTTATGAAACTTATTTGACTTCAAACGAAGATAATCTGTTGGAAGCCAGTGAGGAATTAAAATCCATCAGCTTCTAAAAAAAGGTGGAAAAAGTGGAGATCGTTCATACTCCTGTATTGCTCGAACCGTGTTTAAAATGGCTTAGTCCTGTGGGCGAACCGTTTGAAAAGAATGCCGTAATGGTAGACTGTACACTCGGCGAAGGCGGACATTCAAATGCTTTCTTATCAGCTTTTCCATCACTTTCTGTTATTGGTATTGATGCAGATTCTGTAATTCAGGCACGTGCCAGAGAGAGACTGGCACCTTTTGGTGACAGAATGCATTTTTATAATGGCTGGTTTAATGATTTTCATAAGAATTATCCGGCTGAATACCCGAAACCAGATCTTATTCTTTTTGATCTGGGGATTTCGGTTTTTCATTATGAACGTTCCGGTCGTGGTTTTTCTTTCCGCTATGATGAACCGTTGGACATGCGTCTTGATCCTGCTTCAGAGAATGAATCGGCAGGTGATATTGTAAACGGTATGAGAGAGGAAGAGCTTGCAAATTTGATTTATTTGTACGGCGAAGAAAAACTTAGCCGACGGATCGCTCATGGAATAGTGGAGGCGCGTCGCGGAGGAAAAATAGAATCTTCCAAGGCGCTTGCTGACATTATATTTGATTCTGTTCCGGGAAATTACCGTTACGGACCTATTCATCCTGCAACCAGAACTTTTCAGGCTTTAAGGATTGCTGTGAACAGTGAACTTCGTCATATTCCTGAAGCCATTCATAATGCGTTTAACAATCTGAATGTGGGTGGAAAACTGGGTGTAATAACGTTTCATTCGCTGGAAGACAGAATTGTCAAGAATTATTTCCGTAATTTAGGACGGGAGTGTGTATGCCCGCCGGAGGTTGCTGTATGCCGCTGTGGTGGAAAGCCATGCGCGGAAATACTTACAAGAAAACCTGTCGGTCCGACGGAAGAAGAGGTAAAGGTTAATTCACCGAGCAGAAGTGCAAAGCTTCGTGTTGTAAGAAAACTGCGCAACGCGACGGAACATCATCTGCTTGGAGTGGAGGGATTCTGATGAAACTGAAAGCCAGGGAAAAGCTTATAAAAGTGATTACGTTTGTGCTTGCGGCATTGGTTCCTCTTCTTCTGATTGTCTATGGAATACAGACAAAGCGTTATGCTGATCTGTCCAGGGAAATAAATGAACTTGAAAAAAAACAGGAACGCTTGATTGAGCAGAATAAAAAACTGATTGGTGACATAAGTCTTCTTTCCAGTACGGATCGCATAGAACGAATTGCAACAGATGAATTGGGAATGCATAAGGCGGAAACAGAAGATATTGTCCGGGTAGAAATGAACGGAGCAGATAGATGAGTAATGTAGAGAGTTTGCTTAGTATTGATGAGTTGCTTGCCGGTGTAAGGAGTAGTTTTTTAGTCGGCGGAAATAATAAAAAAGACGTGTTTGGTTTTTCATCTGTTGTAACTGACAGCAGAAATGTAGCGGAAGGTTCTCTGTTTGTTCCGCTTGTAGGACAGAGTCAGGACGGTCATAAATATGTTGAGTCTGCGGTAGAAAAGGGTGCGTCCGTAATCTTTATTAATAAAACTGAATATGACAGAAACAAATCAAAGTATGATTTGATTTCTGAAAAAAATAAAAATCTCTGTCTGGTTGCTGTTCCGGATACTTTAAGGGCTTTGCAGGAAGCAGCTGCGGCTTATGTAGAAAAATTTCCGTCTTTAATAAAGGTTGGAATTACCGGTTCCAGCGGAAAGACAACTACAAAGGAAATGGTTGTTTCTGTACTTAAGCAGAAATACAACGTTGTATATACACAGGGAAATTTTAATTCTGAAACAGGGCTTCCTCTTTCTGTATTTAACATTCGCAGTGAACATTCTGTGGGTGTTTTTGAAATGGGAATGAACCGGGTTGATGAAATCGGCGAAATTGCGGCTGTTCTTAAGCCAAAGTATGCGCTTGTAACAAATGTCGGAACTGCTCATATTGGAATCCTTGGAAGCCAGGAAAATATTGCGGCAGAAAAGCGCAAGATCTTTAATTATATTCCGGAAGACGGCGTTGCATTTATTCCGGCAGAAGATGATTTTAAGGAATTCCTTGGTCAGAATGTAAAGGGAAAAATTACATATTATGGAAAATCTGTTCCAGATTCAGAAAGCGGTGCTCAGTTTGTAAAGGATTGCGGACTTGAAGGAACTATTTTTAAACTTGACGGCGAAGTTATTTATCTTAAAAATCCTGGGATCTACAATTACAGGAATGCGCTTGGTGCCTGCGCTATTGGAAAACAGCTTGGGCTTTCTGCGTGTCAGATTAAAGCTGGTCTTGAAAAATTTGATCCTGTTGACGGCAGAATGGAAACAAAATCCATAAAGCTTAAGACTGGGGTAAACATCACTCTTATAAAGGACTGCTATAATGCAAATCCGGATTCAATGATGAACGTGCTGGATTTTTGCAGTTCTCTTGAAGGAATTAACGAAAAAATTCTTGTTCTTGGCGATATGCTTGAACTTGGAGATAAATCTGTTCTGGAACACGAAAAGGTTGTTCAGAAAGCCGTTAAGGCAAAACCAGGGCTTCTTATTCTTATTGGTGAAGAAATGAAGCATGGCTATGAAGCGGCTGTCCGGGTTGGATTTTTGAATTCAAAATATATTCCGGGACATGATGAAGACGCAATGAACGAAGCTGCGGAAAGTATTCTGAAATTTGCTAAGGAAAAGGATATGGTTCTTTTAAAGGCCAGTCATGGAATTGCACTTGAAAGAATAATTCCTATAATCAGTGCAGGAGACGAGTAAGGTGGGCGGGTACAGTTTTTTTGCTGACAGGCCTGTGGAACAGTATCGGAAGAGCGATTTAGGTTTTTCTGTTGCCGTAATTCTTCTGCTGGGCTTTGGTTTATTTACGTTATATTTCTGTTCTCAGAGTTATGCTGCAAGAATCTTTAATGATTCATTTTACTTTATAAGGCGTCAGTCCATATGTGCAGTGGTTGGACTTGTAGGATTTTTTGTTCTTGCATTTATGCCGGTTGGAACTTTAAGAAAAATTCTTCCGCTGCTGACCCTTATTACGCTGATTTTTTGCGTAATGACTTTTATACCAGGGCTTTCGGTAGAAAAAAACGGAGCAAGGCGTTGGGTAAAAATGCCGTTCAATTTTACGCTTCAGTCTTCTGAACTTGTAAAATTTACAGTGATAATCTATCTTGCAAATTATTTTGATAAGCAGGCTGCAATTCCCGTAATAGAAGAAAGGAATGTTGCTAAGGCTGTTGGAATGATGCTTCTGCTTATAGGAATGGTTCTTGTTCAGAAAGATTTTTCTACATCTGTATTTCTTTTTGCGTTCTGCTGCTTCTTTTTCTGGAGCTGCGGAATGAAAATCAGATGGGTGTGGTTTGTAGGAATAATTGCCGTGCTGGGATTTACATATTTCCTGCTTTCGGAAGAATACAGAATTGAACGAATCATTTCGTTCCTGAATCCTAATGAACGCTTGGATTCTGGAAACTACCAGAGTATGGCTGCAAAAAGGGCAATAAGTGCCGGTGGTTTCTGGGGTGCGGGAATCGGGTCAAAACTGGTTCAGAGCAACAGAATCCCTGAAGTTCAGGCTGACTATATTTTTGCCAGCTGGGCAGAAGCAATGGGACTTAGCGGCGTAATCTGCTATTTTTTCATGCTTGCATTCTTTGTGTGGCGCGGAATAAAAATTGCAGTTTTCTGCCGCAACAGATTTGCATCTTTTGCATCTTTTGGTTTTGTAGTTGTAATAGCGCTTCAGTCGCTTATTAACTGTGCTGTTGTATGCGGAGCATTGCCTTCTACTGGAATTCCTTTGCCGTTTTTCAGCCTTGGTGGAAGTTCCATAATAATCACGCTGTGCATGTGCGGTTTTATTGTAAACGCATCACGCTGTGATACCGAAGAAGAAGAGACATATGATAACGATTTTGTTGAAATAGAAAGTATAGACGGAGTAAAGGTTTATGAGTGATTTTTCAATACGGTTTGAAGAATATGAAGACGAGGATGTTTTTAAGCTTCCGGATGCAGATTATTCAGAAAAAAAGTCAGAAGAAAAAGATGGTGATAAAACTGTTCACGCAATCAAAATAATTTTTACGGTTTTGATTTTTTGCGTATTTTTTGAATTTATGTTCTATAAATTCATCCGTCCAAGTCTTGGAGCTCCTCAGGTGTATGTTTCTGGTCAGGGAAATTACAGTGCAAAGGAACTCGTAGACCTTTTAAGGCCTATGAACACAAAAAACTGGTATGATTTTGATGAAAACGCTGCAGTTTCAATTCTTGCAAGCGTAAGCGGAATTGATTCTGTTTCTGTAAGAAAGGTTTTTCCGAACAGAATTTATGTTTCTGTTGTTGAACGTGTTCCTGTGGCAATGACATTTTTGAATCAGAATGGAAGAAGCGTTGCTGTTCAGATAGACAGAAACGGCGTACTGTTCCCGGAACGTTCTTTGGGTTCAATTGATTTGAATTCTGTACCGATTATTTCAGGGCTTCCAGTTGACCACATGACGGAAGGAATGAGAATTCCAGCAAAATTTCGTTCCCTTATTGAACAGATTGCTACTATTCAGCAAAATGGACAAAAGTACCTTGCAGCTGTAAGTGAAATTTGCGTAATTCAGAAAGAATATGGTAACTACGAACTGGTTTTAATTCCATCTGGGTCTAAAATTAAAGTGCTGACTGACCGAACATTAAATGAAGATGCTTTAAAATATATGATGGTCGCACTTGATGTAGTTAACAGGATTGAGCCTGATGTATCGGAAATTGATCTGCGGTACGGTTCTGTTTCATACAGAAAGCGCTGATTCGGGTAGGAAAAGATGATTGTAGGTCTTGACATTGGAACAAGTTGTATTCGTGTTGCAATAGGCGAATTTGATGAAAACGGTGAGTTAAAGATTGCCGGAACTGCATGTGAAAAATCAATTGGGTTGCGCAATGGAAACATTGTAAATATTGAAGCTGCTTCAAATGCAATCCGTAATGCCATTGAGAATGCTGAACAGAATGCGGGTGTGGAAGTTCATTCATGCTTTACAATTGTCGGAGGAGATCAGATCGAAGGAATGAATGCAACCGGAAAAGTTGCAGTTTCTTCAAAAGGAAAATCACAGCGGGAAATTTCTGAAGATGACATAAACCGCGTAAAGGAATCTGCAACAGCCGTTCAGATGTCTCTTGACCGCGAAATGCTTCATGTAATTACCCAGGAATATATTGTTGATCATATTTCGGGCATTAAGGATCCTATGCACCGGCTTGGAGTATGCCTTGAAGCTGCCGTTCATATAATTACTGCATCAAAGACAACAATTCAGAATATGCGCACCTGCATTAACCGTGCGGGCTACAATATGGATGGCGTTATGCTAAAGACTCTTGCTTCCGTTCATTCTGTTGCAAACGAAGATGAAATGGAACTGGGGTCTATCATTGTTGATATGGGGGCAGGAACAACTGATATTCTTGTGCTTCTTCACGGTGCGCCGGTGTGCACAGCTTCCATTCCTGTAGGCGGAAACCTTGTTACAAATGATATTGCCATCTGTCTTGGAATTCCGGTGGCAGAAGCAGAACGCATTAAGATAGAGGCCGGCTGCTGTTATATGGATAACGTTGAACGCGGCAGGACAGTTATTGTAAACGGAGTGGGCGGCCAGCATCCGCGTGAAATTTCCCAGGCAGAAATTTGCGAAATCATCGCTCCGCGTATTGAAGAAATCTTTGAAATGGTTAAAGATAAAATCATTGAAAAAACAACTCTTACGTCAATTTCAGGTAACATTATTCTTACTGGCGGCGGAGCAAAAATGGACGGTATTGTTGAATGCGTTCAGGACAGCTTTGATACAGACAATGTAAGGATCGGCTACCCGGAAAAAATGGGGGGGATAGAAGAAGATTACGCCGGACCGGACTGGTCTACGGTAATCGGACTTGTAAGGGCTTGTAAGGACACTGTGGTAAGGCAGCCTAAAAAAGCTAAAAAGCTTTCTAAAAATGTAAGAACCGGCGAGCACAGTGAAAATAAAATATTGAAAATGCTAAAATCATTATTCTAGGATCATGGGGTTAGGGAGGAAGATAATGGATTTTGAAGTAGTAAACTCACAGGGGACAGATTTAAGCGTGGTGAGCCCTACTGTTATAAAAGTTGTGGGTTGCGGTGGCGGCGGTTCAAACGCCGTAAACAGAATGATTGAGGCAAACATTCAGAATGTTGAATTTATTGCACTTAATACTGATCTTCAGGCCTTGAATAAATCTATTGCCCAGAACCGTATTGCAATCGGTCAGAAAATTACACAGGGATTAGGATGTGGCGGCGACCCTACAATCGGGGAAAAGGCTGCCGAAGAAGATAAGGAAGTAATTACAAATATCCTTAAGGGCTCCAATATGGTATTTGTTACTGCCGGAATGGGTGGTGGAACTGGAACTGGTTCTGCTCCTGTTGTTGCGCGCATAGCAAAGGAAATGGGTGCCCTTACAGTTGGTATTGTAACAACTCCGTTCAGTTGGGAAGGCAAGCGCCGTATGGATCTTGCCCTTGAAGGCCTTAAAAAGCTACAGGATGCAGTTGATTCTGTAATCGTAATTCCAAACCGCAAAATCTGCGAAGTTTTTGGTGAAACTCTTTCGTTTGTAGAACAGTACCGTGCCGCTGATGATCTTTTACGCCAGAGCATTGAAGGAATGTCTACAATCATTACAAAATACGGAACTCCAAACATTGACTTTGCAGACGTTCGTGCCGCAATGAAAGGTCAGGGAACTGCAATTTTTGGAATCGGTGTTGCTTCCGGAGAAAACCGCGCTGTAGATGCTGCTACAATGGCAATTAATAATCCTCTTCTTGAAGATACAAACATTGACGGTGCAAAGCACTTCCTTATCAATGTATGCGCAAGCAAGGACTTTAAGCTTAATGAACTTGAAGAAATTTCAAAAATAGTATGTGCATCTGCAAGCAAGAACTATGACCTTAAGCCTGGTATTGTAGTTGACGAATCAATGGGTGAAAATATAAGCGTAACTGTAATTGCAACAGGATTTAACGGTATGGGCGTTCAGCAGGATGAAGAAGAAATTGCAGCTCCTGTTGAAGAAACAAATCCTGTTGATACAAATACAATTTCTGCACAGGATTTTGATGCAATTCTTACAGGAAAATCTTCTGATTTTGAAAATGATACACCGGGTCTTTTTGATAATATAGATGCACCGGCAGAGGAAGCAGAATCGCCTTCTCAGTATGCTGCGTCTTTTAAAAAGGTTGGAGTACCGGCAGGAAACATAGACATGAACGATGTTAATATTCCTGCAGTTATGAGAAAAAAGCATAGAAATGGAATCAACTTCAACAGGAAATAAAATTGAAGAAAAAATGCAGTCCTTTCTTGCCAGCTTTTATACTGACCTTCTTATGGTTGAACGGCTGTCAAAAAAGACTGCAGAAACTTACCGCTTCTGTATAGAAATCTTCCTGCACTGGTGTTCCGGACAGAGGATTAAGCTTGCGGATGTTACGGTAAAAGATTTGATTTACTATCTCTCCTGGCGAAAAACGCAGGACAAGGCAGCGGTTACGCTGTCAAAGGATATTTCGTCGCTGCGTTCGTTCGGCTCATTCATGGTTCGCAGGGGAATGTGGGCAGAGAACTATCCGCTTCTGCTGGAACGTCCTAAACTTGGCAGAAATCTGCCAAAAGTTCTTTCCCTTGATCAGATTGAGCGCCTTTTAAAATCAATTGACACATCTACAGAACTTGGAAAAAGGGATGATGCCCTTTTTGAATTGATTTATTCGTGCGGACTTCGCATAAGCGAAGCCTGCGGCCTTCGTGTTGAAAACGTACATTTTGATGAAAAAATAATTTTAGTGCGCGGAAAGGGCGATAAGGATCGCATAGTTCCTTTTGGTGATACTGCAAAGGCAAAACTTGAACTTTACATGAATGAAATACGCCCGAAACTTGCAAGAAACAAGGTTGTTTCCGAAGTGTTCCTGAATTATAAGGGAGAACCTATTTCCAGAAAGGGTGTCTGGAAACGCTTTCAGGAGCTGGAAACACTGAGCGGCGTGGAAGCAAAGGTTCATACGCTGCGCCACAGTTTTGCAACTCATCTTCTTGCCGGCGGAGCAGACCTGCGTTCCGTACAGGAACTTTTGGGGCACGCGGATTTATCAACAACGACGATTTATACTCATGTAGAAGACAGGCAGCTTGAAGAATATCACAGGGAATTTTTCCCGGGACATTCTGAATCAGAGTAAAAAACTGTTTTTTTTCAGTTTTTTCATTAAAAAAAACAAAATTATTCTATAATTTTCAAAAAAAAATTTTAATTCTTTTAAAATCTGTGTATATTTAAAGGGACTGTTTTTTTTGTCTCTCAAAATCTAAAAAGTGGGGTTTATATGAAATCAAGAATTTGTCTGGCTTGCCTTTTTTCTGTGCTCTTTCTGCTTTCGGGCTGTTCCTTGGACAGCAAGCAGATTCTGGCAAAACGAATAAAGCACATGCAGGAATCGTCTGGAAATCCTGTTACGATTGAAGAAATCAAGGATGCAATCAATAAATATGATGCAGAAGCGGCAGAGGTTCAGAGGAAAAATGCAAAAATCGGCCTTTGGTATAAAATTTTAGGAACACGTTATATCGATAAAAAGATGTATGGAGAAGCCTTGCAGTGCTTTGAAAAGGCTCTTGAATTCTATCCTGATAATGCAAATCTTTATTATTATGTTGGAGTGTGTGCAGGCTACATGAGTCATGCGGCGCTGGATTTTTCTGCAAAAGGAAATTCAGAAAAAAAACAGAATTATCTTGCGCTTGCAGAAAGCGCTTATTTAAGGGCGCTTCAGATTGATGACCGCCTGACGACTGCCCTGTACGGAATTGGAATTCTTTATATTTTTGAACTTGATGAAAGCGAAAAGGCAATTCCATATCTTGAACGCTACCTTGATATTGACACAAGGAGCATAGACGGCATGTTTGTGCTTGCCCGTGCATATTATTCTAATTATGAATTTGACAAAGCAGTAGCACTATATGATAAGATTATAGCAACAACAAAATCTGCTGATAAAAAGGCTAGTGCAGAGGCTAATAAGAAGAGGGCGCTGGACGCATCGTATGGAATGTAGGTCAAAAGATGAACTTCTTCTGATGTCTGTGCAGCGGATTACCTTTTTAAATGTAAATGAAAAGATTAAGCTGTTGAAAAATCTTGACAGTTTTAATGCCCTTGCATTAATGTCTTTAGAAGATATGATTTCTTTTTGCGGACGCAGGCTTTCCCGTGTAAAATGGGATGGAAAAGAAAACCTGCGCAGTGCAGAAAAGGAACTTGCCCTGCTTAAGGCAAAAAGAATTGGATATCTTCTGTATACAGATGCGGAATATCCAGCTCTGCTAAAGGAAACTGTAGATGCTCCCTTTATGCTTTTTTACAGGGGAGACCCGTCCTGTCTTCGCGGACGCACGGTATCTGTTGTCGGTACTCGGCGTATTACTCCGGAAGGAAAAAGGGCGGCCGTTGAATTTGCCCGTAATGCGGTGCTTGACGGCTGTACGGTTGTTTCCGGACTTGCCTATGGAGTGGACGCTGCCTCTCATACAGGGGCAGTGGATGTCTGGTATAATCTGCGTGACGGCAAAGCAAGGTCTGGAGCTGTCGGTTCTGGCATTTCTTGCGGTACAGAACCGCTTGATGTTTCCCTTTTGGGAAGAACCGCTGCGGTACTTCCCTGCGGCTGTGATGCTGTTACGCCTGTTTCTCACGGGCGGCTTGCTGGGCGCATTATTGAATCCGGCGGCTGCATAATCAGTGAATATGCGCCGGGTACAGAGGCTGCAAACTGGCGTTTTGTGCATAGAAACAGAATTATAGCGGCGCTTTCGCCTGCTGTTGTAGTTATTCAGGCTCCTGCGGGAAGCGGTGCTCTGATTACTGCCCAATTTGCCTTGGAATACAACCGTGACGTAATGTTTCACAGGGCGGCGTTCGGTCAGGAAGCTTTTACGGTAAGGAAATTTTCTGATTCCGAGCTGAAACTTAGGTTTGACAGGGGCCAGGTTTCTAAATCAAAAATTGAAAATACTCCGGAACACTATCTGGAAGCTGGTGCTCCGGTAATAGAAAATTATGCTGACTATCTGAGGTGCCTTAGGGAGGTTCCCGGAATCCGCAGCATAAAAACAGAACAGCTTGAGCTGTTTCAGGTATAAGGGTGATTATATGGCTGAAAAAAAGTCTACATCGAAGAAAGAAAAAACAAAGACTCCTCAAACTCTGGTAATTGTAGAGTCTCCGGCGAAGGCTCATACAATAGAAAAATATCTGGGGCCGGGCTACGTTGTAAAGGCTTCTATGGGACATTTAATTGATCTGCCGAAGAGCCGTTTGGCAATTGATGTGGAAAATAATTTCCAGCCTGAATATATTACTGTCCGCGGAAGGGCAAAGCTTCTTAAGGAACTGCAGAAAGACGCAAAGAAATCTGAACGCGTCCTGCTTGCATCCGATAATGACCGCGAAGGAGAAGCTATCGCATGGCATCTGCGCAATGCACTTCAGGATAAAACTGATGCTCAGATAAGTCGTATTGTATTCAATGAAATCACTCCTGTTGCAATTAAGGAAGCAGTTCAGCATCCTGGTGAAATTGTAGAAAGCCGCGTAAATGCGCAGAAGGCACGCCGTGTACTGGACCGCCTTGTAGGCTATAACCTTAGTCCTCTTTTGTGGGCAAAGGTAAAGAACGGACTTAGTGCCGGACGCGTACAGTCTGTAGCACTTCGCCTGATCTGTGAACGTGAACAGGAAGTAGAAAATTTTATTCCTGAAGAATATTGGACTCTTGATGCTGATTTTTCAAAGGGAAAGACAAAATTTACTGCCCAGCTTGTAAAATATAAAAATGAAACTCCCGAACTTAAATCAGAAAAAATGGTTCAGGACATAATTGAAGAAATCCGTAATTCTGAATGCATTGTTACAAACATCAAGCAGACAGAAAAATCTGTACGTCCTAAGCCTCCGTTTACAACTTCAAAGCTTCAGCAGGCAGCTGCAAACCGTCTTGGTTTTACTTCAAGAAAGACAATGCAGATTGCACAGCAGCTTTACGAAGGTATTAACATGGGCTCAAGCCGCGTGGGTCTTATTACTTACATGCGAACAGACTCCGTTCGTATTTCTCAGACAGCCCTTGATGACGTTCATGCATGGCTCCTTAAAAATTACTCAGATGAACTTCCGCCGGAACCGATTCAGTATGCGGTTGGAAAGGGGGCCCAGGATGCGCATGAAGGTATCCGTCCTACATATACAGAATACACACCTGATTCTGTAAAGGAATATCTTTCCCGCGATCAGTTAAGACTTTATACAATCATCTGGGAGAGGTTTGTTTCCAGCCAGATGAACAATGCAAAGACTACTACAACATCTGCGGAAATTGTTGCGGGTGATGCAATGTTCCGCGTAAGCGCTTCAAAGATTACGGAAAAGGGTTTTTACAGCGTAATAAAGCTTCTCTCTTCAAAAGAGGAAAAAACAGGAAACCTGCCGTCGCTTAAAACAGGTGAAACAATTAAGTCAGAAAAATTCTATCCTGAACAGCATTTTACACAGGGACCTGCCCGCTATACAGATGCTTCTATTGTCCGCACTCTTGAGGAAAAGGGAATCGGTCGTCCTTCAACATATGCACCTATCATCTCGGTTCTGCTTGACCGCTACTACGTAACACGTTCAAACAAGCAGCTTGTGCCGACACTTCTTGGAAGAATGATCTGTAAAATCCTTGTAGAATCTTTCCCGGATGTAATAAACGAGCACTTTACTGCAGAAGTAGAAAACAATCTTGATAAGGTTGAACAGGACGAACTTGTATGGAACGGAATGATTGCAGACTTCTTTGATCCGTTCAGAAAACGTGTTGATGAAGTCATGGAATCTGTTCAGAGCGTGAAGGGCAGCCTTGATGAACCTACAGATAAAATCTGTGAAAAATGCGGAAAACCGATGGTAAAGAAACTCGGCCGTTTTGGATATTTCCTTGCATGTTCAGGATTCCCAGAATGTCACAATACAAAATCAATTCCTCTTGCAAAATGTCCTGTACCGGGCTGTAACGGAGAAATTGTTGCGCGAAAGACAAAGGGAAGGGGTAAAGAATTTTACGGATGTACTAACTATCCTACCTGTAACTTTATCAGTCACTTTAAGCCGATTGATGCAACCTGTCCAAAATGCGGCTGGTTCCTTGTTGAAAAATTTGACAAGAAGAACGGCACATACAAGTCATGCATTAATCCTGATTGTGATTACCTGCATTCTGCAGATGAAGAACCGGCTCCTGTTGCCGGAAATGATGAAGAATAAAAGGCTTTGTCTATGGCAGAAACGCTTGTTGGTGATGTAGCCGGAGAATTTCTAATATATCTGCGGGCAGTGCGTTCTCTTAGCGAAAACTCTGTAACCGCATACAGAAATGACCTTAAACATCTTATTTCCGTGCTTGGCTATGATGCTCCGCTGAAGAATATTACAACCGAAGAACTGCGTTTCTGTGTTGCAAAACTAAGCAAAGAAAAAAAGTCCAATGCTACGGTAAACCGTTTTATTGCGGCCACGCGGACATTTTTTGCCTACTGCAGAAAATTCGGCTATCTGGAATCAAATCCGGCACTTGAACTTAAGTCAGTAAGGATTCCGGTTCATATTCCGCGTTTTCTTACAGCTCCGGAAATCGATAAGCTTTGTGCGCTACCTGTTACAAATGAACTTTTATGGGAAACCCGCGATAAGGCTCTTTTTGAAGTGCTTTATTCAACCGGCTGCCGTGTAAGCGAAGTTGTTTCTCTGAAGATAAGCGATCTTAAGGACGGCAATTCATATGCAATTGTCCGCGGAAAGGGTAATAAGGAAAGAAAGGTTTTTTTTGAGCTTCAGGCACGCGAAGCCTTAAAGGTTTATTTTGAAGACAGAAAAAAGCGCTTTGCTTCTGAGAGAAATGCGGATCAGTCTCCGTATGTTTTTGTAAATCAGAAAGGTGGTTCGCTTTCTACTGGTGGAGTCCGTTATATACTGTCTCGCTATTCCGGGGCGGAGGGACTTAATCATCATGTTTCGCCGCACGCGCTGCGCCATACGTTTGCCACTGCAATGCTTGGAAACGGTGCGGATGTTCGTGCAGTTCAGGAAATGCTAGGGCATTCAAGCATTTCTACAACACAGCGGTATACGCATATAACAACTGAAAAGTTGATTGATATATATAATAAGGCTCATCCGCATTCAAAATAGCGGGACGGAGAAAATACAATTAAAGGAAATGTTATGGCAGAAAAAATTCGCAGTACTACAGTTGTTGCGGTAAAAAGAAATGGCCACGTAGCAATGGCTGGAGATGGTCAGGTTACAGCCGGAAATACAGTTATGAAGGGAAATGCGCGCAAGGTCCGCAAGATTTATGACGGAAAAATCATAACAGGATTTGCAGGTTCTGTTGCAGATGCCTTTACTCTTTTTGAACGCTTTGAAACAAAGGTAAAGGAGTTTAACGGGGACCTTACAAGGGCTGCTGTTGAGCTTGCAAAACTGTGGCGTACCGAAAAAATGCTTCAGAAACTGGAAGCCCTGCTTCTGGTTGCAGATAAAGACAGAATTCTTTTAATCAGCGGAGACGGGAACGTAATTGAACCGGAAAATGATGTGCTTGCAATCGGTTCGGGCGGAAACTATGCGTATGCGGCTGCCCTTGCTTATCTTGATTCTTCAGATTTGAGTGCCCGAGAGATTGCTGAAAAATCGCTTAAAATTGCCGGAGATATCTGTATTTACACAAATAATCACATCACGGTTGAGGAAATATAATTTATGGAAAACAGAATTGATTTGACTCCAAAGCAGATTGTAGAAAAATTGGATCAGTATATTGTCGGACAGGAAAAGGCAAAGCGTGCAGTTGCTGTTGCGCTCCGTAACAGGGCACGCAGGCTTAAGCTTCCTGAAGACATAAGGGATGAAGTTGCCCCGAAAAACATTCTTATGATCGGACCTACAGGCTGCGGTAAGACAGAAATTGCGCGCAGGCTTGCAAAACTCTGCAATGCGCCTTTTTTGAAAGTAGAGGCAACAAAATATACGGAAGTAGGTTATGTCGGTCGTGATGTTGAATCCATGGTCCGCGATCTTATGGCAGTAGGCTATAAGGACGTTAAGGCAGAGATGGAAGAAGAACTCAGGGAAAAATCTGTTTCTGTTGTTGAAGAGAAGCTTCTTGACCTGCTTTTGCCAGGTTCTGGAAAAAATCAGCCTTCGGATGATTCTGACGAAGATTCTGATTCGTGTGACTTTACTGCTGACGGTGACATAATAATCCGTGAAGAAAAAACTGCTTCTCAGCCAAAAACAGACATGTCTTCTACACGTGAAAAATTCCGCCAGATGCTTCGCGACGGTAAACTTGAAGACCGGGAAGTTGAAGTAACAGTTTCCAGAAACCAGGGAATGCCTAACATGGAAATAATTGCAGGCGGAAGCATAGATGATCTTCAGAGCAGCATGCAGAATCTTGCAGGGCTTTTACAGGGCGGCCGTCGTAAGCGCCGTTCAGTAACAGTACGCGAAGCAAGAAAGATTCTTACGCAGGAAACTTTGGACAGCATGGTAGATACAGACAAGGTTGCCGATGTTGCAAGAAACCGCGTAGAAAACAGCGGAATCATCTTTATCGATGAAATTGATAAGATTGCAGTTCATGGAGAAGCTCAGGGACAGAGCGTAAGCCGCGAGGGTGTTCAGCGCGACATTCTTCCGATTGTAGAAGGTAGTAACGTAAATACAAAATTTGGCGTAATAAATACAACTCACATTCTGTTCATTGCGGCAGGTGCATTCAGTGTTGCGGCTCCAAGCGATCTTATTCCTGAACTTCAGGGACGCTTCCCGCTGCGCGTTGAACTTGAAAGCCTTTCCAAAGAAGATTTTAAGCGCATCCTGAAAGAACCGAAGAACAGCCTTATAATGCAGTATACTTCGCTGTTAAGTACAGAAAACGTTTCCCTTGAGTTTACAGAAGATGCCGTTGACTGCATGAGTGAACTTGCAGAAAGCGTAAATGCCAAGTCAGAAAATATCGGTGCGCGACGCCTTCACACAATCATGGAAAAAGTTCTGGATGAAATTAACTTTTCTGCAGATGAACATTCCGGTGAAACAATAAAAATTGACGCTTCCTATGTAAATGAACGTTTGGGCGATATTGTTCAGAGCCAGGATATGTCAAGGTATATTCTTTAGTCATAAAGAACTTAAGTTAAAGGCTCCGGGTGCACTTCTCTTCAGTGTCCGGGGCTTTTTTTTATATGTTTTTGCTAAATTAATTGATTCATTTACCGACATTCTAAGTAAGGATGTCAATATGAATACTTTTACACGGTCAATAGACCTTTTACAGCGTGCAATGGACGCAACTAGCCTCCGCTATCAGGTTAGTGCAAACAACCTTGCAAACAGCGAAGTTCCTAACTTTAAGCGTTCAACAGTCAATTTTGAAAGCGAACTTAAACGCGCTTTTGAATCAGAAGAAAAGGCAAGAAACGGATTCCAGCTCACACGTACGGACAGCCGCCACATTGCTCTTAATGTTCCATACGACTACAGGAATGTAGAGCCTCGTCGCGTCCTTGACTATACGACAACTGCAAAGGCAAACGGAAATAACGTTGATGCGGAAACAGAAGCAAACAATATCCTTCAGATTCAGATGCAGTACAGGCTTCTTACTCAGCTTACAGGATTTGAATTTAGTCAGCTTAATACAGTAATGAAGAAATAGAACGGAATAGGGGAAGCAGAATATGGGACTTTTTACATCGATTAATATAGCAGCAACTGGAATGAGTGCAGAACGCCTCAGAACAGATGTAATTTCAAACAATATAGCAAACGCTTCTACAACAAGGACACAGGAAGGCGGCGCATTCAAGCGTTCTCGCGTAGTATTTGAGCCGGTTTCTGCAAGTCATCCGCAGTTCAGGTCTCCGTTCACACCGTCTGACCTGGATAACGGTCCTGGAAAAGGCGTAAAGGTACGCGAAATTGTCCGCGATACTTCAGAAGGAAAATTCGTGTACATGCCTGATCATCCTGATGCAATTCAGTCTGGTCCTAGAAAAGGGTACGTTGAATATCCTAACGTAAACATTGTAAACGAAATGGTAGACCTTATTTCTGCAAGCCGAGCATACGAAGCAAATTCAACTGTAGTTGAAGGCGCAAAAAGCATGTTCAGTGCAGCTCTTGAAATCGGCAACAGGTAGTCTTATAATAAAATTGGACTGCAAGGCTGACAGACTTGCGGAAGGGTGGTAAAAATGACGATTCCAGAAATCAAGACTTTGCAGATGAACAGAACGGAAGCGGCACATACAGGAGTTTCAAAGCTTTCTGATATTGCCGGTGCTCCGTTAAACAGCATTCCTAATGCCGCAGAAAATAGCGTAGAAAGAACCCGCCGTTCATTTGAAGATTATCTTGTTGAAGCATTTCAGACTATGAACCAGCAGCAGATTGCCGTTTCTGACCTTCAGCAGCAGGTAATTACAGATCCGGAATCGGTTGATCTTCATGACGTAACTATTGCAATGTCTAAGGCAAGAATGTCGCTTAATCTTGCTCAGTCAGTAATAGATCGTCTTGTTCAGGGCTGGAGCGAAATTACTACAACCCGCTAGGCATAGTATTCTGCATTGAAATTTTTTCATATTGAAATTTATTTTCTCTTTTCAGAAATTCTAATGTATGGTACAATATATTGTATTTTAAATGTTCGTTCACGGGAGGGGTCAGATGAACGAATGGCTTAGTAAGATGATGGCTCAGCTGAAGGAATTTTGGAAATCAGCTTCTGTCATAAAAAAAGTTATTCTTTTTGCAGTTATTGCTGCCGTAATTATTGCTGTAGTTGTTGCAGCCAGGGTTTCTTCTGCTCCGGCAACAGTTCGTCTTTTTAATGCGCCAGTTACAAATGAATCTACTCGGGATCAGATTTTAGACCGCCTTTCTGAAGAAAACGTTCAGGCTTTTACGGATGAGGCCGGTTATATTTCCGTACTTGATGAAAAGATAGCACGAAAAATGCGTTCCATCCTTATTTCTGAAGGTCTTACACCTTCAAGATGGGATCCATTTGCTGATTTCTACAACCGTTCATGGTCAACTACAGATAAGGAACAAAACGTAAAGCTTAAAAATGCCGTTACTTCAAAAATCCAGCAGCAGCTGGAAGCTCTTGACGATATTTCTGCTGCATTTGTTACAATCAATATTCCTGAATCTCAGCTTTTTACAGCCGATCAGAAGCCGGTTTCTGCATCCATTACTCTCAGATTAAGGAACGGAAGCGATCTTGATACAAATAAGAAAAGGCAGAAGAACCTTCAGCGCCTTGTACTGACAATGGTAGAAGGACTTACTGCAGAAAATCTTACGATTTCTGACACAAGCGGAGCGGTTCTAAATGATTTTGAAGGCATGGAAGATTCCACACGCCTTACAAACATCGAAAAGGAACAGAAAATTCGCCACCAGGAAGAAGCAAAGCTTAAGGCTGCAATTCTTTCTCATCTTCAGATACTTGCAAACGAACGCCGAATCGGCGACCTTGTAGTAAACCTTGACATGGACATGTCAAAGGAATCTTCTGAAGCTACGATTTACTCTCCAATCGTTAGAAAGGTAGATAACCCTGATACTCCGTACGATGACTCAGAAATGGTTGATACGCTTCCATTGAGCCAGCAGACAGTAACCAAGGAATGGCAGGGAACAGGCTATAATCCGGAAGGACCTGCAGGGGTAGAGGGACAGACTCCTCCTGTTTACAGTGACATGTCAAACGTTATCGGAAAATCTGTTGAAACAGGCGTTACTCAGAATAACGTAATCAATACGACTGTTGTTAAGAAAGAAATTTCTCCGCAGATTGGCCGCCGTTCCGTTTCTGTAAACGTAGACGGAAAATGGACTCTGCTTAAGGATCCAAAGACTCACGGCTACATTGTTGATGAAGAGACAGGCGGATTAAAGCGAACCTATACTGCTGTACCGGCAGAAGAACTTGCAGAATACAAGAAGCTTGTAGAATCTGCCATAAACTATGATAAGGTTCGCGGAGACATGGTTGTTGTAACAAACATTCAGGTTGACCGCACCGCGGAATTTGAAGAATTTGATAATGCATACTTTAAGGCCCAGCAGACAAAGAAAACAATTCTGTTAAGCCTTATTGCTGTGGCTGTCGTACTTGTCGGATTTATTCTTTTCAGGATTATCAGCAAGGAAATGGAACGCCGCCGCAGGGCACGCGAAGAAGAACTTTTGCGCCAGCAGCAGCTTGCCCGCGAACAGGCTCTGTGGGAAGCAAAGGACGAGGCTCAGACTGTTACTATGTCTGTCGAAGAAAGCCGCCGTGCAGAGCTTCAGGAAAATGCAATCAACATGGCAAAAGAGCATCCTGAAGATGTCGCAATGCTTATCCGCACATGGCTTATGGAGGAGTAGAAAATGTCAGATGATATCCCAAAGTCAAATCCAAAACCGATTCCGAAACCTGGCAGCTTAAAGCCTGCTGGAAGCGGTAAAAAAGACAGAAAAGACTACAAAAGCCTCACTGGCCGTCAGAAGGCTGCCATCTTCCTTGTTTCACTTGGATCGGATGTTTCTTCAGAAATCATGAAGCATCTGCGCGAAGACGAAGTTGAAACACTAACATTTGAAATTGCGCGTCTTGAAACTGTAGATGCTGAATATAAGGACGCCGTTCTTGAAGAATTTCAGGAGCTGATGAGTGCACAGAACTTTATCACTACGGGTGGTATTGATTATGCTCGCGAACTTTTGGAAAAATCTTTGGGAAGCCAGAAGGCAATCGATATTATCAACCGTCTTACTTCAAGCCTTCAGGTTCGTCCGTTCGATTTTATCCGCCGTACAGACCCGGCTCATCTTTTGAACTTTATTCAGCAGGAATATCCGCAGACAATTGCGTTGATTCTTGCTTACCTTGAACCTGGAAAGGCTGCAGTAATCCTTCAGAATCTTCCGGAAGAAATGCAGCCTGAAGTTTCCAAGCGTCTTGCAACAATGGATCGTACATCTCCGGACGTTTTGCGCGAAGTTGAACGCGTTCTTGAAAAGAAACTTTCTACACTTTCTTCTGAAGACTACACTGCTGCTGGTGGTGTTGAGTCTATCGTAGAAATCTTGAACCTTGTTGACCGTTCTTCTGAAAAGGCCATCATCGAATCTCTGGAAGAAGAAGATCCGGATCTTGCAGAAGAGATCAAGAAGCGAATGTTCGTATTCGAAGATATCGTTATGCTGGACGACCGTGCCATTCAGAAAGTTCTCCGCGAAGTCGATACTCAGGAACTTTCAAAAGCGCTTAAGTCTGTTGATACGGAAGTTCAGGATAAGATTTTCCGCAATATGTCTAAGCGCGCTGCAAGTATGCTTAAGGAAGATATGGAATTCATGGGACCTGTACGACTTAAGGACGTTGAAGAAGCCCAGCAGAAGATTGTATCTACAATCCGTCGTCTTGAAGATTCCGGTGAAATCGTTATTGCCCGCAGCGGTGAAGACGAACTTGTTCAGTAGGGTAGAGTTATATGGCAAAGCAAGTTTTTAGACCATTTGAAATAAAATCTAAAGATGCAGAAAAAAAATTCTCATTGCCACTCATACACGATTATGCGCCTCCTCCGGTAGAAGAGGAGGTCGTTGAAGAAGTGTATGAAGGTCCTACTGCCGATGACCTTAGAAAAGAAGCTGAGGCTTTCAGAAAAGGCTGGGAAATTGAAAAGCAGCACATGATTGAAGAAGCTCAGAAAAATGCTGACGACATTGTAAAGAAAGCAGAGGATACTGCTTCTGAAGAACTTCGTAAGCAGAACGAACAGGCTGAAATAATTAAGGCGGAAGCAGAAAAGAATGCTGCAGAAATTGTAGAAAAAGCAAAGGCAGAGGCTGAACAGATTATTCAACAGGCTCATGATGAAGAAGCTAAATTAAAGGCAGAAGCGTCTGAAACTGGTTATGCAGAAGGTCATGATCAGGGCTATAAGGAAGGTTCAGAAGAAGTTGAACGCCTTATTCAGCGTCTTCACAAAATGATAGAAGCAATTATGTTCCGCCGGGAAGAAATATTAAAGGAAACTGAACAGCAGATTGTTGAGCTTGTAATCCTTATTTCCCGCAAGGTTGTAAAGATAATTTCTGAAACTCAGAAAACAACTATAATGAGCAATGTTCTTGCAGCCCTTAAAAAGGTTCGTGCCCGCGGAAAGGTTATTCTCCGTGTAAACGTAGAAGACCTTAAGCTTACGTCTGCAAATACGGCAGAGTTCATAAAGCGCATAGAAAATGTTGAAGGCATTTCTGTAATGGAAGATTCAACTGTTGATAAGGGCGGCTGTATTGTAGAAACTGACTTTGGTGCAATTGATGCGCGTATTTCCAGTCAGCTTGGAGAACTTGAAAACAAGATTCTTGAAATTTCTCCGGTAAAAAGCATTACAAAAGTTCCGGGAACTGTCGAATAAAAAAAGCTGGGGTGGGATATGGCTTTTGATTTTGAAACTCAGACTGATTCTGTTCTGGATGCACCAGACGATTTTGCAGAAGACCTTAAATTTTCAAAATATTTTAATCAGGTTCAGGACGCAGAGCCAATTATGTACGTGGGCTATGTAACTGCTGTAAACGGACTTGAAATTTTAAGCCGTGGACCAATAGCTCAGGTCGGTGAAATCTGCACAATCAAGCTTGATAAAAATCGTTCAATTCTTGCAGAAGTTGTAGGGCTTGATGATAAAATCGTTAAGCTTACGGCTTACGCAGAAACAACCGGCATTGAAGTCGGCTGTGAGGTAATCGGTTCCGGAAAGACGCTTCAGGTTCCTGTTGGAATGAGCCTTTTGGGACGCACCATTAACGCAACCGGAAAGCCTTGCGACGGTCTTGGCGAAATTGTTCCAGAAACATACTATCCGGCTGTGGCTCCGGCTCCAGATGCAATGACTAAGCTTGAAATTAATCGGCGCATTACTACGGGTGTGCGTGCAATTGATTCGCTCCTTACAATCGGAAAGGGGCAGAGAATTGGTATTTTTGCCGGCTCCGGCGTAGGTAAGTCAACCTTACTCAGTATGGTGGCGAGAAATACAGATGCAGATATAAACGTAATCGGTCTTATTGGAGAACGTGGCCGCGAAGTCCTTGATTTTATTAACCGTGACCTTGGGAAAGAAGGCATGAAGCGCAGCGTTGTAGTTGTTGCAAAGGGTGATGAGCCTTCTATCTGCCGTCTACGTGCGGCTCAGGTTTGTACAGCCGTTGCCGAATATTTCAGGGATCAGGGTAAAGACGTAATGCTCATGATGGATAATGTTACCCGTTTTGCAAAGGCGCAGCGTGAAATAAGCCTTTCTAACGGAGAGCCTCCTGCACAGAACGGCTATACGCCAAGTGTTTTTGATTCAATTCCGAAACTTCTTGAGCGCACAGGAACAAATGACAAAGGTTCCATTACTGCGTTCTATGCTGTTCTTGTAGACGGTGACGACATGAATGAACCGATTGCGGATACTGTGCGCGGTGTTCTGGACGGACATATTGTTTTAAGCAGAAAACTTGCTGCAAGCTATCATTATCCTGCAATCGACGTGCTTTCTTCCATAAGCCGATTGAGTAAGCGCGTTACAGGAAAATCTACTCAGAGGGCTGCAGCAAAAATCCGCGAGTTAATGTCTGTTTATCAGAGCAATGCCCAGATGATAAATACCGGAATCTACCAGAAAGGCGGCTCGGCTGCAATTGACGAAGCAATAGACCGTCACGACGCAATAGAAGAATTCCTTAAGCAGGAAGAAGAAGATCACTGTACTATGGAAGATACCCTGAACCGGCTTTCTGCGCTTGCCGGTGTGGAATTTCCAGAAAAAGACTATCTGGAAAATCCTAATCAGGTTACGGAATAATTTAGTCGCCGTTCATGAAGAAATTTGTTTTTGAACTTGAAGAAATCCTGAATATCCGCAGATTTCAGCAGCAGCAGGCAGAAGCTGAATTAGGAAAAGCCCTTGCTGAAGAAAAAAAAGTCCAGGACAGGCTTGACGACCTTGCAGCAAGACAGGTCTATGTAAAAAATGAGATGAAGGGAAGCGTAAACTTTACGGATATTGCAAACGCAAATCAGTTTTATTCTTATGTACGGAACCAGTCTGAATCACTTTTAAAAGAACTTGCCGAACTAAAGCTTGTTTCTGAACAGAAAAGGGAAGAACTTAAAAAGGCAATGCAGAAAACAGATTCCCTTGAAAAACTTAAGGAACAGCAGAAAGACGAATATGTGGCAGATCAGAAAAAGAAAGAAGTGCACGAAATTGACGATATCGTTACAAGCCGCGTTAACCGCTAGCCTTTAAGCCTTAAAAATAAAAAAAACTTTTCAAAGCGTAAAACAGCGTTACAATAATATGCATGAAGATGATGCATGCAGTAAATCATAAGCTGTTTATTTCGATTGTCCTTTCTCTTGTGAGTGTTCTTGTAACTCTTGGCGGAACTTATGTTTTTGAAGCTGCTGGGGAAATTTACAACGGACGGAAAATTACGGCTGTCCTTAAAACTGTTTCAGAAGATAATTCTGTCGATGCAGAAAAACTTATTCTTCCTCTTTTGAATCAAAGGTATCTTTCTGTAAGGCAGAAAGCTGATCTGTATGAAAGCCTTGGCTACTATTATTATCAGAAAAGCAGGATGACCGATTACCTGAATATAGTCGGTGACATTCTCTTTTATACGCAGGAAGCAGAAATGCCGGAAAAGGCAATATTAAACTATTCGCTTCTTGCACAGTACTATCTGGAAGTCGGCGCAGATAAATCCGGGTATGAAACAATCCTTAATGCCCGTCGTATTATGAATTTTTATAGGATTTCAGATCCTGTAATACGAAGTCAGGCACTGCATTCGTACGGGCGCTTCCTGCTTTATGAAAGCGACTTTGAAGATGCTCTTAAGGCAGAAGGCGTAATGGAAGAAGATGCCCTGCTGATTGCAAAATATGATCCGTCATTCGGAAGGCATGCACTTCGCAGGGCTCTTGGCTTTAAGGCGTACATAATGATGATGCAGGGAAAAACAGAAGAATCCTATGCGCTGGCTGAAAAACTACATTCTGAATACTTTGATGAAAATGAAGAATTTAATCATGCCGGAATATATGATTTTCTTCTGCCGCTTTTCAGGATAAAGACTATGTGGGCGCTTAGAAATTCTAATTATGCAAAGGCGCTTGAATTTAACCGTGAATATGGAAAAATTACCCGTAAATATGACTTCCTGATGAAAAAAATAGATCTTTCCAGGGAGGTTTTATTCTCTCTTCCTGATTCAATGAATGAAGAAAGAAAGCAGTTAATGTGGGAAGTCGGTCAGGATTCAGAAAAGCTTTCTCAAAAGTTCCTGAATGAATATACCGGAATAGCCGGGCAGAAACTTACATCAACAATGCAGAACCTTCAGTATGAAAATGTCCGTGCCCGGATGAAAAAAAGGATTTTTCAGCTCATCCTGCTTTTTATAGGTATTCTGCTTGTATTGGTGCTGATTATTGATGTGATTTACAGCGAAACTCAGATTGACGGTCTGACCAAGCTGAGAAACAGACGGGCTCTGAACATAAGGCTTGGTCATCTTGCGTCTTCTGGAAAAAGATATTCTGCAATAATGATAGATATAGATGATTTTAAGAAACTGAACGACAGTTTCGGCCATGATTTTGGAGATGAGGTTTTAAGGGGAGTTGCCCAGCTTCTCCTTATGAATGAAAGTCATAATGTAAAGTGCTACCGTTACGGCGGAGAAGAAATGGTAATAATCCTTGAGCATATTGATCTGGAACATGCGGTAAAATTTTCTGAACGCATAAGGACAGAAATCTCACTTTTAAGGTGGCGCGAGAATGTGCGCGTAACTGCAAGTTTTGGTCTTGGGTATGAAATGCCGGATTCTGTAAAGGAAGCCGATGAAAACATGTACCTTGCAAAAAAGAAGGGAAAGAATTTTACAGCCTACAGAAAAGATGGAAAGCAGTATCTTGCAGAACGCCGCATGGATATAAGAAATCCCGTTCCGGACAAATTCTAGCTTAAAAACGTGAATATTTATTTCTTTTTTTTGACTTATGCAGAATCTGGGGTAAAATAGTCTGCATGATTACAGACAGAAAATCAATCTGCCAGGAGGCGTACTATGGAATCATTATTAAAAATCACTCTTCCGAATGGAGATGTAAGGGAAGTCCCTTATGGAACACCTGTAACCGAACTTATCAGGGATTTTAATGTACCTGAAGAAAAAATTTTTGCAATCAAATTGAATAACAAGGTTTATTCGCTGGAAAAACATTTAAAATACAATGCAAGAATTGAACCTATTGTAGAAGGCTCTAAGGATGGTATTCTTGTATACCGCAGGTCACTGTGCTTTCTGCTTGCTGCGGCATGTCACAATAAATTTCCTGCATCAAGGCTGCTTGTAGGTCACAGTCTTGGCTCCGGCTATTATTACACTGTTCAGACAGGTCAGACTATAAGCGAATCAGATGTAAAGACTCTTGAAGAAGAAATGCGTTCAATTATCAGTAGGAATCTGCCTATAAAGTCGTGCTATGTTTCTTACGATGAAGCTGTTGCACTTGTAGAAAAATCCGGCTTAAAGGAAGCTCGGACTCAGCTGAATTTCAGGTGTCCGCCAAGAATAAGGATCAATACGCTTGACGGATTTAGTGATTTGTATTTTGGACCGCTTGTAACAAATTCCGGTGTGCTTAAAGTTTTTGAACTTAAAAAATATAAGGACGGATTTTTACTGCGCTTCCCTAAGGGCAGTGACAGTTCCAAAGTACCTGAATTTGTAGATCAGCCTAAGCTTTTTGAAATTTACAATAAATATAAGACATGGGGACAGAGGCTTGGCGTAACTTCAGTTGCAAGCCTTAATGAACTTATTGTAAACAGAAAGGTAAACGATTTTATTGATATTACTGAAACCCTTCAGGAAAAGTGTATTTCTGATATTGCAGATCAGATTGCAGAACGAAAGACAGTAAGGGTAGTATTGATTGCAGGTCCTTCAAGTTCTGGAAAAACTACGACAAGTAAAAAACTTGCGCTTGAACTTCAGGCTATGGGATATGTTCCAAAAGTTATAAGCCTTGACTGCTATTATGTTGACCACACAAGGACTCCAAGAGATGCAGACGGCAATTTTGACTTTGAATGTCTTGAGGCTCTTGATATTGAACTTTTGAACAGTAATCTTGTAGATCTTTTTGCCGGAAAGGAAATAATTGTTCCTACATATAATTTTCATGACGGAACTCAGCTCTTTGAAGAAAAGAACCGCATGAGCCTAAAAGAAAATGAAATCCTGATTATGGAAGGAATTCACGGTTTGAATGACAGGCTTACTCCAAAAATCCCGTCTGAATATAAATTTAAGATTTATCTTTCTGCATTGACTCAGCTTAATCTTGATGAGCATAACCGCATTCCTACAAGCGACAACCGCCTTATCCGTAGGATTGTGCGTGACTATCAGTTCAGGGGAAAGGGGGCAGCCGGTACTATTGCAATGTGGCCAAGCGTAAGGCGTGGTGAAGAAATGTACATTTTCCCGTTCCAGAATAATGCAGATGCCATCTTGAATACGGCCTTGGATTATGAACTTAGCGTCCTAAAGGTTTATGCAGAACCGCTTCTTCTTAGCGTAAAGCCTTCTGAGCCGGAATATTCAGAAGCCTGCTCTCTGCTACGCTTCCTGGACAGCTTTAATTCGATTGCTCCTACAGCCGTTCCTCCGCGTTCCATCATTCGCGAGTTTATAGGCGACTCTGCGTTTAAGTATTAGGCAGTGCAGTGGTACAAACGCATTATAATTTATAAAACTTTCGAGAAGGTGCATTTTTTATTTCACTTCGTAACTGGCAGCATATTTTCTGAATATTTATAATGCGTTTGCTTCGCCATATAATATCATTCTTCTTTACCAAACTGGAGTTCTTATATAAAATAGAAGAATGGAAAAGTCTGTCAAGCTTGAAAAGCGTGAAATAATTATTTCTCTTAAAAAGACTGTTGTTTCAATCTTTGGAATTATAGTAGGCCTTCTTGTTATAGGTCTTGTAACTGTCTTTCTGGCAAGGAAGGCATTCTACAATTTTATAGAAGCAACTGCAGATAATGTTTCTTCCCATTATGCGGCATCATGCTTGCAGGAAGGTTCTGATTATCTTACGGAACAGCTTCGTCTTTTTGTGTATACAGAAGACGTAACGTTCATGAATAATTATTTCAAGGAACTTAAGGTAACCAGACGCCGCGAATCAGCGCTTGATGTAATTAAAAAATATGATATCGGGGAAAATTTTGTTCAGAGCATGCAGAACGTGCTTAAGATTTCGGACAAACTTGCCCTTTACGAACGCTATGCCATAAAGCTTGTGGTTGTGGCTCTTTCAGAAGAAGGACAGGATTTTCCGATTCCGGAAGAAATCAGAAAGATGAAGCTTACAGAGGCAGATCAAGCTCTTTCTCCGGTAGAAAAAAAGAGCAATGCACGCAAAATGGTGTTTGATCTCTATTACGTAAGCACAAAGGCGGAAATTGAAGAAAACCGATATTCAGCACTTAATGATCTTGTAATAGATGCTGACAGCAGAATCGTGTCTGACAGAATTTATCTTCAGAAGATGGTTGTTATCACTACCTTTGTACTTGTTGCCATTTTAGTTCTTGCGTTTTTCATTGTATTTATCGTGCTTCTGTGCGTACTCAGACCGCTTGAACATTTCCTAAGGAATGTAAAGGAAGAAAAACCGCTTGAAGAACTTGGACCGACTGAATTCAGGTATTTTGCTTCTGTTTACAATGACCTGTGGAAGATTAATGCGCAGAATCAGAATAACCTTAAGCACGAAGCAGAGCATGATGAACTTACAGGTCTTATTAACAGGCGATATTTTTCACATCTTCGTCATGCTCTTGAATACGGAGAATCGCCGGTTGCGCTTCTTATAATTGACGTTGATGAATTCAAGCATGTAAATGATACATACGGTCACGAAACAGGAGATGCCGTTCTTGTCCGTGTTTCAAAAGTTTTGAGTGATTTTTTCAGGATGACGGATTTTGTTGCCCGAATCGGTGGAGACGAATTTTCTGTCATTATGACTAAATTTGGAGATGATATTGAATCTGTAATCGGCGGAAAGCTTGAACGTATGCGAGATGCCTTAAAGGATCCTCTGGATGGTGTTCCCGGCGTAACTTTAAGCGTTGGAATTGCTTTTGCCCGCGAAGGATTCCCGGAAAACCTGTTCCAGCATGCAGACAAGGCTTTGTACCGGGTAAAGCGTAACGGCCGCAACGGCTATGCATTTTATGATGAGATAATCGATTCTATTTAAAAAGTTTCTTCGGAAGGAATTTTTATAATAGAGCTCAATTGTTATGGGGGAAATATATGCTCGAAGAGCTCAAAATGCCAGTGTCACAGCTGAAGGAAGATATTGAAGGAGTTTGGAGCCGGCTTGATCCGTCTGCAATCCAGAAAAAAATAGATGAAAAAATGGCATTGACAGAAGCTCCTGGTTTTTGGGACGACCATGAAAAAGCCGAAAAGGTGATGGCTCAGGTACGAAAGCTCAAGAACCGAATTGATCCTTGGAAAAGATTAAAGGATGATTATGCTGATTTAGAGGCAATGTATGAACTTGCAGAAGAAAGCGGCGATGCGGCTGACGAAGACGAAGTCCGTGCAATGCTTGAAAAGGCAAGAAACAAATTTGAAGAACTTAATGTATTGAACCTGCTTTCTGGCGAAGTAGATGATTCTTCTGCATTCCTTACCATTCACTCTGGAGCCGGTGGAACAGAAGCCGAAGATTGGGCGCGTATGCTTATGCGAATGTATTCGCGTTGGGCAGAACGTCATGAATATAAAATTGAAACAGTTGATGTCCTTGAAGCAGAAGGTGGAATTAAGTCCGTTACACTGCAGATTGACGGCGACTACGTTTACGGCCACCTTAAAGGCGAAGCCGGAATACACAGGCTTGTACGCATCTCTCCGTTTGATGCAAATGCACGCCGTCATACTTCATTTGCCAGCGTTTATGTTTTCCCAGTTCTTGATGATTCCATAGAAGTAGAAATCAAGCCGGAAGACCTTAGGGTCGACACATACCGTGCAGGCGGCAAGGGCGGACAGCACGTTAATAAGACTGATTCCGCGGTACGTTTTACACATCTTCCTACGGGGATTGTTGTTGCCTGTCAGAGTGAGCGCAGCCAGATTTTTAACAGACAGGCCTGTATGAACATGCTTCGCGCACGTCTTTACGAGTATTACCGTGAACAGAAAGAAAAGGAAAACGCAAAATTCGGAGCAGAAAAAAAAGATATTTCCTGGGGAAACCAGATACGTTCCTATGTTTTCCAGCCATATACAATGGTAAAGGATCACAGAACAAAGTGTGAATCCGGAAACATTCAGGCTGTAATGGACGGCGATATAGACCAGTTTATGGATTCCTTCCTTGTGGCTCAGTGGAAAGGTCTTCCAATGGATTCTGGAGACGAAGACGAAGAAATGTAGTTTTTCCCTGAAATTACTGTTTTCCTCATTATTGTTGACGGCAGCCGGTTTTTATTCTGCCGCTCAGTCGGGTACGGATTGGGTACTTGCGGCAGAAAAATTTAAATTTTCACAGACTAAGGTTGATCAGGCTGTAACGGCAACTGCTGAATCCATTCCGTCATTAATTTTGGAACAGATGGCAGAAAACCTTGTCAGAATGCCGCGTGCACAGGAAGCGCTTGATAAAGAACTTTATGACCTTCGCAAGGCACGCCTTTCGCTCTTTCTTCAGATTTCAAAGGAAGAAAAAACGCGTAATGCTTATTTTCTGAACAGCTATTCAAGCCGCAGGCTGCGTTCAAAAATCAAGGCTCATGAAAAGACTATGAAGTCCCTTAAAAAGCAGATTGATGAGAATCTTGCGGCAGAAAAAGAAGCCATAAAAAAATATTCGCCGGAAATTGCAAGGGAAAAGGAACGTGAAAAGCGCATAGAAGAAGGGCAAGTTATTCATGCAGAAGACCAGAAAGAAGATCTTCTTGCCCTTATGAAGGATATATTCCGGAAGGAACCTGCCGGCGGGCGTTCGGTAAAAAACGTTACTTTCTATAAGAATGACGTTACTCAGCTTTTTTCTCCGGGAAAAGATAATGAATCAAAGGATTACAGTTCCTATGAATTTGAAAAAGCCTGTGTTGATGCCGGCATAACTGGACTTTTAACCGGGCAGATTACAATTTACGGCTCATATGTTTCTGTCTCTGCCAGCATATACAGTTTTCCGGGCGCAAAGCTTATTGGTTCGGCAACAGAAGTGGGCGTAATTGACGACCTTAAGATGATTTCCCTTAGCATAGCGCGCATGCTTACACCAAAAATTGCAGACAGCATGCCTATTGAACTTGAGTTTGAAATTGAACCGCCGGAAATAAAAAAAGACCTGATAATCACTGTTGATGATCTGGTTTACAGAAATCTTTCTACAAACCTTATTTCACAGAGCGGTGTACATCAGATTATGTTTTCAGCACCAGGATATAATGAAATTTCTACAAGCTATTCTTTTGTAGGAAACAGGAAATTCCACATAAAGGCACACATGACAAAGACTGATAACGGTTCTGCAAACTTGTGGTTCAAAAAAGTTATGTATGGTGATGTCTTTGCAAACGGAAATTTCAGCGGAAAACTGGATGATGAAAATCAGGTTTCGCAGATTACTGTAGACGGACATGAAGTTCTTGGTCACTTTATAGACGTAAACGGACAGTCTGCGGATTTTATTATAAGCAGCAGGCTTATGCGGGAAGACGCAAACCTTATGCTTAATGTAAAGACGTTTGACCGCAGTAAATATATAGAAAACAGGCGCAGGTGGATGTATACTAGTTACAGTGTCCTTATATGTTCTCTGATTCCTGCATTTTACTGCTACGGAAATTCCTATGCGGCTTCCAGAGCGTATAACAGCAATGCAAGCAGTGCGGCTAGTTCTCTTTTTTCAGGTTCGTCTTCTTCGTCGAACTATAATATAAGCTACGAAGATGCAAAAAACTGGCAGACTGCTTCTAACATAACGATAGGAATATCCTGTATCTGCGGTGCATGGTTCGTATACGAGCTTGTGCGCTATCTTCAGTCGGCAAATACGGTTCTTCCTGCAAAGGCTAAAAAAGTAAGCGATAAAAAACTTGTAAAGATAAAAACAAAGGAAGAAAAAAGGCTTGAAGCCGTACGCCTGAAAAAGGCTCAGGAATCAGAATCTGCAGAAGCATCTGAATCCGCAGAATTTGAAGAAGTTCTTCCGGAATCTGAAGTAGGAAACAGTCAGCAAAATAAAAAGAATGAGGTAAAAAAGAATGGCTAAAATTTCTTTTGCAGAAAGAATAAAAAAACTTTTTAAGGGCGACTCTAAGTCCGACGAATTTTTTGAAAATCTTACGGATGAACTTATAGAAGGAGATGTGGGCGCAAAAACTGCCTTTGAAATTTCTGAAATTCTTGAGAAGAACTGTAAGGAAAAGCATCTTGATTCTGATGAAGAAATGGCCGCTGAGCTTAAACTTATTCTCCGCGAATATGTAAAGGAAATTGACCTTAAGCCAGCAGAAAATGCAGTTAATGTCTGGATGATTCTTGGAGTAAACGGCGTAGGAAAAACAACCAGCGTTGCAAAGCTTGGAAACTTCATGAAAAAGAACGGCGTAGAAAATACAGTTCTTGCAAGTGCAGATACTTTCCGTGCAGCCGCAATTGAACAGCTTTCCATGCACGGCGAAAAGCTCGGGCTAAGGGTTGTAAGCCACCAGCATGGAAGTGACCCTGCGGCTGTTGTTTTTGATGCAGCTGAGGCCTGCCGCGCAAAGGGAAGCGGTCTTGTACTCGCAGATACAGCCGGCCGCCTTCACAACAAGGAAAATCTTGTGCGCGAACTTCAGAAAATTGATAGAATTTGCCGCGAAAAAGCTGATGCCGGCTGTTACAAAAAGATTCTGGTAATTGATGCTACAACGGGGCAGAATGCGTTGAGGCAGGCCGAGGTTTTTAATGAAGCTGTCGGGCTGGACGCGCTTATCCTTACAAAATATGATTCAACAGCAAAGGGCGGTGTGGCCGTTTCTATTGGGAAGGAACTTTCCCTGCCGGTTGCATTTATCTGTAACGGTGAAAAATACGAAAACATAGCCCGCTTTGATTCAGAAAAATATATTGATGAATTTGTGGGATTTTAAAAGTTGAAGAAAAAGTTTTTTCTGCTGTTTTTAATCTGTATTTCCTCATTATGTACGGCCGCAGTTCCCTCAAAAGATTTTGTTACGGACTGTTTTTACGGGCTTCTGTTAAGTCATAAGATAAAAAAGAACGTTTCCGGGGTAGAAAATTTATCGGAGCCTGAAAATGCGTATTTTCTGGAAAAAGCTTCTGAGTTTTATTCCCTCACTCACTGGTCGTTTCTGCACGGTGCAGAGTCAGTGGCAGATTTTATGTTCCCGTTCTGTCATTCCCTTATAGAAAATTCAACAGGTTATGATCCGTATTCAGATTCCGGTGAATGGATTAAAGGAATTGTTTCAGGAGCGCCGGAAGAATTTATGATTACCCGTCCTTCAGAAATAGAAAAGGCAGAAAAAGAACTTAAAGAATTTGAAGGACTTGAAAATCAGGAAGATGTGATTCAGGAGACTTTCTATTCTGAAGTAGATCCGGAACTTCCTGAAGCACAAGAAAAAACTGCTGAAACTGGCCGTTCCGTAAAAAATAAGGATTCCAGACTTGCAGTATTTACCTATGAAGATGAATTTCTTGGCATTCAGTACGGCGAATCTTCCCGTATTGTTGTGCGTGGCGATTCAAAAAATCTTGTAAGGTTTTTTTATGACGGTTTAATGCGCATAGAAAAGAAGGAAACCTGGATTTATGCCGGAAATATTGATTCATCAAGGCTTTTAAATACTCAGTTTTTCAGATATGATGGAGATACTTCAGTTCCTTCTTCAAGCATGCTGAAAGGAACTGATTTCAGGCAGGAGCTTAAGTACGACAAAAAAGGCCGTGTCATTCAGAGTTCAGAATTTCTTATGGACGGGGACGAAGAATATCAGAATTCCCGGACTTCATGGATTTTTATGGACGACGGAAGGGTACAGGAAAAGAAATACGAGATTTTTAATTACCGCAAGGGTAAGAAACGCAGGCTCTTGAACATTGAGTCAAAAAAAGAAAAATATCAGTACAAGGTAAGTGACTCTGTTCCTGATTATTATTATTTTGAAAATGATGAACTCAGAATGAAGACAGAATATTCTACTGAGTCTGATTATATTACAACAGTATTGTTTAATGGAGGATTTGTAATTGAATCCTACTATGAAAACCATACAAAGAAAAAAGAAGTTTTCCTGCTTAATGGAGTTGTAAAAAGGATTAAGAAATATGAAATCTAAAAAGAGTTTCTGGGCTTCCTGCCGCTGGATATATGAAGTTTCAAACCGTTTTGCAAGAATAGACAGAGCCGGCCGTTCGGCTGTTACCACATTCCTTGCAACGCTTGGCATTGCGTTCGGCGTAATGACTTTAATTACGGTTTTGAGCGTAATGAACGGTTTTCAGCTTACTTCCATACTTCCTATAATGGAACTGTCTTCCTATCACCTGAGGGTTTCTGACATTCCGGAAGAAAATTTTGTTGATTTTATAGATTTCTGTGAAAACAGCAGAAAAATAAAGGCGGTCGTGCCTTTTTATGAATCGCAGAGCCTTATAGTGTCTGATTCCGGTGCGCAGGCATCTGCAATCATACGAGGAATCCCGGAAAATACTCTTGACCTTGATAAAGGTTTTGCGCGTGAAATAAATGTAAACCGCGGAAAATTTGACCTTTCTGAACCGGATTCAATCATTCTTGGTTCAAAGCTTGCAAGAAGCCTGAACGTTTCAATTGGAGATACTGTAAATCTTATGGCGCTCAGTGGCGGACGCGATGTTGCCCTTATTTCCCAGAACAGAAAATTCAAGGTACGCGGAATTTTTCAGTGTACGTATTCTGATATAAATGCGGGCTATTCTTTTATATGCACAAATGATGCAGAAAAATATTTTGGAAAGGAAGTTCAGCCGACATACGGAATAAAACTCTCTGACTACGAGGATGACATTCCTGCCGTTGCACTTTTAAAATCGTCGTTTCCTTCCATAAAGGTTGTTTCCTGGCGTGAATTTAACCGTTCATTCTTTGGTACCCTGAGGGTCGAAAAAAACATTCTCATGCTTCTTGTGTGCATAATCTTTGTTGTTGTCGGAATTAACATTTACAATGGAATGAGAAGGCTTGTATTTGAAAGAAGCCAGGATATTTCGGTCCTTTCTGCGCTTGGCGGAACAAAGGCAGAGATAAAATCAATTTTTATAATGAGGGGATTTACAAGCGGCCTTGCCGGTTCTGTTGCCGGGGCAATACTGGGAATCCTTATAAGCATTAATATAAAAGATATTTTCATATTTTTTTCAGACATGATGTATTTTGTCCAGTATTTTTTCACGGTGATATTCATGCCGGACGCTGCAGAGTATCTGTCTCATAACGGAATTTATGAGCAGTATGCCCAGATTCCTGCAAGAATTGTATTTAGGGAAGTACTTATGATTGTCCTTTTTGGAATTATAGCTCCCCTGTGGGCAAGTTGGCAGGCAAGCAATAATGTACTGAATATGAGCGTAGCGGAGGTGTTGCACGATGAGTAAAATTGTAGAAATAAAGGGGCTGGAAAAAACTTACTCCAGCGGTGCGGAATCTCTTACAATACTTAAGAATCTTGATTTTTCTGTAGAAGAGGGAAGCAAAACCGTAATTATCGGAGAAAGTGGAAGCGGAAAAAGTACACTTCTGAACATAATCGGAAGCATAGATACTGCTACTGCCGGTTCAGTTATTGCAGGACCGTGGGATGTAACTTCCCTTACAGAAAACGAAATGGCACGCTACCGCTCGGAATTTCTTGGACTTGTTTTCCAGTTTCACTATCTTCTTAAGGATTTTACAGCCCTTGAAAACGTATACCTTGCAAGCTATATGGCCGGTAAATCAAAGAAAGAAGCTGTAGAGCGGGCAAAGGCTCTTTTAAAGGATGTTGGACTTGAAAAACGTATGAACCATCTTCCAGGTGAGCTTTCCGGCGGGGAAAGGCAGAGGGTTGCCGTTGCAAGGGCGCTTATAAATGACCCTTCTTTGATTCTGGCAGATGAACCTACCGGAAACCTTGATCCGGCAAATGCAGTACTTATAAGCGACCTGCTTTTTTCAATGGCAGATAAGTATCACAAGACTCTTATTCTTGTAACGCATGATATAAAGCTTGCGGCAAAAGGCTCTGTGCGCTATACAATCAGGCACGGAAAAATTGAAAAAGTAGAGGATTAGAAATGACGTTTAAATCATCTGCAATGTTTGCCTGGCGACTAATATTTCCGCGTACCGGAAAAAAATCTTCTGCAAGAAGAAGTATTGCCGGAGCAATTCTGTGCATTGGAATAAGCATAATTCCTCTTGTTGTCGTAATGTCTTTTGCAGACGGAATGATCGGTGGAATGACCCAGCGTATAATAGGGCTTTCTACCTGTGAACTTAAGGCTCGCGTAAGGATTGGCGGAAAAGAAAGCCGCTCTTATGATGCGCTGAAGGACTTTGCCCGGAAGCTTGCTGAAGTAGACGGTGTCATGGACACCTATCCTCATCTTTCATGTGATGCTCTGGCTGCCGGAAAAACTTACAGAACCGGTGCAAATATACGTGCTGTAGAGCCGGACATTTTTACGCGCAATCCTGACTATAAGGATTTGTTTAAGCTTTGCAGCGGAAACTATGATGATTTCATAAAGAATAAGCGTTCTGCTGTTCTTGGAGAAAAAATTGCAGAACTGCTGAAAGTACAGCCCGGCGACTCCTTCCGACTTATAATGACCAAATCCGCCGCAGACGGACGTTTCACTCCTGTTGTCTCTACATTCAAAGTAAGCGCCGTTGTTTCTTCCGGCTACCAGGAACTGGACTCGCTCTGGATATTCATTCCTATAGAGACAGCTTTTTCTGTACTGCCGCCTGGCTCTACAGAATTTTCCGTGCTTGTCAAAACGGAAAAAGGTGTTTCCCCGGATCTTCCGCGCATCAAGAAGGAATGTTCCCTGCTTTCCTATGGAATTGCCAGGGTTTCTTCGTGGGATGAGCTGAACCGCATGAAATTCCAGATGTTCTCTTCAAGCAAGGTTATGCTTACATTCATCATGCTTCTTATTGTGCTTGTTGCTTCTGTAAACATTTCTTCTGCCCTTGTAATGCTTGTAATGGAACGCCGCAAGGAAATTGCAATATTAAAAAGCGTCGGTGCTACAAATTCCGGTATTTCCATTTCATTTTTAATTGCAGGAGTTGCCTGCGGACTTATGGGAACACTTATAGGGCTTCCGGTTGGAATTATGTTTGCAATCAATTCAAACCTGCTTATTGTTTCACTTGAAAAGCTGGTAAATCTGGGAGTAAAGGTTCTTTATGTACTGGGAGGAAATTCTGCAGAAAGTTTTGAGGCAGTCCAGCTTTTGAATCCTGCATATTACCTTACAGAAATTCCTGTTTCAATTCCGCTTGGAGAACTTTTCCTTATTTCAAGTTCTGTAATACTTCTTTCGCTGGTTGTTTCTGTAATTCCTGCCATAAAAGCCGGTAAGGAACGACCTCTTGAAACATTCAGGAAGTGCTGATGCTCTGTGACCTCTGTAAAAAAAATGAAGCCGTTATTTTTCTGGAAGCAATCGGAAAGGACGGCAAGAAAAAAATAAACCTGTGTCCTGCCTGCGCAATGGCAAGGGGAATTCAGGCTCCAGTTTCTGCGCCTAATGCAGAAAATCTTGCATCCGTATTTAAGGAAATAGAAGAAAGGGAAAAAGCGTCCCGCGTACATGATTCAAGGCTCTGCCCAGTCTGTGGAACAAGCCTTTCCTTTATTCTTGAAACTGGAACTGCCGGATGTCCGGAATGCTATGAAGTTTTCCGTCCGGAAATTACGGCTTCCTTAAAGGAACACGGAGTGGCTCTGACTTATACGGGCTCAATGCCGAAAAGACTTTCTGGGTTCAGAAATGCGCTTACAGACCGGGCAGATCTTCAGGCAAAGCTTGAGGAAGCTGTAAAAAATGAAAATTATGAAAAGGCTGCTGTCTACAGGGATTTTCTTAAAGCTCTTGAAAGGGGCTGTGTTGCAGACGGCCAGCAGTCAGAGGAAAAAGATGAAAACTGATCAGAACGGGCTTCCATGGTATGCCTGCGAAGGCGATTCTCTGGATGTAGTAGTTTCTTCACGGGCAAGGCTTGCCAGAAACCTTGCGAATTTTCCTTTTCCGTCAAGGTTTCGCGGTGATGACGGAGAGCGTGTTCAGACTTTGGTCTTTGATTCTTTTTCCCAGTTGCAGATGAATGATTCTGACTTTAGTTTTCATGCTGTCGATACAAAAACTTTGGACGGACACGGAAGAAAAATCCTTGAAGAAAGGGGAGTCCTAAAGAGAATCATAAGGCGCGGTGAAAAAACAATTCTTCCGGAATCCGGCGTTGTAATGAGCATGGACGGAAGGTGCAGTACGGCAATAAACTGTGGCGACCACTTAAGGATTTCGTATTTTCAGAGTGGGCTTGCTTTAAGAAACTGCTTTGACGAATGCTGCAGGGTAGATTCCGGGCTTCAGAAAACACTTCAGTTTGCCGCTTCCTATGATTTTGGTTTTCTTACAGCTTCCCTTCTGGATGCCGGCAGCGGATTAAAACTTTCTGCCCGTATTCACATTCCCGCGAGCGTTTATTCCGGAAAACTCAACCAGATTACGGAAATAGCAAGGAACAGCCGGCTGAAGCTTAATCCCGCTTTTCCGGAACTTTCCCGCGGCAGTGTTGCCGGATCGTTTTTCCTTCTGGAAACATCTTCTGCCATGAACGGGACCGAACTGGATCAGATTGCCGAATTTGAGTCCGCATGCAGATGTATTGTAGAAACAGAACGCAAGAATTTAGGAGAATATGCCGATAATAAGAAGACGATTATTAGAAATTCCGTGCTCAGGGCATATTCGATTGCAAAATTAAGTCTACTGATTTCCTTAAACGAAGCAGTAGACATAATTTCAGACCTTATGACAGGGTTAAAAATCGGAATGGTCAGCGGAATTCAGATGAGTCAGCTATGCGGGCTTTTATACAGAATCATGCCGGGTCATCTTGAATATCTTTTGGAAAGCAGCAGCTTTACTTTTGAAAAAGATATAGAAAATGACATCAGGACAAAAACTGACCGTATTCGTGCATTGATTTTACAGGAAGCCTTTGAAAAAATCACAATGGGGAATGTATGAAAAAACTTTCTACTCGTGCATCACGTCTTGTATATGCCATCTGTCAGGATGAAGCTAGAAAGAACGGCAGTAAAGAACTTCTTCCTGAACACATTATGCTTGCCCTTATAAAATCGGGGGACGGGCTTGGTTTTGAAACGCTTAAATTCCTCAGGCTTAACGTGCTGACTTATCAGCTAGCGCTTGAAGACAGCCTTAATGCCTCTTCTGATCATGTAGAAATTGACTCAGATGAAATTCCTGCCGGCAGACGAGTAAAAACTCTTCTGGATATTGCAGAAATTGAATCTACATCCCTTATGAATCCATATATTGGAACTGAACACATTCTTCTTGCAGCCATCAGGGAATCTAACAGCCTTACTTCGGGATATTTTGAATCTGCTGCAATTCCTCTTTCTAAAGTGCGGGAAGCCGTGCGCAATGTGCAGAGTTCAAAAGAGTCGTCCTATACTGCAAGGGTAGCAAAAGACCTTGCTTCAAAGGCAATTGAAAATATTTTTGGAAAGGATTCCCTTGGAGAATTTGCAAGTTTCCTGAAAAGTCCTTCCGTAAAAAATACTCCGGACGTAAATCCGGAAAATACGCAGAATTCAAAAAAGCCGGATGAATCATTTATTGCAGAATTTACGCGTGACCTTACAAACCTTGCGCGTGAAAGCAAAATTGATCCGGTTGTAGGCCGTGAAAAAGAAATTAAGCGCCTCATTCAGATTTTAAGCCGCAGGACAAAAAATAATCCGTGTCTTGTAGGCGATCCGGGTGTCGGTAAAACTGCAATTGTAGAAGGACTTGCCTGGTATGTTGCAAAGGGAAATGTACCGGCTGGACTTGTAAGAAAAAGAATCCTTACGCTTGACCTTGCAGCAATGATTGCAGGAACAAAATACCGCGGTGAATTTGAAGAAAGAATGAAAAGAATGATGAAAGAAGTTAAGGCTGACGGGAACATCATCCTGTTTATAGACGAACTTCACACAATTATTGGTGCAGGCGGACCGGAAGGTCAGATGGATGCTTCTAACATGCTTAAGCCTGCATTAAGCCGCGGCGAGCTCCAGATTATTGGTGCGAGCACGACAAAAGAATACAACCGCTATATAGAAAAAGATTCCGCACTTGAGCGTCGTTTTCAAAAAATTCTTGTTGAAGAACCGGATGATGCAGATTCAATAAATATCCTGACAGGAATTAAGGGACAGTACGAAAAATTCCACGGAATTATCTATGATGATGATGTTATTCCTGTAATCGTAAAGCTTTCACGCCGCTATATTCCGGAGCGGAGCCTTCCTGATAAGGCAATAGACATTCTGGATGAAGCCGGTGCACAGAAAAAAATTCTTGAAGAAAACAAGCCTCAGGAACTGGTTGAACTGGAAGCTAAAATTGCAGAACTTGTTGAAGAAAAAAAGAATCTTGTAAGAAATCAGGAATACGAAAATGCGGCTCTGGTTCGTGACAAGGTAGTAGAACTTAAGCGCAGACTTGAGGAAATGGAACAGTATTGGGCAGAAAACGGAAATCCTGCAAAACTGCATGTAACAAGTGCAGATATATGCCACATTATTTCTGACATGACAGGTATTCCTGTGGATCAGCTTGATTCTTCTGAAACAGCTCGCCTTATCCACATGGAAGAAGAAATGCATAAAACCGTAATCGGTCAGAATGATGCAGTGCATCTTATTTCTGGTGCAATAAGAAGAAGTCGTGCAGGCATTTCTTCTCCAAAGCATCCTATCGGTTCATTTATTTTTCTTGGACCTACAGGTGTAGGTAAGACTCAGCTTGCAAAGGCGCTTGCGGGATTTCTGTTCGGTTCAGAAGACCAGCTTATCCGCATAGATATGTCTGACTTTATGGAAAAGCATAATGCCAGCCGCCTTGTAGGAGCTCCTCCGGGATATGTCGGCTATGAAGACGGAGGTGTTCTTACAGAGCAGGTAAGAAAACACCCTTATTCTGTAGTCCTGCTTGATGAAATAGAAAAAGCTCACCCGGATGTTTTTAATCTTCTGCTTCAGCTTCTGGAAGAAGGGGAATTAAGCGATAATCTTGGTCATACAGTAAATTTCAAGAATACTGTAATCATCATGACTTCAAATGCCGGTGCTAAAAAGATAACAAGTGAAGGAACTGTAGGTTTTTCTTCTTCGGATGATGATGTTCTTCCGTATGAAGAAATCAGGACAAATGCAATGTCTGAGCTTAAAAAGCTTTTAAGCCCGGAACTTATAAACCGCATTGACGACATAATCGTGTTTGAGCCGCTCAGCAGGGAGCAGATTTCTGCAATCCTTGACATTCAGCTTTCTGAATTGGCTGCCCGAATTGCAGAAAAATCGCTTTCAATCTCATTTACGCAGAAAGCAAAGGATTATCTTGTTGACCACGGCTATGATCCGGCAATGGGAGCCCGTCCTATGCGTCGTCTGATTCAAAGGGAAATTGAAGATCCTCTTTCAATGGAGATATTGGGTCGTCCGGAATCCGGCGGAAATATAGTTGTAGACTATGCAGACGAAAAACTTTCGGTTTATTTTGATGAATCGTCTTACAAAGTTACTGCAAAAATTACGGAAACTGTAAGTCAGACCATAAAATGATGAAAAAACTGTTCTGCCTCCTGTTTATATTTTTTTCTCTCTGTGGTGCCATGTTCGCCGATGTAAGAATAGGGCTTTGCGGAAATTACCTTGCTCTCCCTTTCTGCTATATGCTGGACACAGACGGCTATATCTTCATTAAGTTTGACACTGCTCAGGCTCTTGTAACAGCAATGAAGGAAGGAACTGTGGATGCGGCTAATCTTCCGGTTCATCTTGCTTTAAGGCTTGAAAAAATAACTGGCAGAAAAATTCAGGCGGCAGCAGTAACTTCCTATACAGATACGGTTCTTGTTTCTTACGGTGCAGAAGCATCTGCATTTTCTGACCTTTTGGGAAAGCAGGTTTATACGGTAAGCGGATCTGCAGAAGATATGTTTCTTCGCTTCCTTTTGGAAAAAAATGCCGTGCCTGTAAAAAGCGGGGAAACAGGAGTTGAAATTGTAAGAGCTGAAAGCAGCGCAGAAATTGTTTCGCTTCTTGCTTCCGGCAGGATCAATTACGGCGTACTTTCTGAACCGTTTTCATCTGCATCTATTGTTGCATCTTCAGAAATAAAGGCCGCAATTGACTTTCAGGACGAATACTCAAAAATCTACGGACCGGAAAAACACTACCCTAAAAACGTGCTTGTGGTTCGGAAAAGCCTTGCTTTATCTTCTGCCGATTTCAGCGAACTAAAAAAGAATCTTGCTGCTTCAATAAGTCAGATAAATGCAAATCCTGTAAAATCCGCGCGATTAATGAAAAAAGCCGGTTATCCTCTGCCTGCATATTCAGGCGGCCGCTCAGTAATTAAATCATCTTTTGTATTTGTTCCTCTAGATAAGGAACTGGAAATTCAGTTCTAGAATCATTGTAAATATTGTTCATTGAAAACGCTGATTTTATGCTGTATAATGTTAGCCGGTCTTAAGTTATTTAAACTATTATGTTACCGCAATAATGCAGAACAGGCGGTAAAGGGAATTATTGGCGAATGTTCAGGTTAGAATTTATGTTGAAAAAGACTTTTCTCTATATAGTTGGTTTTCTGTTTCTGGCTGCAGATATTTTTGCTCAGGTTGTCAGTCCAGTGTCCGGTTCGTGGTCAAACCGTCAGCTTTTAATTATTGATGTTCCGCCGGAAGGAAATGCCTTTTATTCCCTGAACGGTTCAGATCCAGAAAGAATGGGTTTTGCCTATGATGGTCCTGTCCTTATTGATCTTAGTGGCGAAGTAAATCTAAACGTTTCAATTATTGACAGGAACGGAAATAAAATTTTAAAGCGTATTTCGTATACAGTTAATGAATCTCCACTTCCAAAGGATGAAGTTTCTGCTTCTTTTGTAAAGGATGTACTTCAGAAAGGTTTTATAAACTATTCTGCCGGAGACACTTTTTCCATTCCCGCAAAGCTAGAATACAGTCTTGGTGACGAATCCAATGTATTTTCAGAAGGAACGGATCTTTCTTTAAGTCGAGATATGATTGTTTCCCGCTATCTTCCGTGTGTTGTTTCTGACGGAGAAGGCAGATGGCGTTTTGTAATTCAGATTTCTCCTGTAAAATCCGGTCTTTTCAGCAGGAAGGATGTTCCGTTTAAGATTGTAGACTGGGAAACCTTTGATTTTTCTGACAGAAATTTTATTTATAAGATTGATGACGGCTGGTGGGAACAGCCGAAGGAACGTGTTCATCTGGACAGGTCTGTAAATCACATGATTTCATGGCAGAGCGTTGACTATTCAAAAGAAAATATCGTCCGCTTTTACAATCTTCCTCCAAAACCGGAAGTAAAGACAAAGACAGAAAAAGACGGTTCTGTGCTTGTTTCCGTTCAGGGCAGCGGGGAATACAAGCTTGGGCTTCTGGACGATAAGAATTCTACATGCGAACTTTATGATTCAATAAACATAGATACCTTTAAGGGTGACAATTACGATGGTTCGCTTACTGTCGGTGTTTTCTATGATTCAGTATGTCAAGGAAAGCTTGAAGTTCCGTTCAACATTCATAAAAGAAATCCTCAGCCGCCGGTTATCATGCCTTCTGTGAGCGGCTATTTTTCTAGAAGTGCCGTGCGTGTAGGCCTTGCAAGTCCGGAAAAAAATGACGTTTATTATGCTGTTGCAGGTCCGGTTGTACTTGATGAAAACTATTCTGCTTCTGCAAATGACATTCTGTTTGACCTTAATTCAGTGTCTTACAAAAAGCACTATAATGCAGCAGTGGTTTTTGCTCCTGTTGTAGAAGGCGCTGCCGCATACAGAATTGTAGCCTACTGTCTGGACGAGCATAATAACCGCAGTAAGCCTGCTGAATATTCTGTAATTATTGACCAGAAAAACTATTATCTGGATGGAACAGTTACTGATCCTGAACTTAAGAAAAAAGCGAACGGAACAATTTCCTATCCGTTTACGGATTTTTCACAGATTGTAACTTTAATAAATCAGAGCCGCTTTGTTCATATCCGCGTAACCGGGGACGTAAATGTTCCGGCCGGAACTACAACAATTACTTCAAACTGTCAGATTGATGGGGTAAATGATGCGCGCCTTATTCTTGCGCCGACTACAAATTTTGTAATCCGCAATTCCAGCGTAAGTTTTTCAAACTGCATTATTTCCCTTTCTGAAAGCAAAAATACAACGGAATCTGCATCCGTATTTACTTTGGAACGCGGAGTTCTTTACATGGATGAAGTAGAAATGTCGGCTGTATTCGGTAAATCCGGTTTTGTAATTAATTCAGACAATTCTGTCGTAAACATAACCAATTCCGGTATTACTTCGACTGCAGAAAGTTATTCTTCTGCAATTTCAGCAGTAGATTCAAAGATAACGATAAAAAAATCGCGCCTTACAACTGTAGCTGGAACTGCTGTAAATATTTCTGCAAAGGGTGGACTTTTTGACATTTCCAATTCGACCTGCATTGTAACCGGAGTAATGGGACGTGTTGCAGAACTTTTTGACACACATTCTAAAATTGTCCGCAATAATTTTGTAGGTGACTTAAAGAAACCGCAGGGAAACAACAAGCCTGTCTATGCCGATGATAAAAACTACACTGTAGAATATTCAGAAAACAACATTACTGGTTTTTAATATGGAAATTAAGCTTGTTTGCGGATTTGATGAAGCGGGAAGGGGGCCTTTGGCAGGTCCTGTTACAGCGGGAGCAGTAATTCTTCCGCCGGATTTTCCGACAGAAATCCTTAATGATTCAAAAAAACTTTCAGAAAAAAAGCGCGAAACTGCTGAAAAAATAATAAAGGAAAAAGCCTGCTGGGGAATCGGTATTGTAGATCATGAAACAATCGACAGAATGAATATTCTGAACGCAAGTCTTTACGCTATGAAGCTTGCATTTGACATGATGAAGTTAAAGCTTCCTGAATGGGCGGCGGCCAATGGGATTTCTTCATATGCGTTGGAAGGCATTGCCGACGGTATTTATATTCCTGATGTAAAGGAAATTGAGTGCCGCTGTGAACCAAAAGCAGACGCTCGCTATCCGTCTGTAATGGCGGCAAGTATAATTGCAAAAGTCGGCCGTGATTCAATAATGAAAGAAATGGACAGACTTTATCCTGAATACGGCTATGCTTCCCATAAGGGCTATCCAACAAAGGCTCATATGGAAATCTGTCGGCGCATTGGTCCAAGTCCAATTCAGCGCCTTTCCTTTAAATACTGATTTTTATTCAGTACATAAAAAAAGCACGAAAACTCGAGGAAACTCAAGGTTCGTGCTTCTTGCATTATTATTCTTCTGTTGACTGTGTCTCTGTTTCTTCTGTAGCTGCAGGGCGCTTAGAAACTACATGGATACGTCCTGTTCTTTTAAGTCCGTCATCCTTTTTCTTTGATTCTTCTTTAAGCTTGTAGATTTTCTTTGCTTTTTCAGCTTTTCTTGCAGCCTTGATTTTTGCACGCTCTTTTCTGTCTTTTTCAACATAGTTAAGGGAGCGTTCCATTCCCTGAAGGAATTTCTGCATGTCATCGGCAAAAATGGCAATCTGATGGCGTTCTCCATCTGCACCGTCTCTGTTTTTGCTTTCTACAATCTGGAGAAATACATCTCCGGTTCTGTTTTCTTTTACATTAAAAAAATATGACCGATTATCAAGATAAACTTCAGTTGTATACAGTTCTCCGCGTGCACCCATATTTGCCTTCCTTTGAAATGTAGTTAATTATTTTTATTATCTATTAAAATTATAATGATGTCAATTGACCCTAGTTAAATGTCCTTACAATTTCCTTTACCTGTTCAAAAAGTTCATCCATCGCCTTCTTTGTTGTTAATGGACCAAAACTGAATCTTACGGCAGTTTCGCTTACAGCGGGATGAATGTTCATTGATTCAAGTACCGGACGGTTGTTTTTGCGGCTTGAGCAGGCACTTCCTGTAGAAATGTAAAATCCCTTGCTGTCCAGAGCCCTTACCATAACCTGTCCGGGAACATTCTTGAATGCTGCCTGTACAACCCATGGAGAGTAGCTGTCAGGCTTAGAAAGACGTGCTTCTGGAATTATCGTGCAGGCTTCCATTTCTGAAAGTTTTTTTACGAATTCTTCTGTGTAATTTTTCTGCGCTTCGTAGCGTTTTTCTGCTTCCGGATTTTCTTTTCTGATAAAATAGCGTTCAAGGCATTTAGAAAAGGCTTCTGCACCAAAAACATTTTCTGTTCCCGAGCGGATAGATTTTTCCTGTCCGCCTCCCCTTAAAAATCCTTCTATAGGGTCTGCAAGATAAAGGATTCCAATTCCTCTTGGACCGCAGATTTTGTGCGCACTGAATGCTGCGCTGTCTATTCCCCTGTAGGAAATGTTCAGCGGAATTTTTCCGGCGGCCTGTACGCAGTCAACATGGAATTTTGGGCGTCGCTTTCCTTTTGAAGCTTCTGTTATTGCGTCTGCAATTTTATACACTGGCTGAACGGCACCTGTTTCGTTGTTTACTGCCATTATGCAGACAAGAACTGTATCTGCGGTAAGTGCCTGAACTACGGCTTCCGGTGTAACAATTCCGTCTTTTCCGCATGGAATTGAAGAAACTGTAAAGCCACATTTTTTTAGCGCAAGAGCCTGTTCCCTTACAGCCGGATGTTCGATTGAACTGAAAAGAACCGTTCCTTTCTGCGGACGGGTAAGAACAGACAGAATGGGAATATGATCGCTTTCCGTTCCGCCGGAAGTAAAGTAAACCTTTTCTGCCGGAACATTAAGCACAGAGGCACAGCGTTTCCTTGCGTTTTCAAAAAATTCACGGGCCTCTTTTCCAGCAGAATGAATGCTGGACGGATTTCCCCATTTTTCTATTGTTTCGTTTAGGGCTTCTGTAAGAATTTCCCTGTCGCACGGGCTTGTTGCAGCCCAGTCAAAATAATGTTCAGTCTGTTCTTTTGTCATAATTTTATTTTAATACCGCCAGAATTTTTGAATCTTCAATTTCTGCTGTGTATGTATCATTTAGTCCTTTCTGAAGTACAAGCCTGATTGCTTTTGAAGAGTTCTTCTTGTCCTTGTGCATTATGTTTATGATGCGTTCTCCAAAGCCACCACCCTTGATTGCTGGATGAACAGCTTCCGTGCACCATGAATATTTTTTAAGTGTTTCAAGGACGTCGTTCTTAAAGCTTTCTGTACAGATTTCTTCGCGTGCGCAGAGTGTAACTTCACGTCCAATTCCCCATGCAACTGCATCTCCGTGAGGAATGTTTCCAAGACCGGCAAGGGTTTCCAAAGCATGTCCGAATGTATGACCAAGATTAAGGAACATGCGGATATTTTTTTCCGTAAAATCCTGTTCAACAACTTTTGCCTTTGCCTGTGAACATCTTGAAATAAGATTGAATACAGTTTCCCTGTCTCTTGAAAGTATTTTTTCTGCTTCTGTCTTGAATATCTCGTAAAGTTCCTGGTCGTATAGAAGACCTGTTTTAATTGCTTCTCCAAGTCCTGAGCGGTACTGCTCTGCAGAAAGGCTCTGGACAAATTCTGGGAAAATATGAATTTCCTGTGCAGGCCAGAATGCACCAATCATGTTCTTGTAGTTTTCAAAGTCACAGCCTGTCTTTCCGCCAATTGAAGCGTCTACCATGGCAAGAAGGGTAGTCGGAACAAACTGACATGGTGCACCGCGCTTAAAAATTGATGCTGCAAAACCTGTCATGTCGCAGATTACTCCGCCGCCGATTCCTACAAAAAGGTCTTTTCTTGAAAAACCTGCATCAACTGCGGTCTTTACAATTTCCAGTACGCTTTCAAGCGTTTTGTAAGGCTCACCGGAACCAAGAATAATCAGAAGGTCTTCTCCACATACGCCATCTTCAAATTTTTCAATAAAAGGCGTTACAGACGGAATTGTTGCAACAGTTGCATCTGTTACAAAGCATCTGCGGACAGAATTGTCTGAGCCGGGATTATAAAGGGAAACCAGGTCAGCTTTATCTGAATAGAAATGAATCTGAGTTTTTTCTGTTCCGGGATATGTTGCCGGATAAGAAATTGTAAGGGCATTTTTTTTACTTGTCATGCCCCTATTTTAGTAAGATTTTGCATCCATTGCAATCAATTCATCCCTTATGTTTTCCAATCTGGAAATTTCGCGACGGAGCATTTTGTCGTAGTCAAGGGAACCTGTCTTTATGCGTTCTCTTTCATCTTCCCAGTTCTGAAGTTCGGTGATGAATAAAAATGTGTATTCCCTTGCATTTGCTTTTTCTGCCCAGAGCTGCGCCTCTTTCCAGTAATATAGTCCGGCGTTATAGCAGGTTAGAGCCTTTTCTACATTGCGAAGGTATTCGTCTTTCCACGGTGCATCGTAAAAATAAAGGGCTTTTTTGTCGTATGTGCGGCCAAGCCTTAAATGCTGTTCAATCAGCTTAAGCTGAATATGCATCTGAAAAAGATACCTGTACTTTTCCCATTGTTTTTCCGTTTCGATTTTGGCATCCGCGTAAAGGGGATTGCAAAAATCTGCCTGTGCGGCTTTTTCAAGCCAGTATATGTTTTCAATGCAGTCATCCGGGTACTGCTGGTAATGAACGTGATAGAGCCTGTACCAGTCTTCCTTGTATTTTACCATGTATGCAGAAACGCTCTGAATGCCAGTTACTGCAAGCAGCAGAATCATTATGAGGAATTTGAATATGTTTTTTTCAGAAAGCTTCACGCTTATTTTATCGGAAAAAAAAGCAAAACCTTTATATTTTGAAAGATATAAGGTTTTCAGCGTAAAAATGGCTTATCCACGGTTTTTTACGCATTCCCAGATAAAGGCTTCTATTTCTTCAATTGATTTAGAGGCGTCCACTTCAATTAATTTCATTCCGCTTCCCTTAGGACCTCTGTATTCATTCATGACGTTTTCATAAAGGGCTGCGGTTTTTTTTTGCCAGTCAATTCTTTCGTAGATTTCCATTGTTCCGCCCCTGCCTGTAACGCGGGCTAAAGAAATTTCCGGATCAATTTTAAAGTAAAAAAGCATTTCCGGCAGAGGAAAAGGACTGTTTAAAAGTTCCGGCAGTTCCATACCGCAGCTTACAGACTGGTAGGCAAGGCTTGAAAAGAAATATCTGTCGCTTAAAACGGTAATTCCCGCTTCTGCTTTTTCAGCAACGCCGCCCTTTCCAAAAATGTGTTCGCATCGGTCTGCGGCAAAAAGGTAAGCAGCTGTTTTTTCGCTTACAGAAAAATCACCCTTTAGCATTCTTCGTAAGAATTTTCCGGTTTCTCCAGCGGTCGGTTCCGCCGTTACATGCACTTTTCCCGGTTCAAAATGTTCTGCAAGCCTTTTTATCTGTGTTGTTGTGCCGGCTCCGTCAATTCCTTCAAAAACAATAAAATTTTTTATAGTCATATTAGCTCATTTTTCCTATATAAATGTCGAAAATTTTGATAGGATTGTCTTCAGATAGAAATGCGAAAACTGACTCTAAAAGGCTCTGCTGCAGTTTTAATTTTTTTCCTCGTACTTATGGCTGTTTCGGCTGTTTTTGTGCCGGTGTATTCCAGATTGACGGGTGCACTGTTTTCACAGGCAGAATCAGCTGCAAAATCATTTGAGCAGAAGTTCGGAATTTCTTTTTCGTATAAATCCTTTTCTCCGTCTATTATTACCGGAATCCGCATAAAAAATATAGTGCTTTCTGACCTGGAAGACGGAAGTTCTGTCATTGAAATTCACAAGGCTGTCCTTCGATACAGTTTTTTTGATCTCATAAGGGGAAAGGGGTTAAAAGCCGTAAAAGACCTTACCGTTGACGGCTTTATAATCGAACTGGACAGAAACGGTGACAACATTCTCTTTTCTCGTTTTGCAGAGTACCGCAAGAACCGCGTGCAGAAATCATCTTCAGAAAATAAGCGCCCTCTTAATCTTGAAACAATTGAAAATGCAGTTTCTTCAATTCCGTTCAAGGTTTTTATAAAGAACGTTCACATGCGCTACCAGCAGAGCGACATGTTTTTTGACGGCTATTTCAGGCGGATTGCAATTGACCTTATCCGTGAAAGCGGAAACATGGCAGTAAAGACAACCGGCGGGCTTAAGTTAAAGCGCCTGGGAAAGAATTTTTCCTGTACTTTTTCTGCGGACGGCGTTATTCCTGATGCCGTTGACGGAGCTTCCCTTACGTTCCGCCTGGCAGACCTTGACTACGAAGATTATTCAATCCGCCATATGAACATGCTCCTGAACTACAGCACGGGAATTTTTGACGCAAGGACTTTTCAGAATCCTTATCCTCTTTTTGCAGCAATTTCCTATGACGTAAACAAAAAGACTCTTGCATTTAATCTTGAAACAGATTCATTGATGCCGTCTGATATAATTATTTCCAGAAAAAACGACCCTTACATGGAAAAGGCAAGGGGATTTTCATTGAGTTCTTCAAGCCAGGCAGAATTTGACATTCTGCAGAGGGCGTTCACCTATGCCTCCAGAGGAAAAATTTCTGTTCCAGACAGATTTTTCCACGGCGGTGCGGAGGTTTCCTTTGATTTGAGTGGGGATAGGGATTCTCTTGCGGTGAAGGAATTTTCTGCATCCGGAGAAAACGTAGACATAAATTACAGCGGTTCCTGCGTATACAAGGACCTTAGTGTTTCCGGCATTTTTAATGCAAATCTTCTCCGGCTTGAAGACGGCCGTGTTTTCTCTACGGAAATTTATTTTGATCCAGGGCAGACCGGATTTATGGCATTTGCACCTCAGTTCATGCTTGGCGAAAAAGCTTTTACTGCCGTTCAACTTACGGTCATTCCGGCGTCTGATTTCATTCACTTTAATTTTGAACTTTCTGATTACGGACACGAAACTGCTGAAACTCCTGGAATGATAAAGGGAAGTGGTTCCTATTCGCGCCGGGAAAAGGAAATTGAAGCAAACATTACTTCTGAGCAGATGTATCTGGACAGCATAGCAAAGGCCGCTTCCTATGCAGTAGACGGCGATCCTGTTCCGGAATTTTCGTATCTTAAGCCGTTCCTGCTTAATGGAGACCTCTTCTTCAGCTTTAAGCAGAGCCTGAATTCCGTAACATGCTATATTCCATATATTTTTGCCGTTAACACAGAAAAAGACGGCCAGGTACTCTATCTTTCTGCTGACGGAAGCAGCGAACTTATGAATATTTCTCGGCTTGATTACATTAACAACGGAAAACTGGTTCACAGTCAGGGATATATGACTTTCTCAGATAATGGAGACCTTGCGTTCAGTATAGACGTAAACTCAGGCTCTGTTCCATATTCATTTTCAGGAAACTATATGGACGGAGCATTCAGCGTTGCGGGAGATTACGGCTTTGCACTTTCTGTAAAAAATACCGGAAAACGGGCATTTAAAGGTTCCCTTTTTATGGAAAATCTTCCGCTTACCCTGTCTGAAACAATTTTTACGCTTGCCTATGACTGTTCATTCGGCTATTCTCCGGAAACAGGCATAGACATGCAGATAAAGAGGATTGAATTTGCTGAAGCCGGAGAAAAGTATCAGTTTCATCCGCGACTCCTTTTTTCTGCCATTGTTTCGCGTTACGGATTTTTTATTGATAATCTTGTTTATTCAGACAGTTTTTCTACGCTTGAAGGAACATCTGATCTTTTATGGAACCTTAACGGGAATCATTTTTCATCGGCAAACCTTAATTTTGCAGTAAAAAATCCGGTCTCTTCTGAATCGCTTTCTATCAACCTTGATGTCTCTAATCCGGATGACGCTCCGCTTTCCCTAAAAAATGTCCTTGAGCAGTTCTATTTTAATGCCCAGGTTCGTTTTGTTTCTTTCGGGCTTAACCGCTTTATTGCAGAGCACAGCGAAAACAATAGCCTTACTGCAAATATAATTGCTTCCGGCTCCGCTAAAAATCCATATATCGGCCTTGAAGTTGAACCGCTCAGCCTTATGCTTGCCGGCGAAACAATGAAGCTTTCAGGCTCTGCATATGTTGAAGAAAAAATCCTTACGGTAGAAAAAACAGGACTTTCTTACGGGGATGTAAGGGTAAAAGATGTTGCCGTTAATTTTGACCTTAACACGTTTACCGGAAGTGCAAATGCCGTCCTTGATGCAATCGTAATGAAAAAATCAGTGCATGCACCGCTTGTTCTGAACGTTTCCAATTCCCTTGTAACAGAAGGTTCGTTCCTTCCTTCGGAATATACAGCACAGCTCAGCTGCGCAAGCGTCGGCGGAGACCTTTTCTGCAAACCGTTCCCGTTCTCCCTTACCCTTGTGCACGGCGAAGGCATTACAACTTTCTTTACAGGTGAAGAGCAGGGTATTTTCGGCTCTGTTACAGATGACCTTACTGTAAACGTTTCTGCCGCAGAAAATAAGCCTGTTCAGTTCAATCTTACGGGTAGCACTGCCGGAAATCAGCTTGACTTGAAGCTTCAGAATCTGAGGGTTGATGCGGCAAAACTTCTTTCATTCATGGATATTCCAAAGCTCAAGGTCTATAACGGACTTATAAGGGCTTCTGTTGCAATAAAGGGACTTAAGTCTGACCCGGATTTTTCGGGCTCGGTTTCCGTTGAAAATGCAGACTTTATGCTGCCTACAATGCTTTCTCATCACGTGACGTTCCCTAAGGCCCTTATGGTTTTATATCATAATAATCTTGAAATGCCTGAAATTAAGGCAACTGTAAAAAAGGATTCTCCTGTCTTCATAAAGATGTCAATCTTTTTTGACAGATGGCGCTTTAATTACCTGGATGCACATATCCGTACTCCAAAGAAAAATTATCTGCCGGCCAATTTTGAAATCCGCCTTGCAAAATTTACTGGCGATGCGGTGGTTGACTTGGATCTTCATCTTGAAGATTCTTACCTGGATGTTACGGGAAACGTTGACCTTAAGAATATGACGGTAAACATAAAGACAAAGGAACTTACTCAGCCGCCTCCGAAGCGTAAGATTTTTGTACGTGCAGACCTTGGCGTAAAATTCGGACAGCACGTTACAATGCTTTTGGAACCGCTCCTGCGTGCAGTCCTTGTACCGGATTCTGGCTTTGCCTTTAAATATGACATGTCAGATACTTCTCTTTCTATTGACGGTGACCTTTCACTGCGCTCAGGAGACGTTTCCTATCTTAGCCGAAGCTTCTATATAAAGAACGGGCTTCTGCGTTTCAATAAAAACGATCCTGAATTCAACCCGCTTATTTCTGTTCAGGCAGAAACAAGGGAACGCGACGAAGACGGAAAAGAAGTGCGCATTATTCTCAGCGCAAACAATCAATATATGGATAACTTTAATCCTAAATTCTCTTCAATTCCTGCAAAGTCAGAAAATGAAATCATGAGCATGCTCGGACAGATTGCCGTAGGAGATTCAAACGGTGTTGCAAGCCTTCTTTTTGCAACAGGAGATTACGCAATTCAGTCAACTATCGGCCGATCAATAGAGAACAAGTTGCGAGACTTCTTGAATTTTGATATATTGTCTGTTAGAACGAATGTTATTCAGAATGCGTTAAATTATAACTTTAACAGAAATAATGATGAATCTTCTTCCGGAATAGGTAACTTTTTTGATAATTCAACTGTTTACTTTGGGAAGTACTTAGGGCGTTCGTTGTATGTCGATACATTAATGCATTGGTCATACGATAAGAGCAGGGTAGATGATGAATATACAATCGACGGACTTGTGTTCCGGCCGGAAATCGGTCTTGAACTTGAGTCACCGTTTGTAAATATCAGATGGAATATGGCTCCGAATTTAAGCGGACTTCGGACTGATAATTTTGTTTATTCGACTTCTGTTACGCTTTCTTGGAAATTTTCACTTTAAGCAGGATTTCAGTCTGTAAAGCGCTGGCTTCCTGATAGTTTAGGAGTCTTTTATGAATTTAAAAAGCAATAAAGTTAAAGGGATTTTAATTGCTTTTTTATTATGTTTTGTTTGTTCTTTTGTAACTGCTCAGGAAGATGATTCTGACTGGTTCTGGGGAAAGACCATTTCTGAAGTTTCTTTTGAGGGGCTCAGAGGTGTTAAACGTTCTGAATTAACTGGAATTACAAATAATTTTGTTGGGAAAGCATTTACGGAAGAACTTTTTAATGAAGCTCTGGACAAACTTTATGCCCTTGCATATTTTGAAGAAATTGAACCGTATGCAAAACATGATCCGCGCAGCCGCGAACGTGTAATTCTTGTGTTCAGCGTAAAGGAACATCCTGTAATCAGTTCCATTTCTTTTAAGGGAAACAAAAAAATCCGCAATAATGAATTAAGGGAAGCCGTTTCCATTAAAACCGGCGACGTATATATAGAAACTGTTGCACTTCTTGATGAACGTTCAATCCGTGACGTCTATATAAAGAAAGGCTACACAAATGCAAAGGTTTCCATGGTTGCAGAAGAAACTGATGCCGGAATTTCTGTTGTGTTCCAGATTTCAGAAGGAGCCGGCTCTGTCGTGTCTTCAATCAGTTTTTCCGGAAATACAACTTTCTCTTCAAAAACTCTGCGCTCAAAAATGTCCTTAAAGGAAGACGGATTCCTTAAAAACGGCGCTTTCCAGCGTTCTTCCCTTGAAGCAGACAAGCAGTCAATCATCATTTACTATATGACAAAGGGATATATTGATGCCCGCATTCTCGATATAATCGAAGAGTCATCATTTAATGAAAAGAAAGAGCGCGAAGAAATTGCGCTTACAATTATTGTTCAGGAAGGTGCCCAGTACACTTACAACGGTACTGTTCTTGAAGGAAATGAAATCTTTTCTACAGAAAAACTTCTTTCTTGCATAAAGCTTAAGCAGGGTGATGTATTCAATCAGACTAAATTCCAGGAAGGAATGTCTGCCCTTACAAACGTTTACTATGAAAACGGCTACATGACAAACGAGTTCCATCCGACCGTAAACAAGGATTCTGAAAGGCGTACAATAGGCTATACACTGCGCATTGTTGAACGTTCGCGCGCTCATGTAGAAAACATCATCATTAAGGGAAATACAAAGACAAAGGATGAAGTAATCCTTCGTGAAATTCCTCTTAAACCGGGCGATGTATTCAGCAGAAACAAGATTATGAACGGTGTCCGAAACCTTTACAACACACAGTACTTTTCGAGCGTTGTTCCTGAGCCTGTTTCCGGTTCTGAAGAAAATCTTGTAGACCTTGTATTCACTGTAGAAGAACAGTCTACAACATCGCTCCAGTTCGGTATGACATTTACAGGTATTTCTGACCCGGATGACCTTCCGATTTCCCTTTATACAAAGATTGAAAACTCAAACTTTAAGGGTACGGGACGTTCTGTTTCTGCGGGTGCTACAATTTCAAGCTCAACACAGGACGTAAACCTTGGATATAGTCAGTCATGGATTAAGGATCAGCCTATTACAATCAGCGAGTCTGTTTCTTTTTCCCATTCAAAGAGTTCTGCCCTTGCATTAAACTGGCTGGATAACGGCCTTCTTGACGATGACTACTACTACATGAAGTATGAATCATGGAGTACAACTTTAAGTTCTACAATAGGACGCCGTTTTACTCCTAATTTTGCAATACTTACCCTTATGGGCGGTATTTCAAATACTCTTACAGACAATATTTATGACGAATCTCAGTATATTCCGCTTGATCCGGGTGTAACAAAAAATGCAAACCGCTTTGGACTGAAGAATTCTGTATTTGCAAACATTTCCCTTGACAACAGGGATATTAACTACGACCCGTCAACAGGTTGGTTTGCAAGTCAGCGTGTGGGCTGGTACGGTCTTATTCCAGGCGTAGAACATGAATTCTATGCTCGTACAGATACAAAACTTGAAGCTTACCTTAAACTCTTTGACATTCCTCTCTTTAAGGGATACTGGAACTTTAAGGGTGTTCTTGCAGCATATACCGGAATTACAGGTCTTTTCCCGATTCCAGGAACTTTGTTCGGTGATTCAAGCAAGGTTTACATTGACGGTATGTTCAACGGTCGCGGATGGACGGATATCTACAATGATGTCCGTGGTAAGGCAATGCTTTCTAACAGGGTAGAGTTGCGCCTTCCTATCTTCCAGGGTGTAATTGGTGTAGACGGATTCTTTGATGCAGTTGCTGTAAAAGATGAATTCTCTGACCTTTTCAGCCTTAAAATGGACGATTTCTATTTCAGTTTTGGTCCTGGATTAAGGTTCCTTGTTCCGCAGTTCCCGCTGCATCTGCTTTTTGCCAATAAATTCCGTGTACAGGACGGAGAAGTTCAGTGGGAGGATACATGGCAGTTTGTCCTCTCATTTAATATTACAAATAAATAAAAGGTGTGAGTATGAAGTTTAACTTATTCAGATTGGTTTCAGTATTATTCCTTATGGGAATCAGTTCCATTCTTTCTGCACAGCAGATTACAAAATTCGGCGTTGTAGATACAGCAAAGGTTTATAACGCATATTTCAGGAATTCTGCTTCTGTACGCAACTACGAAAAGAAAAAGGCTGAATTTCAGCAGGAAATAAACAAGTACACTGATGAACTTCAGAAACTTCAGGCTAAGAAAGTTGACTACGAAAAAGGCGGCAACGAATCAATGGCTATGAAGGTTCAGGCAGAAATTACAAAGAAAACTGACTTTCTCGTTGAATATACAAATGCCAAGAATGTAGAGCTTGAATCAATGCAGAAAACCCTTCAGGGATCAGATGCATTTTATGCAAAATTGTACGATACTCTGTCAAAAATTGCAGAAGCCGGCGGTTACAGCATGATTTTGAGTCTTCAGCAGTCAAATGCAATACTTTGGTATTCAAATTCTGTTGATGTTACTGAACAGGTTATAGCAGAGCTTGGTAAATAATGGCAGATGATGTAACACTGACTCCTTTTATGAAGCAGTACATGCAGATAAAGAGTCAGTATAAGAATGAAGTTGTTTTTTTTAGACTTGGTGACTTTTACGAAATGTTCTTTGATGATGCGATCCTTGTGTCGCGTCTTCTAAATTTAACATTGACACACAAGCAGGCTGCCCCTATGTGCGGTCTGCCTTACCATGCGGCAAAGGTTTATATTGCAAGGCTTCTTCGCTTCGGAAAAAAAATTGTAATCTGTGAGCAGATTGGAGATCCCAAGGCAAAAGGACTAACTGAACGCAAGGTTGTAGAAATTATCACTCCTGGAACGGCAGTTGAATCTGAGTATCTGGAAGGAAACGTAAACAACTTTCTTGCGGCTCTGTGCGTTACTCACGGAATGGCGGGCTTTGCTTTTCTTGATGTTACTACGGCGGCTTTTTCGGCTACTTCGTGGCACGGCTCAAAGATGGCAGAGTTTTTTCCAAAGGAACTTGGCCGCTGTAATCCTCGTGAAATTCTTCTTCCTCAGTCACTTTCAAATAATTTTCTTATAAAGGATGCACTTGAACAGTATCCGAATCTTTCTGTTTCGTATTATCCTGACTGGGATTTTAATGCAGACCTTGCATATAAAAAGCTTACGGAGCAGTTTGGAACAGTTTCTCTGCAGTCGTTCGGGCTGGATGCAGATTCTGCAGAAGTGCCGGCGGCAGGTTTCCTTCTTGATTATGTAAACAAAACAACAAATACAGTTGCTCCTCATGTTCGCTCAATAAAGGTTTATAAGGATGAGCAGTTCCTTGTGCTTGATGATTCGAGTCGCAGGAATCTTGAGGTTGTGGCAAATCTTCGTGACGGCACGGCTCAGTTTTCGCTTCTGGAATGCGTTAATCATTCCAAAACTGCAATGGGATGCCGCCGCATAAGACAGAACCTGCTTTATCCGCTTATGGATCTGCAGCAGATTCATGAACGTCAGGATCATATTGAAGTTTTTGTAAATGAGCGCAATATTCTTGAAACAGTACAGGAAAAACTGTCCAAGGTACTGGACATTGAACGTCTAGCTGGTCGAATAGCAATGGACCGGGCTCATGCAAAGGATTTAAAGGCCCTGCAGAACAGCCTTACGGCCTGGCTTGATGTACGCAATAATCTCATCGGATTAGGTTTTAATCTAAATGATGATTCAGAAGCCGTAGAAGTTATAGATATGATTTCACGCTCAATTGACGATAATCCTGCTACTTCGCTTACAGAAGGAAGAATCATAAAGCCGGAGTGGTCTCCGGAACTGGATCACTGGAGGTCCGTACATGATGATTTTGATACGGTTCTCTCTGAATACGAAATTTCTGAGCGCGAAAAAACGGGTATTCCGAACCTCAAGATAAAATATACAAATGCATCCGGCTATTTTATAGAAATAAGCCGCGGAAAACTTGATAAAGTGCCTGAAGATTTTATTATGCGCCGCTCTCTTGTAAACGGAGATCGTTTTACGACTTTAAGGCTTCAGGAACTTGAAAAGGAACTTAATGAATCTGGCACACGGATTTTTGAGCTTGAACGTGATCTTTTTGTTGCAATCCGCACAAAACTTCATGATTATGTTCCTTATCTTATGGAAACTGCACAGGAAATTGCTTACGTTGATTCTTCTGCTTCATTTGCAGAAAGTGCAATCCTAAATAACTGGGTCAGACCGGAAGTTAATGATTCGTGCGTATTTTTTGTAAAGGACGGAAGGCATCCTGTTGTAGAAAAACATATTCCAGCCGGCGAGTTTGTTCCAAATGACCTTTCGCTCTCTGCAGATTCAGACAGCAATCCGTCGTTTGGGCTTATTACCGGTCCAAACATGGCCGGTAAATCTACATACTTACGTCAGAATGCGCTTATAGCACTGCTTGCCCAGACAGGTTCTTTTGTTCCTGCTTCAAGCGCTACAATCGGTATTGTTGACAGAATTTTCTGCCGCGTAGGGGCAAGCGACAATCTTGCAAGGGGAGAATCTACTTTCCTTGTGGAAATGACAGAAACTGCAAACATCCTTCGTTCTGCAACAGAAAAATCTCTTGTCATAATGGATGAAGTAGGGCGTGGAACTTCTACAGAAGACGGACTTTCCATTGCCTGGGCTGTAAGTGAATATCTTCTTGATTCTGTAAAGTGCAGGACTCTGTTTGCAACTCATTATCATGAACTTACAAGAATCGTGCATTCTTCGCTCATACTGCTCTGTATGGATGTTTTCCAGCAGGGAGAAACTGTAACGTTCCTGCGTAAAATAAAACAGGGCGCAAGCGAAAATTCCTATGGAATTCATGTAGCGCGCCTTGCAGGTATTCCTCAGCAGGTAATAAAGCGTGCCGAGCAGATTCTGGCTGTAATCCAGGAACAGGACAGCGGAAAGGCTGAAGTAAGCATTTCTGCAAAGGCAGAAAAACCGGAAGTTCCTGAGCCAGCTTTTTCAGCTCCGGGACTTTTTAGTGATGAAGAAATTATCCTTGATGAAATTCTTTCTGCAGATACAGACAATATGACTCCAATGTCTGCGCTTCAGGCAATTTCCCGCTGGAAAAAAACGCTTTCTGGAAGATAATTTTTTTCCGTAAAGTGCATTTTTTATAATGTAATTTCGTATATATAGGTATGGCAGGATTTGTTCGTGCTGTACCTCCAGAATTTGTTTCTGCGGCAAAGACGCGTCTATTTTTGGGGATTCGCTTTGCCGCATCTTTTTTTCTGCAGGATTACAGGTGCGTTGTATGTTCTAAAGATTCGGGAAGAAGCCCGGTGTGCGTTGAATGCAGGGAGAAATATTTTTCTGTTGCCGAACCGGTTTCTTCGTTCTGTTCCGTTTGCGGAAAAAGGCTTGTTTCTGAAGAAGGAACGTGCATGGAATGCAGGGAATCGCCGCTTCTTATGCATGCGGACAGTGTTTATTCATTGTATTCATACCGGCTCTGGAATGAAACGCTTTTGTGCCGATGGAAAATAACTGGCGACAGGGGAAATTCGTTCTTTTTTGCAGAAAGGCTTTCTACCCGGCTTAAAGTTCTTTTCGGAAGTGAAAAGATGCCGGTTATCGTTCCGGTTCCGCCGCGTCCCGGTAAAATAAAAAAGAAAGGCTGGGATCAGGTTGATGAACTTGTTTCTCTTCTTCATGTGTTCTACGGATTTCAAGTTCGGTATATTCTTGAGCGGAAAAGCGGTACGCAGCAGAAAACTCTGGACAGAAATGAAAGGCTGGATACAATAGGTAAAGGATATTCTGTAAGGAAAGATGTTCGGAGGCTGCCGCTGGAAGTGTGTCTTATTGATGATGTGCTTACTACCGGTGCAACTGCAGAAAGCTGTGCCATAAAGCTTAAGGCAGCCGGGGTTCAGAAGGTTTTTGTGCTCACGCTGTTTTCTGTTGATTAACATCAGAAGACGCTTTTAGATTAATACTTTTAATTGCAAAACTCTGAATTTCATTGTATTCTTATAATAAGAGGTTTTTATGGCTACAGGTGATTCTCAGATTCAGTTAGTAACGTTTCGTCTTGGAGACGAATTGTATGGTGTGGATATTATGTCTGTAAAGGAAATCGTAAAGATTCAGCCAATCAGACCGATTCCAAATGCTCCTTATTACATGGTTGGAATTCTGAACCTTCGCGGTGACATTATTCCTATTATTGATCTGCACAGGCGCTTTCATATAAACTTCTCGAACGGAGTTGAAGAATTAGATGAACTTGAAAGTGGCTTTATCATTTTGAATATAGACGGAAACCTGATCGGAATTATTATTGATCGCGTTTCTAGAGTAGTTTCTGTTGATATTGCCGATGTTCAGGATCCGCCTAAAATGATGGGAGGAATAGGAAGCGAATACATAAAGGGTGTAGTCAGAAATAATGATGACGGCTTCCTTATTGTATTGGATATAGTAAAACTCTTTGATCCAAAAGAAATGCAGAAAATCCTTATTGACAACAAAAGATGATTCAGACTTACAGTACAACAATTCGAAGAAAAGAAATGGATGCAGTTTTAACTTGCATGGTTGATGAACGTATTGGCCCAGGTGAGTTAAATATCAGGTTTATACAGCAGTTAAAGGAATTTTTTGGATGTGACGGAGCAGTTGCCCTTAGAAGTCCTTCTGCTGCGCTTAAGTATGCACTTCGTTCGCTGGATTTTGCTGCCGGCGAAAAAATTATTATTTCCGCATTGGCTCCTGCTTGGCACTATCAGGCTGTAGAGGATCTTGGGTATACGCCTCTTGTTCTTGACGTTGATGAAACGACTGGACTTCTTACTCCGGAAATCATAAAGGCAGGTATTGCTGACGGCGGAAGGCTTCTTCTTCTACATGAATCAATGGGAATCATGCCTGAAATAGAAGAAATTGTTCAACTTGGAATACCTGTAATCGAGGACGTTTCAAAATCTGCCGGTTCTCTTGTTCCTGCATATGATTCAAATGGAAATACTCTTGAGGGCAGAAAGGCCGGTTCATTCGGTGTTTATACAATCCTTACGCTTGAAGAACATGATGTAATTACTGCCGGCGGCGGTGCTGTTCTCATGGCTCCTAACCGAAGGGAATGGATTGTCCTTAAGAAATTTGCTGATCAGATGCCAAAGACAGAACTCCTTCCGGATATAAACTGTGCCTTGGGCTGGATTCAGCTTAAGGAATTCAAGAATAATGAAATTTCCAGAAAACGCATTTTTTCTCTTTTTCAGAGAACCTGTATGACTGGTAAGCATAAGATGTTTGTCCGCGGAAATTCCATGCCAATCCAGACTGTAAAAAATTCGGAAGACGGCGAAGAAAAAGAAGTTTTTGATTATACTTCTACAATGTGCTGTTTTCCCCTTATTCTTACAAGTTCATTTAAGGATGTTAAGCAGTATACTGCAAAAAAAGATATAGAAATTCAGCCTGCATATGAGGATTCTGTAATTGCTCTCAAGCAGGAAGAACTTTCTTCATCCTGCATAAAGGCAAAATCCTTATATCTTCGCTGTGCTCTGTTTCCTTTGTATCCGCGGCTTTCTCATTCGCAGGTTGCAAAAATTGTAAAAGTTTTAGGTACATTACCGTAATTTATGAAATGCTGTCTTATAGTTATTAATACTCATAAGGAAGAATCTCAAGCTTTAGGGCATTTGATTTCCGCATATTTGGAAAAGAAGGGAATCAGGTCGTCCCTTTATTGCTTTGACGGTTTTTCTAAAAAAGACGAAAATCCTTTTAAGGACATAGATTTTGTAATAACTCTTGGTGGGGATGGAACCGTTCTTTTTGCGGCACGTGGCTGTGTAAGTTCTGGAATTCCTGTTTTTCCCGTAAATCTTGGTGAATTCGGTTTTATTGCCGGCGTTCAGGTTGCACAGTGGCAGGATGAACTGGAAAGTTTTCTTTCCGGACATTCGCGGGTTGTAAAGAGAAGCATGCTTCAGGCTCTCGTAATTTCAGGAAAAAATGGCGAAATCTGCTATTCAGACTGCGGTCTGAATGATGTTGTCGTTTCAGCAAGAACAGCTGCACGCACAATCCTTCTGGATGTAGCATATAATTATGCAAGTCTTGGAAAATTTAAGGCTGATGGAATTATTGTAAGTACGCCTACGGGTTCTACAGCTTATTCTTCTTCTGCAGGCGGTCCGATTATTGATCCTGATCTTGATTCACTTCTTCTTACGCCTGTAAATTCTTTTTCCCTTTCGTCAAGACCGCTGGTTTTAAGTCCGCATGGGGAAGTGCAGATTACAGTTCTGCCGTCACGGGAGCACGAAAGCATCCTGACAATAGACGGACAGACTCCTGTTGAGTTGCATGTCGGAGACTGTATAAAAATCCGACAGATTCCGGAAAAAATTAATCTTGTTGGTTGTACTGCAGAACGCTTTTACGAGGCTTTGCAGTCAAAATTGAACTGGGCTGGAGGTCCTCATGCTTGAAGATCTTACTATAAAAGATTTTGCCATTATTGACTGCATTACTATAGAATTTGAAAAAGGATTTACGGTTTTAAGCGGTGAAACCGGTGCCGGAAAATCCATCCTAATAGGAGCACTTTCTTTTCTTCTTGGCGGTAAGGCAGAGGTTTCTCAGATTCGTGCTGGAAGTCATGAAGCCAGCGTTACTGGAACATTTTTCATTTCGAATGAAAGTGTTGATGTTCCAGCTGTACAGTGGCTTTCTGAACATGGAATAGAAACAGAGAACGGCAGGATTATACTGCGCCGCTTTATTCGCGAAAACGGTAAGTCTGGAGCATGGATTGGAAATATTCCCGTAACGCGCGCAGATCTTGCAGAGTTTTCATCATTCCTGGTTGATATTCATGGGCAGCATGAACATCAGTCGCTTATGAAAGTTCCTGAACACAGAAAATTTCTTGATGCACGGGCTGGAATTACAGCGGAAGTGGATGCTTTTTCCGTTCTTTATAATACGCTTGTTCAGAAACGCAGCCTTCTTCAAAAACTTTCTTCTTCTGATCAGGATAGGACCAGAAGAATTGATATGTGCCGCTTTGCAATTCAGGAAATTGATGACGCAAAATTAAAGCCAAAGGAAGATGAACTCCTTGAAGAAGAAGAAAACAGGCTTTCCAGTTTTGAAAAACTTTTTGCAGATATAGAAGCTGTCCGTACTGCTCTTGATGGTGGAGAAAATTCCGTGGTTTCTGTACTTAAAAAAATCCGCCGTGACAGCCAGCACGCGGCAGCCTTGGATAAATCTCTTGAAGCAGTTGATTCACGGCTTGAGTCAGCATTTTATGAACTTTCTGACATCAGTTCTGAATTTGACCAGTATGCGGCAAAGCTTGTCTTTGATCCGGCTCATCTTCAGGAAGTTCAGGACAGGCTTTCTCTCATATATAACCTTAAGAAAAAATATGCAAGTTCAACAAGTGCGCCTCTTCAGGAAGTCCTTGACTATAAGGAACAGGCAGAACGTACTCTGGAAGAACTAGATTCTGGAGAGGCTAATCTGGAAGTCCTTTCAAAGGAAATCGCAGAACTTGAAAAAAAGGTTTATGTTGCCGCAAAAACTCTTTCTGAAAAGAGAAAGGCAATGAGCCAGATTCTTTCTGAAGAAGTTGAAGCAACCCTTAAAAAACTAGGAATGAACGGAACTCGTTTTTCTGTTAATATCTGTGAAAAACCGGGAAATGACGTTGAACAGAAGTGCGGTCCTTACGGAATGGATAATATTGAATTCCTTATCAGCGCAAACCCAGGCTCTCCGATGCAACCTCTTGCAAAAATTGCCAGCGGCGGTGAACTTTCGCGCGTCATGCTTGCGCTGAAAACAATTTTTGCAAAAATAGATCCAGTGGAAACGCTTGTATTTGATGAAATTGATACAGGTATCGGTGGTGAAATTGCAGTTGCCGTCGGAAGCCATATGAAAAATCTTTCTCAAAACAGGCAAATTTTCTGCATAACACATCTAGCGAGTATTGCAGTTTATGCCGATAATCAGATAAAGATTGAGAAGGGTGTTGTTAACGGAAAAACAGCTTCTAACGTTCATCCTGTAATCGGAGAAGAGCGGGTAATGGAAATTGCCAGAATGCTGTCCGGCGACTCTGCTTCTAATGAATCTTTGGATCATGCAAGGGCTATGATTCAGAAGTTTAGCGGAGGTTTATAATGTCAAAAATTTCAGATGAAAACAGGATGGAATTCTCTGAGACCATTAAACCGTATCAGTCTAAGATTACTGCACTTTTGGGAAAAGAAAAGACTGTCCTGAATACAATTAACAGCGGAGCTGCTGATTCTGCCTATAAAAAAATTATGCTTGCAGAAGATATGATTTATATTGCAACGCTTTACATGGCCGAAAACAGCCTTTCCCTGAAAATTCTTGACGTAAAGAATAATGATGCCCTTAATGAATCCCGCAAGATTCTTTACAAGTCAATTATTTACCTTGAAGAACTGGTTTCAAATGTTATTGACGTGCCTTATGTTGATCTTCAGGATCGTCACGATTCAATAAAGAATTCTCCGGTTAAAGACAGGTTTGTCCTGATAAAAAAACTCGGGCTTGCAATCAATCTTCTTGAACTAGCTTTTGGTGATAATTCAAAGTGGAAGTGGTCTTTTGTTGAATTAAAGGGACGCTATGCAGTTGTTGCAAAGAATTTCATAGATATGCGTGAAGCTGCTAAATCTTATTTTAATCCAAGCAGTGAAAATTACGAAACAACAATTCTGTATATCAGGCTTATTACAAAGCTTCTTGAACAGTCTGCTGCCGGTTACCGCGATAAATACGAGCTTTCTACCCGCCGTATTGATGACATGAGGAACGGAATTAAGTTCCTTCTGGCTCGGCACAAGCTTGCCCTTGCAATAGGTGACAAGAATAATGCCGAAGAAATAAAGAAAAAGGCTGTTGTCTGGAAAGATAAGATGAATGCCGATCAGAAGTCAGGATCAAGCAGATAAAATGTTTTCTCAGTCTTTCGCATTAAAGATTTTTGAAGGATTTTCGATTCAGCGCTGGACGGATCTTGTGCGTCCTTTTGACCTTGTAGAAATGGACAAGGCAGCTGAAAAAATGGTTCTTGCCTATATAATTGGAAAATTTGAAGAAAATAAGGGTGTTTTTGTAGACTGGAATTGGATGATTCATGCATCCCTTTTTGATCTGCTTAAAAAAATCGCACTTTGTGATATTAAGGCTCCTGTAATTGCAATGCTTAAGCAGAATTATACGCAGGAATATTTAAGGCTGAATGAATGGGTATTAAATCAGTATAAGCCGCTTATTAATGACAGAAAACTTTTTTCTAAATTTACGATTTATATCGGGCAGAAGGCCGGTGCACTTCCTGTTCCGGAAAAAACACAGGCTGCAGAGCGCATTCTTTCTGCTGCTGATAAATTTGCTACTATGCGCGAACTTCAGCTTCTTTCTGTTGTAAATGAATCTGAACGCACGGAAAAAATTTATACAGAACTTCAGGCTGATCTTCAGCAGTACCTTGACCTTACAGGTCTTCAGATGCTTATGACTCATCAGCGTCCTTATAATTTTTTGATGAAAGTAGAGCAACTTCGCTTTCAGGTAAGGTGGAATCAGACTCCGCGTGTTCCAAAGACAACGGTTTTGGGACACTGTTATTTTGTTGCAATTTTGACGCTCCTCTTATGCAAGTCAAACTCTTCAAAGATGACAGAAAAACGCCTTATAAATAATTTTTTTACAGGTTTGTTTCATGATCTTCCGGAAGCTGTTACCCGCGACATTATCTCTCCTGTAAAGCAGGCAACGGATGAGCTTCCTAATATCGTTAAGAAGATTGAGGATGAAATTGTAAGCAAGGAACTTGTTCCGCTTATGGAACCATTTTTCCGTGATGAACTAATTTATTATACAAGTGATGAATTTTCTAACCGCATTCTTGATGAAAATAATGTTCCCCGCGAAGTAAGCTGGGAAGATCTTAACAAATTGTATTCAAATGCAAAGTATTCACCTGTTGACGGAAGGCTTGTCCGGGTTGCAGATCATATTTCTGCGCTTCTTGAAGCAGATATTTCCATTAAGCATGGAATTACTTCCAGTCACTTAAGTCACGGAAGGGAAGGTATGCTTGCAGCCTATCCAGAAGGAAAAATAATAAACGGCATAGATGTCGGTAAACTTTTTCACGAAATTGTCCGATAATTTGAATATGGGATTTTCTAAAAATATCAGGTCGCTTTTTATTGTTCTATTTGTTTTATTAAACTCTGCAGTTTTTCTCTTTGCTGATTCTACCTATGTAGTTAAAAAAGGAGATACTTTATATTCTATAAGCCGCAAATACGAAATTACGGTTGCAGAATTAAGAACTGCAAATAACCTGAGCGAAAACGATGTTCTTAAGGAAGGAGCAAAACTTGTAATTCCTTCTGCAGATATCAGTAATGCTGCTGCTCTTTCTTCTACAAAAACTTCTTCTGCAGAAACTAAAACAGCTTCAGGGCACTCTTCTGCTGTATATGAAGTTCAGAAGGGAGATACTCTTTACGGAATTGCCCGAAAATATGGAATTAAACTGCCGGAACTGCTGGCAATGAATAATCTTGACAATAATGCCACCATAAAAATCGGTCAGAAACTTACTGTTCCGGGAACAGTTTCTGCTGCTAAAAATGAACCTGCAAAGGTTACTCAGAAGCAGCTGGATTCAATTCAGTCAGAAGCTTCTAAACAGAAGGTTAATACTGCGGTTTCTGTTGTAAGCGGCGTAACATGGCCTCTGGCAAATCCTTCTGTAAGAAATATAAGCGGCAAAGTCAGCGGTGTTCAGCTGACTGGACGCGAAAACGAAGCTGTAAAATGCATCCGTGAAGGTACTGTAATGTATACCGGTGTTTACCGTGGTTTTGGAGATGTAGTATTCATTCAGTCTAAAACAGGGCTAATTTATTCATACACAGGACTTGGTTCTGTAAAGGCTAAAAAAGGCGATTATGTTCTTGCCGGTACAGAAATTGGCCGTACAGGAAAAGGTTCTGAATCAAGCATTAAGTTTATGGTATTCCAGAATGGAAAACCTGTTGATCCTGTAAAGGCTCCAAGAGGCTAGTAACGTCTACATTTTCTGCCGGTCTGCGGTTGCCCTTATAAGATGAAGGAAAAGGTTTCCGCAGACAAATGCATCATCATAAGCCCTGTGTGCTTCCTTTATTTCCAGATTAAAATATTCTGCCATTGCAGTCTGTTTATATTTCCTTAATTCCGGGAATGCCCATCTGCTGAACATAAGCGTATCAATTGCATCATTTTTTACGGTCTTGAATCCTTGCCTCAAACATTCTGCGTTCAAAAATCTTATGTCAAACTGAATGTTGTGTCCTATTAAAATTGAATCGCCTGCAAAATCAATAAATTCCGGCAGTATTTCTGAAATCTTTCTTTCGGACTTCACCATACTGTCTGTAATCGAGGTGAGGGTACTTATTTCTGGGGGGATAGGCTGTTGTGGATTTATTAAAGTGTTATAGGAACCGCAAATTCCTTCTGAATTGAATTTTACGGCTCCTATTTCGATGATTCTGTTATTTTCAGGACTGAGACCTGTTGTTTCTGTATCGAATGCAACGAATGTTTCGTTTGATTTTATCAAACGAAACATTCGCCGGTAGTCCCTTAAGAACTTATTTTCCAGCTGCATCGAGAATTGCGTTTATTTCATTTGTGATTGCATCACAAAGATCTGTTGCTTCTTTCTTTGTAGCTGCAAGATCGCTGTCAGATTTTGCTCCGCCAACTGTTGTTTTTGTGTTGATGTAGAACTTAATCTTTGGTTCTGTTCCAGAAGGACGTGCAGAAACGATTGTTCCGCCTTCAAGGAAGAACTGAAGAACGTTACTCTTTGGAAGTGCAACTGCTTCTTTCTTTGATGGATCTGCAGGATCAAATGCTGTAGAAGTCTGGATATCGCGGATCTTTACAACTTTCTTGCCACCGAGAGTCTTTAGACCTTCTGTGCGAAGTTTTGTCATGATTCCGGCCATTGTTTCTACACCGGCTGAACCAGGGAAGTTCTTTGAAATTGCACGGTCTTCAAAATAACCGTATTCCTTGTACATTTCATCAAGATGTTCAAGGAGGCTCTTGCCCTGACTTCTCCAGTACATTGTCATTTCTGCACACATTGCAGCAGCAGAAACACCGTCTTTATCCATTACTTCTGTTTCTACTTTATATCCGTATGATTCTTCAAGACCGAATACGTATGTTCCGATTCCTTTAGCTTCTCGTTCTGCTTCTACAGCGGCAATCCATTTGAATCCTGTAAGGCATTCAATCATTTCTACGCCGTATTTCTTACAGATGTCATCGCCGAACGGACTTGTTACGATAGAGCGTACACAGTATGAGTTTGCAGGAAGCTTTCCAAATTCTTTTCTTGAAAGGAATACGTAATCCATAAGGAGAGCACCCATCTGGTTGCCTGAAAGAAGTACGAAGTTTCCGTTTTTGTCAGGGAATGCTGTACCGAAACGGTCTGAATCCGGGTCAGTTGCCATTACACAATCAGCCTTAGTTTTTGTACCAAGTTCAACTGCCATTTTAAGAGCAGGTTTTTCTTCTGGGTTTGGTTTTTCTACTGTAGGGAAGTTTCCGTCTGGATTTCTCTGTTCCGGAACTGTTGTTACAGCAAGACCAAGATCACCAAGAACTTTTTCTACGTGCATTGCTCCTGTTCCGTGGAGAGGTGTGTATACTACGTTTACGTTCTTTGCATATTCTTTAATCAATGCAGGGCGGAAAAGCTGTGCCTTACACATTTCCCAGTATTTTTCATCAATTTCGCTGTCAATAAGAACGAGCTTGCCAGATTTGATTGCATCTTCTTTAGAGATTGTTTTTACAGAAGTTACTTTGTTTACTTCTTCTACGATTCCTACGTCATGAGGTTCAATAACCTGAGCACCGTCATTCCAGTAAGCCTTATAACCATTGTACATTTTAGGGTTGTGGGAAGCTGTTACAACAACTCCAGTGTCTGCCTTAAAATAGCGGATTGCAAATGAAAGCTCTGGTGTAGGGCGAAGACCAGTAAAAAGATAAGCCTTAATTCCGTTTGCAGCAAAAATAAGGGCTGTAGCTTCAGCGAATACGTCTGAATTGTTGCGACTATCATAAGCTACAACTGCGCTGAGTGTTCCTGCTTTTGCCTTTTCCGGGAATGCCTTGATTACGTAGTTAGCAAGCCCCTGTGTTGCAAGGTTGATTTCGAGTGTGTTCATGCGGTTTGAACCGCCACCCATTACACCACGAAGTCCACCTGTTCCGAATTCAAGAGTGCGGTAAAAACGGTCTTCAAGTTCTGTAAAGTCTTCTTTTGCAACGAGATCCTCTACTTCTTTGCGGAATCTTTCGTCTTTTTCAGCAGCAATATATTCTTTTGCTCTTTTTAGGATTTCAGCCTTATCCATTTTAACTCCTGAGAATGCCATGTAATCTTTTTGATTCTTCATGACTAAATTCTAATTCTTATCTTTTATTATAGTAAATTTTTAATACTTAATAAAGAGTATTTTGATAAAGTATTTTATCAACAGCAAAAAAGTTTTAGTGATTTTTTACTGATTTTTGTCAGCTTCATGAAGCATTTCGGTTTCCCATTCAAGGAGTCTGTGCTCCAAGTCAGGGTTGTTTCCGCGCACGTCGCACAGAATTCGGAAAACAGGTTCTGTTCCGCTTCCTCGCATCCAGATGAAAGCAAACGGCTTTGAATTGCGGTCATAAAATTTGATTTTAAGACCGCCTTTTCCGCTTTTAGAAAAATCTTTTTCTCCGCAAACTTCTTTTGTTCCGTTTGTGATGCAGCATTCCCAGTTGAAAATGCCGTTTTCTTCCAGGAAAGCCTTTTTTTTATCATATTGGGTTTTAAAAATTTTCTGGAACCGTGATTTAAGGAGTGAATGGTCTTTTGTTTCAATGTGAAGAACGGCCCTTGGTTCTGAAACTCCGGTTGTGGTGTATACAGGAATGGAACTCAAAATGTCTGTAAGAGTATAGTTTTCTTTTTCTTCAATTCCTATGCTTCTGCACCACAAGGAATAGAGTTCCCTGATTGTCATAAGCTTTATGATTGCAAAAAGCGTGTTTATCGGGTCGCGGACAGCTGCCGGATGAGTAATTGTTCCGCCGTTTGAACCTTCTCCAAGAATTCTTACAGCGTAGCCTTCTGCGCGTTTTTCAGCAGCAAGGTTTACGATGTTTGCTTCACCGACTTCTCCTCGGAAAACCTTTGCTCCAAGAGAGGCTGCAATTTCGTCAATTCGCATTGAGGTAGGGCAGTTAACTGCAACTGCGGCATTTGTAATTCCGCTCCATTTCTGGAACGCAAGTTCTGCAAGCACCGAAAGGCTGAAAACTTCCTGGGCTTTAAGGATTACTGCTTTTTTCTGGTTTTCGTCCCAGTATACAATGTTTCCGCGGTCTCCGTCGCAGTCCGGCATGTAGCCCAAAAGTGCATCTTTTTTTTCTTCTTTCTGGAGGCGTTCCATCTCTGCGGCTACGTGAACAAGATTTTCTGCTTCCGGAATGATTTCGTGGACGATTTCACCAGGTCTGTTATGTATCGCGTAAAAATTAATGCCGTTTTCCCTGAAAAATTCTGCATCAACCGACGCCGCTCTTGCCGAGCCGTTCATGTCGCATACAACGCCGATATGCTTTTCAGAAATTGCTTTCTGAAGGCGGCTGAACAGATCCTTCTGCCGGGTTCTGTCATCCGTGCCTGAAATTGTTTCATTCAGGAAGGTTGAATAAGCTGCAAGAGCCTTTGCCTTTTCTTCGGAAACAGCCTTGTAAACTGCGGCAATTTTTTCTTCCTGTACGTCATGTATAAGGTTAAATGCGTTTTTTTCTGCATTTTCTGCTTCGCATAAGGCATTGAACTTGCTTACAAGCCCTGCATTTTCTGTGGCATTTAAAACTCCGCCTGTGTTTAAGCCGAATTTGATTCCATTGTGACCTATCGGGTTATGGCTTGCAGAAATGTACATAAATCCGTCTGCATTTTTTGAATATGCCATGATTTCTGGTGCGGCTGTAATTCCAAGAAACTTTACGTCTGAGTCTTTGCATATAAATGCTTTTATGGCGGCTTCTGCAATTGCAGGTCCAGTCGGGCGTGCATCCATTCCGACTATGATTACCGGATGTTCTTTTTTCAATCTGTCTTTAAGATAGTCAGCAAAAACTGCTGCAGAAAAAATCGAAATGGCAATGTTTTCTTCGCCAATCATTGTTGTTTTATCCTGTTCCTGACCGGAAATGGCAAAAACTTTGCGCCAGCCGGAAGCCGAAAGAATCATGTTTGTTTTCATACCTATATTCTACCGAATGTGAATGAACATCTCAATGTAGTAAAAAAATGAATTTAACTTTGAAGTCTGCATTACATTGTACAACAGTGAAAAATAATCTATACTAAACTGGTATGGAATTTATTGAACAAGATTTACCAAAAGCCGGAGATACTGTTGTTGTCGGACTTTCCGGAGGCGTTGATTCAACTTTGACTGCTCTGCTTTTAAAACAGAAGGGCTGCCGTGTAATAGGAGTAACCATGTCGTTGTGGGACGGAAAACTTCCTAAACTTGACGAAGGTAAGACTTTGCATGACTCATGTTACGGTCCTGGTGAAATAGAAGATATTGAAGCCTGCCGTGCATTCTGTGCCCAGCACGATATTGAATATCATGTAATTGATGTAAAAAAAGCCTATCATGATGAAGTTCTTGAATATTTTAAAGCTGAATACAGGGCTGGCCGTACGCCAAATCCATGTATCAGATGTAACAGGTATATAAAATTCGGTGCGCTTCACCTTGGAATAAAGCAGCTTAATATTGAATATGATTATTTCTGTACTGGACACTATGCAAAAATTGTCCGCCCTAAAGAAGGTCTGTTTGGTACGGATTCACGGCCATGCATGGTTCATACCGCTATGGATCAGTCAAAGGATCAGACCTATTTTATTTACCGGGTTCCTTCAGACGTTTTGGAAAGGGTTCGCTTTCCGCTTGCAGATATTCCAAAAAAAGAAGTTTTCAGGATGGCAAGGGAATTTGGTCTTGCCGCTGCAGAACGCGAAGAAAGCCAGGATTTTATTCCTGAAGAATATTTCGACATGCTCTTTGCCGATAAGCCGTCTGTTCCGGGCGATATAATTGACCTTGACGGAAAGGTTTTAGGAAAGCATAGGGGAATTGAGCATTATACAGTAGGTCAGAGAAGGGGACTTGGCGTAAGTTCTGCACATCCGCTTTATGTTCATTCAATTGATCCTGTAAATAATCTTGTTGTCCTTGCAAGTAATGATGACTTGAATTCTTCCGGTCTTATTGCAGATGATTTTGTATGGCCGGGAGACATTGAGCCTTCAGCGCCGTTTGAAACGATGGTGAAAATTAGGCTTGCTTCAAGGCCGGTAAAGGCTATTGTAGAAAGGTATGTGCCTGCTGAAGGCGAATCATTTAACGGTCAGCCGTGGAAAGTTACTTTTGAAACTCCTCAGCGTGCCGTTGCTCCGGGACAGTCCGTTGTTATGTATGAAGACGGAGTTATCCGTGGAGGCGGTATAATTTCAAAAACTCTTTAGCAGATTAATGAATTGTAAGCAGGTAAGTAGCATTTACTTCCTTTCCTAAAATGTCCGTTATTGTAAGCTGAAGGGCATTTTTACCGGGAGTAAGTGTTGCTTCTCCTAAAAGCTGAAGGTCATTGTTCGGGTACAGAATGCTTTTTGAATAGTTTTTTCTGCCCGAAACGCAGATCTGGTTATCGTCCTGTCTTAAAAGATCATAGGAAATCTGATCAACAACAGTTCCGTTGATTGCAACCCTGGTTCTGTACGGAACGGCAACTGCCTGTCTTTTTTTGTAAACCTTGTATATTCCGGAAGGCAGAATATTCTGGTTCGTTACGTTGTACTGGCGGCCGTTTTTACCCTGAAGATAAATTTCGTTGTAGTAAAGAGGGAGTTCCTTTCCGACTCTTGGCATAAGAAGCCTTGGGTTGATTGAAGTGTTGTTCTTTGTATCAATTACCTGAAATTCCAAGGAACTGTGTCCCTGCTGCCATGCAGAGTTTCCTGAAGTTCCGAATGTTTCGCCGCATTTAATGCTGTTTTCGTTAAATGCCTCTTTTAGGATGGATTCTGAATCAATATTTCCGTATACAGTAAGAAGGTTGTCTGTATGCGAAAGGATTACGGCATTTCCCAAAGTTGAGGGGAAAAAATCCGTGTGGTCTGAATATTCACTTATTATAACAGTAAGGTATCCGTCATCTGCGGCCTTTACGTCTGAAATTTCTGAAAAAATAAGGGAATTGCTTATGGTTTCTCCTCTGAGCTGTCCGAAGTAAGAGTAGAACTGATCTGACTGAACGACTTTTTCCTGCGGCCAGTCAAAACAGAATGCGATGGAGGAAATAAGCAAGATGCATGCAGAAATTATAAATCTTTTCATTTTAGTTCCTATTTTTTACTGATTGATATGCAGGAAATTGTAGAATCTTTTCCAACATAGAGCCTGTTTTCATCTGTAAGGATAAATGCATTCTTTGCAGAGAAAGAAAATGCCCCAGTTAAAGTTGCAAATTTTTCTATTACATATACAGTGTATGTGTCTTCAAGTTTTGTAAGTACGAAAACTGATTCATTTGATTCCTGAATTGCATTTGCGTGTCCCTTAAGCTTTACGTGACGGATTTTTCCGGTCTTTACGTCAACAATTCCAAGGTCATCGGAAGTTGCAAAATAAACTGTAGAATCATCCCTGCTGAATTTTACAAGCTTCTGGGTCGGTTCATTTGAGTTAAGGAACTCGTGGGCGGTAATTTTTGTCTGGTTTTCTGATCTTTTGGCAAGAACAAATCTCTGACGGTTCTGGCCTGAAACAACGGCAATGTATTCTCCGCTTGAAGAAATTGCAGCACCTAAAATAACGTTATAGTCGCTTCCGCCCGGAGTAAAGCGCTGGACAAGATTTCCGCTTGTATTGAACTGGCAGATATTACCGTCTGCGAAACCGATTACGACTCCGCTTTTTGAAGAGTCAAATGCTGTTATAGGAACAGTTCCACCGTATTCCCATTCCTTCTGACCGTCCGGGGTGCATTTTACAAAAGAAGCGCCGCCTGGAAGGAAGACAAAAATCCTGTCTTCATCAATCATAGGAAAGCCGGTAACGTTTATTGTGCCGGAAAGCTTTCCGTCCGGTGAATAGTATTTTGCCTGCGTATTATTTGAGTTGTAGCTTGTATAATAGGAGCGCGAAATGGAAGCTTTCTGCGGAAACGTTACAAACTGGGTGATTTTTCCGTCCGGAGTAAAGTATCCCAGTGTCTGACCTAATTTAAATGGAAGAACCCTGTCATCCTCGGTGGCAGGCGTTACAGACGGATTTGTTGCGTCTATTTTCCATTCCGGTGAGAACTGATATTCAGTTTCCAGCGGCTTTATTGCAAGAAGAATGTAAAGTGCACAGAATACAATTGAAATTAATATATAGAAAGAAATGCTTTTTTTTATTTTCATAGTTAATCTGATGATATATAAATTGTTATTCTAGGTCAATCAATGAATTACGGGGGAGGAGGAAGGCATTCTGCCGGAATGAAAAATATTCTCATGAAAACCTTGTAATTTTTCGCAAATAAAGACAAATATTGACAAAAAAAAGTAAATAATGCACACTTAAAATATCATATGAGCGGAGAATAAATTCTGCATCATGCACGAAAACTTCGTTCTGCTGTACTTACTATGTAAAATTGGAGTTTATAATGGAAGAGGATATCCTTACTATCGAAGAGGTTGCAAAGTACCTGCGTGTTTCTGACAGAACAGTTTATGACTGGGCTCAGAAAGGCGAAATTCCTGCAGGAAAAATTGGAACCGTCTGGCGATTTAAAAAATCTGAAATTGAAAAATGGGTTAATGAACGCCTTTCTTCTGGGGCTTCTCAGAAGGTTGAGTCAGAAATCCAGGTAAAAAATATATTGTCCCCTGACAGGGTTGTTTTTATTGATCAGGCTTCTAAGCATGACGCTCTTGTTGAGCTTGCAGAAGTTCTTGCAAAGGCTCCTCAGGTAAAAAATGAAAGCGAACTTGTTTCTGAAATCTTAAAGAGGGAAGAACTTATGTCAACAGCCGTTGGCCGCGGACTTGCAATTCCTCATGTGCGCCTTTCTTCTGTTACTGATCTTGTAATGGCTGTCGGCGTATGCAAAAAGCCGCTTGAAGATTTCCAGACAATTGATGATCAGCCTGTAAACCTTCTTTTTATGATTGCTGCGGCATATAACCAGCATGCATATTACCTTAAGACGATTTCCTATTTCAGCGGAAAACTTAAGGGAAATGAACTTAGGGAAGCGCTTCTTAAAGCAGAAGATACAAGAAGCGTATATAACCTGCTTATAAGCTAGAAAATACTAAAAAAGGGCTGTCTGATAAGTTTGAATTTATCGCACAGCCACTTTTTTTTTGACTACTTTTTTTACGGCAACAGTACTGGAATCCATTTTTCAGTATCGCTCATGTCCTTTGCCATTAAGCCAGGTCTTACGCCTTTTGCTGTTGTTTCATTCAAAAGAAATTCCGTGCCGTTTACTTCGATTTTTGCACCAGGAAGATTTAAGTCTAGTCCGTAAACTGCATGTGAATATTCCCGGCTTATAAAAAGTTCTGGCTTGATTCCAAGATGAGACATGATGCAGCACAGAAGCATGCTTCTGCTGTCACAGTCGCTTCCTTTTCCTGCCAAAATATCCGGGATGTTTGTAAAGTCGGATTTTTTCTGATCTTTTGCCCGCTCATATGGAAAATTCTGAACCCATGAAAGAAGGATTTCGTTTATTACTGCTTCAGGATTTTCAGGATTCTTCTTTTTTGCGTAACCTATGAACTGAGTCTTTATGTCAAATGCTGCTTTCTGAACGCGTGAATGGCTGTCGCGGTAAATTGCCCTGTAATAGCGTGTCCACGCTTCCTTCCACTTAGGATCTGATGCATACAGCCTTAAAACAGCATATTCACAGTCAATTACAAACTGGTTCGCCTCTGCATCTTCTTCGTCAATTGAAGTCTGAACTGTTTTTCCGTTTATTAAAAGCTGAATGTTGCGGATTTTTGAACCGCTGTATGCATAGCTTGTAATGATTCCCGGAGTTTTGTTTCCGTCTTCTCCAATGCAGAGTGAATTAATAGAAGAAATGATGAACTGTTCGCAGTCATTTGCCTTGTCGCTGTCTGCATAGCACAAAAGGACAAGGACTGTTTCTCCGTCCATTAAAGGAACTCCGGTTGCCCAGCCTTTAGAACCTTTCTCCGAAGTTGCCCTGGAAGAAAATGTTGTAATTGCACAGATTCTGTCGTTCCAGGTAAAGGTTCCGATTCCTTCATATGTTGCAGAGAGTTTTTTTAATGTTGCGGCAAGCACCTTGTTTGCAGGAACCGTTTCTTCGTAGTTGTAAAGTTTCATTACAAAATCAACAGGCAGTCTGTCATGCCTGAACTGATATGACATTCCGTCCGGAGTATAGCCTGCAACCTTGAATCCTTCCGGCAGGTCTAGGGTGAAATTAAAATCATTGTCAGTTATTTCTTCTGCATTAACTGCAACCGGCAGAAATATTGTAAGAAGAAATATAAATGTAGCGGAAATGATTGTAATCAGTCTGTTTTTCATGTTAAGTTCCCCGTACTGTACTTTTTTGAATGTAAAATCATTGTTAACGTTCTTGTTGATTGAATAACAGTGCATTTTATGTCTATTATCTTATCGGATGAAAGAAATACCTGTTTTATATGAAAATGAAGAAATCCTCGTAATTAATAAGCCTTCCGGAGTTGCAGTGCAGGGAGGACCTGGAATTGCCCATCCTTTGGATAAGGAACTTCCTGTACAGGTCGGACATCCTGTATATCTGGTGCACAGACTGGATCGTGACACAAGCGGCCTTATGATTGTTGCAAAATCTCCTCTGGCAGCTGCAAAGTGGACAAAGCTGATTAGCGGAAAACTTGTCCGCAAGGAATATACTGCAGTTTGCGCCGGGATCCTTAATCCTAAAAAAGGGACTATAAGGTCTGCTGTTATTCAGCATGGAGATGAAAAGCCCGCCGTAACCCATTATCAGGTAGTTGGTGAGCAGGAAATTGAATTTGAATCGGAAAAAATTATTCTTTCTACGGTTAGGCTTCAGCTTGAAACAGGACGCATGCACCAGATCCGCATTCATCTTGCCAAAAACGGCTGTCCTATTGCAGGAGATGACAAGCACGGAAACTTTAAGGTTAATAAAATCTTAAGGAAAGCAGCCGGAATAAAAACACTTCAGCTTTCTGCAACGTCGCTTTCTTTGCCGATAGATGGAAAAGAAAAGGTATTTACTATCTGATAAATTCTTCTGATTGCTTGACTATTATATTGATAAAATGCTATAGTAACAGTGTACATTTTAATTTTCTTTTAAAGTGGACTCGTCAGTGCGACGAGTCTTTTTTTATGCTTTTGAAGAAAATAAAGTGGAGGGGAAAAATTGGATTACGAACCGTTAGATTCAATGCCGTACTATAAGGACTGTTCACCTCTTGTAGAAGGCTTGGGCTATACGCTTGTTGAACTGCATGTCGCTCCTCAGAAGGGAACTGTAAGAATCAGCGCTGTAATTGCGTCAAAAGATCCTTCTGTAGATATCGGTGTAAACGACTGCTCAAAAGTTCATCATGCGCTGCTTCCTCGTTTAGAGGCAATTCTTGGAACAGATGATACTTATATGGAACTAACATCGCCAGGAATGGAACGCAACATTAAAAATGCTGCAGAATTTTCCGTATTCATTGGCCGCGAAGTTCGCGTGTGGGATAAAACTGTAACTGATTGGGTTGGTGGAAAAATCGTTTCTGCTGACGATAAAACTGTAACTCTGGAAAAGGATGGTGAAAACCATGTCTTTTCTTTTGAAAATATAGCGAAAGCAAAATTTATTCATTTATAATTATTGGGGGCTTAAAATGTCAGAAATGGCAGAAGCTATTCGTGCTCTGATCGATGAAAAAGGTTACTCGGTCGAGTCAGTTAAGCAGACTATTGAAAATGCTCTTAAGGCAGCTTACAAACGTACTTATGGAAATTCAGACAATGCAATCGTAAAATTTGCAGATGATATGTCTGATGTAGCAATCTATTCTAGAAAGGTTGTTGTAGACGGTGTTTACGACCCTGTTACAGAAATTGAACTGGAAGATGCAAAGAAACTCAGTGACGATGTAGAAATCGGTGATGAGATTGATATCCTTGAAGATCCAAAATCTTTTGACCGTTCTGCAGTATCTACAGGTAAACAGACAGCTCACCAGGGCTTGAATGAAACTATAAAGGATTCTCTTTACAACCAGTACAAGGATAAGGTTGGAGAACTCATCAACGGATATTATCAGCGCGAACGCAACGGAAATATCTATGTTGATCTTGGAAATGCCGGCCGCATCGAAGGTGTACTTCCTGTTAAGTATCAGTCTCCTCGCGAAACATACGAACAGGGTGACAGGATTAAGGCTATCATTGCTGACCTTAAGAAAACTTCAAGCGGACTTCAGATTGTGCTTTCACGCTCTGATCCTCGCCTTGTTGAAATCACAATGGAAATGGAAATTCCTGAAATTGCAGATGGAACTGTAAAAATCGAAAAGTGTGTCCGCGATGCAGGTTACCGCACAAAGATGGCAGTTTCTACTCACAGGGAAGAAATTGATCCTGTAGGTGCATGTGTTGGTGCAAAGGGTGTGCGCATTCAGAATGTAATCCGCGAAATCCTTGGAGAAAAAATTGATGTTCTCCGCTACGATCCAAATCCTGTTGAATTCATTAAAAATGCCCTTTCTCCTGCACAGGTTTCAAGGGTTGTTATTCTTGACGAAGAAAAGCGTCAGGCACTTGCAATTGTAGATGATTCACAGTTCAGCCTTGCAATCGGTAAGCAGGGACAGAACGTTCGACTTGCAAACCGTCTCTGTGACTGGTCAATTGACGTTAAGACAGAAGAGCAGTGTGAAGGAATCGATCTTAGCGAAAAGGCAACTACACAGGCTGCGCTTAATCTCTTTAATGACGAACAGGTTGAATCTGAAGAAGTTTCAACAGTTGCAGAACTTGAAGGCGTTACAGAACGTGTTGCAGAAATCCTCAAGTCAAATGGAATTGAAGATATCGTTCAGTTCATTGAGGCATACAACAACGGTTCTGTACAGAAAATCGACGGACTTACAGCTGATGAAGTTGAAGCTGTATATAACATCATAAAAGAAACAGTTGATATCGTAGAGGAAGATTCCGGTAACAGTGCTGAGGTTCCGGCAGAAGAAGAATCAGCTGCAGAAGAAAAGTATTATTGCCCTGAATGTGGCGCTGAAATTACACTCGACATGACTCATTGTCCAAAGTGTGGTGTTGAGTTTGAATTTACAGAGGACGAGGAATAGGATATAGAATGGCTGAAGAATCTGAAAAAAAACAGGCGTTTGTTGTTCATAAAAGACAACCGGAAGAAGGAGCTGCATCTCAGTCTGCTCCAAAAAAGAAGATTGTCGTTGTGAAGAAAAAGCCTGTTGCAACTGGCAGTGCAGCACAGGCTCCTCAGGGAGCATCCAAGAAGGTTGTTGTTAAAAAAGCCGACCAGAAAGGTGATTTTGACAAGACAGAAGATCAGAAGGCTGCTACCAGACGTCCGGATCAGAAGAATGATTCAGAAAGATCTGACGAACAGAAAAATACTGCTCCAAGAGCAGAAAATAAAGAAAGAAACGAGCGCGGGGATTATCGTCCTCAGCAGCGCCGTTCTTTTGAAGTAAATCCGGCAAGACCAAACGTAAAGGCCGGAAACCTGTCTGATTATGGTCGCCGTGACAGAAACGGAAACGGCTATAACCGCGGCGGATACAATAATAACGGCGGTTATAACAATGGCGGTTACAGACAGAACCGTGAAGGCGGCGGATTTACAGGTGCTCAGGCACGACAGGGATACCAGAACCGCGAGCGCGACGGAAACCGTCAGGGTGGTTATAACAACGGCGGATTTAACCGTAACGGCGGCCAGGGCGGATTCCAGGGTAACCGTAGCGGCGGATTTGCTCCTAGAAATAATGGTCAGGGCGGCGGATTTAACAGAGGCGGTGCGCCACGTTTTGGCGGCGGTGCTCCAAGTGCTGTGCCTCCAATGCTTCAGAACCGTGCACCTGCTAAGCCGGCATTTAAAGGTAAGAAGCAGGTTTATAAACGCAAGGATGAAGAACAGTACGATGATAATCTCTTTGAAAGCAAAAAGAAGGTAGAAACACCGGCTTCAGTTGTTCCAAAGTCAATTGAAATCATGGAAACTGTTTCTGTTTCAGATCTTGCAAGAAAGATGAACCTTAAGGCAAGCGAAGTAATCGGAAAACTCATGGGAATGGGTATGATGGTTACAATTACACAGTCTATCGATTCTGATACAGCTACACTTCTTGCTGCAGAATACGGCTGTGAAGTTAAGCTTATCAGCCTTTATGATGAAACAGTAATTCAGGGAGACGCAGATATTGAAGACAAGATGCTTCCTCGTCCTCCTATTGTTACAGTAATGGGTCACGTAGACCACGGTAAGACAAAGACTCTTGATGCAATCCGCAATGCACATGTTGCAGAAGGCGAAGCCGGCGGTATTACACAGGCAATTGGTGCTTACTCTGTAACTACACCAAAAGGAAAGATTACATTCCTTGATACACCTGGTCATGAAGCATTTACTATGATGCGTGCCCGCGGTGCTCAGGTTACAGATGTTGTAGTTCTTGTTGTTGCTGCAGATGACGGCGTTATGCCTCAGACACTTGAAGCTATTGCTCACGCTAAGGATGCAAAGGTTCCTATCATTGTTGCCGTAAACAAAATTGATAAGCCTGAAGCAAATCCGGATCGCGTTAAGACTCAGCTTTCTGAACACGGACTTACACCGGAAGAATGGGGTGGAGATACTCAGTATGTAAATATTTCTGCAAAGCAGAAGATGGGTATTGATGATCTTCTTGATGCAATCCTTCTTCAGGCAGAAATGCTTGAACTTAAGGCAACATATGACTGCCGTGCAGAAGGTAAGATTCTTGAAAGCCGTATCGATCAGGGACGTGGTGTAGTTTCTTCTGTAGTTATTCAGCGCGGTACTCTTAAACAGGGAGACCCGTTTGTAGCAGGTATCTATTCAGGACGCGTAAGAGCCATGTTCGATGACCGTGGACGCAGAATCCAGGAAGCCGGTCCTTCTACTCCAGTTGAAGTTCTTGGTATGGAAGAAATGCCAAATGCCGGCGATCCGTTCCAGGTAACAGAAGACGACAAGGAAGCACGCGCAATTTCTACAAAACGTCAGGAACTTAAGCGCTTTGAAGCTGCTAAGGCTGTTAAAAAGACAAATATTGATACTCTGTTTGACGATATTGCTGCTGGTGAAATTCAGGAACTTAAGGTTATTATTAAGGCTGACCTTCAGGGATCTGCAGAAGCTCTTAAAGCAAGTCTTGAAAAGCTTTCTACTAAAGATATCCGCCTTAACGTTATCCACAGTTCTGCTGGTGCCATTAACGAATCTGATGTTACACTTGCAGCTGCTGACAGCAACGCCATCATCATCGGATTTAATGTTCGCCCGACACCTAAGGCTAAGCTCCTGGCAGATACAGAAAAGGTTGATATCCGCAAGTACAATATCATCTATAAGTGTGTTGAAGAAATTCAGGCCGCTATGGAAGGTATGCTTCGTCCGGATACTAAGGAACAGGTTATCGGTAGTATTGAAGTTCGCAATACATTCAAGGTTCCAAAAGTTGGTACAATTGCTGGTTGTTACGTTACAGACGGTATTGTTAAACGCAATAGCATGGTTAACCTTGTACGCGACGGAATCGTTAAGTTTACAGGTAAGATTGCTTCCCTTAAACGCTTTAAGGACGATGCAAAAGAAGTTGCAACAGGATTTGAATGTGGTCTTAGCCTTGAAAACTGGCAGGACATCCAGGTTGGCGATACAATGGAAGTATTTGAATACATTGAAGTTGCCCGCAAGCTTGGAGACGAGCTTCATGATGACCGTGCAGAAAACGAACGCAAGGCAAAAGAAGCTGCTGAACGTGCTCTTGCAGAAGCTGAAGCAGAAAAGGCTGCAGAAGCAGAAGCTCTTGCTGCAGAAAAAGCTGCCGGAAAAGCAAAGAAAGCTGCAAAGGCAAGAGATCGTGGAACTATGTTCCCAGGAGATGCTGAATAATGGGACAGTACCGGATGGAACGCCTGAACGTTCAGCTTCGTGATGAAATTTCACAGCTGATCCTTCGCGGTGAAATTCGAGATCCTAGGGTAACAGGCCGTAAAGGCGGGGCACAGGCCAGAACAGAGGTTGCGCCCTTCCTTTCAATAAACAGAGTTGAAGTCAGTCAGGATCTCAGCTATGCCAAGGTTTTTGTGTCCAGCTTTGCCAGTGATTCCATGCTTGACAAGGGCGTTGACGGGTTGAATAATGCCGCCGGTTTTATTCAGTCTGTCATTGCTAAAAAGCTACGTATCCGTAAATTTCCTAAGCTTACTTTCGTAGTTGACGTAGGAATGAAGGAAGGCTTTAGAATGGTTCGCAAACTTAATGAACTTGAGGAAGAATCAAAGGCTCTTGAAGCAGCTCAGTCTGGCTCAGATGCAGGCACAGAAAATTCTCTTTCAGAAGAGTAAAATCTTATAAATGCGGATGCCCGGAACCTTAAGTTTGTAGACAACGTGCCGGGTATCTTTCTGAATAAGCTGCGGGCGGCAGAAAAATTTGTCTGCCCGCAGCAATTTTTTAGCACTTTTTGCAAAGCAAAAATGCGTGATGAAAAGATGGTGTTTACGACATCTTTTCATTTTTTTTTCATTATGGCAGAAAATAAAAATCCAGATAAAATCATATTGTTCGCAAAACGTCCGGGGCAGACAAGTTTTGCCTCTCTTTTTACAATCAAGCATGCGCTTAATACCCAGAAAGTAGGGCATACAGGAACTTTAGACAGTTTTGCGTGCGGGCTTCTTGTTGTCTGTACCGGTGCCTTAACCCGTCTTTGCGGACGGATTACAGAATTCGACAAGACTTATGAAGCTGTAATTGAATTTGGAAAGGAAACAGATACTCTTGAATGCACCGGAGCTGTAATCCGCACGGCCGGACTTCCTTCTCTAGAAAAACTTAATGAAGCCCTGTCGCATTTTTCCGGAACATACATGCAGGTTCCGCCCTCATTCAGTGCAATTCACGTAAACGGCCGGCGCGCAAGCGACATTGTACGCAGCGGAAAAACTGCTGAAATTCCTGCCCGCCCAGTGACTGTTTTTGAATCTGCCTTAAAGGAAACAGACATTGAAGTTTCAGAAGACAGAAGCCAGAATGTGCGCGCCGCAAGAATTTCTTTTACAGTTTCTAAAGGAACTTATATCCGCTCTCTTGCCCGCGATATAGCAAATTACTGCGGTTCTGCCGCAACCCTTGTAGGCCTTCTGCGCACAAAAATCGGCAATTTTGAACTGAAGGACAGCGCCGGCTGTTCCCTTCTGGATGATTTTTCGATTGAATCTGCACGGAAAAATGCGCTTCTTACAGTTCAAAAAGAACAGGAGCGCCGGTTTGAAGCCCAGAATAAAGAAAAAACTTCCGCAAGAAACCGCGGAAAATCATACGAGCCTTCAGAAGAAGAACTCTGCCTGCAAAAGGAAGTTCGGAAAAAAGCGCTTTCCATGACAGAAGATATTGCAGTTCAGTGTGGTTTTGCAGTCCTTTATATAAAGGATGAGTTTCTTCCGCAGTTTAAAAACGGCGGAAAACTCCGCTCCGACTGGTTTACGGTTTCTCCGTTTTCCATAGAAAATGAATTTGCGGTAGTCTTTTCCTCCGGATCACAGATGTGCGGCCTTCTGCAGAAAAATTCTTCCGGCTACTTTCAGTACAGTTTTGTAATAAATTAAACCTACAGAGAAGAAATAGAGGCCGCCTTGCACCAGACCTTGTGCTGCTGATATTTATCCAGTGACGCAGCCGGAACCTTAAGCTCAAAAATGAAAGTGTAATCAGTTTCTGTATTTTCAGAACTTCCTGTACTTGTGGTTTTTGAATAAAAGGAGCTTTTTTCAATCTCTGGCGGTTCAACGGCAAGGCATGTAACGGAATTTATTGAAGTGCTTTCTTCAAATGCTCCGGCAGAAATTTCTTTAATGCTTTCTCCAAGGTAAAGAGTTTTTATTGCTGTAGCTCCTGAAAATACGTTGCTTCCGATTCCTGTTAATCCGTTTCCTGTATTGAACGTCGTAATTCCCGTGCACTCAGAAAATGCCTTTGTTTCCAAAAACTTCACATTATCCGGAAGCGTAACAGAAGTAAGCGCCGTGCATCCGGAAAAAGTACTGTTCAGAATTGTATTTACGTTTTCCGGAACCGTAATCTTTTCGATGGTCGTACATCCTGTAAAAAGCGGAAACACAACGAGACTTTTCGGAAATGTAATTTCAGTCAGATTTGTACAGCCGGCAAGACTGTCAATTACCAAAACGCCTTCCGGAAAATCCGCAACATAAAGGTCAGTCTTGTCATCGGCGTCTGCAAGCATTACGCGCAGAACTTTATAGCCCATCACGGTTTCCGGAACCTTAAGCCAGAATGGAAGTGCCGAATAGTAAAGGCATACGCCGTCGGTTCCTCCGTAATTTTCTATTCTAGCCTCCGCATTTACCGAACTTGTAAAAGTTATCTTTGTAAATCCAGGATCATCGCAGGAAAAACTTATCATGGAAAAGAAACAGAGCAGGGCAGGTAAAAAAAATCTGGTCTTCATCATAAACTCCACGGAATGCTTATAGAAATTCCTGCAGAAAACTGCTGCGGGTAAATCCATTCAATATCACTGTTGCCGGTCGTTACCATCCATGTGTGCGGATGAAGCTCGTATTCTGCAAAAATGCTCAAATATTCAGTCAGCGAATAGTTCAGCCCCGAATAAATGCTGTACCCGTATGAATGAATTGTTGTCGTAAAACTTACGTTGTTGGATTCTTCCTTTGCAATGTACCAGTTCTGGTAAAATCCGCCACCAATATATGGAAGAAGGTTCTTGAATTTATACCCGAAGCAGATATCCGGCACGCATAGCCCCAGCGAATAAAGCGAATCGTCCGAACTGTAGCCGTAACTCAAAGCCGCAGAAGAAGAAACCGAAAAGTTCCCGAAAACGCCTTCCGCAATTATCGCCTTGAACTTGACAACCGGAAAACTTCTTTCTGCCGAACTTTCATAACCGCCGGAAAGCTCAAAATCTGTGTAAAGCGCTGCTTTTTTTGCATCAAAAAACACTCTGTCCGGCCCGCCTTTTTTCTGGCGTGCACCTGCAGAGAACAAAACCAACGTCAGCAATAAAAAAATCAGTACGCTTTTCATAAGCATTTTATTATAACTATATGAAAAAAAATAAACAATATTCAGTTTTTTTTTCTTTTTTGGCGCAGGCTGTTTTGTAACTCGCCTTCCGGGTTCCGCTACGCTCAGCCGCTCCATTCGTTCACTCATTTCGCGGCCGCCTCCGGCGCCCTCCACGCTCGGCGCAGTTTTTTCAGACTTTGCATGCGTTTGCACCCTAATGAAATTGACTTGAATTTGATTAATAGGGTAAAATAGAAATATGTTTGACGTTAAGGAATCTGATTTTTTTGACCTTGAAGACGAAGCGTTTGATACAGTAATGGAACCGGGAATTAAATTTACCGGAAGCATCCGCTTTGTTAAGCCGTTCATGATATGCTGTACAGTAAACGGAAAAATCGACGCAACTAGTGATCTTGTTGTCGATAAAAATGCTGAAGTAAACGCAGATATAAATGCGGCTAGGGTTCTTATAAAAGGCCGTGTACACGGCAATGTAAACGCAAAAGACTTAATATTCATTTCATCCAGTGGAACAGTAGACGGAGATATTTCTTCAAAGCAGGTTGTTCTTGAACCTGGCAGTACTTTTACTGGAAAATGCACAATGATCAGGGAAAGCAAATGAGTAACAGAATAAAACTTATTTTTTCTATTTTTGTACTTACATTTCAGTTTCTAGCTTTAAATGCACAGGGTAACCTCAAGCAGGATGCCCTTGTACTTTATAACAACGGCCGCTATGCAGAATCAATTGCTGTCTGCGAGCAGGAAATCAACGAAAATCCTAAGCGCGTAGAATCATATGTAGTAATGTGCTGGGCGCTTATCAGGAACAAGCAGTATTCAGAAGCTGAACAGCGTTCTCTTGCCGGCCTTGCAGTAAGTCCATATGACTTAAGGCTTACTGAAGTTCTTGGCGAAGCACGCTATTATCTTGGAAAAAACAATGGAGCTATGGAACAGTTCCAGAAATACGTAGCAAATGCTCCTGAAAGCGGTAGCCGTGTCGGAACAGCCTATTATTTCATGGGTGAAATTTATATCAGGCAGGCACGCTACCAGCATGCAGACATTGCATTGTCTACAGCAGTCCGCAAGGAACCTCTGCTTGAAAAATGGTGGATCCGCCTTGGCTATGCCCGTGAAATGGCAGGAAACTACTATCAGGCCGTAGAAGCATATGACGAAGCTTTAAGGCTTAATTCGTCTTCTGTTGATGCAGAGCGTGGAAGAACCCGTGTTTCTGCAAAACTTCAGTAGATTAGGGTAAGCCTGTCTTGAACGTCCGTTTTGAAACCACTGGCTGCCGTCTTAATCAGATAGAAAGCGAAAGTGCAGCCCGTTCCTTTCTAGAAAAAAACTTCAAAGTAATCATTTCTCCTCTGGCTTCTAGAAGTCCTGCCGATGAAGATACTGTGCTCTGCGTAATAAATACCTGTGCAGTAACCCAAAAAGCAGAGCAGAAAGACCGTCGTATAATACGCCTTGTCCTTGAAAAATGTCCGCGAGCGGCTGTAATTGTTACGGGTTGCTATGCCCAGCTTTCTTCAAAAGACATAAATGCCATGGACGAACGCATTGCCTGTCTTCCCGGTCAATTAAAGAGCCGTCTTTCCGAGGTTCCTGAACTGTTAAAAAAGAGGCTTGAAGCAGGTAATTTTAATGCTGTGGCATTTGCAAAAGAACTTAACGGAGGAATTTTTGTCCGCGAAACAGAAAAAAAAGGTTTCAGCGAAAATGCATTCCGGCTTTCTACAGATTCGTTCCTTGCACATTCAAGGTCTTCCATAAAAATTCAGGACGGCTGCAATAATAACTGCACTTACTGTACAATAAATATTGCACGCGGTCATTCTGTTTCGCTCGATGTTCAGACTGTTATAGACCGCGTAGTGCAGCTTGAAAAAGCTGGTCAGGCAGAAGTAGTGTTTACCAGCGTAAATATCGGTCAGTACCGGGGAAAATATGGCGATTCATACCTTGATTTTTCGCATCTTCTGGAACAGTGTTTAAAGAATACTTCAAGAATTGCAATGAGAATTTCAAGCCTTTATCCAGAAGTTGTAGATGACTATTTCTGTAAGGTTATTTCTGATCCGCGCGTAAGGCCGCATTTTCATATTTCAGTTCAGAGCGGAAGTGATTTTGTACTTTCTTCAATGGCACGCCGCTACAAGGCCTGTGACGTTATTGAAGCCTGCAGAAAATTAAAGGCGGTAAAGGAAAATCCCTTCCTTGCCTGCGATATTATAACCGGCTTTCCGGGGGAAACCGCAGAAGATTTTGAAAAGTCTCTTGAACTGTGCAGAGATTGCGGTTTTGCATGGGTTCATGTATTCCCGTTCAGTGCGCGTCCGGGAACCGTTGCCGCATCCATGAAAAACAAGGTTCCGCAGTCTGTAAGCGGGGAGCGTGCATCTCGTCTTTCTGCATGGGCTTCAGAAAGCAAGAAAAACTATATTGCTTCGTATACAGGTAAAACCCTAAGGGCAGTTGTTGAAACTGTAAAAAAGCCTAAGCTGCTTTCTGCTGTCGCCGGTGCAACGGAATATCATGCCGTTACAGAAAATTTCCTGCACTGCTGCATAAGTGTTCCGGCTGGATTTAAGGCACCGCTTCCGGGTTCAGAAGTTACAGTGCGCATTCTTGGTGAAATTCAAGAAGGCGTAAAAAAGGGCGGAGAAGTTGACTGCTTTGCAGAATTCGTATAAAAAATTATTTTTTTATAAAAAAAAGCCTTTTAGTACTTGAACAAAGTTTTGTATTAGTATATATTCTTAATCACGCAACGGGATGTAGCGCAGCTGGTAGCGCGTTTGGTTTGGGACCAAAATGTCGCAGGTTCAAATCCTGTCATCCCGACTTAAAGCTCTAGAGAAATCTAGAGCTTTTTTTTGCCTGGCCATTGCGGTTCTCGAAATGAACGCTTTATACGTTCTATCTTAATTAATCTGAATCACCTGCATCAGAAGCTGCTGGTTCTTCTTTCTTTTCTACAAGCATTTCTGCATCTTCGCGTCCCTGAAAAGAAGCCCATTTTTTGTAGTCCGACTTTTTCTTTGTTCCGGAAATCTGAGTGTGATGGAAATTCTGTTTTCTCATAAGGCTGTAGTATTCGTTGTCATCCATAATGTTTTTCCTATAAAAAAAGCTTCAGCATTGCTGAAGCTTTTTAGTGGAGATGGGGGGAATTGAACCCCCGTCCGAGTGCGTAGTCCAAATACATCTACATGTTTAGTTATGCGAGGTAGTTGTCGGGAAAAGGTAGCAGCATAACAAGCGTCTTTTCCGTATTCCGGCTAAAAGTCCCTTCCGCATGCCGAACGCTACGAAAAGCAAGTCCCTGTTGGCGTCAGAACATTACAAAGTTAGGAACAGCACCCTGTAAGTTCCGTGCACTGCTTACGCAGCGAGTGCAAACTGTTCTTCAGAAGAATCTTCTTCTTCTTTTCTGTTGAAGATTGCAGTTATTTTTTTTGTCAGCTTAAGGCGCCTTCACACCTACATGCAGTAAATGCGCTCCCGCATCCGTCGAAACCGGTGCACCCCCGGTTATGCCGCACATGCAGCTACCGCTAATATACTGATGAATCTGCTTATTGTCAAATAAAATCAATTGTTTTGCTTTTATGCTGAGTTGATTTTTTGTTATTCCATTGTTAAACTGAATCCCGAGGTTTTAAATGAAAAGAATCGTACTGTTTGTGCTTGCAGCTTTTATGCTTGCTTCCTGCAATAAGGATTATGAAGAAAAAAACTGGATTATCTTTAATGAATATTCTGAAGATGTTTCAGTTTCTATAAATAATGTAAATTATACGGTAAAGGCAAATTCTACGGCAATTGCAAATGCCCTTATAGGGGAGTTTACGGATTCTCCTGTGTTTAAAATTAATACTGATGCTCACTTAAAGACTGTGGAAAGCTGGTACTATCATTCTGGAAATACATGGCATCTCTGTACAATTAAAGAGCAGTCGGTTGTAAATTATGTTGTCTATTACGACGGCTCTGCTGACGATGTTGTAATTGTTTCAGGTCTTTTTAAAAATGATGAAGGGAAGTATAAGCGCCTTACATATACTTCTAATGACAGCCTTAAGAATAATGATGCAAAGGTAACGCTTTCTGACACTTATGTTTTTGCTTCTCAGACTGTATATGAAAATGAACTTCCGACTTATTTCTTTTATAAATTTAATGATGATGCTACTGCCGTTGACCGTGAAAATATAAAGAAACTTGATTACCTTGATCCGTCAGAATATAAGTTCCTTTCCATGATGTATCCTGCAATCCGAAAGGATGATGCTTCTGATACTTACTATGAGTTTGTAAAATCTCTTTAATCTTTTTTAAGCCCGGAGCCGTAAGGTTCCGGTTTTTTTATAAAAATTTCCATATTATAGAAGATTTTTTTTGTTTTCCATCGACAGGATTTATTGCCTAATAATATTCAGAACGCTATACTGATAGTATTAATTTTTAAAAATTCGAGGTGAATTAAATGGAAAACGAAAAATTACAGACAATCAGACACAGTTGTGCTCACGTGATGGCAGAAGCTATCCTCAAGTTGTACCCAGGAACAAAAATCGCAATAGGTCCTGCTATTGATAACGGTTTTTACTATGATTTCGATTTTCCAACCACCACCAAATTCACCGAAACCGATTTCCCTGCTGTAGAAAAGGAAATGCGCCGCATTATTGCCGGTAACCACGATTTTATCCGCAGGGAAGTTTCTAAGGAAGAAGCACTTAAGCTTTTTGCCGGACAGGACTATAAGATTGAACTTATTAACGACCTTCCGGAAGGCGAAACTATTACAACTTATGAACAGGACGGCTATCTTGACCTTTGCCGCGGTCCTCATGTAGCAAATACAAAAGAGATTAACGGACAGGCATTTAAAATCAATAAGATTGCTGGTGCATATTGGCGCGGTGATTCTAATCGTCCTATGCTTACACGCGTTTATGCACTTTGTTTTGAAAAGCCTAATGAACTTAAAGATTACCTTACAATGCTTGCAGAAGCAGAAAAGCGTGATCATCGTAAGCTCGGCGTAGAAATGGATCTGTTTCATCTTGATCCGGAAAATCCTGGTCAGATTTACTGGCACCCGAACGGATGGACTATTTACACTGTAATCCAGGATTACATGCGCGTAAAGGTTCGCAGGGATGGATATCAGGAAGTTAATACTCCTGCAATCATGCCTCGCTCTCTTTGGGAAAAAAGCGGTCACTGGGGACACTACCAGAAGAACATGTTCATTACAGAATCAGAAAAGCGTCTTTTTGCAATTAAGCCTATGAATTGTCCTGGAGCACTTGAAATTTTCAAGAGCCGTGTACGTTCATATAAAGATCTCCCTCTTCGCCTTGCGGAATTTGGTCACGATGTAAGAAATGAACCGAGCGGAACACTGCATGGAATCATGCGTGTCAGAGGATTCGTTCAGGATGATGCTCATATTATTTGTAGGGAAGATCAGGTCGCAGAGGAGGTTGCAAAGTTCTGTAAGCTTCTTAAAGTTGTTTACCATGACTTTGGTTTTGATGACCTTGTTGTAAAATTCTCTACAATGCCGGAAGATCATGTAGGAGACCTTGAAACATGGGCACGTGCGGAAAAAGCTCTTGCTGACGCATGTCATGAAGCCGGTCTTGAATATGAAATACAGCCGGGAGAAGGTGCTTTCTATGGCCCGAAACTAGAATTCAAGCTTTACGATTGTCTTGGACGCGAATGGCAGTGCGGTACAATTCAGGCAGACTTCCAGCTTCCTAGTGCTGAACGTCTTGATGCTACTTATGTTGGTGCAGATAACCAGAAGCACCATCCTGTTATGCTTCATCGCGCAATCCTTGGTTCTATCGAGCGCTTCCTTGGAATCCTTGTAGAAAACTTTGCAGGTGCGTTCCCGACATGGCTTGCTTTTGAACAGGCTGCGGTAGTTCCTGTAAATGATTCATTTGCTGACTATGCAAAGGAAGTAAATGATCTTCTTGTAGCTTCAGACATCCGTTCAAACGCTTATCTTTCTGACGAAAATATGCGCCAGAAGATTAAGGTTATTACAAAGGAACACAAAACTCCTTACATTCTTGTAGTCGGCGAAAACGAAAAGAATGAAAGAACTGTAACTGTGCGCTTCCGCCAGTCAAGCGGACTTGAACAGAAGACAATGAAGATTGAAGAATTCATCGCTTATGTTCAGGATAAAGTTAATAACCATGTAATTGGCATCTGATAATTCATTTGTTGGTTTGCATTTCGGGACTTCAGCAAATTTCTGGAGTTCTGAGTTTTTGTCTATTTTTATGGATTGACTTATGCCCGGAATTCCTTTTGGAAGGTCGGGCATTTTTTTAGAAGGCGTGCATTAATGCACGGCATATAAGGAATAAACATGAAGAAGGTTGAAATAGCAGATAAGGAACTTACTGAACACCTTTCATCAATTTTACCGGATGAAATGGCGGTTTTTGTAATGGCAGATGGAAGAATCCGCGGAGCAATTTTTAACGGATCAAATTTTGTAAATCAGCTTCGTGCCCAGCATGGTCTTGGAATCCTTGAAACCATGGTGCTTGGACAGGCCTGCCTTGGTGGAGCAATGATGATTCCTATGATGAAAGGCGAGGAGCATGTTACTGTCCGCTACGAAACAGACGGACCTGCAAAAGGTTTTTCTGTAGAAGCTGATTCAAAGGGAACTGTGCGTGGATATCTTTTTAATGAACGCATTCCTGTTGATAAGCCACTTGAAAACTGGAATTTAAAGCCGTTTTTGGGAACTGGAACAATGACTGTTTCTACGCTTCATAAGGAAGACCGTGAACCGTTTGTAAGTTCCGTAACAGTTGATTCCGGAAATATTGCAGAGGATCTTGCGTGGTATTACAGGCAGTCTGAGCAGATTTCAACGGCATTTTCTACTTCAATCCAGATGGATAAAAAGGGCCGTGTTGTGGGTGCGGGAGGAATGTTTCTTCAGGTAATGCCGGATACAGGCGGAAAACGTTCTTCCGGAGCTGCAAAATCCAGTTCTTCTGATGTAAAAAGTGATGATGAACTTTTGTCCAGGGCAGAACTTGCCTTTAAAACATGTCCGTCCCTTGGCCAGTGGTTCAGTGAAAAAGGTAATTTTGAAGATTTGATTTACGGGCTTTTCCGCGAATTTAAGCCTTCAATTGCACTTAAAAGAAAAGTCCGCTATGACTGCCCTTGTAACGAAGAATCGTTTTTGAATTACCTTCGCTCGCTTCCAAAGGCAGAAGTTGAAGACATAAAGAAAAATGGGCCGGATCCTCTTGAAATTACATGCAGGAACTGTGGAAGTGTATATAAAATTTCAACAGAGGCAATTTAAAATTGACCTTATGAGAAATAATTATTATTATTAAAGTATATGTTTAAGTTTTTGAACATATATTGAGCCTTAAACGGCTTTCGATTAATCAATAAAAGGTGAGTAGGTTATGATTTCTCGTTTTTTTAGACAGCGTTGGACAATTATTATTGCATGTGCAGTAATAACAGTGTTTTTTGCATTGCAGCTTCCTAAGCTAAAAATTGAAAATGATGCAATGTTCGAATATCTTCCGCATACAACAGTAGATTACAAGCGTCTTGCTGAAGCAGAAGAAAATTTCGGCAGCGTATATTCAATTGGTGTTGCCTTGGAAACTGACGAGGAATCTTTCTTTACAAAAGAAAACCTTTCGATTGCAAACAGAATCACTCAGAAACTTGAAGTTCTTGATAATGTTGACAGTGTTGATTCCATTACAAGCATTGATTATGTCTGTGCAGAAGACGGAAGTCTTGTTGCTAAAAACCTTATCCCGGAAGAACTGTTTCAGAAGGATGAAAACGGGGTAGAGCAGTTTGTAGGTTCGGAAGAAGACCTTTCTGAACTTCTTGTAAAAATCGGTTCATGGGCAGACATGTACGATCGCGTAATTATCTCTGATGACAGAAAGGCTACACAGCTTGCAATTCATTACGTAAATAAAAAGCCTGATGCAAACGGCGAAATGAAGCGTCTTTGCGGAGAAGACAGGCTTGCAACCCTTGCAGAAATAGAAGAAATTGTTTCTTCTGAAATTAAGGGATCAAATTTAAGATATACAATTTACGGTGACCCTGTAATTTCAAAGAATTCTCGTGCATTCATGCTTAAGGATATTTTCTGCCTTATTCCGCTTGTAGTTCTTGTTGTAATTATAAGCCTTTTTGTTTCGTTTAAGACTTTTGATGGGACTGTGCTTCCTCTCCTTACTGTCCTTATGGCAGCAATATGGTCTTGCGGACTTATGGCGTTGCTTCACATTCAGTTTTCCATTATTTCAAGTGTAATTCCAGTCGCCCTTATTGCCGTAGACTCTGCGTACGGAATCCATGTCCTTACGCATTATTATATTGCCCTTGAAAAAATTAAGGGTGAACTTACTACAGAAAAGCACTGCATGGCAATTGCAACTGGCTTGAAGGAAGTTTTTCAGGCAGTCCTTCTTGCAGGTGTTACAACAATTGTAGGATTTATATCTCTTATTACTTCTCCTTTGCAGCCACTTCACAGTTTTGCAGTATTTACATCTCTCGGTGTTCTTATTGCCCTTGTTCTTTCTGTTGTATTTATTCCGGCCATGCTTATGGTAAAACCGCTTGACCGCGTAGGCCAGAAGTCTGTTAAGATGGAAGCCCTTATCAATAAGACAAAGCGCAAGCTTGAAAAAATCCGCGAACGCCACATGAGCAAGAATTCTCGCTTTGAAAGCGGTTCTACTTTGTTTAAGATTTTCCATTTTTTTGCAGGAACTGTACCTAGACTTTCTCTTTTCTGTGCAATTATAGTTATTGCTTCTGCACTTGGACTTAAGCGTCTCGTTATTGATACTTCCTTTATCAATTATTTCCCGGAAACAAGTAAGCCGCGTCAGGACGTAAATTATGTAAATGACCGTTTTGCCGGAACTGCAACTGTATATATGCTCGTAAAGGCTCCGGAAGATAAGGCTGCTGAACCTGCTTCTGGCGCTACCGATTCAGAAAGTGAACTTCCTTCATTTGATGATTTTTCATCTTTTGAAGAGGAGCTTCCATCTTTTGACGATTTCTCAAGTTTCTCTAATGATTCAGAATCTTCTTCTGCTGCTCCGGCTCCTGCCGCAAAGAATATGACAAATGTTGAGCTTCTTTACAATCTGGAAAACCTTCAGGAATACCTTATGCTTCACAATCCTGATATAGGAAAGATTGTTTCGTTTACAACATTCCTTAAGCGTATGAACCAGGTTATGAATGCTCCTGCGGCCGGTTCGGATGCAATTTCTACAACTAAGTACATGGATGACCTTAAAAATTCTGTAACTTTTGAAGAAGTTGTAAAGCTTTTCTCTGATTCAATTATTGAAGCCGGCGGAGCTTCTGCAACTGCAGAGGGAATTGTAAATGCGCTTGAACGCAAGCTTAATTACAATGGTGCAGCATATTACGAAGTTCCATATAATGTAAAGAAATACCCTGTTGCTACAAGGGAAGAACTTAATGATCTTGTTTCTCAGTACATCATGCTTTTGGGTGGTGATTCCCTGGACCGCTTTGCAATTCCAGTCGGATCATTTACACCTACACAGCTCAGGGTACAGATTCAGATCAGAAAGAACAGTACGGTTTTTGTTGGAAAAGTAATCCGCGATGCTCAGGCATACGTTGAAAAGTACTTCCCTGAAGGCTATACAGTTGAATTTACAGGTTCCGGCCAGATGGAATACGTCATGACAAACATGATTGTTTCAAGCCAGATGACAAGCCTTCTTCTTTCTCTCTTGAGTGTATTCATCATCATTTCGATTTCATTTAGGTCGGGATGGGCTGGACTTCTTGGTGCAATTCCGCTTGCATTTACAATTCTTTTGAATTACATGGTAATGGGATTTGCCGGAATCAACCTTGACCTGATTACAAGCATTATTGCTTCGGTTGCAATTGGTGTTGGAATTGACTATACAATTCACTTCCTTGAAACATTCAGGAACGAAAGGTCTCTTGATGATGATGTTGATACTGCGCTTAAGAACACATTTACAAAAACTGGAAGCGGAATTGTAACGAATGCGCTTGCAATTGGACTTGGATTCCTTGTCCTCTGCTTCAGCCAGTTTGTTGTATTAAGATACATCGGTATTCTGGTTGCAATCGTAATGTTCTCAAGTTCTATGCTTGCAATGACTGTAATTCCTGGAGTTTTAAGAATTGCAGATCCAAAATTCATGAAGAAAAAGTCATCAGGAAAGTAAACACTTTCTTATGCCTGTAAAAATAATTCAGCCTGTAAACCAGGCTAATAGGAGATGTATATGAAAAGTATTTCTATGTTAAAAGGCACTGTATGTGCTGTTCTGCTTGCATTGGGATTTACTGCTCATGCTGTAGACGCCAGGGAAGTAGTGCAGATGGCTCACGATGTTGAAAAGCCAATGTACACAATGGCTCGTGTTCAGATGGATCTTATCGGTAAAAACGGAGCAATTGAAGAAAGCCGAATCGTAACAGAATACGGAAAGGATATCAATGATCTTTCGTCTATCGTAATGATTTTTAATACTCCTGCTTCTGTAAAGGATACAAGATTTCTTCAGGTAGAAAACAAGGATAAGGATGATGATAAATTTATTTTTCTTCCTTCATTGAAATCTACACGAAGAATTGCTGCAAGCGAAGGTTCTAAATCATTTATGGGTACAGATGCAACTTACGATGATATGTCTACACGCGAAGTTGACGAAGATACTCACGAAATGGTTAATGAAAACGAAGAAAAGAACGGATATACCTGCTGGGTTGTAAAATCTATTCCAAAAGATGAAAAATCTTCACAGTATTCTTTCAGAATTAACTGGATCGATCAGAAAACACATTATCCTGTTTACTCAGAAATGTATGACAAAAAGGGTAAGCTCCTTAAGACTCTTACACTTGAAAAACTTGAAGAAAAGACTGGTGAAACAGGAAAGAGTTATAATATTCCAATGCAGGAATATATGAAGAATGTTCAGACAGGGCATTCTACAAGACTTATAATTCAGCAGCTTAAGCTTGATTCAAAAGTTCCAGAAAGCGTATTTACACAGAACTTCCTTAATACTGGAAAGATTTCTAAATAAAGATAAAATAAAAAAGGCAGACTTGTTTAAGTCTGCCTTTTTTTATGGCTCGCGAACCTATAAAAAAAAGTCCGGTTTATAACCGGACTTTTTTCATACAATATTTTAATTAGTGTTTAGCCTGAAAACGTTTAAGCATTGCAACGGCATTTCTCTTTCCGTTGTATACAAATCCGCCGTTCCAGTATTCAAGGGCAGCAAAGAGGGCATTACCGCCGTCCTGTGCATCTGATTCTTTAGTCTTGAATGAAACGTAGTTTGCAAGTTCTTCAAAGTTATTTGCATGAAGACATGAAAGTCTCTTGCGGTTGAATTCATTCCATTTCTCAAGGTCTTTAAATCCTTCGCCTTCATCCTGAACAATTACATGGGCATGTGTAGGACTAAATGAATACCATACAGTAACTTTCTTGTTGATGTCGCAGTGATTACCATGTTTTACACCATTCTTGATTACTTCACTGATCTGCTGTTCAAGAAGGTTAAGCTCTTTAATTTCTGAAGGTGCAGACTGTACGATTAAAAGTGTAAAGTACCTGATCTGTCTGAAATCTGAAGGGAATTCCTTTTTGAGCATATTTGTCTTATCGAATAACGGGTCGTTATCATCTGCGCGTAATTCTTTTATTGCCTGTTCATCCATTGTAGTCTCCTTTTCAAATTGAATTAAAAAGTCTGAATTTATTCTTTAACCATGAGCAATGCTTCTTCTACGCTGTTTGCAATAGGGAAGTAGCCCATAAGTTTAGTCAGCTCAATAACTTTCTTTACGGATCCATGAATATTTGAAATAGCAAGCTTCAAATTCATCTTCTTGATTGTTGAACAAATGTAGATTAATGCACCAATTCCTGACGAGTCAATGTAATCAACCTGTTCAAGGTTAATGATAAAGATCTTTACATTTTTCTCAATCATCTTCATTACAAGTTCTTTGAGTTTATAGGAGTTGTAGAGATCCATTTCTCCGTTTACATCGATAATATAAACGTCACCATTTTTTCTGATTTTAAGTTCCATAAGGTCGCTCCTTATCCTTGTATTTTAATAACCAAAAGACTTTGATCATCGTATTGCTGTGTATTGCCACAGAACTTTTTTATATTGTCTTTAACCTTTGCAGCAATGTCTTTCCCATTCAACATGCAGTTGGCTTTAATAACCTTTGATAAATTTTCGAGTGAATATTGTACACCACTTTCATTAAGACATTCAAGTAGCCCGTCGGTACAAGTTACAAGAATATCACCTGCATTGAGAGAAATGTCAACATTCTTGAATTGTGTTGATTTTTCAACACCGATCGGTTCGCAACTTGTAGAAACCTTTGTAATTGAACCTGTTTCTGCAGAGTAGAGCAGTACAGGGTTCATACCGCTGGAAGCAATCTGTGCAGTATTATCAATACTATTGTAGTTTATAAGTGAAACACTAGCAAAGTGATCCATACTGTTTTTTTCTGAACAGATTGCCTTGTTTACCCATTCCAAAATTGTTGCAGCAGTCTGGTTTGTGTTTGCGAGCAGGCGAAGCATAGCCCTTACCATAATCATTACGACAAGGGAATTCATTCCTTTTCCTGCAACGTCAGACATAATGAACGTAATCCTGTCTTTTCTTGAAGGAATTATGTCATAGTAGTCGCCGCAAACGTTTTCAAGCTGTGTTTCGTATTTACCGATTGAAAGCTTGCTGATTGCAGGAATCTTTTCCGGAACAAGAGTTTTCTGGAATTTTGTTGCAATTTCGCCTTCCTTTGTAAGTTCTGTATGTTCTGCATATGCAAGAAAACTGTTAAGCGGTACAAGGGCAGTTGCAAGCGCATTAGACAGGTTTTCTGCAATTTCAAATTCATCGTTAGAGAACGGTTCTGAATCCGGCTTTCTTGCAAGACAGATTAAAGATGTTGGTTCTCCAGACTGTTTTACAGGAATAAAGATGTAAGGACCTACACGGAGAAAATCTTCCGGACCGTTCTGGTAGATGCGGTGATCCTTTATAGGATTTGTAATGTTTACCGGTTCGCCGGCTGTAAAAATATCGCCGAATGCATTTCCGCTAAGGTTAAAATTTGAATATCGGAAGTTTGTTTCTACGCGGATAGCCTTGTGAGGAAGATCTTCCGGAAGCTTGTATGGAGGAGGAAATGTTCCTGAAACCGACTTAACTGCCAGAATATTGTCAAATTCATCCAGTACAAGGATTGCACATCCGTCTGCGTTTGTCTGTTCTGTAATGAGCTTATTGAAATTTTCCAGGAATGCCGTAAGGGAATCTTCTTCCTTAAAATACTGAGAAGCCTTTTCTACCATGTCCTGGTTTGTCTTAAGAAGTTTCTGGAATTTTTCTGCCTGACGCGCAAGGGCTTCTGTATTTACTTCTTCCGGATCATGTTCTTCCTGCTGCAACTTTTTCTGTTTCTTTTCTGCAACTTTTTCAGGGTCTGATACGGCAAGAACAAATGCATATGCAATGAAAAGTGTTTCTATAAGAATGAATATTATTGCTAGATAGAATATTTTCGGGTCAAAGGCAGAAATTAAGGTTCCTGCAACAAAAATACCTATAATAGGAAAATAAACAAAACTGATTGTCGCTGTTTTTCTGATTTTAGCAATGAGAAGCAGGATGAATAAAACAAGACCGGCTGCTGCGGATATCAGAAGCGGTGTCTGTACGAACGAATCAATTGTACCCATATTATATAAATTTCTCCTTTTGGCTGCTACGCAGTCAGATCACTTTTTTGTCCTATAACGGCATTTTTTTGATCATCAATTATATTAATATTATCATTGAAATATTCAGTCGTCAATTTAATTTTAACTGATGAAAGGATATTTCGAGGTTCATTTTTTAGCGCCTTCCCGTTTTGTCTTGCGGGATTTAATCTTGAGTTTAACCTTCTGTATTATGTTTGTAATTTTTTTCTCTATAGGAGGCTTTCTTTCTTCCTTTATATCATAGATTATCTGGTCAAGTTGAACGTCTTCGCCGAATTTTTTCTTAAGTTCATCAAAGAAGTTGATTATAAAGATGTAAAGCTCACTTACAGTGTTGTTCTTGAAGTATTTCATAATCTTTGACTTTTCGATTGCACATACAACCGGCATGTATACTGTGTCAAACCAGGATTTTACGGCTTCTTCCATGGAAATTTCCTGCGGCTTGGACAGGTTTATGAAATATTTGTGCGTAAGTATGTGCTGATAGATTACGTCGTACTGTCCCGCAGTTTTAAAGTCCAGGCACCAGTAGTCGGTAATGTCACCGAAACTTGTTTCCATATAGAAATTGCGTTTTTCGTAGCTGATAATCTGCTTTATCATGCCCTGAAGCGTTCTTACCGGGGAAAGCCTGATTTCCGTCTGAAGGGAAGTAACTTCTGCATCTATAAATTCAACTCCTTTTGCCTTTGCTACAGAAACCCTGTGATTTCCATCGCGTACAAAATAGAGTCCGCCCAATTCATAGACTTTTATAGGTGGCAGTACGATATTGTTGATTACGGCCTCATCTACATGTTCCCATCTTTCTTTAATGATTGATTTTTTAGGGAAAAACTGATTGTCAAAATCTTTATAGCGGCCTTCGCTTCCGATAATCTGAGAAATAGGTACAACCTGCATTCCTACATAGGTTTCTGTTTCCGGTTTTAAAAGCTTTTTTACAGCCTTTAAGGAAATCATCTTTGCTTCTTCGGGATTAAGGAAATGCTGTATTTCATTGAATAAAGCCTTGTTTCTTGCTTTTACAAAGTCGTTCTCTGCTTCCTGTAACATGTTTAATCTCCGTTATTGTTGTTTTCAAAAGTAACTACGTGATGTGCGTAAGCATTTACGACGGTAGTCTGTTCATAAACTGAAACTCTTTCTTCTCTAAGGTCATACAGGTGTATGTGTCCATGAATCATGTATGCCGGCTTGAATTTTTTTACAAACCAGTTGAAAGCCTTGAATCCTACGTGGCACGGATCCTTATGATCATGAACATTGTATGGCGTTGCATGGGTAAGGAAAATGTCCAGATATCTTCCGTAGCGGATTTTATTCAGAAGAAGTCCCGGGACAAGCCTTAAAAGATGCAGCATCATTTCTGAGTCTGTGTACTGGCAGAGTCCGTTGTTATAGCGGATTGAACCTGAAATTCCAGTCATAAGAAGGGGAGTATCCCTGTTGTTTTTATTTTTTACGCTGAAATTTTTAAGTACAAGATTTTTGAATCCTGCGTATACAGCTCCATGATGATGATTTTTATATTCACTTTTTTGAAATTCTGTTACTGCCATTGCGGCTGCATTTTGCGCAGATGTTGCCGCACTTGCCGGAGCAGGTTGCTGTCCGTGATAGAATTTATATTCATTAAGATTGTGGTTTCCGAATACAAAGTATGTAGGCTTATTAAAGACTGTGACGATAAAGTCTATGTAGTCCATAGGCAAATCTCCGGCACAGAGGATAAGATCTATATCCGGAAAATTTTTTGAGGCGTTTGGATTGTAAATCATAGGATCAATCTGATCGGAAACGCAGAGAATCTTCATTTTATCAGCTGCTGGCCTTGGACAGCATATTCTGTAATTTTTCTTTGCCAATAAGTTCTATAGGGCGGTTTTCTGCAAACTGCTGTGCCGGGCGTGTAAAGCCGGAACTTGCAAGAATGAGGGTTTTTGCACAGTTTGAAGACTTTGCCTTGTCTAGGGCTTCTCTGACAGGTGCATCTTCAAGCGGTTCCGGCTCCCTGTAGAAACGTATAAGGTACATCTGTTTCCTCATGTTCATCCAGTCTCCGCTTGCAGTATCTGTTGCCATGATTTCGCAGCCGAATTTTTTTGATTCAGCCTGCTGTGCGGTCATATTCATTGTTTTTGTGATTACAGATTTGCAGACTTCTATGAATTCTGTGTCTGAGCAGGTAAGGTAATCCTTAAGGCTGTCGTTTGACTGAAGGTCCTTGTATTCCTGAAGCTTGTTTGCAACGTCTCTAAAAGAACGGTTCTTATTATAGATAAGATCCCACTGTTCAATTGCCTTTTCAATCTTTCTGGTCTTTTCAAAACATGCGGCAAGAAAGTAGCGTGCATAAAGAGTGTCGTTGCTTGTTCCGTCCTTATCAAGTTCGATTGCGCGCTGAAGGTCAATCTGTGCATTGTCCAGACGGTTTGCCATCATGTAGCAGGTTGCGCGTTCAATAAGTGCTTTCTGCTTGAATTCGCTGTCTCGCTGAGCCTTGTCGAATGCCTTTACGGCTGCCCCAAAATCCTTTGCTTCCTTAAGGAGTTTTCCAAGGTAATAGTAGCATGAGTAAGTTTCTGGATTAAGTCTGATTGCAAGGTCAAGTTCTTTTTTTGCTTCGTTAAGCTGTTTTGCCTGAAACAGAATGTAGCCTACGGAAGCATGTGCCTTTGCATTTTTTGGATCAAGGGCAAGGCATTTCTTATATACAGAAAGGGCAAGATCCTTGCGGTTCTGCTTTTCATAGATTTCACCGGTGCGGAAAAAGTTTTCTGCAGTATGAGGATCCATTTTTGTAAGGAGGAGGTATTCACGCAAAGCTCCGTCCAACTGATTGAACTTAAGTTGAAGGGCTGCAAACTCCCTCCTGAAAGGAATTTCCTGGAGCTGATTGTCGAAAAGTGCATGTTCATTTACGAATTTAAATTCTATAAGGGCAAGCTCTCCTCGGTTATCTGCAAGATAGGCTTTTCCAAGATAGTAATGCGCAAGTGCATTTGAAGGTTCTTTTGCTACAATCTGTTTTGCAAGTTTTGATGCAGCCTGATTTTTTCCGGCTTTAAGAAGTTTTCGGACGTTATCTACTTTTTTTGGTGATGCGATTGATTTTATAACGACGATTACAAGCGAAACTAGTATAACTGATATTATTGCAAAAATGATTATAGACATTATTAACACCTCTACGAAATACTTATTCATTATACAGTATATTTTTAAAATGTAAACGACCGTTATTTTTATGCCGATAAGAGAGCTATGAAGAAGACTTTTTTTCGATTTGGATGTATTTTTATCTATATGATTGCTTTTTCCGGGCTGTGCATGGCTCAGGGAGAAGGAGAAAAATTTTTTAAGGAAAATAATCCGGCGCAGGCAATTCCACTGCTTGAAGAGGATATTAAAAATCAGGCTGTAACGCCGGATACATATAATTTTCTGGGACTTGCGTATTTTCAGACCGGAGACAATGAAAAGGCGGTTGATGCGTTTGACCGCGGAATGAAAAGTGGCAGCGCCGGCAGAAAAAGGCTCCTGTTCAACAAGGGAACGGTCCTTATGGCAATGGGAAACTATTCTGCGGCAGAAAACTGCTTCAGCCTTGCCCTTGCGGCTGATTCGGGATATCATTCCGCTCTGCTGAACCGGGCAAATTCAAGGCTTTACCTTAAAAAATATTCAGATGCATGTGCAGATTACAGGTCTTATGTTGCTGCTCTGCCGGATGATCCGCAGGCAGAATCCATAAGGACGCTCATCGGTTACCTTGAGCAGGAAATCGAAAACCAGAAGATTGAAGCTGAACGCATTGCGGAAGAAAACCGCCTTATGGAAGAAGAAAATCAAAGGCTTCAGGAAGAGCTTGCACGCCAGGAAGCAGAGCGTAAGGCAGCAGAAGATGCACGCCTTGCAGAAGAAGCTGAACGTCGCAGAAAGCTTCTGGAAGATGTTGCAAATTCCCTTCAGCAGACGGATACGACAAATATGACGGCCGGTGCAGAAGACGTACTTGATTATGAGTACGAAAGTGAGCTTGAATAAATACAGTAAATAACAGTGAAGGGTTGACCTTGCGGTTAGCTTTTTATGGGAGAAATTATGAACGCCACAAATGAAACAAAGAAAAAATTTGATGACAGAAAAAAGAAGGCTGCTGTTGTGGCATTGATTGCAGTCCTGCTGTTTTCTGCCGGTATTGCAGGAGGCCGCCTTTTGGTTTCTGGCGGCGGTTCCAGTAAAGGAAAGGCAAAAAATAACACAGTTTCACTTGTAAATCTTTATTATGAAAAGGGTGAATATGACCGGGCCCTTGATAAACTTGAATCGCTTCTGCTTGAAAACCCGAATGATCCGGAAGCGCTTGCCCTTATGGAAAAAATCCTTAAGGCAAAGGAAATGTCAGCTTCGGGAAGAGATTCCGGCATGGGCGGCGGAAATTCAAGCGTAAATGTTACTGTTGATACAGACGGACTTCAGGCTGCAATGGAATCTTCCATCAATTCTATGAAAAACGAGCTTGAAAAAAACAATGCAAAACTTAATGAGCAGATTGCAAAAAACAATGCAGAAGCAGAAAAGAATCGCAAGGCCATGGCTGAACTTTTGAAAAAACAGCAGGAACAGGCTGCAGCAGAAAAGGCAAGGCAGGAACAGCTTATTGCTGAGCAGAAAGCGGCAGAAGCAGAACGCAAAAAGGCTGAAGAAGTAAGAAAAAAGCAGGAAGCAGAGAGAAAGGCCGCTGAAGAAGCTCTTATGAAAAAGAATGCGGCAATCAAAAAAGAAATTTCAGGCGTAAATGATGAAATTCAGCAGGCAAAGGCGGCTTTGAATGCTGGAAACATTGATTCTGCTGTGAGTCATTTTAATAAAGCTGAAAGTCTTCTTCCTGTTGCGGGCGGAGACCCGGAATATGAGCCGGCATTCAGTGCAAGTAAAAATACAGAGATGGCGAGCCTTCTTTATGAGGCTTCGCTTAAGGCTTCTTCTCCGGAAGAAAAAAAACGCCTTGAAGAACTTGCCGTTGAATATGCTAAAAAGGCTGTTGCAGCTGACGGAAAATCATCTGCAAGTCAGTATATTTTGGGAATGGATGAGTATTCAAAAAAGAATTACGCAAAAGCTCTTGAATACCTTACAAAGGCCGTTGAAAACAATAATTCCAACTCACTTTATTACTATAATCTCGGAAGGGTTCAGTTCCAGATGAAGAAATTTACAGAAGCCAGGTATTCATTTTCTACATCGTGCCAGCTGGATCCGGCCTATGCACCGGCCAGATACAATCTTGGCATAACAAATAACAGACTGAACGATCCTAAGGCGGCGCTTTCTGACTTTAGAAAGGTTCATGACATTGACAGCCACCACGAAAACTCATATCTGGAAGAAGCAAGAATACTTATGCGCCTGAATGACAATGCCGGTGCAATAGCTGCGTACAAAAATGTTATAAAGTTGAACAGTACCAACAGGAATGCGCTGAATGAACTTGGAACGGCGTACAGTTCTGCAAAGAAATATAGTGATGCAGAATCTACGTTCAGGCAGTCGCTTGCAATGCTTCCGGCCGGAAAATCAGATCCACTTACATATTACAACCTTTCTACGGTTCTGTTTGAACAGAATAAAACCGAGGATGCCCTTGTGTATGCAAAAAAAGCATATGAATCAAGTGCAGAAATAAAGGATAAGTCTTCACGTGCAAACATTATGTACAACTATGCACTTCTTTGTGATAAGAGCGGAAATACTGATAAGGCAATTTCTGTATATGCAGAAGTTCTTGGGGTAAATCCTTCTCATCTTAAGACTCAGATAAATCTTGGTGTAATGTACATGAATATGACGCCGCCGGATGCAGATACTGCGCTTTCATTATTCCTTAAGGCTTACGCACAGGATAAAAATAACTTTGAAGTAAACAATAATCTGGGAAGTGCATATCTTTCAAAAGAGGCATATAGTGATGCAATTAAGTATTTCCAGAACGCGTTAAGGCTTGATCCAAAGAATAATGCAGTACGTTTTAATCTTGCCCAGGCATTTGCTTCTGATTCTCAGTTTGATAATGCAGAAACTACTTACAAGGAACTTTTAAAGCAGGACAGTGAAAACTGGGATGGATACATTGAACTCGCAAAGGTATGCATGGCAAAGGGAAATAACGCTGCCGCTTCAAAATACCTGGAATTTGTAAAGATTAAAAAACCGGGCTACAGAACCGGAGAAATTGATTCTCTTATAGCTTCCATGAAAATATAATAATGTTTCCGGACAGATTAATAGTCTGTCCTTCTTACAAGGGAAAATAAAGTTTCCCTTGTAATTGTTGTGTAGCATGGACGGCCATGAGGGCAGTGCGGGTCTGGAAGTGCAAGGGCTCCGCGTGCAATTTTTTCTGCTGCGTCATCGTCTAAAATCCAGCCGTCCTTTACTGCGGCTTTGCAGGCTGTCATTGCGGCAATTGAATATATTATGTCCTGCGGGCGGATTTTTTTATCAAGAAGGTCATGCTTAAGGTCTTCTTCTGTGCCGTGCCAGCGTTCCGGAATTGTAAGGAATTCCCAGCGGCCGGCTCCTATGTTCTGGCATGTAAAGCCTGTTTTCTTAAGTTCATCCTTAATTCTTTCCAGATAGTCGTCATCTTCTTTATTTTCTGTTGTAATTACATATGGAATAAGAAGGTTCTGGCTTTTTCCCTGTGATTCTATAATCTGATCAAAAATCATGCGTTCGTGTGCTGCGTGCTTGTCAATTATGTAAAGCGTGTTGTTCTGTTCTGCAATAATGAATGTACCCAGTGCGCTTCCTATAAAGTGAAAGTCCGGAGCGATTTCTGTTTTTTTCTGTGCTAAAGACTGGGAGAGTTGATCCTGTTGTAAGGCTTCCGGGGCTTTTTCTGTTGATAGCACTGGAATCTGAGGCTGAGACTGAGGTTCTGCCGGTTTTCCTGTGTAAAGGGAAATGACTTCATCCATCTTTTCTTTTATTTTTCTGGTGTTTTCTGAGCCCTGTGTGTTCTGAGCCTGTAACGAAGCTGCACTGTAAGAAGGCGTAGACGGAGAATAAGCTTCCTGCCCGGCAGAAGTTCTTGGTGTAGAAAATAAAGATTCTGCCTGCTTTCTTATTTTGTATTCCGGTGAACCGAAATTCGGGCGGGAAGAAAAGCCTGTCCAGCCGGAACTTTTTGACTGTTCTGCAAAGCTTGAAGCGGAAATGCCCCCGTAGTAGCGGCTTTTTTCTGAAATCGGGTAGGAAGGACTGTATGTCTTTTCTGGAACTGAATGCGCTGCCGGTTCTTTTGAAATTGAATTAAGTGCCATTTGGGCAAGTGATTCTGGCGAAAAAAGTTCCTTTGCGGCAGGAGAAACTGTTTCTGCCTGCTTTTTCATCGTTCGGTTTGTATATTCAGAAAAAAACGATTTTACTGCCGTGCTTATTCCGTGATGGAGCGAGGCAATGTCCTTGAACCGCGCTTCTTTTTTTGCCGGGTGAATATTAAAGTCAACTAGAGAAGGGCGCATTGTAATAAATGCTGCTGCCACTGGGAAATTTCCGTTTGGGAAATAGCCCTGGCTTCCGTATTCAATTGCCTGAACGAGCGAATATTCCTGAATCCTTCGTCCGTTTACAAAAATGTAAATGTCTTTCTTGTTGCTGCGGAAAATGCCTGGTTCACCTATTACGACTGTAAAACTCCAGTCCGGATCATTTTCTGAAGACCGTGCAGAAATCTCGCTGAAAAGCGAAGAGTTTTCGCGTATTTCCATTGCCTTTACAAAGCGTTCAGAAAGACTTTGGTCTTTTGGAAGGTCAAGTCTTACGGTTCCGTCCTGGATAAACCTGAATGAAATGCCAGTCTGTGGAAGAACTTTTTCTGCAAAAGTTGAACGGCACAAAATTCCTTCTGATGCCGGTCTTTTTAAAAACTGTCTTCGTGCTGGGAAATTTTCAAAAAGACCTTCTGCGCAGACAATCGTGCCTTCTAATGGTGTTGCAGGTTCAATTATATGGTCTTCTGTAACCGAAGCCTTCATTCTGTAGCCACCGGAAAGAATTGATAGACGGCATACTGCTGCAATGGAAGCAAGCGCTTCTCCCCGGAATCCGAGTGTAGAAAGATTTAAAAGGTCTGTTTCCGTTGAGATTTTACTTGTTGCATGAGGGCGCGCGCATTCGGCTAAATCCTCTTTTGTCATTCCGCTGCCGTTGTCAACAATGCGTACTTTATCTATTCCTCCGCCGGAAATTTCTACAATTATGCTGGATGCGCCTGAGTCAATGGCGTTATCCATAAGTTCCCGGACGATGGCGTTCGGGCGGTCAATTACTTCTCCGGCTGCAATTTTTCTTGCAACTTCTGCATTAAGTTTTCTTACAGGATGATTGATACTCATTTTTACTGGCGTGTTCCCTGAACCGGTTCACCAGAAGTTCCGTCTTTAAGACCGGAAAACTGCTCCAGTTCTGCATCGATTCCGTTTGCAGGATCCGGCTGGTTCATAAGCTGCTGGATTTTTCCTTCAATTCTGTCGATTTCTTTTTCCATGCCTCTTGCAAGCTGAATGCCTTCTTCAAAATCTTTGAGGGCATCTTCAAGAGAAATGTCTGTTCTCTTTATGTCTGCTGTCAGTTTTTCAAGCTGTGCAAGCTTTTCTTCAAAATTTTCCATTAATGATGACTCCTTGTAAATTTACTTTTAACTGCTTATTTCCGTAACGGTTGCAGAAATTTTTCCCTTTGCAGGAATTATTTCAAGTTCTGCTCCCGGACTAAGAAGTGTGGCATCCCTTATGATTCCGCCGTTTTCTTTGCTGCGAACCATGCTGTATCCTCTGTTAAAAATTGTCTGAGGACTTGCATTTTCCAGAACTGTAACGCAGTTGTCTATTTTTTGTCTTGTATCCCTGAGCTTTTCGTTTATGTTTGCAAACAAGTTGTCCTTTGCATTGTCAAAACGGCTTAAAAGAGGCTGTTCTATTGCCCTGAATTTAAGTTCCATGTTCTGCGGATCAAAACTTTTTACAGTCAGCCTGATTTTTTCAACCCGGTTCTGAATCTGCTGGTAAAGGTTCTGTGAATACTGCATGAGCGCCTGATTAACCTTGGAAAGTTCAGGAACAACAATTTCTGCGGCTGCAGAAGGAGTAGGAGCTCTGAGATCTGCGGCATAATCGCTTAGAGCCCAGTCAATTTCGTGACCGACCGCGCTGACTACAGGAATTTCGCTTTCTGCAATTGCACGGATTACGCTTTCTTCGCTGAACGGCAGAAGATCTTCAAGAGAACCGCCACCACGGCCTACAATAAGTACGTCACATAGCTTAGACCTGTTTGCATTTCTTATCTGCCTTACTATTGTTTCTGCGGCTTCTGTACCCTGAACAAGAGACGGAAGAACAACAACAGAAACGCATTTATTCCTTCTTTTTGTAATCTGAAGGATATCGCGCAGGGCGGCTCCTGTAGGACTTGTTATAACTCCAATTGTTCCGGGAAAAATAGGAAGCCGCTTTTTTCTTGCCTGTTCAAAAAGTCCTTCTGCTGCAAGACGGCGTTTCCGCTCTTCTATTGTGCGTAGAATTTCTCCTTCTCCGGCAATGCTCATTTTGGAAATTACGATTTGATATTTTCCCTGTGGTCCGTAGACAGAAAGCTTTCCAGTTACGACAACCTTCATTCCGTCTTTTGGAACAAAACCCAAAGAATATGCGGCACCGCGGAACATTACGGCGCTTATTATGCTTGTAGAATCCTTTAAGTTAAAGTACAGGTGACCGGACGAATTTGGCCTGTAGTTGGAAATTTCGCCTTCCAATTGGATTACAGGAAAACCTTCTAAAAGTTCCTTTATGAGATTGTTTAATTCTGTGACAGAAAAAATCTTGTCCGGCGGCAGTGGAATCTGATTCATGAAATAATTTTATACATTCAGTTCAACTTGTTCAATTACAAAGCCGATAAGAAAGTGATGAAAACTCTTGTAATTTTATTTGCTGATTCCAGATCCGGTCATATGTTTGATTCTGTTTTTGCGGGTAAGTCTGCATTTGACAGAAGTCTTGAATGGGCTGAATCTGTTAGAAAAATAAATGACTCTGAAACGGTTGTACTTGCAACTTCTGATATTGAAAAAACTGTAAGGAATGCAACCGAAGCAGCCGCAATAAACGCTGAAGTGTATTCAGAAGAAAAATGGAACGTAAAAAAGCTGCTGGAACATTTTGTTATGCATGCACGGGAAAAAAACTGCAATGCGTGTGTTTTTGCCTGGGCGGACCAGCCGTTTGTTGATTCTGGAATTACAGAGGCTCTTCTTAGGGATCATTTTGAATACAAGGCTGAGTATACTTTTGCAGACGGGTACCCGGACGGGCTTTGCCCGGAAGTGCTGGATGCCGGAACTGCGGGGATTCTGCTTAAGCTTTCGGAAGGAGTGCAGGCGGAGGCTGGAGAAAGGGCGGTTGTGCGTTCGAGTATCTTTGACCTTATAAAGACTGACATAAATTCTTTTGAAATTGAAACTGTCATTGCAGACAATGATTACAGGCTTTTCAGAATGAGTTTTAACTGCGGAACAAAGGCAGGCTTACATTCCTGTCAGGCCCTCTTTAAAAGCGGTATAGAAAACAAATCAATAGAAGAAATCTCAAAATCCGCCGCATCCTCAGTGTCTGTGCTCAAAACGGTTCCTTCATATTACAATATTCAGATTACAGACAGAATAAATGTTCCGTCAATTTATCATCCTGTCGGCCTTGAGCGCACAGATGGCAGTCGCTTCATGGCTTTTGAAGATTTTAAGTCTCTTGTAATGAAAATTTCTGATTTTAGTGAATCCGCTGTGGTAAGCCTTAGCGCATGGGGCGAAGCAACTGCTCATCCTGATTTTGTAAGGATGGTTTCTTTTATTCTTGAACAGAAGGGGCTTACAGCGCTTGTAGAAACAGACGGACTGAACATAACGGAAGAAATGTGTTCCGCTCTTAAAACTGCCTGCGATAAAGCCGTGGACCGCGTAAATGGTGGCGATGACAACGGAAAACTTATCTGGATTGTAAGCCTAGATGCATTTACCAAAGAAAAATACGCAGAAATTCACGGTGGTGTGGACTGTTTTGAAAAGGCTGTTGCCGGAACAGAACTCCTAAAAAAGTATTTTTCAGAAAGCACTTATCCTCAGATTACAAGAATGAACGAAAATGAATCAGAACTTGAAGCATTCTGGCGCTTCTGGAACGATAAAAATAGATTTAAAAATCCTCTGATCATTGTTCAGAAATATAACTCCTGGTGTGGCCGGCTTCCGGACAGAAAACCGGCAGATCTTTCTCCTCTAGAAAGAAATCCATGCTGGCACATAAGAAGGGATATGACAGTTCTTGCTGACGGTACAGTCTGCTTCTGTCACTGCCAGTCAGGCATAAACTCAACCGGAAATGCATTCTCGGAATCTCTTGAAGAAATCTGGAAAAGGCTTAACGGCGAAGTTCAAAATCATATGAATAAAAAATACTCAGAATTGTGTGGAAAATGCGATGAATACTATACCTTCAACTTTTAATGAATACCAGATAGACAGGACGATCCTGGGCGGAAAGCAGACAAATCCAAATTCTCAGCTTGATCTTTCTGTAATCATGCTGAATTCAAGCGGAAGTCACTTAAAAGGGCAGTATCTTGAAAACCTTCTGAACTGCGGGGTTTCTTCAATAGTTTCTGTTGAGCCTAATGCAGAAAGCTATAGCATAGAAGATGTTTCTAAGCGTTTTCCAAATGTAAAATTCCTTATTCCTCGAGAAAAAACTTCAGACGGCGTTCTGATTAATATGTCAATGTGCGAACTGAATACAAAATACGTTCTGGTTCTGCGCGACAGCCTTCATATTCCGGCAGGATTTCTTTCTAGAAATCTTATTGAAAATCTTATGAAGACAGACATTTACTGTATTGTTCCGCGCCTTTTGGACAATAACGGTGCAGGTGTGATTACGAATTTTTCTCCGTCGGCAAGCAGGGGTTCATTTAAAATGGAACCGAACCAGACTACGCTTGACGGAATTCCAACTTTATATCCCTTTAATTTTATCGGACTTTATAACAGGAAAAAATTTATTCAGCTTGGCGGATTTGACTATACAATAAAGTCTCCTTATTGGCAGAATGCAGATCTTTCACTTCGTTCCTGGATTTGGGGCGAAAAAACTGTTGTTACTACAAAATTCCAGCTTTCCTATATTGATGAAGTTCCTATGGAAGATACAAAACCAGATATTTCTTACCTGCGTTTTTATCTGAAAAATATTCTTCCGCGCTTTAAGGCAGATCACGGTCAGTTTCCGTGTTTTTCGTTTCCTCTGTTTCTTTTTAAGTCATCATGCGGAATTTTTGAAGCTCTTTCACAGTTCCGGGAAGCAAAATCCTGGGTTGGAAAAAATAAATACAGGTTTCAGAGGGATATTCAGTACCTTATTGAAAATTGGATGGAGTTAAAATGATAGGAAATAAGAAACTTGCAGTAATTATACAGTGCAGGCTTTCCTCAACACGGCTTCCTGGAAAAGCCCTTATGGATCTTGGGGGAAAAACTGTTTTTGAATGGACTCTTGATTCAATGAGCAAGGTAAAGGCGGATAAATATATTGTTGCAACAGATGACGCTTCTTACCCGGTTTTAGCTCCTCTTGCAGAAAAGCATGGCTGGAAGATTATGGCAGGTCCTCTTGAAGATGTCCTTGAACGTTTCTGCATGGCAATAAAGAAATTTGGCTGTTCATGCGTTTTAAGGGCAACGGCAGATAATCCTTTTCTTTTTTATGAGGCAGCCCAGGCGCTTAGTGATGAATTTTTTAAGCAGGATAAAATTGCCCACTGCGACTATATGACGTGGACAGGTCTTCCACATGGGTGTGGTGTAGAAATTTTCTGGGCTGATTCCCTTCTAAAGGCCGCTCAGGAAACTAAGGACCCTTATGATCATGAGCATGTAGGTCCGGCTTTATATAATCACAAGGACCGCTTTACGTCATTATTTTACAAGGCTCCAGCCAGATTCTATTTTCCGGATTACAGGACCACGATTGATACTTTCTGTGATTACAGAAAGGCTCTTGCTGTAGTGAACTGTATTTCAGGCGGAACGGCTCCTTCTGAACCGTATACAACAGAACAGATAATCAGTGCAGTAAGCAATCCTGACGTCTGTGATACAGTGCTTTTATATCCGTGTACAAAAAAGGGCTGCGGAACAGGACATCTTAGACGCTGTCTTAAAACAGCCGTAAAAAGCGGAGCCTTTGTATATATTCCGGAAAATCCTGAACTTGAAGAAACAGATTCCCTCATAAAGGAATTTAAGTCAGAAGGCTTAAAGGATTATCAGATTGCAAGGAAATTCCCGGAAAAAAACGAATACAACTTGATTGTTGCCGATGCATTTTGCCTTGACGAAGAAACTGCTTCCAAACTTAGCCAGGCTGCCATTTTCTGCGCAATCGACGAAGGCGGTAACCATACAGATTACTGCGATGTTCTTTTTGACATTCTGCCGGGCTACAGACTTGACCGCACTGCAAACCTTCAGGACCCGTCATTCATAGAACGCCCGGTTTCCGTGCGCTCGGAACGTCCTTCCGCAATCAAAAAAATTCTGGTCTGCTGCGGCGGAGAAGACCCTGCAGGGCTTGTTGAACCTGCTGCAGCTTTCTTCAGGAATTCTTTTCCGGATGCAGAAGTCACTGCAATCATGCCGGCAGAAAAAGTTCGGAATCCCGAATTTAATCCTGTTTCTGGAATAAATTACAGGGAACCTGTAAAAGACCTTAAGGAAAGGCTTTCTGAATATGACCTGATTGTAACCCATTACGGATTTACAGCATTTGAGGCGCTTTCTGCAGGTTGCGCAGTAGTGCTTCTTTCTACAACAAAACTTCACGAAAATCTTGCCAGAAAGTACGGCTTTGTCTGCCTTGACAGAAAGGAACTTGAAAATCCTGATTCTGCAAGGCTAGTAAAGGATATGGAAAAACTTTTTCCAAAGGTAATTGATGCAGAAAAGACAAAATCTCTGCCGGAAAAAATAAAGTACCTTTCTCATGGAAGGCGCTATGCATGCCCTGTATGTGGCGAACATTCTCCGAACAACGAAATTATTGCCCGCATAGAAGAACGTACTTTCCGCCGCTGCAATAAATGTTCAATGATTTATATTTCCTGGAACAATGCTGTTCCGATGAAATATGAAAAGGAATATTTTGCCGAGCAGTATAAAAATCAGTACGGACGAACTTATCTTGAAGATTTTGATTCAATAAAGAAAACTGGACTTAGAAGAATTCAAGAAATTCAGTCAGCTCTGAGGCTCAAGGACAAGGGCTCTGCAAAAGTTCTGGACATTGGATGTGCTTACGGACCTTTCCTTTCTGCTGCAAATGAAAAAGGCTGGCTTCCTTACGGCACGGACATTGCACCGGACGCAGTTGATTATGTGCGTTCTAAGCTTCTGTTCCCTGCGGTTGTTTCCAAATTCCCGGATTTTAATCCTATGTCGGAATTCGGCCTTAATCAGTTTGAAGCCGTAACGATGTGGTACGTGATAGAACATTTTTCAGACTTAAAATCTGTCCTTGAAAAAATTTCGCTTCTTGTAAAAAAAGGCGGAATCTTTGCGTTTTCTACACCGAGTGCAGAAGGCGTTTCTGGCAGAAAAAACAGGAACAGTTTTTTTGAAAGCAGTCCTTCTGATCACTTTACAATTTGGGAACCTTCTAAGGTTTCTAAAATTCTAAAACCGTTTGGTTTTGAAGTCGTAAAGATTGTCTCTACAGGTCACCATCCTGAACGTTTTCCGAAAGTAAGGGATTCAAATGCAGGTAAGGATGACTTTATGTTCAAATACTACGGATTTTTAAGCCGTACGTTAAAGCTTGGCGATACATTTGAAGTTTATTGCCGCAAGATATAAAACTGAAAGATACAGGAAAATTATGGAAGAAAGAAAATCTGTTTTAATACTTGGTGCAGGACTTATGCAGAGACCGGCACTGATTTCTGCAAAGGAACTTGGATTTTATACATACGTAATTGACGCAAACGATAAGGCAGAAAGCATTCCGTATGCGGATGAATTTAAACAGGTAGACCTTAAGGACAGGGAAGGAATACTTGCCCTTGCTTCAGAATTAAAGGAAAAATGCGGCCTTAAGGCAATCTTTACGGCTGGAACGGATTTTTCTGCAAGCGTTTCCTATGCGGCAGAAAAATTAAATCTTTCAGCCCACAGTTTTAATGCTGCCCTTAACGCAAGCATAAAGCCGCGCATGAGGGAATGCTTTAAAAAAGCCGGTGTTCCATCTCCTGTGTTTTACAGTCTTTGCGGCGAAGAAATTTCCGAAGAAAAAGTTCATTTCATTACGGAAGCGCTCGGCTATCCCTGTGTTGTAAAGCCTGCAGACAATATGGGCGCGCGCGGCTGCCGCATGATCCGTAGTTTTTCAGAAGCAATGAGCTCTGTCCGCTGTGCCGCTGAAAATTCCCGCACCGGAACAGTTATTATTGAAGAATATATGGCAGGCCCTGAATATTCTATAGATGCACTTGTCTATAACGGTACAATGACAATAACCGGTTTTGCAGACAGGCATATATATTATCCGCCGTACTTTATAGAAACCGGCCATACAATGCCTACAGTCGTAAAGGAATCCGTAAAGCTTGAACTGATTAGTGCTTTTGCAAGGGGGGTAAAGGCTCTTGGCCTTACATGCGGTGCGGCAAAAGCAGACATAAAGTATACTGCCCGCGGTCCTCAGATTGGCGAAATTGCAGCTCGTCTTTCCGGAGGCTACATGTCCGGCTGGACTTTCCCGTATGCTTCCGGCCTGAATCTTACGGAACAGGCGCTGCTCATAGCAGCCGGAAATGCCCCTGAAGAATTGTTAAGGAACCGTTTTCCTCTGCCGCCGGATGACTCCGGATTTGCATTGTTCCAGATTCCTTGCGCTCAGGTCAGTGCAGAAAGGGCATGGATTTCCATTCCTGGTAAAATAAAATCTATAGAAGGCCTTGATGCTGCCAAAAATATAGACGGAGTAATGAATGTTTTTCCCCGTCCTGTAAAGGCTGGAGACGAAATTGATTTTCCTCGTAACAATGTTCAGAAATGCGGAAATGTAATCTCCCGAAATGAAGACTATCACAAGGCTGTAATGGCATCAGAAAAAGCCTGCTCAAAAATCCTCATAAGGCTTGAACCGGATAATGATCGAACTGAAAAATTTCTTGCCGGCATTTCCAAAGATGATGAAAAAGGCTTTCCGCCGTGCGCATTTGACGCTTACGAAAAGCTTTCTTCGCTGGAACTTTCCGGAACAATTCCCGAAAATCAGCCGGTTCTTAAATTCGTTACTCCGGAACTTGAAGAACTGCTTTCTTCACCGCAGAAAGATTGGAATTACCTTACGGCTCTTGAAACGGCAGCCCGCTTTGACCTGCTTGTTCCTGTGCACAAAGCGCTTAATAAATCGCGTTTCTGGCGTGCGCTTTTAAAAGGCGGACTTCAGGCTGCAATTTATGTTTCAGATTCAAATTAATTTTCCGAACATAGAAGTATGAAAAAAAATATTTTTGTGCTTCTTGCGGCTTTTTGCCTTGGATTTTCTCAGACTATATATGCAGCAAATGATCTTTCCCTTATGGAAAAGGCTTCTGCAGCCGGAATGACTTTTTTTTGGGATACACTGTCGTCCGGCGGAATGCTTGAAAAAAACGGACACCAGCTTTCTTTCAGGATTGATGATCCTCTGGTTGTTTTAGATAGTTCTGCAATGACATTAACGGACGCTCCGTCTATAGAAAACGGCGTTGTAAAAGTTTCCCAAGGATTTATGGATACTGCAGAACAGTATTTTAAGGAAAGTGAATCCGGAAACGGATTTAAAATCGGTGCAATCCTTATTGATCCTGGTCACGGCGGAAAAGATCCGGGCGCATCAGGCCTTATTTCCGTAAACGGGAAAAAAGTTAAGGTACAGGAAAAGGATGTTGTACTTTCAATCGGAAACATGCTCTGTGCACGGCTTAAAAAAGCATATCCTGATAAGCAGATTCTTATGACTCGTTCAACTGACGTGTTCCTTCAGCTTTCGGAACGTACAGAAATTGCAAATAACGTAAAGCTTGGAGAAAACGAAGCAATTATCTACGTTTCGATTCACGCAAATGCTTCACTTGATAAAAAATCCAGCGGCTATGAAGTATGGTATCTTTCTCCGGGATACAGGCGCACGGTTCTGGACAAGTCAAAAACAGAAGAAGACAAGTCTCTTTTCCCAATCCTCAATTCAATGATGGAAGAAGAATACACTGCCGAAAGTATACTTATTGCAAAATTCATAATGGATGGACTTGAACCTCAGATTGGCAGGGATTCAAAGGCAAGGGGCATAAAAGCAGAGGAGTGGTTTGTTGTCCGCAATTCAAACATGCCTAGCGTTCTTGTAGAAGTAGGCTTTGTAACAAACGAAAAGGAAGCTGCAAACCTTAATTCAGGCGCTTACTTGCAAAGAATATCAACTGGAATATATAATGGCATAAACGCTTTTGTAACACATTTTGAGCGTTCCAGAGGATTTATTTCTAAAAATGACTGAAAAATTGCCTGAACTTAAAAAAACATCCTGGATTATTCTTATAGCAGGTCTTTTGCTTTTTGTAATTTCGTTCGCTTTCTGGATTTTTGATTTTCCGGGAGTACGCAGAACGTTTGTTTTTAAATCTTCGGATTCTGAAGTCCTGCGCGTAGAAAACCGCTTTGAACCGGTATTTCCAGCACAGGGAAAAATCCGCTGCTATATTGATGAACTTCTGGTAGGACCTCTTTCAGAGCACTGCCGCACGGTTTTTGCAAAAGGAACAAGGGTAGAGTACTGCTTCCAGCGCGGTCAGAAACTTTATGTAAACCTTTCCGCCGACCTTCTTTCTGTAACAGATGAAAATACAGATTTTGCTGGACAGATTGAGCTCTTTAAGAAGAACATTCACCTTAATTTTCCAGAAATAAAGGATATAGAAGTCTATATAGCCGGAAAGCTTCCATATGAATCTCAGGCTGTATTAAAGATGTAAAAAAAATTATCTGCTTTTTAGGAAAAAATTGGAAAGTAAATTCGTTGACAAAACAAAACACATAAACGATAATATAACGTATACAAGGCTACATCGAATACATAAAAGGAGCTTCTAGTATGAAGAGGACTTTTTCAACAATTGTGGCAGCTGTAATGCTGCTTGCTGGTGCCAGTGTTTTCGCAGAGGAAGCAACTGTCATCGATTTTACATTATTGAAGGCTGACTGTTTGCCGGATGAAGACGGAAATCCTGTAGAAAACAGCCGTACAATAATGGATTATTCTACAGCCGCTGGTGCTACATTTACTGAAGATCAGAAAGAACTGATGAAGACTTCATTGGCTCTTCCACAGTGGGAAGTAAGCTTGAACTCATCTGCTCGTACAGTCCAGAGTTTAGGTCTTTCAAAGGTAATCGCTGCACCTGTTAAGGAAGATGCAAATGTTCCGTTTGCCGGCGAAGTAGTAATGGGCGTTCGCGTTGTATTCCCAGAATGGAATTCAAATGCGTATGCATATGTTAGACCTCCGTTCGAGATTCCTGCATACGAACCACTTTCATCAGTTGATGAAAACGGTAACCGCCAGGAACCAACAGATGAAGAAAAAGCATCTGGAAAGACACTTTTTGAAGATCGCTATGGTGTTGTAAAGAACGTTGGTACTGTAAAATCAATCAAAGTAACAACAATGGGTATGAACTATCCAGAAGGACTTTATGTTCTCCTTAAGGATACAGACGGTGTTGAACGCCGCTACTTCATGGGTTACCTTGGATTTGATGGTTGGAAAGAACTTCAGTGGAACAACCCACAGTACATCACAGAAATCCGTAACCGCGAAATCCGCGTTTACCCAATCTATCCACGTGGACTTCCATTCGTAAAGTTTACTGGATTCCAGATTACACGTGATGCAAACCATATTGGTGGTGATTACATCGGTTACTTCAAAGATGTAGCTATCATCTATGATAAAGCTCTTCTTACTTCTGACCGCGATATCGCTGATGAAGACCTTTGGGGAATCATCAAAAAGAAGGAAGATGCTCGTCAGGCTGGAGAAATGTCTCGCTTTGGTGACAAACAGGTTAATCGTTACCTCGAAAGAGCTAAGCAGGCAACAGAAGATCACTTCACAAACAGTTTGACTTCTGATTCTTCTTCAAACGCTCAGACATCTGGCGGAAGCTCAGCTGAAGTTCAGTAAAATATAACAGGTATCCTGAAAAGGGGCACCCGCATATGTCGGGTGTCCTTTTTTTTTGTTTTTTGAGCGCTTTTTGAGAAAAAATGCTTTAATGAAAAGATGGTGTTTACGATATCTTTTCATTGTGGATTTTAAAAAAGTGGAATACAATTAATAATATGACAAATGAAAACACAGGGAATTTTACAAGAATTCCTGCCCGCATAAATATTAAGAAAACGTATGAACTTTATTCTCCGGTTCTGGAAGAAATTATGTCCAAAATAAAGAACCGGCTCATTGAAAATTTAAAGCTTTCTTCCCAGCCGACCTATAAAGCAAGGATTAAGAGTTTTGGAAGCTACTATAAAAAACTTTTGCGCCAGCATCCTCAGGAAGCAGCTGAATCAAATAATCTTGTCTGCCTTACGGATATGATGGGAATCCGCATTATCTGTACTTTTCTTGAAGACATACAGATTGTTCTTGAGCAGATAAAAACTCTTTTTGATGTTTTTGAAATTGAAGTAAAAGGGGCAGAGCAGAGTTTTAAGGAATTTGGCTATGAATCCGTTCATGTGCTTGTAAAAATTCCGGAAAACTGCATGCCGGAAGCTTTGCCGGATTCCCTTGTGCTGCCAAAAGAACTGGTCTGCGAAATTCAAATCCGCACAATCCTGCAGGATGCATGGGCAGAAGTAGAGCATGAACTTATTTACAAAACGGAATTTACACCGTTTGACATGCCGCTACGCAGAAAACTTGCTTCCATGAATGCTTCGTTAAGCCTTGCGGATATTATTTTTCAGGAAATCCGTGACTATCAGAAAAACCTTCAATGCGAAATGTCCATGCGTCGCCGTTCGTTCTACGAAATGGCCGATGATCTTACAATTGAACATTCAGCAGTTAAGGCAAATGAAACGATCGAGCGGCTGAATCCTTATATTCAGGGTACAATTGACGAACTGCTGCTTCAGGCTATTAAGGCCCATAATGCCGGCGACATGGATAAGGCAATTCTGATTTATACAAAAATCATTGAGTCAAAGCCAAGCCCGAATGATATTGTACTTTCTGTAATTCATAAGCACCGCGGAATGGCATTTTTCTCTAAGAATGATTATGACAATGCACTTGCAGATTTTAAACAGTCATTTGAACTTGATAAAAAATCCTTTCGTTCGGTTTATTACGAAGGAATTGTATATTCAATTCGTAAGGAATTTGAAAAGGCTGTTGAATGTTTTACGGCTTCCCTTGAAATTAACGAATATCAGTCACACACGTTTTATAGGCGCGCGCTTGCATATTTTGAACTCAAAAGATATGAAGATAGCATGAATGATGTTGTGGCAGCTCAGCGTCTTGGACTTGAAGAACCTGGACTGGAAAATCTTCACGGTAAACTGCTTGAAAAATTTGACATGAAAATGTAAGCGAAGGATTTGGTAGCTTTTAGAATTTATTTAATAAAAAAACAGGTTCTGCTATTGACATTGAGCCGGAAGTTTTGTAATATATCGCAACATGTCTCCTTCGTCTAGTGGTTAGGACATCGGGTTTTCATCCCGACAACAGCAGTTCAATTCTGCTAGGAGATGTCAAGGGAACTCTTTTTGAGTTCCCTTTTTTTATACCTTATTGACCTAAACTTTTCTTTCTGTATTATATGTAGAAATGCTGCAGAAAAATCAGAATGACCTTGAAAAATTTTTTACGCCTCAGGTAATTGAGTATATTCAGAATAAAATCGCCGCTTCAGAAAATAATGAAGTTTTTTTTGTCGGAGAAATTAATCCGGCCGGTCAGGTTGTATCTGTTTTTGCTGCGGCAAACGGAAATGAACATTCTGTTCCGCTTCAGTTTGATGAAGCAAGAAAGTGTTCTGTCCTTATTCATAATCATCCTTCCGGCCGTCTGGTGCCTTCTGATGCAGATATTGGGGTGGCTTCTCAGGCAAGTGAACGTGGTCAGGGATTTTATATAATTAACAATGACTGTTCAGATGTTTACGTTGTTGTTGAGCCTGTAAAACCGCATGTAATTCGTCCTCTTGATGCAGAAAAGGCCGGTTCTTACCTTGCGGACGGTGGCCCACTGTCTGTAATTTCTGAAAATTTTGAAGAAAGGCCTGTTCAGATTGAGCTTTTAAAGCATATTGCAGAAACTTTTAACCGTAATGCAGTTGGAGTTTTTGAAGCTGGAACAGGAGTTGGAAAATCGTTTGCGTATCTGATTCCGGCAATTATCTGGGCTCTTACTAATAAGGAACGGATTGTTG
>JAXJSC010000036.1:0-29906 GCA_036310305.1 Treponema sp. | reverse complement strand
TCTTTATAAGGAATTCTTTTTCCAGCGGACTAAGCTGTTTTCCCATGTACACCTCCATGGCAGAAAACTGTCTTTATTGTCCTATTTTTTTCAACAGTTTTCTACCTGTTAGTGTCCACTTTTAGTGTAGCATCAGATCTAGGCTCGTACTTTGTAAGTTCAACCGCAAGCCACTACGACTGGGCAATCAAAAAAATAAAGGCACATTGCAAGCGGGTTTCGTAAGGGTTTATTTATGGAATTTAGAAAATATAATGGTGATTATGATTCTCTCTGTAATTTTCTTGTTGAATTGAATCAAAAAAGCAAAAATCATATAAACTGGAACTGGGCGCGTTTTGAATGGATGTATGAACATCCTGAATTTGACAAAAATTCACTTTCTTCAATCGGACTTTGGTTTGACGGCAGTAAAATTATCGGTGCAGCAATTTATGACATGTATTTTGGAGAAGCATTTTGTGGAGTTCTGCCGGAGTACGATGACTTGTATCCTGAAATCTTGGATTATGCATACCGCGAATTAAAAGATGATTCTGGGCTTGGAATTGCAATTTGTGACGATGATTCTAATAAAATAAAGGCCGCAGAAGATTGCGGTTTTGTCCGATCAGAGCAGTCGGAACAGATTATGAAGTTCAATCTTCTGGAAAATTTTTCTGCACCGCTTCCGAACGGGTTTTACTTTAAAGAGCTGAATCCAGTAAAAGAGCCGTACGATTTTCAGTGGCTTTTGTGGCAGGGTTTTGATCACGGAGAAAATAAAGAAGAATTTGAAAAGACCGAAAAAATTGTTCCTCAAATTCGCAGACATTTTAACAGCCATTTGAGTGTGGCAGCAGTGAATTCTGCTGGAGAATATGTTTCTTATTGCTGCCTGTGGTATAACAGCAAAACCGATTATACATATATTGAACCAGTCTGTACCGTTCCTGCATATCGTGGAAAAGGAATCTCAAAGGCAGTGATTTTTGAAGCCTTGAACCGGACAAAACAGCTCGGCGCAAAACATGCAGTCGTAATTTCCGATATGGATTTTTACGAAAAACTTGGCTTTAAAAAAGACAGGCATTTTTCATTCTGGTGGAAAAAGTAGAGGTCGCAGTGCATTTTATAAACGCTAAAACAATTCTTACTTCTCACACCATGAACATCTACCGCGGATGTTCGCATGGCTGCATATATTGCGACTCGCGAAGCAAGTGCTATCACTTTACGCATGAATTTGAAGATATTGAAGTAAAGCAGAATGCGCCGGAACTTCTAGAAGAAACACTCCGTAAAAAACGCAGGCGTTGTATGATTGGAACCGGATCAATGTGTGACCCATACATCCCGCTTGAAAAAGAACTTGGACTCATGCGCCGATGTCTGGAAATTATAGAACATCACAACTTTGGTGTCGCACCTCAAACAAAATCAGACCTTATCCTGCGAGATTTAGATATTCTTGACCGCATAAATCAAAAAGCAAAAACTGTTGTGCAGATGACACTCACCACCGCAGACGATTCTCTCTGCCGTATTTTAGAACCAGGAGTCTGTCCCACAAGCCGCCGCTTTGAAGTTCTCTGCGAGTGTCACGACCGCAATATTCCCACAGTCGTATGGCTCTCCCCTTTTCTCCCGTATATAAACGACACAAAAGAAAACATCGAATCTCTTTTGGATTACTGCATCCGTGCAAAAGTCCATGCCATAATCTGCTTTGGAATCGGCGTTACAATGCGCGAAGGAAACCGCGAATATTTTTATGCCGCCCTAGACCGTCACTTTCCCGGCCTAAAAGAACGCTACATCAAAGACTTCGGCTGGAACTACATGCTTGCAAGCCCCAACGAGCGCGAGCTTATGAGCCACATCAAGCAAGTCTGCCAGAAGAACAATATTATGCTCGGAACAGATTCCGTTTTTAACTGGATGCTGCAGATGCCGGAAAAGAACATTCAGCCAGAACTGTTTTAGTTTTTGCCGGATTAACTGTATTTCATCTGTAAAACCTGCATCTTATCTGAAACTGTGGTACACTTTATCGTAAATGGCGTAAAATCAGCTTATGCTTGAAAATCAGATTATAAACAAGGCAATTGATTATGTTTTCTCTCATGCGGGCGAGGAGCTTTCGGTAGAAACGATTGCGGACTATTGCGGCTATTCAAAGTTTTATCTGGAGCGGCTTTTTAAGGCAGAGACCAGAGAAAGCATTTACAGTTTTATAAAACGCTGCAAGGTGGAGCTGAGCGCTTTCAGGCTTAAGGTGGAAAAAGACAGGAGCATCACGGACATCAGCGGCGACTACGGATATTCGCCTTCAAATTACGCGGTGCTGTTCAGAAATCATTTTAACAAGACTCCGGCGCAGTTCAGAAAGGACATCGAGGAAACTTCTTTTTATCATCCGTTTTTTCATATCAAAGACAACGAGATTGAAACTTACGAAGAATGTGCAAAGAAAATCAGAATTGAAACTCTGCCGGATTATTTTGTACTTTACGAGCGCCGCAAGGGAAATTACCATCAGCTGGAAGACGACTGGTGCAGTTTTATGAAACGGTACGGAGATTTTTATAACGATAAAACTCTTTTTATTGAATGTACAAAAAACGATCCTTCCATCACAGATCCGGACGAATGTATTTATGATATCTGCATGACGGTAGACCCGGAAGACCCGCGGATTAAAAATGCAGTTCAGAAAACAGCCGCTGCCGGAATCACAAGCCGGGCCGGAACGCCGACAGTGCCAAACACCATGAAAATCGAAGGCGGCAAGTTTGCAATTTACCGCTACGAAGGCTACCCCCAGCAGATTTACAGTGCCTACCAGAGCTTTTTCTGCAACTGGCTTGCAGAAACCGGCAACCGCGTAGACAGCCGCATGGGATTCGACATCTACCGCCGCATCGACACCGACACGCTCTACATGGAGCTGGACATTTGCATTCCGATTGTGTAAACGGGGTGTTGCGGGGAGAATAGGAAAAGCTAAAAATTGCTCACGCAATTTTTTTACGCTTTGCTATAGAACATTGCTTGTTAACAAGCCTTCACACCCCGCAGAGGGGGTAGCACGCAACGAAGTGCGGGCGCAGGGGGAGAATCGAACGGTCGCAAGCGACCTTTTCTAATGAGTTTTGCGTTCGATTTAATAATCGATAGTTCGCAAAACTCACTTCCCCCTCCTTGTGACTACTTCCTAAAATATACCATTGTGGCTGGTGAATTTTATTTTTATAAATTCGCCAAAATCATCGGAATATAAGCAGAATCTATTATGCTGAAGGCAAAGCACTTTTTGCCCAGGTCTTTTAATGATGCTCCTATGTGATAAATTGTTACGTTATCAATAATCAGAAACCGGTCGTGTGCCATTACCGTATGATTCAGAGTGAGTGTTGGATATTGAGCATTGAAAGTCTGCACATCCTGGGCTGTAATTTTTGTTTTTGGATCTGTGTAAATAATTACATTGACGCCTTTCTTCTTTTTAGCAAGCCGCAGGAGGATTGATAAATCTACATAGTTATCAATAAGAATTATTTCTTTTTGTGCTGCCGCAAGAAAACTTTCAAACTTGGCATAGGCATCAAAAATCTGTCCTTGGAAGAAAACGCCCTGAGTTTCTTTTACATTGTATTTGTCCATTAAGAAAAAAAGTTCTTTTATCTTTTTATCCGTCTCCTTGTGATGCAAATCTGATTCTAAAAGATGTTTTTTGATATTATCCAGTTCTGCAAAAACATGAGAATTGTTTTGAATAAAATGTTTCATTTCTTTGAAGGTTCTGATAAGCATTTTACTCTGAGTGACGGCGAGTTCACCTTTGAGAACAGTCATAAGCATGTAGATTCCCTGCTCGGTGAAGGCGTAAGGTGCATATTTTATGTTACTTCCACGCCCCTTGTTCAAGGTCAAAATTTTTGACCTTGAAAGTTCTTGAATTTCTTCTTCACGTAATTGAAATCTAAAATCCTCATCAAAACGTTCTATGTTGTTTTTAACCTGTTGATTAAATGCTTTGGTTGAATAACCATAGATTTCTGCTAAATCAAAATCCAGCATCACCTGTTGACCGCGGATAACATGAATCTTTGAACGAATAGAGTTTTCTTCCAAAATTGAAATTTCATTTTCCATACCATATTCCTTATGAGTCATTTTGTGTTTCAGCACCTGTCCAACCTCGGGTCTGAATTATGGTAAAGAAAATTATAAGAAATAAAAAAATGCTGTTGTAACTGCACATACTAAAATTGCAAATTTATTGTTGGATATGGTCTTCTGTGCAGAAACTTTACAAATTAAATATAGTAACTTTTGGAAGTAAAGTCATCTGTTTTTTTTAACAGCACAAATTCAGAAGTTAATTTTCCCACCCGTCTATATACTCGCGGCAAGAGGTATAAAGATGGACATTCAAAAAATCAAAAAACAGAAGGTTGCGAATCTTTTGCAGTTCGCAATTCCTACTACAGTCGGCATGATTCTTACTACGCTGGTTACGCTGACCGACGGTTATTTTACAGGAAACTATGTTGGTTCCGCTGGGCTTGTAGCGGTGAATCTGGGCCTGCCGATACTGTATCTTTATCTTGCCGTGGGGCTGATGGTCGGAGTCGGTGGAAGCGTAATTTCTGGAATCGAAAACGGTGCGTCCAACCGCAAAAAAGCTAACGACATTTTTAATCAGAGCCTTGTACTCACGCTTTTGGTTACGGCAGGCATTTCAATTTTGCTTGGGCTTTTATTTAATCCGGTGATGAAACTGCTCCGTGTTCCAGATGAAGTCGTTCCGCTTTTCCACGATTATTATTCTGTGTTCCTGATTTTCTGCCCACTTATGGTGCTGGATTCAGTCTTTGGAATGTTTATGCGCGCAGACGGAAAGCCTGAGGTTTATATGGGAATCAACATTCTGACGGTGATTTTGAACGCAGTGCTGGATTATGTTTTTGCGGCAAAACTCGGCTGGGGAATCCGAGGAATCGCATTCGCTTCGCTTATAATTCTTTCGCTTTCTGTTGTGCTCTGCTCGGTTTATTTTTTGAAAACAGGAAGATCCGCGGAACAAAAAGGCCTTCATCTAGCAGGATTCAAGTGGCACAGAACAGAAATCGCGCACACTTTCCTGAACGGAAGCTCGGAATTTATCGGTGAACTTGCGGGCTGCATCAGCATGTACTGCTACAACTTTGTTCTTTTGAAATATTCGGGGGAATCCGGCGTTGCGGCCTTTACGGTTTTGAGCTGGTCAATCTATGTTTTCAGCATGATTGCAATCGGATTCGGTGAGGGAATGAGTCCGCTCGTAAGCTTCTGCTTCGGTGCAAAGGAATTCAAGCTTGGCGTGCAGCTTAGAAAAATCACAAACCGCTTTGTGTTTTCAATCGGCTTGATTTTTGCAATCACTTTGTTTTTCGGTGCAGAAGTTTATGCACGCATTTTCGTAAGAGAAACTGAAATCATCAGCATGGTCGTTCACGGCTTTAAACTCTTTGCGCCGATATTCTTGCTTCAGGGCTTCAACTTAATCGGCTCAATGTATTTTACTTCCTGCGGCATGGCAAAAGAATCCGCTGTCATTTCAAGCGCACGCGGCCTTGTAATTCTTTTGATTTCAATCTTCGTGTTCTCAGCTTTATGGGGACTGAACGGAATCTGGCTCACCGCTCCCGCAACAGAACTTTTGACTCTCGGAATTACAGAGTATTTTGTATTCAAAGAAACCAAAATGGCTTCAAATTCAAATTTTCCCCTCTCCCGCCCGTAAAACATGATTGACAGAAAAAAAACTCCGTGTTAATAGTGTATAGTTACTAAACTATATAGCAATTAAACGGAAGAAATATGAATGATTTAATCAGAGATTTTGGCTGGCTTTGCGAACGTATAATTTTTAAATACGCACAGATTGAAAAACTGCCGCAGAAATATTGCGGCAATCTGGTGCTCAGTCAGTCAGAAATCCACATCATTGTAATAATTGGCGACCAGCCTGGGATCGGCATAACCCAGCTTGCAAAAATGCGGGGAATTACAAAAGGTGCAGTTTCCCAGATGATTTACAAACTTGTAGCCAAAGAACTTGTCATAAAAAAGGTTTCACCAGATTCCGATGCCGCAGTAAATCTTTTTCTTACAGAAAAAGGCGAACAGGTACGAACAGAACATCGCAAAATGCACGAAACCAGGAGCGAAATGTTTCAGAAGCTTATGAGTTCAATTCCAGAAGAAAACCTGCTTTCAATGACAGAATTCTTAAAAGAATTAGACAAAGAAATTGAAAAAATATAGGAGGATGAAATTCAAAGAATTATTGCGCATAAGTGTATAGTTACAATACAGTTTAGTAATTAAACTTATCAAATTAACATAACGTTCATTGAACTTGCGGTTACAGAACTTTTCGAAATATCAAAATGACCATACCTTGGAGGTAAAACATGAAAACTCTTTATTTCAGCTCAACAGGAAACTGCCTGTATTTTGCAAAAGAACTTGGCGGAGAAAATTTTGCAATTCCGAAATTGATTTCGGAAAACAAATTTTCTTTTAAAGATGATGTAATAGGCATTGTATTCCCGATTTACGGGCTTTGCATTCCTCCATACATCGAAGAATTCTTAAAAAAAATCGAAGTTGAATGCAATTATCTTTTTGCAATCGCCACTTACGGATTTTTCCCGGGAGCCGTCTGCACGGAATTAAGAAAACTGACTTTAAAAAACGGCCGCAAATTCGATTACATCAATAAAATCAAAATGGCAGAAAACTGCATAACATTTGCCGACATGAAAAATCAGCAAGGTGACAGCAAATCTCAGCAGCAACAAATCAAAACAATAATAAACGAAATAAAAAATAAAACTAATTTTGTGCAAAAAGATTCTTTTTTCCATAAAATCATGACCGCCCATCACAAAAAGAATTTTGAATATCCAACAGGCACAGGTATTACAGACAAAATAACAGTGAACGACAACTGTGCCGGCTGCGGACTCTGCACAAAACTCTGCCCTATGCAAAACATAACCATAACAAAAGGGAAACCATCTTTCGCACAGAACTGTATAAGCTGCGGCGGCTGCATTCAAAACTGCCCGAACAATGCAATTCATCACAGCGAAGAAAAAAGCTCTGCCCGCTACCGGAATCCTCATATAAAGGCAGAAGAACTGATTATACGAAATTAACTACAACAAATTTAAAAAAAAATAAAATTCTCCTTGACGAAGTGAACGCTCGTTTACTAAAATATATACAGTAAACGAGCGTTCACTGTATAATCGAACAGGAAAAGGTATATGACTGATACAAAAGAAAAAATTCTAGAGACTGCCCTAAAGCTTTTTGCCAAAGACGGATATGAAGCCGTATCTGTAAGCGACATTGCAGACGAACTTGGCATAACAAAAGGAGCATTGTACAAGCATTACAAAAACAAGCGGGATATTTTTGACAGCATCCTTGCCCGTATGGAACAAAATGATGCAAACCAGGCAACAGAACACGATATGCCAGAGACTTCCCTGTCAGAATCAGAGGATAAATACAAAAACGCCTCAATAGATGACATGGTAGAGTTTGCAAAATCAATGTTCCGTTACTGGACGCAGAATGATTTTGCCTCGCAGTTCCGCAAAATGCTCACTCTAGAACAATTTCGCAGCGAGGAAATGAAAAACCTTTATCAGCAATACCTTGGATCCGGTCCTCTAAACTATATGACAGATTTGTTCAGCAGTGCAGGTCTTTCTCATCCGCGGGAGAAAGCCGCAGAATTTTATGCGCCAATGTTCCTGCTGTACAGCGTCTATGACGGAGCACAGGACAAAAATGCAATACTTGAACTTCTGGATTCATGTATGGAACGCTCAAAACAAAATCTTAACAAGGAGATGTGATAAAACATGGAAAACAACATTACATTCCGCAAAGAAATACAAAATGACTATCAGGCTGTTGAAAATCTCGTAAGGGAATCATTCTGGAACGTATACAGACCAGGCTGCACAGAGCATTATGTTCTGCACATGCTTAGAAACGATCCTGCATTTGTAAAAGAACTGGATTTCGTTATGGAAAAAGACGGAAAACTTATAGGACAGAACATCTTTATGCGTGCCCACATAAAATCTGACGACGGCAAAGAAATTCCAATTCTTGCAATGGGACCAATCTGCATTACGCCAGAATTAAAGCGCAAAGGCTATGGCAAAAAACTGCTGGACTGGTCACTGGAACAGGCAAAAGCCTTAGGTTACGGTGCATTATGTTTTGAAGGCAACATAGACTTCTACGGAAAAAGCGGGTTCACTTATGCAAGCAGCTTCAAAATCCGCTACCATGGACTTCCAGAAGATGCAGACTCGTCGTTCTTCCTATGTAAAGAACTTATTCCAGGCTACCTGAACGGAGTAACCGGTGAATACGCACCTCCAGAAGGCTATTATGTGGCAGAACAGAACCCTAAAGAATTCGAAGAATTCGATTCAAAGTTCCCGCCAAAAGAAAAGCTTAAGCTGCCAGGTCAGCTATTCTAACCAGTTTTGCGGACACATAAGCTAAATGCGCTTATGCTGTCCGCAATGCAACAAGCACTTTAATCAAAAATAACGAAAAATAATAAACGCAGGCATACGGCTGATTCATCATGCAGGAAAAAATAATTCCGAGCGAACTGAATACGCCTGAAAAAATCAGTTCCATATTTTGCTTCCACTTTTCCTGAACATTCTGAAACGCAAGTTCAAGCGCTCCAAACAAGCCGTTCATGCAGACAAGCGCAATAAAAAATGCCCTTACAACTTCATTCACAAGCACAAGATTCTGTAATGTCACAATAAAAATCTTACCGTCAGAGCGGTTTGCACACACAGGAAGCACAAAAAGTAAAAATGTCATAAAATCCATGATTCCAAGCAGCAATGACCTGAACACCCTGGATTTGTTTTTACTATGAACTTCGGCAATATCAAGCAATTCTTCCGACGAAAGCAGCGCATCAATTGAAACGTCAAACACTTTTGCAAGCATCTTAAGGGAGTCAAGGTTAGGATATCCTCTTCCCGCCTCCCATTTAGAAACCGCAACCCTGGAAACGCATACTTTTTCTGCAAGCTGTTCCTGAGTCAGACCTTTTTTTGTCCTCAAATGCTGAAGTTTTGTGTTAAAATCCATGTTTTCATTATAACACATCATTCTATTCAAAGTCTTAAAAATTATACTTGAACATCAAAGCCGTCGGCGAAACATTCATTTCAAAGCCGGAATTTTTCTTTTCAGACGAAGGCTTAAACCACAATGAATTTACCAATGGAACCAAAAATCCTATACCGGTTCCTACTGCCGCTCCGCAAAGTACGTCTGTCATAAAATGATTTCCGCTCGCAATCCTTAAGCCAGCCGTAGCAGCCGCCAGAGAATACGAACCCGCAATCACCAGAGGCTTAAATCGCGAATCAGGAAAATACTGACAGTACATGAACGTCGTAAAACTGGCAGCCGCAAAACTTAAAGTTGTATGCCCGGAAATAAAAGAATCGTCCCAATCATCGTCTTCAAACTTATCAACTGGGGCTCCGTTAAAATACATATAAGGACGGGCCCTGCTTACATTCATCTTGATAAGTTCCTTTACTCCGTAAGCCAATGCTATTGTTTCTGCATATTCAAGCCCGATTTTCCAATAATCTTCTTTTGGCGCCGCAAACATAACAGACGGAGTTAAAAGCATAAGGGCTGTAAAACCGGTTCCTGCGTAATCCAAAGTTTTTGAATAAGGATTCATAATAAGCCGGTCAAAACTGTTTACGTCATCCTGATTCAATTCCAGCTGCTTTAGTTTCATCCTGTATTCAGAAATCAAGTTTTCTGCGGGCAAATTGCAGAGCATTACAAGACTAGACAAAACAACAGCAATTGTTTTCTTAAACGTAAAAAAATTAATAGATAAAGACATTTGTTTCTCCTATAAAAATTACACGGATGCAATTTTTATCATGCTTTCTGTAGCCAAAATCTCGCATATCAGCAAAAAACAAACCATAAAATTCTGTTTACATTAACGATACTTTTCGTAACAAAGCAAAATTCAGCTTTTCCCCCACTTGCAACACCAGCCCCTTTCCTCCTAACATATATGCAACAAATATTTCTGCACCTGGGGAGAGTTAAAATGATTGAAATTAAAAATCTTACAAAAGAATTTAAAACCGCTGTGCGCGAAGAAGGCGTTTTCGGAATGTTCAGGACGCTTTTTTCTACTAAGTACACTATAAAAACCGCTGTCAATAATATTTCGCTCAAAATTAACGACGGAGAAATGGTCGGTTACATCGGTTCAAACGGCGCCGGAAAATCAACTACAATCAAAATGATGTGCGGCATTCTAACTCCAACTCGCGGTTCTATAGAAATCGACGGAATTGAGCCTTACAAAAAGCGAAAAACAATCGCTTCCAAAATAGGTGTCGTATTCGGACAGAAAACCCAGCTCTGGTGGGACATCCCTCTCATCGAATCGTTTAAAGTCCTTAAGGAAATCTACAGAATCAGCGACATCGACTATCAGAAGCGTCTCCAGTTTCTTTACGATGTCCTTGGAATTAAAGATTTTATAAAACAGCCGGTTCGTACCCTTAGCCTTGGTCAGCGAATGCGAGCCGATCTTGCCGCCGCGTGGCTTCACAATCCAAAAATACTCTTTCTTGATGAACCTACAATCGGACTTGATGTGCTTGTAAAAGAAAAAATCCGCAATGCCATAAAAATGATGAACGAAAAGTTCAACACAACCGTAATTCTTACGACCCACGACATGCAGGATATCGAAAATTTGTGCAAACGCCTGATTATAATCGACAAAGGCTCAATCATTTACGACGGAACTCTGGAAAATGTAAAATACCGTTTCGGCGATTTAAGAACTTTGACCGTAACACTTCGCGAAAAAAAGTCAGACTCGCAGCTTTATAATTACGAAGGAAAACTCAAATTCCTAAGGGACGAAGAAAACGAAGACAAACTCATCATCAAATTTAATGCCCAGGAAATTACACTGGAAACCGTAATAAACTACGCGTTCAACCAGCTTGGTGCTACCGACATGAAGGTTGAAGAAATCGGCATTGAAGATGTAGTTAAAAAGCTTTTGTAATCGGTACGCCCGCGCAAAGTTTTTTCAGGAGATTTTATGTTTAATAAATACAAACCGTTTTTTAAAGCCGGAGCAATGGCTCAGATGGCCTATAAATTCAATCTGTTCAGCTGGTTTTTAATCTCCATTTTTGAATGGATTTGTCTTATCTGCCTATGGTTTTCTGTATATAAGGCAAGCGAAGCGGGAATGGATTCCGTAATCAACGGCTTTTCTTTTAAAGAAATGATTGTTTACACCGTCCTCATCAACATTCTTACTTTTGCAGTTTTTGTAAACGAAACTTTCGGTCAGATAAGTGATGAAATAAAAGACGGAACGATTGCAATTTCGTTCATACGACCTATTTCTTACAGAGGACGCTTTGTTGCACAGAATTTAGGAATGGTTGCAACCTGCTTTTTAATTCTTGCGCTCCCGGCCCTTATCCTCAGCATGCTTGCATTTATCAAAATGGGCTTTCTGTCATATCAAAGCCCCCAGATTCTGGCACAAAGCATTATATTTTTCATCCTTACAACATTTTTTGCTGTCCTTATAAATGACGCAATCAGCTACATAATGGGAATCATGTGCTTTTACACAACGCAGGCATTCGGCTTAAACCAGATGCGCGAAATTATCGTAAGTTTTCTAGCCGGCGCGCTCATCCCTGTTTCTTTCTTTCCTGGAAAATTCAAGGATATCGTAAACGCCCTTCCTTTTGCAGGACTTGCCCAGAACCCGATTCTTATCCTTCAGGGAAAAACAAATTTAAGTGAATCCGTTTTTATGCTCGCAAAAAATATTTTCTGGCTTTTTGTAATAGAAATCCTAGGCTGGCTTTTATTCAAAGCCGCAAGCAAAAAAGTTACGGTACAGGGAGGTTAAAATGAATTATCTGCGTCTTTACTGGATTTACTTAAAACGCTCGTTTGTTGCCAAAATGGAATTCAAAATGGATTTTTTTATTGGCATCGCAGGATTTTTCATCCAGAACCTTGCCTACATCCTTACGATTTTCTTTATTGTAAATTCAATTCCAAGTCTTAACGGCTGGAACATGTATCAGTTGGGATTTTTGTACGGATTTACCCTTATGCCAATTGCATTAGACCATCTTTTTACAGATGAACTATGGCGAATCGCCTATTTCCGCGTTGCCCGCGGCGACGTTGACAGCTATTTTCTGCGCCCAGTCAGCGTTCTTTTTCAAGTAATTGCAGAACGTTTCCAGCCGGATGCCCTTGGTGAACTTGTCCTCGGAATCATAATGATGTTAGTCTGCGGTCCAAAATGTAGCATCGCCTTTACATGGAAACTTGCAGTCCTTTTTGCAGTTGCAACAGTTTTTGGCGCAGTCTGCATCACTTCAATAAAAATATTTGCCTCTAGCTTTGCGTGGGTTTACAAACGTTCCGGCTACATCGTTCAGATTCTGTATAACTTCCGCCGCTATGCCCGCTATCCCCTGACAATTTTTCCAAAAGCAATCAGGTATTTCCTCTGCTTCGCCGTTCCTTTCGGACTTATGAGCACACTCCCGGTAGAAACGCTTTTTTTCAACACCGAAAATCCCCTCATCTTAAGCGGCAAAATTATCCTTATAAGCGCAGTCCTGCTAAGTTTTTCGCTTTTTGTCTGGAAAATAAATATCTCCAAATACGAAAGCACCGGCTCATAAATTTTACACTGCCTGATGGAAAGCTCCACTTCCCATTAAATAATCTTATACAGAATCTTGTAAAGCGTTTCTGCCTCTTCTTTAGAAAGATTCAGGCAGGCGCCCATTTTTGCAGGAATTTCAGAAGCAGGTTCCTTAAGTGCCATTCCCTGCTCAGTAATTTTAACGGTCACAATGCGTTCATCTTCCTTTGCTCGTGAACGAGCAATAAGATTCTTCTTTTCCATTGATTTTAAAAGCGGAGAAAGCGTTCCTGTGTCCAAAATCAGTTTTTTTCCAAGTTCGCCTACAGTCATCTCCTTATGCTCCCACAAGACCATAAGGACAATGTACTGCGTATAAGTTAAATCCAGCGGCTTTAAAAGCGGCGTATATTTCCGTAAAATTTCACGTGAAGCAGCATACAGCGGAAAACACAGCTGATTTTCCAGCTTAAGGCAGTCATATGTTTTGTTTTCATTTGTTCCCATTTTTCTGTCCCCTTAAATATTCAACGGCAGAAAGGCCTGCAACAGCACCTTCATAAACTGCCTTGCTTACCTGCAGGAGCCCGCCGTTTACATTTCCACATGAATAGATTCCCTTTGCGTTCGTCCGCATTTTTTCATCAGCCACAATGCTGTCTCCATTCATTGCAAGCCCAATTTTTTTTGCAAAATCTGCGCCGCCAGCTTCTCCAAGAGCAACAAAAACTCCGTCTGCTTCCAGATTTTCGCCTTCTGCAAAAGCTACTCCGCTAACCTTCTGTTCTCCCAAAATCCTAGTAATCTTTCTGGAATCTACAGCAATTTTTGCAGCTGTTTCTTCAGAAATGCGGACACGTTCCTCTTCCAGAAGAGACTTTATCACAGCATCGCTCCCATTAGTAAGAATAGTTACACTTTCTGCAATATTTGCCAGATGAAGTGCCTCCTGCAGGGCATAGCGTTTGTCACCAATAACGCAGACCTTTTTGCGGCGGTAAAAAAATCCGTCACAAACCGCACAGTAGCTTACTCCTTTTCCTTCCAATTCTGCAATTCCAGCAACATTCGGCCTGAGCTTTTTATTGCCTGTTGCAAGGACTACAACCGGAGCCGAATATTCTTCTGTATTCGTCTTTACAGAATAAAGCGGAAACGCATCCATGGAAGCCGCTTCTATATTCATAACTTCAGAATTAACTACATCAATTCCAAGATTTTCTGCTTGCTTAATGCCGTTTCTATATAACTGCAAACCTGAAATTCCTTTTTCAAATCCGTAGTAATTATCAATCTTGTGCGCTTTTTCCAGCTGACTTTCGCCGTAATAAAGAACAAGAACCTTAAGGTTTGCCCGTTCAGCATAAAGCGCCGCAGAAATTCCTCCCGGACCCGCACCAACTATAATTACGTCATATTTCATAAATTGTTCTCCTATAAAAACATGCACTACACAAAAAGTGCTAAAAGCTGGACAAGGCAGCCGCACCAAAAATTACAGAAGACCTGCAATGCAGTCATCAATTGTCTTTGGCTCAACAGTAGATTCAAAGCGTTCAACAACGTTTCCGTCTTTGTCTACAAGGAATTTTGTAAAGTTCCACTTGATGTCAGGATTATTTTTATAATCCGGATCAATTTTTGCAACCACAGATTTCATAACAGCGCCCTTTATGCCGGTAAAACCTTTAAATCCCTGCTTGGACTTAAGGAATCCAAAGAGAGGAATTGCATTTTCGCCGTTTACTTCAATCTTCTTAAACTGATCAAAACTAGTGTGATACTTCATTGTACAGAATTCGTGAATCTCATCATCTTCACCCGGAGCCTGGTGCCCGAACTGGTCGCACGGAAAATCAAGAATCTCAAGCCCCTTTTCATGATACTTCTGATAAAGCTCTTCCAGCCCCTTATACTGAGGAGTAAATCCGCATCCTGTAGCAGTGTTTACAATAAGAATAACTTTTCCCTTAAGTTCACCAAGAGAAAAATCCGAACCGTCACGTCTAGAAACTGTGTAATCATAAATTGTCATAGTACCTCCATGAACCCCAAGATGCCTTACTTCTGTTTGATTACACTATATTGTATACAATATAATTTTGTCAACTATATTTCTTAAAAAAAAATTCCCGGGTCTTAAAAACCCGGGAGATTTCTTTACTTATGAATACACTAACCTCTACTTTCGCATCAGATAATCCGCAACAGCCTCATATGCCGGAATCGAAAGCGGATCAATATACTTATTAGAAGCCAGATAGTTCGAAGCAAACCTTACAATTACCATTTCTGCCTTAGGATCAATGTAAATTGCCTGACCGTGAACACCTCGCGCCATGTAAGCGCCGTGCGAATTATTCGTAATCCACCACATGTTCCTGTAGCTCCAACCCTTCAGCATAGGATAGTCGCTCTTAGCAAACGCCTCCTGCGCCTTCAAGTTGCATCCGCCGGTCGCAATGTCCTTAGCCGCAGCTTCAGGAATAATTTGGCGCCCATTAAGCTTGCCACCGTTCCTCAGCATTTCGCCAAACATAGCCATATCCCTAAGATTCAGGCTCAAGCCGCCGCCGGCAAACGCAACCCCTGAAGGATCCAACTGGTAATAAGCGTCATGGTGCGCACCAAGCGGCTTCCAGATTTTCTCAGAAACCAGCTCAGCAAGCCCCTTACCAGTCGCCCTAGAAACAATCCAGCCTAAAAGTTCCGTATTAATCGTCTTATATCCGAATGCTTCCCCATGCTCCTGCCCATTAATCTTTTTTACAGTCTTAAGGTATTCATAGTAATTTTCCGGCCCCTTATAATCCTTCGGCCTGAACACATTGCCAGCCGCAGAATAAGCCCATACCTCAGCCTTAGGATTATTGTAATCCTCGCTGTACTGCATGGCCGTCGTCATATCCATAACCTGACGCACAGTCGCATCCTCGTAACCCGAACCCTTAAGCTCCGGAATGTAATCAGTTACCTTCTTAGAAGGATCCAGCTTTCCTTCCGCAACCAGAATCGCAGCAACCGTTCCGCAGAAAGACTTGCTCACAGACATAGCCGCATGCCTTCCTTCCGGTTTAAGCCCTGCCGGATACTGCTCATAAACAATCTTACCCTTATGCATAATAATAATGCCGTCAGTATAATTCGCAGCCAAAGAATCCTTAAAAGTCATTTTTTTATCAGAATTCCACGGCGTAAACTCAATCGAATCAATGTTTTTATCAAGCTTAGTTTTGACAGAATACCTGTTGTCTTCCGAAGCAGGAACCGTACGTGTCGGAAAGAATTCCTGCATATGATTTACACTGTACCTTAAATTAGGAAACTCAAAAAAAGAACCGTCCGAAGCCTTCAAAGTTTTTTCCGGAGCCGGTGGAAATCCCTGCATCCATCCCATTTTGTCCGGATTACTTACACATGCATCCGGCTTTTCCTGACTGAACCCAAAAGTGCTGCATCCTGCAAGCATAACCAAAGAAAGAATTTTTTTCATAACTACCTCCAAAGCAGAGGATTTTCATCTCATCTGTTTTCATATATAAAACAACTCATCTGAATCTAAGTAACAAATATATTAAGGGGCCATTTTTGCTCTGCAAAAACCGCGCTATCCGTACTTCGCCGTCTAACCGCGGCTCATCCCTCTCTTCGTTCGGGACTGCCTCCGGCAGGTACTCCTATCGCTTGTCCATGCACGCATGCGTTTTCCAAAAATGTAAAATCTGACCGAATTTTTCCACATCTTAATTTTCTGTGCTATAATCATTCTAGAAGTAACATTTATCAGCATCGACAGGAGAACAGAAATCAATGTTAAACTCGCTCAAAACCCGCTTTATCTTCATTTCAGGGATTTTCATCCTTCTTTCATTAGGAATCGTAACACTAATAGCATCTAACCAGCTCATAAACATCGCCATAACATTCGCTGCCTCACAGGGCGACCCGATTGTCCAGAAAGTCGCAAACCACATAAACGGCGACGAATTCGAGCGCTTTACAAAATCCATGGACACAGAAGATGAATATTACGACTCCGTGCGCCTCTGGATGCTGGACTTAAAGCAGGCAACAGGCTGCCGCTTCCTGTACACGCTCGCAAAAATCGGCAATGAATACCAGTACGTAATAGACGGAAGCTGCGACCCGAGCGACGAAGAAAATTTTTCCGCATGCGGCGATTCCGAAGACCTTGAATCCTGGGGCGAAGCACCGTTAAAAGCACTGCGCACAGGCGAATTAACACATTCCAACTTTGAACAGCAAGAAGGCTGGGGCTGGATTATCAGCTCGTACGTCGGCATTAAAAACTCTAAGGGCAAGGTGGTCGGCATGGTCGGCTGCGACTTTGGCGCCGGAGACATCGTTCACAAGATGAAAAGCGAAATCTTCAGAATCATATTGATTTCCATCATCCTCATTGCAATCGCAAGCGCCACAATCTGGATTTTCTCAAACTACATGTTCAATTCAATGAGTAAAATTTCCGAACAGATGGAAGAAATTGCCTCCGGAAAAGCCGACCTTACAACCAGAATCCAGGAAAGAGGCGGACTGGAATTAGAGAATCTTGCAAAAAGCTGCAACAACGTAATCAGCAGCCTTGCAAACCTCATCAGAAACCTTCAGGCCCAGAGCGACGTCCTCCACACAACCGGAAACCAGCTCTACGAAAAAATGAATTCCCACATCGGCCAGATTGACCTTACAGTTGCAAACGTAAACACAATTGCAGAAGAAATTAACCTTCAGACTTCAAAAATTACAGAAGTCGCAGACAGCGTAGGCCGCGTAGACAGCCAGATTTCCGGCTTAAGTTCCAGAATGACCGAACAACAGGAAGCAATACAGCAGTCTTCCACCGCCATTGAAGAAATTTCATCAAACATAGAATCCGTTACAAAAAGTGTTAAAAAAATCACCGCAGAATACGGCGTCCTTGTAAACGAAACAGAAACCGGCAAATCAAACCAGGAAAAAGTTGCAAAACAGGTTTCCCAAATCTCAGAACAGTCCAAAAACCTTAACATGGCAAACCAGGCAATTGCTTCAATCGCCGCCCAAACAAACCTTCTTGCCATGAACGCCGCCATAGAAGCCGCACATGCCGGAGAAGCCGGAAAAGGCTTTGGCGTAGTTGCCGACGAAATCCGCAAACTCGCAGAAACATCTTCAAAACAGTCCGGCGAAATTAAAAATCTCCTGGAAGGAATCACCGAATCAATAGACGAAATCGTCCTTTCTTCAAATAATTCCGCAAAATCATTCTCCAGCGTTGAATCCCAGATTCTTAATATGAACAAACACATGCAGGAAGTTCAAAGCGGAATGGAAGAAGAAATGATTGCCGTCGGAGAAATCCTGAACACCGTAAAAACCGTAAACACAACAACAGACGCAATCACAAAAGCTTCCGGCGAAATGAAAACCGAAAGCTCCAGCCTCTTCCAGAACATAGAAGAACTCAAAAAAATCGCCGTCGCAACCCACGAACGCTCAAACAACGTTTCCGCTTCAATCTCAGAAATGAAAGACACCGCCCAGACCGCCGTCGATGCCAGCCAGCTGAACCTAGATTCCGCCGCCAGCGTAATCGAAATGGTAAAAGGCTTTACAGTTTAAGCGTTAGAATTGACGGAAATTGCTTCTTGCAATGGGATGGTAGAACCTTCTATAATCTGGACGTTTCTGTGAAATCCACCCCGCAGACTTATTTTTACGAAACGCCACTTATTTACGAGGTGGCTTTTTTATTGTCCATGTGAAATATTGCAGAAATAAATGAGGAAAATTTTATTAAATCTCCTCCGCTTTTTCCGCCTCTTCATATTTAAGGTCAAATTTTATAGGACTTCCGGTTACATTTGACTGAACGGTAATCTGCCTGCGCTTTTTGTTCACCATAACAACATTGCCTTCAAAACCAACAAGCGGACCGGAAACTGCCTTAATCTTCTGACCGGGCAGAAAACGAACTGTAGAAACTCCCCAAAGCTCGCCGTTCTGCATAAAAAGTTTTAGTTCTTCAAGAGAGGCTCCCTTTATCTGCACCGGATGCTGATTATCCGGTAAAATGCGGCAAAAACCCTTTATCTTTCGCAGTTTTTCAAAAAAATCTGCAGACATCTCATCAATCGAAAAAAACAAATAACTTGGAAAAAGCGGAGCATTAAACCAGCCGCGTCGCGCATTAAACAGTTTTCTTTCAAAAAAATAAAAGCGCACGCTTGGAAAAAAATCTTTTAGGGAATCAGTTGCCAGCGCCTTAAAAGACTTTTCTTCTCCCGTAAGCACCATTATACAGTAATATTCCATGTTTCCCTACTTTTCCAGAAAATCCATAAGGCTTATGCATCCCATGGATTTATAGCGTTTAATATCGCTGTCTTCATTAAGTTCGCCAACAATGCACAAGGCATCGCTTTCTACGGCATCATCCAGACTTTTTTCAGCAAATGAAACGCCCAAAGTCTGGCAGGCATAGACAAGCAGGAATTTAATGTAACTGCTGCCATACAGCACAAGCCTGGTTTTTCCCTGATTTTTTGCTTCTTCAACAGTTTTGCATAGAGCCTCATTATAGCGGTTTGCCATTTCAAACGTGCGCTTTGCAAACTTCTGGCTTCGCAAAGAAAGTTCAGAAATGCCTGCCGGAGTAACAACATAAGAAAGCTTCCTCAAATTTACATTTGTAAGCATAATCCAACCACGTTCAACAAATCTTTTCAGGATGGCATTCATCAGACCGATCGAAATGCCGGCATTTTCCGCAAGCACGCGCTGACTTGCAAGAGGTTCTTCTTTCAAGATATCCGCAATATTCTGCAGAATCTTTACATCACTGTTCATATTATGAATATTCTAACTAAAACAAAAATGAGGTACAATATGCAGATTCTGCAGAGTTTAATTGCTATTTACTGTAGTGTAAGAATCTTCTCCAGCCGGCTTCAAAGAAACTGTAAAGTTCCTTAACGTATTTTACGCCTTCTTCCTGCGAAATATCCTTCATCAAAAGTTCAAAAAAAGACGCAAACATACCGTTTATAACCACTTTTTCAGTAAAAGGACTCATTTCCAAAGGCTGCATGCCCTGTTTTTCCAGAACTTTATAAAAATTATGAGTAGATTCAATTTCAGAGACAGCAAAATCATGAATAAAATGCTCGTATTTAGTACCTGCCGAACACTTAATTATAAGCCTGAATGCCTGAATGTTTTCATAGGCATATTTGTACATGGCAACAATACTTTCTGAAGAATACAGCCCAATGCTGTAAGTCTGCTTTTCTGCAGGAAGATTTTCAAAATCCGACAGAGACTTTTTATAGATACCGATTAAATTTTCTGCATGTTCCTTTACAAGTGCATCAAAAATGGCTTCCTTTGAATCATAATAGCCGTAAAATGCACCGGTCGTAACACCAGCCTTTCGTACAATTTCCCTTAACGAAGCCTTCTGAAATCCCTTCGCCATAAATTCTTCTGCTGCAACTTCCAGGATATTTTTCTGAGTAACTGATTCTTTCCGTCCCATAATGTCGTCCATTATTGAATTTTACAAATTATTTTTCAATCGAAAAAATAAAAATTAACAATAAAAACTAAAGTACCTTTCCTAAAAACCGAAAAATAAGGTGTAAGCACAGCACTTAGTATATATCCATATATTTTGTGGGCGTTCCGGAGCAAGTTTCGGAACGCCTTTTTTTTCAAGCCGATCAACCTGACACATCTAATAATACCCAAAACTCTTGCAGACTTTCCCCTCATTCATGCTATAATAAAATTTATGGAACAGCCTCCTGTATGGAACTATAAATTTTCAGAACTCCTAAAGCAAAAAATTGCCTTAAATTCCTCTACTGGATGGATTTACTGTCATGACGGAACAACCTATTCCCCAGACGAATATAAGCTGATTTCCGGAATAAAAAATTTCCCCATCCAAGTTCATCTTCTAAAAAAAATATTTAAAGGAACAATAGTTCACAGTCCGCAAAGCTCAGGAGACATCCAGAAATCCTGAACCAGCATAACAGAACCATTTTAAATTACTGCCAGTTGTAGCGTTCTTTCTTCATGTCATACCTTATAGTAAGACCAACAACCGAAACAACAATAATAAAAACAACAACAGAAAGCATAAGCACCTCCAGAATTTCTCTCCATTCTGAAAAAAGTGTATCACACATCCATGCCAATAAATGGCACTTAAAATAATTCCGCAAAATTTATGAAAAAAAACTTTAAAAATCATGCAGATTTTATGTTTTTTTCGCTTTTCTTACGCTCCTCTCCGCCAGTTTTGCTGTAAAATACATACATGGCAGTGAGCGCCACTTTATAATAGCCTAACTACTTAGGTTTTGTGATATTACAACAGCCGCTCACTCACAAAAACATCCCTTCCCAGGAGACCTTATGACTTCCTTCAGAAAATACTTTTTTCCCATCATATTCTGCATGTTACTTTCATCCACATTTTCACAGGACATCCATCACAATCCGTGGGAACTAATCATCTACAGACCGGAAAACGGCGGCTCCATAAATGACGTAAGATGTTTTCTTGTTATAAAAGACAAGAACGGCAAAAACGTTACAGAATCCGCAGTAAAGGCAAGCTACGAATGGGTTTCCATCCCTGGAAGAAAATATCCCTACAGAAAAAAACTTTTCCTTTCCGGCGGAATGGCAATGCACCTGAACATCAAGCCCGGAAAATACGACTTTTCATTTTACACCCCAAAAGAAAGCCAGTACCCATACAGCTTTCCGCAAAAAGACACTTGGGAATCAAACGTTTTTTCATACGATACTCAAAATCCAGTAAAAGTAATATTCGTCGTTCCAACCGCAGACGAAAACGGCTTTTACAACGGCGGCTGGTACATAGATTACAGATGTCCGCCCTGGTTCAAATTTACAAAACCCGCCCGAACCGCAAATTCAACAAAAAATTAAAAAAAAAAGTGCGCAATCTCATTTTATGGCTTATAATTTTACAAAATTAAACTATAGGAGTTGCTTATGGAAACACGTATTTACATTGCTTCTACAAAAACGCTGGAAGACGCAGAAACTTTCGCTGCCCTGTATAAAACCGTACCTAAATACCGCCAGAAAAAAATCGACTCCTATAAGGAAGCAAAAGACAAGCGCCTTTCCCTGGGAGTAGGACTTCTGCTTACAAGGGCACTAAAAGAAGCCGGAATAGACGAAAATTCCCTGGAACTTTATCATCAAGACAACGGACGTCCGTGCTTTAAAGGACATCCGGAAATTCACTTCAGTCTTTCCCATTCCGAAGAACGAGTAATGTGCTCAATTTCAGAACTGCCGATCGGCTGCGACGTTGAATTCATTACAAAAGACACAAATGAAGAAACCGCAAACTGGACAAAAATGGAATGCTACGCAAAAGCTTCCGACACCAACATGATGGACTTAATCGGCGGAAAAAAATTCTTCAGCAAGGAATACACGTTTAAGGAAATAAACAAGGACGACGGCTATAAATACATAGTCTGCGCAAAACAGCCCGTAGAAGACAGCATGATTACCTGGCTGGAGAGGTTCTAGAATAACGAATAAATTTTCTGACTGTAATTTATAATTTTGACAGACGCTTATCGACCGGTAGCTATTTTTTTTGCAATATGCATAAAATTAAACGCTTATGCTCTGGTCCGTAGTAAATTTCTTCCCTACATCCAGCTTTACCAGCCCCGGCTTTTTTACCCACTGATGATCAGTATTGTCAGCATCCGGCATACCGTACCAAGGTTCAATGCACACAAAATTTGGTTCACCGGCATTCTGCCAGATCATCACATAAGGATAATCCTTTGTATTTACTTTAATAAGTGAGCCGTCCTTTTTATTGCGGAGCCCTACCCACGCAGAATCAGTCTCCGTAAAAAGATGCCCGTTACCAAAACCGGCAGCCGTAACAGGAATAATTCCAGGCTCCGCTTCGCCGTAATCCCTCACATAAGGACATTTTCCTTCAGAATCCGCAGCAAGCAGTCCGTTCTCGCAACACACTACATTTTTAAGAGGCTTTTTATTTTCAAATTCAATCTGATAGTTTTCAACACCGTCAATTGCAAACGCACTGTGACTTCCCGCACTGAACATAAATGGCTCAGAACCGGTATTTTTTACCGCAGTCGTAAATTCAAGTTTGTCTTCCATTAATACATATTTTACGCTCAACCTGAACCTGTACGGAAATCTTTCCAGAGTATATTCATTTTCTGTAAGTTCAAATTTCACAGAATTTCCAGTCTGCTCAACAAGCTTAAATTCAAGGTCACGTGCAAAACCGTTACTCTTAAGCGGATACTTCATGTCATCAATAATTACAAATCCGTCCTTAGTCTTCCCGCAATGAGGAAACAGCACCGGCGCATGAAACTTCCATATATCCGGACTTCCATTCCAGATAATATCTTTTCCGTCAGCCTTCGTAAAGGAATTTATTTCTGCACCTTTTGAATTAATAACAACCTTTAATTTAGAATTCTGCAATGTTACAGTCATAAAAACCTCCGTTTTCAAAGCCTATTTCTTCAATTATAAACTCAAAACCTTCATAAAGCAAATAAACCGCTCAAATCCCCTTTTATTATTTTTTTCAGGCAAAATTCCTCCGCAAAGGGCTATTCCAGGCTACCCTCCCGGTCGGTACCTCACTCTCGTTCGGCACGGCGCTCCGCGCCCCTTCCATATCCCGAGCCAGTTTATATAGTAAACTATCTATTCTTTTGCATTCTTTTACTCACGGCGGTTTACCGCCGTCTGCATCTGCTCGGGTATCCGCGTGTTAGAACACGCTCCTATCCCGCGCCAGTTTATATACTGAACTTTCTATTCTTTTGCATTCTTTTACTCACGGCGGTTTACCGCCGTATGCATTTGCTCGGGTATCCGCGTGTTAGAACACGCTCCTATCCCGAGCCAGTTTATACACTAAACTTTCTATTCTTTTGCAATCTTTTACTTGCGGCGGTTTGCCGCCGTCTGCATTTGCTCGGGTATCCGCGTGTTAGAACACGCTCCTATCCCGCGCCAGTTTATATACTGAACTTTCTATTCTTTTGCAATCTTGGGTTTCAGAAAATGTAAATTCTTTTAAATTTTAATTTTGCATGCTATAATTTCCATGTGAACGTATACGATTTCGATAAAACTATTTTTTATCCCGACAGCCTCACGCAGTTTACCTTGTACTGCATCATGAAATATCCAAGGCTCTTGGTGTCGTATTGTCCCAAAACCCTGCTGACCGCAATTTTATTCCTATTTAAGAAGATTACAGTCACACAGGCAGTCGAACAGCTATCTAGCTTTGTCCGCGAAATCCCCGACATCGATAAAGAAATAGAACTCTTCTGGAACAAAAACGAACATAAAATTGCCAGATGGTATCTTGCCCAGAAAAAAGAAACAGACCTCATAATTTCCGCCGCACCGGAATTTCTCCTGAAACCCCTTACCGACCGCCTCGGCATAAAACTGATCGGAAGCCAGATAGACAAGCACACCGGAAAAGTTTCCGGCCGCTGCTGCTACGGCAAGGAAAAAGTAAAGTACCTTGTAATCAGCGACTACTTCCCGGAACAGAAAATAGAAGAATTCTATTCCGACTCCCTCACAGACGCCCCCCTCGCTTCTTATGCCGAAAAAGCCTTCCTCGTAACCAAAAAAGGCAAAAAAATCCAGCCCTGGAATCCATCACAAAAAAGCAGATAGCCGTAATTTCGAGTTACAATAACCTGGAGCAACTACATTAAAATTTCAAAACAATTGCGCGAAGGAGCGAAGCGGAATGAAAAAAGGCTCTGATTGTGGGTGTCGCGAAGCGGCATATAATAAGTTCCTTTGCCACAATCAGCGTCTAGCCCGCTAGCGGGCGGTTTTTCATTTCGCTTTGCGACTGGGAGCACATCTTTTATGAATTTTTATTTACAATGTATTTGCACTAATCATTGTCGTTATTTTTTTCAATTATATAAAATCACGTAATTACAGCTAAATGCATCTCATGGACTTTTATAATACTTCGCTTCCCGCTTTTTGCCGCCCATTCATGGACTTTTATAATCATACTATGGACTCTTATAATCTTTAAAAACTTCATATAAGGACATAAATATTATAAAAGTCCATATAAAATTTATTTTTTGTAGACAGAATTCGTTCAAATTCTGTCGCCTGAATTCAAATTCTGTCTACTTCTCATGGGTATTTATAATCTTTCGTGGACTTTTATAATCTTTAAATTCCTTGAGCAGTTAATTACTTGTCTAAAAATTCATACAAATTTCTGGACTTTTATAATAATTATGGACTCTTATAATCTTTAACGAAATAACATCTCCCTAACTCTTCAGCGCATTATAAAATATACGGACTTTTATAATCTTTTTGTCCATATATCATTTTTTCATGGACTTTTATAATCTTAACTGCAGTTCTATTCATAAAGAAAATCCCTGGTCAGCTCCCGTAAAACCCGCAACATTACTGGAGCATGGACTCTTATAACAGTTATCATATTCCCGTCATTTCAGAACCATAAAAATCCCATATGTTGACTGCAAATCACAAAAAAATCGTGGACTTTTATAATTTAAACTTGGATTTTTATAATCTTTAACGTATAATATTATTCAGTTGGACTTTTATAACCGTATTTTGGACTGTTATAATCTGTTTGTGGACTCTTATAATCTCAAATTGGACTTTTATAACACGTTCCCTCTCTATTTTCTTACCCTAAAAGGTTTTAAAAGCGCGTAAAATTTAAAATATAAAAAAGAAAAAAGGATTTTACTTTATGAAAAAAAAGGGTCTGGTTTTAAGAGGTCTCCAAAATCAAAGTATTCTGAAAATTCCTAATAACTTTCTTAGAGCCAGTTACAAATGTTCTGCAACTACGCAGCGCATCTATTTTTACTCTATTTTCAAATATCTTTCATCTCCGGAAGAAAATAAAGCTGTATCCTTTTCTTTTTCTGACTTTTTCAATGACTTAAATTTAAAAGACGGCAATAAAACAAGAATGCTCATAAAAGAATCTGCAAACGAAATTGTAGACATGAAAATCATTCTTGAAGACAACGAAAAGGAATATGAAGTTGCCAACGTCTTTCAGTCTGCCAAATGTGTCTTTACCGAAACAACGTTCACGTTCAAATTTACAGACGACATGTGTGTTTTCCTTAACACCTTAAAGGAAATAGGTTTTTCTCTTTTTGAAGTAAATGATCTTGGAAAATTAAAATCTTTCTATGCCCTTCGTTTCTATCTTATCGCGCTTTCCTACAAAGGTTTTAAGGGAAAAAAAGGGAACGTAAAAAATTCATGGTTTTTTGAATATTCTGTAGAAGAACTCCGCAAGCTTTTTGACATTCAGGACAACGAATATCAGAAAATAGGACCTTTTAAAAATATCGTCATAGATCTTCCCCTAAAAGAACTGAACGAAAAAAATCTCGGAATTCAGATTGTTTGTGTTCCAATAAAAAAAGGTCGTAAGATTATAGGATTCCATTTTGATTGTATCGACGCAACTAAGATTTCTAAACTTCAGGATATGAGTAATCTTGCCCTGGAATCAAAATCCCGGGATGATAATGAATCAAATGATTCTGAATCAATGAAACAGGCAATAGAAATAATTGCTGCCAATCCGGTGCGCTATGCAGAAATTCTTAAAGAAGAAAAGGATAATCCTAATCTTTTTGGTCTTTCTCCGGAACTTAACGCAATTATCCGCCTTCAAAAAGAACTGGAAAATCAGCAGGAATCCCCGGACAGCTCAGAAACTCCTTCAAATTCCTGAGACGCCCGGGCATGGTTTTACTGCATGCACTATTTGCGTTCAACTCCCAGCTTGGAAATTTCCACTTTGCCGGATTTAACGTCTTCTTTCAAATAATTGATTGCAAAAAGAATTCCCTGTGTCATTGAAAGATGATAGGTATTAAAGAATTCCTTTATTTCGTTTCTTTTTCCCACAGGAAGATTAAGGTTTACAGTATCAGAATAGCGGCTTTTCGGTTTTGATTCTGAATCAGCAGGAATTTCAGAAGTTACCGGTTCTGCAGACTTTGCTGTTTCCCTGATTCTTACTTCAGAATCGCGAACCGAACTTTCCTTTGTAATCGGCATTGAAGTATTGTTCTTAATCTGATTTGCAAGTTCTTCCAGCGACTTGTCGCCAGCGGATTTTACCAGAGACATTCTCCCCTCCCCTATTTCATCAGAGCTGCCAGCTGGGCAACTGCTTCTTTAGTTTCTTTCTTTTCGCTTACATACTGAATAGGCATTTTCTTCATCTGTGAAATCTTAAACGCCTGATCCTGCGGAATTTCTATAATCCTGAAAGCATTTGTTTCGTTGTAAACTTTAAGGATGTTGTTTGCAAGCTTATAGGAATGGTTTACGTTATTTATTACGATAGTCTTAAGTTCAGTTTTTTCTGAACGGCGGTGCTTTCTGAATTCCTTAAGGTTGTTTATAAAATCTTCGAGTCCGTCCTGCGAAAATTTATCTGCCTGAACAACGGCAATTGCTTCGTCAGTTGCCTGAAAGATGTTTTCTTCAAAATTGTCAAAAGCCGGGCATGTATCAAAAATACAGTAGTCAAATCCCAGTTTCGCAATTTCATCAGTAAGGTCGCAGATTGCAAACATTTCCTTTGTTGCAAGTGTTGATCTGTAAAGGCGCAGTTCATTTTCACCGGATTCATTTCTTCCCGCTGTAGGAATTATGCTCAGGCCCGGAACCGCTGTTTCTACAATTGCTTCGTGAACATAGCATTTGCCGTTTAATATATCCGAAAGTTCGTGCGAAAGGCTGGAAATAAGGCTTGCAGAAGCATTCCCCTGAGGGTCGGCATCTACCAGACAAACCTTGCTTGTTTTTGCAAGTTCTGCCGCAAGGGACACAGAAATAGTAGTTTTTCCAACTCCGCCTTTTTGCAGTGCTACTGAAATCGTCTTCATTAATTACTCCGTTTCTAATAAAAAATATTAGATGTATTATAATTATATTATATACAAATTATCATATAAAAACAATAAGAATATTACTAATATTATGAAATAATATATAAATATACATATAAAAAAAATAAGAAAGGAACTAATATTAGAACTAATATAATGTAAATTATAATATTAAAAATAATATATACACTAATAGATTGTATTAGAAAATATATTAGAAAATCAACTCGCTCTAGGATTCGTTTTAACGCATCTTTTTGCATGGGTTGATGATAGAACCTGTCCTTTTAAAAATACCCCCGTTTTTTTAAAGATTTTGATTTTTTTATTTTTTAAATTTTTCAGGCCATTTTTTTTGCAACCGGCGTTCCAGGGCTACCCTTGCGGTCGGTGCTCACGTCCGTTCGCACGTCGCTCCCTCCGGTCGCGCCCCCTTCCATGCCGGGGCCTAGTGTTTGAGTCTATTGAAACTGCCTTGCATAACAAACTCTCTGTTTCTTCGTTGACATAAAACTCTGGGAGGGGGTAGAGTTAATTTAATGGAGATTTAAAAAATGAAAAAAATAATTTTTATTATTGCAGCAGTTTTGCTTGCTGCGGTTTTTGCCGGATGTTCAGATTCGTCTGGCAATGATTCTGCTGTTCTTGCAGCTCTTTCTTTAAAATCAGATTCTAACAACTATGGGCTTCCGCCAAGTGTCGGTGTAAATGAATTTGCCGGCAAAACTTTTAAAAGGCTTTTTGAAGAAAATGGTATAGATGTTTTTTCTGATAATACTGTTAAATTTGTTTTATCATATAAAAGGGACGGAGATAGCAAAAGTTCGCCTTATACACTTATTTTTGCAGGAGAATCGGCTTATTCTTATAACTCGGTTACAAAACGTATCTATAAGAAAGATGTGACAAAAACAAGGATGTATATAAACAGAACTGGTTATAAGGAACCTGTAGAAATGGTTTGCGAGGGACCGTATTCTAATGATGAAGAATTTGTTGATGCAATGAGGAAATATTTTTCCATACTGTATGATTTGGCGGATGAAAATTATATAGAAGCATGTGTAAAAGATGATCGTGTAAGTACGTTTAAATCATATGGATATACGGATCAAACGGGAGAGACGCCTGTTTCTGCAGAAATAATTGAACTATATAATAAGGAAAAGGCTGAATCTGACGCTATGGATTTGGCTAGAATTGGGTGCTATGCGTATCGTTTTTCCGGTACGTCACTTACAGAAAAGTGGGACGATGAATTTTATCCAAAAGGTACGAAGCTTTCGGATTTTTGTTCTTTATTTTGTAGAAGTTATCTGACTGTCAGTAATCACGGAGTTGATACATATGATTTTAACTACGGCAGACAATTCTGGCATAATAGTGTTGCTGCATTAGCACCAGAAGATGAAAGTTATAATCTTGGTTTTTATGTTTCTTCAATTTCAGATTCTAAAATTTATGTTTCAAAAATAGGTGTAGACAGTGAATCCGGTTATATCTATACAGAAACAAACGATGAAATTTCCCTCGAAAAATCTGAAACAGAATATGCGGCTATGTATAAACTTACATATAAAGACACCTGCCTGGGAACAATTACAATTCCATACGCCACCGCATCAAATATTCCCGAATTTGAAGGCAATAATGTGTACGAATATACAATAATAGAATAAAAGCAGTGATACACATTTTTATCTATAAAAGTCGCTGTTATGCCTTTTCTGTATCCAGCGGCTTTTTTTTTGTCATTGATGTTGTCCTTTCGGTCATTGAGCCTGTCGAAATGACCGTTATTTCAAATTTTTACATACTAAAAAAAATTAAAAAAAAACATAAAAAAAATGAAAATCAGTGTTGATACAAAACGGGGAAAGTTATATATTCATTTTCACCGTCGCACGACAGTGTGGCACAAAAACAAAAGTTGTTTGACATATCAGGGAAGGAAAGAAAGACAGAACAAAATAAGGTTCGTACAGGTCGTGGTCCTGAGTAATAGGACGGCGACTGGAAATAAACTGACCTACGGTAGTTTTGAAAATAATAATGAAGAAACTGCCAGCAATTCTTTATGAATAAGAAAAGCTTGAGGT
>JAXJSC010000035.1:0-1205 GCA_036310305.1 Treponema sp. | reverse complement strand
TCATCCTTTATTTGCAGTTCTGCCTGTACTTCCCTGTTATATTCTTCGGCTGCTTCTGCCTGTAATTTGGCTTTTTCCGCCAAAGATTCTTCCAGCGCTTCCTTTTTATTTTTATAGTCAGCGTAAAACCTTTCAAGGGCTATGTTCATTGCCTCTATCCTATCTGTAAAGGATTCTTCTTCGCCTAGCTTTCCCAGAACAGCATCTATTTCATCCTCTGTAAAGTCTCTATATTCTGAAAAAGCTGCCTTCAGATCCTTCCTTATTTCCCTGCCGCTCAGTTTTTCTGCCGGCTTTTCTTCCTGTCCGTACAGTACCTTGTAGTATTCTTTTGATGCTTTTTCTCTTTCTTCCCGTCTTTTTGTATATTCTTGAAATGTAGTTCTTAATTTCTGCATTGAGGTTTCATAATTATGCACACTGCCTGTCCAGCACTGATATGCTGCAAGGGTATAATATTTTGAGAAATTCGAAAATAATGCATATTGGTTCAACTTATAGACAACATATATGCTTGCTAGTTTTGTAACATAATTACTCACTAGGTCGTTCACAACTTTTGAATATACACTGTCTGAATTCATCATCAGTATACTTGCTGCTACGTCTTCTCCCTTATATACATAATCATTTGAAACAAATAGTCCTATTACGGCTTCCTTATAATAACTATCCAGCTCTCCAAAATTAGATGACTTATTTAACGATGTAAAAAAAGTATCAATATCTTCTTTCTTAGCTACTGCACTAATTAATATATTTAGAAAATAATCTTCATTATCCAGCATTCTTGACAGCCATTTTTCAAGTTCCAGTTCTCCGGCCGTTATGACTTCATCTGCAATTACTTCATGCTCCAGTATTTCTTCTTTCTCCCAGAATGACTTCTGTTCTTCTGCGTTATTTCCGTCTCCGTTCAGGCTGTAGTGGTATTCTCCGTTTTCATCCTTTTTTACCGAAGCTTTTGTCGTTGTTCTTGCTTCTCTTACCTTTTTTACGACTCCCTTTCTTGCTTCGCTTTCTTTAGACTCGGCTTCTCCAAGTTTTTGCTTTTCCTGTTCTATCTTTTCCTCAAGCCTGCTGTTCAGTACAGATGCAAGGTAATAGTTTCTGTCTGCTTCTTTATATGCTTTCTCTTCTTCACTAGCCTTGGCTTTTTCTTTTTTCCGGCTCTCTGCCGTAGCTTCCAGAATCTCCCTTGACTG
>JAXJSC010000034.1:0-1217 GCA_036310305.1 Treponema sp. | reverse complement strand
TCATCCTTTATTTGCAGTTCTGCCTGTACTTCCCTGTTATATTCTTCGGCTGCTTCTGCCTGTAATTTGGCTTTTTCCGCCAAAGATTCTTCCAGCGCTTCCTTTTTATTTTTATAGTCAGCGTAAAACCTTTCAAGGGCTTTATTCATTGCCTCTATCGTATCTGTAAAGGTTTCTTCATCGCTTATCTTTGAAAGAATCTTTTCTATTTCTTTCTGTGAAAAATCCTTATATTCTGAAAAAGACGCCTTTAATTCTTTCTTTACTTCTCTTCCGCTCAGTTTTTCTGTCGGCTTTTCTTCCTGACCGTAAAGCGCCTTATAGTATTCCTTTTCGGCTGTTTCCCTTTCTTCTCTCCTTTTTTCATATGTTTTAAATGACGTACTCAACTTTTGCATCGAGTTTTCATAATTATTTAAACAGCTTACATAACTTTTTAATGCTTCCAGCGCATAATATTTTGCATAACTTATCAGGCTTGAGTAACTGTTCATTTTCCAATATACATACATACTGGCTAGGCCTGTAATAATGTTCAGCGACAAATCTTTTATTACGCCTGCATATACGCTGTCTGAATTTTTAAATAAGATGCATTCTGCTACGTCTTCTTCATTAATCTGGATGGCTGATACAATTACAAGTTTCTTTACTGCTTCATAAAACGCACTTTTTGCATCAACTCCCATGGTATTTCCAAGATTTGGAGTTTCATGTAAAGCCCACAATAAATCATCATCTAAATCTTTTAGAAGGGAAGCCATTATTACATTCCTAAAATTTCCTTCATTGGACAGCATTCTTGACAGCCATTTTTCAAGTTCCTGTTCTCCGGCCGTTATGACTTCATCTGCAATTACTTCATGCTCCAGTATTTCTTCTTTCTCCCAGAATGACTTCTGTTCTGCCTCGTTATTTTCTCCTCCGCCAAGGTTGTAGTGGTATTCTCCGTTTTCATCTTTTGTTACGGAAACTTTTGCCGTTGTTCCGGCTTCACTTACCTTTTTTACGACTCGCTTTCTTGCCTCGCTTTCTTTAGACTCGGCTTCTCCAAATTTTTGTTTTTCCTGTTCTAGCTTTTCCTCAAGCCTGCTGTTCAGTACAGATGCAAGGTAATAGTTTCTGTCTGCTTCTTTATATGCTTTCTCTTCTTCACTAGCCTTGGCTTTTTCTTTTTTCCGGCTCTCTGCCGTAGCTTCCAGAATCTCCCTTGACTG
>JAXJSC010000033.1:0-11546 GCA_036310305.1 Treponema sp. | reverse complement strand
CGCCTGCGTTCGCTAAGTTGCCATCCCTGGCAACTTACCTAAAAATTGCTCCAAGTTTTCGCAATTTTCAGGTCGCTCACTCCGTTTCGAGTCCTGTTCTTCCCAATTTGGCATATCTGTTTAAAACCAAAAAAGACTCACACCTAAGTGTAAGTCTTCTTCTATAGCGAGGGCAGGACTCAAACCTGCGGCCTCCGGGTTATGAGGGGCTTGGAAAAGCTTTCAAAACCTTTTCACATGTTTCAGCATGTCACAATATGCACAATTTAGCACCGTTTTACATATTTTTCAACTCAAAAATTTCAGTAAATTTCAGAAAACTACATTTTTTGCTTAAAATGTTTGCTTAAAATGCTGAAGCCTTCGGGCTAAAACCCGACAGTAGGCTTCTAATTTTAAACTAACAGTTTACTATTTCTTTCTGCAGATTCCTTTTATAATGTGCGTATGGAATATTCATATTCAATTAAACCAGCAAAACGGACTGTCGTTGATATACCGGCAACCTCGAAACTCCTAAAAGATTTGCGCAATAAAAATGGATATAGCGTAAAGCAGTTGCAGGAGATTTTTGGATTTGAGACTCCTGTCGCTATATATGCCTGGGAAAATGAAAAGAGCAAGAATATCCCGTGTATTGAAAACTTTGACATTCTTTCTAAACTGTATAAATGTCATGTTGAAGATTTATATGTTTTGAAACAGGTTGATTTCTCAGATTTACAAGTACGCGAAAATACACCTGAATATAGAACTTATAGAACTCTAGTAAATCACTTGCTTGAAGGACTTGCGGATATTGAAGAAGGGCGGGTCCAGGATTTTGAACAGGCAATGAAAGAAATCAGGAAAGAACTTGAAATATGAGTCGGTGACAATTTGTCACCAGCTCAAAAGGAAAACAGATTTATGGGAATGCGAAGATTATTTATCATCAGAAAAGATTTACATCTATCTGCAGGAAAGCTTGGTGCAATGGTTGCTCATTGTGCAGAGGGATACTGGATATGGCTTATCAAAAGAAATCTTATGGAACAGGATGGAAGAGTTCACGTCTCTTTTGATTTAGACCGCGAGATATATGACGACTATTTGAATGGCCGCATTACAAAAACAATCTGTGAAGCAAAAAATCTAAATAAATTGATGCAAGCTCGTGAAATGGCTCTGAATCTTGGGCTGGTTGAAAATCAGGATTTTGGAATGATAAACGATGCCTGCCTTACAGAACTAACTCCTGAATGGGTAGACGAAAATGGCGAAGGCCGCTGCACCGTCGGAATCTGGTTTAAGCCTCTGCAGGATGATGTTGCGCATTCCATCAGTAAGAAGTTTCAGCTTTATAAGGATTAGATAATTCAGTCTGCTCGTAAACTAATTCATCAATTATTCGAAAATCATAGATATTATTTTCAATGCAGAATTGATAAATAGTATCTATGGTGTCTACTGGTGAAAAAGCGAAGCCCGCTCTCGATAACAAATCTTCTGCTTCTAACAAATCAAGATGTAATGCAATAATCAAAGAAAGTATTGTTTGTTTATGCGGATGATAATCTGCATCAGAACGGATTTTAGAAAATAATCTACGGTCTATATTTGCAGTTTTGTAAATCTGGATTTCAGAAAGACCTTTATTCCAGATTAGATGCATAAGCCGTTCCTGGAATGTTTCATTTTTTCTGGCCAAGATTGTTTGTAATGAAGGATATTTTTCAATAAGACTTTTTTGTCTTCTTAAAATGCAATTTGTGAATACCTAATCTCCTTATGAAAATGAAAGTATCATTTTGAAATAAAAAAATCTATAGCGGGTGGAAGAATCGAACTTCCCCGACGTCGAGCTTATGAGGCTCGTGAGCCACAACCAGTGCTCCAACCCGCTGTGATGTCTGAACTATAACAGACTTTGTTTGTTTAGTGGTCGCCACGGTGGGGACATTTTTAAAGATTAAGTTTGCACTTTTTAAGTATGGATCTAGTGCATTTTTTGCACTTTTGTTATTTATAAAAAATGCAAATATACCCTATAAATGTGATATAATAAAATCATCGGGGCTGTAGCTCACCTGGCTAGAGCGCTACAATTTGTTGATGGAGCAATTCATTTCGCTGCCGGTCCTGAACTTCTCGCAGAATGCCGTACACTTCATGGCTGCAGAACCGACGAAGCTAAAATTACAAAAGGATATAATTTACCGGCCAGATTCGTGATTCATACTGTTGGGCCGATTTATTTTGAACATACTCCATCTAAAGCAGAGGCACTTCTTACTTCCTGCTATGAAAATTCTTTGAATCTTGCAAAAGAAAAAGGGCTTAAGACAATTGCATTTCCTTTGATTTCTGCCGGTGTTTATGGTTACCCTCAGCGAGATGCTATAAGAGTGGCAATTGAGACGATGAAACTACATCAGGATGATTTTGATGAGATTACGCTGGTGTTATTTGGGGAACGGGAGTTTGGATTTGCGGGAGAGAATTATCCGGAGTTTATTTAGCAAATAATACTCATTATATAAACTTATTGTCTCTCAAGAATTTTTCATTGATTTAAAGACTTTCAAAGTTATCTTCATATTCTTCAAAATAATATTTCGCATAACAATAGACTGTATCAGGAAATCTAGAAAAGATTCCTCTACAGAGTTTTTTGAATAGATTTGTAAACTCTTCTGTATAGCAAAGGGATATCATAAAATCCATCAAATATTCAACTTCATGTTGAGTAGCACTTGTATCAGAAATTATTCGATTTACGATTGGAGTATAAATTTGAACAGCCTGTAAACTGAGCTGCATAATGCTTTCTACCATTGATTTTATTTCATTTACAAACGTTTCTTAACTTTCATCTTTTCCAAAAGTTTCTTCGTGATGTTCTTTTAAGTTCTTTTTCATATGGAAATTATAATTTTTGAAGTATAGAAAAGATAAAAACTGTTAGTTTATTATTCATAATTTTTTTTCTTTAGAGCATCTTTTCTTTTTTACTTGACTATCATTACTTCTTTGATTAGTTTATATCTAGGCACAAAGAAAGCCAAAATACAAATCTAAAATTATTTTGCTTGTCATGATGTGATGCAAGTTGCACAGAGCAATCAAGGTTTTCTTAGTTTTTCTATTTTCAAGTTTTCTTATAAAGCCTTCAGACAATTTATTTTTCTCAAAAATTGATGACAGGATATCTGTGCCTAAATTTATTTTTAGGAGTTCTCAAATGATGAACAGAGAAAACATTGATTATGTACAAAGTGCAATCGGATATCATTTTAAAAATGAACGATTACTTGTACAGGCTTTTATTCGTAAATCTTATTCTCAGGAGCATCCGGAAGTTCAAAACAATGAGGTTCTGGAGTTCTATGGTGATGAGGCACTGGATTTATACATTACAAAGATGATGTATAAAAAGTTTTCAAAAATCTCGGAAGGCACTTTTATTTCAGAGAAAAATGAGGGAGAGCTTACAAAATTAAAATCAGTTTATGTAAGTAAACATACTCTTGCTCAATGCGCCTATAATGCAGGTTTTTATCTTTATCTATATTTGGGACAAAGCGATATAAAAAATGAAGTTCAAAAGAGTGCATCCGTAAATGAAGATTTATTCGAAGCTATTGTAGGAGCTGTTGCAGTAGATTGTGACTGGGATTTTAAGGTCATAGATAAAGTTTGTGAAACAATGCTCAGCATGGATTCAATGAACAGTTATCTGTGTGTCTTAGTTTTAGAAAAATGTCATGAATTAGGATTTGGAGAACCAGAAAACATCCCTCGTCTCAGACAGCCACAGACTTTAGAAGATATGCGCCCACACAATTGGTGGGAAGTGCGAATAGGTTGCCAGCAAGGGCAGATGGCCCCAGATCCAAAAACAGGTCTTTACGAATATGGTATTAGAATTAATGATAAGTTTTTCTCTGGTACAGGAGTCGGTCCTTTTCAGGCTAAGATGGCTGCAGAATGTAAAGCTTTGAATTATCTCTGCCACGAAGAAATAAAAAGAAAAATAAAAAGAGTTGATTATTCAAATCCAGTTAGTCAGCTTCATGAATTTGTTCAAAAACAAATTATCATGGAACCTATTTATGATTTCTCGGAATATCATGATTCAAATGGAAATCCAATCTGGCGTTGTACAGTTTCTCTTGAAGGAATACCAAAAAGCTTTACTTCAGAAGCTGTATCTAAAAAAGAAGTAAAGCAGGAAGCAGCACTTCAATTACTTAAGTTTTTCATTGAAACAGAAATTGAAGAATCCAAAGAATGGGAAACACCTGTTTTTTATACAGGCGGAGCCAGATTCTGGTCTGATGAAATGAAAGAAGAGATGAAAAAAATCATGAAACATGATTTTGATAATGGAGGAAATGAATAATGACTTTTACAAATATAGATGATTTTCATGAAGAAAAAACTTGCACTTATAAAAATGAAACCTACTCAGTTCGTGATAATGGTGCTGTATTACGTCATTCTGATAATTCAGAACGTAAACGAAAAATAGACGATATCTGGACTTTTGGAACTTTAGATGACAAAGGCTTTATGCGTATTGGTGGTGAAAAAATCAATAGAATTGTAGCAACAGCTTTTTACGGAGCACCGGCTTCAGAACAGTATGTAGTTTTTCACAAGAATTATAATTCGCAAGATAACCGGGCAAAAAACTTATTCTGGGTGACAAAGTTTGAATTTAAAATACTTCAGCCGTCAATACAATATCAACTAAGATTACTATTGGATATGAAGATTGAAAGCATTCTTTCTGATATTTCTATTTTGCAAACAATAGATGTACCTAATCTTAATTGGATGAAATCTGTTACACAGGCAGAAGCAGATACTTGCTTGCAAAAATATATAGACTTAAAATTTTCAACACCACAGGAAATAGAAGATTTGAATTGGCATACGCAAACAATTAAAGATGCCTTAAAAAATCTTAATCCGGATTATAGGGAGTCACTTACGCAAAATGCAGTTGTAGTTGGCAATATGATTCCTTCTTATTTTCCTTGCTGTCCACAAGAAAAAAGCGAGAATCCTTTGCAAGATTATTTTACAAGACTCCAACCTGGCAATGTATATTACATGAACTCAAAATATAAGGTTCTTGTTCAGCAAATTGCATTTATTGATGATAAAATTATTATTAAATGCGAGAGTGGTGATGGAGAAAATGCTATTAAGCCTTGGAGTGTCAGTACCATTACTTATGATAACGATTTATATGTTCATGAATTGTATAAGACTTGTTTTCAAGAAATAAGTGCAGATAAATATTTTACTGTTCTTCAGGGCAAAGAATGGACTGGCGGCAATGTGTTTGATGATTATTGCTGATAATTTGGTAATGAAGTAAACCTCTTCAGTTCGTGGCAAAATGTCACGAACTGATTATTATTGCATTATTTCTTAAAAATCTTTTCCCGATGGTAATTCAGGTAATCTTTCATTTTTGGAGTAACTTGCTTTATTTGGATTTCTTCGAACAGATGAAACTCTTGAATATCTTGTTTGGAAAGCATTTTGGAAATTAAAATTCTTCCATCATCATTGAATGAAATATATCCCTGGTCAAATAGAAAATCATTATCAGGTTTTAATAGCAAGCCATTTTCTGGATCACTGCATTGTTCATTGGAATTCTGAGGAGAGTTTACTAATCAACCGCAAACAAGACCATATCTATATTTTGGGATTATTTGCCAGTCGGTCAACCTTTTGGACTTCCGCTTGCTCCTCCTATTCAAAATACATTTTATCAGTAAACTATTATTTCATAATACGGAATACCATCAATTTTTTTCTCTTTAATTAAGTTACAAACAAGAGCATTTTGAATTATATTTTGAATACGTGAAGGTGCTAAAGATTTAAATTCCTTATATAATTCATTTATAAAACATTGCTCCTTTGTACCAATATAGTGTAATAGTAGTAAAAACCAATCTTTTTTTTGTGGGAAAATATCATAATTGCCATCATCAGATAAAATAAAAACTAATAATTTAAGATTTTCTGGTGAATATTTATCTTTGTAATAAGAAAAGAATCTTTGTGAACTATTATAACGTGAACCTCGTGCAGGATTTCCTTTCTTTGTATCAAGACCATCTAGAATTGCTCCAAAACCATAACAGTTGGCATTCTCATCTATGAAAATTGCTCCATTTATGGAAGATAATTTTTTAATACTATTGTCATCAAGCCTAATTGTATCAATTAATGTTGATAAATCTTTGTAATTTTCGTTAATAATTTCTTTAGATTTATTTGAAATTACAAGAATCGTACCTTTATTTTCCTTAAACAAAGAAAGTATACATTTCTGGATATTTTTTAAATTGTAACCTTCATATAAATTTGAAAATTCTTGCTTATATATAGTTTCAAATTCTCGTAAAAATAAATCTTCATTTTCTATACAAATCTTATTATTTTTTACTGAAAATAATTTTTTATTGTTTTTTAATAAATCCCAAGAAAATCCATTTTTATATATCACGCTAAAATAATTAAATTTATGGTCTTCTTTACCAATTCCATAAATATAATTAGTATCTGATATTAGACCTATTTGATTTATTGCATCTGTAAGTTCCAGATATTTTCTAAGTAATTTACAATTTTCATTGTTGAAAGGAATCTTGTTCAAAAATTTAAAGGTATAGTTAGAAAAATTATCAAGTTCATCTGTACATAGAAAATATATTAATCCATTTGTTTTATTTTTTTCATATGTAAGTAATGATAATTCATTTATATTTGTAATTATTGAAGAATTTTGTCCATATATCAAACAATTTGCAGATAAAGTACTTAATAGATTAATAGCTGCATTCTTCAAAATAGTTTGGTAGTATTCCGTATTATAAAAATTGATTTTTCCACACTTGTATTGAAGAATTAAATTGTTTAACAATTCTTTACAACATTCAAAAAAGTAGTCATTATTTATAAAAATTTTACGATGGGAATATGTCAAATAAAAAAATGATAGCTCGTAATTTCCAAGTATATATTCTGTAGAAATTATATATTTGGTTTTATCAGTATCATGACTTTCCTTGAATCTATCCATAATTGAAAATCTTTCAATTTCTATTTCTTCTGATGTAAGCTGCTTATTATTTAATGGAGATGAAAATAATTCAATTTTTTTTAAAATATTCGGTTCAAAAACTCCTAAAACTTCTTTAGCACATAATTCCGCAGTTTCCATAAATTTTTCAAACTCATAGTCTTCCATTTTTAATACATCTTTCTTAATTAACAATTATTTATCCCTTATGCACATAATTTTGTGTGAATTCTGTTTCAGTTCCATTTCTTCCCTTTCATTGAAGGAGTTTATTTTTTGATATGTTCAATTTATATAAATAATATTACATTGAAATATCAATTTTCTGTCCTGTCTTATCTTCTATTTGTTTAACAAACCCAGAAGAATCATAATTTCCTAATTTTATTGTTGGTTTATTAGTTATTTTCTCAATTTCTTTGCTCATATTATTCTTTACATCATCCATTTCATCTGACAAACTTTTTATTAATTTTATTAAATCTTTTAATATCTCACCCAAACCTGGAATATTAATTATAACACCTGCTATATCAGCAACAAATGTAAATAAGCAAGTTATAATTCCTTCATCAGAATAAAATGATTTATTTGAATTATTTTTAATTATCCCCAATAATCTTTGTATTTGCTTTTTTGTCGTATCATCCTTTAATGATTCATCTTCGAGAATTCTTTTTAACAAAGAAATTACTTCGTCCAATAATTCATTTAGTTTTGATGCTTTCTTATATTTTGAATAAATATTTTCAAAATCAAAATCAATATTAATACCTCCATCTTCCCATGAATGATTTATAATTGACATCTCATATTTTGAAATAATTGAAAAAAGATTAGCCTTATACGTTGAAGAATCTTGATTGTTGATTACAGTATTAACTGCACTAAGAATTTCTCTAACCCAGTTTGGACAATCAGAACCACAAAATTGCTGTAAAGCCAAGAGTGATTTTTGCAATGTTTTTACATCGTTAATGTATTTATCTTTCGTACTAAACAAACAAATTTTACAAGCAGAAATAGATTTTTCAATTATTCTTTTTTCATCATTTAATCTCTTTATATAATTTATATACCCTTGTTCCATCTTAATTATTTTCTCCTTATATCTTCAAATTTCTTGATTTTATCCTTATTGTCCAAAGCAATAAAGAATTCCAAACATAATTGATAAGTATCATCGTATAATTCTTCTTTTTCAGGCTCTGATAGTTTTGCAAAGAACTCTTGATATGATTTACTAGCTGGATTTATGTTGTTATGACGGATATTAAAATTATTAAATGCGTATCTTAAATTTTCAGATACTTTATCGCAAACTCCCTTAGCTTCTGCTTTTCTGCTTTCATAAAGATTTGCAAACTTTAGTAATATTTCTTTTTTACCTTCGATATCTCCAGAAAGAGAATGATGATTATAAAAGATGGTATTATAAGATAAATCATCATCTTCTATAATTTCTGCAACTGTTATGGCCGTAGCATTTTTAGGAACATATGAAATGAAATTATCTTTTTCTAATTTCATAAAATTCATTTTAGATATAGCTGTATTGATTTGTTCTTTTATTAATTCGCATAAACTAAAAAAAGATTCGGGGAGAGACTCTTGTATGTTGTTTATAATATTAATTAAGTATTCACAAAAAATAAGAAATTCTTCGATTTCAACATGAGATTTATATTCTTCAAAATGAAACCCGTTACTTGTATCAAAATCATCTAAAGATAATGCATTATTTCTAAATGATACTTTTGTGAATCGATTATTAATGATTTCTCGTAAAGTACTCAAGGTATATTGTCCGTAAGGTCTATAGGCACATTCATCCTCAAAAAATAATTTCTTTAATCTATAAAATTCCGTTGTAATATCAAATTTAGAACTTTTTAAAATATCTGCAAACGTTTTTCTCATCTATAAAACATCTCCTGTATTATATAAACATCTGTTGCAGCAGGGCTTTTTTGCGTTGCTGCCAGGTGGTTACTACTCTTTGTTGGGTTTGGATTAATGAATCCATGCTTGAAAAACAATCAGCGATTTTTTGTTGTTCTTCTTTGCAAGGGAACGAAAATCTTTTATATCATTAATTCTTTTATTTTCTTTGTCAGTCCAGTAAAAAGCTGAAGAATGAAGGTATGTATTATCGATATTTGCATAATATTTGGTATTGGCACCATTTGTGATAATGAAAATCTGGATATACTTAAAAAGACCTGTATATGCATGGCGGCGATATCGTTCTGTCTGATTAAAAGCATCTTCCAGTGCAATTCCACGTTTCTTTAATTCCAGCTGGATCAAAGGAAGGCCATTTATTAAGAGAGTTACATCAAATCTTGTTTCATATTTATTGATAACGGTTATCTGATTTGCAACCTGAACTTTATTGTGTGAATAATCATCAATATCAAGAAATTTAATGTGAACCTTACTGCCATCTTCTCGTTCAAGGACAAACTTATCTCTAAGCTGTTTAGCAGACTGGTAAACGGATTTGTCTTTTAAGTATGTCAGGATGCGGTCAAACTCTGTATCGGTAAAAGGTGTATTATTAAGATCGTCTTTATTCAGATTAAAAAGATTTGTACGGAAGTTATCTTCAAGAGTTTCTTTGCTATCAATCTGCTTATAATATGAGTATCCAAACTGTTGCTGTAATTCTTTTATGAGCCAATTTTCTAATTCTGCTTCAGATTGAGAACTCAAGACAAAAACTCCTTTTTATCTTATTATACCACCAAAAATCCAATTTTACTACAAAATCGGCTGGTAAATGTGTCAGAAGGTGGCATAATAGGTTTTCCGCCGGCCTCGTTGTTATACAAATTAAGAAATACCTACAAGCACATTGTCATATAGATAGGGATAAAAGTAACATCATCATCTCTATTTAAATCTTTTGTATAAATAATAAAACGTTCATGTTTTTTGAGATTGTATTTCTTCACAAAATAATCAAAAGATTCATGAGTTTTATAAGTTGATGATTTAACTTCAATAGGACATAGATTTCGATCTTTTACGATTAAAAAATCTACTTCAAATCTTTTCTCTGTTTTAGTCTCTTCTGGTGTATAAAAATATTCATGAAAAAAGAGTTCATATCCTCTGGCCCTGAGCATTTGTGCAACCATGTTTTCAAATATCATTCCAAGATTTGCACCTAAATGTTCGGCTATGATTTTTTTATACAATTCCTCTTCAACAGTATTTGAAGTTTTTAGAATCTGCGAAATTAAAAGTCCTGTGTCACCTAAAAACAACTTAAAATTATCTGACTCGGCGAACAAATCTAGGGTAATCTGTGGATTTGTTACATTTCGGCAATAATTACCTATCATTGATTCATCGATGCATTTTACAGAATATGTATAATTTCTGTATCTGGCATTTTCATCAAGTACAGAAAACTTAAATTTTGAATTTCTGTTTGTGAGCTGCTCTGGAATAGATTTAAAAATTGCTGAGGTCTTTTCGTTGTTTTCATCATCATATTTTTTTAAATCTTCTTCGTAAAGAGAAAGTATGTTGCGTTTTATTGCATCAATTTGCTTGTATGTTTTTCCTTCTACAAAAGCACTTACTGCCTGAGGCATTCCACCAACTGCAAAATATGTACGGAAAGTAGTCATGATTTTCCTATGGATTTTATCTCCAACTGGGATTCGTTTTTCAAAACATTCTTTTATAAATGGTGCAGTTACGGTATCTCCCGTTGCCCATAAGAATTCTTCAAAATCCATGGGATACATTTTTCGTTTATCTTCTTCTGATGGAATGACAATTTCCTGACTTTTCTTTTTTATACTAATTAAGGAACCTGTCTCGATATAGTGATAACGTCCGTCTTTTACCAGATACTTTATCGCTTCCCTTGCTTTTGGAAACTTCTGAACTTCATCAAATATAATTACTGAATTGTTTGATTTTAATTCTTTTCCTGCAAAGATAAAAAGATTCCTGAAAAAAGTATCTAATTTTCCAATATTATCAAAATTTTCTTTAATCTCTTTTGATGCTGTAACAAAATCTATTATAAGATAATCGTCATATTCATTTTTTGCAAAAGTTTCTGCTATGGTAGATTTACCAATTCGTCTAGCTCCATCTATCATTAAAGCAGAACTTCCAGCTGAAGTATTTTTCCAGTCCAGCATTTCATCGTAGAATTTTCTCTTAAAAGTTATCTCACTCATAGGATAATTATATACCGAAAATACCAAATTTGAAAGTGCAAAATATACCGAAAATACCAAATGTTTATGATAGATTTTTCACGAAATTACCAAATTTGGGTATTTTTATGTACCAGTCAATAAAAGTGGACAAAAAAAATGTTTTTTCTTAATTTTCTTTTTTAAGAGTGGACAATTCCTGAAATATTTCTTCAGATTCGTTTTTAGAAGTGGACATTTTCTTCTGTACGAATTTTGGTGTTTCAGAT
>JAXJSC010000032.1:0-66416 GCA_036310305.1 Treponema sp. | reverse complement strand
GCGCTTGGGAAATCTTTTATTGAAGGTGCGCTCAACAATTTCAATGAACTGGCAATACTGCTTTAGGATATCACAGTCTTTTGCAATCGGCAACATTTGGGAATTTGTGCAGTTGCGGACTTTTACAATGAGCTCTAGGCTGCTAGAGTCTTTTTTGTAGAATGCGTCAGAAAGGCGCAGTTCCTGCTCTTGAGGCAAGTCCTTCTTTCCAACATAGACTACGTAAAAGTCAGGGTTCGGAATTTTGAAGACATTTTCTGCGTAGCGTTTTTTCTGAGGGAAGATACCTTCGTAGATTCTGGTTACGTATTCCAGACAGCGGAAAGGCATGTTTTCATTGATTGTTGACTGGTGCTCTACAAGGACGATCAGCTTGCCGTCAATTTCCCAGCTTACATCGTTGTTGTAGGTTTTATAGAGCGACTGTTCTATGATTTTGCGTTCAAGAGTAACTTCTTCCAGCCTGTAGTCTGAGCCAGAAAGTCCGTTGTACAGTTCCAGAAAGTTTTTCTTTCCGTCGCGGTCGCTTCCAAAAAGATCCGTAAAAACTGAATCCTTATATTTTCTGTTTATGAATGACATTTTCTCTCACATTTCTCCATACCTTATATAACGAGGTTAAGTGATAAAAAATGCATTTCTTGGAGGAAAATTTGTGATATAATTTTTACAGTTCTTTTTGGGGAGAAGTAAATTGAAAAAATTAAAAGTATCTAAAATTTTAGCACTTGCCGGTATTGCGGCAGTTTTATTTGGGTTTGCGTCATGTGACACAAATGCTGACGACAGTTCAAACCTTGCGGCAGCAGTGTTGCTTGGCCAAAAAAAAACGCAGACAGTATACGGTGGAAGAATAGCAAAAGAAGCAATTGTCATTGGGGAAACTACATTTGATAAAACTGCCGAAGTTTATGCTATAGAAACTGCTGTAACAGTTGCAGGTTCTGATTTTATAGAATCCTCTGCTGATGATTGTTATAAAGGTGTATTTATTAATGGCCGCAACGTTACCTTAAGCCCGTTTATTATGGGAAAATACGAAGTAACTCAGGAATTATACAAAGCTGTAATGAATGGGCAGAAAGTAACTGTAAGAGGAACAGAATATACTTTGGCTGCAGAACCGTCTTACTGCAGCGAAGGAAGTACAGTGTATGTTATTGCAGAAGGAGAAACCCAGAAATACCGGCCAGTAGAAGGTGTAACCTGGTATGATGCAGTATATTTCTGCAACGTACTGAGTGAAAAATTGAATCTTACAAAGGCATACGTAATTGAAGTAACAGTTGTGAATTCAGAAGGTCATATTACAGATGCAACTGTAACCCCAGTAGCCAATGCAAACGGTTACCGTCTGCCGACCGAAGCAGAGTGGGAATTTGCAGCCCGAGGCGGTGATCCGACAGCAGATGCCTGGAATTATTTGTTCAGTGGAGCCGCAACAGGTAAAGTTTCTACAGAAGAAAGTGCAGCAGATGCAACATATTCTGATCATACAAATACCGGATTAGACAGCGTAGGCTGGTACTGGTATAACATTTGTAATAATGGAGAAACAACAAGTAATGGGCCATCTAGCGGCATAGCCGGTTACGGAACCCACGAAGTTGGAAAAAAAGTTGCAAATGCACTTGGCTTATACGACATGAGCGGAAACGTATGGGAATGGTGCTACGACTGGTATGACAGTGTTTCTACAGGTGATGTGACTGACCCCTCATGCGCCTCGTCGAACATTAGCCCTTGCCGCGTTGTACGCGGCGGCGGCTGGACCGGAGGCGCCTTGGACGCGTCGGTTTGCTTCCGGGACAGATGCAACCTGGGCGACAAGTACGACTTCTTGGGCTTCCGCGTTTGTCGCTCTGCCAAATAGTGCTGAGAGTATCTGTCAGGAAACTATTAAAAACTTCTGTGCTTAGACAGGATATTTATCCCGCGGCTTGTTTCGCGGGATTTTTTTTCTTGTGATGGTCATTTCGAGAGCCTCAACCACCGTGGGGTTTGCTGTTCCAACTGCGCCGGGATATGGAAGGGGCGCGGAGCGCCGTGCCGAACGAAAGTGAGGTACCGACCGTGAGGGTAGCCTGGAATAGCCCTTTGCGGTTCCAGCTGCGCTGAGAGAAAAAGAGTGAAAAGAATTTTGCATTGTGGTATGCTGAAGACATTATGGAAAATGATTCTTCGTTGATTAAGATAAATAATTGCAGGATTGAAGGTTCCAGGGGGACTTTGCTGGATGGGCTTGATTGGGAAATGAAGTCTGGCGAGGCGTGGCTTGTGACTGGACCGAATGGTGGCGGTAAGGCTGAATTTCTAAAGGCTTTGGACGGCGGTTTTGGGATTAAGTTTGCGTGCAGCGGTGATGGTGAGGCTGAGTATGTGAATGCGTTTGCGGATTCGGTGGAAACAGTTTCGCTTGAGCGTGCGGCGCGTCTTATTCAGGAAGAGCGTGAGCTTGATGAAAGTGAATTTATTGACGGCGGTGTTGATATTGGGCGAACCGGTCGTGTTTTTATTGCGGAAGGAATTGTTGGGCCTATAAAAAAGGGGGCTGAACTTCCGGCGGTTTGTGCTGAGCTGGATGCTTACCCGGAAATTAAGCTTTGCGGTGTGGAAAAAATTCTTGACCGCGGAATTAAATACATGTCTACGGGCGAAATTCGGCGTACTCTTTTGGCGCGTGCGCTTGTTTCGCGTAAAAAGCTTTTGATTTTAAGTGATCCGTTTGCTGGTCTTGATGCAGAAAGCCGCGGGATTCTTTTGGACTTTTTTGATTCGATTGCGGGTAAGCAGCTTAAGGGCGGCGATATTGGTGCGTTCCCGCATATTATTCTTTGCATGGAACGCTTTAAGGAGATTCCGGATGCGGTTTCTGACGTGCTTGAATTTAGGGACGGAAAAATTTCGTTCTGCGGAAGCCGTGCTGATTATGAGGTTGTTGCAGAAAGGCAGAATGCTCTTGAAGAAGAAAAGCGCCGTGCCGGTTACAGGGAATTTTCTGAGGCTGTAAAAAAGCTCAGTAACGAAGTGAATTATGTTATGGGCGTGGAAAATTTTCAGCCGGAAAGTGACATTTTGATTGATATGCATGATGTTAACGTGGGCTGGGATGACCACATGGTTTTGAAGAATCTGAACTGGACTTTAAAGCGTGGCGAGCACTGGTTGATCCGCGGGCCAAACGGTTCGGGTAAGACTACGCTGCTTGAGCTTATTACCGGCGACAACATGCAGGTGTTCAGAAACGACATTAAGATTTTTGGTGCGCGCCGAGGTTCGGGCGAAACTATATGGGACATTAAGCACCGGCTTGGAATTGTAAGCTACAGGCTACACGTTGAATACAGGATGCTGGGCGGAACTTCGCTCCGGGACGTTATTATGAGCGGCTTCCACGATTCGATCGGGCTGTACGAAGCTCCTAGTGACGTTGAAGCGGCTGCTGCAGAAAAGTGGCTGGCGCTTGCGGGATTTGCGGGCCGGGGCAGCGAAATGTTCGGCAATCTTAGTTACGGCGAACAGCGTGCTGTGCTGATTTTGCGCGGTGCGGTAAAGTGCCCTCCTGTGCTTATTCTTGATGAACCGTGCCACGGACTGGACGAGCAGATGCGCCAGAAGATTCTGGACCTTCTGGATATAATTGCAGACTGCGGAACCACTACGTTCCTGCATGTAACGCATGAGCCGAGCGAAGTCCTTAAATGCGAAAAACACATTCTGGAACTGCACCCGGGCGAAGACCCTATGTACAGGATAATTGCTAACAAATAAACATTTTGGTATTATTGAGATTATGAGTGAAAAAATTACAAACTGCCCTTGTGGCTCAGGAAAAAAATACAGCGAATGCTGTGAACCTATCATTAAAGGTACAGAAAAAGCTCCTACTGCAGAAGCTTTGATGCGTGCTCGTTATTCAGCTTACGTAGCACACGAAATTGACTTTATCATCAATTCTTGCGAAGAAGGCGAAGGAATTGCAGACATTGATAAGGAAGCTACAGAAGAATGGAGCCGCCAGTCAAAGTGGCAGGGTCTTAAAATCCTTAGAACAGAAGAAAAAGGTGATGAAGGCGTTGTTGAATTCATTGCTGACTACACTTTGAACCAGATGATTGAACATCACCACGAAATTGCAGGTTTCAAAAAGTTTAACGGCGAATGGAAATACGTTGCCGGAAACATCATTACTGAAACTGTAAAGCGTGACGGTGAAAAAATCGGACGTAACGATCCGTGTCCTTGTGGAAGCGGAAAAAAATACAAGAAGTGCTGCGGACGCTAGAATAGAATGGCTGAACGTATAATCACAGGATTTCATGCAATAGAAGAAAAAGTTCTTAGGGCAAAGGATGCCGGGAACGGTGAAGGAATGCGTATTGTTTACAGTAAACCGGGACCGCGCGTTAAGAAGATTCTTGCGGCGGCTAAAGAAGCCGGTATTGCTATAAGTCAGGCAGATGATAAGACTTTATTCGGTCTTGTTCAGAATCTGCCGGAAACAAGCCGTGATCACCGCGGTATTGTGCTGTGCCTTAGCGGCGAGCAGGCTAAAACCCGTAACCTTGTAGAATTTGACGATTGGCTGCTTGCTGCTGCTGCAAAAAGCGAAAATGAGCGCCAGGTTGTAATTGTGCTGGATTCTGTTACTGACCCGCATAATGTGGGTGCCATAATCCGAAGCTGTGACCAGTTTGGCGCTTCTTTAGTTGTGGTGCCGGAACGCCGCGGTGCAAAGGACGTTGAAACAAACGAAGTAATTGCACGCAGTTCTGCCGGTGCCAGCGCATGGGTTCCTGTTGCTGTTGTAAATAACCTTGTGCGCACTGTTCAGAGGCTTAAGGAAAACGGCTTTTGGGCGTACGGCGCAGATGCCGGTGGACAGTCGCTTAAGGACGTAAAATTTTCAAGCCGGGCTGTTATTGTAATGGGCAGCGAAGGAACCGGAATTGCGCGGCTTCTGGAAGAACAGTGCGATCAGATTGTTTCTATACCTACTTGTGGAAAAATTGACAGCCTTAACGTTTCTGTTGCGGCTGGCGTACTTCTGTACGAAAACTACCGCCAGAGTTTGGGGTAAAGAATATAACGGTTATTGCGGCTATTTTGAGAGCCCCAATGACCGTTTTTTTTATTGTGTGTAACTATTAAAGATTTGCGTTATCTGCTGGCGGCAGTTTAGGAAAACATTTACCAGAACAGGGTCAAATTGAGAGCCGGCGTTCTGTTCGATAAAATCAAAGGCTTCGTCAAGGCTCATCGGTTCTTTGTAGCAACGCTTGGAAACGAGGGCGTCAAAGACGTCGGCGATTGCCATTATGCGCGCACACAGCGGAATCTGTTCGCCTGAAAGTCCTTTTGGATAGCCGGAGCCATTCCATCGTTCATGGTGGTAAAGGGCAACATCATGTGCCGTTAATACATATTCCCGGTCATCAGAAATTCCCAGAACTTCGTAAATGATTTCTCCACCTGCTGTGGTATGTTTTTTTATCTCTTCAAATTCTTCCGCCGTAAGTTTACCCGGCTTTTTTAATACGCGGTCTGATACTGTAATTTTTCCGATATCATGCAAAGGGGCTGCTTTTTTAATGAGCGGAATGTATTTTTCTGTAAGGATTTCTGTAAAATATCCCATTTTGGCGGCTTCATTTGCAATAAGGTCTACGTAATCGCTGGTGCGCTGGATATGGGCGCCGGTATCTGTGTCGCGGTTTTCTACAAGATCAGAAAGGCTGATGATGATGTGGTTCTGGATTCTTGTAATCTTTTTGTTCTTGTTTTCAATTTCGTGAGTTTTGCGAGCAACCTGAATCTGAAGGTTCTTTTCTATGTTCCAGACAATAAACGCAAAAATTAAAAGTCCTGTAAGAATAAGGCATGCCGAAAGGAAAATGTTTGATACGCGGATTCCCTTTAAAAGCATTGGAGAAATTTCTACTTTTGCCTGAATGGATGGGCTTATGCTTTCCATTACGGCAAAAATTAGCGAGGTAAGGACTCCGTAAAAAACAGCAAGCCTGAAGTGCTTTCTGAACGTAAGAATTGGAAGGATTCCGACCAGCCAGATAAAGAAGTGAAACGCTGTAAGTCCGCCTAAAAAACATTCGGCCGCAATCTGATGAATCAAAACTTCGATAAAAGTAAGGAAATACGCAAGTGTATAGGATTCGAGCCTTGGAACAATTATTGCCAGCGTTAAAAACAGAGAAACGCTTACAATATTGTGGTAGAAAAGAGGCATTATATTCAGATATTTAAATATAAACAGGAAAGTCAGATGATAGACAAAAGCAAAGTCGATGGAGATAATCATCAGGATTCTTGCATATCTAAAATCGAGGAATGCGTCCTTTACTTTCTTCAAAAAGTTTAAAATTAAAGATTTTTCTGCCATATAAATCCTTAAAGATGTCTCTTTATCTTAAAGAGATGAATTTTAACCCTGTCCAAGACTGCGCCCGGAAGCAGCAGGCCTGCGCTTATGAACAGCTGCGAATATTTTCCTGCCTTGTAGCGGATTTTTGGATGCCTTGAGGCAACTGCTTTTAAAACAGTTTTGGAAATTACGCTTATGTCCGAAACTCCCTTCATGTTTCTATAATGATGGTTATAGTATGCGGCGGTGTTCAGACCGTTTGCTTCGTATGGCGTGCCTTTTGTGTTCTTTTCTATGTAGTCGGCGGCAATTACACCCCAGTCCGTCTTTATTAATCCCGGTTCTATGATTACAACCTTTACTCCAAAGGAAGCTGTTTCCAAACGGAGTGCGTCGCTAAGGGCTTCTACGCAGTATTTTGACGCGTGGTACCAGCCCAAAAACGGTGAAGAAAATCTTCCGGCAATTGAAGAAATATTTATTATTGTACCGCTTCTGTTATTGCGCATTGACGGAAGCACTAGCTGAGTCATTCTGACAAGTCCGAATACGTTTACGTCCAGCTGCTTTTTTGCGTCTTCCATGGAAACGGTTTCAAGCGCCCCGCCCATTCCAAAACCTGCGTTATTTACCAGAACGTCTATGCGGCCTTCTGCCTTAAGTACTGTGTTTACGCATTCCACCATTGACTGGTCGCTGCACAGGTCCAGGTAGACTGCGTGTCCGCCATGCTCTTCCAGTTTGGAAAGGAGGGAGGTGCGGCGGGCTGCTCCGTAAACAGTATAGCCTTTTTCCAAAAGGCGCAGTGCGGTGTCTAATCCTATGCCAGAGGAAGCACCTGTAACTAAAACAATTTTGCTCTTCCCGATATTTTTCATAGTTTAATTATATGATACAAAGTGGCCAAAAGCAAAAGAAATTACAGGAATCTTCTGCCCGTATAAAATCTGATTTTTGTTGAAGGTTTTAATTGAGTTTTTGTTATTAATAGAATATTCTTTAATTATGCATATTAAAATTCAGAAAGGCGCTAAAAGACGCTTTGCATTTACAGACCGCATGGACGGTTACTTTCAGTTTCTGTTCGGGGATGCAAATCAGGAAAACGGATATCATCGGGGAAATAAGCATTTTGTAAAGGAATTTACCTGCCAGGGACATTCCTTGAATGACGCTGAAACAATTCGTGTCTATCCTTATGGATTCCGGGCTTCATTTGAAAAAAGCAGTCTTGATGTGTGTCTGCTTTTGGATGAAAGGGCGTTTTATATTTCTACAGACAGAAATGCCGGACTGACCGGAATCTGCCCTAAGGAAATCATTGAGCGTGCAATCGAAGAAGATGATTCTGAAGTAGAAAACGTGTGGGCAAAAAAAGAAACGGTAGAAGTTTGCCGTCGTCCTGTATGGAACGTAAAAACCGTAGACGACGTAACCGTTCTTTATGCAGACTGCGGAATTGCCATTGCGGCAGATTTTAAATTTTATTATGCCGTAAAGAACGAAGATCTTGAACTTATAGTTTCTGACGGAAAATCGCTTGGGCTTTCTGAAAAACCTTTTGAATCAGACGGATGGTACCTTGCTTTTGAAGATAACGAAAAACAGGCACTTGATAAAGCGGTTCGCCTTGCAAAGTCAAAGGGAATTCTGGCTCATAAAAAGCAGATAGATGAATTTTTAGGAAAAGTTAAATTTGATTGCGGAGACGCCAGATTCAACGAAGCTGTAAGCTGGGCAAGGTTCAGCGCATGGCAGCTTGCTACAAAAGACCACGGCAGTAATTACCGTGGAATCTGGGCTGGACTTCCATGGTTCAGGGACAACTGGGGGCGCGACACATTTATTTCGCTCTGCGGAACATTGATTGCAAGCGGCTGTTTTGATGAAGCTAAGGATGTCCTGCTTGGTTTTGCAGGTTTCCAGGACATAAAGACAAAGAGTCCTTCTTACGGAAGAATTCCTAATCGCTACAGGGACGAAAACGACGTAATTTATAACACAGTAGACGGAACTTTGTGGTTTATCAGGGCGCTGTGGGAATACGTGCTTTATTCTGGCGACAAGGAAATCCTTGCAAAGCTTAAGGAAACTGTAGAAATTGCGCTGGATGCAGACAGCAGGCGTTGTGACGAACACGGATTCCTTCTGCACGGCGATGCAGATACATGGATGGATGCGCGTATTGCAGGAAACGAACCTCTTTCTCCGCGCGGAAGCCGTGCAAATGACGTACAGGCGCTGTGGTATACAGCACTTCGTATTGGTGCAAAAATTGAAAGTTTGACTGGAAACAAAGACAAGGCTGAATCCTACAGTAAGGCTGCGGCTAAAGTGCGGGATTCGTTTGAAAGGTTTTTCTGGAATAAGGACTGTAGTGCGCTGGCGGATCATCTTCCGGAAGGTGGATACGGCGAATGGGCAAAGGATATGCGCGTGCGTCCGAACCAGCTGTTCATTTCTTCTGTTCCGGGAATTTTAGAGCCGGACGAAGGTGCCGGTTTTGTAAACAAGGAAATGCGCACAAAGATTCTGGAAAACGTTGACAGGGAGCTGGTTAGTCCGTTCGGACTTTTCAGCTTAAGTCCTGAAGATCCTCTTTTCCATCCGGAGCACGAAAACCCGGAATGGTACCACAAAGATGCGGCATATCATAACGGAACAATTTGGGACTGGAATTCCGGTCCTTACATTACGGCAAGTGTTCTGGAATCAAACGGAACCATGCCGGAAAAGGCTTCTGCAATACTTCAGAATGAAGCAAAGATGATTCTGGAAACTGGCTGCGCCGGTTCCTTAAGCGAAAATATTCACGCACGTCCGGACGAAAACGGTAACCCTGTACTTTCTGGTACGTTCAGCCAGGCGTGGAGCGTTGCAGAATTTGTGCGCAATATTGCACAGGATTTTGCCGGATTCAAGCCGGACATGATTGAAGACAAGATTCAGTTTACTCCGTGTCTTCCTGCTGGCTGCAATTGCCTTAAATTTACATTCCCGTTCGGAAAGAACTGGACTTTTGAGGCAACTGTAGAACGCTGCGGCAAGGTCTATAAATCTACTGTAAGGTGGAATGACCCGGACAAAAACGCAACGATGAAGCATATTACAATCTGCGGAAAACGCATTGCGCCGGGTGAATTTGTAGAAATCGAAACTTCTGCTCTGGATGGAAATAAAAAGGCTAAGGCTGTAGAAAAATTCATTGTTCCTTCAAGATGGAATTGCGCTCCATTTGAAACCCATAATCTTAACAATGAATTCTGCGGTTCAGAACATATGGAAAACTATCTGTTCAACCTTATAAAGAGCGGCAGGCTTAAGAGTCAGACAAGCGGCGGCGAAAATACTGCTGCCCTTGAATGGTACTTTGATTCGGCTTCATTTGCTCAAAACTATGTAACAAATGCAACTTTAGGCGCAGTTTATTCAGCCCACAAAACTGTATTCAGGCTTTGGGCGCCTACTGCTAAAAAGGTTTCTGTACAGCTTTTTGCAGACGGAACAGATTCTCCTGCATACAAGACAATAGAGATGAAGCGCTGCCAGAACGGTAATGCTGGTGTATGGGAAGCAGAAGAAAAAGGCGACCTTAACGGCGTATACTATCTTTACATTGTTCAGGTGCATGGTGTTGATCAGGTTTCTGCGGATCCATATGCGAGGGCCTGCGGTGTAAACGGTACAAGGTCAATGGTGGTAAATCTTGAACAGACTAATCCCGACGGCTGGGAAAAGGTAAAGGCGCCTTCGGTAAAGTCACCGGCAGACGTTGTTGCCTATGAAGCGCATATTGCGGACATTACTTCCAGCCCAACATGGAACGGTTCAGAAATCTACAAACGAACCTACCTTGGGGCAGCAGAAAGCGGAACAACTTACAAGGGACTTCCTACAGGCTTTGACTACATAAAATCACTTGGCGTTACTCACGTACAGCTGCTGCCTGTATTTGATTTCCGCTCAGTTGATGAGGCTAAGTGCAGGACGGAATCCGTAAAGAACCGCATTACGTTCGGCAACTTTAACTGGGGCTATGACCCAGAAAATTACGCATGTCTGGAAGGCTCTTATTCTACAGATCCTTTTGACGGCGCCGTACGAATTAAGGAATTCAAAAAACTGGTAAAGGCTTATGCAGATGCCGGCATTGGTATAATCATGGATGTTGTCTATAACCATGTAAACGACGGACTGCATCAGGCGCTGGGAACAAGCGTGCCGGGCTATTTCTTCCGCGTAGAAGGATATTCTGGAGCAGGCGAAGACACTGCAAGTGAACGCCAGATGTTCCGCAAGTATATGGTCGATACGCTGAGTTTCTGGCTAAGGGAATACAAGCTTGCCGGTTTCCGCTTTGACCTTATGGGACTGCATGATGCCGAAACAATGAATACAATCCGTCATGCGCTTGTAAAGATTAAGAATGACGTACTTATCTACGGAGAAGGCTGGGATATGTACCGCGCCGGAAAGATGATAAGCGCAAGCCAGCTTAATTCTTCGAAAATGCCGGAAATAGGACTTTTTAATGATGCGGTAAGATGCGGAATTAAGGGCCCTGTATTTGACGATAAGGAAAAAGGCTTTATTCAGAACGGAAGCCGCAGAGAAGCTGTAAAATTCGGTATTGTAGGCGCAACGGAGCATTCTCAGGTTGACTATGCAAAGATTGAAGGAACTGCAAATCCAAATCCGTGGAGCTTAAAGACCTGGGTAAGCGTAAACTATTCAGAAATTCATGACAACATGACCTGTTATGACAAGATTTTCCTTGCCGATCAGGATAAGTCAGAAGATTACAGACGTCAGCTTCAGAAGATGGCGATTTCGCTGGTTCTTTTAAGCGAAGGTTATCCGATTCTTCATGCCGGAATGGAATTTTTGCGTACAAAGGAAATTCCTAGCGAAATCCTTGAGCAGAATCCTGTAATTTATGACGTTGCAGTTTCTGATGACAAAAAGCATTCTTTCTGCAGGAATTCTTACAATGTATGTGACCGCGTAAATGCTCTGGACTGGAAGCGTGCTTATGATGAACGCGAAACAGTTCAGTACGTGCGTAATCTTATTGCGCTGCGTAAGGCTCATCCGGCATTCAGGCTGTCTACACAGCAGCAGTGCAGTGATGTATTGAGCTTCTTGAACAACAAGAAAGAGGGGCTTCCGGAAAAAGTTCTTGCGTGGGAACTGAACGGTCTTAGATGCGGCGATACTTGGAAGAGCATTCTTATAGTTGCAAACCCGGAAGAAACGGAAGTTTCTATGAATCTTAAGGAAGGCGACTGGATTACAGTAACAGACGGCCAGAAATTCATTGAAGAAAATGAAAGGCAGATTATTGGCGGAGGCTCAACTGTTACCGTACTTCCTAAAACTGTAACCGTATTTGCAAGGGTTTAGCCTTTTTACAGGGCTAAAGTACAGAAAAACATCCGCCGATAATTGCAGGGAGGACTATATGAAGAAGTTTTTTGTTTTTTTATTAGGAATTCTGCTTCTCGGCGGGCTGTTTGTTTCCTGCTCTGGTGATGACGAAGAAGATAAGGAACAGCTGGGATATTACATTGCAAACGGAAAGGTTTATTTGGCCGTTCCTCATAGAGATAAGACAATTTATGTAAAGATTTACAGAACGGATGAAAAAGAATCGGTTTATTATCACATTGGAGAAATAATTCCGAGTGCCATAAACTGTGCCATTTCCTATACTTTTGAAGATGACCTTGTAGTTAATACAGTATACAAATACCTTGCTGTCTATTATATGTGGGGTGATTATTTTATTACGGACTGGACGGATGAAGTAAATGTTCTTGGTTCTTCATTCAGTTCCCTTCCTGTAGCGCATGTTTCTTCTGATGCTTACTTTACATATGATGCAGATACATCAAGGCTTACCCTTACAGAAGGAGAAATCGGATTCAGCGATGTGGCAGATCCGGATTCTTTTTTTAAGGATTACAGTGTAAATCTCTGTCTTAAATGCGGCGGAGAAACAAGTCTTCTTAAGCTTACAAAGGATAATCATACAAACTTTACAAAGGATGAATATCTTTCTATGGATGCGGTTCTTCCTGCTTCATTTATAGGAAATAAGGTAACAATGGTTGGACCTGTGCTTCAGAAGGAAACAAAATTCCCTGAAAACGCAACTGCAGAAACGCTTCAGTACAAGACAATTCACTGGTCTAATCCTGCAACGGTAAAAGTAATGCTAGATTCAAAGAACGTTACGGAATTCACTGTAACAAAGCATTCATCTGACAGCGGATACGATTATGATTCACCTATAGATAATCCGGAAACTGCTGCCGAAGGTTCCGGTTCGACAGGTTCTTCGGGCAGTTCAAGCTAAAACTGGCAAAGAAAATTATTTGAGCTCAGGCTCGTTTATCTTATCTTAAGGCCTTCTATTGCAAGTGCTGATGCGGAATAAATGTCAGAGACATCACTCTGATTAAGGACTGCAATCCTGAAAATTGCAGATTCAATAAGTCCGTAGAGCATTTCGTAGGAGGCTTTTATATTTACCTTTCTGAATTCATTGGAACGGATTCCGCGGATGATTGCACAGTTCATTATGTGCTGAAGTTTTATTGTGCGGCGGCGAACCCTTTCTTCTGTATTAATTCCAGATTTCTGGAGCTGAACAAGATACGGCAGCAGAACGGAAAAAAGCTTTTTGTTTTCCACGCACTTATCAAGGATGAACTGCATTATGTCTTTAAGAACCTGTTCAGTAGAAATTGATGTGTCTGTAGCAATTGCCATAAGCTTTTCTTCCAGTGCAGAAAGAAGCTGCTTGATGCTCCACAAAAATATTTCGCGCTTATTCTTAAAGTAGATGTAAAGGGTTGTTCTTGTAATTCCGCAGCGGTCGGCAATCTTCTGGAAAGTAACGTCTTCGTAGCCTTCGTCCATGAATACGTCCAGAGATTTTTCGAGTATTTCCTGCTTTCTTTTGTCGTGTTCAACTACGGTTGCCATTAGAATCTTACCTTTCCTTTAGAAGATTTTTTTTCGTTTGATTTTTTTGCCGGAGCAGTTGAGTTCGAATAGATGTAAAGCGTTGTGTCCAGGTTTCCGGCTTTTATGTCCTTTAAGCGGTTTGCGTAATGACCGAAATTTTCCTGAAAACTTTTGTGAGACGTAATAACGCCGATGTCCCAGCCCTTAAAGCTGTTCCACAGTTCGTCCATCTTTTTGTAAAGTTCTGCGGCTTCTTCTTCGTCTCCAAGGCGTTCACCGTACGGCGGATTGCATAAAAGGAGTCCTGTTTCGTAAGGGGCGCTAAGTTCTACAAAGTCTGCCTGAATAAAGTCCGGGCGGATGATTTTTGCATCGCTTCCGATAGACTGAAGGGCGCGGCCAGCCATAACGCACGCATATTCTGCGTTCTTTTTGGCGCGGTCAACGGCTTCCTGCGAAATATCTGAGCCGGTAATGCGGACTTCTACGTCTGTACGGATTTTTTCTGCTTCTTTTGCACGGATTTCAAGGGCGCGTTTTTCGTTGTAGATTGGGAGTGATTCCAGGGCGAAGCGACGGCCAAAGCCTGGTGCAACATTGTATGCGTAAAGAGCTGCTTCGATTGCGATTGTACCTGAACCGCAGAACGGGTCGTGGAGCGGAGTTTTGCGGCGCCACATCATTTCTTGGAGCAGCACGGCGGCAACAGTTTCGCGTAGCGGTGCAATTCCGCCGTCTACGCGGTAACCGCGCTTGTGGAGCGGAAGTCCCGAAAGGTCAAGAAGAATAAGAGCTTCGTTCTGATCCATGTATACGCGCACAGTTGATTCTGTTCCTGTTTCCGGCATGGAAGACATTCTGAATCGTTCTGTGAGCTTCTGATAAATTGCCTTCTGAATGATTGATTGAATTGCGTGTTCTGAATTCAATTTGCTTTTGTAGCAGCGTACTTTGTCGATAACGATTTTTGAGTCTTTCTTAAAAAAGTCCTGCCACGGAACTGAATATGTACCGTCAAAAAGCTGGTCAAAATCTTCTGCGTGATATTTTGCCATCTGAAGGAAAACGCGGTCGGCAGTGCGCAGGCACAGGTTTGCGTAAAAAAGGGCGTCGTTATCGCCTTCAAAAAAAACGCGTCCAGGTGCGTTTCCGGCAAGTCTGTATCCGAGATGCTTTATTTCGTTTCCGAGGATCTTTTCTGCTCCAACTGGGCACAATGCTACTAATGTATTCATGGAGACAGAATATCATTTTTACAAATTTTAAGAAAGCGTCAAAATGACATTTATAAGGAAAAATGTCATAAAAAAATGGAATAGCCTTAATGTTGACTTTTTTTTGCTGTGTGCAGAAATAATTCCGCAGCGGGGCTTGATGAGGGGAAAATTTATAAAAAAATAGCGCGAAGGAGAGGAAATGTTTGCAAAAACATTCTGTTGTGCTGCCGCGTGAGCGGCAAACTTGATGGTTCCAAGGCACAACAGCATGTAGCCCGATAGCGGGCGGTTTTGCAGGCATTTACTCGACTGGGAGCTATTTTTTTATATCGTTGCACATCTCTATTTTTTATGAGAGATTCCGCGGATTTCTGAAAGGTTCGCTATGCCCTTGCGCTTCATGTAGGCTTCGATTCCATCAATGCATTCAATCATTGTAAATGGATTTGCGAAAGTGTTTGTTCCTACTTCTACGGCTGTGGCTCCGACCATGATGAATTCAATTACGTCCTGCCATGTGGCAATTCCACCGATTGCGATGATTGGAACGCGCTTTTCTTCTGGGAGAGACTGGATTGCTTCATAAAGTTCGTAGATAAGGCGCACAGCGATCGGGCGAACGGCCGGTCCGCCGAATCCTGCCTTGATTTTGTCAAATACAGGACGGCCGGTTTCTATGTCGATTGCAACGCCCTGGAAAGAATTGCACAGGCTGATTGCGTCTGCGCCGGCTTCTATACAGCTTAAGGCTACGGCGTTCAGTTCTGGTGACTGCGGTGTAAGCTTTACCCAGAGCGGTTTTGTTGTAACGGCGCGCACTGCGGCTACGACTGTATTTGCAGAAGAGCAACTCATTCCGAATGCAGCGCCACCAGCACTTACATTAGGGCATGAAATATTAAGTTCAATTACAGGAACGTCTGTTTTTTCAAGAAGTTTTGCGCCTTCTACATAAGTTTCCAGTGATGAGCCTGAAAGGTTTGCAATTGCAACCGGTTTCAACGCCATCATTTCAGGTAGTTCATGTTCGATAAAGTGCGGAATTCCCGGGTTCTGAAGACCGATTGAATTCATAAGTCCGCTTGGAGTTTCCCATACGCGGATTCCGCTGTTTCCCTGTTTTGGTTCAAGGGTAAGTCCTTTAGAGGCGATTCCACCAAGGCGGTTTACGTTAAACACTGGCGCGTATTCTGTGCCGAAGCCGAAGGTTCCTGAAGAACCGATAAGCGGATTCTGGAACTTTACGCCTTTTACTGTAACGCTAAGGTCAGGCGCCTCTACGGGATCCTTTTTAGGAAGCAGACTTGCAGCCGGCTTTGGGAAAGAAAGGATTTTTGAATCGAATACAGGACCGTCCTTGCAGCAGCGGAGGTTTCCTTCTGTTGTAGGAATTACGCAGCCAAGACATACACCTACGCCGCAGGCCATGCGGGCTTCCATGCTTATCCAGCACTGAACGCCGGCTTCTTCAGAAATGGTCTTGATGTAGTTGAGCATTGGAGCCGGACCGCAGGCATATACTGCACTGTAACCGGCGGCCTTTATTTTTGCTGAATCAATGGCGGCGGTTATCATACCCTTTATGCCTTCTGAACCGTCGTCTGTGGTTACGGTAAGGTTTGCAGGTTTTATGTTTTCAAGGCCATAAGAGCCGCTTTTGAACGACGCAATAAAGTCGTAGGAATTTTCAGGGAGGTTTTCGGCAAAACCTGCAACAGGGGCAACACCAATGCCGCCGCCTGCGATAAGAACTTTTCCGCTGCCGGCAGCCGGTTTAGGGAATACGTTTCCAAGAGGGCCTAAAACCTGTACTTTATCATCAACTTCAAGCGAGCAGAGTTCTTTTGTTCCTTTTCCCTTTAAAAGAATAAGGAATGAAATTTCGACGCCATGGGATTTTTCTTCTGCATGAAAAACGCTTATAGGTCGTGCCAGAAGCTGCTGGCTTTTTGTTGACCTGAGCATAAAGAACTGACCTGGAACCGGCATTCTTGCATTTTCTCCAAGAGTTTCAATCTTTAAGAAATATACAGATCCTTCTGGTTTAGCACCTTTTACAGTTTCGCATAAAGTTACGTTTCCTGTAGTAAAAACCGGATATGGAATTCCATTGCAGTCAGTAAGTTCTTTCATTGTTAGCCCCTTTAAATTTGTTCCGAATATGATAATATAAATTTAGTATGAATGTCGAGTTTTAATGAAGAAGAAGAGAAGGGCAAACGCATTTACCCAGATATCTGGGCAAACGATGATGATATTCTGGAAACGCTCGTCCTTGTTACAAAGGACGAGTCGCTTCACAAGGTACTTGCGGGGTTTACAGTGAGGCCTTAGCCTTAAGCAGATCGTCCTTGCTGAAAAGCGCATTTTTAGCTGCGGCATCGGCAATTTCTGCCATGCTAAGGCTTCCGCTTTCGCGGCGTTCTGCAAGGTCTTCGTCTTTTTTCCATGCACACAAGATGCCGCGGCTTGAGTTTACGGTTCCGCCGCATTTATCCAGAAGAGTTGCAGCTATGCGGGCAGCTCCGCCCTGTGCGCCGTAGCCTGGAATAAGGAAGAATGTTTCTGGGTATTTGTCACGAAGGTAGCGGGCATCTTTTTCCTGTGTTGCGCCTACAACGGCGCCGATTGGACCGCAAGTCTGAGCGGCATAATCAGCCTTATATCCGTCGTTAATGCGCTTGATTTCGTCGCCAACGCGTTCAAGCAAAAGTCCGCCGGCTTTAAGTTCCTGGTGTTCAATGTCTGTCATTCCTGGATTAGAAGTACACAAGAGCACGAATGCGCCTTTTCCTTCTTTTGCCGGAGCAGCATAGTTTGTAAATGGAGTAAGTGTATCAAATCCCATGTAAGGATTGATTGTAATGATGTCTGTTTCAAAGTCGCCTGTAAAGTGAGCGCGTGCGTAAGCGTCTGCTGTTGCAGCAATATCTCCGCGCTTAATATCGCTTATGGCAATGAGCCCTGATTCTTTTATGGCTTTAAGAGTATCTGCGTAAATCTGAAGACCTTTAAGTCCCATTGCTTCATAATAGGCAATCTGAACTTTACAGCAACACGCACTTTTGTCTGAAGCAATTCGCCGAATTATTTCTTTATTGTACATAAGCACGGCTTCTTCTTTAGAGCCTACTGCCTTAATAACTGAGTCTGGAAGATAAGATGGATCTGTGTCCAGCCCGACACACAAAGGACCGCGTTCTGCGGCCAGTTCCTGCAATTCCTGCATTTTATGTTTTGTAATCATAGTTAGAATATAATGAGAAAATTGTGTTTTGAAAATATGCAATTTTTTTTAAGGTAGAACAGCTTCGGAACAAGCTTTTTTTTTAGCGGCTTTGAAATTTTTTTGTAACAAAGTAAGAATTTATCGGTTATAATTTTATTTCATAAATGGTTATTGTTATTTACTTTTACCAGGAGATTTTATGAGGTTGATTGGAAAATATTTTAAGTATTCTGTGGTTTTATCATTTTTTTGTGTAATGATGGGTGCATGTAAAAACGAATCTTCTGGGTTTTCTGCGGCTGAATTGGCTGTATTGCTGAGCACCAGTAATACTGTTTCTTACAAAGAAACTCTGGATGATGATGGCCTTATTTTTAAGGTTTCAGGCACAAGTGCAACAATTACAGATGACCGTATTGCCGGAAAGACCATGTACATGGCAAAGATTAATCCAACAAATAGAACGATAGCTTCTCAGTATTATGTAAGCGATGCCGTTGGAATGACTCTTAATAACTCTAATCGCTCACGTGGTTTGACTGAAGAAAATTTCGATTATTCTGAGGATTCAGATTCTAATCTGTCAAAACGGGTTCTGTGCCGTGACGGAATAAAATTTAAGATGAAGGAAGGTGCTTCGGATGCAGATTTATTGTCTTCTAGAGGTAACAATGTGGAAGAAGTAAGTTATGATATCGGTGCTGAACGAGAAGTGTATTTTTCTGTTTCGTCAACAGGTTATGAAAAGAAAACTGCTAAACTTTATGCCAAGACAGATAATGTATATTGCTGGGTTATAGAAGATGATAAAAATCCATGGATAAGTACTACAGAACGGGGAGAAGTTACTGACGCACTTGCTGATAAATATTCGAAGAAAATGGATGAAATGTATAAATATATTACAGAAGTATATGGTCCGCTTCCGGAGAATATGATTTACAGTCCAAACGGTTCCTTTAATGACTGTGTAAAACGTCCTATGACGAATTTCAGTACTACTGGTATAAAAATCAATATCTTAATTGGCGACATTTTTTCTGATAATACTAACGAAATGGCTGCCAATGATAATGGAGTAATGGGCATGGTCTGTCAGAAAGATCTTTATGCTAGCGGGGTAAAGGGAAAGAATACTGTAGTTGATGCTTCAAATTCGGGAAATTATTTCTATCTGGATTCTTATTGGGCTGTAAAAGACGAAAAAGAAGCTTTTTCTACAATGGCCCACGAATTTCAGCATTTGATCGGCTTTGGTCTTAAATATGTTGAATACGCTTTGGAATATGATTCATATTATCTTACAGAAATGCTTTCAATGCTTACTGAAGATATGATGCAGGAATACCTTGTGGTATCTGACAATAATGTTGCTTTGGCCAGACTCCCTCTATTCAACAAATATTACTTTGTTTTTGGATTAAATGAATTTTCACAGGATGCATATATGGCTGTTGCTTATGCTAATGCATATGCCTTTGGTGCATGGCTTTCCCGTCAGTATGGAGGAACCAAGTTAATCCATGAAATGTCTCTGAACAAATATGTTGGAATAGATTGTATGGTTAATGCTGTGAATACAGTTACCGGTAAAGATTATAGTTATCTAGATCTGCTCAGAAAGTATACTCAGGCTCTAGTGTTCACAAATACTGATTATGCGTATCCGACTATGAATAAAGATGCTGAAACAAGTATCACTTATAACGGTTATACGTACCCTATGAAAGCAATAGATTTGTGGCATTTGGATAAACGCTTAACAGTATCAAGTTCCTCTGTAAAATACGATGGCCCAGAGTATTTTCCTTGTGATGGTGGTTATAAGCTTCCTCCTTATGGATTTACACTGCATAAAATTGGCACTGTTGACGATGATGCAGATAGTGTAACAATTACAATGGATAAAGGTGTTCTGGGCAAGAATGTTTATAATGAGAAAGATGCATCTGCGGTAAGATATTATGTAATGTTCCAGTAGAAGGAGAAACGGTGGTTTCGAGTCCTTCGTGAGTCTCTGGAACCACTCAACCTCCGATTCTACTGTTCACCGCCTGCCGCACTTCTTCCGCGTACTGAAGCATATTTAAAAAGAACGCAGTAATGCATGCATTCAGTGCGCTTACATGCAACTTTAGCCGTTTCTGGGCGGAACAAAAACGCTTCCAGAAGTTGCGGCGGTCTTTTCTAAAAGCCGGCGTGCGTGCGGCTGCGGCAAGGGAAATGCGCGACCAGCAGGCAAAAACTTCCGGAATGAACGTAATTGTGACCGAAAGAATCAGAGCTGCATTCAGCTTTTTGAACGGCGGAATTACGCGGCACACGACATTTTCTGCCTGAACAAAAAAATCAAAAAGCTCCAGCCGGCTTGTGGTTTCAAAAACAACCAGTGACGCAAGGACTGTAACAAAAAATCTTGAAATATAAAGCATGTCGCTCTTTAAGCCGGCAATATTCAGCGAAATAAAAGTGGCTCCGTCTTCCTGTTCTATGCATGGCGTACACAGCGAAATAAGCAGAAGACATACGGCAAGCACCAGAATGAATTTAAGCTTCTTAAGGCTGGAAAGCGGCGTGCCTGCGGCAAAAAAAAGTGCCATGCTCAGCACAAAATAAAATCCAATTCTTATCCATTGAATAAGTTCCAGCGGAATAAAAAAATCTTCCGGCAGCGCGTAAGTGGTTTTGCTGAACGTTCTTAGCGTGACTGTTACCAGAAAAATGATTTTAAGCCAGGCTGGCGCGCGATGAACGGGTGAGTCTGCAAGCCTGTAGCAGAAAAGAGCCGGTTCAGATTTCATTCTGCGCTCCTATGCTGCTTTCTGTTTTTCCCCAGAAAAGGTCGGTCACCTGGCTGTATCTGGCAAGAGGGTTCCGTATTCCGAACGCTTCCAGATTCTGCGTAAGTCCTTCCTGCGGAGTTCCGTTAAATTTTATCTCTCCCTGATCAAGGATTACAAAGCGGTCTGCAAGCGCAAGGATTTTTTCAAGTTCGTGCGTTAGGACGATTACGGTTTTGCCTTCTTCTTTTAATTCCGAAACGATTGCGCAAACCTGGCATACGCCCGGGTAATCAAGGTTTGCAAATGGTTCGTCAAAGATGATTATGTCGCGGTTAAGGGCAAGAATGCCTGCAACTGCAAGACGGCGTTTTTCGCCGCCGCTCATTTCTCTGGCAGGAAAACGGCGCTTTTCATAAAGCCCTGATTTTTTTAGGATGGCGGCAGTAATTTCTGAAATTTCGTTTTTTATCAGTCCCTTTGCGCGCAGTCCGAATGCAATGTCTTCTTCCGGGGTTTCTCCAAGAATCTGCGAATCCGCGTCCTGAAACACAAGTCCCGTGCTGTTTTCCGGTACGTTAATCCTGCCGGAAGAAGGCTCGTCCAGCCCGGCTATAAGGCTCATCAGCACGCTTTTGCCGGAACCGTTCCGTCCTGCGATTACAACAAATTCTCCCCGTTTTACGTTCAGGGAAACTGCGTTAAGGGCTTTTTTTCCGTTTGGAAAAATTTTAGAGACATTTTCTATTTGAATTACGTTTTTACTGCCGGTTTCCATTTTAAGTCCTGTCCATAAAGTTATTGATTGCGGGGCAGAGCTTTTTTACAAGCGGTACGGCCACAATGATTTTAATGGTGTTGCCTGGAATGAATGGAAGCAGAACTGCGGCTAAAACGCGTTTCATTTCAAAATCGGGCTTGATGCGGTGGAAGCCCCAAATTCCAAGTGCAAACATTATCACTGTAGCAGTTATAGCAGCAAGTGCAATGAAAATCCAGTTAAGGAGCGTGCGTGCGCGGTTTTTTTCCGGCTCTCCGTCTTCTGTGACTACAGGTGATTCTCGTACAAAAATGCGGATTATAAGTCCTGCGGCAACGGCTCCGCAAAAATAGCCGATTAAAAATCCTCCGGTCGGACCGTTCAGTATAATGCCGAGGCCGGCTTTTCCTGTAAATACCGGAAGACCAAGGCTTCCCAAAATAAGGAATATGAGGACTGCAAGCCCGCCGTAAACAGGCCCTAAAAGCATGCCCGAAAGCATTGCCATCATATCCTGGACTGTAACAGGAATTCCGCCCGGAATGGGAATCTGAATAAAACTTCCTGCGCAGATAAGTGCCGCAAAAAGTGCCGTAATTACTGATTTTTTACCGAATGTTTTGTTTTTCATAATTGTAAACCTGTATTTAGAAACAGGGTAACAATTACAAAGGTGAAGGTCAAGAGGGACGCTGTACGGGCAACTTGCATATTTTATGAGGAAAATTTAAAATCACTTATATTTATAAAATGGGTTGTCGTTGGCAAACCTACAATATCGTGCCTCCTGCACGACCGCTAACGCGGATTTTATATTGGAGGACAAAATGTCTGTCACTGTAATTGCGAAAATAATCGCATTTGTACTTTATCTGGGACTTATGGTTTACGTTGGTCTTAGAAACGCAAGAGGAAATAATTCTGCCTCTGACTTCTTCCTGGGCGGAAGAAAAGTTGGTCCGTGGGTTACAGCCTTAAGCGCAGAAGCTTCTGACTCTTCTGCATGGGTTTTAATGGGACTTCCGGGACTGTGCTACATAGGTGGATTTAAGGAATCTTTCTGGACTGCAATTGGATTGATTGTTGGTACTTATATTGCCTGGCTTTTGATCGCAAAACAGCTTAGAAAATGTTCTATTGCGTTCGGCGATTCAATTACAATTCCAGAATTTTTAACAAACAGATTTAAGGACAAATCATACATTCTTACAATTGTTTCGGTTTTCTTTATCGTTGTTTTCTTTACCATTTATACAGCCAGCGGATTTGTAGCATGCGCTAAGCTTTTCCGTTCTGTTTTTGGTCTTAACTGGAACGTAGGTCTTGCAATTGGATTTGTAATCATTCTTTCTTATACAATTCTGGGCGGATACAAGGCTGTTTGTACAACAGACTTTATTCAGGGAATGTTGATTTTTATTGCCTTTGTTATTTCTTCTGTCATTGTGATTGTTTCTTTGGGCGGAGTTTCAAATTCAATTGATCAGGTAAAGGATTTTACACAGCGTGCTGTAAGCGGAGAATTCGGCGAAATCTTAAAGAACAAATTCATTGCGAACAAAACCTTCTCTCCTATGTCTGCAATTTCTGCATTTGCATGGTGTCTGGGATATCTTGGAATGCCTCATATTATCGTGCGCTTTATGGGCTGCCGTTCTAACAAGGAAATTAAAACTGCCCGCCGCATCGGTATTTCATGGATGATAATTTCGTATATCGGAACATTCATTATTGGTACACTTGGAACAGCTTATCTTATCAACAAGGGAATCCTGCTTGGTGCAGATTCAAGCGAAGTTGCTCTTGAAGGAGTAAAAGTTCTTGGACTTGGAACAGAGGAAGCTATTTTCAGTGAATCTATGCTGAGAATGTATCCGGCATTTATTGCCGGTCTTTTCCTGTGTGCAATTCTTGCGGCTTCTATGTCTACTGCTGACTCTCAGCTTCTTTCTGCTTCTTCTGCAATCGGTCAGGATATTTACAAAGGACTGATTAAAAAAAATGCCGATGACAAGAAGGTTCTTCTGGTAAGCCGTATTTCTGTTTTTGCAATTGCGGTTGTCGGACTTTTGCTTGCATTGAATCCAAAGAGTTCTATTTTCTCTCTTGTATCTTTTGCATGGTCTGGATTTGGCGGAACTTTTGGTCCTCTTATTCTGCTTGCACTTTACTGGCGAGGAACAACTTCAAAAGGTGCTGTAGCTGGTCTTATTTGTGGCGGTGTAACAGATGTTGCATGGCACTACCTTCACGGCGGCATTTTTGACGTATACGAAATTCTTCCGGCATTCATTGTATGTCTTCTTGTAACAGTTGTAGTTTCACTTTTTGATAAAAACAAAGACCCAGAAATGCTCAGAGAATTTGATATTTACAAAAACATGGAAGACTAAAAGTTTTCTGTAAAGTAAAAGAGTAAAATAAGTGCCGCCATTAGTCTGAACTTCACACACTATGGCGGCTTTTTTTATAAAATCTTGCCTTTTTTCTTCTAGACCAAAAAATGTCTTTTAATATAATAAAACCCGGAATGTTTAATATATTTAACATATATTAAGGAGTGTTTATGAATAACAAGGATGCAATTAAGGTTCTTAAAGAACTTCAGACTTACTGTTCGGCAACATCGCTTGATGCGGTGAATTACACTATTGCTGTGCTTGAAAAACTTGAGGCTCAGGGGATTCAGGAGCCGCTTAATATTGATTTTTCGCAGTTTAAGAAATAGGGGAAAAAAATGGAAGCAAGTTTTCTATCATTAGTGCCGGCAATTGTTGCGATTGCTTTGGCCTTGATTACTAAGGAAGTTTATTCTTCACTTTTTATTGGAATTGCAATTGGCGGTGCGTTTTTTGCAGCGGGGGCTGGCACTGGTTTTACCGGATTTTTTACGCATGTATTTAATGACGGAATGATTGCTCAGCTTAGCGACAGCTGGAATGTTGGCATTCTGGTTTTCCTTGTTGTGCTTGGTTCTATGGTTGCCCTTATGAATAAGGCGGGCGGTTCAAAGGCTTTTGGTGAATGGGCAAAAAAACACATTAAAACCAAGGCTGGTGCTCAGATTGCTACAATCGGACTTGGAATCCTGATTTTTATTGATGACTATTTTAACTGTCTTACCGTCGGTTCTGTAATGAAACCTGTTACAGAAAAGCACGGGGTTTCGCGGGCAAAGCTTGCATATTTGATTGACGCAACGGCGGCTCCTATTTGTATTATTGCACCAATCAGTTCGTGGGCGGCAGCTGTTTCCGGTTTTGTAAGTGAAGGAGAAAATGGCATTGCGCTTTTCTGTAAGGCCATTCCGTTTAACTTTTATGCTTTCTTTACTATTGCAATGACTTTGTTCCTGGCTGCTAAAAACTTTGACTTTGGTCCGATGGCAAAGGCTGCAAATGATTTAAGTGAATCTAATGCTGACGACTGTGCTGATCCGGCTGAAACAAAGGGATCTGTTATTGATCTTGTTTTACCGATTGCAGTTCTTATCATATTCTGCGTTCTTGGTATGATTTATACCGGTGGATTCTTTACAGCTCAGATTGCAGGCGAGGCTGAAGGATCGATGGTGGCAAATCCTGCTTACCTTGATTTTATTGAATCTTTTGCCGCAAGTGACGCTTCTGTCGGTCTTGTTCTTGGATCTTTTGCAGCGCTTATTGTTACGATTGTATTCTACCTTTGCAGAAGAATTATTTCTTATACAGAAATTATGGCATGTATTCCAAGCGGATTTAAGGCTATGGTTCCTGCTATTTTGATTCTTACTCTTGCCTGGACTTTAAAATCCATGACAGATTCTCTTGGAGCAAAGGAATATGTTGCAGGTATTGTTGGCGGAAGTGCACAGGGATTAAAGAGCATGCTGCCGGCCATTATCTTTGTGATTGCCTGCGGACTTGCTTTTGCTACGGGAACTTCATGGGGTACATTCGGTATTTTGATTCCGATTTGTATTGCGGCTTTCCCAGTTGCGTCGGATCCAATCAGAATCATTTCTATTTCTGCATGTATGGCTGGTGCTGTCTGCGGAGACCATATTTCTCCAATCAGCGATACTTCGATTATGGCCAGTGCAGGTGCAGACTGTAACCATGTGAAGCACGTTTCTACACAGTTGCCTTACGCGCTTTTGGTTGCGGCCGTTTCATTTGTAACTTACATTGTTGCGGGCTTTGCACAGCACCTTGGCATTTTGCCGGCAGGAATAATTTCCTGGGTAATTGGTCTTGTAGCTCTGTTCGGAACATTGATGTTCTTCAAGAAACGCGCAGAACAGTAAAATAAGTAAATGACAAAAAGAAAGCCGCTGACTAATAAGTTTGAACTATATTGGACTTATTAGACAGCGGCTTTTTTTGTAATTAAATAAAAATTATTTCTTCAGCAAAGCGGCAAACGGGTTGTAGGTGTCGCCGTCGTCGTCTTTGTGGGTTGCGAAGTAGGCGCTGGCGTTGTCGTCCTGTTCTGTGCTTGTGCTTGGAACAAGGCTGATTCGCTTGTTTGCGGTGTCAATTTCTTTTATTGTTACGGACATTTCCTGGCCTACGCTGAACTTCTTTTTAAGGTTTGTGTTGCGGTCTACGCCAAGGGCAGAAATGTGCACTAGTCCGTCGATTCCTTTATCAAGGTTGATGAATACGCCGAAGTCTGCCACGCGGCTGATTTTTCCGTCGATTTTCTGACCGGCAGAGAATTTTGATGAAACGCTTTCCCACGGGTCTGCGATAAGGGCTTTAAGGCTTACGCTTACTTTTTCGTGTGCCCAGTCTGTATTGATTACTTTTACTGTTATTTCCTGACCCGGTTCAAGGAATTTTGAAAGGTCTGTTACGCGTTCAAGTGCAACTTCCGAAATTGGCAGGAGTGCCTGGAAACCTTCTATGTCTACGAATGCACCGAAGCTCTGAAGCGATTTTACTGTTCCAGTAACGACTGAGCCTACTGCAATGCGTTCGCCGAGAGCAGAAATCTGGCCTTTGTGTTCTTCTTCAAGAACGGCGCGGTTTGACACTACAAGCTTTTTGCCGTCGTCTTTGTATTCCTGGATGATGAATGTGAGTACGCGACCGATGTAATAGCCAGCTTCTTCTTTCTGTCGGAAGCCCATCTGAGAGTAAGGGCAGAAGCCGCGTTTTGAACCGAGAGTTACTTCAAATCCGCCTTTGATTTCTTTTTCTACTTTACCCTGTACCGGGATGCGGTTTTTGAATGCGTTTTCAAGCATTGTGTCGTCGGCAGAGTTTCCGGCAATTTTTGTTGTAAAGCGCATTTCGCCGTTTTTTTCGCCGATGAAGAAAGCTTTTATTTTGTCGCCTTCCTTTACAGAAAGGTTTCCGTTTTCGTCTGCAAATTCTGCTGCGTTGATTACGCCTTCGCTTTTTGCGCTCATATCAATGAAAACTGTTTCGCCGCTTACAGCAACGACTGTTGATTCGATTTCCTGTCCTGGAGTGAGTTTTTCAAACATGTTTTGTCCTTGTGCGGAAAGTTCCGCAGTTTTTCTTTATTATAGCAAAGTGCGGAAGGTTTTTCGAGAGTTATAATTTTATCAGTTCCAATTAAATCTTTATTCTGTTATATTGATTTTATGATTACTACTACAAACAGAACTGCGTTTTCTTTTGAGGTTTTTCCACCAAAGAAAACTATGAACATCGAAACTGTATATAACACTCTCTCGGAACTTAGCGACATTAAGCCTGATTTTATAAGCGTAACATACGGTGCCGGCGGCAGCGAAAACTGCGATAATACTGTAAGCATTGCAAAGCGCATTAAGGATGTCTGCGGAGTAGAAAGTGCCGTTCACATGCCATGCATCAATATGACAAAAAAGGATGCTCTGTTTGTACTGGAACAGTTTCAGCAGGCAGGAATAGAAAATATCCTTGCTTTGCGCGGTGACCGTGTAGAAGGTCGCGATCCGGTAAATGATTTTGAATATGCTTCTGACCTTGTTGCATTTATCCGCGAATTCAATGAAAAACGAACTGACGGAAAGCGCTTTAAGATTATTGGAGCGTGCTACCCGGAACGCCATCCGAGTTCACCAGATGTTGTTAGTGACATTCGAGCCCTTAAGGCAAAGGTTGATGCTGGTGCTGAACACCTTTTAAGTCAGCTTTTCTTTGACAATGAAAAATTCTACACATTCCTTGAGCGCTGCCAGATTGCAGGCATTAATGTTCCGATTGAAGCCGGTATTATGCCTGCAACAAACAAGAAATCAATTGAGCGCATGGTCAGCATGACAAACGCTGTGCTTCCTAAAAAATTTGTGCGCATGATGGATCGTTACGCAGACGAACCGGAAGCCATACGTGATGCAGGAATTGCCTACGCAATTGATCAGATTGCTGACCTTGTAACAAACGGTGTAGACGGCGTGCATCTTTACACAATGAACAATCCTTATGTTGCCCGAAAAATCAACGAAGCAACAAGAAGCTTGTTTACTGCGGCTCCTATTAAAAAGGAACTTAAGTAGCGCTTTTTAAGGACATGAATTTCTTCCTGTAAAAGAATATTTACGAATCTTATTTGTAAATTCCTGTCTGTGTTGTTATACTTTAAGTAGGTTATTTATTTTTTTATATATTTAATTTTATGGAGAAGAAAAATGACTAGAGAAGATGAAGTTGCTGCAAAAGCGGTACGCCTTTCTACGCTGCGTTCGCTTAAACTTAAAAAGAGACTTAGAATCCGTCAGATTAAAGAAGAGGCGGAAGCAAAAATCCGTGAAATAAACATTCAGTATGCGGAAGACCCGGAACGCCTTAGGGCTAAATATGCTGCTGATGATTATGCGCGTTCAGAAAAGGCTAAGAAACGTGCTGAACGACGAATAGAAAAGGAACGCCGTCATCTTGCTCAGGAACGCAAGCTCAGAAAATATACTGTCGGTGAAGAAATTTTCAGTTCTATTGTTCAGGGAATTGGTGCTTGTCTTTTTATTGCGGCTACAGTTCTTCTTGATGTAAGGGCTTCCAGCAGTGCTCCGGAAGGAGTTCGTGCTTTCTATACTGCGCTGTATTCATGCTTTGGCGGAGTCATGGTTTTAAACTATCTTACTTCGGTTCTTCATCATGCGCTTACGCATACTTCTGCAAAGGAAGTGTTCAAAAGGTTTACACGAATCTGCATATACCTTATTTTCATCTGTGCCTTTATGATTTATTCGTTTACGGCTGTACACCGCGGAGCTGTTTCCCTTACTTATGGAATTGTTCTTACTAGTATTGCGGCTGTAATCAGTTTTGTGGGAATCATTATGTATGCAATTGCCGGAAGCCGTCTGGAAGTTGTGAACATTGTATTTAATGCAGTTCTTGGCTGGACAGGACTTTTTATCTGTACACGCCTTTATCACGCAATTACTCCGGAAAGTTTTAGAATGCTGATTATAAGCGGAATTCTGTTTACTGCAGGTCTTGTATTCTGCAGCATCCGCAAGGTTAAGTTCATGCATGCAATCGGCGATCTTGTAGTTCTTTCTGCAAGCGTTTACATGTTCTTCTCTTTCTTCTGTCTGTTCTAATTTTTTCGAAAAAATTAATCTGCACTTGTAAGGCGGTAGTCCCAGTTATGTTTGGGGTACCGCCCTTTCATTTCTTTGCAAATTTCCTGCCATGTTGTCTGCCAGAATGATTCAAGGTTATCTGTAATCTGGAGCGGACGGCGTGCCGGCGAAAGAAGTTTTAAGAGCACAGGCATTCCCATCACTTTTGGTGTTTCAAGGCAGCCGAAAATCTGTTGAATGATTATTTCCAGTACCGGGCGTATTACAAGTTTTGTGCGGTCATCCGGCGAAGACTGGCGTTCGTAGCTTAAGCGACGTGTTTTTCCGTTTGGAAGTACGATTTGAGACGGTACATTTCGGTTTATTGTGCTTCCGTTCAGGTACCAGTCGAGTGCGGCGTAAACTGTTTCTTCATCAATTTTTGTTTTTCCGGCAAGGAACGGAGTAAGCCATTCGGTGCAGTTCCGGCAGAGTGATTCTTCGTCTGCCTTGGATTCCATGCCGTTCTGCTGGGCGTAAAACTGTTCCCGTATCATAAGGCTTTTTGAATTTTCGCTAAGCGGAAGAGATGAAAGTCCTTTCTGCTGAACCTGCGCGCAAAGGGCAGGCGCATAGTCTTCCGGCGTTGGCTGAAGTTTTTTTGAAGAAATAATGATTTTGCCGAGGCAGGTTATCTGGTTTTTCAGGATTTTGTTGTCCTTCAGTTCTGCGGTGATTTTTGTTTCCAGGCGGTTCTGGAGCCATTCCTGTGCGCTGGAGGCGTCGAGCGCCATATGCGAATAGATTGTTCCTTCTGAAACGCCCGCGTCTACTTCTGGGGCTACAATCCATTCCGGGCAGACTGCGTAACGGCGGGCGTCTTCTGCTTTAAGACGGGCAACGCGGCCGCTCGGAAACTGGTAGAAACCGCAGGAATCCTTTAAGCGGGCAATGCGGTCAGGAAAGCCGTTTAAAAGCGCAAGAGCCTGGCTTGCGGCCGGTTTAATAAGGGGCTGGGGCTGCGGTATTAGCTGCCCTATGCGGCGTTCAAGGTCAGAGATGAAGCGCTTTTTGAGTTCCGGGGAAGATTTTGACCAGCTGGAAAATTCGGCGCAGAGCGGGGCGCAGCCGCTTAGGGCAACGCAGGCAAGGCGCGGATGTATGCCTAAAGAAAGGCAGGCTTTTCCCAGTTCGGTAAGGCGGTTCTGTTTTAGGCAGCCCAGCTGCTCCAGCAGTGTACAGGCTTCATTCCATGCGGCCTTTGACGGCGGTTCCAGCCAGTCAATTTTTTCAGGGCTGTCGGCTCCCCACAGGGCGCATTCCAGTACAAGGTTTGTAATGTCGGCGCGCAGGATTTCCGGCTGGGTTGATTCCGGGCGTACGTCATTTTTGTTCCACAGGCGTATGCATTTTCCTGGACCAAGACGGCCTGCCCGTCCGCTTCTCTGGCAGGCAGAAAACTGGCTTTCAGCTTCTGTTACAAGGTGTTCCATGCCAAGGGAAACGTTCATGCGGTTTATTCTGGAAAGCCCGGAATCTATTACAAGGTGTACGCCGGGCACGGTTAAAGAAGTTTCTGCTATTGCGGAAGAAAGTATTATGCGGGTAATGCCTTCCGGCGCCGGTTCTAGTACATGCTGCTGTTCTGCAAAACTGACGGAGCTGTGCAGGGTAAGGACTTCTGTGGTACTGTCCGGAAGGCCGCATTCTTCCAGTTCCCGCTGGCAGCGGCGTATTTCCGAAATGCCCGGAAGGAATGCGAGTAGTGTATTGGAACGGGGACCAGTCCCGGAAGCACGGAGCGAGCGGCAGATTGCCTGGGACATGCTTATGGGGCCGGCGTATTCTATGTTTACGGGGAACTGTCTTCCGGGAATATGCATTACCGGGGCCGGAGAGCCGGGGGTGCCGAGGTATTTGGAAAGGAAAGCTGTTTCTATGGTGGCGGACATTACGATTACGTAAAGATTGTCGCGGAGAGCCATTGCTTCTTTAAGGAAAGCGAGCGCCAGATCCGCATGAATCGAACGTTCGTGGAATTCGTCTATGATTACAACGCTTACGCCGTCCAGGCTTGGGTCTGCCTGAAGCTGCCGTGTCAAAATTGCTTCCGTAATGATTTCTAGTCTGGTTTCCCTGGAAATCTTTGAGTCCAAATGAACCCTGTATCCTGCAGTTTTTCCGACCGGTTCGCCAAGTGTCTGCGCAATGCGTGAAGCAATGGAAACTGCCGCAAGCTTTCTCGGTTCAAGCATGACTATTTTGCCGGGGAATGCGTCCAGCAGTGCCGGCGGAACTGCCGTAGATTTTCCGGCAGCAGTTTCTGCCGTAAGAATCAAAAAATGGCACGGAGAATTTTTAGTCTGTTCGCAAATTTCTTTAAGATAGGGTGTTACCGGTAAGTCAGCTGTAATGTTCATTTCTTAATGTATTTTGCCTCAAAATCGGCAATTGGCATAGGCTTATCGAAGTAAAATCCCTGAAAATAATCGGTTCCCATCTTTGTAAGGAATTCAACCTGTTCCTTTGTTTCTACGCCTTCTGTAATAACAGGCATTTTAAGGTTCTTTGAAAGCTTGATTATTGCATCAAGAATTGCATATGAACGTTCTTCGTTCTTTGTAGAATGAAGGAATTCCATGTCGATTTTAAGGATGTCAAAAGGAATGTCCTTAAGCATGTTTAGTGAAGAATATCCACTTCCAAAATCATCCATTTCTATCTGGAAACCGAAGTTTTTAAGTTTCTTTATGAGTTCAAGCTGTACTTCCAGGTTAAGCATGATAGCTGATTCCGTAATTTCCAGCTTAAGGTTTTTCGGATCGATGTCATATTTTTTTACCAGGTCGACAAAAACATTGTATAAATTAAGCCTGATAAAATCCTTTGGAGAAATATTTACAGAGATGTAATAGTCGTTAAGTCCGCGTTTTTTCCAGTCGCTCAGCTTTGACGCCGCCTGTTCCCACACAAAAAGATCAAGCTGCGTAATAAGTCCCTTCTGCTCAAATATAGGAATAAAGTTGTGCGGCGGAAGTTTTCCCTTTTTAGGATGCATCCAGCGAACAAGCGCTTCTGCACCGTGAACGGATCCGTCTGTCATTACCTGCGGCTGAAGATACATTTCAAACTGATTTGTAGAAAGTGCCAGCGGGAATTCGCCTACAAGGTGTTGTTCTTCCATAAGGTTTTCGCGGAGTGCAGTGTTGTAGTATGCAAAATGAACCTGAATGTTCCGCTTGATTGTTTCAAGTGCTAGGTAAGCCCTGTCTATCATTGTTGAAACATTCATATCAATGTTTTCAATTTCGTAAACGCCGAAGTGGAAGAAAATCGGGTACATCATGTCTTCCTTAAGGAAGTTAATCTGATTTAAGTGCGTAATGAAAACAGTTTCGTCAAAATCGCATTTTCTGATAAGGAGTCCGAAACGGTCATTGTTGATTCGGCCGTATACGTCTGTTTCCTTTGCTTCGTCCCTCAGTTTTTCGGCAATCCTTATGAGCAGGGTGTCTCCGGCTTCTCTTCCGAAGTTATCGTTTATCATCTTGAAGTTATCAATGTCACTGCAGATCATAAGATATTCTTCGTCAGGGTATTCGTTCAGTTTTTCCTTTACGCGTTCGCAGAAGCCGGCCTTATTGTACAGGTTTGTAAGGTTGTCATGGGTAGCAAGGTAAAGCTCCTGATGCAGTTTTTTTACTTCCTGTGTCTTGTCATGAACGATAAAAAATGCGCCCATAAAATTCTGGTGCTCGTCGCGAAGACAGCGGGTAGAAATGTGGAAACTGTAAATATATCCGTGTTTCTGAACGTCTTCATCAAAGTCGCGGTCCGGAAGGTTCTTAAGTTTTCTGTAATAGTTACCGCTGTACAGCGCATTGAACGGGCCGTCCGGGTTAAGTCCAAGAGCGCGGTACTTCTGGATTATGGCTTCCATTGCACTGTTTGTAAATATGCAGTCCCCGTCAAGGTCAAAAACGCGAACACCGTCGTTCATGTTAAGGGCAACCTGGGTCAGCTGGCGGTACAGAATCTGCTGAGGGGTAATTCGGCTGGAATACATGGCAAGCAGAACTGCACTGAATGCAATTGCGATTATGGAGATGTTAATCGGGAATTCGATGAATACCCAAAGGGCGTCGCCGGCAATCAATATGGAAAGCGAAAAAAGTATGTAGGCGTATGCCGTTCTGTAAAGCTTTGGAGTCTTTACGATTCGTATAATAAGCAGAGCAAAAGTGAGAGCAATAAACAGATAGGAAAGTACAAGATGAACCCGGAAAAGCGTGTACATCCTTATCTTGTAGATTACAAATTCTTCCAGTCCAAAATTGTATGTTTCTGGAAGAAGGATGTATGCATGGTTTGTAAAAAAGTTTACCGCAAGAGATATAAAGTCAATCAGTATAAGAACGTGCAGTATGGTGTTTATTATGAAGTTCTTGTTTTTGAAGCGCGTATAAAGCTTTGTAAATTCCAGAAGGGAAAAAAGCAGTACGTCTATAAGCAGGTAAAAACAGGTGTATGCAATTTTTACGATAAAGAGGTCATCAGAGTTTAATATGAAGATATGGCAGACAATTACAAAAAAGGCACCGATTAAAGCAACCCTAAGGTATGGCGAAAAATTATGCCGCGTCCTGAACGTAGAGAGAATGCTATAAATGACTACAAGTCCTGAAATTATAAACAGGATTGTGAACAGATTTACCATATTTCTATATTTAAAATTATAAGTTCGGAATGGCAAAAATGCAAAATGAATTTGAGCTGCATGGGCTTTCATCATTTGAAGTTTAATTTTCTATGTGATAGTATTTTCAAAGAGCATTTAAAAATCGTTTTTTAAGTGATTTGGAATGTTCCCTTATAAAAAGTCCTGGAGGCATATGCCTGATATGAGAAAGAACGTTAAGCTTGCTGTTACGGGTGCCCTTAGTGCGGTTATTATCCTTATGGGTATTCCAGGAATTCATCTTGGATATATTCAGATTTCTCCTGCTGTGTCACTTACTTTGATGCATGTTCCTGTTATTCTTGCGGCTATATTTGCAGAAGGAACTGGAGCTGTTGTTACTGCCATTGTGTTCGGACTTACAAGTCTTGTGAATGCGGCTGTAAACCCGAGCGGTGTTCTGGATCCGCTTTTCTTAAATCCTTTGTGTTCTGTACTGCCAAGGCTGCTGTTCGGGGTAAGCGCAGCTGTTCTTTTTAATTTGATTTCTAGAATTCCGCATATGCCGAAGCCTGTAAGTGCGGCATTTTCTGCCTTTATTTCCAGCCTGATTCATTCGTTCCTTGTAATTGGTTCAATGTATGTATTCCTAAACGGACAGATGACTTCTGCAATGAACGGAATGGGATATCTTGCACTTATGGCAATTCTTATGCCGGGTGCTGCAATGGAATCAGTTGTTGCCGCTGTAGTTTGTGCTGCTGTTGTAAGTTCTTTAACTGTGATTAAAGGCCGCCGGTCAAAGCTAAGCGAAGAAATTGAAAAGGATATGGAAGGCTGATATCTGCTGTCTGCAAATTTTAAGTCTTACTATCAAACACCGCGGGTTCTGCAAGCCCGCTTGTACAGGAGTCCTGATGAGAGTTGTAATTGTTGGAGCCGGCTTTACCGGCGTTCAGTTGGCAAAGATTCTTGTTAACGAAAAAAACAATGTAACGGTAATAGATAACAACGAAGAAATTACGCGGCATGTTGCAGATCAGGTTGACTGCACAGTCCTTACGCAGGACGGAAACAACCTTGAAAACCTTGAGGAAGCCGGCATTGCCAAGGCAGATGCGCTTGTCTGCCTTACAGACAGCGATGAAGTAAACATGATTACCTGTTCGCTGGTAGACGCTTTTTACCCGGATATCCTTAAAATTGCGCGTGTTCGTAACTATGCGTACTACGTAAATACTGCGGCTGCCAAAAAGAATCACGCAGGCGATTTCCCTGAAAATCATCGTCCTCTGTACGGAATTGACTATATGATTCACCCGGACGTAGAGGCTGCAGAAGCAATTGTAGAAGCTGTAGAAAACGGTGCCGTAAGCAATATCGTTTCTTTTGACAATTCAGAAATGCAGATTTCCAGAATTCCTGTTTCTGAGGGAAGTGCTCTTGCGGGGCACACTCTTATGGAACTGCGTAATCTTACAGATATCCACATGCTTGTGTGCTACGTAGAAATTGACGGAAAAACCTCGCTGCCGTCTGGACCTACTGTAATGAATGCGGGATGCATGCTCGGCGTTTTAAGCAGTAAGGAAGACGTAAGCCGCATTCTGGAATTGTGCGGCTCTGAGCAGAAGGACTTAAAGAAGATTGCTATTGTTGGTGCGGGCAGAATCGGTACTTTGATTGCAAGCAAACTTTATGAGCCGAAAAAGGCGTTCGGCGTTAATTTTATCGGGCGAAAAAAGCCGAGCCAGAAGATTGCAATAATCGACACGGATTCTGAACTTGCAAAAGCTGCTTCCGAGCGCTTTCCTTATGCAAATGTACTTTGCGGCGATGCAACAGATGAATCGTTCCTGCGTGAAGAAAATATTCCTGACTTTGACCTTGCAATCTGTGCTACGCATAACCACGAACTTAACATGGTCGTTGCCGCTTACCTTGAATCTCTTGGCGTAAAGCAGTCTATAAGTTTGGTAAACAGTTCGGCCTTTGCAGATATTGCTACAAAGCTTGGCGTTGACGTTTCCATTGCCTTGCGTGACGTTATTGTAGATTCCATAATGAGTCACATGCGCGGTAATGCCGTAAAGGAAGTTCATACAATTACCAACGGTGATTTTGAAATCATTGAATGTGAAGTAAAGGAAAATTCCAGCGTAATTGGAAAGATGCTTAAAGACATTGCTGAACCTGGAAAATATCTTGTTCTTCTTGACCGCCATTCCGGGGCAGAAGAATACGAAATTGCCGGAGGTAATACAATTTTTGCCGCCGGAGATCATCTTGTACTCATTACGGATTCAGAAGAAAGCCGCCGCATTCTGGGGCTGTTCGGTAATGTAAACGAATAGGACGGTTTTATGTTTGCAATCAATCTTGTAAGAATTCTTTCTGCAATCATAGCAATTGTGGGCAGCACCATGTTGATTCCTATTGCGACTGCTCTTGCTTGCGGCGAAACTCAGGCGATTCTTGCGTTTGTAATTCCTATGGTGTGCAGCTGGATTTTCTTTGTAATTGTTGCGCTGCTTTTTAGAAAACGCAAAATTGAGCTTAAAATCAGGACGACTTTTGTAGTTGTTGCCTGCGCGTGGATTTCAATCAGCCTTTTTGGAATGATTCCGCTGTATGCGGGCGACTATATAAAATCGTTTACGGACGCTGTTTTTGAAAGTGTGAGCGGTTTTTCTACGACCGGATGTACTATTCTTACGGATGTAGAAAGCCTTCCGAGAAGCGTTAATCTGTGGCGGTGCCAGACTCACTGGCTGGGTGGAATGGGAATTGTTGCCCTTACCGTTGCGCTGCTTCCCCTTTTGGGAGTGGGCGGATTCCAGCTTATAAAGGCAGAAACAACAGGCCCTGAAAAGGGAAAGGTTACTGCAAAAATTACAACGACTGCAAAAATCCTGTGGATGATTTATTTTGTAATGACTGTAATTGAAGCGGTTCTTTTAAGAATCTGCGGAATGGATACAATAGATTCCATAATGCATGCCTTTTCTACTCTAGGAACCGGCGGATTTTCTTCACTGAATGCAAGCATAGGCGGATTTAATTCTTCTGCAATAAATATTGTAATTACTGTTTTTATGGTGCTGGCGGGAATAAACTTTAGCCTTTACTATTATGCCTTTACCGGAAAATTTAACGAAATTCGGGAAAACTCTGAGTTTAAGGCTTACATTGGATTTTTCATTGTTTCTGTTCTTGCCGTTGCGGCCTTTATTCGTCCTGTGTACGGTACTTTTTCAAAGGCGCTTGAAGTTTCGGGATTTCAGGTTGCGGCAATACTGACGACAACAGGTTTTGGAACTGCTGATTACACTGCATGGCCTATGGCGGCTCAGTTCTTTATCTTTCTGCTGTTTTTTACAGGCGGATGTTCCGGTTCTACTGCCGGTGGAATTAAGGTTGTGCGCTGGGTAATTCTGTACAAGCAGGTTAATAACGAAACGAAGAAAATGCTTCATCCTCATGGAGTTTTTTCAATCCGATTGAATAATAATCCGGGTCGCAAAGATGTTGTATTCAACGTTGCTGCCTTTATGGTTGTGTACATGGCTCTGATTATGGTAACAACTTTTGTAGGTTGTCTTGGAAACCTTGATATCCTTACATCTCTTACAGCTGCTTTTTCTATGGTCGGAAACGTAGGACCTGCATTCGGCAGGCTGGGACCTTCGTTTAATTACGGTTTTCTTCCAGATTTTGTAAAGTGGTGGTACTGCTTTGCCATGCTTGCTGGCCGTCTGGAACTGTACACAATGATAATTTTCTTTATGCCGGTTTACTGGAAAAAGTGACAGCGGGTTCAGCAAAGGGCTCTCTAATAAGGAAGAGGCTTTACGCTCTTTGAGTCTGTTTTAATTTTAAAGGGGTATTGTATGAATGAACTTTTAATAATTATTACGCTTTTGATTTCGTTTGGAGGAACGCTGGTGTTCCTTAAGTTTTTTGGGAAGGGCGGACTTTTTGCGTGGATTGGAATCTGTACGGTTCTTGCCAACATTGAAGTTACGATTTTAGTTAATGCATTTGGAATGGAGCAGACATTAGGAAATACGCTTTTTGCTGCCACGTTCCTTGCTACTGATATTCTTAGCGAAGTTTTCGGTAAGAAGGATGCGCAGAAAGGTGTTCTTGCAGGAATCTTTACAAGCCTTAGTTTTATCATGCTTTCATTTATGTGGGTTCATTACATTCCTGCAGAAGGCGATTGGGCAAGTCCTTTTGTACACGGACTTTTTACAAATACTCCGCGTATGCTTATTTCCAGCCTTGTTGCGTATGTTGTTTCTGAATCTATTGATGTTTCGCTTTATCATGCATGGTGGAATCTTACACAGAAAAAAACAGGCAGCCGCTCAAAAATGCTTTGGTTCCGTAATAATTTTTCGACCTTGGTTTCGCAGTTTGTAAATATCGTTATTTTTAATTTTGGCGCATTCTACGGAATCTATACATTCAGCCAGCTTGCAGCAATTACAGCTTCCTGCTACGTAATCTATATAGTAACAAGTTTGCTCGATACACCGTTTGTGTATGTTGCTAGAAGAATTACAACGGGTTTAACTGAGGAAAAATTATGAAGTATTTTAAATATGGTCAGAGCGAAGATTCAGTTTCAACAGTGATTTTGGGACTGATGCGCACTGCGGACATGGGTAAGGACGCTCTTAAGGGACTTTGCGAAACAGCTCTGGAAACTGGAATTAATTTTTTTGACACAGCAGACTGCTATGCAGACGGTCGCGCAGAAAGTCTTTTAGGCGATGTCTTTCAGGAAAATCCGTCATTAAGGGATAAGATTTTTCTTCAGTCAAAGTGCGGAATCCGCAGCGAAAACGGAATGACATGGTACGACTTTTCAAGGGATTACATTGTGTCTGCGGCAGAAGCAACCCTTTCTCGCTTAAAGACAGATCATCTTGATTCCCTTTTGCTTCACAGACCTGACGCGTTAATGGAACCTGAAGAAATTGCAGAAGCGTTTACGACTCTCCATAAAAGCGGAAAAGTACGCAACTTCGGCTTTTCCAACTGTAATCCGATGATGCTGGAATATCTGTCTAAAAAACTGCCGTTTAAAATCTGTGCAAATCAGGTTCAGTTTTCTGTGTGCCACACACCAATGCTGGATGCAGGATTTCAGGTGAACATGAAGTGGGATGGCTCTGTTATGCGTGACGGCGGAATCCTTGAATACTGTAGGATGAATGATATTGCCATCCAGGCCTGGTCAACAATGCAGTACGGATTTTTTGAAGGTGTATACTTGAATAACGATCGCTTTCCAAAACTAAATGAAGTCCTTTACCGTATTGCCGGCGAAAAAGGCGTAAGCGCAGCAGCAGTCGCACTTGCCTGGATTCTGCGCTATCCGGGAAAAACCCAGGCCGTAATCGGTACAACAAAATCAGACCGCATCCGCGAATCCGCCCAAGCCGCCGGCATAGAACTGTCCCGCAAAGAATGGTACGAACTGTATTTGGCTGCAGGGAACAGGTTGCCGTAAGCCCTTGTATTGACAAAAAAGTTCGGGGGGGGGGTATTATTCCTGTTACGGAGTTTGTCAGATTGTTGTTAAACTCCCCAATTGTGCTTTTCCGAAAACGGAAGGGCGTGCAACAAAGACAGGAGTAAGAAAATGAAAAAAACATTGATTCTTTCAGCTTTAATGGCAGTAGCAGTAACTTTTATGAGCTGCACATCAGACACGGATGACGGTATTTCACCGGCAGTATTAGTAAGCCTCCAGCAACAGCAGGAAGCCGAGCAGGAACTTTATAAGAAAAATGAAAAAATTTCCGGCACATGGTCCTGCGAATATGATGCGAAACTTTTAAATGATTTTAAAGCCACTCATACAATGAAACTTTCAAAAAATGGAAAAGGTACAGATTATGTAATCTATTCTCCAGAACATGATTTAACAGAGACGTTTATAAACAAAAAAATTGACAAAGAAGAAACAAATTTTTCTTATGAGTTGGATATAAAAAATAATAAAATAACATTTCCATGTGTATACGATGGTCAAATGGATGGAGAAAATTATCATATGGACTTTACATTTACTGCAAAAATTTTGAAATTAACAGATACTTCATTAATAATTCAACTTGAAGATTACGACTCAAAGAATAATACTTTTTATTATTTAAATGTTTTCGGCGATTACAGTAAGATTCCAGAAATCACAACCTGGACAAAACTGCAGTAATATTATCAAATTAGCTTTTCCGAAAACGGAAATTTATACACCGTTTTTTCTTGTTATTATACTCCTGTAGGAGTATAATAACATTATGTTAAAGACAATTTATCACGGTTCAAATAAGATTATTGAAAAGCCTCTTTTTGGAATTGGTAAAAAACACAACGATTATGGATTGGGATTTTACTGTACTGAAGTCCTGGATATGGCAAAAGAGTGGGGTGTATCTAAAGATAATGATGGTTTTGCAAATATTTATCAGATAGAAACCGAAGGTCTTAAATTACTTGATTTGAACGGCAGAGAATATACAATTCTTCACTGGCTTGCGCTCCTACTAGAAAACCGCATTTTTGATATAAATAATCCGCTTGCGCAGGATGCAAAAGAATATCTGCAAAAAAATTTCTCTGTTCCCTATAAAGACTATGACATTATTACAGGATATCGGGCAGACGACAGTTATTTTTCATTTGCACAGGATTTTATAAACGGTGCCATTTCAATTCGACAATTGGGAAATGCAATGAAGCTTGGTAATCTTGGAACGCAATTCGTCCTTAAGAGTGAAAAAGCGTTTAATGCAGTTCAGTATGAAGGATATGAAATGGCAGAATCAGCTCAATGGTATGCAAAAAAAGAATCCCGGGATAAGACTGCCCGCCGACAGTATTTTGACGTAGAAAAGAACAGGCGACAGAGAGGGGATTTGTACATTGTACAGATTCTTGATGAGGAAATTAAAGCCGATGATCCACGCTTACGATAAAAATTATCTTTCAAAGGCTCAGAATAATCTTGCTTCAATGTTTGACTTTGCAGTTTATGACCTTGAAGAAGATTTATCTGAGTTTTATCAGAAGTTTTTGAAATCCAGAATTAGCGCCCTTTTTGAAACGGGAGACTCAACGGTAATTGTAGGAAAATCTGGAGTTGAACTTACCCTTGAAATAATTGGCGATGAAACACTTGCATCAAAATACAGGCCTGTTGCTGACAGAACTCCTGAATACTGGTGCGGCTGGGCTTTGGTTTATTTTCAGTGGTATTCAGGTCTTACTTTCAAAGAAATTGATAACTATATACCGATATCTGAAATTTTAGCTATGTATTCACCTTATCATGAAATGGATATTTCTCAATTCTGCGATAAGATGATTGAACTGTATAATAACCGAAAGATTAATACGAATCTAAAAAACTTGCGGCTAAATGCCGGGTTGTCGCAAAGAGAATTGGCAGATATTTCAGATATACCGATACGGACAATACAACAGTACGAGCAGTGTCAAAAGAATATAAACGCTGCAAAAGCAGAAACTGTTGTAAAACTTGCAAAGGCTTTAAATTGTTCTGTTGAGGCGTTGATGGAAGCGACAACGGGCTTAACTGTTCTGAAAGAATAACTGGTTTACCGTTGTCGTCAGTTTTGCCAGCGGCAAAACTGAAAAGCGGATGGGCTATAAGAGCGACAGCGGATTTAACTAATCTGAAAGAATAACTGGTCTGCCGCTGTCGTCAGTTTTTCCTTTACCCCTTATACGCATCGTTGTGGACGCCGCCGATTGCGCGGCCGGATGGTTCGTCCATGTTTTTCCAGGCGGCATCCCATTCCAGGGCTTTTGCTGTAGAGCAGGCTACGCCGGCTTCGTGTGGAACGGCTTTGGCTGCGCTGTCGCTTGGGAAGAGGTTGCTGTAGATTTCGCGGTAGTAGTATTCCTCTTTTGTTTTTGGAGGATTTACAGGGAAGCGGCTTTCGCGGCGGGCAAATTCTGCGTCGCTGACTTTTTCTTCGGTGATTTTCTTAAGTGTATCAATCCAGTTGTAGCCTACGCCGTCAGAGAACTGTTCTTTCTGTCTCCAGCAGATGTTTTCCGGGAGCATATCCTCAAATGCCTTGCGCAGGATCCATTTTTCTATTCTCTGGTGAGTATTTTTATCGAATCCGCACGCAGATGCCTGCTCTTCTGAAACTTTGATATTCATCTTATCAGAAGGGTTCAGGTTCATTGCAATATCAATAAAATCTTTATCAAGGAAAGGAACGCGTCCTTCTACTCCCCATGCCATAAGCGATTTGTTTGCGCGCAGACAGTCATACAGGTGAAGTTTGCTCATCTTGCGTACAAGTTCTTCGTGGAATTCTTTTGCGTTTGGAGCTTTGTGGAAGTACAGGTATCCGCCGAAAAGTTCGTCACTTCCTTCGCCAGAAAGTACCATTTTAATTCCCATTGATTTGATTACGCGTGCAAGCAGGTACATTGGAGTGGAAGCGCGTACTGTAGTAATGTCATATGTTTCAATGTGATAGATTACGTCTGGAAGAGCGTCCAGTGCTTCCTGAATTGTAAAGTGAACTTCGTGGTGAACAGTGCCAATGTATTCTGCAGCTTTTTTTGCAGCAATGAGGTCAGGGCTTCCTTCAAGTCCTACTGCAAAGCTGTGAAGTTTTGGCCACCATGCTTCTTCCTTGCTGTCTGTTTCTACGCGTTTCTTTGAATATTTCTGGGTGATTGCCGCAATAACTGAGCTGTCCAGTCCGCCGCTCAAAAGGACTCCGTAAGGAACATCGCTCATGAGCTGGGCGCGCACGGCGTTTTCAAGCCCGGTCTTTACTTTTTCAATTACGGCAGGGTTTACAACTTCGCCCTTGTCGTTTGTGGCGCGCGGGTTGTCTTTTACTGAATCGTAGCTTTCCCATGAGCGGTGGTACCAGCGTACCGGCTTTGGGGTTTTAGGGGCGTTGCCCCTAGGAGAAGGGGTAGCGGAAGACGGGGTTGTTGAGCCTGTCGAAACATCCCCGGCTGAAGCGAGGGGAAGGCTTTCCCCAGAATATAAGTAATGTCCGTTAGGGAATTCTTCAAGAGTTACGCAGTCGCCTTCTAAAGCTTTTAGTTCGCTTGCAACGTAATATCGGCCTGCCTTGTCCCAGCCCTGGTAAAGCGGAATTACGCCGATTTCGTCGCGGGCAATAAGATAAGTGTCGTGTTCCGAATCGTAGAGCGCAAATGCAAAAATTCCTGAAAGCTGTTCAATCATTTCTGCAAAGTTTCCGGATTCGCGGTATTTTTTATAAAGAGGAATGATGACTTCGCAGTCGCTTCCTGTCTTGAAATTATATGATCCTTTAAAATTTTCGCGCAGTTCTTTGTGGTTGTAGATTTCTCCGTTTGCAGCAAGGATGATTTTTTCGTCATCGCTTACAAGTGGCTGTTTTCCGCTGAGAGGGTCTACGATGCTGAGTCGTTCATGGCTGAGTATGGCGTTGTTTCCTGTGTATACACCGCTCCAGTCCGGTCCTCGATGTCTGATTTTCTTGCTCATTGCAAGAACCTGTGCCCTTAGTTCTTCTTTAAGCCCGTCTGCAATAGGCTGACTTCCGCTTGATAAATCGAATGCTCCTACAAATCCACACATAATGAAAATAGTAAAACCGTTAAATGAAAACAACGATTTTACGTAACCCCCAAGATAAAGAATCTTTCAATTAAAAAGATTTCGTAAACGCCATCTTTTTAATTCACGCATTTTTGCTTCGCAAAAACTGCTCAAACGAAAAAAGGCGTCATACCTATAAGTGCACAATACACCTATAGGTATGACGCCTTCGTCCATTGGATTTGTTATAGAAGAAATTTTGGATAATGTCAACGCGACAACGGATAAATTTTCCCCGCTTTATCCTATTTCTCCTGCAATTTTCCGCCGGAAATTATGTATGTTGCTTTTGAAAGGTATTCTGACGGGATTTTGATTCCGCAGTTGGCTGCGGCATCAAGGTCGAACAGAAGGTCAGAATCTTCAGGCTTTGTCATGAATCGGACTGGGATTTCTGACGGGTTTGCACCTTTAAGAATCTGCACAACGATTTCGCCTGTTGCGCGGCCGGCCTTGTAATAGTTAAAGCCGCTTGCCATAAAGCAGCCGCCTTCCTTTGCGCCTGTAACGTCACCGCTGAAAACCGGCTTTTTAGCCTTATTGAACACTGTAACAAGACTTGGAAGGGCGCTGAACACAGTATTGTCTGTTGTAAGATAGATACCATCTACGCGGTCAACAATTGATTCTGCAGCCTGCTTTACTTCTGATGATGTAGAAATTGACTGAGTAACCAGTTCAAGTCCGGCCTGTGCGCAGCCTTTCTTTATAAGTTCAAGGCTAGAAAGCGAATTGTCTTCATTTGATGTATAGATGTAACCGAGGGTTTTAATTCCTGCAATTTCCTTAAAAAGCTTGATATGCTCAACAGAAGGAAGTTCGTCGCTCATACCGGTTACGTTTTTTTCTCCGTGTTCAAGAGTTGTAACAAGTCCGGCACCAAGAGGATCTGTTACAGTACCAAAAACAACTGGTGTTTCCTTTAATGTGTTTGCAAGAGCAATTGCAATAGGAGTTGCAATTCCAACTGCAACGTTAACTTTTTCATCCTTGAACTGAACGGCAATCTGGTTTGCAGTGTTTACGTCGCCGTTTGCATTCTGAAGATCATACTTTGCCTTGATTCCGGCGTCTTTAATTGCGTCCATTACGCCGCGTTCAACGTCATCAAGTGCAACATGCTGTACGATTTTTGCAATACCGATCTTTACAGTTTTTTCTGAACTACCATTTTTTTTAGAACAGCCGGAAAACATTGAAACAGCCGCAACAATCCCGGCAAAAAGAATAAGTGATTTTTTCATGATTTATCACGCCTCCTGATGGGGATATTATACCATGTTTCTATAAATAGTAACAAGTGAAATTTTACTTTTTCTCTTGTTTTTACGGTATTCGGGGTTTACTATTTATAAATGTAACATAACATGATTTTGTAAATGTGGATTTTTATTAGGAGAGAAAGAATGAAAGTTTTTTCAAAGATTGCATCGCTCGTACTGGGTGCGGCATTTGTATTTGGTTTTGCCTCGTGTAATGCAGGCTCTGATGATGATTCGCTTATTGCTAAATATATTTTGTTTCAGGAATACCAGGAAAGCCTTATAACTCATACTGTAACATTTGAAACAAACGGCGGAACTGAAATCAAAAGCCAGATTGTAAGGCACAAGGGGAAGGTAGAAAAACCGGAAGTTCCAGAAAAAACGGCAACGATGGAAGAAGAGTTCACTTTTGAAAACTGGTATCTTTCCGAAGATGACGGAACAACTCTTTCTGATACGCCGTTTGATTTTAACACTGCAATTACAGAAGACATTACTCTTTACGCAAAGTGGGCGGTAACAATTCCCTTAAAGGACTGCTCTGCAATTAATGATATGTTTGCGGCTTTATGCGGAAGCGGAGATGAAAGCACAGTTACAAAGTTTGACAGGGCCGCAGAAAAACCGGAAAGTGCAGAAAACTATCTTGATGCAGCCGGAACAGAAATTCCGCTCTGGTATGATTCAGAAAAAACAACTCTCTTTTATTATGCTGTGCCAGGAAAGAGCATGAGCCTTCGCTCGTCTGACAGTGAAAACAGGCTTTTCTGCAATATGACCAAACTGTTTTCTATCTATACAAATGATTTTGATACAAGAAAGCTGACTAGCATGAAAAGCATGTTTGAAGGCTGCGAAGCCCTTACGGCAGTTGATGTAACTAAATTTGACACTTCAAGCGTGACGGATATGAGCAGCATGTTTAAAGGCTGTAATGTACTTAAATCTGTTGATGTAAGTCGCTTTGAAACTGACAATGTAACTGATATGGCCTACATGTTTGAAGGGTGCAGTGTCCTTAACGCCATTGATGTAAGTAAGTTTGATACTGCAAAGGTAACAAATATGGAATGCATGTTCAAAGACTGTGCTGCTGTAAAAGCTCTTGATACAGGCAAATTTGCAACAGGCGCCGTAACTGATATGAACTGTATGTTTGCATCATGCAGTGCTCTTGAATCGCTTGATTTAGGAAGTTTTGAAACTTCAAATGTAGAAAATATGTCCTGCATGTTTTTGGAATGCAAGGCCCTTAAATCTATAGACCTTGATGCGGAAAAGTTTGACACTGGCAAAGTAACCTATATGAACTCCATGTTTTCAGGATGCTGTGTGCTTGAAAATGTTAATGTAGGCGGATTCCATACCGGCAGCGTGACTAATATGGGTTCCATGTTTAATGAATGCAAGACCCTTGAAATAATCGAAGTAGGCAATTTTGATACAGCTAACGTAACAGATATGAGCCTTATGTTTAATGAATGCAATGCAGTTAAACACCTTGATGTAAGCAGGTTCAATACTGAAAAAGTTACAGATATGAAGCAGATGTTCCGCCGGTGCCATGTTCTTGAAGCTCTTGATTTAAGCATATTTAGAACTGCGGAGGTAACGGATATGAATGCCATGTTTGCAAGCTGTGAGGTAATTGAAAATCTTGATTTGAGAAATTTTAATACCAACTGTGTAACTGATATGTACGGTATGTTTGGAAAATGCAAATCCCTTAAAAATGTTGATTTAAGCCAGTTTAGTACCCGCAATGTTACCAGTATGAAAAAGATGTTCCTGGAATGTGAGGCTCTTACAACCCTTGATTTAAGCAGTTTTGATACCAACAGAGTAGATATTACAGAAGAAATGTTCAAAGACTGTACAGAACTTACAAAAATTTATGCTTCATCACGTTTTGATGTATCCAGTGCTTTGGCTTCGTCTGATATGTTTACAGGCTGTGCAAAATTAAAAGGCGGCGCAGGAACAGAATATAATGCCAGCAATGTTGATAAGACCTATGCCTGCATAGACAGCACGGATTCTCCGGGATATTTTACGGCAAAGAGCAATTAAATAAAAATGCGCCCTAGTTTTTCGCTATAGAAAAAAATCCGTTTTTCATGTTACATTATTTGTATGGCAAAGACATTCGACGATATGCCTATAATCGAAGAACCGTTAAAAAACAAGCCGAAAGGGTTGTTTTAGGTTCATCGATAAAACGGCTCGCGAGATTTATCGAGCGCACAATTTTTATACTAAAGGAATTTTCATGGCTAAAACTTTTGATGATAAGAAGATTATTTATACTATGGATCGTGTTACCCGTGCTTATGGAACAAAGGTCGTTCTTAAGGACGTGAGTATTTCTTATTATTACGGTGCAAAAATCGGCGTAATCGGACCTAACGGTTCCGGTAAATCAAGCCTTTTTAAGATTCTTGCCGGAAAAGATACAGATTTTAGTGGAGAAACAACTTTAGCTCCTGGCTTTACAATCGGTTACCTTGAACAGGAACCGGAACTTACACCGGGTAAAACTGTAATGGAAACAGTAAAAGAAGGCGTAAAAGAAATTACTGACCTTCTTGCAGAATTTGATCAGATTAATGAAGCATTTGGTGACCCGGATGCAGATATCGACAAGCTTTGTGCCCGTCAGGGTGAAGTTCAGGAAAAACTGGATGCGCTGGATGCATGGAACCTGGACAACAATCTTGAACTTGCTATGGATGCACTCCGCTGTCCTCCGGCAGATCAGGTTGTAGACGTACTTTCTGGAGGTGAACGCCGCCGTGTTGCTTTGTGCCGCCTTCTTCTTCAGAAACCGGACATTCTTCTTCTTGACGAACCTACTAACCACCTTGATGCAGAAACAGTTGCATGGCTTGAAAAACACCTTCACGACTATCCAGGAACTGTAATTGCCGTAACTCACGACCGTTACTTCCTTGACGAAGTTGCCGGCTGGATTCTGGAACTTGACCGCGGCGAAGGCTATCCGTTTAAGGGTAACTATTCAAGCTGGCTTGAACAGAAGGCAGAACGAATGCGCCTTGAAAACAAGTCTGAATCTAACCGCCAGAAAGAAATCCAGCGGGAATTGGACTGGATTCACATGGGTGCAAAGGGCCGTCAGGCAAAACACAAGGAACACATCACCCGCTACAACGAACTTATGAGCCAGGGTGCAAAACAGCAGCTTAAGGACACACAGATTTCTATCCCTGCTGGACCTCGCCTTGGTAACCAGGTTATCGACTTTGAAGGCGTTTCAAAATCCTTTGGAGATAAGCTTTTGTTTGAAAAACTTGACCTTCACATTCCAGCTGGTGCCATCGTTGGTATCGTAGGTCCTAACGGTGCCGGTAAAACTACATTGTTCAAACTCATCGTAGATGCAGCTGGTCTTGAAGGCGGAGAAAAGCCTGATGCAGGAACAATTAAAATCGGTTCAACTGTAAAACTTGTATACGTAGACCAGATGCGTACCGGTCTTGATGAAAATAAAACCGTTTACGAAACTTTGGGCGGCGGCGCAGATATGATTAAGCTTGGTGCCGTTGACGAAAAGGGTCGAGCCCTTGAAGGCGGTGTTCGCGAAGTTAATGCGCACGCATACTGTGGATGGTTCAATTTTGCAGGACCGGACCAGAACAAAAAGGTAAGCGTTCTTTCCGGTGGTGAAAAGAACCGCCTTAACCTTGGTATGATGCTTAAGGAAGCTGGAAATGTTCTTTTATTCGACGAACCTACAAACGACCTTGACGTACAGACAGTGCGCGCCCTTGAAGAAGCCCTTGAAGACTTTGCCGGTTGTGCAATGGTTGTAAGCCACGACCGCTGGTTCCTGGACCGCATCTGTACCCATATTCTTGCATTCGAAAACAATTCAGAAGTTCGTTTCTCTGAAGGAAACTGGTCTGAATACGCAGAATGGAAGAAAGAACAGTTTGGCGAAGACGCTTCTGTTCCAAAACGCGTTCAGTACAGAAAACTTTCCCGCTAGTTTTGTTCTAGAAGATAGCCAGAAAGCCGGGTTTTTTATTTCAGAATATATTAACCCGGCATTTCAGGTACACTTAATCATTTGACCGCTTGAAGAAACGTCCTATAATTTCCTTTGATTGAATTACGTTTATGAACGCATTTGGATCAGCTTCCCTTATGGCTTTTTCCAGCGCACCTGATTCCTGCGAAGACACGACAGTGTAAAGCATTTTGTGATGCGCGCCGCGGAAGCAGCCCTTTCCGTCAAATACAGTTGCATCGTGGTTGGTACGGTTTTTTATTACGTGATAAATCTCTTCATCGTTGTCTGTAATGATGAGGAGCGTTGTCTTGGCGTACTTTTTGTACATCAGATTGATTGCCTGCGTAGAAACATACTGGAAGATTATTGAATAGAGCGCAGCCGTCCAGCCGAACAGAATTCCTGCTGTAAGAAGGATGCAGACATTTCCTGCAAGAATATAGTTCCATGCAGACTTACCGGTTTTTTCGGCAAGGAAAATTGCTATAAAATCCGTACCGCCGGAAGAACTGCCCGCAAACAGGCACAGACTGATTGATACCGCATTCAGGATTCCGCCGAACACAGCGCACAGAATCATGTCGTCAGTAAGGTTTAAGCCCGGTATGACGTCTGTAAGGATACCGCTTACAAAAATCATTACAATAGAATAAAGCGTAAACTTTTTGCCTATAAACCGAAAGCCGATAATTACTGGAAAAATATTGAATAGATATGTCAGTACGGAATACGGCAACTTGATTTTAAAAAATACATAAAAGATTTCCTGCACCAGAAGCGCCAGCCCGGAAAATCCTCCTGGAAAAAGATTCGCCGAATGTACGAAAGTATTTATGTTTACCGCCATAAGTGCGCCGCCCAAAACAACAAGCAGCAACCTCTGCGCATCCTTAAAAAATTCTTTGCTCATACTGTAAATATAATACTGGGCAGGAAAAATAGATACAAAATAAAATTATTCGAGAGCCTCACTGACCGCGACACAAGCACAATGACTGCGTCAAAGATATTAATGACTCACAGTTAATTTTGCGGTTTATTAAACCCGTCTTTTCAGATATTATAATGTTATATGATTGAAACAATTATTATCGAAGGTTTGATATATGGCATCATGGTTCTGGGAGTTTTCATCTCTTTCAGGACTTTGAATTTCTGTGACATGTCGGTGGACGGTGCATTTCCGATGGGTGGCTGTATTCTAGCGGTCTGTCTTATGGCTGGGATTCCGGCAGCGCTTGCCCTGCCTCTTGTATTTGTGTGCGGATGCCTTGTAGGGCTTTGTACAACACTTCTTTATACAAAACTGCGCATTCCTGATCTTCTTGCCGGAATCCTTATGATGACGATGCTTTATTCGGTGAACCTGCGTATTATGGGAAACCGCGCAAATATTTCGTTTTTGCGTATAAAGACTCCTTTTTCTGCGATTACGGCTTTTTTTGAAAGCAATTTTCCTGCGTTGCCGTCTGAAACTGGGATTCTTGTGTTCCTTTTGATTTTTGTAATTCTTCTTAAATTTCTTCTGGATCTTTTCTTTCACACTGATCTGGGACTTACTATGGGTGCGCTTGGTTCTAATGAACAGATGGTTATAAGTCAGGGCGTTAATCCTCAGCTGGTGCGCGGAACCGGCGTTTGTTTTGGAGACGGGCTTGCTTCGCTTGCGGGGGCCTTTGTTGCAATGTACAACGGTTTTGCCGATGTAGGAAGCGGAACAGGCGTTATTGTAAGCGGACTTGCTTCCCTTATGCTGGGTGAATTTATTATCCGTTCAAATAAAATCGGATGGCAGACTCTGCGAGTTCTTCTTGGTTCCATTCTTTACCGCGCCCTTATGCTGGTTGCGCGAAAATACGGTCATTTTATAAACCTTACGCCGAACGACCTTAAACTCATAACAGGACTTTTAATCATCCTTTGTCTTGTAATTTCAAACATGCAGGGAAAAGTTTCTCTTAAAAATCATTTTATGAGGCCGGCAAAACAGGGCTGCCCAAAGGACGGTGAATAATGATTACTATTGAAAATCTTGACGTGATTTTTAACCGGGGAACTCCTGATGAAAATCATGCGCTTAAAAATATAAACCTTAAGATAAACAGGGGCGATTTTATTACGGTAATCGGTTCTAACGGTGCTGGAAAATCTACCCTTTACAATGCTATTGCGGGAACAATTTTTCCTACCGGTGGACACATCTATCTTGATGAAGAAAAGCGCGAAATTACTTTTGACCGGGAATACAAAAGAGCGCGCTACATAGGACGAATTTTTCAAAATCCGCTTCTGGGAACTGCCGGAAAAATGAGCCTTGAAGACAACATGATGATATGCAGCAAAAAAGGCTGGAAGGGGTTGCGCATAAGCCTGAACGGGAAGATGCGCGCATATTTTAAGGAACAGCTTAAGGTTCTGGGAATGGGACTTGAAACACGCATGAACGACAATGTAAGCCAGTTCAGCGGCGGTCAGCGCCAGGCCCTTACCCTGCTTATGGCGGTTATGTCTAAGCCTTCGCTTCTTTTGCTGGATGAACATACGGCGGCGCTGGATCCTTCTAATGCAGATGCAATAATGCGGCTTACTCGTAAGTTTGCGGACGAATACGGGCTTACCGTAATGATGATTACCCACAATATGAAGCACGCACTTGAATACGGTAACAGGCTCCTTATGATGGATGCAGGCGAAATCATTCTGGACATAAACGGTAAGGAAAAGACCGGACTTACCATGGATGATATTGTAGAACGCTTCCGCGCAATAAAGAATAGGGAACTGTCAAACGACCAGATGGTTCTGCAATAAACCGGCATTTCCGCGCTTAAAATACGTTCATTTCAATTACATAAAAATAATCTCATAAAAGTAAAAAAAACTTGCGGATGTGGTATTTAGGGGAGTATACTTAACCTATTACACCGTTCATAGAGGTGAATGAAGTTCATAGGAGTGTAGATTATGAAATTGAACAAAATTGTTGCGATGACCATGATGGTCGCAGCATTGGCTGGTTTTACAGCTTCGGCAAAAAGCAAGGCAAAGACACTGAAGCAGACAACAAAGATGGTCCTTGATTTTCCTGGAATTGAAGAGGGTGTAGGTTACCCTAAATGGGTATCGGCTGCTCTTAAGCAGGATACACGCGGAATCTCTAAGGCTCTTGGCTTGAAAGACAGACAGGTATTCTTCTTCACAAATAAAGGACCAGATCTTGATTTCCTTCAGCACTGGACAGATACAGTTGACATGCAGGCAGAAATTGCTACATCTATGAGTCGTATTGTAGAACGCGAAGTAAACGCAATGTATCAGGGAGGTACAGCAGATGTTAAAAAGCAGCTTGCAGACAAGCTCAGCATCAGTTCTAAGGTTCGCCTTTCTGGTATGGTAAAAGAAGCTACATTCTGGGTTAAGTATGCAGCTCCAAAAAATCCAAAGCAGAAGATTAAGAAAGACATGTCTAATGCTGACGTTTACTACCAGTACTATGTAGTTTACTCAATGGACAAGGATGCTTGGGACAAGCAGGTTAAGGCTTCCCTTGGAGATCCAGGACTTAACGCAGAAGTAAGTGAATTTATGCTTAAGAATGCATCTGGTCTTGGAATTGAAGCAGATGCTGCAAACTCTAAGGAAATTGCAAAGAATATTGCTAAGTCTGCACGTGAAGGAGCTATTGGCGGTAACGGTACAGATGCTCTTGTAGAAGACGGAGCAGATGTAGATTATTCATGGCTTGATGAAGAATAGTCTTAACTAGACTTAAAAAGGGGGACTGTCTGATTCTTTGTCGGGCATCCCCTTTTTTTCGTTTTTGGATGATATGTTTATTAGAAAGAAATTAAGCTGCATTTTTCTAATTCTGACCATGGCAGTTCCGGCTCTTGTTGCTGAAGCGGTAATTGTTGACTGGTTGGGAAGTGAAGAAGGCGTAAGTGCAGAACCTAAATGGCTATGGAAATACATTGATGAGCACAATGAATCGCTTTTAAGAAAGAAATTCAAGCTTGCAAAGACAGATTTGTTCTTTCTGGGCGTTTCGGAAGATGCGGATATGAACGGTTCTTTAAGGGCTGCGGAAACAAAGGCTGTTTCAATGGCTGTCGCAAGGCTTAAGAAGGAATGCGGTAAAGAGGCATCTTCTGCCGTTATTGTTTCAGCCCTTGAGCGGCGTATGGTTTTCTGGCAGCAGATTTCTGATTCAGAAGAAGAATTGGAAAACTGCCGGTATAAAGGGTTTGCGCTGTATGTAATTTCAGCAGCAGACTGGGAAAAACTTTGTAAAAAAAATTAAGGCTAATAGGAGAAAATGATGAAAAAAATTGCTGCAATTATATGTTTATTTGCAATGGCTGTAACTTCCGTTATGGCTGCCGGAAAGGTAAAAAGACTTTCTGAAGATGAAGTTGTTGATCTTAACGGTTACTGGAACGAAAACGACGTAAAGGTTGTTTGCGAAGCCCTTATCAATGACTGTATTCAGTCACCACGTGTTGCAAAGTTCGAAGAAAAGAACGGACGCGCACCGGTTGTAGTTCTTGGAACAATCAAGAATGAAAGCGTAGAACGAATTGATACAAAAATCATTTCAAAGCGCATGCAGAATGCAATCATTAAAACAGGCGTACTTGAATTCGTTGCAGACAAGTCTGAACGCGACGAACTTCGCGAAGAAGTTGCACAGCAGGCAGACCATTCTTCAGAAGAAACTGCAAAGGCAATTGACGAAGAAGAAGGTGCAGACTTTATGCTTATGGGAAGTGTAAAGACAATCGTTCAGCAGAATGCAAAGGAATCTATCCGTACATACTACGTAACAGTACAGCTTATGGATCTTCAGTCTCACAGAATTATCTGGAGTGGAGACAACGAAGACGCTCCTGTACGCAAGTACTTTAAGCAGAAGAAAGTAAAGCTGTAATCTGAGGTGCATGTTATTATGAAGAGAGTTCTTTTTCCTTTATTTATAGTTTTAACTTCTCTGGTATTATTTTCATGTGCTACAAATTCCGGTCTTGATACAGACGGAAGTCCGTACAAGCGCATGAAATATAACGAAAAGGCTTACAACAAAGCTTTTGAAGAAGAAAATTACAGTACCTGTATTTCCATGCTTCGCGGGCGTAACAAGGATAACCGGGATATAAAAGATAATCTTGATATCGGTATGCTCTGCTACATGAACGAAGACTACAAGGAATCAATAAGGGTTCTGGATGAAACAGATGCCCTTATGACTGAAGCCTTTACAAAGAGCATTTCGCGCGAAACCGGTGCTGCAATGTTCAACGAAAATATTGCAGAATACGGTGGAAACGTTTATGAGTATCTTCTTATAAATTCTATAAAGGCCCTGGATTTCTTAAAGCTTGGAGATATGGAAAATGCCCTTGTTGAACTGAACAGGGGTGCAATGAAGGAAAATGAATATCTCCAGAAATATGGCGAAATAATTCTTAATGAAACTGTGTCTAAGGAAGACGGAGAAAGCCTTAATAAATCTGCGGGCTCCCTTGGTCTTGATCTTACGCAGTATAAGTCTGAAACGCCTAAAAAGCCTACTATGAAGGATCTTTATCAGGATTCTGCATTGCTCAGATATCTTTCGCTGCTTCTGTATACTGCTAACGGTGACCGCAGCAGTGCCGAAGTTGATGCAAAGGTTGTTTCTACTTTGGGAAGTAAGATTGACCTTTCTGAAGATGTAAAAATTCCGTCTGGAAAAGGCCGTCTTGATGTACTTGCACTTTCTGATTTTATCGGTCAGCGTCACGAGGCTAAATTTGAAACTCCGCGCGTTCTTCCTTTTTACCTGCCGATTGACGGAGCGGCTCCCATCCTGTTTAAGGTAAAGTTTGTATGGCCGGAATATTCTGCTCAGGATCCTGTTGTAACAGCAGTTGTTGCCGAACTTGATAACGGCGAAAAGAAACAGACTGTTGTTATAGAAGATTTTGATCAGGCTCTTTCAAAGGATGTCCGCCTTAAGGCAAACAAAGCTTTTACCCGAAGTATGATCCGCAGCATTACAAAGAAATCTGCTGCCCTGCTTTCTGCAACAGGCGGTATGGTTGCTGCCAAGAAAATTGCAGAAAATGGAAGCGGTCCTGTTGCCATTTCTGCCCAGGCTACATACATTGCGTTGTTCCACGGTGCTGAAAATGTAATTGACCTTATTGATAAATCTGAAACTGCTGATTTGCGCCAGGGAATCTATTTCCCTCGTATTGCAAGCGGAACAGGATTTACAGTAGAGCCGGGAACATATTCAGTTCGTGTAACATATTTTAAGAACACTGAAATTGTACGTCAGGAAAACTTTTCTGACATTCAGGTTAAGGCTGGAAAGCCTACATTGGTGGTGTCATCATGCTTAAGAAAAAAATAATCAGCGTATTGATGCTTGCTGCGCTCGCTGCATCTGTATATGGCGCAAAACCGGCAAAAGCAGCCAGCAAGGCAAAGGCCGGTAAGCCGGTTCCAATGCCTGCATGGGTAAATGTTCCGTCGTCTGTATATCCGTCCGGAACATATATTGCGGCTGTAGGAAATGCACGTGACCGCTCAACTGCCGAAGTAAAGGCAGTACAGGGCGTTGCGGCTGTTTTCAGGCAGAAGATTGACTCTACGGAAAAGGCTTCCACCCGCATGATTCAGGCGCGCAAGGACGGAACTGTTGCTACAGCTCAGCTTGCGGAATTTGACCAGCAGGTTCTGCGCTATGTAAATGCAGATGATCTTATCGGTATTGAAGTAAAGGAATTCTGGAATGACGAAAAGAATTCAACCTGGTACGCAATTGCCGTAATGGAAAAATCAAAGGCTGCGTCACTGTATACAGATTTAATCCGTGCAAACATAGCTTCTATTAACAGGATGACTGCCGGAATAAACGAAAATACAATCGATTCGTATGCCTTCTGTGATTTTGCCGTTGAAGTTGCAGAAAAGAATGAAGAATATTATTCTCGCCTTTCTGTAATAAGTCCTGCTTCGGCAGAGGCTGTAAAGGGAGATATGATTTCTCCAAAGAAACTGCACGTAAGGGCAATGGAAATAGCAAATGCAATTCCTGTCTGCGTTATAATTGAAAATGATGTAGACGGCCGATTTGCACAGGCTTTTGCCGGCGTCCTTAAGGGAATCGGCTTTAAGACGACTTTTAATCCGGGCGCAAGATACATGATTTCCGGCAAGGTTTCGTTTGAAGAATCAAAAACTTCAGACAATACAAACGTGCGCTGCCGCTATTCGCTGGACAGCTATCTGACTGATACTGTAACTGGAAGAAACGTACTTCCGTTTGCAATCAGCGGCCGCGAAAGCCACACTTCCTATTCTGAAGCAAAAGTGCGCGCTGTCCGCGAAATCGAAAAGAAGATTACCACCGAATTCGGCGAAACCCTGGGAAACTACACAAAGCAGTTTTCGGATTAGAGGCTAAACGTTTACAAATCGTCTTGTACATCAATTTTTTTAACGATATACTTTTGCCGTGAGAGGACAACGATGTTTAACATTTGTTGTCCTTTTTTAAACTCTCAGATAAGAAGGTGAATGATGGTCTCTCAGATTCTGGCTGTGGCAATCTTTCTTGTTATGTTTGGTTTGATTATCACGGAGCGTTTCCCGCGACAGTACGTTACCTTGTGCTGTGGTGCGCTTACACTTCTTCTTGTATTCGGATTTGGAATGCAGGTTGATAATCATTTTTTTGGAAGGGATTATAACGGGCTTGAGGCAATAAAAGAAACTTTAAGCCTTCATACATTCTTTACGAAAGAATTCTGGTATGCAGTAGGCGAGTCAGAATCTAAGGGTATTAACTGGGCAACAATTCTTTTTATTGCCGGAATGATGGTCATGGTAGAAGGTATGGCACGCGTAGGATTTTTCCGCTGGCTGTGCATGTGCCTTGCAAAAGCCGTTAAATACAAGGTTATTCCTATTTTCATCACTTTTATGTTCATGTCGTTTGTACTTGCAATGTTCATCGACAGTATTACAGTAATTCTGTTCCTTGCAGCAGTAACTGTTGAACTTTCTTCACTTTTAAAATTCAATCCGGTTCCGATGATTCTTGCAGAAATTTTCTGCGCTAACTTAGGCGGTTCTGCTACAATGTGCGGTGACCCGCCGAACATCATCGTTGGAACATCTTTCGGATTTTCTTTTGCAGACTTTGTTGTTAACACTGGTGCCATTGCGGCTGTTGCGCTTGTATTTACAGTTGCATATTTCTATTTTGCGTGCCGCAAGTTCTTTGTTTCAAGTGGCGAAAATATTGATACTTCAAAATTTCCGTCTCCGGAATCTGCAATTACAGATAAAAAAGGTTTTGTTGTAAGCAGTTTGATTTTTGCGCTTGCAGTAGTTCTTCTTGTAAGCCATGCGGCTACTCATCTTACTGTAGCAACAATTGGACTTGGAATTGCCGTAATCACAATTATTGCTGCTGGAAAACACGTTAAAGAAATTATGAGCAAAGTTGATGTTCCGACTCTGCTTTTCTTTATCGGTCTGTTCATCGTTGTATGCGGTCTTGAACAGACTGGAATCCTTACTTTGATTGCAAACTTTATCGGAAAGATTTCAGGCGGAAACGTATACCTTATGATTGCAATCATTATTTGGGTTTCTGCAATAGCTTCTGCATTTATTGATAATATTCCATTTGCGGCAACTATGGTTCCTGTAATTGATTCACTGGCTGCAACAACAGGCGTAAGTCTTCCTGTAATGGCATGGGCTCTTTCTATGGGTACAGACATTGGTGGAAGCGGTACACCGATTGGTGCAAGTGCAAACGTTGTTGGAACTTCTGTTGCAGGCAAAGCCGGCTACCCTGTTGGATGGGGCGAATACTGTAAAATTTCGGCTCCAATCACAGTTATTGTATTATTAATTAGCACAATCTTCATTTTCGTGCGATACTTATAGTGTGGGAATCTTTAGGAACTGAAGTTCTCGAAATGTCCAAACACGTTTTTTGATCCTGGGGGTGTGCTATGAATAAACAGATTATTATTTCAATCAGCCGTGAATATGGAAGTGGCGGACACGAAATTGGGCGCAAACTTGCAGAAAAGCTTGATGTTGAATTTTTTGACAGAAACCTTTTGGAAGAAATTGCAAACGTACGCAATGTTGATACTAACACTTTGCGCAAATATGATGAAAAGCCAAGGAATCCTTTTTTGAGCAGGACTGTACGCGGATATTCAAATTCGCCGGAACAGAATATTGCAGAAATGCAGTTTACCCTGCTTAAGCATAAGGCAGCAGACGAAGATTCATTTGTAATCCTAGGACGCTGTTCTGATGAGATTTTTACAGGAATTGCCGATGTAATAAAGATTTTCGTTCGCGGAGATCTTGATACAAAGGTTAAGCGCGTAATGGAAAAGCGCGGCATGGATGCCCGGGAAGCCGTAAAGACTATTGAGCGCCATGACAAAAAGCGCCGTGCATACCACGACTATTTCTGTCATTCTAAGTGGGGCGAAGCTTCTTCTTACGATCTGTGCATTGATTCCGGAAAACTTGGAATTGATGGAACAGTTGATTTTATTGAAGATTTTGTCCGTTCTTATCTTAAAAAGAGAGACGGAGAATAAAGAACTTTAGTAAGCGGCGCGGGAAAAATCCTGCGCCGTAATTTTTAGGAAGCGCTTGCCATGACTTTGGAATTAAAGGAAAAACTCTGTGCCCTTGCAGAAGAATATGAAAAAGCCTCGTTCAGGGATGAAGATCCGAGCCAATTTATGGAATGGTATACGGCACAGAGGGATATAGAAGTTTGCCTTTTTATTACGGCGATGCTTTCTTTTGGTAACCGCAGGCAGTTTATTCCGAAGGTAAAAGGCATTATGCAGATGGCCGACGCTCACGGCGGAATTTGCAGATGGCTTGAAAACGGTGATTTTGAAAAGGAATTTATGCCGGCAGAAGGTTCCTGTGAAGCGGTAAAATTCTATCGTTTTTATTCATTTGAAGACATGAAGGTTCTGTTCCGGACATTGGCGCATATTCTGAAAGGCGGCGCATTATTTGGTGAATTTTTGCGCAGCGAATTTGAATCAGAAAATCCGACCCGCTCTGCGCCGGAACGCATCTGTTCCGTTTTTGCCCGCGCCTTTTCCGACTGTAAAATTGTTCCGAAGGGAAAAGCCTCTGCGAACAAGAGGGTTCACATGTATCTTCGCTGGATGGTAAGGCGCGGTTCGCCGGTGGATTTAGGCTTGTGGAACTGGTACTCGCCGGCAGATTTAATAATTCCGCTGGATACGCACGTAATGCAGGAAGCCAGAAAATTCGGTATGCTTAAGGAAGGTTGTTCTGCCGGGTTTAAGACGGCGCTGGCACTTACCGAAGAGCTAAAAAAGATATGGCCGGGAGATCCGTGTAAAGGCGATTTTGCACTGTTCGGTCTTGGAGTTGCGGATAATGAGTAATTGCGAAGATATTTGTTTTAGTGATAGAGATGAATTTTTTATGCGCCGTGCAATTGAACTTGCAAAATGCGGTGCTGGCTGGACCAATCCGAATCCTCTGGTTGGTGCCGTAATCGTAAAGGACGGCATTGTGCTTGGCGAAGGTTTTCATAAAAAATACGGCGGACTTCATGCAGAGCGGGAAGCGCTAGCGGATTGTGAGCGCCGCGGAAACAATGCTCGCGGTGCAGATATATACGTAACCCTTGAACCGTGCGCTCATTTTGGTAAGCAGCCGCCGTGCTGCCATGCGCTTGCAGAAGCCGGAATTGCACGTGTTTTTGTTGGAAGTCGCGATCCGAATCCGCTTGTTCACGGAAAGGGAAACGCTTATCTTAGGGAACACGGTATAAAAGTTTATGAAGATTTTCTTCGTAAAGAATGCGACGGACTGAATCAGATTTTCTTTCATTACATTACAGAAAAAAAGCCTTATGTTGCGCTTAAGTATGCCGTAACGGCAGACGGAAAGATTGCAACGCGTACAGGTAAGTCAAAATGGATTACTGGCGAAAAATCCAGGGCATACGTTCAGGAGTTAAGGAATCGCTATGCTGCAATTCTCTGCGGTATAGGGACTGTGTTTGCAGACGACCCTATGCTGAACTGTCGTATGGAAGGCGGAAAGAATCCGCTGCGGATTGTACTGGACAGCGGATTAAAAATCCCGGCTGAATGCAGTCTGGTTCGTACAGCAAAAGAGATTCCTTTGATTGTTGCGTGCAGTGCAGGCTGTGCGCAGAAAGCAGATGCCACTTTTCTTGAAAAAAAATCTGTCCTTGAAAATGCCGGCGCAGAAGTTCTTGCGCTCCCGGAAGATAAAAACAAAAAGCCATGCGTAAACTCGCTTCTGGAGGAGCTTGGTAAACGCGGAATAGACAGCCTGCTGGTGGAAGGCGGTGGTGCGGTGAACTATTCGTTTTTGGAGAGCGGGGCGGTGGACTGCGTTTATGAGTTTGTGGCGCCGAAGATTTTTGGCGGCGGTTCGCTTGCAAAAAGCCCGGTTGCAGGGGAAGGAGTTGCGCTTCCGTCTGAAGCCTTTGAATTCACCCTTAAAGATGTTCGCAAGTTTGACGATGACGTTCTGTTAGAGTATATTTCAAAAAACAGGGGAAAAGAATGTTCACAGGAATCATAGAAGAAGTTGGAAAAGTTGAATCGGTTGGAGCCGGCTGCATTAAGGTAAAGGCAAAAACTGTTCTGGAAGGTACTAAGATTGGCGACAGCATTGCTGTGAACGGCGTCTGCCTTACGGTAACTTCAATGACTTCAGAAGGCTTTACGGCAGACGTAATGAACGAAACATTAAGCCGTACGAATTTAGGAGCATTAAAGAAGGGAAGCGGCGTAAACCTTGAGCGCGCCATGGCTGCCGGCGGAAGGTTTGGCGGTCATATAGTTTCAGGCCATGTAGACGGAACCGGAAAAATTCAGAAAATGCAGGATGACGGAAATGCTGTCTGGGTTTACATTACCTGCTCTCAGGATGTTCTTTCTTTAATCATAGAAAAGGGGTCAATTACAATTGACGGTATAAGTCTTACTGTTGCAAAGATAACCGATTCATATTTTGCAGTAAGCGTAATTCCTCATACAGGGGAAGAAACTACGCTTCTTTCTAAAAAAGCTGGCGATGCAGTGAACCTTGAAAATGATATAATTGGTAAGTACGTAAAAAAACTTATGGGCATAAGCAGTAAAACCGGCCGCTCACAGGCAGAAGTAGATTCAAAATTGATAGACTGGCTTAGTCTGTAATAAAAAAAAATAAATTACAAAATATGATTTGAAGGAGAAAAGTTTGAAAAAATTTTTTAGAATTTGTATTGCAGCGCTTACGTTATTTGCTGCGGGTGAGTTTGTCTTTGCAAAGGATAACGGTGAAGTAAAGGCAGAAACGCTTGAACGTCCGCCAGTACTACGTATGACGGAAGACGGATACCGCATTTTGTGGAATGCAGAAGGAAAATCCTGCGGAAAGCTTGTCTTGAAAGACAGGCATGGAAACAGAAAGGAAATTGTTCCTGTACGTGGCAAGGTTAATTACAAGGATTCCGGCTACATGGCAGATTTTAATGAGCTTGTTCCCGGCGAGAAATATTCAGTGAAGATTCCGGGCTATGGAAAGCTTACGTTTTTTGCACCACCGGAAAAAGGAAAGTCTTTTACTTTTGCGGCAATTTCTGATCATCAGACTATAGAAGAAATTACAGAACAGGGATTTATGGCTGTTGCCGGAGAAAAACCGGACTGCATTGTCAGTGCCGGTGATATGCTTGAAGACGGTAAAATCAAGAACTGGCGTAAAAATTTCTTTGAAAAAATTTCTCTGTTGCAGGGAATTCCTTTTGCATGTGCAGAAGGCAATAATGATACAGGTGGCGGACTTTTTTCTTCATTTTTTGGATTGGAGAACCGCTGGTATGCCGCAAAATATGCAGGCGTAACTTTTATTTTTCTGGATTCAAATATGCCTTTGAGAAGCGGTTCTGAACAGCTTGAATGGCTTGAAAAAACGCTCTGCGAAGACAGTTCTGACTGGAAAGTGGTTGTTTATCACCATAGTTCATTTAATTCAACAGAGCCGGACTGGTCGTTTACTAAAAACCGCGAAGAAATTACATCTCTTTTTGAAAAATATGGCGTAAACCTTGTAATAAACGGTCACATCCATCTTTATGACAGGACAAAACTGATAAACGGAGTTCAGTATGTGACATTGCCGACAATGAGCGGGAACTTTGCAAAACGTGTAGAAGTAAACGAAAACACTTCTTATTACGCAAAGACTATCATGGGCTTTAGAGGCTACGGACTTTTTACTGTAGACGGAAATGTTATAAAGGCTGTTGTAAAGGATTTGGACGGTAACATAATGGACGAGTTTGAAGTGCAGAAATAACTGTTGTAACTCGCGTAAAAATTAAGTAAGATATAGAAAACTTCAGGGCGGGGTGTAATTCCCCACCGGCTGTGAGCAATTTTTTGTAAGTCAGCGAGCCGCAAGGCATGACAGGGTGTGATTCCCTGACCGACAGTAAAGTCTGGATGAAAGAAGTAGAACGGCTTTTTGCCGGTTAATTTCTGTGAATCGCAATCCCTGTAGTTTTACCTATGGGGATTTTTTTATGAAATACAACTACAACACAATTGAAGAAGCTCTTGAAGATTTGAAGGCCGGAAAAATCATTCTGGTAACTGATGACGAAGACCGTGAAAACGAAGGCGACATGATTTGTGCCGGAGAATTTGCTACTCAGGCTAACATCAACATGATGGCATGCCACGCAAAAGGTCTGATTTGTACTCCGATGAGCAATGATATTGCCAAAAAACTTAATCTTTTCCCGATGGTTGCAGAAAATACAGACAATCACGAAACCGCATTTACGGTTTCAATTGACCATAAGACTACAACGACCGGTATTTCTGCTGCAGAACGTTCAATTACAGCGCTTGCCTGCGTAAACCCTGATTCTAAGCCGGAAGATTTTCGCCGTCCGGGACACATGTTCCCTCTTATTGCGCGTAAGGGCGGAGTTCTTGTCCGTAACGGTCACACAGAAGCAACAGTTGATTTGTGCCGCCTTGCGGGGCTTAAGGAATGCGGTCTCTGCTGCGAAATTATGGACGACGACGGAACTATGATGCGAACTCCTAAACTTTGGGAAATGGCAAAGAAGTTCGGATTTAAGTTCATTACGATTAAGGCTCTGCAGGATTATCTGCGTGTTCACGAAAAACATGTTGTACGCGAAGCAAAGGCTAAGCTTCCTACAGAATATGGCGATTTTGATATTTACGGCTATGTTAACGACATTACAGGTGAACATCACGTTGCTCTGGTTCGCGGTGATTTGACTGACGGTGAAAACGTACTGTGCCGCGTTCATTCTGAGTGCCTTACTGGTGACGTTTTTGGAAGCCAGCGCTGCGACTGCGGTCCTCAGCTGCATGCGGCAATGTCTCGTGTTGCAGAAGAAGGCAGGGGCGTAATCCTTTACATGCGCCAGGAAGGCCGAGGAATAGGACTTATAAACAAACTTAAGGCGTATACATTGCAGGAACAGGGACTTGATACGGTGGAAGCTAACGTGCGCCTCGGTTTTAAGCCTGACCTTCGCGAATACTGGATCGGCGCACAGATTCTGCGCGATTTGGGGTGTAAATCACTTCGTCTCCTTACAAATAACCCGGAAAAAATCTACGGTCTTGACGGATTTGGTCTTAAGGTAAATGAACGCGTTGCGATTGAAATTGCACCGCAGGATTATGACAGGTTTTATCTTAAGACGAAGCGGGATAAGATGGGACACATCTTTACGGAAAAACTATAAGGAAAAGTTTCTGAACGAAACTTTCCATATTAATCAAGCCATTTGAATCTTGCGCACTGCTCAGATTCAAATGAGCGACTCAGGGGCATATTTTTACGGAAAAATTATAATATTTGGAATATTGGAAACCGGTAAAATTGCTGAAACGATAGCAAAAATGTGGACAATGAGGCACTCTGAGGGCTGACGCAATTTTTTGAAAAAAAATTGCGTGTATAAAATACCTTGCAGCCTCAGCCGTGACGAATTGGACGCATTTTTGTGATAGTGTAAGCAATTTTCACTGCAACTTAATTCTTCTTCCCCAGTTTTATAAACTCCTCTATTTCCTTTATATACATCTGCATGCCGGTTTGCCAGAAGGCTGGGGTTGTTATGTCAAAGCCGGCGGATTGGCAGAGGGCTTCGCAGCTCATGCTGCCGGTGCTGGCTAGAATCTGTTCGTAGACTGGGGCAAAGGCTTTTCCTTCCTTACGGCTGCGCTCGTAAAGGGCGGCCGCAAACAGCTGGCCGAATGCGTACGGGAAGTTGTAAAAATCAAGGCCGGTAATGTAGTAGTGGCTTTTTACCGCCCACATGTATTCGTGGCGTTCGCTGTTCAGTCCGTTTCCGTAGCTTTTTTCCTGGGCAGCCTTCATGAGCCGGCAGAAATCGTCGGCATTAAGTTCTGAATTTTTTCTTTCTTCAAAAACGGATTTTTCAAAATAGTAGCGGCTTAAAATGTCTACCAGAACCTGGCTTGCGTCCGTAAGGTCTAGATCAAGAATCTGAATGCGTTCCTGTTCTGAACAGGTAGAAATCATGTCCTGCTTAACGATTGTTTCGGCAAATGTAGAGGCTGTTTCTGCAAGTGTCATAGGGTAATCGTAAAAAAGCGGAGCCTTATTCTTCATGCACGAAAAATGAAATGCGTGTCCAAGTTCGTGGGCAAGCGTAATCACGTCACCGAATGCGCCGGTAAAGTTAGATAGTATGCGGCTCTGGTGGCCTTTAGGGAAATCTTCATCATATGCGCCACCGACTTTTCCCGGACGAACCTGTGCGTCAATCCAGCCTTTTTCAAAAGCGGATTTTGCAAAGTCTCCCATGCTGCGGCTGAATGAATAGTATTCTTTCTGAATGTATTCGGCGGCTTCTTCAAAAGTCCATTTTTTTGTAAGCAGGGAGTCTGAGCCGGCAGATGATAGAGCGGATGCCGGGGATAGCGGTGCAAACAAATCGTAAAAGGCAATTCCCGGCTCGGAAGTGGTGCCGGCGGTCTGGCTTAAAGTTGCGTTTGTTTTGCGGAGGTACGCCGCCTTTGCGCAAAAATAAGCGCGCCACTGCGGGAGCGATTCTTCGATTGCGGTAATCAGTGCATCCAAGGTTTTGCGCGAAAGGCGGGAAGAAAAGAGCGCGCGGTCAACTGCCTGGTTCCAGCTGCGCCTTGCATTCAAAGTTAAAGTCTCTCCCTTAAGATTGTTAAGGGCGGCAGCAAATGCAATCCTGTTCTGTTCCAGAAGAGCCTTTTCTTTTTTCCATGCTTCAAGGCGGATTTTCGGATCCGGATTGTATGCATCGTTCCTGATTTCGTTAAAAGTTTTTCCGGCTTCATCGTGGAGGTTGCTTATAAGCTGTTCTTGCAAGAGACTCCAGGCATTTCCGCCAGTGTGGGACATTTTAGAAGCAAGTTCCTCTTCCTTCCGCGACATTTGATGTGCATTTTCTTCTATAACTTCATTCAAAATAAAGTCATATTCTTTTTTATCTGGAAAAGCGCCGTAAAAATCTTCCAGCAGATTTTTTCTTTTGCTGAGCAGTTCAGAAAACTGCATGAAAATCTGCTTGTGACGCGATTCATAATCTTCCATCAGATTTAGGTTGTTCATAAAATCCTGATTTGTGGTATCTGTTGAATAAATGCAGTAAGCATAGGCATTCAGGTTTTTTAAAAGAGCAGTTTCCCGGTTCAAAAGATTAATAAAGCTGTTAAGCCATTTGCAAAAATCCGGACCGTTCAGGCTGTTTCCCGTGTTTAGGGTAGTCTGCATTTCTGTAAAAATCTGATTAAGGCTGTTCAGGTCCTTTTTGTATTCTTCTGAATTTAGTGAACTGTAAAGTGAATCAAGGTTCCAGTGTGGAATGGAAATTTCGTTTTTCATGGCTGCATTATATCATATTGAAAAGTTTTAATTGCAGAATTTTACTGGATTTTTCACTGTTAAATTTCTTGAAATCCTGGGTTTGCTGTGTTAAATTATTTCCAGGAGTTTATCAATTATGATTAAAAGTTTTAGATTTAATTTAACAGCCGACCCGAAAACCGGATTTCTTTTTACGCTTATTCTTTCTAATTCAATTTTCCTTGCACTTTTTGTACTTTTGGTTTTAATTTAGAAATAATATGCAGGAAGATTTCTTCATGCAATTTTTTTACCGCTTAAATCTTGTGATAGATTCAAAAGTCTGTTACTTTATTCGATAGTTGAGGTAATCATGAACACTATTAATCTTGTAGAAGGAAAGCTTGTTGCGCCAGCCGGAATGAAGGTTGGAATTATTGCTTCCCGATTTAATGAAATCATCGTTAACAAACTGCTTGGTGGTGCTGTAGACGGTCTTGTGCGCCATGGAGTTGAAGAAAAGAATATTACTGCTGTCTGGGTTCCGGGCGCATTTGAAATTCCTGTAATTGCAGATAAAATGGCTGCAAGTGGAAAGTACGATGCTGTTATTGCTGTTGGTGCTGTAATCCGCGGTTCAACAACTCATTATGATTATGTTTGTGCAGAAGTTTCCAAGGGAATTGCACAGGCCGGGATGAAAAACGGTGTACCGGTAATGTTCGGTGTAATTACAACAGAAAATATTGAACAGGCAATTGAACGCGCCGGAAGCAAGGCTGGGAATAAGGGCTATGATTGTGCACTAGGAGCGATTGAAATGGTCAACTTGATGAAACAGTTGTAATAACAAATTGGTTCGTCGCCCTTTTGTCGGCGTCCTCTACCGGGACGCCTCTGAGCCGATTGTAGGTAGAAGCTAAAAGACTCCTGAGCGGAGTCTTTTTTAACGCTTCTGCTATTGTAGGCTGGCTATGACTGTGCACTAGGTGCGATTGAGATG
>JAXJSC010000031.1:0-33204 GCA_036310305.1 Treponema sp. | reverse complement strand
TAACGTCAGATTTCCATTTAAATCATAGGAATAAGTTTTTGCACCTCTGCTGTTTTTTTCTTCTTTCAAGCGTCCTGCATCATCATAAACTTTCTCAACTTTTTTTCCTTCCGGATAAATTACAGTTTTTTCCCTTCCTGCAGCAGTATATTTCTTCTCAACTATAAAATCATTCCCATCACCCTTGTCTATAAACTTCAATGGCAATCCTGTTTCATTATAAACAATTTCTTTTACAGAGCCATCTACATCAATCTCCTGTATACAATTACCTGCACTATCATATTTATATTTTTTTATGAGTCTTTCTGAATTTTTCTGTCGCATAGGAAGATACGCTTCTACTAACCTATTATATTCATCATACTTCATTTCAAGCTTAAATGTTCCTTCATAAGAATCATTTACTTCTCGAGAATCCTGTTTAGATGTCATATTCCCCATTACGTCGTATGTTATTTTTTCATAGTTTCCCTCTTCGTCTTCCTCATAAATAAGACGATGATCTATATCATATTTAAACAGCTTGCGGGTTAGCTCTTCATTCTCATATCCAGAAAGAACTGCTATCTTATTTCCTAATTCATCATAAACATTTCTCTGAATTAAGAACTTTTGCTCTTTACCAACGGTTACCTTTATTTTTGACTCCAGTATTTGTCCTCTGGAATTAATAACTGTGTTCTCTAACTGAGAAATTAATTTACGTTGCGAATCACTGTTTTCGTATTTTAATATTTCTTTTACGTTGCCTTTGCAGTCATATTTATATTCTGTTTCTGGAATAATTAATTTTCCATCACTGTTAAAATTATCTTCTGCACCTTGTTCGAGTTTTATTTTTCCAAGTTCATTATAGAAATACCTCTTGATATTTCCATTAAAATCTTCCTCGTATATAACACTGCCACTTACATTATAGCGCGTATAACTTTTCTGCCAGTTTCCGTATAACCAAATTTCTCTTTTTGTTACGTCACCCCTAAAATTCTTAGAAGTTCTTATTTTTCTTCCATCTTCATCTATCTCAATATCTGAATTTAAAACAGAATCATACTCATGTAATATTTTTTGATCCTGTTTCTTCCCTGGTTTTCTTACAGAAACCACCCTTCCCAACGAGTCATACGTGTAATCAGTAACAATATTTGTTTTTGTCCTTGAATCTTTTCCATCTGAATATGGTCCACACTGTTTTATCAACTGATTATAAACGTCATATTCAAAATCAATGATTATATCTCCTTTTTGAGATTTTATTAATCTTCCAAAATTATCAAACTGATATATAGTTTTCAGATTATTTTCTTCTGTAACAGTTGTCGTTAATTTTTTTGAATCATCATATGCATCCGTTATAGCATCATCATATTCAACTGTTAAAACAGGGAGAATTCCATTTTCAGTTAAAGGCTTTATGCGCTTTGTTATTCTTCCTGCTGAATCATATTCAAACTTAGTTACATTTTCACTGGCATCAACTTCTGCGATTAAGTATCCTGTTAAAGGCGAATACATATAGACGGTTCTAATATCTTTTGGTTCTTTTCCTATCTCGAGTAACACATTTTTTTCTGTCTTTATCAGAATGTTCTTCTTTGAATTTATACCTGTCTTATAATCTTCAGATGAATCATATATATGATTATACTCTGTTATATACTTTTCTTCAGAGTCATTTCCATAAACAGATTCTTTTTTTACAAGTCCATTTTCATCATATTCATAATCAACAATTTTCCAGTTCTTTTCTTCAACTTTTTCTAAAGTTCTAATAACTTTATTTAATTCTCCATATTTAAATAATCTGATTTTAACATCAATTTTTTCCTTGCCATCTTCTAATGATTCTCCATACCAATTCATTACTGATATTTTTTCAGCTGTAAGATAATCTTTTTTATATCTGCCATTAATGAAATTCTCTTTTGAATCATATAATTGAATTTCAGAAAAACTGTTTTCTGAAGTCTTGTTATTGAATTCTCGTTCTATATAGCTCTTCTCTCTTTCTCCATTTCTTAAGGAATCAAAGCTTTCACTTACAATGTTTCCCCAAGTGTCATACTGATAAACATATTTCTCGTAATTATCCCTATTATACTCAACAATCTTTTCATTTAAGCGAATAGTAATATCATCCCATCTGCTTATTTCTGTATATACCTTTGCTTTGGTATCAGCATCGTAATAAATAACATTCGTCAGAATTGGGATAATTTCTGTAGTGTCACTATTTAATTCATATTTTACATTAAATACCGATTCAATTAAATTTCTATCATATTTCGCCAAAATTGAACGAGGTTTAACAATATTTGAAAAGAAATACTCAATTTTTAGTCTATTGTTAGAAAAAACTGCTTTTTTTACATACTGATCATTATATTCTGTTTCATAGGAACATGATGTCTCTTCTAAAAAGCAATCATTCTGAAATTTACCATATTTTGTTACTCTAAATTGCCAGCATACAGATTTCAAAATTCTTCTTCCGGCATTTTTTGCATCTTCTAGACGAACCTTTTGGTATTCTACTTTATACTCTCCAAAACCATTGCATCTAACTACATTCAAAAGAGACACATCAATATTTTTCTCAAATTTCTTTTCTAGTTTCTTTTCTTCCTCCGTGAGTTCATCATCCCCTTCTTCTATTACAAAATGACTTGAATTATTTACTTTAGATTCATTGTAATTATATTCCCAAGTCCTTCCTAATAAATCCTTCGCTTTGGTCAACACATTTTTCTCAGTCGTATATTCAATACTCGTTGTGAATTTGTCCTCACCTTTAGTTATATCTATCTTTTTTATAAGACCTTTGGCTTTTGAACACTCAATAATCCTTCCCATTGAATCAGTGATTACATTTTTACCATCAGAATATTGAAATTTAATACAGTTAGTTCCTGTCCCATCACTAATCCATGTAACACGGCCTCTATCATCATAATAAATTTTAGAACCATCTTTGCCATATACAACTACGTATGTAATTTTTTTACATTTTTGGGTAGAAAATAAAACGCCTTTTACAAATGCCTGAATATCCTTTTTTGTCATAAAGCCAATTTCTACAGTAAAATCTCCGCTTTCATGATTTTCCAGCAATACAGAATGTTCAGTAACGTCTATTATTTTTTCCAATTGATTCAAAGATACTAAATTTCCAGAAATATCCATAAACCACAGATTTTCCGAAGATCTTTTCATGTATGGAAATTGCAGTCTCCAGCCATTTGCAATTTTCCAGTAGTCAGAACCATCCAAATACTCTTTATCTTTATCTTCCTCTTCTTCGTTTTCTTTAAAAGCATCCTGTTGTGCAATAGCACTAGAATATATTCTAGTTAATGTAAGATTTAAATTATTTTTTCCCGGTAATACTTTTTCTACAAAACTTACAGATGCCGCTCCTGTTTGAGGAGATACATTAAAATCTGAATGAACTAATTCTTTATTCGTAAATCTTGATACTTCATCTCGAATTTCTATAGGACTTACATCCTTAGCTTTTGATGCATGAACTGTAAAATCTGTAAAATGATTAGTGTAAAATACAGCCACTTCTTTTTTTACATCAATATATGTTTTTTGAATATCTTGCCACCATCCGAATGTTGTATCATACCAAGCTCCCTTTATTTCATTTAATTTAAGGGTTTCTGAGTTCTCGTATTTGCATTCTATTTCAGCTGGCTCAACCAAAGTAACATGTTCACAAATAATTTCAGAACCAGATTCTTCCCTAATTCCAAGGATCCTAAAATATTTTCCCAAACTGTCAGTTATAGTTTCAAACAATGCTTCTTCAGGAATTTCCTGAATCTGAAGTTTTGTAATATCTTCTAAAACTGAATCAGGTTTTATCAAAATTTTAATTCCATCATACTCTAAAACAGTTTCTTTTCCTGCCTCAATTTTAGCCTTCCCACAGTTTGTCTCTATTGAATACCAATCAGTTTTATCACTCGTATTTCCTGCTCTATCTTTAGAATATAATCGATAAGAATATATTTCTCTTGCTCCAAGATTTATATCATCATATGAACTAGAACCATAACCTTCTGTTGCAGTTATTGTTTTTAGAAGCCGAACCCCTTCTGGGAAGGCAGGATTTCTTTCTGCCCATACTTCCTGATATTCTTCTCCATCATTTATAGACACCCATTCAACTCTAGATAAACTGGAACCACTTATCAGATGAATATTTTCCGGAATATATGGTTTGCTTGTATCTATTTTTAAAACGATTGTTGATAATCTAGAGTTACCTGCTTTATCTACAGCTTTTACTGTAACAACATGCTCTCCATCATTTAACTTTGACATTTTAACAGGACTGACAGCTTCATTAAAAATGCCATCATCCAGCTTTACATAATATCCCTCCATACCAGAAGTTAAATCATTTGTCTGAAAGAATATGGTCGGTTCATTGTTATTTGACCAACCAGAAATATCAGAACTTATTGCGAATTCTTCTGGAGGTGTATTATCCATACAGAAAGTAAAATGTTCACTTTCAACTTTATTTCCTGCAATATCTTTAACAATAACATTCCAATTATAGTATCCATCTTCAAGAGATATTATTCTTTTACATTCTTCCCCATAATTAAAATACCATTCACCATCAGAAGTAATTTTGTACCAAAACGCTTCTTCTCCAGCTGCCTTTAATACAAAATCTAACAAACCACCACTTATTATCGTACTTTCTAGTGGATATTTTATTTCAACTGTCGGCTCTATTGTGTCTCTTTTAATTTTTATTTGTTTTTTTGAACTTCTTCCAAATTCATCAAAAACTTCAACAGTAAAATTGTTTTCTCCTTCCTTCAATTCCACTTCTGAATAAAAACAATTTTCCTTTTGTTCTATCTGCTTGCCATTTAACAGAACTTTTCCGTTTTCAATATTCCCAATTCTACCCGAAATTTCAATTTTTTCACGATTTGTCAGGACATCACCAAAAGGACTGTCAATTTCTATTGAAGGCAAAGCTGAATATCTATAAACATTCTTTACAAAATTATAATTTATTTGATTTTGAAATCTATCAAAAAACTGTACTATGACAGTTGAATACCCTTTTTCAGGAACAATTTTTTCTTCAAATTTTCCATAACGATCAATTGAAACTGATTTACCATTTATTGTTACACTGTTTATTGGATATATAACACTTCCACTTATAATTAACCCATCTTCTGTAACAACCTCAAAATCATCTGACTGATCTACAAATCTATGAAGAACCGAATCATTTCTTATTTCTTTTCTTAAAGTACACTCAGATCCCCAGAAAGAAATATTATTCCAGTCATTATCCGAAGCAATAATTTTTATCTTATCTGTTTCAATCCCTTCCAAACATGCTATAGAACCATCATTTTGATAAATTTCAACTTCCTGCCATCCAAAATAAGATTTTTCATCATGAATGAATACCCTGCCAGAAAAGTTTCCTTCATATTTTATCATTTCTAAAGAATAGAGTTTTCCAAACTTAAAATTATATTCATATTCAAATGGGAATTGATTGATATTTGTATTTTTAATTTCATAAGATTGAGCATTTATTTTACCATTTAAATTCTTTTCTACGAGCCTTGTAAACTTTACCGAATAGTCAGAATCTAACTCTATATAGAGATTTTCTCCGGTCTTTTTTGTATCTTCTATAGGCAGTTCCGCTTCATATATATTTTTGTTTAATACACTTTTTTTAAGGACAGTTTGTTTACCATTTATCAAGACTTTAATTGAATCATAATTTTCTTCACTACAAATTTCAAAAATATATGTATTCTCTTCTATATTTTCTATTACACCTAATTTCTTATTCCCTGTTTCTTCAAATACAGGATATATTCCACATTTAGGCTTTATTCCATATCCCCAAAATTCAGTTCCTAATTCAATAATAGACCAAAATAAATCAATCTCCTCTATTTTTACTTTAGAAGTCGTTACATTATCCAAAATTTCATAACGATTCCATAAATCACAGATTATATTGCGCAAATTCTTTCTTACATTTAATTTTTCCCAGCTTTTGCCATTCCAATATTTTATTTTGTTGTGATTCAAAATTTTTTGACTTTTTATAACCTTTAAATCTATTTCTTCATAAAAATTATATATTACTTCTTTTTTATATCTGCCGATTTTATTTTCTTCTACAGATTGAATTTCTTCTTTTCCAAACAAAAAATCATCCCTAGTTTCTATTTCAACTTCATATATAGCCGACGCACCAACATTAGTATTTCCGCTTAGAAAAAATAATATGCTTTCTATATAGCCTTCATTTTCTGATACATATATTTCTTTACAACCGTCAAATGTTCCATTAAATTCACACAGATGATGATATCCATTTCCTGCATTGAGCAATATTTCCAGACAGTTATATTCCTCTAGCTTACAATTAAGTGTTATATTTTTTAATAATACAGGTTCAGCCAATCTATACTCAAACCAACCATCCTTATCATTTTCATTTACTTTCCAGCCTGTGTTATCAATTCCATCAAAAGCATACCACTCTGGATTTTCTACAGATGTATTTAAAGAATGATATGTGTAGTAATTACTTTTTTCACTTCCAAAAACATTAATAATCGCTGCAAATAAAAATACTATTACAAATTTAAGCTTGATATTCATCTTTTCCTCATATACTTTTTATAAATATTTTTAAATTTATTTTATAAGATAATGATTAATAACATTATTTTTAATTGTATTATTTTCATCTTGTAAAAGGCTCGCTCCATATTCATCTTTTAGACCATATTCATAATTGTTTTCTATATTGGAATCTATTAACTTTAAAATACCAAAATTATGAATTCCAATTTCACATGAATCAATTGAAACGTCTTTTAATAGCAGATTCCCTCCATCTTTTACAACAATTCCCCTCTCTAATCCAGAAATTGATGTATTATTTATTATATTTTCAGAGTTATTCTCTATAAAAATTCCTGTTTTTTTGAAAATTCCATTATTTACAGTTATTTTCTTACATTCTTTTACATTTATCATTCCTCGTACATACAAAGATGCCGGATTTTCTGCGTAATTTGAATTTTCTAGAAAAATTTCAGTTTCTTCAATTTCTGATTTTTTTACTTCCAGTTTTATTCCTTCTGGAACAATTACTGTACCATAAATAAAATGTTTTCCTCTCCATACTTCATTTTCTAATAAAGCACCCTGCTGCGTATCTTCCACTCTTACATTAAAGTCTGCTAGCTTAATATTATTTGATTCAACTTCTAATCTATAAACAAAATTATCAGTCTGCTGATTTTCGTTCTGGTGATATCTATGAAAGACCCTTGCACCTGTCTCTTTGGAGCCATCTCCAAAGGACCAAGCAACAACATCTCCCGAACTCGTTTCAAATATCAGTTCTTCGCCAGGTCTTGTTCTAACATACTCAGTATTGATTCCTTGTGTATTAGCAATTTTTATTAAATAACCATTTTTATTTAATGGATTTTCTGTCATTTCTAATGTGAATGGAGAACTGTATACAGTTTCCGTGTCACCTTGCTTATTTTTCTCCTGCCATTCAAATACATAAGAATTATTTCCATAATCTAAAAGTAAGCCAATATTTTCAACTTTTTTATTTTCTAACAAGCGCTGATTGAATTCTAATTTTTTGCAAACAACCCCAGAAAAATCTATTACTTTATACAAAGATAGATTCCATTCATCTAAATCATAATCAAATCCTCGTATATTCAAAGATACTTTTCCATCTTTATTAACTACTAAATTATTTTGAAGATTAACTGTGTCCTGGGTATTTAAAGTTATTTCGGTTCCTTCGGAATCCTTTATGTCATACTCAATAAAGCCTTTTGTATTAGGCAACATTATAGACTTAGAATTTTGACCTTCAACTTCTTCTATACCTTTAATCTTTCCTGTAACTCCATAAGTAATATATTGATGTCCACAAGCTGAACTTACAGGTAATATATCTGTTTTTATTCCATTTACAGAAATATCTTCCAGTTTTTCTTTATAAAAATCGCCTTGTAAATTAGATGAAATATATTTTTCATCAGGTAATCTTGAAATATAAATTTCTTCATAATCAGATAATTCCTGCTGTGTATTACTTAAATTTATTGACACATAAATATTTTCATTCTCTTCTCTGGTGTCTATATTTTCTATTCTTAATTTTGCAGGAATCACAAATGTTTCTAATTTTTTATCAGAAGAAACTCCATATGGACTAATCAATTCAACCCAAACTTCTATAGTATTCCTTTTATTTCTATTCAAATCTAATTTATTTAAATCTATAAATAGACTGTTTCTTGATTGTATCGGTACGACAACAGGACTACCACTGTCCGCATCTGTTTCTTTTTTTATTCTATAAGACAGTTTAGATTTAGAATACGAAATATACTTATCTTCTGTATCTGTCTCCCATGCAACTTTAATTTTAGTTATATTTGATTTTTCAACTACCGGAGTTAAAGAAATTTTCTTTACAACTGGTTTAACTCTTTTAATTTCTAATGTAACAGTTTTACTCTTCCCTGAATTACCAACAAAATCCTTCGACTCTAACTGCACACTATACTTACCCGGCTGAGTAATATTAAACTCATTACCGTTTACAGTATAATAACTCTTGTCTATTTTTTGTTTGGACATAAAATCAAGAACTATCCAATTATACTCAATCCTATCTGCATCCTTAATGCTATCTTCTACAATTCCTATTATCTTAAATCCTCTTGGACTTTCATATATTCCATTATTTATTTCATAATCAGATCCAAACTTCAGCGTTACATTAGGGCCTGTTTTATCCTTTACTATATTAAATGACAAAATATTAGATTCATTAAATAAATAATCAACAACTTTTACTTTAATTATATTCACCCCCTCGGATAAAGTTACAGGTGAGTTAGAATTTACAGAAGTGTCATTTACTATATATTTTTTATATTTACCAGTAATAGTTAATTGCACTGTATCTTTCTTGGTATAATAGTTTTTTCCGTATAAATCAGAATCAGATATCTTTATATCTGATTCTGATATAGAAGGAGGATTTTTATTTATTTTACATTTCCGAACAATTGCACTCTGCTTAAAATCAGCAGAGTCTGAACCTGAAGTCGTCGACCACTCACAGGTTATGATAGCAACACCTACATATGCATATGATTTAATTGTTGCAGGAAGACTTATCTCTAGTCTTCCCAAAAAATTAGAACCATATGTTTCTGTAAAACCCTGTTTTAATACAACATCCCTATTATAAGTAGCTTTGGGAGAAAGTTTTGAAGGATTCTTTCCTACAAGTTCAGGGATTAGTTGGTGACCACTATATTTTGTTACATCCTCATATTTTAACTTAGATTCCAAAATATCCGTATTAGAACGACTACCATATGTTTCAGAATCATTATTCGATGCAAAAACTACATAATATAAATAAGACCAACCGTCTTTCTCAAATGTTATTCCCTTTGGAACCTCATATAAAACATTAACAATACCAACACCGTTGTTTTCTTTAATTTCCATTACCATATTTTTACACGGCGCAATAGCAAAAATTGCACCATGAAACATCAAAAATATAAAACAGAAAAGAAATCTACGCATAAAAAATCTCCATATTTATAAACTTTGCAAGTATTGTCCCAATGAACATAAATGGAATAAAAGGTATCTTAATTTTTGATTTATTATTCCTCAAAAAAAATATTAGATAATATAGAATCCCCAGAAATGAAGCTATAATTGCTGAAAATAGTATATTTGGAAACCCACAAACAAAACCGCAGTATAAAGAATATTGCACATCCCCTAAGCCTAAACCATTTGGTAAAATTAGGAATACCAATATATAAATTGCAAAAAGTACAACCATACCTACAATTGAATTTTTAAGATTTTTTTGATTAATAAAAACTGTACAAATAACAGTTAAAACAAATCCGATATATAAAACTGGCAACGGTATTTTATATTCTCTTATATCAGAAATACATAAAACTACCGAAATTCCAATAAACAATAATAAAATCAAGGATTGCATGTAAGTTCTCTCAACCGTTCATCTACAAAATCATCATATTTAGTTACTAAATATTTCTCTAAATAATATTTAGCTTTCTCAAAATCTTTTAATCCATATTCACAAACATCAGCAATAAACAGATAGATATAAGGGTCTTCACTACCCTTTGCTAATAAATTTTCTAAAATAGTATAAGCTCCTTCAAAATTTTTTTTCTTATAATTTACAATTGCCTTAAGATATTCAGAACTAATCGATGCACCATTTGAAATCTCATAACGTGAAATAAAACCTAAACTATGCTCGTAATTCTGATTCTTAATTAAATCTTCTGCTTCTTTTAATAATTCATTATTAGAATATATTTTTACATATATTAACTGTGTTGAATTCTGAATCGAAACATTTATTGTTGAAGTTTCATAACCACTTTTTGATATTTTTATATTTATATTGTTGTTTGGAATAAAATTATCTATGTAAAATCTACCATACATATCAGATGATCCAACTTGTTTATCATCCAGATATACATATGCTCCTGATACGGGCTCATTTTCATAATTATAAATCATCCCGTTTATGTTTCTTATTTCTGCATTTTTTAATGAATTGCATCCCTGTAAAAGAAGAAGAACGACAGATAATTTTATTAAATTACTTTTTAATTTCATAATAAATCCCATCAATTTTAATGATATAAGAATTATTAGAAACCGAATCAATCTCTTTTTCTGACACTTTTAATATTTTTCCACCCTCTAACTTTTTTATATAGAGATATCCTACATTATCTTTTGATTTTATTGAACCTATAATTTTAAAAATTTCATCGCCATTTTGGATTTTTTTTTCTTCGACGACATTATTTTGCTCACAAGAATAGGTATTTATATTTGATAAGATTTTTTCTTTACATATTTCAAATTTTTTAGATGTATAAATACAATTATCTGGCACATATCTGATTCTAACCTCAATACTTCCTTTAGATTCCTTAAACCAAAAAGAATCTATAAAGTAGTTACTTGAATAATTTAATTTGCTCAATAAATAATTATACAAATCATACTCAGAGGTTTTTATAAATACTTCAATAAAGCCTTTTGAATTATTATACCTAAAAGGAATCATCTTAAACTGCTTCAGTTCATCAAAAATTAAATTCATTAATTCTGAAAAAGCAATATCTTCTTTTATATTTTTTTCTTCTGTCAAATTTTCTAATTTGTTGATTTTTTCCCTTGTCAAATGGATTTCCTGTATACAGTTTATATTATCCATTTTTAGGCAAAAGCAGTGATAAATTGAAACAATACATAAAAGTAATAATAATACAACTAGTAATTTTCTCTCTCTTACTGTCATTTTATTTTTCCCGAAATTATAAATTTCTCCTGAGACTCAAACGGTTCAGACTGCATAATTATTACATCCTCAAATAGATCTGTATGATTTAAAAACTCAAGAACTGATATTGCCATAGCATTTTCTGCTTCAAATTGAAATGCATTTCCTTTTATTGAAAAAGAATTTAGTTTTATTGTATCTGAAGCACACAAAACATTACCCACGATACAACCTATCGATATTTGCTTATTATCATTATTTTTTAAATTCTTGTGAGTATTATTTACGTCTTTTTTCTTTGACATATACTCTTGTTTTAAATTTTTCAAACATTTTTTATTTTTTGAAAAATTATTAAAGAATAAAATATTTATAAATACACTTATCACGAAAATAAAAAGAAATAAATATACAGGTTTTCTAAAATCATTTTGGTGACAAAAAACAGCTGACTTTAATATGATTTTTTTATCATATCGTTTTCTTACATCAACTATTGAAATTTTATTTTCTGAAAAATTTTTAACCAGACTCTCTTTAATATCATCAAAAATAAAAAAATATTTATTTTTTTTATCATCCGAAAGCATTTTTTTTCTAAACGCTTCTTTAAACACATCAAAATTACTAAATATTTCAAAATTAATTATGCATTTATCAATAACATCCAAATAATAAAAAGAATTATCTACACAAAAAAAACAAATTCCATCATTAACAGCATTTTTTATCAAAATCAGAGGAGAAACCAAAATTATATCTTTATAATCATTAAAATTATCAAGTGTCGTTGCTATTCCTATTTTTTTATTTCCATTATCAACAATATCGTATACTGCATTTTCAGGAGAACAGGGATATAACGACCGCAATTTAAACTCGGCGGCTTTTTGTTGATATTTTTTATTTACTTTTGAAACATCGATTAGATAATGTCTAAATTGCACTAATGAAATAAATATATATTTTTTCATAATGAGATCCACTGCTCGTTTACTTTGTATATAGAACTATTGTTTATAAAAATTTCATAAATACATTTTTCATATTTTCCCTCAATTATAATCTTCCATAAGCTACTCTTTACACCTAAATAATAAAACAATTTATCATTATCAGAAATTCCAAATATCATACATATATCTTTCTTAGTAATTGCTCTTCTTTGTCGAATTTCCATTAATGACTTTATTTTTGCATCAACATTTTTTATAGCAAACTCTTCATAATTTAATATTAGTTCCAATGCCTGTTCGGTTGCAAAATTTACATTAATAATCCCATCTAAAATAAAAATTTTTTTTAATCTGTCATATTCTAATCCATAACAAAACAAGGCTTCAACATCATCCCTGAGAAATTGATTGTTTACAAACAATTGTTTTTTCTTCCAATAAATAGAATCATCTAGTTCCATACGTTTTATAAATTCTCTAAAGAAAATCGGATCGATTGTATTTAGATTTAATGGAGTAAAAAAGAAAAAATCATGCTTTTTATCAGATTCACTAACTAATAAATCAAAATTCCAGAAAAGCCTGCCTACATTAGTAAAAACATCCAGTTCACCATCACAAACAGTAGTATCATATTTTGATAAAATATTTCTAATTTTTTCAGATTTTAGAAATCCAATAGGCATATTATATAAATTAATTAACCCGGAATCCGATTGTATAATAACTTTGCAATTTTCTATTTCAGTATTATTAAACTCCCATAATTCATCAAACCTAGAATTTTCTGTCTTATTTTGCAAATCTTTATAAATTTTATCAGCAACTAACAAAAAAACATTTCCGATTATATCTCGTTGATTTATTTTTTCATCTTCCGCTACAATTCTTCTATTACTCGACGTAATTAATAAAGTAATCGAAAACAAAACACAGGATAAAGAACAAAAAAATAGCAGTGAAAAAAATGTTGTAAAACCAGATTTTTTATTATTCAAGCCTATCAACCTCTTGATATAAACTTGCAAAATTTTGAACCATTTTATAACTATTTCCATTATAAGAATATGAGACGGATATCCCTATTGGAAGCATCATAGAATTTCTTAAAATTTCAACTTCGTTAATAAGAAAATTTTCATTTAATTCTAATGCTTCCCTATCTTCAACAGTATTATATGGCAAGAATATTTTATTCTCAGAAAAATCGGGAACGTACTCTTTTTCCCAAAAAGGATTTTTAACACTATTTATGTACATCCTCATTTTCTTCTGATTTTCCAACAAAATACTAGTTTCCCTATTACGAACATATACTTTCCTAATTGATTTCATACATACAAAAGTTGAAATAGACAATACTGTTAGAAATACAGACATTAAAACAAGAACAACAATTGATTCTATATATGAAAAACCACAATTATTATTTTTTAATTTCTTTAAGAGCTTTAGCATTATATTCTCTTTGAACACTTTCAACTTTATCTGAGATTTTTCCAGAATATCTTAATAATTGCTGTGTATGTTTTAATATTAATAAGAGAAAAAAAGAAGATAATAATATTGATATTAATGCACTTATCATAGAAAACGCTTTATTCCCATGAATAGATATCCGCATTAACACCGTCTCCACCTTCCACAGCATCTTTACCATACGATATTATTCCATATCCTAATCCATTTATTCCAGGACTTATATATACATAATTATTTCCCCAAGGATCTGCTGGAATCTTTTTCGTTAAATAAGGTCCATTCCATTTTTCTTCCATCAGAACATTTGTCCATAATACACTTAAACCATCAGTTTCAGAAGGGTAGTGGCCAACATCAAAATAATAAGAATCCAAAGCAAGTCCTAAAGTTTCGATTTGATTTTTCGCTGCAACAACCCTTGCTTTATCTAATTGCTTCACGGCACTAAATCCAACTGTCGTTGATAACAGCAAAATAATAGACATTACAATTAACGTTTCTATAAATGTCCAACCATCAGATAATCTTTTTAATTTTTTACTTTTTTCCTGCATTTGTTAGATTATCCGTTAAGAAATAAAAAAAATCAATATTCTGCAAAAAATTGACATGTCAACTTTGTAATAGGGAGATATACAGGGTTCACTGCAAACAAATAATACTATATGATTAAAGCATGCAGATTGAACATTTGATTTTTGACCTAGACAACACGCTTTACCCGGCTTCTGCGGCTATGGATGCAGGAATTACAAGGCGTATGATGGAATGTGTTGCAGATTTTTTTAAAGTTTCCATGGAAGAAGCAGCTGAAATACGAAAAAAGAATATCCGCAATTTTTCTACAACTTTGGAATGGCTTAGAAGCGAAGGATTAACTGATGTAGAAGGATTTTTTGCACATGTTCACCCGGAAAACGAAGCCGACGAACTGAACGAAGATAAAAAACTGCGGCCGTTTCTGGAATCAATTAACATTCCAAAAGTCATCTGCACAAACGCACCGCGAGAACACGCAGAGCGCGTACTTAAAAAACTTAATGTCAGCGACCAGTTTGATGCAATATGTGACATAAGGGACTGCAATCTTTTAGGAAAACCATATGCTTCTGCGTTTGAAAAAGCGCTGGAACTTGCGGGCGCTACAATAGACAATGCTCTTTTTCTGGATGACATGCAGAAATACACTGACGGATACAAAGCCATCGGCGGAACTGCCGTTCTGATTGGTAGTAAAAACGGAAAACCTCTGACACCGGAAGCAAATTCTGTATTCAAGGGGATTCCGCCGCATCCAGGAAGAGTCTTCAAGCTGGAAAATGTTTACGGACTTCCGGAACTTATTGCGCAGCTTCAAGCTGAGTGTGAATCCAGGTAAGTTCGTGCTTGTTGTAGTTTAAGTGAACAATTCTGCTACCCGGGATTTCTGCAAACTGCCTTATTACATCCCACTGCGGCTCGCCCTGCATTTTTATTGTGCAGATCATGTTTTTTACAAGTCCGCTGGAAAGCCATTCATTTACCCATTTTAAGAGGCGCTCAGGGTAACAGATTACGTCACTGAAAACCCAGTCGCAGGCGCCAATGTCCTGAGGCTTTAATGTAAACGCATCATGAGCCTGAAACTGCACAAGCGGGTGAGCCATTAATGACGGAGCAAGTTCTGCTCGGTCAACGGCGTAAACGCTGGCGCCGAGTCCTACCAGAACCCATGTCCAGCCGCCGGGGCATGCGCCTGCTTCAAAGCAGTGATCACCGGCTTTTGGAAGTGGAGTTCCGTTCAGAAGGTTTGCCATTGTAAGGCTTTCCTGAATTTTAAGGTATGCCCTGCTAGGCGGATTTTCGTGATCTTCTTCAAAAACAAGCTGCCCTGCCGGAATAAAGCTGGAAGTACGTGCGCTTGCAATCATAGTTTTTTCATCAATTAAAGTATAAAGCCCAATTGGAGAATTCGGGATTTTTACAGGAAATTTCCTTACCTTAAGATTAACGTACGGAAGCTTTTCCTGAATTAAATTGGCACGCCTGAAAAACTGATACTGGTAAGGCGCCCAACTCCTCTGAATCGATTTTAATGCAGAGGCAGCCTCGCCGATTGATTCAAAAGAAATAATCTGCGGTTCAAGCATTGTACAGCGCGACCAGTAAGGCAAATCGTTTTCATTTTTTACTGAATCAACAGGAAAATCTTCAAAATATAATAAGTCACCGTAAACTGCAGTCGGCTTTGAAGTAAAGTTGAGGCGCCCCGAAAGTTCTGTAAGCAGCATTCCCTGCAGTTCCGGAAAAGCCAGAAAAGCCGCACCTTTTTTCATTATTGAATTCATCTTATTTAATTATCTGACAGACTGAATCGCTGAGCTGAATATCTATGTCATCTGCAGTACTGTCTTCTTCAAGTTGATTAATATAAACAGCCAGACGGGAATAATCCGTTGACGGAAGAATCTTGAACCCTATTTCTGTAAATTTACCATCTTCCCTTACCCATTGAGGATGACACACAAGCTGAAAGGAATCAGATGCTGCACGGGCAAAAGTTATCTTTACATCGTAATCATAATCCACATCGACTGTTACAGGAAACTGATACCGTATTTTACAGCCTTCCCTACTGATGTTTTCAACAATTCCAGGAAGGGCACACAAATCCGGTGCAAAAAAGCGTCCCATATCTTCAAATCTTTGTGAATGCCGTTCTTTTGAGTTCATACATGAGCCATTATAAAGATTTTACTAGTCCTTAACAACCATTACCTTTCTAGTCTCGTCAACTCCGCTCCCAAATACGCGGATAAAATACATTCCGCGGGCAACAGTTTTTCCGCTCTTTGTGCGTCCGTTCCAGCTGAACATATGGTCTCCAAAAACCGCCGTTCCATGATGAAGATACTGAACGACATTTCCATCCAGAGTCATGACAACAACGCTAAGAGGACCGGTTTCCGTCATATTTACTTTTATGTAAGCCTCTTCGCCGGAAGAAGCGTTAATCACGTTATTCATTACTGTAACGCCACCGCGCTGCTGGACTACATCCTTTAACCTGAACGACCATAAATCGACAGAAGAATAATCCCCAGCCTTTTTAAGGCGCACAGAAAACAGCGGACTTTTCTCTGACGTATCAAACACAACCCCGGAACCAGAATACTTTATTTTAGGTTCATGGCAGACTTCAAAATCTTCAAGACCAAAAAGGAAAGAGACTTGATCGCCTGACTTCATTTTTCCATCTGCAAAATAAGATTTTTTCAGCACAAAATTAATGTTCTTTTTGCCGGAATCATCTACTTCTTTCTCAAACGAATCATTTGTCTTTTCCGAAAGCTGATCAAGCGAAGGAACTGCAGTCCCTTCGCTTGTCTTTGACGGAATCCAGAGTCTGTACGAACCGCCCGTCCTTTTATTTAATTCAACAGAAACGGAATCAGAAGCAGGCTTGTTATCAAAATACAGTGCCAGTTTTTCTGACGGAGTTGAAATATTCTGAACGACCGAAATAAGGATATCTGTTCCAAGCAAAAGCGTTCCGTCCGTTCCCTGATCTGCATCCCAGTTTCTTATTGTCCAGCTTCCCTCATTTATATTTTCCTTAAACTGTTCAGCATCATATTCCGTATGCCTGTTGTCATATCCGTAAAGAGGAGTTATAAGGTCAAGCGCAAAATCTGTTATGGAATGTCCGTAATATTCCTGTGGCGAAATTCCATCTTTATCACATATTATGCTTGAACCGGAACTTCTGTAGGCAATATAGACATCCGTTAAATCAGCCATTGTAAGGTTTCTGTTCAGCGTACACAAGATAGAAGTATATTCAGAAGTTTCTGCATATTTTGAATATGAATCAATTGAAAGCCCTGAATCTGCGCCGTCTTCTGTAAGGAATACCAGCGTAGACTTTATATCGGAGCGGGAAAGATCAATTTTTCTATCAAACATAAGGTAAAGTCTGTTTGAATCCGGCTTTGCAAGAGTAAGTACAAATCGCATTGCCGGGAAGATCCAGTTTGTATTGTTGTATTCGTTTTTACTTTCCCTTGCGACAAGTTCCTTCACCGCATAAGAGTCCGAAATCTTTATGTAATATATATAGGACGCATTTAAGTCCATTCCATTGCCCTTGAACTCAATATACCACTGGCTTCCGCCTGAAGAAGATTTTAAGGTAAGGAAATTGCCTTCTTTTCCGCACATCTTAAGATACGTACTTACAACCTGACAGTTTGCCTGCCCTGCCGGGAACGTAACTTCTGCGCCCTCTGCATCAATTTCAAGAGTTTCAAATTTATTTGCATTTTTAAATTCTAGTTTTCCGCCGACTTTTTTATAACAGAATCCGTAAAATTCGCTGCTTCCTGTAATTTCTACATCGCCAGTAAATGTTGCAGTTCCTGAAGAAGCCTTAAAGGCCGCAAGCGATTCCCATTTTCCGCTTACAGTAAAATCAAGTGCCGCAAGCAGTTCAAGCGCTGTATTGGAAGCCGTTCCAATCTGAACATCTGCAAAAGAAATCTCTGCACCCGACGCAGCTGAAGGACTTTTTGAAACTGACTGTGCTCCCTGACCGTCAAAAATAACAAGTCCGTCGTCCGTTCTGTATGAACTGAATGAGACATTATTCCTGAATGTGCTGGTTCCGCCGCTCTGAACAAATTCCCCGTTAAAGAATGCCTCTGCATTGCACACAAAAGCTTCCGAAGTACTAAAGCTACCGGAAATAGAAACTGTTTTTCCGGTCAAAGACAGGTCTGAGACAGACCAGTTTCCTGCCGACATTACGATGGAATCCGCAGAAGATGTTACTGAACCTGTCAGAGATGCTGCGCCTGCTATATTGAATTCTGAACAGTTTTCGCCGAGCGTAAGGTTCAAGGCGGCACCAGAAAAACTTCCTGCACTTACGTTTCCATTAAGGCGCACGGCAGAAGAGGTGCCGTATGGGGAAATAGCAAGGCTTTCTGAAACGTTTAAGTCCTGCGAAAAGTCCGCCGCAGATGAAATTACAAGTTTTGCATATTCCGAGCCCCATGCCGCGTTTGTAACTGCGTTGGAAGAAGTTCCGTTGTATTCTACAAGGCTTTCAGGTGCGTTGGATTTTGTCCCGGACACTGACTGAGTAGCCAGTCCAAAAAGCTTAACCGTTCCGCTGTTCACAAAGGTCGGCGAGGCAGAAGAACCGTCTGGCAGGCTAACTGAATATCCCTGCAGTTCAAGAACTGCCCCGGAATCAACAGTAATTTTTGCAGCCTCTATATCCAGAGTAAGTTTTGGATTATTAGAAGCTGCCTCAATCTTTGCGTAAGCTTTAGAGCCCGGCACGGTTGCCGGTTCCCAGTTTTCGTTATCCGTCCACAAAGATGAATTTATTCCCTTCCAGACATATTCAACACCTGCAAAGTTCCAGTTTGTATTTTTTCCTTTATCAGTACTGTTTTCCGCAATAATGCTGTCATAAATTGAATTTGAATTTTCTACAGCCGCATACGACACATTGATTTTAGTCGGATCCGCAGCTACCGCAGCTGTAACATCAATCTTCCATGCAGAAGATGAAGAACTTAAAAGATTTACAGGTTTTGAGTCCGCTCCCAAAACTGAAAATTCACTGGTAACCGTCTGTGTTTTTCCACCCTCAAATTTTACCGTAGTTTCGGAACCATAAGATGAATTATCTATTTTTAATGACGAAAAACTGTTATCGCCGTAAATTTCTGCATTTCCGACAAGGGAAAGAACTACAGAATCTCCTGAAAAACCCGAAGCAGGGGACGTACTGTTTCCGAATACAGCGTTTCCAGTTGTTTCTACAGAAAGCGCATTTCCACCGCACGACACGCCGCCGGCAAAATTGATTTCTGAACTGGAATTTGAAGAATCGCCCGCCTTAAAGGAAACGGCGCCGGTAAGAGTTACGGTGTCGGCGTAATCCTGATTTTCTGTAGTCTGAACATCCCCTGAAAAACTTACAGGAGAAGTACAGTCTATGCTTTTTGCAGAAACCGCCGAATCAAAATCAAAACTTGACCCCAAAGCCGTCTGTTTTACAGAAAGATTTTTGAATACCTTTGCGCCGACAGACGTTCCCACAGCAAAAACAGGAGTAGCAGCAACGGCAGAACTACCGTCATCATAGTATTCTATTGCAGAATCAGAATCCGCGGTAATTGCGCTTACACTTACGGTCTGTCCGGATTTTCCGTAAAGGGCAAAAGTTGCATCCGCATCAATTTCTATTTCCGAAAGCGTAAGATTACCGTCTGCCAGCGCAAAACGTTTTCCGCCGGCAATTTTCATGGAATCAAGCTTTATTTCTGTTACAGCCGGCGAAACATCTGTAAATGCATTTTCAAAATCAAAGTCAGAAACAAACACAATCTTACAGATTTCATCATCATAGACAGGAAGATAAGAAACAGAATTGCCAGAAACATCCGTCCAGTTTGCAAGAGTGCTCCACAAGCCAGAAGCACCGCCAATCCATTTATAGGACACAAGAGCGAACCAGCTTAATGTCGTACCGGAAGTTCCTTCGTCAACATAAGCATCCTTTGGCAGTATTCGAAGATCGTTTGCATTTCCGGCAGAATCAACAGACTCTGAATAAGAAACCCGCGTATATGCAAAGTTTTTGTTAGTCGGAGTGTTTTCAAATATTGCAGACCATTTTGAGTCAGAATTATATATAGAAGAGAGTGAGAGAAGTCCTTCTCCATTTCCTTTAAAAATTGGAGGTACTGAACCATCATCAACCGCCGTATAAAAATGCTGAGTCTTTCCGTCTTCAAAAAGGACTTCTGTTGCCCTTAAAATTGCAGAATTATCTACCTTAAACGAATTGAATGTATTATCACCGAAAATTTTTGCATTTCCGGTAAGTAAAATGTCCGGCGTTCCGCTAAAACCGCCTTTAAACTCTGCGTATTTTCCTGCCACTCCGCCTGTTTTTATAAGAGAACAGCCGCTTTCTACTGTTACAGCGCCATATAATAAAATCGAATCTAGAGCTTTATTTGAGCCCACGCTTTTATTTAATTCAGTCAGACTTGGGATTTCTTCGCTTCCGACCGTTATAGAGCCGGGACCCCCCGCCTCTGAATCAACAGTTGAAGTAAATATAACTGTTTCCGGCGTACCGGCAACCCCGGAAATCAAATTTAACATCCCTGAAACCAAAAGTTCATCTGTAAATGTAATATTGCCGTCAGCAGTAATAGTTACAGGTCCTTCTGAAGTAACAGCTTTTGAAAAATCAATGGCTCCGCTGACCGTTATATCTGCCGCAAGCGTAACCTCTGTATCCGCAGACAGACTTCCAGCCGTAACGGCACCGCTGAATTTTACGCTTCCTTCACCACTTGTTTTAAGAGGATATATACCTGTATTGACCGTCTGTTTAAATTCAATTGCATGATAACTTTCAGAAGAAGATGTTGTATATGTTGTTATAAATGTAAGTCCGTCCTGGGATAAAGTATAACTTACAGGAGAATCAACCGTACAATCAGAAAAAACTACAAGAGAGTCATTTGAACCACCGCTTGTATTTATTTCAATTGAGTTTGCTTTTATATCTCCGCCTATACAAGTCTGCTTTATGGAGGAAAGCGATATTATCACATCATTATAACTAAGATTTGTGACAGGTTTTACGTAAACCCATTTATCACTTGCTTCCGGGGCAACAAAAACCCAGGTACCGGCATCAGCTGTTTCAGCGGCAACAGAACAATTCTCTGAATACCGCATTTTTGTGTATACAGAGCCACCCGTATTAGAATACGCACCATTAACAGTAAGAACTGTCCGGTTTAAATTAAACACAGGAGCAATTCCAGAATCTTCATCAGAAAGCGTAAAATTATTTACTTCAAACGCGTCCACCGATAAATCTGTGCTGGCATTTTGTTCAGCCTTAAAATCCGCATAAGAGCCGGAGCCATTTTTCCCAGTAAAACTTCCACTAGAAAACTTAAATTCCGTTTTTCTGCTGTCATTTTTTCCATTAATAAAAAGCAGATCAGTATGTAACTCTCCACCAGATAAATTAAATTCACTGTTATTCTGAACTTCTATTTCTGCCGCTGTTAAACTTCCGCTAGAAACATCAACTTCTGAAATTCCAAAATCGTATTCACCTTTTACAACAATGCTTTCTTGAGCTGTAAAACTTCCGCCAGAAACCTTGAATTCCGCTCCGCCTTCAATTACCAGCTTTTTTACAGTAATATCCTGTCCAGGCGTTATTTCTGGATAATTAGTAAGTCCGTTAATGAGCGTGATTTCATAATCACTTAAATCAGATAAATCAAGCCCCGTAAGTTCACTGATTCCAGCCCAGTTAGAAGTTTTTGTCCAGTCCGTATCTGTAGTTCCAGTCCATGTAGGATATTTTTTCTTCCAGTTTACAGAACCCAATACAAGACCGCTTCCGTCAGGTGCATAAAAAGTGATTGTAAAACCATCTTCATTTTCAAGATTCGTAAATCCTGAAACATCATTTACAGCAAAGATTTTTGATTCTGTACTGTATTCAGTCTTAGAAATATTAGAATCAACAGTATCTGTAAGCGCATTTGAATCAAATTTAAAAATACTGTTTTTTGAATTATCTGTAAGAAAAATCTTATATGGAAAATTAAGAGGATTCGAACCTGGATTTTCACCGTTCTTATCTTTTGTTACAGAAACAGTGATATCGTTCCCTGAACCAAAATTATCTGCTCCAGAGAAAGACACAGCATAATAAGACGGACGACACGATGCCTTGATATTCTTCATGTCCGTATATTTTACAGTTGTTTTCTTATTTCCATCACACCAGTTTAAATTTGCTCCGGATCCAGGAATCGAAAGCGTTCCATCACCCGTAAACCACATAAAATCAGAAATTCCGTCTCCATAAAATGTAGACGTAATCTTTAATTCACAGTCTTCATTAATTGTTACTGTATGTTCTTTTGTGTTCGGATAATCAAGTTTTGCACATTCGAATAAACCGGAACCAGAAATAAACATATTTGAATTATTACTAGCAGTATTATCACTATTTAAAATAATAGTATCAACCTTAAGAGTATTTCCATTAAGATCAAATGTTATCGGATTTTCATCAGCAGAATTGATATACAATGTTGACGTCAGCGTTATAGTTTCATTCAGGATGACATTAGCGGCTTCTGTACCTAAAAAATATACAGGTTTGTTCGCATAGCCGCTTTCACCAGGATAATGAGTATTGTCAGAAGAATTGTAGTACCAGTTTTTACCTGTAGTCCAGTTTTTATCAGAACCAGCACCAGTCCAATAAAATGTATTATCGGTTGGATTTACTATGTTTGATCCTAAATTTATATTTATAAAGTTAGAATAACTGGTTCCTGTTTGTACTACATAAATTTCACCGTTAACAGTAAATGAAGAACCAGAAACTGCATAGCTGTTTGTAGTTACATCACCAAGATATAGAGAACCGGTTCCTGTTACTGTAAACGAGGCAACAACATCTGCATATCCAGAGTTTCCATATTCGATTGAGCCGATTGTCAATGTATAGCCGTTCAAATTGATTTCAACAGTAGAATAGATTCCAACGGTTTCTATAGATAAATTATCGGTGAGTGTTATTCCGTAACCCTGTTCCGCATCAAAGTTATATGAAGCATAAGTTCCATGATTAGGCGTTGTTTTTGCAGTTGCACCGAAAACTTGAAAAATTAAAAAGCTTCCGAATAAGGCACAAAAAAATCCAGTGCGCCTAAAGCGCTCAGAAAGAGAAAAATTAATTTTTTTGCCAAAAAAACGATTCCGCATATTAAGATGATAATCCTACTTATCCATTATCGGCTAATTTTCCCTTTAATTCTAGCATTATTTTTCACTGCAAAAAAAAAGACGAACGTTTTTTCGTCCGTCTTTTTTAGAGATGTGGTTAAGCCTGCTCTACTGCGCAGATCCTACTAAACACATGCGTCGCTTCGCTCCGCTTTGTACAAGGAAATTATCCTACACGTAGGACTGCGCTATTGCGCAGATCCTACTAAACACATCCATTCAGCTTCGGCGCACAATGTGTCGCCTACGTATGCTTTGCCGGCCTGCTTAATCATTTTTGGACTTGTGCGGAGGTATGTTATTTCCATGCGCACTTTGTCACCAGGACGAACCTGATTGCGGAACTTTACTTTGTCCAAGGTTGCAAAGAAAAACAATCCGTCTGCTGGAACAACTCCGCTGTAACGCAAAGCAGCACCGCCAGCCTGAGCCATAGTTTCACAAAGAATTACACCAGGAACAACAGGATATTCAGGAAAATGTCCCTTAAAGAAAAATTCATTTTCAGTAAATGTGTGTTCACAAACACAACCTTTGTCATCAGCGCTCAAAATTGCATCAACAAACAAAAATGGTTCGCGATGTGGAAGCAATGATTTGATATCAGTAGTCAAAGCCATTTATTTCTCCTATGAAAGCCCGCCAATCAGAGCGGTCTATATTCTGTAGCAAAGCTTAGAATACTTGCAATGTAACAATATTCAGCCTTACCATGATAGCTCATATTATCTTAAAACGATGTTAAAAACAACCGCACTTCTTATCAGGTAAATCAAATTTAAAAATAAATCTCAAAATCAAATATTGACATAATTTCCTTTCAAAAATTATAATTAAGTCTAATGTCGATTTTTTGTTGAATTCCTGTAAAATTGACGCGAAGAAGTCAATTTTAATGCAATTCCATAAACTCTACAGTCAGTCTAATTAGAAAAAGAGAGAGAGAATTATGAACACAAAACTTCATTGGACCTGGAAAAAAATTCTAGGTACCCTATTAGGAATCTGCGGAATCGGAACGCTTACTTCCTGTTACGGCATGGTAGAAAACGACGACGACTACATGATGTATATGCTCCTGAACGAAGCAAAAGTTGAGCAGCAGAAACAAAATCAACAGAACGCCCAAAATACAATTGAAAATCAAGACTCTGCCTCAATGGAACAGAATTCTGATGCCGAATAAATTAAAACAGGCGATTTTCCGTTTTTACCGTACAAAAGAAATCAAAAATCACGAATTACGCTACCTCTTCTGGGAATGTACCCTGCGCTGCAATTTAAACTGTCTTCACTGCGGAAGCGACTGCCTTGCTACAAGCGGAACTCCAGACATGCCTCTTTCTGATTTCATTCGTGTTCTTGATGACATAAAGAAAAACAATCCATACCAGAAGCTTACTGTCTGCATTACCGGCGGAGAGCCTCTTTTAAGAAAAGATTTAGAAATTGCAGGAAAAGAAATAATAAAACGCGGCTTCCACTGGGGAATCGTAACAAACGGACTTTTTCTTACAAAAGAACGATTTCAATCTCTCCTGAATGCCGGAATGACTTCCATTGCATTCAGTTTGGACGGCTTTGAAGAACAGCACAATTTTTTACGCCGGAATCCCGCTTCCTTCAAAAAAGTAACAGAAGCAATAAAGCTCGCTAACGAATTTCAAAAACTTTATCCTCACAGATTAAAATATGATGTCATTACATGCGTTCACCGCAATAATTTAAAGACCTTAAGAAATTTCCGCGACTTTTTAATTTCCATAAATGTAAAAGAGTGGCGCATTTTTTCAATCTTCCCGGAAGGACGCGCCGCACAAAACAATCTGGCTCTTACATCCATAGAATACCGCGAACTTATGGATTTTATAAAAGAAACCCGAACTTATAAAAGTCTCAATGCCGGAATAAAAAAATCAATACACCTTAACTATTCCTGCGAAGGATATCTTGGAAAATACGAACTTAAAGTAAGGGATTTTTTCTTTTTCTGCCGTGGCGGAATAAATGTAGCAAGCGTAATGTGCGATGGATCCGTTTCCGCGTGCCTTTCCGTACGTGCAAAAGATTTTATTCAGGGAAATATATATTCAGAAAACTTTGAATTCATGCGCCTATGGAACACTCGCTATAAAACAATGCGCGACCGCTCTTGGGCAAAAAAAGGAAGCTGTGCAAAATGCCGCAACTGGAAAAACTGTTTAGGAAACGGGCTTCATCTTTACAATAGTCTGCAATCAGAACCAAGCCACTGCAACCTTTCGCTTCTTTGCAAATGAACGCTCTGTACAAGATAAAAACTCTACTTGCAGCCGCAAAGCTATCAGCAACTGCATGGAATACAAAAATCTTTTTTAAGACAGGCGTTGCGGGCTGGCATTTGAAGCCCGCACAGGGGGTAGCGTAAGAGCGCAACGCGGGCTGAAGCGAGGGGGATCGCTCCCCCTCATTAACATGTCAATTATTTTAACTATTTGATTTTCTTAATGATAATTGCACCGTTGTGTCCGCCAAAACCAAATGTAGCAGACATAGCAGCGTCAACGTTCATATCAATACCCTTGTTTGGTACGTAGTCAAGGTCACAGCCGCCTTCAACATCCTGTTCTTCAAGGTTCTTTGTGCATGGAACGTAGCTGTCGTTAATAGCCTTAACGCAAACCATAGCTTCAATAGCACCTGTAGCACCAAGACAGTGACCGTGCATAGATTTTGTAGAAGAAATCTTAAGCTTTTTAGCGTTTTCTTCGCCAAAAGCAATCTTAATCATGTTAGTTTCACTAGGATCGTTAATCTTAGTAGAAGTTCCGTGAGCGTTGTAATACTGAATTTCGCTTGGATCCATTCCAGCGTCCTTCAAAGCACGGCTCATACACTTAGAACCGCAGATTCCATCCGGATTAGGTGATGTAAGGTGGTAACCGTCACAGCTTGCACCGTAACCTGCAACTTCAGCATAAATCTTAGCACCACGAGCCTTAGCGTGTTCGTATTCTTCAAGAACCATAATAGCCGAACCTTCGCCCATTACAAATCCGTTGCGCTTTTTGTCAAACGGACGGCTTGCTTTAGTTGGATCTTCATCAAAACCAGTAGAAAGAGCGTGAAGTACTTCAAAACCAACAACACCGAACTGACAGATAGTAGATTCAGCACCACCAGAAAGACAGCAGTCCATGCGACCGCTTCTGACCATGTCAAAAGCAATACCAAGAGCGTCAGTACCGCTAGAACATGCAGTAGCAACAGTTTCTACAAGACCGTGGCAACCAAACTGAATTGCAATGTTTCCGCCAACTTCGTTTGGAATAAGCTTAGGGATAGCCATTGGATTAGTCTTAATAAAGTTCATTCTTGCCATACCAAGAACGTCTGCTTCAGTTTCTTCAAGACCGCCAATACCAACACCAAGAATTACACCAGTTTCATCAAGAACTTCTGCATTACCAGTAAGACCAGAATCATCAAGAGCCATTTTAGCAGCTGCAACACCAAGCTGAGTAAAGCGTGCCATCTTGCGTGCTTCCTTAGAATCCATATAAATAGAAGGATCAAAATTCTTTACTTCTGCAGCATAATGAACCTTATTTTTTGATGCATCAAACAAAGTTATAGGACCAATTCCGCTTTTTCCAGCCTTAATTCCAGCCCAGAATTCATCCACGCTATTTCCAAGCGGAGTAATAGCACCCATACCAGTAATTACAACTCTTCGTTTTTCCATTTTATTTTCCTTTTATATTTTTTTTGTACGAAATTTCATTTGCAAACCAGCTGCTCCAGGCTACCCTCACGGTCGGTACCTCGCTTCGCTCGGCACGCGCTCCGCGCCCTTCCGCATCTGGCGTAGGCCTGTCGTCAAAACAAGCCCCTTTGCTCGGTGGTTGAGACTTCGATCCCTGAGGTTCTCGAAGGGTCGAAACCAGCAAAAACTAGCTTCCCGCGCTCCTCGCAAGTCTCGGAGCGAGCCGTTTTCTCGATAATCCTAAAAAATTGCACTGTCGTACAATTTTTTTTAACGGATTTTCGATTTTAGGCTCCCATACCACCGTCAACGCCTAAAACCTGCCCTGTGATATAATTACTCAAATCACTTGCAAGGAACAATGCTGCGTTGGCGATATCTTCCGGTTTTCCACCGCGTTTCAGAGGAACAGAATCAATCATGCTCTTCTTAAGGTCTTCATTCAAAACAGCAGTCATGTCAGTTTCAATAAAACCAGGAGCAATACAGTTTACGCGGATACCACGCGCACCAACTTCTTTTGCCAAAGACTTACTGTAAGCAATCAAACCACCCTTAGAAGCAGCGTAATTTACCTGGCCACCCTGACCGTGAACACCAACAATTGAACTCATGTTGATAATTGAACCAGAACGAGCCTTAAGCATAGCGTTACTTACAATCTGAGTTACAACAAAAGTTCCAGTAAGATTTACGTTCAAAACATTCTGCCAGTCTTCCATCTTCATGCGGAAGCTAAGTCCGTCACGTGTAATACCAGCGTTATTTACAAGAATGTCAAAGTTGCCAGCTTCAGCAAGAGCAGCCTTTACAACTTCAGAAAGTTGTTCAGCATCTCCAACATTTGCACAGATTTCATGGAAAGCAGTTCCGTTTTCCTTAGCAAATGCTTCCAATTCTTCTTTAGCAGCGCTAGGCTTAGAACAAAGCCCCCATACCTCAGCACCATTTGCCAGATAAGTTTCTACAATTTTGCGTCCAATTCCACGGCTGGAACCAGTAACAAGCGCTTTTTTTCCTTTTAACAATTTCATCTCCCGTTGCATTCAATTACTGAATGTATCTGTTATATTTTTGGCGTTGAATTTCAAGTTTTTTTATACATTAAAAAAATAGCAGGAGGGAGAGAAATGTCTGCAAAAACATTCTGATTTGCTGCCGCGAGAGCGGCAACTTATATAGTTCCAAGGCAAATCAGCATGTAGCCCGCTAGCGGACCATCGCAGCACAGCTGCTCGGAGAATCGCTAAAAATGCTCCACTGGAGCATTTTTACGACTGTTGCCGTCGCTCCCTAGGTTTTGACAGACGTTTATCGACCGGTAGCTATTTTTTTTATTGCAATAATATTAACTTCGAAATTAAGCCTGTACTTCGTTTACAGTTTCAACAGTATTAATAGAAGGCACCTTGTATGTTTCACCAAGATCTGTTTTTGCCCAGAGTCCGCTCAATACTTTTCCAGGACCTACTTCAAGAACCTGCCAGTCTTCGTTCAAGATAGAACCAAGAACAGCTTCTTCATCTGTCCATCGAACTGGATTTGTAAGGTGAAGAACTGCATTCTTCTTGATTTCTTCACCACTTGTAGCCTTTGCACCAGTTACATTGCTGAACATTTCAATTTTTGGATCGTTGAACTTAACGTCAGCAATTGCCTTTTCAAATTCATCAGCAGCTTTCTGCATAAGTGGGCTGTGGAAAGGACCTGCTACAGCAAGACGAAGAGCACGGCGAGCACCAGCTTCTTTAGCCTTTGCTTCAAGTTCTGTAAGAGCATCAAAAGTACCACTTACAACAGTCTGAATGCTTGAGTTCAAGTTTGCAGCATATGCATCTTTAATTCCAGCACAAAGATCTTTTACCTGATCCTGACTCAAACCAATTACAGCTGTCATTCCAGGTGCATGACCTTCATTTGCAGCAGCAATTTCTTCACAAACTTTCTGCATAATCTGACCACGTTTCTGAACAACTTTGATTACGTCTTCAAAGCTAAGAACACCAGCTGCATACAAAGCAGGGAATTCACCAAGGCTGAATCCCATAGAAGCACTAGGAGTAATTCCCTTAGATTCCAAAACCTTCATTGTAGCCAAAGAAGCAGTTGTAATTGCAAGCTGGCTGTTATCTGAACGGCTAAGAACTTCCTTTTCTGATTCCCACATTAACTTTGGCATATCAACGCCAGTGATTTTAGAAACTTCGTCTACTACAGCGCGAGCTTCTGGGAATGCTTCACAAATATCTTTCAACATTCCAGGTTCCTGAGCACCCTGACCAGGGAATAAAAAAGCAAATTTCTTAGACATGATTAAACCTCAAAATATTTTCTTAAAATGACATTTTTTTAATTTTTGTCATTTACTTTGCTATTCTATCATTATTCTTTTTAAACAGTCAAGGCATAATTTCTCATATAAGAATTGTTAAATTTTTTTAATATTTTTGTAACTAATTCGCCGCCTGCATGTTGTTATTAGTGAAAGCGATTAAGAATAAAGACCTGTCTTTGGGGCCGCCGGTTTCCTCCTTTTTCCCGGCGGTCCTTTCTTTTAAAACGAAATAATCTCCTCATAAATACTGATTGCAAAAACATCCGTCATCCCGGAAATATACTCAACAACGCACTTCTCATAAGACTCAATATCGTCCAGATCAAAAATATTCACAGTATTAATATGAAGAAGCCGTTTCTTATCAACATCTTTCTTCCATAATATAGGAACATATCGAGTATATTTCAAAAGCCATTCCTCAAAATTCTTCGCCAACACCGGATAATACCTGAGCGCCTGCGCCATCCGTCCGTTCCTTGCATATTCATAAAAGCGCATCAGCGTCCTGTAAATCGTTTCAATACAGTTATCCGCGTACTTAGAAAACTCCAAAAGCCTCCAGTGATTATAAATATGCGCAAAATTAAATTTCTTCAATTCAAGAATAAATTTAAAGTATTCATCGCTAAAACAAAGCCCCTTTTCCGGCGAACTCTGCTCGCACAAATCTACAATCAGATCATTAATCAAAACCGTCGTATTAACAGCCTTACCGCTCCTGAACGCACTGCTCCCCTTAGAATTCAAAGTCGAAGCAACAATTTCGCGCATATGCCGGTAAGCCCCCATATCCAGAATATGATACTGCCTTGCATCCTCAATATCCCGCCCCAAATAGGCAATCTTATCCGCAACCTTAACGACACATCCTTCCCACGTAAACGGCTGAATCAGCCCCGGCCTCTTAATAGAATACAAATCAAGCGCATCATTCCTAGGCCTTATCCCCTGCTGATCAATTTCCCCACAGTGACATATAAGCCCGTCCCGCACCGCATAAGTCAAATTCAAAGGCTGCGCAATCCCATCCGGATTCGGAAGCGTCTCAATATAATCCGCAAAAAAAAGACTGTTCCGCTCATGCCAAAATTTCTTAGGCGCGCCGGCTCCTTCCTTCTGCTCCATCAACGAATTCAAACAGTCTTCACCGTGATGCCCGAACGGCGCATGCCCGATATCATGTCCCAGCGCAATCGCATTCGCCAGCTGCTCATTCAACCCCAAATACTTACAGATCGTAACCGCAACACTAGCTACATGCATAACATGCTCCATTCTAGTACAAACATGATCATTATGAGGAGCATAAAAAACCTGAGTCTTGTGCTTAAGCCGCCTGTAAGCCTGACAATGCAAAATCCTCGTGTAATCCCTCTCAAAATCCGACCGGATCTCATTCCTGCCATAAATCGGAATCTCACGTCCAACAGCTTTTTCCCACTTCAAACTTTTCTCATCAGTTCTTTCACCAAAAAACGAATTCTGCATATCCCCATTATACCACAAACCCAGCACAAAAACATCTTCTCTTTTCCCCTCTCAGGCCAACTCCCCCGCAACCGGCGTTACAGGGCCCGCTAACGCTTGGTCTTTTGCTCCGCAAAATCCTGGTCGCTCCGCTCCCACCCTTCCATGCCGGGGCCAAACTTCCCCAAAAGCAAGCACCTCATTGCACTTTCATTCCCGTTAAACAAAAAAGGGAACCGCACTCGCAGTTCCCTTTTTCGGCAAAACCTTTACAACATCAGCAATTTAATTACTGTTTTTCATAAGTTGCATAAGATGTAGAAGAAGTTTTGTAAGGAATTACAAAATTACCTTTTTCTGCAGAACCTTCGCTTAATGTAACCTTAAGACCTTCAGTAACTTCTGTTTCTGTGTATGACCATGGATCAGCAGATTCAATTTTAGCATTTCCACTTGTATAATCAATACTAAACTTTTTCAGAGAGATTGTATCCGAAGAAATACCTGAAATCATAAATAAATCAGATAAAGTAGAACCTGCTTCAATTCCGCTATAAGAATCAAAGAACGTTCCCAAATTCTGATTATGAGCATTATTTAATATTAAATAATTGTTGCTATCATACTTTTCTGTGAAATTAAATTTTTTGCTGTACAAATCTGCAAGAGTTGTATCTTTTGGATATACACTGCTTGAAGAAACTTTTAAGCTTGAAGAAGTAACTTCATAAGCATATGGAGTTACATAACCAACAGCTTTATCATGATATGCTTTATATAAAGCATTAGTCTCATTATAAGTCTTTATGATTTGTTCAGGAACTTCTGCAGTACTTGTAGTATCAGTATATGCAATAAAGTTACCGGCATCAACAATAGCAGGCTTATTTCCATATGTCGAATAACGCAATGCTTTAGCAGCAGCTTCCAAATCAGCATCACTCATTAAATCATTTGTAAGTTTAATATATGCCTTTTCAGCTGCAATAAACTGAGCATCATTAGAGAATGAAGCAAGTTCATAAGGAGTTTCTACTGTTCCACGAACAACATAAGTTTTTTCTGAAGAATTATTAGTAAAAATAATACCTTCAACAGAATCATAAGAATAAGAATAAGTTATTACATTTTTTAATGTATAAGCTGAATTTACACTAGCTACAGCATCAACTTTTGTATTTGATGTAACTGTAAAGCTGTTTGAAGAAAATTCATAAGTTACATTTCTGGTATCATTACCAGCCTTGTAAGTATTTCCAGAAAGGTTATTTTCACCAACGCTTGCAGGAAGATAAGTTCCTCCAGAAGACTGACTTGCAAGAGCAAGCATCAATGCTGAATTGTCATCCGAATCATTCGAACAACCCATAAAACCAACTGCAAGTACAGCAGCAGCAAAAATAGAAACTATTTTTTTCATTTAAAATCTCCTCATGGAGCTTTAAACAGCACGTAAATAATAAATAACTGATAAATACTCCATATAGAAAGTATACCCCCCCCCCCCGTACTTTCGTGTCAATTCCTTTAATTATAAAATTTTACATAGTCCACAATTTAATTGCCTATAAATTCCAGAATTCTCACACCCATTAAAAAGCCCAGAATCCCCCAAGCTCCCACAGAAAAAAACATCGAGCTTGCCTACATGTAACGCTTTAAGCACCAATGTACCTTGACCAGACATATTTACCTTTAAAACGGGCGTCGTGGCAGCTATGCTGCCGCGACGCAGGTAGCTGCCATCACAGCAAAAATATGTATTAAAAAAATAATAGAATTCAGAAAAAGAAAATTGTTTTTAAAATAAAAAACCTGGCAGCTACCTACTTTCCCACCACGAAGGCAGTATCATCGGCGTTAGAGAGCTTGACTTCCGTGTTCGGTATGGGAACGGGTATTTCCTCTCCACTATGGCCACCAGGATTATTTCCTTGTATTTTTC
>JAXJSC010000030.1:0-1584 GCA_036310305.1 Treponema sp. | reverse complement strand
TCCATTATTACAAATATTATGCCTGTACCAGCCTACGCTGTCTAAACCGGTATTTGTATAATTAGAATAAGTTGCATCTGCTGCACCTTCTTCTGTAGAAACTTTACCTGTTGCAGCTCCACTGAACAAATAATTCTAGTCTGCTTTTGTGCTGTCGCCTCCGCGGGCTGCAAACTCCCATTCTGCTTCTGTTGGAAGACGGTAACCGTTTGCATTGGCTACTGGGGTTACTGTTGCACCTGTAATATGATCTGAAGTTACCTCTGTAACTTCAATTGTATATGCTTTTGCAAGGCTTAATTTTTCACTTAATGCGTTACAGAAATATACTGCGTCATACCATGTTACAAATTCTACAGGGTGGTATTTCTGGGTTTCGCCCTCTGCAATTACATATTCTGTACTTCCGTCGCTGCAGTAAGACGGTTCGGCAGCAAGTTCATATTCTGTTTCTCCAACAGTTACTTTCTGTCCGTTCATTACTGCCTTGTAAAGTTCCTATGTTACTTCGTATTTTCCCATAATAAACGGGCTTAAGGTAACGTTGCGGCCATTAATAAATACGCCTTTATCAGCAGGGGATTCTATAAAATCAGAACCTGCAACTGTTACAGCAGTTTCTATAGCATAAACTTCAGCTGTTTTATCAAATGTAACGCCATTAATAACAATTGCTTCTTTTGCAATTGTTCCGCCGCTTTTCTGGCCAAGCAGAACTGCTGCCGCAAGGTTTGAACTGTCGTCAGCATTTGTGTCACATGAGGCAAACCCAAATAAAACTGCCGCAATGCCAGCAAGTGCTATAATTTTAGATACTTTTAATTTTTTCAATTTACTTCTCCCCCAAAAAGAACTGTAAAAATTATATCACAAATTTTCCTTAGGCAAATGCATTTTTTGTAATTCCTCCGCGTATATATAAAGCATGGAAACAATGACAAAAAATTATCCCTCACTCACCCCAGAAGAAAAATGAGAACAGGCAACACTTGCAAATAAGCGGAAAAGTCCCGCGGTGGTTGAGGCTCTCGAAACCACCGGCATAGCGGAAAAATCTCGGTCATTGAGCGGTCGAAATCTGCATAATGCGGTCATTTCTACAGGCTCAATGACCTTAAATTAGTTACATTATTTGGCTGAGCGACAAACGCGGAAGCCCAAGCTGCTGTCCAGGAAGTCCGGGTCGTTGACGCTCCGGCTGCAAACCGACGCGTCGTAGGCATAGTAGCGCCAGCTACCGCCGCGATAAATGCGGTAAGAGCCCGTGGAGGCGCCAGTAGGGTCAGTCGCGTTGCCTGTTTTAATTCTGACATACCAGTCGTAACACCATTCAAATACGTTTCCACTCATGTCGTATAAGCCAAGTGCATTTGCAGCTTTTTTTCCAACTTCGTGGGTTCCATAGCCAGCTGTTCCGTCAGATGGATCATCAGTTGTTGTTACTCCATTATTACAAATATTATGCCTGTACCAGCCTACGCTGTCTAAACCGGTATTTGTATAATTAGAATAAGTTGCATCTGCTGCACCTTCTTCTGTAGAAACTTTACCTGTTGCAGCTCCACTGAACAAATAATTCTAGTC
>JAXJSC010000029.1:0-19256 GCA_036310305.1 Treponema sp. | reverse complement strand
GCATGATGCACCGAAATACTGTGCCACCATCGAAACGGCCCAGGTAAAAAAGGATGAAGTTGTCTTTACTGGCGAGATTCCCGCCCGCTGTCTACAGGCATACCGTACTGATCTGGCCTTTTACACCAACGGGCGGAGCGTATGCCTTACAAAGCTGAAAGGATATCAGGCCGCTGTCGGTCAGCCGGTCATCCAGCCCCGCCGTCCAAACAGCCGCCTGGACAAGGTGCGCTATATGTTTCAGAAGATAATGTAAAGATACGGTTGACGACCCTCCAAAAATTGCGGGTCGTTATACTGATTCGTAAAGGAGAATGTAACTTCATGTTTGCTAAAAATTCAAAGGCATATTCTGTCTACCTGCTGTTCCGATTTGTCTTTTCCCTGGCGGTTTCTATGTCCACAGTGCTTTCCATCGTGTACCACCTGGAGGTGGTGCAGCTGGATGCTTTCCAGCTTGTCCTGGTAGGGACGGTTCTGGAGACCTCCTGCTTTCTGTTCGAGATACCCACCGGTGTGGTGGCGGATTTGTATAGCCGTCGGCGCTCGGTGCTGATTGGAATGTTCCTCTACGGCCTGGGCTTTCTGATGGAGGGTGCGCTACCGTGGTTCGCGCCGGTTCTGCTGGCCCAGGTTGTCTGGGGTTGCGGTGATACCTTCATCACCGGCGCTCTGGAGGCGTGGATTGCCTCGGAGGAAGAGGACAAACCCATAGACAAGGTGTTCCTGCGGGGCAGTCAAATGGGGCAAATCGGCGGCGTTCTGGGCGTGGTGCTGGGCACACTGCTGGGAAACATAAACCTGCAAATGCCTGTCATCTTGGGGGGCAGTTTGTGCTTGTTGTTGGGGCTGGTGTTGGTTCGCATCATGCCAGAAACCAACTTCTCCCCTGCTATTGAGGAACGGCAGGGCTTGCTTAAAGACTTTGTCTGCCTGTTCAAGCTCAACCTGGGCTTTGTGAAAGGCGCACCTGTGTTGCTGGCGCTCTTAGCAATCACACTATGCGGGGGACTTGCCAGTGAAGGCTTTGACCGGCTCTCCACCGCTCATTTTCTGGATGACACGGTAATACCCGTTATCGGGCCGCTGAACAGCGTCACTTGGTTCGGTGTTATCAGTCTTATCGGCAGCGGCTTAGGTATTCTGGCTTCTCAGTTGCTCATCGCCCGCATGGAGAAAAAAGGGACTGTCAGCCGAACCAGTGTGGTCATGTCCACCAGCGCCGGGTATATCCTGTGCCTGGTTCTCTTCGCGGTGGGGCGGAGCTTTTGGTTCATGTTGTTGGTGTTCCTGCTGGCGGGGCTTATGCGCACCATCAAGGAGCCTGTGCTGGCCGCCTGGATGAACGACCATGTGGATGAGAAAATGCGCGCCACAGTCTTTTCCACCAGCGGACAGCTGGACTCTTTCGGGCAGATCATCGGCGGGCCTATTGTGGGGCTGGTAGCCCAGCAGGTGTCCATACCCTGGGGGCTGGTCTGTACCGCTTTCCTGCTGTTGCCCGCGCTGTTCTTAGTGCCGGTGGCGGGAAAGAAGCGGGATTGATATGGCATAGTTAAGTTTACTGACGAGCGGGAGATTACTTCCGCTCGTCTTCATTTAGTAGCGCAAAATTTGAGGACTCTTTATTTCCTTATTCGGTATAGCGGAGGCGGCTGTCAATTCGACATAATTTTCTTGTGATACTTTACCGTACATGGTTGACGACCCTCCAAAAATTGCGGGTCGTTATACAGTATAAGCCGCTTTTGTTCCTTTCTTATTTGTTGGATTCAATAAAACTAGAATTCTCATATAATAAACAGCTATCCCCTACTCGCTTATAACTTCTATTTTTTCAACTGGCAAAATATCTGGCAATTTCAATAAATTAATATCACTTTCTTCTATAGCCTGTTTAAAGCTTTGAATCATTATGTTTATTCCATTAGAAATAGTGTTTTTTTCTTCATTTATGAAACAGGCGTTATGCAATACTAACGCTAAGGTTCTTCTCTGCTCCCTGCTAAGATTCGTCTGTGAGGAGACAATTTCGTGAGCAACAACATCTACCATTGCTCTCCATGGTTCTATTAAATCATCTGCTAAATTGAATCCATTAAATGGTCCTTCATGATGAATTCCTATGGCCGGATAAAAACCAGCACAAACTAAATCCCGAATTATAGTATTTCTAACAATTGCATATCCATAATTCAAAACAGAATTAATTGGATCATCATTTCTTCTTACTAAGCCTGGATGAAATTGTTGGAAATAGAATTTTGCAGCATTTCCTTCGATATTATCAGGGTCCCCTGCTTTCAAATTTTTCATCATTTCAAAAAGTTCCTTTGTTCCTTCAATTCCAAGAAGTGTCAAACATTTTGCCTGATTTTCAATTTTCTTTTGAATAATTTTTTCCCAAAGCTCGCCTTTTAAATTTTCGTCCATGCTTAACTGCTGTCTTGCAATTTGTGCATTTCGTACATTTGCATCATAAGGAAGAACTATACTTGCTGGCATATAATCTTTTCCAATTGTTACTAGCCCTATTTTATTTTCGCTTAAAACAGATAAAGCCATTGTTGAAAGTCTTATATTTGCACCTGTACATATAATAAGTTCCAGATCTTCCAGCGGAACCGATACTTTTCGTTTCTTTTTGGGAGCAATTTCCTGCTCTATCGTTAATTGATTTGCTGTAACATGAAGTTCACTTGGCTGTGTGATTTCTAATATTCTGAATCCATCCATAATTTGTCTTTTCTTTGGGTTCTAGGTGTCCCCCTAGCGCATACGTTAGCCTTGGCTAATGTGTATTGCGCCCTTGTAGTCTTTTCGCCTAAAACTCAAAGCCTGCAAGCAAGTTATTAATTTAATTCCTCCAGGAAGGAAACAATTGTGTCTAAAACAGTATCAACTGGATCGTCTACCCATTTTTTGTCTGTTTCGGCAAGATTTATTCTTTTTATTGTAAAGACCTAAGGTGTCAATGACTGACATCGTGATTTTTCTATATTGTTTTTCTCACATAGAAAGTCTTGTTTGACTGTCCGTGTTTTTCAATTTTGTTTTCATCACAAAGTTGTTTAAGGGCCTTTTCAATTGTCTGTCGTGCAAGTGTCGGACAGTGTTCCTGAATGTCACTTTTTGTGAATTTGCCAAGACGTTCCTTCACTACCCTTTCAACCATTTTATAGGCTGAAATTTTATCTTCTATAAGGTTCAATCTTTCTTCAAAATCCCTATATGCAGAAAGGACGATTCCCAGGATATATTTTACAAAAGCTGTGTTATCATTTGTTCCGTCCTGCCAGTTTGCAGAGCTTTCTTCCAAAACATCGTAATAAGTGTCTTTTGTTTTTTCGATTTTCTTTTCCAAACTGATGTACTTACAAACAACAAAGCCGGACCTGTAAAGCAGAAGTGTTGTAAGCAATCGTGACATTCTTCCGTTTCCATCATTAAAAGGATGAATGCACAAAAAGTCTTTTATAAAGTTGCTAATCAATAGAAGAGAATCAATTTCGCCAAGACTCATTGCTTTATTGAAGGTGTCACAAAGTTGTTCCATAGCAATAGGTGTTTCAATTGGACTGAGAGGTTCAAAAAGAACGTTTGAAGTTCCATCTGGGAGATTTGCAACAATGTAATTCTGAGTATTTTTGAACTTTCCTCCAAAATCAGGATTTGAATACTGATAAAGATATTTATGTAGTTGCAGAATGTAGCTAGGGGTGATGGGAATGTATTCAAAATTTTCGTGAATTATATTAAGAACATCACGATAGCCCATAATCTCTTTTTCATCTCTGTTTTTTGGAGCAGTTTTTTCCTGGACCAGCTGCTTGATTCGAGTGTTTGTAGTTACAATACCTTCAATTTTGTTAGAGCTTTCTGTACTTTGAATCTTTGCTATTTCAACCAGTTTTTCTAGTTTCTCTTTTTTCTGGCTGATGAAAAGCTGCTGCCTGCCTTTGTATTCATGTATTTTGGCAATGTAGCCCATGATTTCATTATCAATGATGCAGTTCAGTTTTGAATAATCAAAAGTTCGCATTCCCCTATTATTCTCCTATCTCTCCTATTATAGCATAAAAAGTAGGAGCGTGGTATTAACAATAGGAGATTTTGGAAATTATTTTCCTTAAGCAAGCGGTTATTCGGTGATTTGGCTATATTTCATTCGGTATGTTGGCAGTTTTATTTTTTACGGCAAGCTTTAGCATTTTTAGAATTAACTCTGCAGTAGAAACGGCAAGTCTCCTATTTTGTCATTGAAAATAGGAGACTGTGTTTGTATATAGGAGAGATGCTGCGGAAACTCAAAAACGGCCCAGAATCGCTTCAAAATGCATCGGTCGAGTAATTTGTCGATTTTATTTAAAAACCCCTCTTAAAAGCCCGTTATTTGCGTCTGTATTTTTGCAATAGTATTTTAATAGTAAATTACTATTAAAATACTATTAACACTATTAAAGACGATAGTAATAATATATTATAATTGCAATTAAATAAATAGTATGTTACTATTAAGATACTATTAAATTTTATTTTGTAAAAAAGGAAATTCTGAGGGTATGAAAACAATCTGCATTTACAATAACAAAGGTGGTGTTGGAAAAACATCTCTGGCAGGAGCAATTTCTGTAGAATTTGTGATCAAGGGAAAAAAAGTTTTGATGGTTGATACAGATTTTCAGGCTAACCTTACAAAGCAGTTTTTGAATAAGCGAACCATTGAAAATGAACTTGCTGATTTTTTGTATAACGATTCGATTGGCCTTGAAAATTGTATTTATAAAACAAACTACGATAACCTCTACATAATCCCATCAAAGGATAGACTTGCAAATGGCCGGTTGTTTGAGTGGAACACTTCAGGTGTTCTTGATGAAAAAAGAAATGATGTTGTGGATTATCTTGTTGAGGATGCTCAGAAATTAGGTTTTGATTATCTTGTTTTCGATACACCACCCTCACTCTCAAAAGCAACTCAAAAATATATAAAGGCATCGGATGAAGTTCTCCCGGTTCTGCAGATCGCAAAGTCATCACTTGATGGAATGGTAAACTTTTACATCGATTTAAAGGAATTGCGTGGAAGAAAAGAGACTCCTATCTGCGACAAAATTATTTTTAATCAGTATGAGAAAAGCAAAGCTGTGCAGAAAGCCTTACTGCCAGGAATCATGGCTTTGGAAAGCAAAAAATATTTGGTTCCGATGGAACAAGGTTTTAAGAAAGCTGAATTACAGTGTGTTGCCTTGCAGGAATTGGGAATGAAGCCTGAAACACAGGAAGCATTGAATCAGATAGTTGCTGATATTGAAAAATAAAGAAACGAGGTTATGTATGGCTAAAGGAACTATAAAATCAAATAAAGACGTAATGAATGAAGCTGCAACAGAAGCTTTAAAGAATACACTTACTGTTGTTCAGGACATGACTGAAGTAAAAGAAACTCAGACAAAAAAAGAACGGAATAATGAGACACAGGCCGTAAACTTCAACATGAGTAAGTCTATGTATGAAGAACTAAAAAAAGTTTTCGGTGGTGCCGGATATTCATTTGCTCAGGGTTCAAGAATGACTTTTGATTATATTCTGTCTGAAATAGCAGACGGAAATATTGAGATCAGGGAATCGGGTTTTAGAAAAACTTTGTCGGCTAGAGTAGGTCGATAAATAGGCCGTTAGAGGCCCTAGAAGGCCCTTTTTAGAGGGAATTCAGAAGAAATAGAGTAATTTACGTCTAAGACGCAGAAGCTCGTTTTAAGGGATTTTTTGAATTATGACCGGTGAAGAATTAGGAATAAAATTATTAAAAATGCTCGCGGCCGTTCAATCTGGAAAGGCAACTAAAGGAGTAAGCACCGCAGAGATTACAAGAAAAAGCAATGAACTCACAAAACCGGAATATGATGATTTTTATTATATGACACAGATTGGAAACCTTATTACAAATCTGTCAAAGCAGGCAAAAAGTTATAATTATGCTTTTTTTCGTTGGTTTCTTGGTATCGAATTGTCGCTAGAGGAAATTATCAGAGCCGAAAAAACATTAGAACGTAATAAAAATATGGATGCAACGGATCTGCTGACATTCAAGAATTTTTACAATGTCCCAGAAAATATTGAAGGGATAAAATGTAATTATGCTTTATGTCATCAGGCAGTAAGAGGTTTGATGGCTGTAAATAGTTTAATTGCTATATTGATGAAAGCCTATCATTTGCCATTTATGAAATGCTACATGTTTGATATGACAGAGCTTCAAGAAAAACTGGCTTATTTTAATAATCTTGTAGACAAACTGGAAAAATACACGGCATCCCAAAACACAATCAATTGTTTTAGAAAAATAGACTTGAACGAATGGCGGCTTGATCCTGAAATGTTGAAGCTTACTGAAAAAGTTGCAATTTTGAGTCATCTTGATTCTCTGATTTTGACCTGGTGCAGCAATTACGAAGTAATATTGAATAACCTGATGGAATTTGAATTATTTGATAATCCTGATTGGCAACTTGCTTATATGAGACCGGATGGAACTAAATACGGAAATTTCAAATATCCTGAGAGAGATGGCAAAAACAAGTGGGGGATAAATGTCAAAGAAAAATATTAGTGTAGGACAAGACGGTATTGTTATTCCTCCAACCAAAGAAGATGAGAATTATAATGCAATGCTTAACGCTAAAGGAACTAATGAGCTTGCAAAGATTCCAACATCGAGCAGGGCCATTACTGCACAGTTTACTTATCATCCAGAAGTAAACGAAGGAGAGCTTTTCACAAGTGAAGATGTAAAAGTTACCGTAAAGGAATTTGATAATTCTTCTAGCCTGGGAAAATCGATTTTATTTTTCTACAACATCCTATGTAAATACACAAAGGATATTAGCGTAAAAACTAATGTTTCAGAGATTGAAAACAAAGAGAGTAGGGAAGTTTATCTTGATCTTGATGATTTTATTTCTTCTTTCGGTGTTCCTGATCGTAAGAAGGCCGTTCAGAGATTGAAAGAGTATTACGAGACTCTTAAAAATATCACATTGGATTTTGAGGAGTTTAATCCGAAGGACCAAACTGTAAAAAAATACTCATTGGAAATATTTTCAGGAAAAGGAACTGAGCAAAGTCTTATAAAAAGATCTAAGAATTACTTCTTTATTTTGAACTATGACTTGGTTAAATATCTTGTGGAACGCAACTACATTACATATTTCCCAAACAGAGCCTTTGGAATTGATGTAATGCGTTACCCAAATGCATTATCTGTAACAAATAAACTGTCGGTAATGTATAGCGAGAATTATTGGAAATCCAATAAAGGTTTGATCAGTCTTGAAAAGCTCCTGGAATCTGTATCAGATATACCTTCTTTTGAGACTGTAAGACAGACAAACCGCCATTATTATGACCGAATTATTGAGCCATTGGAAAAAACAATGGATTACTTAAAGGACATGAAAATTCTGCAGGATTGGGAATGGTGTAATAAAAAACGAAGTCCGCTTACAGACGAGCAGATTCAGGGATATGGCTATGCAGCATTAAAGGAATGCTACATCAAATATGAAATGGCTGATTATCCTGATGATATTATGAAATTGAGAAAAGAAAAAATCGATGCAAAGAAGGAAAAAAAAGTCAAAAAAGGAGCCAACCTAATGCGCAAAAAGACCCAACCTAATGCGCAAACGGACCTAACCTAATGCGCAAAAAATAAATTTACCCCTCGTAAGTCCTTGTCTTATAAGGATTTAGAATTTTCTAAAATTCCTAATACCTTTAAAACGTTTAAAACCTATTAAGCAAAACTTTTCAATTTTTTCAAAAAACTCGTTTGCTATTATGTCTGCAATGATTTTCTGCCAGGGGAATCCGTAATAGCGAAACGAGACTGACAGAAAGGCTGCAGAAAACGCTATAAGAAGCAGCTGCAAGTTTCTTATCCACATCAGACCGTCGGGGAAACGAGCTTCAGAACATCCACAGAGGGGAACAATGCGATGGGTGGTGGAATTAGCAGGGCAGGGTGGGACCTGGTCTGACAGAAATCTTAAAAGTATGTATTTGATCCTAACGACAAGGCGAGGAGTATCCCTTACGCTACCTGGATCCAATCTAGTTTCTTAACAGCGTGCGGAGAACGGCATAAAGCGCTGAGCATTGCGGCTAAACCTTAGCCGATAAAGTTATGTCTGCCAATCACGAAGGGGGGTAAGGTGATTGACGCCTGATGGCTCCATACTGTCCTAACGAGGACGTTATGAAATCCTTCTGGCATGTTCTCAACTCTCAGAACGCTTCTTAACTTGTCATTTTGAAGTTAGTACGAGGGAGCGGAATTTGCCTAATTCACCACCTGAGCCTTCAAGAACGTTATGGAAGTTTCTTTTCAAGTTTTCTAAGAAATTTAAAAATCCTAAAAATAATCATGTAGGCCAAGAGTAATGCAAAGCATCACCGCGGCAGGTGGGGTCTGGGGACACTTCCCCAGGATATATCAAACAGATTTCAAAATGACAGAAAAATACCTCATGAAAAATTTATACCATGTTCTGAAAAATCATCATAAAAACCTAAATATTTAAGTTATAAATAAAAGAGCTGCTGTTGCTGCTTTTTAAATATATTATTAGCTATATTATTGGGTCCGATTTTCGGACGGGGGTATGTCTGAATTCCGGACACCCCTTGTCTGATTTTCAGACATATTTTTATTTCTGAGAAACCTAAATATATAGATTTAATGTTTTAGATTTTGCAGCAGCTTATTTATATTATTATTTAAATTATTATTGGGTCCAAATTTTGAACTGTTTTAGTTCAGAATTTGGACTCTGCAGTTCATTTTTTGAACTGATCTTTATTTGTTTTTATGTTGAGAAACCTATATAAATAGGTTACAATTTTATTTATGGAATCAGTAAAACAGATGATGGACGGCCATATTGAGAATCTTGCAAAGGAAACGGATCAGCTTAGGGCCAGACTTGAGACACTTTATGATATGACGAAAGGGAAGAGCCGGATCTATGTGGATAGTGAAAAACTGGATCAGCTTTTCCATCAGGCAGAAGCTATTGCAAGAGAAATGGTATCCCTGCAGTCTGCAAATGAGATTCTTTATCAGAACAGAGGAAAAGCTTCTCCCAAAAAAGCAGTATCTTCAAAAGCAAACGGAAAATTTGGCGGCCGGCCGCCACGAGAGATTGCAGAAAAAAAACGACGCATTCAGGATCTTGATAACAAGACTTTTATTCTGCATGAAAGTTTGACTCCGGAAGAACGTAAGGAATATGACGAGCTTTCTTATGATGTAATTGCGTGGGAAACCAAAAAGAAATTTCGAATCCGTGAGGAACAAGAAAAGTTCGAGAGATAATTTTTTTTAGTTATTGGAAATTGGGAAAAGCTTTAGAAATTCTTCTAAGGCTTTTTTTGTTTCTTTGTCCTTTCTTGAAGTCAGGCCTTCAATCATTTTTACAATGCGTTGATTCATTGCCTGATTGAACTGAGAATCATTTTTTTTATCAGCGATGAGCTTATCCATGTAGGCGATTTTTGCACGGTCCAGGAGTTCCTTTTTTTCTTTTTCTCGCTGAGCTTTTAGATTTTCAAGTTCCTTTAGTTTCTGTTCGAGTTCTTCATCACTGTAATATTTAATTGCTTTCGGCATTTTTTTGATTCTCCTTTTTTGCTTGTTCTATCAGTTTATCCTGAGCTTCAATTTCTGCAGCAAATAGTTCCTTGAACTTATTGATCGCTTCCAGGTCCTGCGGCCGGAGACTTTTTGTTTTTTCAAACAACTGGAAAACTTTTTTATATCCCCAGATGCTTAAAATAATTCCACCCAAAATATATTTTATTTTGTTTTCGGCCTTTCTTTTTGCATCTTTCTGCAGCCGTTCTTTTCTGAGATTCTTGCGTTTTTTCTGGACTTCACGGAACTTTGTTTCTTGTTTGTAATCTTCAATCCGCTTGTCAATTTGTTCATCAGTAAGTTTTGCCATCACTAATAATATAATGCTTTTCTTTGCAAAAATGAAGAACAACAATTCTGTTTTCTTGCCGTTTTAGAAATATCTTAGTATATTATAAAAGACCCTTTAACTAATGAAATTAGATAAAGGCGCACTGATACAAACTATTTTAGTCTCGCTTTGCTTTCCTAAAATAGTTTGTTCAGTCAAAACCCGCAAGGGGTTTTGGTGGGGGTCTCTTGCCCTTGGCAATTCACTCCCACGCGCCTAGATTTCGCTTCCAGCCGGTTCAGTCTTACAAGTCCCCAAAAGGACTTTCCAGACAAAATGGCCTGGCTTTCAGCGACTTGGGGTTATTTCCCAAGACCCTAGAGGGTTATCCACCCTCACGATTTTCTGCGTTCAGCATCACTCTGGCCGGTTGTTGCGGCCGCCGTTCTGCTTCGCTTGAAAATCTCCTCTGGACCAAAGAGCCTTCCTCTTTGGAAACTTGCGTCAGGAATCTCGGACTCCCGACACCTACTTTTATCTTTTGTGGAGGTTCAAATGCTTTATCATTTTTGTGGAAAAATTGTAAAAAGATCCGGCGGAAAAGATGCGACTGCAGCTTGTGCCTACAACACAAGATCATGTGTCTATGACCGAACAACTGGCCTTGAATGGAATCATACTTACCATAAGGACAAGGCAGTCTATAATCATCGTTATCTGCCTGCAGATCATCCTGACTGGGCAGAGGTCCAAAAGGACAAAAAGGGCCGTGATGATTACGGCGAATTCTGGAATCTTGTTGAAGAAAAAGAAAACAGAAAAAACTCTCAATTTGCCAGGGCAATTGATTTAGCCTATCAGTCAGAATTTACTCCTGAACAGAATAGAAAAGTTCTTGAAAGATGGATTGAAAAAAACTGGACGAGCAGGGGACTTAGTGTTGATGTTTCGGAACATCACGGACATGTTGAAGAGGATGGAACTTCAAACAGTAATGACCATGCACATCTTTTAATCCCAACTCGAAAAATGGATAAAACCGGATGGACTACTAAAGACCGTGAATCCAATGATCATACCTACTGGCAGGAAGTAATCCGCAGATCCTGGGCAGAAGAAAACAATCTTATGTTTGATGAGATTTTCATTGAAAAACATAAGGAAGAATATGATCAGATTGAAAAAGAAATAAAGAATGACTATGAAAATCAGGATGAATTGCATAGGGAAGTCTTGAACAGACTTTATGATGAACATCCTGATGAATGGATTTATATAAGCGAAAAGACTCTTCCTGAACAAAGAGAAGAGGTTGACCTCTGGCTTGATGAAGAAGAAGCTAAGGAAAAACCAAACAAAAAACGCATCGAACGTTTTGAAAAGAAGTTCCAGGAACTGGACCGTGAAGCTCAGCAGCACATGGGAAAAGCTCACAGAATGGCCAAGAAAGGCAAAGAAACAAAGCGAAAAAAATATCGCAGTGAACAGAACCAGGCAGATGCAAAAGCTGCAGAAGTGAATTCTCAGACAACTGAACTTGAACAGAATGCTGCAGCAGAAGATCCTATGTTGTCAGACAATGAAATCAATTTTGAAGAAACTCTTTCAGGAGTGGCCGACTTGTCTGCAGAAAGAGATCCTGAACCAGAAGCACAGATTGATTTTTCAAAAATGGATGTTTCTGAGGAAGAACTTGAAGCTACTCTTAAGGATGATCCTGAATATCAGAAACTCATTAAAGAACGTAATAGTCTCATCAAAGAGATTGAAGAATCTGAACGAACAGAGCAGGAGATTGAGAAAATCCGTAAAGAAATTATGGAAATTGAAACTCTTGAAAATCTCAATAAGTATCGTAACGAAGTTCTTGAGCCTCGTAGAAAAGTTGTTCAGAAAGAAGCTGAAAAACTTGCAATCTTTGAGGACATTAAATATGGCAATGAAAAAGAAAGTGAAATCAAAATTGTCATTGATCAGACCATGTATTCAGAACTTGAATACGAACATACAGATGATGCTCTTCTAGTTGTTTCAAAAATTGAAATGTTCCATAACCGCAAGGAAAATGAGGTTTTTGATTCCGAGAATGAAAAGCAGCAGAGTGATCTTGAAGATGTTCGAGAGAAAGTATCAGGTTTTAGTCTTGCTAAATGGGCAAAGAAAATAAAGGAAGTTTTCACAAAGATAAAAGAGAAGGCTGCAGAAATTATTGCAAATTCTCCACTCAGAATATTCAAGGTATTCAGGTTCCAGGAGAAAACTGTAAATGAACGAGAACTTGAACTTAAGAATCTTCAGGAACAAAAGAAAGCTGAACAGACTCAGAAAGTAGAACAGAAACCGGCCATTCCTGAACAGAAGCAATTCAGAATTGAAGATACTAAGCTTTATCACAGAATTGTTGATATGACACCGGTTGAATGGAATAAGTTCATGGAGAATTATGAAAAGCGATATTCTTATGTTGATAATGCAGTAGGAGAGTATGGCAAAATTCTTAAAAGCGAAGAAATGAAGGCTAGGGCAAAATGGGTAAAAATGCAGAGCAAACCTATTATTGATCTTTTTGTAAAACAAAGGGATATGGATAAAAGGAAGCTTAATGGTCTTGGTTCAAAACCTACGCTTGAAAAGGAAAGTCATAATATTTTCGGACATACATATTATGCAGCAGATGGAGAATCATATCGAGATTACTTTGACTATAGAGTCCATCAGAACTCGTTGATCACAAAATGGGAAAATGATTATAACCGCATAAAAACTGATGTAAATTATTGGAATACGGCTATAAAGGACCTTCAGGAAGAAAAATATGTCCGCACCTGCAATGTAATTCAGAATCATTTTTCAGGAGTCTGGAACCAGGTGAAAGATGGCGGAAACAGACTTCTTGATATTGATAAAGAGTTTGAGCCATTTAGACTTACTAAAAAAATTGTAGAAACATTAAAGCCGGTTAAAGACCAGGAATATAAAGCATACAGAGCTCAGAAAACTCTTGAAAAAACTAACGATAAGAATATAGGAATGGGCCGTTCTTAGAGTGTTCCAGATTGCAATAATCCGTATAAATGGTCGAGAAAAAATGAAATAACGCAATCTAGAACAGTCTAGGTTGCGTTTTGTTTTTACTGATGTGAAAGTACAGCTTCACGCAGAATAGAATTTATTCTAGTCTGATAACCTTTCCCTTGAGCTTTCAGAGCTTCCAGGACATCAAGATCAATCTTGATGGAAATGGCTTTCTTGATAGGTGTAACTTTGAAATATTCAGGATGTGCAGGAGCAAAGCCTTTCAAATCTGAATCAGAGAATTCTGGAATATCATCATCATAGGTTACTGGAAGAGCTGCAATCTCTTTAAGTCTTTCATCTGTTAATTTGTTTGATGTAGGCATTGTAAACCTCCTGCAATTTTGGTTCTGCTTTTCTAGCAGAAATAATTCTTGTTCTTCCATTGCGTTCCGTATGAACTGCTGCAATTATTACAATTCCACGGATGCTGCCGACACTAAAATATCTATCTTCTTCAAGTGAAGAATTTTTATCGTCAAATTTTGTCAGAAGATATGGATCGTCAAATACTTCTAGAATTTCTGAAAAAGAAAAACCATGATTTTTTATGTTTAATTCGTCTTTTTCAGAACCCCATTCAAATCTTCCATCTTGGCTGATAACAGTCATTATGGGCCCCTTAATAGTTTCTAATATAAGTATATAACGAGAGATATATAAAAGCAAGTATATTTTATAAAGTATATACTCAACTGTATATAATGAGAATTCTGTCTACTAACCTAAATATTTAGGTTAGTAATTACCCTTTTCTTTTATCACCTGCTTTAATCTGAAATTATTGTCAAATACATATTCATTTAATTTGTTTATTTCAAGCAGATTTCTGATGCACCATTCAGGATCCTGAGTATGGAATGTGTAATAAACATCATTTAACTGTTTATAGGGAAAAATTTGCATAACAAATTTTGTTGACTGTTCTCTGGTATATGAAATGTAACGGTATAGATAACCGATCCAGAATAAAGAACTTTTTGAGTATTTAATTTTTCCGTAGGTAGAATCTCCAAATTCGTTTGTAATTTGAGAAAGTCCTTCTTCCGCATCAAGTGACAAATTTGAATTGGTGTTATCATCAAGAGCTTTTGATAAATTAGAATGAAGAAACCTTCTCAAAAAGACAGACGAAGAACAATCCAGTTCTGCAGATTTTTCGAAGATTTTTCCCTGGAATTCACACAGTAATAAACCATTATGATCAAAATTTTTCATTTGAAAAGTTCCTCTATGTATAGACCTGTTTTAAATTCTCTTTTTGCAAGTTTGAGTTTTGTATCGATTTCAAAACTTCTTTCTACTAACCTATTTCTGCAGTCTTCACGTTCAGGTTTTGACAGATAATATTTTTCAACTGGAATTAAGTTGGATAAAGCTTTATCTGTCTTAAATATATATTGGAGTCCCAGTTTTGAAGCAGACAAAGAATGAAGAGCAACATCTGCATTGATTTCCCCTTCTGTAAATTGGGACATGATGTAAAACATCTTATTATCTGCTATTGGAGCAATTACAACGTCCGCAGTATTTGTTTCTACAACAATATTTTGTATAGTCTGATTTGATTTATACTGTTCCAAAGTGCCACGGTGATAACAAATGGCAAGCATCCATTCAAGGTTGCATTCAAACTTTTTTATTTTCAGGTTTTCTAATGAATATCTAAAGGAATATACAGAAGCACCATCTTTCTCAGATACAAAAGATAAAGCTTGATTATATGTTTCCCCTAAGTAAAAGCCATTTCCAAAATCACAGTTATTTCGTGAACCTGTTGTAGTAACAGTTGATAGTCCATCTCTTGAACCGTGGAACAAGACAGTACCGTATTTTTCTTTTATGAGTTCTTCTTTTACAGAGTTGATTCTGTATTTGTTTTTATAGATGTAAGAATAAATTTTTTCGCATACATCTTCTCTTGCAGAATTTCTCTTTTCAATTTCATTCAATGTGGTTCTTGAAATACCCGTTCGTTCAGATAATTCAAGCATATTGATTTTTTCTGTTTCCAGAATGAAGTGTATATCTTCTTTTAGATTGTAATGACAGTCAATTGTTATCATGTAGATAATTATAGAGTTTTAAACTTGTTTGTTCAATATGAACAAACAAGTTTGAGTTAAGAATGACAAGTGTAATTTATTTTGTAATTGTACGGGTTGACGACCCTCCAAAAATTGCGGGTCGTTATACATTAAGCCTTTTGACGAAACTTATTTTATTGAGCTTGCATCTAAATACAGCGGCATTGTATTTGTAGAAGATGGTGTTATAATAGGTGGTATGGGAGAATACCTTGCCGGACTTCTTGCCGAAAAAGGAATTAAAAATACTAAGGTTCTTGGCTTTGCTGATAAGTTTTATAATCATGGAAGCCGTGAAGAAGTTCTTGAGATGGCAGGTTTGTCTCCTTCTCACATCAAAAAGGCGGTAAAGGAATGCTGCAATTAAAGCTTGGCTTAAAGCGCGCCGCAACAGAGCGCGATGCTTTTGTAATGGGCATAGTTAATGCCACACCAGACTCTTTTTATGAAGGAAGCCGTGGCGGTGTAGATCTGGCTCTCAAATTGATTGATGAAGGAGCTGATATTCTCGACATCGGCGGCGAATCTACCCGACCTGTTGGCTATACACCTGTTGGCTATACACCTGTTGGAGCAGAAGAAGAAATCAGCAGAATTATGCCTGTTATCGAAGCTGTCCGAAAAGTTTCTTCAATCCCGATTTCCATCGATACAAATAAACTCAAAGTTTTTAAGGCAGCCTTTGCAGCAGGTGCCGACATCTGGAATGATATAACTGCCCTTAGCGGAACTGGAAAGCCTGATGGAGATGTGGAAAAATCTGCAGATGGTACAGCCGCCGCCTATGGAGAGCCTCGCTGGGAGGCCGCAGATTTTCTCGCAAAAACTGGGGCTTCCGTAATCTTAATGCACACAGGTTCTGCTTCGGTTCAGGAGGTTTCTGATTTTCTTGGCCAGCGGGCAGTATTCTGTATTTCAAACGGAATTGCCTCCGACAAAATCATTATAGATCCTGGAATCGGCTTTGGAAAAACTACCGAAGAAAGCCTTGCCCTTATAAAAGAACCTCTGGCCCTTTGCGGCGGACGTTATCCGGTTTTAATGGCACTTTCCAGAAAACGCTGTATTGGTGATATGACAGGCCGTCCTGCAGAAGAGCGTCTTGCGGGAACTCTCGCTGCCGACCTCATAAGCGTTCAGAAGGGCGCTTCAATTATCCGCGTTCACGACGTTTCTTCTGCAATTGACACGTTAAATGTAATGAAAAATCTCCGATAATATAGTATAATCTAACTCAGGTGTATTATGCTCGGATTTGACAGAATTCTTTACCTTTATGAATTTCATTCGGCCTTTCTTAGACATCGCTGTAATGACCTTCATTCTGTATAAAGCATACGATTTTATCTCAAAAACAAACGGCGTACAGATGCTTAAATCGCTTCTTATCGTCGTAATTGTATATGGTCTCGCAGTTCTGTTAAAGCTCCAGACAATCCTCTGGCTCATGAACATTATCGCACCGGCCCTCGTTATCGGCTTTGCCCTTATCTTCCAGCCGGAAATCCGTAAGCTTTTTATCCGCATCGGTCAGAACGGCTGGTTCGCTTTTGGTACCCGTTCTAAGCATACTTATGTAGATGCGGTTCTTATTGCTGCCGAAATGCTTTCACAACAGCGTCGTGGTATGCTGGCTGTTTTTATGCGTCACACCCAGATGGAAGATCTTATGAGAACTGGAACCCGTCTCAATGCAGATCTTTCTTCCAGCCTTCTTATGACTATTTTTGGAAAAGATACTTCGCTTCATGATGGTGCAGTTTTTATTCAGGGCGGTAAACTTGTTGCGGCAGGCTGCTTCCTTCCAATGTCAGAAAACTACACAATCAAAAAGACCTTTGGTACCCGTCACCGTGCAGCCCTTGGTCTTTCAGAAGTTTCAGATGCAGTAGTTCTGGTTGTTTCAGAAGAGACCGGCGCTCTTAGTCTTGCTTATGATTCAAAATTAAATTACGACCTTTCACTCGAAGAAGTTCGAAAGATTCTTGAAAATCTTCTTGAAATTACTTCTGAAGCTCAGGTACTGGAGGATACTGTAGATGAACACAAAACATTTGCTTGATAAAATCCTCGATAAATGGCCTGCCAAGGTTGTATGTCTTGTAATTGCAATCTTTTTGTATTTCTTTCATCAGGCTTCATTAATTGATTCAAAAACTTTTGTAGTTCCGCTTCAGATTGAAGAAAACGGAATTGTAATGCATGTTGGCAGCGTTCCAGGTTCTGTTGCCGTTGTTGTAAGAACCAGCGATGAAATAATCAAATCAGTTTCTGCATCAGATATAACTGCTTCTATTTCTCTTGATGCAATTACTGCAAAAGGAACTTATACCTTACCTGTAAAAATTATACTTAAAGATACCCTTATGGCTTATGACCCTTTTGAAGTAAGACTTAAGGATGATTCAATTACAGTTGATGTTGATAAAAAGGTTACTAAATATCTTCCTATGGCGCCATCAATTGTAGGTGAGGTTGCCCACGGTTATGAAATTGATTCCATTACCATTTCTCCTTCTACAATCGAGATTTCTGGACCGGAATCAATTGTTAATGCAACTGAACAGATTTACACAACAAGAATCAATGTTTCTAATGCTGAGACTAATTTCTCTACAGAAACTTCTTATCAGAAAACAAATAAGCTTATAACTATGAACGAAGAAGAAAGCTTCCGTGCTACGGTCAGTGTTAAGCCTGTAGTTATGGAAAGAGATTTTACAGAGGTTCCTGTAGAAGTTTTGAACCTTGATAAAGAGCTTGAAATTGAAGGAGAGCTTCCTCTGGTTTCAATTAAGCTTTCCGGCTCTATGCCTGTCCTTGAAGATTATATTCTTTCAAAGCATGCTGTTCAGATTAATCTTCGCGATGTTGATGAACCTGGTACTTATGGGTTGACGACCCTCCAAAAATTGCGGGTCGTTATACCGTAGGAGCGTCGTTCCCTTTATTATAATCACTTACTAATTGACCACAGGCAGCTTTTATTCTATTACCTCTTGATTCCCGAAGTTTTACTTCCAAGCCAGCCTCCTCTAGTCTAATCTTAAATGCAACCAATTGTTGCTTGTTAGGACGTTTGATTCTCTTACAGGCAGTTTCATTATATTGTAAAAGATTAATCAGTACATTTTTTCCTCTAAACCATTTACCAAGTTGTCTTACGTCTGAAGCCCTATCATTAATTCCAGGAGCGAGCAGATATGCAATGGTAATCTTTCTGTTATGTCGTTCAGAATAGGAAAGCGCAGCTTCGACAACACTATGAATGCTATTGGATTTCATGTGCGGCATAATCATGTTTCTAGTTGCTTGATCCGTTGCGTGAAGAGAGAGTGTAAACTGAATCTTTAAATGCTCCTCTCTCAGTCGCTTCAACTGTTCAACTGGTCCAACAGTCGATACATTTATGCCATCTGTAGGAAAATTAAGTCCATTGCGATCACGAAGTATATGAATACTTTTAATCAGATTATCATAATTAAAGAGAGGTTCTCCCATCCCCATAAAAACGATTCTGTTGACACGTTCTTTCAAAAGAACGATTTGCTGAACTATTTCAGCTGGTGAAAGATTGCGAATAAATCCATTTTTTCCTGATGCACAGAAAATACACCCCACCGGACAACCGACCATAGTGCTAACGCATACCGTATTGCCAGTCCTTCTTTTAATGCATACTGTTTCAATGCAGTAGCCATCTTGTAATTCAAAAGCATACTTTGTAGTATCTCCCCCTACATATATGTCTTTTATAGTCATAGTTTGATTTTTAGGACTTACGCCTTTTTATACAAGGTTTTGAATAAAGACTTAGCTCGTTCTTCTCCCATACATTTGGCTACTTCATCAAAAGTATAATTGTACGGATTGCCCTGAATCATTTCTAATGTAGGAGGGCCCATTTTCTCTTTATTTGCCATGATAATTCCTTTCCTCGCATTGTATTTGGTTGACGACCCTCCAAAAATTGCGGGTCGTTATACAAATTTCTCTGAACATCCAAACTCTTTGAGCCGTGATAACAGAACCAATCGCAATTATCATAGCCAATAGTAAGAACGAAAACTGTATTCCACTCATTGCCACTGTGTAAACATCAAAGTATTTTAATGGCGTTAAACAG
>JAXJSC010000028.1:0-61830 GCA_036310305.1 Treponema sp. | reverse complement strand
TTGAGTTGAGTTGAGTTGAGTTGAGTTGAGTTGAGTTGAGTTGAGTTGAGTTGAGTTGAGTTGAGTTGAGTTGATCATACATTTCTCCTTTTTTTTTATCAATATTATAGTAATAAATATTTTTTTTCAAATATCTAAAAGATGAAGATGCAGCCGGCGCCGGCGTGGAACGGTTGGATGCGCGGAGCGCAGACAAGGATTTGCGGACGCAGAGCGGGAGCAAAGACCAAGCGTGAGCGGGCCGTGAAAGGTCGGGTTGCAAAACGATTCGCCTGAAAGTAAATATAAGAAAAAATTTAAAATCTCCCATACTGATTGCCCTAACCCCTTAAAAGTTGTATCTTGTATTACTCCCGACTAGAAAAAACTGCCGTTGTCAGCGGCCGGGATGGGCAGCTCCAGGAGGTCCTGAAGTTTGCCTTATCAGTAAATCCACTAAGTAATGGAGAACGTCGATGCTTGAAGAAAAGGGCACCAATCAGTATTACATTACCAGACAGGATTCCACAGAATCTAATGCCCGCAGTTATCCTCGCAAATTTCCGTTTGCATTGGTAAAAGCCAAAGGATCTTGGGTTGAGGACATTGAAGGAAACAAATATCTGGATTTTTTGTGCGGAGCTGGAACTCTTGCACTGGGTCACAATGACGATGAAATTAACAAGGCTATGGTAGAGCTGCTTACATGCGATTTTCCTCTGCATACCCTTGATCTGACTACTCCGGTCAAAGATGAATTTGTACATACAGTACTTTCTTATCTTCCAAAGGAACTGTCAGAGAATTGTAAAATTCAGTTTTGTTCTCCGAGCGGAACTGATGCCACAGACGCGGCATTAAAACTTTGCAAGACAGCAACTGGCAGAACAAGCGTGATTGCATTTCAGGGTGGATTCCACGGAATGGGACACGGAGCTTTAAGCTGCACAGGAAATCTTGGCGCAAAAATCAGCGTGAACGGGCTTATGCCGGAAGTTCACCACTTCCCATATCCGAATACATACCGTGATTCATTCGGTCTTACAGGAGAAGCAAGCATAAACGCATGCTGCGAATTTTTTGAACGCACCCTTAAAGATCCGGAAAGCGGAATTACTAAACCGGCAGCTGTAATTCTGGAAGCAATTCAGGGCGAAGGCGGAGTTAATCCGGCTCCTGCAAAATTCCTTCAGACAGTGCGCCGTGTAACAAAAGAACTTGGAATTCCGTTAATCTGCGATGAAATCCAGTGTGGAATTGGCAGAAGCGGAAAACTTTTTGCATTTGAATACGCAGGAATCGTTCCTGATGTAATTCTCTGTTCAAAAGCAATCGGCGGAAGTCAGCCTCTTTCTATTGTTATTTACAACAAAGAACTTGATAAATGGCAGCCTGGCGCCCACACAGGAACATTCCGCGGTAACCAGCTTGCCATGAAGGCAGGAACAGTTCTTTTAAACCGCGTTGCAAAACCTGACTTCCTTAATGAAGTTGTGCGCAAGGGTGAAAAAATCATGGCCCGCATGAACGAAATAAAATCCAAGACTTCAATTATAGGCGATGTGCGCGGCAAAGGCCTTATGATTGGTTGTGAATTTATTAATCCCAAGGGCGAAAAAGACTGTGCCGGACTTTTCCCAGCAAACGGAGAAGCCGCTGCAAAAGTTCAGAAGCTCTGCTTCGAAAACAAGCTTATAATGGAAAAAGGCGGACGCGGCGGTTCAGTAATGCGCTGTCTGTGTGCCCTGACCGTAACTGATTCAGAAATTGACCAGGCCATGGACATTTTTGAAAAGGCAGTTCTTGCCGTTGATAAAGACTATCAGTAACAAATAAAATTTGGCAAAAGAAAAGCGGTGGTTTTACTGAACCACCGCTTTTCTTTTATACATTATTTCTTTACAGCTTCCGTAATTCCTGCAACAAGCCCCGCAATTCCCTGAATCTCAGACGGAATTATAATCTTTGTTGCCTGTCCGTCAGCAGCCTTTTCAAAAGCTTCCATTGCACGCAGTTTAAGAACCGCCTCATCCGGAGCTGCTTCCCTTATCATCTTAAGTCCCTGTGCAGTTGCCTGCTGAATTTCCTTAATAGCTTCAGCTTCACCCTTTGCTTTCTGAACGGCAGCTTCCTTTTGCGCTTCTGCTTCAAGAATCATTGCCTGCTTTTTTCCTTCTGCTTCAAGTATTGCCGACTGCTTGTGACCTTCTGCAATAAGAATCTGTTCGCGACGTTCGCGTTCTGCACGCATCTGCTTTTCCATTGCTTCACGGATTGCCTGCGGCGGCTCAATATTCTTAACTTCTACGCGGGTAACCTTAATTCCCCACGGATCAGTTGCTTCGTCAAGAATTGAGCGCATCTTGGAATTTATTACATCACGGCTTGTAAGCGTTTCATCAAGTTCAAGTTCACCGATTATATTACGCAAAGTTGTTGCAGTAAGGTTTTCCAGCGCATTCATAGGATTTTCTACACCGTATGTATACAGCTTTGGATCTGTAATCTGGCAGTACACAACAGTGTCAATCTGCATAGTTACGTTATCCTTTGTAATAACCGGCTGCGGTTCAAAATCCATTACACGTTCCTTAAGGCTCATTGAATTTGCAATACGGTCAATAAACGGCAGCTTTACATGAAGTCCTACGTTCCAAGTTGAACAGTAAGCACCAAGACGTTCAATTACAAATGCCCTTGACTGCGGAACAATCCTTACATTCACAAGAATAAGAATCAGAATTACTATAAGCACACTGATAAATACATACATCATAATTTGATAAATACCTCCAATTTATTTTTACTTTTTCTGTACCGAAAGAGTATTTCCGTTAATTGCCGCTATTACGCACACCGTTCCACTTTCAATTTCAGAACCGTCTGCAGAAGTAACCGACCAGATTACACCGTTAGAAGTTTTTGCTTCTCCTTTTTCAAATTTGGAAATTCCTTTTGTAAGAACAACTTCCTGCCCTATCATCTGGTCAACATTTGTCTTTACAGAACCGATATGGAGTTTTTTTACAGCTACAGGACGCGTAAAGAGAACAAGAACGATTGTAAGCACAAGGAAAATCAGAATCTGCCATGCAAAAGGCATCCCAGTGCGGCATAAGAAAATCATTACAAGAGAAGAAACGGCACCCCATACAGTTGTAAGCGAAAAAACAGTCAGAGTTTCCACAACAACGCACAAAACCATCAGCGCAACCCAAAACCACACAATATTGTTCATAATAAATTCGGTCATAGGTTAATTATAGCACAATTTGCAAAAACTAAAAGATTTAAACTTTATCCTTTATGGTACTCCAGACAGTTACGCCACCCTTACAATGTTCCTTTGTATAATAAAGGGCCTTATCCGCATTCTGAACAACAAGATCAAGGTTGTCGCACTTTTCTATATCATGGTTAGTGCTTATTCCCATACTGAATCCAATACGGCGGTTTTCCGGAATATCAATTGAATCCAGTTCCAGAAGTTCCATTATATCCGGAAGGAAGTAATTGTTCTTTTCCAGGTTTTCGTTCAGTCGCTGGAATACACGCCGTCCTTCATCTGCGTTAGTATCTATCATGATGATTACAAATTCGTCTCCACCGTAGCGCGAAATAAAATCTATCTTGCGGCAGGTTTCCCTAAGCAGATTTGCGAAATTCTTAATCAAAAGGTCGCCTACATTGTGACCAAAGGTATCGTTATAGTATTTGAAGTTATCAAGGTCGATAAACGCAACCGCAATCTGAATGACCGTATCCTTACGCTGCTGGTACCTTCTGACCCTCTCGCTTTCGATAGCAATGCATTCCTGGAAGGCATGTCGGTTCTTAAGGCATGAAAGCTGATCCGTAGAAGACATTATCATCAGATTTTCTTCCTGCTTAAAGATTACAACCTGCGACTGAATGCTTGAAAGCGCAATGTTTACCGTATTAATTATATCAACAGACAGAGGCTTATCTTCCGGAGTAATAATTACAATTCCGAATTTATACTTCAAATAAGAACAGTTTCCAAAATATACGCCGACATCCGAGTTATACACAAGCTGGGCATTTTCACTCTTCTTAGACTGCTCAAACAGAGATTCCCATACAGATTGGGCAAGCGGCGCAGATTTTTTATTGCTGATTGAATCGTAACATTTGTATGAACCATTTTCAAAGAATGCATAGTAAATCCTGTCACACAAAGTATATTCTGCAAGATCAAAAAGAATTGACTGAATGTACTGCCTTTCGTTTGTACTTGTTCCCTTTCCGCCCTTTATCTTATTAATAAGCTGGTAGTCATGAATCTTTTTATGAAGAAGAATAAGAATCTGTTCCTTTTCTGCCTTTGCCATAAGGTTAGAAAGATTTACGTTCAGCGGATCAAATTCTTCAACACCGTCAATATATTCCTGAACAGTAAGACAGTTCCTGTCGCCGGAAGAAGAAATTACTTCACCGTTTTCAACAACTTTCTTTCCCATGTAATACATGTAACCTTCTTTTTCTGCCAGTTCATAGCCGGTCTTCATGTATTTTTCTGCCTGCTCATCATATCCAAAACGGTGCAGCATTACGGCAAATTCATAGTTTGCAAAGACAACCTTATGGTTCATCTTGCTCTTGATGTGGTTGAATTCTTCTATACAGTGCTCAAACAGTTTTTCTGCATACACAAGTTCATTGTCTACAATGTGAAGTACAGATTCTATAAAATACACAAACGGAATATCTTCTTTTGAAAGCGTATTCAGATTCTGCATTATATTCGAATGGTTTACGCGCGCCCTTATGTAATCACCTGAATCAAAATTGATTATAGACTTAAACATAAGCATGTCGCTGAGCGACGGCAGGAATGAACTGTTAAGCATTTCGCTCATCTTGAACACAGTAAGGTAGTGCGTAATTATATTAAAAATCTCGTACGCCTCTGTAAAATGGCGCGAATAGAAAAGCGAATACCCGATATTCTTTAATGTATCCGTAATTGTTGCAACATCGTTTATATCGTTCAGTTTAGAAATAATGCCGTTCACAAGGTCATAGCCGCGCTTATACATAGCCCGACAGTTAGCGTCGTAGCAGAGCCCGTTACGAATATTCAGGATAGGACCAATTTCTCCTATCTTCGTACGGATTTCGTTACACTTGTCGTACCACTTAATTGCCTTGTCTGCCTCTCCATAGTGAGAACAGATTATTCCCTTCCAGTGACATGCCGAAGAAATTAAATGCTGGTTGTCAATTTTCTTTGCAAGCTCAAGACACTTATCAATTTCTGCTTCAAGTGCATCCCTTGCACCTTCATCACTGATAAGTTTCCACGGAATATAAAGGGAAATGCTTATAAGATTATTTATAAAGCCCTGCTCCTCAAGAAGCGTTGTACACTTCTGATATTTTTTTACGGTATCTTCCGCAGAATTGGTCCGTGCAATATTAAAATCAAGGATGGAACACAAAGCCAGATAGATTTTATTATCACTTGCCTCAAAAGCCTTTTCTGCAAGCGCAAAATATTTCTGTGCAAGAACCGGAGACTTCTTTTTTTCAAAGGCACAGGTAAGATGATACAATGCAATCGAATGAATTTCGTCATCCATCTGCATGTCGATTATGTCATTAAGATAAAGGATTGCTTCGTCCAGCAGCCCGCACGAAATAAGCGCACGCCCAAGTTCAAGGCAAAGTTCCCGGCGCTGGTCTTCATAAAGATTCAGCTTTGAATAGTTTGCAGACACCCAAAGCAGAAAATCCTTAAGCTGCTCGCGCATCATAAAAATATAGTTATTACGCAAAATCCTGTAGATTTCTTCATATTGGGTTTCTTCCGGCAAATCAAGAATCGTATTGTATTCAACCTTATCTTTAGAAATGGAAATAAGCGGCGAAACAAGGTGAAGATAATTGCTTGCATCCTTTATTTCTTCCTCAAATCTGAACACAGCCGAAGGTTCCATCTCATTATTAAATGAAGAAAAACAGAATACAAAGCTGCTCTGAATTTCCGTATCCAAAAGAAGTCGTATTAGTTCAACAGATTCCGCAGAAAGACACTGAGCATTCAGGACAAGATATTTTTTAGTCGTATATCGCTTTAGCAGTTCAATAATTGTCTGAATAAATCTTTTCTGCTCATATTTTTCTTCATTTACAAGAGGAATGTCATAGCGCAGGTCAGCCATACCTTTTTCAAAGTATGAAACAAAAGTATCCTTCTGCATTGAATAGGAATTTTCCCGAACAAAATCCATATCAATGGAAATATCGTCTGCCGTAAGAATGGAAAGAAAAGGTTTGTATGGAGAAAATTCCAAGGCTGCATCAATTACCACAAAATCTTCTTTTTTCAGTTCTGACAGTACATATTCCGGGACACGCAGAAAGCTAACCTTGCTTTTACATGAGGATAAGAATTTGTGTACAATATCAAGCTGTTTATTTACCATAAAAACTTAAATTATTTTATCACTATTTTCTAAATATGGAAAATTTTTTATACTAAAAAAATGAATAATATTTTTCTTACAGACTCGGAAGATTCAAAAAACGAATATAAACAGATGATGAGCCAGACTGCACAGGCCGTTGCAGAAGCATTTACAGATTCAAAGGCTTATTCCGGCCCTACCCCGCAGGAATTAAAGGAACTTGTAAAAGAAGATTCAATTCTTCCGGAAAAAGGTCTTGGCTGGGACGAAGTTCTTACCCAGACAAAAAACATTATTCTGCCGAATCTGCTGCGCACATCCAGTACAGACTACATGCCGCACTTACATTCACCGGCCACTTTAGAAAGCATTGCAGGCGAAATGATAGTTTCGGCATTCAACCAGAGCATGGATAGCTGGGATCAGGCGCCGGTGGCAACAGAAATAGAAGTTGAAGTTATACGGCACCTGTGCGCGCTCTACGGCTACCCCGCATCAAGCGACGGCGTCTTTACAAGCGGTGGCTCCCAGTCAAACCAGACAGCAATCATCCTGGCGCGCGACTGGTTCATAACAAACATCATGGGTTACGACGTAAAAAAACACGGCTTGCCAGAAAATTTCAGCAAACTCCGCATGTACACAAGCGAAATCAGCCATTTTTCAATGGAAAAATCCGCTCACATTCTGGGACTCGGCTACGAAAGCGTAGTAAAGCTCCCTGTAGACAGCAAAAAACGCATTGATTTTGAAGCCTTTGAGCGCATCGTAGAAAAAGACGTAAAGGAAGGAAAAATACCTTTCCTTGCAGTAGCAACAGTCGGCACCACAGACTTCGGCTCAATCGATCCATTAAAGAAAATGTCTGAACTCTGCAAGAAATACAATATGTGGCTTCATGCAGATGCAGCCTATGGAAGCGGCGTAATCTTAAGCCAGAAATACTCAGACCGCGTAAAGGACCTTAACCTTGCAGATTCAATCACAGTAGACTTTCATAAAATGTTCCTGCTCCCAATAAGCTGTTCCGCAGTCCTTATAAAAGACGCAGAAGATTTTAACGCACTTACAATTCATGCAGACTACCTTAACCGGGAAGAAGACGAGGAGGACGGATACACCAACCTGGTAGACAAGTCCCTGCAGACAACCCGCCGCTTTGACGCCCTCAAAGTCTGGATGAGTTTCAAGGCCCGCGGCAAAGACGGCTGGAGCCGCATAATAACAACCAGCATGGAAAACGCCGCCTATCTTTACAGCATAATCAAGGAAAACCCGAATTTTGCCGTCGTTGCCGAACCGGAAATCAGCTCCGTAGTTTTCCGCTATGTAAGCGGCTCGGCCAGCGCACAAAAAGACGACGAGACAAACAAATCCGTACGACGCACCCTGCTCCACAAATACGGTATAGTAATAGGCCAGACCGTTTCCGACGGCAGAGTATGTTTAAAATTCACTCTGCTCAACCCGCTTATGACGCACCAGAAACTGGACGAACTCGTTTCCCTTATCCAGAAAATCGCCGCCGGCGCTTAAACGCAAAACAGCCCGCCAGCGGGCGATTTTCATTTCGATTCGTGACTGTGAGCATATTTTTTATTTATAATGCATTTACCATGTTGCACTAATCTCTCCTATTTTTTTTGCAAAACCGACAGTTTCTGTGCTATAATTTAACAAATATGAAAACATGTTATAATTGTGGAAAAGTTATTTTTATGAACAAAGTTTTCGGGCAGATAGGCGACCAGATGTACGTTTTCTGCAGCGAAAAATGCCGTTCAGCAACCTGGCATAAAATAGGCGTAAAAGCCAGCGATACATTAGAAAATTCCTCTGCCGATACAGAAATCAACACCGGCTATTCATACGAAAAAAAGGAAACCGGCGCAAAATCCGGCGCACCAAGCCAGCTTATCCTTGACGGCTGCGAATACAGTTACAGCGCCCGCACCGACAGAGTCACAATTTCCGTAGCAACCCTAAAAAATAAATCCGGCGAAAAAACAGGCAACCTTCGCTTCGAACTCTTCATGTCCAAAAACGGCCCTTTCAAGCCGGGACAAAAAATCGAAGGATTCACCATGGCTGCCAGTACAGCCTACGAACCGCTCCGCGTAAATTCTGCATACACGAACATCAAGTCAACAATGCGCCCGCTCGAAAAAAAATCCGGAACCTACACCCCAGTAATTTTCGTCCGCGAATATAACGAAGACGGCGACTGGCACATCTCTGCCTACGCAAATTTCCTCAACAAGGAAAAAATTCTTTAATTTTCTCAGAGATTGAGTAAGTACACAAAGCAACATCCGTAATCACGGTCATTTCGACAAGCTCAATGACCGCGATTTTCCACAATGCTCGCGATTTTACTCAATAACCGCCGCCGGCGCTTTTATTCTGCATCTTCTACCGTCCAACCGCTCGGAATGCCGCTTCCGTTGCATCAGACTTTGTTGCCCAGCCGACAAATGCATAATTTGTTCTGTTCAGCCCAAGTTCACTTGCTGATTTAAGTGCAGTTTTTTCGCCTGCTGTTACGGTCTGTGTTGCAGTCGTAATGCTTCCGCCGTTTGCATCAAACGTTATTGTGCAGGTATTTTCTGTGGAAGGATTTACAGCTCCACTATAATCAGAAGAAAGGGCAAGTGCTGCCAATGCTAAAGAATTATCTGCTTCCGTTTCGCAGGAAACAAAACCAAATGTGAGTACCAGCCCTAAAAACAGAGCGCAATTTTTGAGAAATTTTTCATTTACAATCTCTCCAATAATTTTAAATTATTTCTCAAATATTAAAAAAACAGCCCTAATGTCATGTAAATTTTACACTCAACATTCGGACTGTTTTATCAGTAATAACAAGGCGCTCTGGTGTCCGCGTGTTAAAACACGCTCCCATCCCGCGCCACGTTGGCAATCCTCTCGGATTGCCTTCGATTTAGGCGTTTTAGAAATGTGAGTTTTTTGAAAAAAAACTCATTAAGAATGCGCAGCATTCTTAATCCGCACTGCTCGCGTTTCTAATATGGCGCTCTCGCGCCACGTTGGCAATCCTCCGGATTGCCTTCGATTTAGGCGTTCTAAAAAAGCTCCGCACTGCTCGCTTTTTTAGAACTCTTGCTTTATCCTATCAATGTCCTTTCCTTTGTCTTTTTCGCGGATTTCTACGCGGCGGATTTTGCCGGAAACTGTTTTTGGAAGTTCTTTTACAAATTCAAAGATTCGCGGGCATTTGTACATAGCTGTGTTTTCTTTGGCAAATGTAGAAAGTTCTGTTTCCATTTCTTTAGGATCTTTAGCGTCATATCCAGGAGAAAGAACGATAGTTGCCTTAATGGCCATACCGCGCTTTGCGTCTTCAACACCAGTAACGGCACATTCCATTACAGCAGGATGCTGCTGAAGGATTGATTCTACTTCAAACGGACTTACGCGGTAACCGGCAGTCTTAATAATATCGTCCTTGCGACCTACAAACCAAACGTAACCGTCTTCATCCATGTAAACATTGTCACCTGTGTGGTAAACACCGCCGTCAAATGCGTCAGCAGTAAGAACAACATCCTTGTGATATCCCATCAAAAGACCGTACGGACGTCCGTGTTCAACATGAATACAGAGCTCTCCCATTTCCCCTGCAGGGACCGGCTTATTATTTGTATTAAGAACTTCAACATCATACAAAGGATTAGGGCGGCCCATAGAACCCGGACGAACTTCACAGTATTCCATAAAGTTACCGCAGATTACAGTAGATTCAGACTGACCATAGCCTTCATAAATCTTTTTGCCTGTTATTTCAAGCCATTTATTATAAACTTCGCCGTTCAGAGCCTCACCGGCTGTACTAAACCTTGTACACTTGCTTAAATCGTATTTGCTCAAATCCTGACGAACCAGGTAGCGATAAACTGTTGGAGGAGCACAGAAAGTTGTAAGGCCGTATTTTGCAATCATTTCAAGCATTTTTGCAGGCTTGAACATGTTCATGTCATATACAAACTGAGCTGTTCCAGCAATCCACTGACCGTAAAGTTTTCCCCATGTTGCCTTTGCCCATCCTGTTTCTGCAATAGTAAGATGAAGTCCATCCTCTACAACACCGTGCCAGTATTTTGCAGTCATAATGTGACCAACAGGATAGTCATAATCCTGAAGAACCATTTTTGGATATCCTGATGTACCAGAAGTAAAATACAAAAGCATTGGATCTTCATTGTGAGTAGCAGCATCTCCTACCGGACGCGGGAATTCTGCAGGCATTGATTCATATTCATCATGGAAGCTGAGCCAGCCGTTTCTCTTTTCTTTACCTACAGTAACAAGATACTGAACGGTTTTTGATTTAGGCATTGCCTTCTCAATTTCATTCTGAACAATAGGATTGTCATAGGAAATAATCATCTTTACTTCTGCAGCATTGTTTCTGTATTCAAGGTCAGACTGCAAAAGCTGGTCTGTAGCAGGAATTACAATTGCACCGATTCTGTGAAGTGCAGGCATAAGAATCCACCATTCATAGCGGCGGCGAAGCATGAGCATTACTGTATCGCCTTTTTTAATTCCCTTAGAAACAAGCCAGTAAGCGGCGCGTTTTGATTCCCTTGAAATGTCATCAAATGTAAAAGTCTTTTCCTCATTATTGTCATCAATCCAGACAAGGGCACGTTTTCCTGGAAAATCTGTTGCATAGCGGTCAACAATATCGTATGCAAAATTAAAATCTTTCTTTGTCTTTAATCTGCAGTTTTTCTTAAAATCATCATAATCTTTAAATTCTCTGTCATTGACCAAAAACTCATGATATAAACTAGACATAAAAACTCCTTATGTAATAACAAATTTCCTGATTAAAAAATCATCAGACATTACGCTAGTATACTGTCTCTATTATAGACAATATCTTAAAAAAAATGTTGCAATATATGCACTTTTTTTCGATTTTTTTTTATTTTTTTTGCTCGTTCACAAATTCCCCGACGTTTGATATACTCTAACCATGAAGAAGACACCGGATTACACAACAATCTATCAGGACAATGAAATTGTGGTCCTTAACAAAAGATCAGGACTTTTAATTGCCGCAGACCGCTATGCCCCAGATGCTCCAAGACTGGACTTAGAGGCCGAAGAAGAATTCGGCAAACTGTATGCCGTCCACCGCATCGACAAAGATACATCCGGCATAATAATCTACGCACGCAACGCGGCCGTACACAAAGACCTTTCCATGCAGTTTCAGGAACGTACCGTAGAAAAAACTTACCACTGCCTGGTACACGGTCACCCGCTATGGACAGACCTTACTGTAAACCTTCCACTCCTTCCGGACGGAGATGCGCGCCACAGAACCGTAGTAAACAAGAAGATTGGCAAACCTTCAGAAACTGCATTCCGACTCATCGGCAGTTGCGGGCCTTTTTCCTGGATTGAAGCAAAACCAAAGACCGGCCGCACTCATCAGATCCGCGTTCACCTTGCAGAAAACGGATTCTGTATTGTATGCGATCCTCTTTACAGTGGAAACCAGAAGCCGATCCGCCTGAGCGAAATCAAACGCAACTGGCGCGGCGACGAATTTGAAGAACAGCCTCTTTTAAGCCGACTTGGACTTCACGCCTACAAAATCAGCTTTACTCATCCTATTACAAAAGAACGCCTTACCTTTACGGCTCCTTACCAGAAGGACATGGACGCCCTTAGAAAACAACTTGCAAAAATCTACGGCGTAGACCCGCTAAGCGAATAAGCGCCCTATATAAAAAAACGGTGGTTAAACCTGTCGACTCGCAAGAGCACGAAGCATACCACCGTTTTTTTTCACCACTAATGTAAAATTGCGCTCTGCCTTACTGCGCGAACACCCCTGAACCTTATCCTTACCTGCCGTATACGCCTCTGCGCCTGATCTTCTATGACAAAAAGCACGTTCTGCCAGTAAAAGATTTCCCCGGTAGAAGGAAGCCTGTCAAATTTTTCCAGAAGCCATCCGCCCAAAGTCTGAAACATATCACTTTCAAGGTCAAGTTTCAGGATTGCATTTACATCTTCAAGAGCCATGTCGCCTGGCACTATAAATTCATTCCCGGAAACAAATTTTATGCGCTGCTCCGGCGCAACGCGCGAATTGTCTTCGTCAGTCATTCTGCTGAACACAACCCGCAGAATATCATCTACCGTAGCGATTCCTGCCATTTCGCCCTGTTCATTTAAGGCAACGGCAAATTCCGTGCGTTCCTTTTTAAATTTTGCAAGCAGTTCCAGCGCCGAATACGTTTCCGGCACAAACATCACGGTTTTCATTATTTTTTTTGCATAGCCAGCTTCGTTTTCATCCGCGCAGGCGCCAAAGAGCACCGCCTTATAATGAATTGCCCCGACAATAGAATCCTTTGAATCCGCATAAACCGGAAGGATTGAAAGCCCGGAATCCACGAATGTCTCAAGCACTTCCTTTCGGGATGCATCTTCCCAGACGGAGCGAACAAAATACCTGTGCTTCATTATGTCGTGAACCGCAAGGTCATTGAATTTGAATATCTTATAAAGAAGATTTTTTTCCGTTGATTCCAGAGTACCTTCCGTTTCCCCTAGTTCAATCAACGTTTTAAGTTCTTCTTCTGTTATAACGTCCTGATCATCCCTAAAAAATTTCCGCGCCAGATGAGCCGTAGCCTTGGAAAATCCACTAAAAACAGCAACTACCGGAAAAAATATTTTTTCCAGAACCAGCAGGAGCACGGAATTATGACACACAGTCTGTTCTGTATACCTTGCGGCCTCAGTCTTAGGAACAATTTCTCCAAAAACAACAGAAAGGAACGTAAAGATGAATGTTGCTATGCCGACGCCGCTATTTCCCGCAATGCTTATTGCAATCGCCGTTGCAAACGATGAACCAAGCGTATTCAAAAAATTAATGCCTATCAGAATTACCGTAAGAAGTTCATCCATGTTATTGCGAAGCTTTTCCGCAGTCTTTGCATTCTTCTTCTTAGCCCTTACCATCTGCCTTAATTTTATGCGAGTAATTGAAAGGTATGCCGTTTCTGAACCGGCAAAGAAGGCAATCATCCTAACTATAAAAAGCAGAATCAGAATAAAAAGAGCAGTCTTTATCATCTTTCCCTCTTTATGCCATCAATTTTTTCTACTTTTACAGAAATAATCCGCCGTTTTTCTACTTTGATTACAGTAAAATTCCATACATCAGTTTTAACCCTGTCGCCAGGAACCGCAATTCTGTCCAGCCGTTCCATAATCCATCCGCCAAGAGTGTCGTTCACCGCAGAATCAAGGGCAATTCCCAGATGCAGTTTCAGGTCAATAAGCAAGGTTGCTCCGTCCAGCTCAAAAGAAGAAGCTTTCTCTAAATCGACTATATTAAATTCACCGCCCCACGGAGTTCTGTTCACCGCCGTACCAAAAATTTCACGGTGAATGTCAGACTGCGTAATAAGCCCGTCAGTTCCAGAATATTCATCAATAATAATTGCCATGGAATGCCGATTTTCCTGCATTACCTGCTGAACAGAAGTAATCTTTCGTGTTCCAGGAATAAAGAGTGGAAACCTCATTATTTTTTTTACGGAAAACTCTTTCGGAGTCGTCTTAAGCAAATCCTTAAGGTAAAGTATGCCTACTATATCATCAATGCTGTTCCTGTATATCGGAAAGCGTGAAAACCTTGTGCGCTGAGCAGTTTCAATAACTTCATCATAACTTGCGTTTTCGCTTAAAGTAACAATCATCGTACGCGGAACCATAATTTCCGCAGCATTCAGGTCGTTAAATTTAAAAACGCTGCTCATCATGTTTTTTTCTGCATTTTCCAGAACTCCGGCTTCTTCTCCTATATCCAGAAACGACTTTATATCCTCTTCCGAATAAGTCTGAGCCGGCTTATCTACATTAATTCCGCGGATTTTAAGTATAATCCGCGAAATGAGCGTAAAAATCAAAACAAACGGATAGAGCAGATGCATAACGACATCTACAAAAAACGCAAGGGCGTATGCAATTTTATCAGGATTTCTTGTTGAAACAGCTTTAGGCGTAATTTCGCCAAAAATCAAAAGACAGATAGTAACAACAAACGTTGCAATACCAACACCGCTGTTTCCAAAAAGAGTCATGGCAACAGCCGTAATAATTGAACTCAAAAGGATATTTACAAGTTCGTTTGCAACAAGCAGAGTATTAATAAGAAGTTCTTTTTTTTCAAGAAGCTTTCCAGCCCGTACAGCACGCGGATTCCTTTCCTTACGCAGAATCATAAGCCTAAGCTTATTCATGGAAAGAAAAGCACTCTCCGAAATACTGAAGAGCATGGAAAGTACAATCAGGACTGCGGAGCAAACACACAGCCCGATTAAAAAGGCATTATCCAAGCGTTACTCTTCCCCGCCGGCATTCTCTTCAGAATTTCCAGATTCAGAATCCGTAGCTTCAGAGCCGGCCATAGCAGCCTGCTGTGCAGCAAGATCTTCTGCCTGCTGCTGGTTTGCCCTAAGACTTTCAATAATTGCCTTAATATTTTCTACATTTTCGCTGTCAGGAGCTACATCCACAGCCTTCTGAAGGTTTCCTACAATCGGCTCAATAGTTTCAATACCGCTTCGTGCATATACAGAAGCAGCCATAAAATACAAAGCCTGTGCGTCAAGCGGCTTAATGCGCTTATCTTCAGCGTATTTTGTATAAACCTTAATTGCACCGCTAAAATCAACTTTGTTCAGGCGGTCAAAAGCTTCAGAATTAGCGACAGAAAAAAGATGCTTACTTACAAGACCGGATTCATTTTTTTTGTCAAGCTTAACCAACTTGCGGCTCAAATTAACAAGAGCCAGCCTCTGATTGTCTGTAGACGATTCATAGATTGCATCAATTGCAGCAATTTTTTCTTTTGCAGTACCAGTTTCTGTAGCCTTAATTTTAGCTTCAAATTCTTCTACAGCAGGTTTTTCTGCATTTACAAGCCCAACATAACCGTCCGGATCAGAGCCAGTAAAATCACATGACAAAGAAGTAATGTAATATCCGTCCTTAGAAATAATCACAAGAGCAGGAGTTTCCTGCACCGCATACATGTCTGCAATTCCAAACTGCTTCTGAAGTTCAGCATGTCTTTTTTCAACAGCTTTCTGTTCAGCGTTTGTTGCATTCAAATCTGAACCTTCCAGAAAACTCTGGAGGTTCACAAAAGAAAAATGAACGCAGACATATGAATCCTTAAGGGCGTCTGTAAATCTTCTGTCAGAAGTCAAAGCAGTAACTCCAGCTTCGCTCATCGGAACATCATAGTCCGAATTTACAAACAGAATGATATTTTTATTTCCAGCAGCCTTCTTTGCCGCTTCAAAATCCGAATACCAACCGTTTTTATCTGCTCCTCCACAGGAAGCAAACATCACTGCCGCAAAAATTGCAGCAAAAACAACATTTTTTTTCATTTAGTCCTCATTATTTTACTTAAAATATCTTACACCGGCACGGAACAGGTTCTGACAGCTGTTTTCGCTTTCGTTTGTAAGTGGGTTGCCGGCAACGTTTTTAATAAGGTCAAGGCTTGCACCATTTGCATCAATACCAACAGTACGTTCGCTGTGTCCCATCTTTCCAAGAACGCGTCCGTCAGGGCTTGTAATACCTTCAATGGCAAACAGAGATCCGTTCGGGTTGTCCGGTTCAGTAATAGCTGGGTTACCAAATTCGTCTACATACTGAGTGTAAACCTGTCCGTTTTCAAACAGAGCCTTTGCAGTCTTTTCATCACATACAAAGCGTCCTTCACCATGGCTAATTGGCACAAGATGGATTCTTGGATCAATTACAGTTGCATCCTGAGCCCACGGACTCATTGCACTTACCATGCGTGTACGAACAATGCGGCTGATATGGCGGCCAATCTTATTGTATGTCAAAGTAGGCATATCGCCTTCCATATCACGGAATTCACCGTACATGGCAAGACCAGTCTTAACAAGAGCCTGGAATCCATTACAAATACCAAGAACAAGACCGTCGCGCTTTTTAAGAAGATCCATAATCTGAGCAGAAACACGACCTTCGCGCAGACAGTTTGCAATAAACTTAGCAGAACCGTCCGGTTCGTCTCCGGCACTAAATCCACCGCTCAAAGCAAGAATCTGAGCTTCCTTAAGTTCCCGTTCAAAATTAGCAAGGCTTTCTTCAAGCATTGCCGGAGTTCTGTTAGCAAGCACAATTATCTTTGTGTCCGCTCCGGCCAGATTGAACGCACGAGCCATATCAAATTCACAGTTAGTACCAGGGAATACAGGCAAAAGTACGCGTGGCTTAGCAGTTGGAGCCGCAAATACAGGGTTCTTTCTAGCTTCGCTCAAAGACTTATGAATATTCTTTGCAAAATCAGGAAGCGGCTTCTGAACTTCAGCACCGCTTACAGGAGGGAACACTTCAGCAAGTTTAGCTTCCCATGCGCTTTCAACTTCGGCAAGACCAAGCTTCATTTCTGCAACGCCAGCAACAGCAAGTTCAATGTCGCCACTTTCAGTTGTAACGCCAATCTTAGAAACAGTTCCAGCAGCAAAGCCGGAAAGTTCAAGGTCTCCGGCAGCTTCAACAACAATCGAACCGTACAATGGAGTAAACAAATCCTTAGCAGAAGCCGAAGCACCAGCATTTGCAGCACAAGTTGCACTCAACGGAATATTTTCAATCTTTACACCGATTCTGTTACCCATAGCCATCTTAGAAACAGCTTCAGCAATACCGCCTGCGCAAACCGGGTACATAGCATTGATTTTTCCAGCCGCATTCAGGCTGTAAAGAGCATTTGCATTCTTGTTGAATGTATCAAAATCAGGAGCAAGTTCAGCAGAATAAGGAACGCTTACAAGATAAACGTCACTTCCAGTCTTTTTAAATGAACCGCTTGTTACATTTTTTACTTCATCATGAGTTACGGCAAAACTTACAAGAGTATGAGGAACATTGATATCCTCAAATGTACCTGACATAGAGTCTTTACCGCCGATACTTGCGCAACCCATAGAAACCTGGGCATCAATAGAACCAAGCAGAGCAGCAGCAGGGTAGCCCCAGGTCTTTTCGCTTACAGCGCGACCAAAGAATTCCTGGAAAGAAAGACGACAGGTTTCTGGTTTACCGCCCATACATGCAATCTTAGCAAGGCTACTAAGAACAGCAGTCTGAGCACCGTGCCATGGCGACCACTCACCAACGCGCGGATCATAACCGTTAGCCATAAGGCTTACAGTACTTGTTTCAAAAGGAGAAACAACCGGAATCTTTGCAGCCATACCAGCTTCTGGAGTACACTGATATTTTCCTCCGTAAGGGAAAAGAACAGAACTTGAACCGATGGAACCGTCAAATCGTTCTCCCAAACCACGCTGTGAACAGCATGCAAGGTCAGAAATATTTGCAAGCCATGCTTTTTTCAAAGTATCAGCATTTTTACCGCCATCAAGCACATTCTTAACAGAATCAAGGGCATTTACAAGCGGAGATTTTTCCTGGCTGGCAGGACTTTCAATATAAGCCACAGCTTCATGATGAGCACCAGCCGCATCAAGGAATTCGCGTCCAAGATTTACAATAGTCTTTCCGCGCCAGTTAATAATAAGGCGGTTAGTATCAGTCACATCAGCAACTTTAACTGCCTGAAGATTTTCTTTTTCAGCTTCTTTAATGAAGCGTTCAGCATCCTTTGCACGAACAACACAAGCCATGCGTTCCTGAGATTCAGAAATAGCAAGTTCAGTACCGTTCAAGCCCTCGTACTTCTTTGGAACCTTATCAAGGTCAATTTCAAGACCAGGCGCAAGTTCACCAATAGCAACAGAAACACCGCCGGCACCAAAGTCATTACAGCGGCGAATCATAAGGCTTACTTCTTTATTGCGGAACAAGCGCTGAATCTTGCGTTCTTCAACAGCATTACCCTTCTGAACTTCAGCCGCAGCAGTAGTAACAGATTTTTCAGTATGAACCTTAGAAGAACCGGTAGCACCACCAATACCGTCGCGGCCAGTACCGCCACCAAGAAGAATAATTACATCCCCGGCTTCAGGGCGTTCTCGCATAACAGTATTAAGAGGAGCAGCCGCAATAACCGCACCAAGCTCCATGCGCTTAGCCATATATCCCGGGTGATAAAGTTCAGTTACCTGACCAGTAGTAAGACCAATCTGGTTACCATAAGAACTGAATCCCTGAGCCGCTTCACGGCAAATCTTAACCTGTGGAAGTTTACCCTTACGAGTAGCACTCAAAGGAACAGTAGGATCTGCAGCGCCAGTTACACGCATAGACTGGTAAACCCATGAACGGCCAGAAAGAGGATCGCGTATAGCACCACCAATACAAGTAGCAGCACCACCAAAAGGTTCAATTTCAGTAGGATGGTTATGTGTTTCGTTTTTGAACATCAAAAGCCATGTTTCTTTTTCATCACAAGGCTTTCCGTCTTTATCATGAGTATAATGAACGTCAATGTAAATTGAGCAGGCGTTATTTTCTTCGCTTACTTCAAGGTCATCAAGCTTACCGTGCTTCTTAAGGTACTTAATGCCAATAACAGCCATGTCCATAAGGCAGACAGGCTTGTCGTTGCGGCCGGCATACATTTCAGCACGCATGTCAGTATAATTCTGCAAAGATTTCTTGAACAAAGAAGCATAAGGACCTTCTTCAATCTTAATGTCCTTAAGTTCAGTAAGGAATGTAGTGTGACGGCAGTGATCAGACCAGTAAGTATCAAGAACGCGGATTTCTGTTTCAGTAGGATCACGGTTTTCGCCAACAAAATATTCCTGAAGGAATTTAATGTCAGCCAAGTCCATCGCAAGCCCCATCTTCTGACGGTATGCTTCAAGTTCAGCATCATTCCAGCCAATAAAACCAGTAACAACCGGAATATCACCAGAAACCGCACTCTTAATTTCAAGAGTATCCGGCTTAGAATCATCAGTCAAACGGCTGTCTACAGGGTTAATAAGATAATTCTGAATTTTTGCAACATCATCAGCACTAAGATTACCGCTCAAAATAACAACCTTAGCACATCTAACACGAGGAGCTTCCTTCAAAACAGGAGCAGAAGAAGCCATACCCGCACGCAGCAAAGAAAGACACTGTTCCGCACTGTCTGCACGCTGATCATACTGTCCAGGAAGATATTCCCAGACAATTACAGTGTCGCCCTCAGGAACCTCAATCTTCTCAAAATAAACAAAATCACTCTGAGGTTCACTGAAAATTCGAGTAGCCGCAGCCTTACCTACAGCCTCGCCCACATTTTCAACATCATAGCGGTTCAAGTAACGCACACCAGTCAAACCGGCAATGCCCAAAAAGTTTTTAATCTGACCAAAATAGCTTTTAGCCTCATTTTCAAAACCAGGCTTTCTTTCTACATATAAACGAAACATTCCATCATTATAAAGATATCACGCATCTCTTTCAATTACATACGGGCGCAAAGGATTCCGCAACTCGCCTTCCAGGGCCCGCTCACGCTCGGTCTTTTGCTCCGCAAAATCCTTGGCACCGCACCCCGTGCGCCGCCAACCCTTCCACGCTCAGCGCAGAGGAATTCTGAAAAAAAACTTCTTCGTCCAAGCTCTAAAGTTCAATTTCATCTTTTAAGCAAGCCTAACTTGCTAAAAATATTCCTTATTTAAATATTTTTACAAAATGCAAGAATTTCTTCTTTATGCTTTAATAAGTCCTCTTTATTTTCTATAGATGTAAAGCCAATTCTATCTACTGATTCTATTTCCAAATGTCCGTAAAAATGTTCTATAGTCTGTATCAGTCGTTCACATTCCTTCATGTTTGGGCCGGTTCTTAAAACCATGGAATAGCCTTTTTTACCTGACTCTAATTTTGCATGTGGTTCGTGTGTATTACACCATGGTGTCCATCTGTCTATAAATGATTTATATTGTCCTGGAACATCTGCCCAATAAGACGGTGAACAGGAAATTATAATATTTGCATTTTCAAATTCTTTTACAATTGATTTGAAGTCATCCTTAAAATTTTTGCATTCCGCCGTTTTATGACAAGCTCGACAACCTTTACAATAATCGATGTTGTAATCGCCAATACAAATTTCTTTTACACTATACTTTTCTTTTAATTTTTCTGAGACAATTTTTACCATTTCAGCTGTAGCTCCATTTTTTACTGGACTACAATTTATTACAAGTACATTCATTTTTTTAAGCTCCGAAGCGCAGTGTCCGTATAACTACGCACTTAAACGGTGGAGGGCGCAGGCCCGACATCCGATTTGATGCATCGTGCGCGTAAGCGCACTAGTAAATAATTTCCATAAATGCAAACAACCGCATGTCGTAAGCGCATGTTATGGCAATTTTTTATGCATAAACATAAGCCTTTATTTCTTCCAGTTGTGGAGCAAGTTCCATCTTTGCATTTCTGATATCTATATCGTCCTGCAAAGACATAAAATATCCATCCGATAATCCGAAAAATTTTGCAAGTCTTAATGAAGTATCTACCGTAATTTTTCTGCGATTATGAAGAATATCCTGAATACGGGAAGTTGGAACATTTATTGCCTGCGCCAGTTTATATGCAGAGATTCCAAGAGGAATAAGAAATTCTTCACTGAGGATTTCTCCAATTGTTGGTGTTTCGATAAAATCAGACATAATCTACTCCTTTAAAAATCCACGTTAGTGGTCGCACAGGATGTGCGAAATCGCAGATTTTGTCTTAAGGCAAAATCTGCTGTAAAAGAAATTACACGAATGTAATTTCTTTTACACTCCTAGTGGTAATCCACAATTTCTACATCGTAATAATGTCCGTCTTTTTCTGTAAAACAGACACGCCACTGATCGTTTATGCGGATTGAATGCTGTCCTTTTCTGTCTCCAGAAAGTTGTTCAAGATGATTGCTTGGTGGAACTCTTAAATCTTCCAGACACTTTGTATTATCTATCATCATCAGTTTTCGTAAAGCAACTTTCTGAATTGTATTCGGCAGTTTTTTTGAAAATTTCTGATTATAGATAAGTTCCGTTTCTTTATCCGCAAAACTCTTTATCATAAGTATATTGTATCTGTGTTGCGTGTATATGTCAAACGGATAATTATATTTTAAACGAGCGGCGCAAAGCCGCATACAATCGCTACCTGCTTTGCCCTGAAGTTTAATTTCATTTCATATATTTTTACTTAAACGGAGCATATAAAATTTCTCAGTTTCATTTTCATTGCTTTGAAAAGAGAAATCTATATTCTTAAAACCCATTTTTATCCAGAATAAAATTGCTGCTGAGTTTTTCAAATCTACATTCAGAACTATTCTAGTAAATCCTGATTTTTTCCATTCGTTCTCAAGAAGATTATAAATTTCTTTACCATATCCTTTTCCATGAAATTTTTTATCTTCGAAAAAATCTCCAAGAAAGACTGTATCGGCTGACATAAATTTTGCGTAATATTGAATATATACACAAGGTTCTTTAGTTGCAGTTAATCTGAAGCCAACAAAATGATTGTTTTCTAATACTCCATTTTCTGGTAATGACGGATTTTTTACATCATCATCGTACTCAAAATTTAGGTCATATCCATTAAAACTGCATATATATCTTATTGAATCAATCAAACTTTTATAATCTTTTATGTTTTCTTTAGTTATTGTTTCTTTATAAAAATTCATTTTTTTTTCTTTGATAGCAACCCAATAGGCTGTCGCCATAACAACGCACTTAAACGGTGGCGGGCGCAGACCCGACATCCGATTTGAAGCGCATGTTATGTGTCTTTTTATTCAATCAACAACTTTAAATTAATAATTTCCGTTATTTTCTTAATGCTCTAATATCTTCAGCTGTTCTTCCGAAGTTAGTTTTAATGTTATTATCTGCTCCGTTAGCAATCAAAAGTTCTGACAAACCTGCAGGATAGGCTGCATTTGCATAATGAAGAACTGTCCAGCCAAAACTATCTTTCTGGTTAATTGAAATTTTCTTCTGCAATAAAGTGTTTACAATTTCTACCTGATTCTGTTGTAAAACTCTTGGATTCTGATAATAAGGCATATCACCAATAAAGTTGATTTTTGCTTTTTCCTCATCTTCAATTACAGGATTGTCCCAGTTGATTGTTGGACCAAATGCTGTAATTGCATAGAATAAAGCTGTTTGATTATTGTTATTTAAATGATTTACATCTGCATCTTTTTCGATTGCATATTTTAACATGCTGGCAGAGTTTTCATTTAAATAGTCGGCAATTTGATGAAGTGCAGAATTTCCTTTTTTATCTGTGTATTTAAAATCAAGATTTAAAAGTTCAGAAGCTTTATTATACTCTTCTGGGGAAACATATCTTAAAATTAAAGGATTTTTCAATTTTCCATCTGTAACTGAAACGATATGCAGGCATTTTTCTTCCAGAGTTTTTGCACCATCAAAGTAATGTCTAAAACTGTTTACAAAATCATTTGGATCAAGAATATCGTTTTTGCAAATGTACTTAATGATTTCATCATCATATACGTTCCAGAGAGCATTAGAAAAATATGTTTCTTTGCCTTCTGCACCGGCTGTAATAAATAATTTTAGCAATTCAAAATTATTTCCAACTCGTTCAATTGGATAATGGTTCCAGTACTTCTGATTTACGTCTTCGCCAGCGTCGATAAGCTTTTTAATTGTTTTAATATTGGCATTCTTCTTCATCAAAGCGCTGTTTAATTTTGATGGTTTTTCTGCTGAAAATAAGACTGCTGCACAGCCTATACAAATAATTAATGAAATTAATTTTTTCATTTTTTTTACTCCTTGCGCCCCAGTGCGGGCGTCCACATAACACAATTTCTCCGTATCCTTTTAATTTTTCGCAAACTGCAAAATTGTCGTTTAAAATTTAAAATTACTTTTATATTTTGAATTTTAGCATATACTTAACATTCTATAAAGAATTTTAGCCTGAAACCTTTTAAGAACACCTAAATCAACTTATCATTCTATAATTATTCTTCTGTATAAAAAAAATCCGCCGGCATTTCCACCAGCGGATTAATTAAATTTCATCAATATAATATTTCAGTAATTTCCCAAAACCAGCGAAGCGAGTTTTGCCCCGCTTCGAAAGTAGAGGGAGGTATCTTTCACAAAATTACGGATTTACAGTAGCCTTATAAGCTGTTGTAATTTTTCCATCCTTGTCTTTTACAAGTTCAATCATTACAGCAGACTTAACAGGATTGTGCTTTTCGTCAAATGTAAGATGGCCAGTTACATAATCACCGTCAGTAGCTTCAAGAGCATCGCGAACCTTTGCAACATCAAATGAGCCTGCCTTTACAATAGCATCCTTAAGCATGTAAACACTGTCATATCCCAGAACAGCAAAAGAATTTGGAGCCTTTCCATACTTTGCCTTAAATGCTTCAACAAACTTCAAAACAGCAGGTTCAGTAGAATCTTCAGCATAGTGGTTTGAATAAAAACCGTTCAAAACTTCTTCACCGGCATTTCCAGTAAGACCATCCCAACCGTCTCCTCCAACAAGAGGAGTATTAATTCCCTGAGCGCGAAGCTGCTTTGCAATCAAAGCAACAGTTCCGTAGTAATCAGGAAGATAAACAACTTCCGGTTTAGAATTCTTGATCTTTGTAAGCTGAGCATTAAAATCCTTGTCTCCAGTTGCATAAGATTCAGCAGAAACAACTTCACCACCCAATGCCTTAAATGCGTTTACAAAGTTTTCATAAAGACCTACAGAATAGTCATTTCCAGCATCGTAAAGAATAGCAGCCTTCTTTGCACCAAGAGTTTCAAAAGCAAATTTTCCGGCAACAGTTCCCTGGAAAGGATCAATAAAACATGCGCGGAATACATAGTTTCCGGCATCAGTAATTGCAGGTGCAGTAGCAGCAGGTGCAATCTGAAGAACCTTGCTTGCCTGAGCCAAAGTTGTAACAGCCTGTGTACATCCAGAAGTCAAAGAACCTATAACAAATTTAACCTTATCTTTTGTAATAAGCTTTTTAAAAGCGTTTACAGTTTTATCCGGAGAACCTTCATCATCCTCGCAGATAAATTCAATTTTTTTACCTTCAATTCCGCCTGCTGCGTTAATTTCTTCAACAGCAAGATCAATACCATTTTTACATTCAACACCGTATACTGCTACACCGCCAGACAACGGAGCCAATCCACCAATTTTCACTGTATCACTTTCAGTTTTAGAACAGCCAGAAAAAGCAAAAAGCAATGCTGAAAGTCCAGCAAATAAAACAACTTTCTTCATATTTCCTCCAAAAATTAAATTAAAAAAAGTTCTGCTTAAAATATAGTTGATTTAAGAATCTTAGTAAACAAATGATTTGAAGTTAAAATGATAAGCTACACAAAAAATGGTCAAAAAAAAGAAACGGCAGCCGCAACCGACTGCCGTTTTGCAAAATACTATTTAGAATAGTATTCAATAACAAGGTTTTCCTTAATTTCTACTGGGATCTCAGATCTCAAAGGAAGACGGATAAGTTTTCCGCTGAATCCATCAAGATTCTTTTCGATGTATTCCAACTTGAAACCTTTGTCTTCAAGGAAAACGGCTTTCAAAGCACCAGACTTCTGACCTTTTTCACTCAAAGTGATTGTCTGACCAACTTTTACAGCGTATGAAGGAATATTTACCTTCTTTCCGTCAACTGTAAAATGTCCGTGACTTACCATCTGACGAGCCATGCGAATTGATTTTGCAAATCCCATACGATAAACAAGATTATCGAGACGGCATTCCAAAGAAATAAGCAATTCGTCACCAGTGTTACCTGTTGCACGAGCAGCAGCTTCGAAATATCTTCTCATCTGCTTTTCAAGGATTCCGTAATAAGCCTTTACTTTCTGTTTTTCGATCAACTGAAGACCGTATTCAGAAACCTTCTTCTTTTTAGCAAAAGCTGGAGCGTTTGCACGTTCCAATGCTTTAGGGTGTCCACATACGTTTACACCAAGTCTTCTACATTCCTTAAAACGAGGACTTCTTCTAGTAGCCATTTTATGCTCCTATTTAATTTTTACTCTGCAGCAGCTGCAGATTCTGCTTTTGGTGCTGCCTTAGCAGCAATTCTTGCTTTATTTTTCAAAGTTGCTTTACAAACTTTACAAATGTTTACAGTCTGTCCGTCAACTTCCTGCTCATAAAGACACTTTACGTTATCTTTCTTACAGATAGGGCAAGTAGCTCGTCCGTGTGCCGGAAGTGAGCGAATACCAGTTCCACGATGGTTCTTAGACATATCCTACTCCTTATCTGCAGCTTCAGCCTTTTCAGCATCAGCTTTCTTTGCAGTTGATTTTTTAGCAGCTGGCTTTTTAGCAGCTGGTTTCTTTGCCTTTGCTTCTGTCTTTGGTTCTTCAGCTTCAGATTCAAGCTTATAGTCTACCAATTCAAGAATAACCATATCAGCAGCATCACCCTGGCGGAATCCGAGTTTAAGAACACGTGTGTAACCACCATTGCGATCCTTCATGCGAGGTCCGATTTCTGTAAACAATTTATTGAGAATTTTTTCATCTGCAATAAACTTAGCAACTTCACGGCGATTGTGAACAGAATCAACCTTGCTTCTTGTAATTAATTTTTCAGCAGCCTTGCGTACTTCAAGAGCCTTAGACTTAGTTGTAGTAATACGTTCAAATCTAAACAATGAAGTAACCATATTGCGTGACATTGCACGACGGTGAGCTGTTGTGCGTGAAAGCGGATTAAAACCATTTCTATGATTCATCTGTTTCTTCCTTCTGCTTTGTTAAGTTGACAGCATTCTTAAGATGACTGTAATCAGTCATACCAAGTGTAAGTCCCCATTCCTGGAGCTTTTCTTTGATTTCTGTAAGACTCTTCTTACCGAAGTTTCGAGTCTTAGCAATGTCATCCTCTGTCTTTTTAGTTAATTCACCAATAGTTCGGATATTTGCGTTTTTAAGACAATTTGAAGAGCGAACAGAAAGTTCAAGTTCTTCTACCGGAGTATTAAGGATAGCCTTTACTCTTTCATCATCTTCGTCATTTTCTTCACTACCAGCAACTTCACTATCATTAAAGTTTACAAAGATTGAGAAATGATCTTTTGCAATCTTTGCAGCTTCTGCTAATGCATCCTCTGGTGCAATTGTTCCATCTGTCCAAATTTCAAGAACAAGCTTATCATAGTCGTTTCGCTGACCTACGCGACATGGTTCAATTGAATACTTTACTTTTGGAACCGGAGTAAAGATTGCATCCATTGGAATTGTACCAACAACTTCAATGTAATGTTCATTTACTTCTGCAGGAACGTAACCTCTTCCAAGATCGATCTGGATTTCAACGTCCAAACGAGCCCCTTCCATCATGGTAAAGACAAGCATGTCTTTAGTCATAACTTCAACCTGGTTCTCTTTTGCAAAATCATCGCTCTTTACAACACCAGGACCTTTGAATTCATAAAGAATTGTATCCTGTTCTGTGTCTTCTGGAAGGCGAAGACGGATTTGCTTCAAACTGTTGATAATTTCCAAAGTATCTTCTGAAACATGAGGAATTGCTTCAAATTCACTTGAGATGACATGTGGTACGTTATCCGCATCATACGATGTAATACGAATAGATGTAACCGCATAGCCCTGAATAGAAGAAAGCAAAACCCGGCGCAAAGTATTTCCTACTGTTGTACCAAATCCTGTTTCAAATGGATAAGCTGTAAATTTACCGTAATTCGGATTAGTCTCAAGATGCTCAAAAGTTATACCCTTTGGTTTCTTAAAACCTTTAAGCAGATTTTTGCGAGCCATCAGAACTCCTCTATCGGAACAATTTTTTAAATTGTTCATACTTCGTTATTAACATTTTAACTGCTAATACTCGTCCACCAATTTATCCGGCAGACAGGATCACTATCATGCAAAAAGCATGATTTCCTACATACGGCGTGTCTTGCGTGGACGGCATCCGTTGTGTGGAATAGGAGTTACGTCGTGAATAGATTTAACTCTCAATCCCATTGCACCTAAAGAACGGATAGCATTTTCGCGTCCCATTCCAGGTCCTTTGATATACACGTGAACTTCGCGCAATCCGTAGCCCTGTGCCTTCTGAACAGCTGTTTCTGCAACTGTCTGAGCAGCAAAAGGTGTAGATTTTTTAGCACCGCGGAAACCAAGACCACCTGATGATGCCCATGAAAGAGCATTACCATTGATGTCTGTGATAGTTACGATAGTATTGTTAAACGTTGCCTGAATGTAAACGTTACCTTCATAAACGCTCTTCTTCTCTTTTCGCTTTTTAGCTGTAGCCATCGATTTCCTCCGCCTTACTTCTTCTTGTTAGCAACAGTCTTTTTCTTACCCTTACGTGTACGAGAATTAGTACGAGTTCTCTGTCCACGAACTGGAAGACCCTTGCGATGACGCTGACCGCGATAGCAGCCAATATCAATCAGGCGTTTCAAATTAAGACCGATTTCAGAACGAAGACGACCTTCGATTTTGTAGTTCTTTTCGATAATGTCACGAATCAAACCGATTTCGTCCTGTGTAAGATCATTAGCCATTTTGTTTGGATCAAGCTTAGCTTCTTCACAAATCTTCTGTGCTAATGTACGGCCAATACCATAAATGTAAGTTAAAGCAATACTTAAGTGTTTGTTTGGGATATCAACTCCCGCTACTCGAGCCATCTGTTACTCCTTATCCCTGTCTCTGCTTGTGTTTAGGGTTTGTACAAATGATACGGATAATTCCGTTTCTTTTGATAACCTTACACTTATCGCAGATAGGTTTTACACTGGTTCGTACTTTCATATAAGACCCCCTGAGAATAAACATTCTCACCGAATCTAGGCACCTCGCAATGAGAGACAATTCGGTGAGAAGAAATATATCACATATTCTCAATCTTTTTCTACTAGTAAATCCAAATTTCTACAAATTTCTAGATCTAATTTTACCCTTTTTTGTAAGTCCGTCCTGATGATGCATTTTAAGAAGGGCTTCAACCTGACTCATTGTATCCAGATCTACACCAATCATGATGATAAGTGAAGTTCCACCCATCAGCATTGCTACTGACTGCGGGAAGTTGAACAAATTCTGGATGATTGTCGGAACAATCGCAATAAATGCAAGGAACAATGAACCCGGGAGAATAAGTCGGTTCAATATTTTCTGAAGATATTCTTCTGTTTTATCTGTGCGAACGCCAGGAATTGAACCGCCGTTTTCACGGATATTTTTTGCAATTTCGATTGGATTCAGTGTTACCTGAGTATAGAAATATGCAAAGAAAACAATGAGAAGAACCAGAAGAACATTGTACCATAGACCATTTGGAGTAAGCATTGCAGAAAGCTTTGCTACCCAACGAGCAGAATCCTGGTTATTTCCAATCATTGATACCAGCTGAAGAGGCAATGTAAGAAGTGACGAAGCAAAAATCAATGGAATTACGTTAGACGGATTGATTTTGAAAGGAATGTAAGTGTTCTGTCCACCATACATTTTTCTTCCAACAACACGTTTTGCATAATGAACCGGAATCTTGCGTTCACCTGCTTCTTCATAAATTACCAAAGCAATGATTGCAACCCACATCAAAAGAACAACGATAACGAAAACGAACTGGATTTCGCCATCTGAAACTTTTCTCGCAAGTTCAATAATTGCATTTGGCAAACGAGCCACGATGCCGGCAAAGATCATCATAGAGATACCATTACCAACACCGCGGGCAGTTATCTGATCACCTAACCAAACTGTTACCATAGATCCAGTTGTTACTGTAAGCATAGCAAGGGCGTTAAACTTCCAACGTGGATCTATCATGATACAGCCAGGAATACTGCTTGCATAAACTGTAACTGCATAAGACTGAAGGATACATACAAAGATAGTACCGATCCTTGTCCATGTAGCAAGCTTACGCTGACCGCCGTCTTCCTGAACTGCACGCTTCAGAGAAGGGAAAATAATCACAGCAAGCTGCATTATAATCTGTGTAGAAATATACGGCATTACTCCCAACATGAAAATTGAGAAGTTAGAGAATGCGCCTCCAACAAAGAAGTCCATATAGCTTGCGAACGCATTCTTATTCTGTGATGCCAAATCGTTAAAGTACTTGAAAAGTACGTTTGCATCAATTCCAGGGATTGTAAGGACGCTTCCCAAGCGGAAAACAGCCAATACAATCAATGTAAAGAACAAACGGCTTCTAAGTTCTTTAACCTTAAACATATTAATAACAGGATTGCTTGCCATGCCTCTACTCCGTACTTTTATTTAGATTCTTTAGCTTCAGCTGCAATCTTTACAGATCCACCAGCTTTTTCAATCTTAGCTTTTGCTGATTCAGATACCTTATCAACATCAACTGTAAGTTTCTTAGTGATGTCGCCATTACCAAGAACTTTTACAAGAGTAGAAGCCTTTGCAGAAATGAATCCCTTAGCGATAAGAGAAGTCTTATCTACTGTTTCTCCATCTGCAAATTTTGCTTCAAGCTGATCAACATTAATACAAACGTATTCCTTTTTGAAAGGATAGTTTGAGAATCCTTTGCGAGCGATACGGCGATACAAAGGCATCTGACCACCTTCGAAACCTACGTATACTTTTCCGCCAGAACGTGACTGCTGACCTTTATTACCCTTACCAGCTGTTGAACCAAGTCCAGAAGATGAACCACGTCCAACGCGCTTTGGGTTTTTGTTTGCACCCTTAGGTGCGCTAAGTACAGGATTATAATCAGACATTATTTTACCTCCTCAACTTTTACAAGATGAGCAACTGTTGCAATCATACCACGGATTGCATCGTTATCATCCTGAACTACAGAAGAGTTAATCTTTCTCAATCCAAGGCTGCGAACTGTAGCAACTTTGGCTGGCTTCTGTCCGATTGTACTCTTAATAAGTGTAATCTTAACCTGCTTTGCCATCGTTAACCCCACAATTCATCAAGTGTCTTTCCACGAGCTGCAGCAACTGCTTTTGCATCCATAAGATTTTCAATAGCGTTGAATGTTGCGCGAACTACGTTTACAGATGAGCTTGATCCCAAAGATTTAGAAATTACGTCTGTAATTCCAACTGCATCCATTACTGAACGTACTGCACCACCAGCCTTGATACCTGTACCGGCACAAGCTGGTTTAAGAAGTACTGAAGAGCTCTTGTACTTACCAATGATTTCGTGTGGCAATGTACCATTTTTCATTGACATAGTAACAAGATTTCTCTTTGCCTTATCAATACTCTTTTTGATTGCTTCAGATACATCATTAGCTTTACCAAATCCGTATCCTACGCGACCTTTCTGATCACCTACAACTGTAAGTGCAGAGAAAGACATACGACGTCCACCCTTTACAGTTTTTGATGTTCTGTTAAGAGTAACGAGTTTTTCTACAAACTCTTTTTCTCTTGGTTCTTTATCAAAATTCTTGCGTTCCATTTTAACTCCTAGAACTCAATTCCGGCACTGCGAGTACCGTCTGCAAGGGCTTTTACAACACCGTGATAAAGGTAACCGTTACGGTCAAAAACTACTTTTGTAATTTTTTTATCCTTAAGGCGTGCACCTAATGCTTCACCAAGCTTCTTAGCTCCGTCAGTGTTAGCTTTAAGAGCTTCGAATTCTTTTTCCAATGTAGAGATAGAAGCAAGTGTCTTTCCCTCATCATCATTAATAACCTGAACAGAAATATTCTTGTTACTGCGGGTTACTGTCATACGAGGACGATCAGCAGTTCCGTAAACACTCTTACGAATGTGAATTTTTCTGTGAAGGCGTTTTCTGTCTTTATCATTAAGTTTCTTAAACATAGCGCCTATCCTTATTTAACACCAGTCTTTCCGACTTTGCGTCTGATAACTTCATTATCGTAGCGGATACCCTTTCCCTTGTAAGGTTCAGGCATGCGGAGCTTACGAATCTGAGCACTAAATTCACCAACAAGCTGCTTATCGATACCAGAGATTGTCAATTTACCCTGAGCATCAGCTGTTACTGTAAGACCTTCAGGAATTGTAACGAAGATATCGTTAGAGAAACCAAGGTTAAGCATAAGAACTTTTCCCTGAATTTCAGCACGATAACCTACACCAGTGATTACCAAAGTCTTTGTGAATCCAGTTGTTACACCAACAACCATGTTATGAATAAGGTTTCTATAAAGACCATGGAAAGCATTTGCCTGTTTTGTTTCATTAAGCAAGCTTAAGATAACTTCATTATCCTTTACTTCAACCTTAATATCAGAAGCGAAATCCTGTTTGAGTTCACCTTTTGGGCCTTTTACAGCAACTGTGTTACCAGTAACTGTAACAGTTACTCCAGCTGGAATTGCAACAGGAAGTTTACCGATTTTAGACATTTCTTCCTCCTAAATTACCAGATAGAGCAAATCAATTCGCCACCAACCATTTTTTCAGAAGCCTTCTTACCAGTTGTTACACCAGCAGAAGTTGAAACGATGATTGTACCGTATCCATTGAATACGCGTGGCAAATCTTTGTAGCCAGAATAAACACGACGACCAGGTGTAGAAATTTTCTTAGCACCATGGATTACAGGATTATTGCTGTCATCATACTTCAGGATGATGCGGATAATTGAATGTCCTTCTTCCTGAACCTTTTTGAAGTTTTTGATATATCCTTCTGTTTTCAAAATCTTTACGATTTCGAGCTTCAGTTTAGAAGCAGGAATATCTACTTTTTCGTGGCGGGCATTAGCCGCATTGCGAACCTTAGTGAGCATGTCTGCTACTGGATCTGATGCACTCATTTCTATTCTCCTACCACTCTACCAAGATGATTTTGTGACGCCTGGAAGAAGGCCTTCACTTGCTAATTTACGGAAGCAAATACGACACATCTTATACTTACGCAAATATCCACGTGGACGTCCGCAAAGCTGACAGCGGTTATACTGTCTTGTTTCATACTTCTGCTCGCGAGCGGCTTTAATGATCAATGATTTCTTAGCCATGTATCCCTCACTCTACTTACGGAATGGCATATTAAACTTGGCAAGCAAAGCTTTTGCTTCTGCATCAGTCTTTGCACTAGTTACAATAGTGATATTCATTCCGGCGATTTTTGTAATTTTATCAAAATCGATTTCCGGGAAAATCAACTGTTCTGTAATACCAACTGAGAAGTTTCCGTGTCCATCAAAACCAGTAGCTTTGATACCACGGAAATCCTTAATACGTGGGAACGCAACGTTAATCAAGCGGTCCAAGAATTCATACATAATTGTTCCGCGCAATGTAACCATTGCTCCTACTTCATTGCCCTCACGCAACTTAAAGTTAGCGATACTCTTCTTTGCTTTAGTTTTAACAGCTTTCTGACCAGTGATCTGTGTCAAGTCAGCAACTGCGGCATCAAGGAGTTTCTTATTAGTGAGAGCTTCGCCAACACCCATGCTAACTACAACTTTCTTGATAGCAGGAATCTGCATCGGAGTTGTGTAGTTGAACTCTTTTACGAGTGCTGGAGCGATTTCGTCTTTATAGACTTTCTTAAGCCGAGGTACGTAATTAGCCATTACAGTATTTCTCCACATTTACGGCAAACGCGAACTTTTTTGTCCCCGTCCATTTTGTAGCCAATTTTTACTGGGCGACCGCATTTTTTACATACGATACCCACATTTGAGATGTTAAGCGGAGCTTCGATCTCAGCGATACCGCCCTGATCCTGCTGACTACGCTTTTTCATTGCCTTTTTAACAATGTTTACACCAGATACAATTACTGCATCCTTTTTAGTAAGAACGCTAAGTACAGTACCGCGCTTACCCTTGTCTTTTCCTGCAATAACTTCAACTGTATCGTTCTTTCGGATCTTGAATTTCTTTTCCATACCAATAACTCCTTAGAGAACCTCTGGAGCCAAAGATACGATTTTCATGAAATCCATATCACGAAGCTCACGAGCTACAGGTCCAAAAATACGCTTACCTTTTGGGTTCTTGTTTTCGTCTACGATAACACAAGCGTTATCATCAAAACGAATGTAAGTTCCATCTGGGCGGCGGTATTCTTTAGCCTGACGAACGATTACTGCTTTCTGTACAGCACCCTTTTTGATAGTAGATGTAGGAATTGCATCCTTAATAGCTACTACAACGATGTCACCGATTCCGGCATAACGGCGGTGTGAACCACCGAGTACTTTGATACACTGAGCGATCTTAGCACCGGAGTTATCAGCAACTGTCATACATGACTGCATCTGAATCATAATTTAACTCCTTATACCTTATTTAGCGCGTTCGATAACTTCTGCAAGACACCAGCTCTTATTCTTGCTGAGAGGTCTGCATTCCACGATACGAACTGTGTCACCTACGTGAGCATCATTCTTTTCATCGTGTGCCATATACTTCTTAGATCTAGTAACATATTTCTTGTAGAGACGATCCATTTTCTTTGTTGTGATAGTTACAACAATAGATTTATCCATCTTATCACTTGTAACCAGACCAACAAATTCACGTTTCTTTGTTGTCTCTACAGTCTGAACAGTATTTTCTGCCACAGTTCAGCTCCTACTTGTTTTCACCAGCAGAAGCTTTCTGCTGGATGAACGTATTCAAACGTGCAATTTCGCGACGCATTGTACGTTTCTGCATTGGGTTATCTACATGGGAAATTACCATTTTGAAACGGAGATCCATGTACTTCTTCTTAAGCTCATCACGTTTAGCAACAAGTTCAGAATAAGATAATTCTTTATCTGTCTTTTTCTTTGATTCAGCCATCTTATTCCTCCTTAGTCTTGTGTTGGCTTATAAGCGATCTTTGTGATAACTGGGAGTTTATCAGCTGCAAGCTCAAGAGCTCTGTGAGCAACCTTCAAATCAACTCCATCAATTTCGAACAAGATCATTCCAGGTTTGATAACAGCTGCCCATGATTCTGGAGCACCCTTACCCTTACCCATGCGGACTTCAGCAGGTTTTTTAGAAATCGGTTTATCTGGGAAAACACGAATCCAAACCTGTCCCTTACGGTCAAGCTTACGGTTGATAGCAACGCGGGCTGCTTCAATTACTCTAGCACTCAACCATGTTGGTTCCATTGCAACAAGAGCAATTTTACCGAAGTCAATAAAATTGTCGCGAGTAGCATTACCTTTTTCTCTACCACGCTGCACCTTACGGTGCATAACTCTTTTAGGACTTAATGGCATAATTTAGCTCCTTTCCTTTGCAGAAGGTTCTGATTTTTCAGCCTTATCTGCAGCTGGACGGCGTTCACGGCGCGGCTTGCGAACAAGCTGACCTGCATCTTCATTCTGTTCAATGCCGTAATTCATTCCATTGTAAACCCATACTTTAATACCGATTTTTCCGTATGTTGTATGAGCTTCGAATGTACTGTAATCAATATCAGCACGAAGAGTGTGAAGAGGTACGCGTCCTTCCTTATGCTCTTCAATTCGAGTCATTTCTGCGCCGCCAAGACGACCAGAAACACGAATCTTAATACCCTGTGCACCAGCGCGCATAGCGTTGTTTACAGCCTGTTTCAAAGCCTTGCGGAATGAACCGTGACCAGAAAGCTGACGACCAATGTTCTGAGCAATCAAACTTGCATTTACATCTGCACGTTTAACTTCTTTGATCTTGATCTGTACCTTTTTAGTCAACTGTGACTGAATATCAGCGCTAATCTTTTCGATTGTTGCACCTTTAACACCAATAATTACACCCGGACGAGCAGTGTGAATAACGATTGTTACACGCTGTGGGTGACGTACGATTTCAATTTCAGCAATATCAGCGTTCTTACATTCTGGAAGAGCTGCAACCATTTTTCTGATTTTTACATCTTCCAAAACCAGGTCTGCATATTCACGGAAATCTGCATACCAACGTGACTGCCATGTTTTGTTTACGCCTAAGCGCAAACCAATTGGACTAACTTTCTGACCCACTTTATTCCCCCGCTTTCTCGTCAACGATTACGGTAATATGACACATACGTTTCAAAAGCTGATCTGCACGACCACGTGCACGGAACCAAACTCTCTTGAGTCTTGGACCTTCATCAATTCTAATTTCTTTAACGTAAAGCATATCTTCATCAAGCTTACTGTTCTGATTCAGCGCATTTGCAATTGCTGATTTAAGAGTTGCACTGATAAGTCCTGCACCTTTCTGTGGCATGTTAGCAAGAATTGCCAATGCCTTTGTACAAGGCTGCTGATTAACCAAATGAGCAACTGGGCGAACCTTAGTTGGTGAAGCAATAAGGAACTTTGTAGTGGCTACATAACCTTTCTTTTCAGCCATAATATCCACCTATTATTTACCAGCCTTAGCTGTTTTGTCTGTACCACCATGGCCGTGGAATGTACGTGTTGGAGCAAATTCGCCGAGCTTATGGCCAACGAGATTTTCCGTAATGTACACCGGAATCCATGATTTACCATTATATACAGAAATAGTATTACCTACCATTTCAGGTATGATTGTAGAGCAGCGTGAGTATGTTTTAATCATCTTACGGTCTGCTTCTTTGTTCATTGCTATTACCTTTTTGTAAAGGCTTTTCTCTACAAAAGGACCTTTTTTAACAGATCTTGACACGGTTATCTCCTATGCAACTATTTCTTTCGACGAGAAATAATAAAATTGCTTGTATTCTTTCTCTTGTTGCGAGTTTTGTAACCTTTACAAGGCTGTCCCCATGGAGTAACAGGGTTACGTCCTTTTCCAGCGCCTTCACCACCACCAAGTGGGTGATCAACAGGGTTCATAGCCATACCACGAACAGTTGGGCGGATACCAAGCCAACGCTTATGACCAGCTTTACCAAGCTGAACATTCATGTGTTCTTCGTTTCCTACAACACCGATTGTAGCGTAGCATTTTCCATTGATTTTGCGCATTTCACTAGATGGAAGACGTACGATAACGTAATCACCTTCACGACCAGCGATCATAGCACTTGCTCCAGCAGAACGAACAAGCTGTCCGCCACATCCAAGCTGAAGTTCTACGTTATGAATAGTAAAACCTACTGGAATGTTAGCAAGTGGAAGTGCATTTCCAACAGTTGGAGCTGCATTTTCACCAGACATAATTTTCTGTCCTACCTGCAAACCTTTTGGAGCGATGATGTAACGTTTATCACCATCAGCATAGTAAATCAAAGCAATGTTAGCAGAACGGTTTGGATCGTATTCGATAGTCTTAACTGTTCCAGGAATACCGTGCTTATTGCGTTTGAAATCGATTTCTCGATAGCGTCTCTTATGACCGCCACCCTGATGACGTACAGAAATACGACCACCCTGGCCACGACCACCATTAGACTTTTTACCTGACACCAAAGTTTTTTCGGGTCTATCGGTTGTCAGTTCTTCTCTGACAAGGTCAACGCGTCCGCGTGTACCTGCAGTAATTGGCTTATATACTTTAAGAGCCATTTCTATTTCCCCTTAGTCTACGCGGATTATACGCCTTCAAAAGCCTGGATTGTTTCACCAGCAGCTACGCGTACAATTGCCTTTTTAAATGAGCTAGTGCGACCTGGTTTACCACGAAGTCTCTTCTGCTTGCCCATTACATTGATAGTAGTGCAGTCAACAACTTTTACATTGAAAAGTTTTGCTACAGCTTCCTTAATTTCTGTTTTAGTTGCAGTTGGCTTTACGATAAATACGTATTTATTCTGCTCACGGAGAGCATTTGCCTTTTCTGTAACTACAGGCTGAATAAGAATATCAGAATAATTCATTATTTAGCCTCCTTGTCTTCAGCATAGAAATCTGAAAGATTTTTTACAGCGCTTTCAAGAACAACAACCTTGCGAGCGTAGAACAAATCATGAGCTCTAAGACGGTTGTATGCAAGGAAAGAAACAGACGGCATATTGCGTCCAGCCTGCTTAATTTTTGCATCATCATCTTTAAGAACGATTACTGTTCTTTCATCTTTAGCAAAGTTGTTAAGAATCTGTGCAAGATCCTTTGTTTTACCGCTTTCAACAGTAAAATCTTCTACAACTGTAAATCTATCGCTCTGAGCCTGCATAGAAAGGATAGACTTAATTGCAAGTCTCTTAGCCTTTTTTGGCATAGCATAAGAATAATCTCTTGGTTTTGGTCCAAAAATTGTACCACCGCCTACCATGATAGGAGATTTCTTATCACCACGACGAGCATTACCAGTACCCTTCTGCTTATAAGGCTTAGCGTTACTACCATGAACTTCAGCACGACCTTTAGTACAAGCTGTACCAACACGCATATTAGCAAGTTCATTTGTGATAGCATAGTAAATAACATCATCATTTACTGGAAGACCGAATACTTTATCATCAAGTGTGATTGTACGCAGTTCTTTTCCAGAAGTTGAATATACTTTCTTTTCCATATCCTAATCTCCTAGCTCTTTTTTACTGCGGACTTCACGATAAGTGTGCAGTCTTTGTTACCAGGTACAGCACCGCGAACCAAAATTACATTCAATTCTGGGTCAATCTTTACAATCTTGAGATTCTGAACTGTAACTCTTCTGAATCCCATGTGTCCCGGCATCTTAATGTTCTTGAAACAGTGACCAGGAGTTGTACAAGCACCTGTACCACCGGCTTCACGATGGAATTTAGAACCGTGAGTAGCACGTCCACCATGGAAGCCCCATCTCTTCATTACCCCCTGGAATCCTTTACCCTTAGAAGTAGCAGTTACATCCAGGAAGCGTGTTCCATTGAAGAGTTCCAAACCAACAGATTCACCAACTTTAACTTCACCGTCAAAGTCTCGGAATTCTTTCAATGTACGTTTCGGAGAAACGTTTTCTGGGAACATACCTGCGTATGCTTTGTTTGCTTTGCCAGGCTTCAAATCGTCTACGCCAAGAACAACAGCATCGTATCCGCATGTTTCCTTTGTTTTAGTAGCAACAACAGTGTTTGGTTCAACGCGGATCACAGTAACAGGTGTTAAGTTACCGGCTTCGTCGAAAACCTGTGTCATTCCTACTTTTTTTGCAATCAGACCTTTCATTCTGATATCTCCTATTTGAACAAATTCTAATAAATTAGATCATTTGTTCGTAATTATTCGGCCGTCATCCCAGATCCGGAGGGACCGTACCTTAATCCAGCAGTCTAATTACTGCTTAATTTCTACTGCAACGCCTGCAGGAAGTTCAAGTTTCATCAAAGAATCCATAACATCAGTTGTTGGATTCAAGATGTCGATAAGGCGTTTGTGTGTACGCATTTCGAACTGTTCACGTGACTTCTTGTTTACGTGAGGTGAACGAAGTACAGTTACCTTATTGATTCTTGTAGGAAGCGGGATAGGTCCAGAAACCTTTGCACCTGCTTTCTGTACAGCCTGCACGATAGCTTTAGCGCTCTGATCGATCAGTTCAACATCAAAAGCACGAAGTCGAACACGAATCTTTCCATTAGCCATTAGTGTATTCCTCCAAGGAACAGCCGGCTTGACCTGTCATAACAGCAAACCGGCCTAACCTTTAACTATTCGATAATCTTTGTAACCTGACCAGAAGCGATTGTACGACCGCCTTCACGGATAGCAAGCTTAAGACCTTCGTCCATAGCGATTGGGTGAATAAGTTCACCGATAACCTTAACGTTATCACCTGGGTTAACCATTTCTACGCCGTCACCGAGCATAACTGTACCAGTGATGTCTGTTGTACGGAAGTAGAACTGTGGGCGGTAACCGTTACGGAATGAAGAGTGACGTCCACCTTCAGCTTCTGTAAGAACGTAAAGCTGAGCTTCGAACTTTGTATGTGGTGTGATTGAAGCTGGTTTAGCCAATACCTGTCCACGTACAACGTCTTTCTTTTCAACACCACGAAGAAGGATACCTACGTTATCACCTGCGATACCCTGATCAAGTGTCTTCTGGAACATTTCGATACCAGTTACAGTTGTATCCTGTGTTGGTTTGATACCTACGATCTGAACTGCATCACCCATGTTTACAACACCACGTTCGATACGTCCAGTTACTACAGTACCACGACCAGAAATTGTGAAGATATCTTCGATTGGCATCAAGAATGGCTTATCTTCTGCGCGTTCTGGATCATCGAACCATGTATCCATAGCAGTAAGCAATTCTTCGATACACTTTGTGTTTTCTGGGTTAGAAGCTTCGTTCAATGCCTTGAAAGCAGATCCCTTGATGATTGGTGTATCTGGAGAGAATCCGTAAGAAGCAACAGTTTCTTTTACTTCTTCTTCTACAAGCATCAACATTTCTTCATCGCCGTCAAGCTGGTCAACTTTGTTCAAGAATACGATGATCTTTGGTACACCTACCTGGCGAGCAAGCAAAAGGTGTTCACGTGTCTGAGCCATAACACCGTCAGATGCAGCAATAACGAGGATAGAACCATCCATCTGAGCAGCACCAGTAATCATGTTCTTAATGTAGTCAGCATGTCCTGGGCAGTCGATGTGTGCATAGTGACGTTTGTCTGACTGATATTCAAGGTGACGAGTGTTGATTGTGATACCACGTTCCTTTTCCTCTGGAGCGTTATCGATTTCGTCATACTTGAGAGCCTTGTCACCATACTTGTTAGCACAGTATGAAGTGATAGCTGCTGAAAGAGTTGTCTTACCATGGTCTACGTGACCAATAGTACCTACGTTCATGTGAGGTTTAGTTCGTACGAACTTCTCCTTTGCCATGTTTGTCTCCTTGCCGGATTATTTTCCCTAAACCGGCATTTTTATTTTTAATGTGTTGCACTTTAAGCCAGAATACAATCCGCAACAACAGTTACGACTGCATTCGCAGACACACTTTAATTCTGACCTGAGGATGTTTTAAATTGTGATTAATCGGACTTGAAAAGTTGTTTTTCAATTGATATTCCATCTCTTATTCGAAATACCGCGTTCCGTAACCACCGAACATCATCAAACGTCATATTTTGATGACCGGTATGGCATCTGAAACTTCAGTCTGTACCACAGACTTGCCGAAACTCCAAGACGCCTGAAGTCATCCGCCCTTGCCAACGACAAGAGCAACGTCCCTGAGCCGTATACACCTGAAAACCGAAGAACGATTAACTTTACGGTTATACCGAAAACATGAATTATCATGATTCGCCGACACTCAAAGACCTTTTACCGAACGCCGACCATATAGACAGCGTAGGTTATAACTTTATACATTTTTTCAAAATAAATTGCAATAAGGTTAAAAGATTTTTTCATAAAAAAAGGCACCCTAAAACGGATGCCTTTTCATACAGAAGAATTATTCTACCATCTGAAGTGAGCAAAAGCCTTGTTAGCTTCAGCCATCTTATGTGTATCTTCCTTCTTCTTGAAAGCAGAACCTGTATTGTTGAATGCATCAAGTAATTCTGCAGAAAGTGTATCAGCCATTCCATGACCACTTCTGCTACGTGCAGCATCAATGATCCAGCGCATAGCCAAAGCTTCGCGGCGTGTATCACGGATTTCTACAGGTACCTGATATGTAGCACCACCAACGCGGCGTGATTTTACTTCTACAACAGGTTTTACATTATCAAGAGCCTTGAGCAATACTTCAAGCGGATCCTTATCAGTCTTAGCCTTAAGTTTATCCATTGCTTCATAGATAATTTTTGTACAAGTTGCTTTCTTTCCGTCAAGCATCATGCGGCTAACGAATTTTGTAACAACCTTTGAATTATATTTAACATCCGGCATACATGGACGTTCGATTGATTTCTTATGTCTTCCCATCTTAGTCCTCCATTAAGCCTTTGGTCTTTTTGCACCGTACTTAGAACGGCCGCGTTTTCTGTCTTCAACACCAAGAGTATCTTTTGTACCGCGGATAATATGGTAGCGTACACCAGGAAGGTCCTTTACACGACCACCACGAATAAGAACTACTGAGTGTTCCTGAAGGTTATGACCAATACCAGGAATGTATGCAGTTACTTCAATACCATTAGACAAACGAACACGAGCTACTTTACGAAGAGCAGAGTTCGGTTTTTTTGGAGTTACAGTCATAACACGTGTACATACACCACGTTTCTGTGGACAAGACTGAAGTGCGGGAGACTTCGTTCTGTTAGCCACTGACTGACGTCCCTGACGAATTAATTGATTGATTGTAGGCATCGCCTATCTCCTCTATTTTATTCCGGTCAGCACCCCGGAAGATTTAACCAATTTACAGCCTATACGGATAGGTTTATCAATGTTACCGAATTCAGAAAATGAATTCAATACAAATTTTCTTAAATTTATAAAAAAATCGGTGCATTTTGCAGATTATACAAAACACACCGATTTTCTTCTATTATATCAGCCGATTTACAACTGACATTTCAATGAACTAGTCACTATCTTCACTATCGAAAACAGGCTCAATAATGCTGTTCTGTTCAGCTTCTTTTTCAAGACGGCGCTTTTCAAGAATTTCTTCCATCTGAACATCAAGGTCTGTATCGCCTTCATCGAACAGTTTTACGTTCCTGTAGTTTCTGATACCAGTACCGGCAGGAATCATATGACCGATGGCAACATTTTCCTTGATACCATGCAATCCATCTGAAGCTCCGGAAATAGCCGCATTTGTAAGAACACGAGTTGTTTCCTGGAACGAAGCAGCAGAAATGAATGAATCAACATTCAAAGCAGCCTTTGTAATACCCTGATACATAGGACGTGCAATAGCCGGCTGTCCACCTTCAGCAATTACACGACGGTTTTCTTCATGGAACTTGAACTTGTCAACCTGCTGGCCAAAGATAAACCTTGTATCACCAACAGCCATAATTTCAACCTTGCGGAGCATCTGACGAACGATTACACCGATATGCTTATCATTGATGCTTACACCCTGTGCACGGTATACGGCCTGGATTTCATCCATAAGGTAATTCTGCAGTGCGTTTTCACCAAGAATTGCAAGGATATCTGCCGGGTTTGGAGCTCCGTCACAAAGCTGTTCTCCAGCCTCTACTTCGTCACCATCGCGGACAATCATGTGCTTACTTGTAGGAACAAGGTGTTCGTACTTATTTCCGAACATATCTTCAATTTCTACAATACGCTTTGCCTTTGCAATTCCCTTGAACTTAACGCGTCCAGAAATCTTTGCAAGTACAGTCTGATTCTTTGGTTTGCGAGCTTCGAACAATTCTGTTACACGTGGGATACCACCTGTAATATCGTTAGTCTTAGCTGCTTCTTTAGGCATCTTTGCAAGTGTTTCACCAGCCTTGATTGCCTGCTTATCTTCAACCTGAAGAACGGCACCTGCAGGAAGGTAATAGCTACCCATTTCGTTACCAGCTTCGTCAGTAATCAGGATACGAGGCTGCTTTACATCAAGGTGAAGGTCTGTAATTGTTCTTTCAGACTTACCAGTTGTCATATCAATCTTTTCAGAGAGAGTTGAACCGGCAATTACATCTTCAAAGTGAACGTAACCATCGCTTTCTGCAATGATTGGATCTGAGTACTGATCGAATGTACCAAGAGCCTGTCCTGCCTTTACAATCTGTCCAGCCTTAATGCTCAATGTAGAACCGTTACTGATTTCAACCTTTACTTCTTTATTAGTAAAGTAAATCATTCCATCGCGGATAATAATCTTTCCAGAAACTGGAGCAACTACATTTTTTCCTCCGCGTGTAAGAACTACACTGTCTTTAAGAAGACTTACACCATCTTCAACCTTAAGCTGATCACCGTCTTCAATCTTGATGCTGTCAAGAATGCGGATAACCTTCATGAAACCTTTACGAGTAAAGAGCTGATTGCCTTCACCCATATCAACACTCTTACCCTTTATTTCATTGATAATTGCATTGAAGTTCAATACGATTCTGTTATCTTCTACAGCCTTTTCAGCAGTACCACCGGAGTGGAATGTTCGAAGTGTAAGCTGTGTACCTGGCTGACCAATTGACTGAGCGGCAATAATTCCGACAGCTTCACCAATTTCTACAATCTTATTGCGGGCAAGATTCTGTCCGTAACACTTAATACAGATACCATGTTTAGCTTCACAAGTAAGAACTGTCCTTACCTTTACTTTTTCTACACCGGCATCTTCAATCTGCTTAGCAAGCTTTGTATCAATGTAAGAGTTTACATCACAGATCAATTCACCAGTAATAGGATGAACAACGCGTTCAATTGAGTAATGTCCAACAATTCTTTCAGAAAGTGGCACTTCAATTTCATCACCCTTCTTGATTGCAGAGTATTCAATACCGTTAATTGTTCCACAGTCTTCAACGTTTACAACAACATCCTGAGCAACATCTACAAGACGACGAGTCATGTAACCGGCATCAGCTGTCTTAAGAGCTGTATCTGAAAGACCTTTGCGGGCACCGTTTGAAGAAATAAAGTATTCGATAACCGAAAGACCTTCCTTAAAGTTTGACTTTACAGGAAGTTCGATGATTTCTCCACCCGGCTTAGCCATAAGTCCACGCATTGCGGCAAGCTGAGAAATCTGTTTCTTAGAACCGCGGGCACCAGATGTGGCCATCATATAGATAGTATTAAAACCGTCTTTATCTTTTGCAAGGTTATCGTACATAATTTTTGTAAGTTCATCGTTTGTACGAGCCCAAATATCTGTTACACGCTGGAAGCGTTCTTCGTCAGTAATAATACCCTTTACGTTATCTTTTACAATCTTTTCAACTTCTTTGTTTGCCTTTTCTACCATTTCCTTCTTTTCAACAGGAACAATGATATCATTCATAGAAAGAGTTGCACCGTAGAATGTAGCGTTCTTGTATCCTACAGACTTGATTGCATCAAGCATCTGAACTGTAAGCCAAGCACCCTGAGTATGATAAACATGCTCAATCATAGCCTTAAGAGCTTTATCACCCATCTGCTTATTGATATAGCGTACACCTTCCGGCATTGCTTCGTTGAAAGCAAGTGTACCGGCTGTTGTATGAATCAAATCACCTGCTTTAAATGCCTTTCCGTCAAATGAGTATTTTCCGCCGTCAAAAGAATCTTTTGGAGCAGGAACTTCAATTTCTGCCTGCCATTCGATTGAGCCAGATTCTGCAGCAAGACGTACTTCATCCGGAGAACTGAATCTGCGGCAATGACCGTCTTTAGGACCACCCTTAGCATTTGGCTTGATTGCAGTCATGTAATAAATACCAAGTACCATGTCCTGAGATGGAGCAACGATTGTATTACCGTTAGCTGGGTCAAGCAAGTTGCGTGCAGAAAGCATCAAAGTCCAACATTCCATCTGAGCAGCCTGTGTCAAAGGAACATGGATAGCCATCTGGTCACCATCGAAGTCGGCATTGAATGACTTACATGCAAGAGGATGAAGCTTAAGAGCCTTTCCTTCTACAAGTACAGGTTCAAACGCAAGAATACCAAGTCGGTGAAGTGTAGGAGCACGGTTCAACATAACTGGATGTTCACGAACAACTTCATCAAGAATTCCGAATACTTCCGGAGCTTCCTGTTCTACAAGCATTTTTGCCTTTTTAATATTGAAAACAACACCCTTGTCTACAAGCTTTTTCATGATAAAAGGCTTGAAAAGTTCAAGAGCCATTTTTGTTGGAAGACCACACTGCCAGAGCTTAAGTTCCGGTCCAACAACGATTACGGAACGACCAGAGTAGTCTACGCGCTTACCAAGAAGGTTCTGGCGGAAACGTCCCTGCTTACCCTTAATCATGTCAGAGATAGACTTAAGAGGACGGTTAGATGCACCCTTTACAACGCGCTTGCGCTTAGAGTTATCAAACAATGCATCTACAGCTTCCTGAAGCATACGCTTTTCGTTTCGGATAATGATATCCGGAGCAGAAAGCTGCTGAAGTCTCTTAAGGCGATTATTACGGTTAATAACACGACGATACAAATCGTTAAGGTCAGATGTAGCAAAACGTCCGCCATCAAGCTGTACCATAGGACGAAGATCCGGCGGAATTACAGGAATTACATCCAGAATCATCCATGAAGCTTTGTTTCCAGAACTGCGGAAATTTTCTACAATTTCAATTCTCTTAAGAAGGCGCTTATCGCTTTTTGCACCCTTTTCAATCATTTTTGCACGGAGTTCCGCAGCAAGAGCATCAAGGTCTGTAGAATCAAGAAGAGTCTTAATTGCTTCAGCACCCATGTCTGCTGTAAATGTTTCACCGTAGCGTTCACGAGCTTCAAGATATTCATCTTCTGTAAGAAGCTGCATTTTCTTAAGATCTGTATCACCTGCATCAATTACGATGTATTTTTCGTAATACAATACAGAACGGAGCTGTGCAACCTGCATATCAAGCAAAAGACCCATGCGGCTTGGAACCGAACGGTAATACCAGATATGGCTTACTGGAGCAGCAAGCTCAATGTGACCAGTTCGTTCACGACGAACCTTAAAGTGAGTAACCTCTACACCACAGCGGTCACAGATTACACCCTTGTAACGGATAGACTTGAATTTTCCACAATAGCATTCCCATTCCTTTGTAGTACCGAAAATGCGTTCACAGAAAAGACCGTCTTTCTCCGGACGAAGAGTACGATAATTTATAGTTTCCGGCTTCTTTACTTCGCCATAAGACCAAGCGCGGACTGTGTCCGGTGAAGCCAATTTAATTTTAAGGCTTGCGAAATCCTGAATATCACGCATTTGCATTCTCCTTATCGAAACCAGATGCAGCTTTGTCAATCAATTCCTGATCACGTTCTGTAAGGGCAATCTGCTTACCCTTATCATCATAAATTGTGAAATCAAGAGCCAAACCACGAAGTTCCTGTACCATTACATTGAATGCTTCTGGAACACCCGCTGGAGATGAAGGGTCACCCTTTACGATAGATTCGTAAATCTTAGAACGACCAGTCATATCATCAGACTTGATTGTCATCATTTCCTGAAGACAGTTTGCAGCACCATAAGCTTCAAGAGCCCAAACTTCCATTTCTCCAAGACGCTGACCACCGAACTGAGCCTTACCACCAAGTGGCTGCTGAGTTACAAGTGAGTATGGACCTGTAGAACGAGCGTGCATCTTATCATCAACAAGGTGATGAAGCTTCATAAAGTAGATAACACCTACGAAAATTGGGTTTACAAACGGTTCTCCAGTCTGACCTGAACGAACAATCTGTTTAGCATCCGAAGTAAGTCCAGCTTCTGCAAGTTTTGCAGCAATCTGTTCCTGGCTTGGAGACTGGAATACAGGTGCTTCAAAGAACTGGTTCAGGTAGCGACCTGCTACACCAAGCTCAGATTCCATGATCTGACCGATATTCATTCGCGAAGGTACACCAAGAGGGTTCAAACAAACATCAAGTGGAGTACCGTCTTCAAGGTAAGGCATGTCTTCCGGTGGAAGAATACGAGCTACGACACCTTTGTTTCCGTGGCGTCCGGCCATCTTATCACCTTCACGGAGCTTACGCTTGTTAGCAATAATAACTTTTACAACTTCATCAACACCTGGAGAAAGTTCATCACCTTCAAGGCGCTTCATACGCTGAACGTCAATTACAACACCTTCAATTCCGTGTGGAACATGGAGTGAAGAATCGCGAACTTCTTTAGCCTTTTCACCAAAGATAGAGTTCAAAAGCTTAAATTCAGGAGTTGTTTCTGTTTCAGACTTAGGAGTAACCTTACCAACAAGGATATCTCCAGAGCGAACCTTTGCACCGATACGTACAATACCTTCTGCGTCAAGGTTATCAAGAGCCTTTTCTGCTGTATTAGGAATATCGCGTGTAATCTTTTCAGGACCAAGCTTTGTTTCGCGGATTTCTGTTTCAAATTCCTTGATATGGATAGTTGTATACATATCTTCGCGAACAACGCGCTGAGAAATAAGTACAGCATCCTCGTAGTTATATCCGTTCCATGGAACGAATCCAACGAGAAGGTTGCGACCAAGAGCAAGTTCTCCGTTGAATGTAGCCGGACCGTCAGCAAGAACCTGTCCCTGCTTTACGTGTTCACCAACTTCAACAACAGGACGCTGATGGTTCCATGTATCGTTGTTTGTGCGCTGATACTTAACAAGTCTGTATTCATTGATTTCGCCGGCAGCTTTATCTGTAGGCTTAACCTTAATAAGTTCACTTGAAACGTATACTACATCACCTTCGTACTTAGCTTTTACAAGTACTCCAGAATCATAAGCAGTCTTGCGTTCCATACCTGTACCAACATAAGGCGGTTCAGGGAACAGAAGAGGTACACCCTGACGCTGCATGTTACAACCCATGAGCGCACGGTTAGCATCGTCGTGTTCAAGGAATGGAATCAAAGAAGCAGATACAGAAATTACCTGACGTGGAGACACATCGATATACTGAATATCTTTTGGAGATCTCTGAGTATAATCACCACGATGACGAACAGAAATCATATCTGTAGGGAACGAACCATCTTCCTTCATACCAGGAACAAGCTGACCAATGTAGTACTTATCTTCGTCCATAGCAGAAAGATATTCAACTTCAGAAGTAGCCTTTCCATCTACAACCTTGCGGTATGGAGTTTCAAGGAATCCGTAATCGTTGATTTTTGTAAACATTGGAAGAGAAACAATCAAACCAATGTTCGGTCCTTCAGGAGTTTCGATAGGACACATGCGTCCGTAGTGAGAATAGTGTACGTCTCGAACTTCGAATCCGGCACGGTCACGAGAAAGACCACCAGAACCTAAAGCAGAAAGACGACGTTTATGAGTAAGTTCAGACAGAGGGTTAATCTGATCCATGAACTGAGAAAGCTGAGATGATCCAAAGAATTCGCGGATTGCAGCAACAATAGGTTTAATTGAAACAAGATCCTGAGGTTTCATAGTATCTGTTTCTTTAAGACCCATGCGTTCCTTAACAATGCGTTCCATTCTACTGAATGCAGTCTTAAGCTGATTTGTTAAAAGTTCTCCTACGCAACGGATACGGCGGTTTCCAAGGTGATCGATATCATCGATTACATCTTCTCCACTGTATACGTTGATCAAAGTCTTCATTGTATTAATGATATCTTCTTTAATAAGAGTGAAAACTTTTACATCGTCAGAGTAGTCAAATTTCTTGTTCAACTTATAACGACCAACACGACCAAGGTCATAGCGGCGTTCAGAGAAGAACATAGAATTCAAATCTTTTTCTGCATTTTCAACAGTGATTGGTTCACCAGGCATAAGAATTGCATAAATTGCAGCCAGTGCATCTTCTTTAGATGGTTCATTATCAACAGAACCTTCTTTTACAAAGCGAACTTCTTCACGTTCAAAACAGTTGATGATGATCTGTGAATCAAGCGATTCATTCTTTTCATCTTTATCATTTGGATTTGACTTTGTATTGAACTTAATTACGCAGATTTCATCGATTCCGTTTGCAACGAGATCGTCGATGTCATGCGGATGGAGGCGAGTACCTGCATTGAACAGGCGCTTTTCTTCTCCATTATCATCTTTAATGATAACAGCAGATGCAAGAACCTTATCAACAAGTTCTTCCCTTGCTTCTGTAGAATCAACAACTTTAACGTTTTCTGTCTTATAGAAGCAGCGGATAATATCTTCGCGAGTATTATAGCCAAGAGCTCTGAGGAAAATTGTTCCAAGAATCTTCTTTTTGCGGTCAATTTTTGCAAAAATAAGTTCTTTTTTCTGGTCAATTTCAAATTCAAGCCATGATCCGCGGTATGGAATAATACGGCTTGACCATACACCTTTTTCGTGCTGGAAAATTACACCAGGCGAACGGTGAATCTGTGATACAACTACGCGTTCAGCACCATTAATAATGAATGTACCACGATCTGTCATGAGTGGAATATCACCCATGTAAATATCTTTCTGAATAATGTGTCCGTCATTCAAGAATGTAAGGTCAATACGAGCCTTCAAAGGAACAGAATAAGTTACACCTTTCTGTTTACATTCAAGTTCAGAAAATTTAATGTTTGCATAATCGAGTTCATAGTATTCGAACTCAAGAGACATGTCACCATTTGGACTTTCGATAGGAAATGTTGATGTAAACGCTTCCTGAAGTCCCTGGTTAAGCAACGGTTCTCCCCTCTTAAGGCGTTCTGCCTGAAGGAAGTCTTCATAAGATGAAGTCTGGATAGCAATAAGATTAGGAACATCCATAAAGTTCTGGATGTCTTTACCTATATACTGACGGTTGATGGTTCGTGTTTTTGCGAACATCAGTTCCCCCTGGAATATAAATTCAGCGCACATCTGCTACATGAGGAAACTCCTCACAGCACAGAAACGGCTGATGTATCTGCCGGGAAGCAGAAAATTAATCCAAAATATACTAATTTTTAAAAGAACAGTAAATCATTTAAACGCACAAAACTGCCGGAAGCGAACTTCCGGCAGTTTTTTAATAACCTGCTAAAAGCAAATTATTTCTTAGAAGCCTTACCACCAGCTTCTTCAATCTTCTTAATCATTTCGTCAGCGTCAGCCTTGCTTACGCCTTCCTTAAGAGGTTTTGGAGCGCCTTCAACAAGAGCCTTTGCTTCACCAAGTCCGAGACCTGTGATTTCGCGAACAGCCTTGATAACTGGGATCTTTTTAGCTGCATCGAATGAATCCAATGTAACTGTGAATTCTGTCTGTTCTTCAGCTGCTGCTGCTCCGCCTGCTGCTGGAGCTGCTGCTACTGCAACTGCTGCTGTTACACCGAATTTTTCTTCCATTGCTTTTACAAGTTCTGAACATTCAAGAACTGTCATGCTGGAAATTGCATCAAGGATCTGATCTGTTGTTAATGCTGCCATATTGTCTTCCTCACAAATATGTAATTAAAAATATATTCAACCCGAAGGTTGCGCAGTTGCCAATCATACGAAAGGTTCTGCAAATCAAACGCGAACAGTCGACAGCTATGAAGCCTGAACGCGTGCGTGATTAAAAATCACTAAGAAACGAACGTTAAACAAACTGTTAGTTTGCACCTTCTGCTTCTTTCTTTTCTGCGTATGCCTTGATTGTAGCGGCAAGCTGACGAGCTGGACCGTTGATTGCAGACATAAGCATAGCGATAAGTTCTTTCTTTCCTGGAACTTTTGAGAATGCTTCGATTTTTGCTGCATCGAATACTTCTTTTTCTACGCAGGCACCTTTTACTACAACAGGTGCGTCTTTAGCGAAGTCAAAAAGTGTTTTTGCAACAACGTTAGCATCTTCTTTAGCCATTGCAACAACTGTTGGCCCCTTAAGGTATTCAGCAACGTTGTTGATGTCCATAGATTCAAATGCGATGCGAGCAAAGTTGTTTTTTACAACTTTAAGAACAGCGTTCTGCTCGCGGAGCTTTGAACGAAGGTTAGAAATCTGTTCTACAGTCATTCCGCGGTAGTCAGCGAAAATGAAGTTACTGTAGTCAGCAAATGCTTTCTTTGTTTCTTCAATAGCTTCTGTTTTTACAGACTGAACTTTCTTTGCCATCATTGCCATAATTACTCACCTTCCTTCATGTCAACCCAAACGCCTGGGCCCATAGTAGAACTGAGGGATACTGACAAAATAAAGTTTGAAACTACACCGTTAGGAGCTTTCTTTCCAACTTCAGAGAGCAGTACATTGATATTTTCTGCAACTTTAGCCGGATCCATAGATACCTTACCAACTGCAATGTGGATTACACCAGTCTTGTCAGCGCGGTATTCTGTACGACCCTTCTTAAGTTCAGCGATAGCAGCAACGATATCGTTTGTTACTGTACCTGTTTTTGGGTTAGGCATAAGACCTTTGCGTCCCAATACCATACCAAGACGACCTACATCTTTCATCATATCTGGAGTAGCTACTGCGATATCAAAATCAAGCCAGCCACCCTTTACTTTGTTGATGTATTCATCAGAACCTGCATAAGTTGCACCAGCATCAAGAGCTTCCTTTACACGGTCATCTTTACAGAAAACCAAAACTTTCTTTTCACCCTTGAACTGATTTGGGAATACTAAAGTGTCACGAACAGAAGTTGATTTATCCATCTTCAAGCAAAGATGAGCTTCTACTGTTTCGTCAAATTTAGCAAACTTCATATCCTGTATCATCTTACAAGCAGTTGATACATTATACTTCTTTGACAAGTCGTATTTTGCGGCAGATGCGCGATACTGTTTTCCGTGTTTCATACTACTGCTCCACCTCTACGCCCATACTGCGTGCAGTACCTGCGATGATTTTCTTTGCAGCTTCAATATCGTTAGCATTAACGTCAGGAAGCTTTGTTTTAGCGATTTCTTCAAGGTCTTTCTGAGAAAGAGTTCCAACCTTGTCGCGAAGTGGGTTTCCTGAACCCTTATCAAGCTTAAGAGCCTTCTTAATAAGTACAGCTGCTGGAGGTGTCTTAAGAATGAATGTGTAAGATTTGTCAGAATAAACAGTAAGAACTACAGGGATGATAAGTCCTTTTTCCATAGTCTTTGTTCTGTCGTTGAATTCCTGAACAAATTTTGGTGCAGAAACACCGTGAGGTCCCAAAGCAGGGCCAATCGGAGGAGCCGGTGTAGCAGCTCCTGCTGGACACTGCAATTTAATTACGGCTGTTACCTTCTTTGTTGCCATTGTGATTCTCCTAAAATTGGTATAACGAATTACCTCTGTCCAACGGACTTGTAATTCTCCCAAAAACAGGTAATGCCCGCACTGGCATGCGAGCACCTGAAATTTTGACTAATTAAACACGTTCAACCTGAAGAACGCTTACTTCAACCGGAGTTGCACGTCCGAAGATTTGTACGTTAACACGCAACTTATCTTTTTCGTCATTAACTTCTTCAATGTTACCACTAAACGAAGCAAACGGACCGTCTGTAATCTTAACGATATCACCGATTGAATATGACTGCTTGATCTTAACAGCCTTTTCACTCTTAATCACGCCAATCTTCTGAAGAAGATTTTTTGCTTCTGCTGCAGAAATTGCGCGCGGGTGCTCATTCGGGTTTGTACCAACGAATCCTGTAACACCCTGTACACGACGAAGTGATGAACAAGCATCTTTCCAGCCAATCTCTGGCAGATCAAGTTCTACCATAAGATATCCCGGCATAAAGTTTTCATGCTTTGTCTTTTTCTTACCGTCTTTAATTTCGATTATTTCTTCTACAGGTACCTTTACATCTGTTACAACAGAAGAATCAAGTTCCTTTCTTTCAAGAAGTGTTCTTATAGTTCGTTCAATCTTTGCTTCATGACCAACAAAAACCTGAAGCATGTACCAAGACTTTGCCATAGACCCCTTCAACTAACCTGCAATTGCGCGGAATGCTTCTGTAAAACCAAAATCAAGCAAACCAAGTACAACTGCAACAATTACTGTAGAAATGATAACAACTTTTACAGAAGAAACAACGTCATCTTTTGTAGGCCATACAACCTTTTTCATCTCTGCTTTGCTTTCACGTATGAACTGACCAACTTTTGACATATTTCCTCCAAATATAATATTAAAAAGAACAGGGCAGGCAGGATTTGAACCCACGACAGGCGGTTTTGGAGACCGCTGCTCTACCAGCTGAACTACTGCCCTATATATTCAATCATTTGGCCTAAGCCAAATGAAAAATATAAAATTTTATAAAGACTTATTTTGCCTTTGTTTCTTTGTGCAATGTGTGTTTGCGATCAAACGGGCAGTACTTGTTCATTTCAAGTTTACCTGTGATATTCTTGCGGTTCTTGTAAGTAGTATAATTCTTACGTTTGCATTCAGAACACTGTAAAGCAACAATTTCTACTGCACCCTTTTTCTTGCTTGCCATATGTATACTCCTAAATTAGGTTATTGTTTGCTTATGCTTCAGCTATAAAGCCCCCGTGCGGGTTTGAACCGCAGACCTCAGCCTTACCATGGCTGCGCTCTACCAACTGAGCTACAAGGGCGTTTACGCACCCCTATAATCTAAAACAATGCGTTCATACAATATATAAAAGACGTAATTTTGTGTCAATTGTATTTCATCTAAAATATAAAGAATTTTATAGTTTTTTTCTTTTTTATGTGCTAAAATCTGCTGACTCAGGAGGATGTATGAACATTGACATGCTTATAGACGGTATTCTGGATTCTTACGACAGATTCGGAGGAATCAACCGAAACGAAAAGGAAAATTTTCCGAACAGGGAAAACGTTATTAATGTCCTGAACGAACTCCAGAGCCTCATTTTTCCGGGATTTAAAATTGCAGAAGATATCAGTCCGTCAAACATGCGCTTTGTAACAGGCCGCAAGGTAAACAACATAATCGCCTCCCTTACTTCTGAAATTCAAAAAGCCCTTGTCTACACAGTATGCAAATCTCCTGATGACAAAAAAAACTTAATGGATACAAAATGCTTTAAACTTGCTGAACAGACTGCATTCGCCCTTATTGAGCAGATTCCTTTAATCAGAGAAAAACTTATGCTCGATGTAGAGGCTATTTTTAAGGGCGACCCGGCAGCAAAAACAAAAGAAGAAGTCATTCTGTCTTACCCTGGATTACAGGCAATCCTTACATACAGAGTTGCAAATTTCCTTCATAAAAGCGGAACTCCGATCATTCCAAGAATCATGAGCGAATATGTTCACAGCCGCACCGGAATTGACATTAACCCGGGAGCCACAATCGGCGACTCATTCTTCATTGACCACGGAACAGGAATTGTAATCGGCGAAACAACTATCATCGGAAACAACGTAAAAATCTACCAGGGCGTTACCCTTGGCGCACTGAGCGTAAAAAAAGAACTGATGAATAAAAAGCGCCACCCTACAATTGAAGATGACGTTACAATTTATGCAGGTGCAACGATTCTAGGCGGAAACACAGTTATCGGAAAAGGCGCTGTAATCGGCGGCAACACATGGATTACAGAAAGCGTTGCGCCGGGAACAAAGGTTTACTGCTAGGCAAAAATAGTTTTTATAAGGGATGCAATATCTTTTGCCTGAATTATGCCGTCGACTTTTTCGGATGCATAGATTTTACTAAAGCCCAAGCTGTCCGCAGTTTTTGCCCTTGCCTTTATCTTTGAAACAGGACGGATTTCGCCGGCAAGACTTAATTCGCCGAACACTGCCGTTCCGGATTTTACAGGAATGTCTGTCCGTGCAGAATAAATTGCAACGGCAAGAGCAGCATCAACTGCACTTTCATTAAGCCGGATTCCGCCGGCAACATTAACGTAAATATCCTGACCTATGAATTTTATGCCGGCACGCTTTTCAAGGATTGCCGCAATGCGGCTTACACGGGACGAGTCAATTCTGTCGCTGAATACGCGGGAAACGGCCGATTTTGCAGGAGCTGTAAGTGCCTGGATTTCTACCATAAATACACGATTTCCTTCAAAAACCGCGCAGCATGCAACGCCGGCCGGCTGAACTTCGCGACGTTCAGAAAGGAACATTGTTGCCGGATTAAGAACTGGAACAAGCCCTTTTTCTGTCATATTGAAAATTCCAAGTTCATCAACCGAGCCAAAGCGATTTTTCTGCGCATGCAGGAAGCGAACGTCATCGCTGTTGCGTTCAAAGGAAATGACAGTGTCGACCATATGCTCAAGCGTTTTTGGCCCCGCAATTGTTCCTTCTTTTGTTACATGAGCAGTCATTATAAGCACGGAATCCCTGTTTTTTACCCATGAAACAAGTTCATTTGCACAATACTTAAGCTGATTTACAGTTCCCGGAACAAGCCCAGCTTCTGCAGAATAGACAGTCTGAATTGAATCTACGATTACCAGTGCCGGATTGATTTTTTCAAGAGCGTCAAGAATATCTTCAAGGCGCATTGTACACAGAACCTCTATACCCTTGCACGGAAGTTCAAGCCGGTCGGCGCGGTCCTTTATCTGGGCAGCAGATTCTTCGCCGGAAACATACAGGATTTTCCCAGGATACTGAACGGCCATTCCTGAGGCTGTCTGAATAAGAAGCGTGGATTTTCCAATGCCAGGCTCACCGCCAATCATTACGGCAGAGCGCTTTGTAGCACCGCCGCCAAGCACGCGGTCAAATTCTTCGATTTTTGTAAGGTAGCGGGATGTATCTTGGGCAGAAACTGATTCCAGCGGAATCGGGCGGGATTTTTCTGCCACAGGAGAGCCTTTTCCGGCCGGCGAAACTGCATTTGAATCAACAATGCATTCTTCCATTGTATTCCATTCTCCGCATTCGGGACAACGCCCAAGCCAACGGGGCTGTGTATAAGAACAGTTGAAACATTTATATACTATCGATCCGTTTTTTTTCGCCATCAGAACCTCTCTTAAAAATGCGCCGCATTTTTACCGCGCATAAAAAATATAGGGAACCTCAGGTCAATTCAGTCTTCTGAGATTCCCTATAATTATAAGATACAAAATAAATTTAGTTCAGGCGAGTTTTTTCTACTTCATCATGAAGATTAGAAAGAATATCCATGATTCCGTCAATTGTTTTCTGTTTTGGATCCGGTTCATCAGCTGGAAGGTTGTCCAGAATCTGTTTTCTGTAAGTCTTGCAGTCAAGCATTTTGCTTGCAGTAAGCAATACCTTATCTTTTTCTACAATATCGGCAACCATATCGTCCGGATTATCAGGGTTTATGCGCAGACAGTTTCCGTTAATTGCAACAGGAAGAACAATATCAAAAAGACGAAGATAACTATCAATCTCTCTAAGCCCCTTCTTTGTTTCCGGATGACCAGGTCTGTATCTTGTTCCGCTAGGGAATACAAGTACAATCTGTCCGCGTTTTTTACATTCATCCATTGCGCGCATAGCAGCAAGGTTGATTGCACGGGCTTTCTTTTCTTCTGCAAGTTTTTCTTCTTCACTCACTTCTGAAGCACCAACTTTATCAAGTGAACGTGTAGGATAAATAACTACGCGTGTAAATCCTTCTGTCCATACACGGATATCTGCGCCGGCTTCATTAAGCTTCATTCCGGCAACAGCAACAATTCGTTCAGAAAAATCTTTTGCCCAGTCTTCTCCGTGAATCTTCAAGAAATAGATAATTTCCGGCAAATCAAGGTTTGTATAATGTTCCATAAGGATAAGGCCGCGCTTTCCTTCTTTTGTTACGGCATCGTAAAACGCCTTGAAATTCTCAATATTTCCAAGACCTGAACCAGGAAGAATATTGTCAGAAATAAGCATTTCCATATACTTTGTAAGATCTTTATTAGCTTCCTGATAAACATTTGTACTATCGATTTTTGCAGGTGCTTTTGAATACTGACTCATCTCCTTAAAATATTTTCCGTAAGCATCCCTAAGCAATTTTCCCATTTCAATTTACCTCATGAAATTTTATTGACATTCTATTATCTTACGCTCAAAAAATTGACATGTCAACTTTGTAATAGGGAGATATACAGGAGGATAATCATAATAAAGAACCATACAGGTTGAAAATAGGTACAATTATATTCATAACTAAGATTAATAAAAAACACCCTATAAGGAAAATTAAAACAGGTTCTATTAATGACATAAAATTCGAAATAATTTTATCTATCTCTTGTTGATAAAAATCCTTTATTTGAATGAAGATATCTTCTGTTTTTCCAGTCTCCTCTCCAATCGCAATCCATTTTGAAACATAATCAGGTATTTCAGAATGTTTTGATACTGCTACGGAAAATAAATCCCCCTCAACTAATTGTTCCTTTATTTCTACTAGTGCTTTTTTATAGGATTTATTCTTAACCATCAACAAGCTCTCTGTAATTGCTGTTTCAACAGACAGCCCTCCGTTTGTCAAAGCTTCCATTGCAAAAGCAAAATTAGCAGTTTCAAAATATTTAACAATCATTTCGAGCCCAGGAAGTTTTAAAATGATCGAATCAATCTTTTCTGCAAATTTTTCATTAGTATTCCTTACTCCCCGTAGGAAGAAAAACATTAAAACTAAAAGAAAAACAAGTATGACAAGAACAGAACAGGTTATCTTTAATTCAAATACACTTTTCTTTAATTGAAGTGCTGCCGTTCCTCCAAACTGAGAAAATATTTCTTCTAAATAAGGTATTACAAAAAAGATGATGCAAAAAGCTGATATAAAAGCAGTTGTCAAAACAAATAAGGGGTATACAAGAGCAGTTGAAACCTTTTCCCGAATTTTCTTCTCCATTTCCAAATATTGCTTCAATCTTGGGAAAATTCTTTCAACAGACCCTACTTTATCACCAATTTTTATTATACTTCTATAAAATTTTGAAAATATAAAATCACATTCATCAACAGCAGATGAAAAAGAATTTCCTTTCCGTATTTTTTCCAACAATAGCAAAGCAATATTATTATCTGAAAAATGAGAACATATTTCCAATGCATCTTTTATGGTTAGCCCAGAAGATACCAATTGATTCATCAAAACTGTAAAATCAAAAACTTCTTTTCTACATTTCGTTTTTTTGAATATATTAATATTATAAATTTCTTTAATATCCAAAAGAAGAAAATCGGTCTGAAAAAATGAATCAATCAAACTATCTTTTGATTCTGCAATTCTTTTTTCTTTGCTTATATGGCCGTCTTTATCACATACAGTACATATATAATATTTAATTTTGAGTACCTCTATCAAAGAATAATTTCACGTTCAATTTCCTGCTTTGTAGTCAATCCAGCTTTTATTTTATTCTTGGCATCATCTGAAATAAACTCTATATTTCTTAATAATAAGTAATTTTTAATTTCTTCATCACTAGCATGACTATTAATTAACTGTTCTAATCCAGAATCCATAGTAACAGTTTCTGATATAATCAATCTTCCTTCAAAAACTTCTCCTGTCGAATTTAATTTTCTAACCAACCTTTGAGATATAGACCCCTTTAATACAGATGACAATAAATACGGTTCAATTCCCATATTTGAAAGCCGGGATATAACAGAAATCGCATCATTAGTATGCAATGTTGATAATACTAAATGACCTGTCAATGCAGCCCTGACAGCCAATTCAGCAGTTTCCCTATCTCGAATCTCACCTACCATAATAATATTGGGATCCTGTCTTAAAACCCTACGTAAAATTGTATCAAAACTAAGATTTATCGCTTCATTTACTTGAATCTGATTTACTCCATCTACCAGATACTCTATAGGGTCTTCAATTGAAATAATTTTCACAGAATCATTTAATAATTCCCGCATCATAGCATTCAAAGTTGTTGTTTTCCCGCTTCCGGTTGGCCCTGTAACTAATATTAAACCATGAGGAACTCTCAACATTTTTTTTATCATATCAAGTTGCTTTTCAGAAAATCCCAATGAATCCAATGTTTTTGGAGCCTGATTAAGACCCAATAAGCGCAATACTATAGACTCACCATCTGCAATTGGTACAATTGAAATTCTCAGATCCACCAATCGATTATTTATTGAAATCGAAACTCTGCCATCCTGAGGTTTTCTGTTCTCTAAAATATTTAAATTGGACATTACCTTTAAGCGAGTTGCAATTGCAGAAAACCTGTCTTTTTCAATATTTCTAACAGTCTGTAAGAATCCATCAATTCTGTATCTAACTCTAATATTATTTCTAAATGCTTCTATATGTATATCTGAAGCCCCTGTTCTTACTGCATCAATTAAGATAGAATTCACCAAATTTATAGTAGGGGCATCATTAGAAAAATCATCAACCTTTGTTTCTTCCTGTTGAACATTATCTTTTGAACTTGAATCAATTCCAATTGAACCAAAATACTTACTTAATAATGCAGAGAAATCTACTTGACTATAATATAGAAATTCTACAGTTTTCCTGTGAAACGATTCTATTTCATTTCTAATTTCATCTTTTAGTGAATCTGTAACAGCTACACATACCTTATCTTTTGTTTCTTTTAGAACAATTGCATTATTTGCTTTTATAAAAGCAAGAGAATACTGTGTTTTTCCACGAGGAATTTCATTTACTTCTATTTGCATATTTACTGCCTAAATACGAATTATAATAACGTTCAATATTAACACTATCTGTGTCTAATGCAGAATATTCTTGTATAAGATGAGGAACAATATATATCACAATTTCTGTCTTTTCCTTTGATTTTGCTGTATGGCTAAATAATCGGCCCAATATAGGTATATAGCCAAGTACAGGTATACGACTTATTGAATCAGACTCATCTTCCTTTATTAAACCGCTTATAACAATTGGTTCTCCCGACATAGTCCTAATCTGAGTGGTAACAACCCTTTCTGACGTAGATGGCAAAGACTGAGTTGAAGAAGAACCAGCATCCCCATTTTGTTTTGAGAATGTTGCATTTACATTCATTGTAATCATATTATCGCCGGAAACCCAACCATTCATATTTATTATTAAACCTGATGTTATTTGCTGTGTTGTACCTGTTTTTATGGTTGTATTCTTTGAAGAATCATACTCATACTCTATATATCTAAATGTATCCGTATTTTGAAATTTTATTTCCTGCCCAGACAACCCCGTTAAAACCGTATCAGTATATATATTAGCAATACTGTCTTCAATCTGTGTATTTAATGCGAATGCAAACTGATGTCCAAACAATGAAATTATATCAAAAGAAAGCCCCATGATATTTGATAATTCACCATTAAATATAAAAGTTTGATCACTTCCTTTATCTTCATCTTCAATTATCTCAGGTGAAACTGTATGCGTTGCCTTAATCTTTCTTGTTTTTCCTAATGTATATTGAATAACAAGTAACTGATATTTTATTTGCGGCTGAGGTTTATCAATCATCTTAAGTTCTTTAAAAAAACACTCATAGTTATCTGCCGAACCTCTGTAAAATACTAAATTAGGATAGCCAGAATCAACAATTAAATCTTTTGTTATAGAAGGCGGCAAATTCTTTATTAAAGTTTCTGTTTTTATATATTTCAAACAAACAGGAATACTTTCCCGTCTGGCATCCAGTAAATTCAATATTTTTTCAAACTCTGATATAAGGCCTTCCGGACCAGAAACCAAAATAGAATTTGTATCCTGTATAACCGTAGGATGCAATTGTGTAAATTTTTGAGGAATTATAGAACCAATGTTTTTAGCATCTGTATATTTTAAATCAAATCTCCTGGTTTTTGTTAATTCAGAAGGAACATCCATTTTTTTTATTAAATTTTCAAAAGGCAAAATTTCTTCTTTAGTTCCTGTAAGCAGAACTGTATTAGAAAGCTTATCAGTCTTCATGACAGAAGAATTGGAAAGTTCAAGAGGTAATAGAGTTAAAAAGTCCGCAACAGAAATCCATTTTAAATTTATAATTTCAAAATTTTTCAATGCAATTAAACTACTCTTTTTTTGAAATTCAATAAGATAATAAATTTTATCTTTAACTATATAATCTGCATTTGCATGCTCTAATAATGTTCTTAAAATAAAATCAAAAGTTTTATTGGTAAAATACAAATTTTCTATTTGAGAATCCATCTGAATAAAATTTGAATATTCCAAATTTTCCAAAGAGAACAACAACTTAATTAAATCAAATAAGCGGGCTTTATCTACAGATAATGTATACAAACCATCTTTCTTAATTAAAATTTCCTTATTATTTTTATAACTTAATTTCTTTTTTGGCTCATTGTATTTTACATAAAAAAAATTCTTTTCCGGTATTAATTCGTAATCTTCAAATTTTCTTACACAAATCTGCAACGATTCATACAAAGACAGCCCATTAATATCTAATGAAAGTTCTTCTCCTGGAAGATTATCATATAAAATTGTTTTATTTGTCTGTCGTGCAATTTTTTTAATTAATGTCTCTAAATTTATTCCTGCAGCTTTTACAGAAAGCCTATCACTTGATGAATCATAAGCAATCTTTACTTTTGAAACTCTATAAACACCATTTTCTTTTTCATAATATAAATTATATGTCTTCAAAAAATTATCTAATGCCTGCTCAATTGAAGACTCTGAAAAATAGAAAGAAGCCTCTCCTGATACAGTATCATCACATATAATAGAAACTCCACAGTTTTGAGCTAAAACCATTAAGATATCGGTTATCTCCTGGTTATGAAATTCCAAACTTTTTATATCTTGCGCATATAAAATTCTTACAGCAAAAATAAACAGAAAAAATACTTTTTTCATATATACATCATTATAAAATTTATTAAAAATAGAATCCATATCATGTTACAATTTTGTCATAAAAACCACCAGAACGGTAACAGCAGCCTTGTAAAAAATGACGGCATATATGAATATAAGTATGATAACAATGGGAACCGGATTTCAAAAGAAGGAAACGGCGAAGCGTGGAAATATGAGTGGGACCTGCACAACAGGTTAATAAAGGTAGAAATGGAAAGTAACGGGAACAAAATGGTAGAAGTAAGCTACAGGTACGACCATGAAAATAAT
>JAXJSC010000027.1:0-65432 GCA_036310305.1 Treponema sp. | reverse complement strand
TGCCTTCTCTATGTAATAATCAAGCCTTGCTCGGCTCCGCTCCATTGTGCTCTTGTATTCTACTGCTGGTACTATCTGCACTGCATATATTATTAAAGTTACTGCCGCTACTATTTTTTCTATCTGCTCTCTCATTTTTTTCCCTTTTTCCTTAGATTATACTCTTACCAGTTTATTGTCAATTTTTACTATAATGGTTATTCTGTTTTTTTATATTCTTTTGTTAATAATCCGGGTATAAAAATAAAAGAACACCTCTTGGGAAGCTTCTTCAAAAAGCAGAAATCAGAGGTATTTGGTATGAGCCTTAAGGCATTTCCGTAAAGGTTTAGCTTTAAATATACAGAACCAGACAGCCTCACCTTGCGGCAAACCTTAATCATTTTTATAATACAACCATGCTTTTTACAGAAATTACAGCCGGACCTGATGACAACGACAGGCGGCTTGACCGGATCCTAAGGAAATTCATGAATGCAGATGCACTTTCCGGAATCTATTCTTCAATCAGAAAGGGACTTATCAAGGTTAACGGGAAAAAAGCAGAAGCCGGAATGCACGTACACGAAGGCGACATTATAAAAATTGCAGATTTCCTTTTGCACGGCAAAAGCCATGACACAGAAAAAAAATCTGAATCATCCGAAATACAGAAGACTCTGCAAAAACTTCCGGAAATTCTTGCCGAAACAGAAGACATTCTTATTATAAACAAGCCATATGATTCAACTGTACAGGGATTTAAAGACTCCCTAAACATCACTGTTGAAGCATATTACAAAAACAAACAGAAAAACAGTTCAATCTCTTTTGTACCTGGACCGCTCCACCGCCTGGACAGAAAAACAAGCGGTGCACTCGCCTTTTCCATGAGCCTTAAGGGAGCAAGATGGTTTTCCGAAGCAATAAAGGAACATATAATAAAAAAGGAATATTTGGGCATAGTTCAGGGAAATCTTACTTCAAAAGAAAAATGGACAGACAGAATCAAAAGTGAATTTGATGAATCAAAAGCATTTCAGACTGTTAATATAGAAGAAAATGCAGCAGACGCAAAAAACGCTGTTACAGAAATATTTCCTTTAGGATACGGAAAATACAAAAATATTGACTACACGCTTGTCCGCTTTGCAATTGAAACCGGAAGAAAGCATCAGATACGCTCTCAGTCATCTCATCATGGATTTCCTCTTTTAGGAGACACTGCTTACGGAGGATCAAAAATCCTGGAAGCTGAATATTTTCTGCACGCATTCCGGCTTTACGTTCCTAAAGACAATCCCATTAGCCTTCCGGAAGTAATTACGGCGCCAATTCCAAAACTTTTTGAAAACTTTTTAAAAAGTACAATGCACGAATACGAAAAATGCGCTATACTATAGGTATGGTTAATTTTCTTGAAGACATTGCAGCCTCATTTAAGCCAGTAACGGTATTCGCACTCGTAGGAGAAAGCGGAACAGGAAAGAGTTTCCGCTCCAAACTCCTTGCGGAAAAATATAAAATCGATGCCCTTATTGACGACGGTCTTCTCATCCAGAATGACAAGATTCTTGCCGGTCATTCCGCAAAAAGAGAAAAAACATACATGGGTGCCGTGCGCGTTGCTCTCTTTGATGACAAGGAACACAGAGACGAAGTTGCAAAAGCCTGGAAAAAAGCACACATCAAAAAGCTTTTGATTCTTGGAACTTCAGAAAAAATGGTAATGAAAATTGCCACAAGACTTCAGCTTCCGCAGCCGCAGAAAATCATTCATATAGAAGACATTGCAAGCCGCGAAGAAATAGAAAAAGCAATTAAGTCGCGCCAGGTAGAAGGAAAGCACGTAATTCCAGTTCCTTCTATAGAAATAAAAAGAAGTTATCCTCAGATTTTTTCAAATTCCATAAAACTGTTTTTCAGGAACAAGAATATCTTTAATAAAGGTCAGGGCGACGGCAGAATGTTTGAAAAATCAATCGTTCAGCCGGAATTTTCAAAAAAAGGAAGAATTGAAATTTCAGAAGCGGCGCTTACCCAAATGGTCATGCACTGCGTAATGGAATGCGACAGTGCCGTAAAAGTAAAAAAGATGACCATTAAGACAGACAGCCGCGGCTATAAAATCATAATTATGATTGACGTTCCGTTTGGAACACAGCTGACAGGTAAAATTCACAAAATGCAGAAATACATTATTGATAAAATCGAAAGCTATACCGGTATTCTTATCGAAGAAGTAAGTATCTGCATCGACAAGATTACCGGTACCGACTAGAGAATTAAATGGCCGGATTTTCTGCAACATTTGCAACAGGAGCCGGTTCAGAGTTTACTGCTGAAGTTTCTGTCCTTTTTCTACCCTTTGAACTTTTCTTTTTTGGCTGTTCTGCATTTTTCTGCGCCGGAGCCTTTTTCTTTCTTGTCTTTACAGGAACTCCAAGTTCAGTCAGAACCGAACGGATTGCAAAATCCAGTTCTGTCCTCTGAGGGTTCATTGGAAGCACAAAATTTCTGCATTCACGCCATGTTTTTGCATACAGTTCAGCATACGGCGTATGATTTTCAAGCTCTTTTTTCCAGTCTGTAAGGCTTAAAATAAAATCGCGGATCATGAATATAAGTTTCTGACCAAGACGGGCATCAGGTTCTGCCTTAATGAAGTCATCTAGCTGCTTCATGCTTACCATATACTTTGATTCAAACGACTTGTTTGCATACATCATGCCTGTTGCAGCCGGCTGGAGAGACATATATAGGTCTGTATCAAGGGCTTCTGCAATTATGGCACTGGAATTACCGCTGTTTATAATTTTAAGAAGTTCTTCCGTAAGCCTTGAAGGACTTACCTGAGCAAGAAGCCCTGCATTCTGGCGGATTTTTCTGCGCATTATAAAAGACATTTTTGACTTTGTCTTTGCAGAATACTTTATTGCACGCAGCATCCTTACAGGGTCCTCAACAAAAATGCGGTCAAGAGGAATTACAGGTCGCAGAATTCCCTTGCGTATATCCTTTACACCGCCTACGTAATCAATTACATGCTCCTGAACAGGATCATAATACAGGGCATTCATAGAAAAATCGCGGCGCTGAACGTCTTCATCAATTGTTCCAAATTCGTTGCCAACAGAACCTTCCGCTATAGAACGAAAAGTACTTACTTCATAAATTTTTTCGCCATAAACAACATGAACAATGCGGAATCTTCTTCCGATTATGCGGGAGTTTCTGAAAATCCTCTTAATTTTTGTTGGCGTAGCATCTGTAACAATATCAAAATCCTTTGGAGAATTGCCTACAATCAAATCCCTGACGGCACCACCGACAAGGTACGCATGAAATCCTTCATTGCGCAGCCTGTCTATAATCTGAAGTGCCTCAAAATCAATTCTGGATTTTGGTATCTTATGCTCTTCTTTTGTATAAACGAGAGCCTTTTTTACAGGCCTCCCGTTTCTGTCTGTTCCGTAACGTATTAACACAATAGGTAGAGTGTATTACAGAGACGTAATTTTTTCAATCCAATCAAACAAATCTTCCAGAACCTTGTCAGAATCATTTTCATTAAAAAGTTCGTGACGGTCTCCTTCATACTGATTGAACTGAACGGAACCGACTCCATTCCTGATGTACTGATTTATAAGCTTTTCAATTGAATGTCCGTATTCGCCGACCGGATCATCTGTTCCGGCAGCAAATAGAACCGGCAGCCCTGAAGGGATTTTTGCAATGTTTTTTGCCTTGTGAATCTTGCAGAGAAGCTTTGACATGTCGTTAAAGAAACTTACTGTTTCTACGCCGCCGCACCAGGAATCATTTTCATAAAGTTTAAGGTTGTCTTCGCTTGCACAAAGCCATGAAAATGAATGTTTTTTACCCTTTACATGCGAATTGTATCCCGTAAATGCAATGTTCTGAATAAACTTTAACTTTCGTCTTTTTCCAAAAAGGCATGCAATTCCTGTTACTGCAACGCCAAAACCGGCAAGCTTCTGTTTTCCGGAAGAGCCCATAAGGATACAGCCGTCAATCAAATCTCCATGCTGTTCAATGTAATCCTGTGCTACAAAAGAACCGAATGAATGACCGAGCAGGATTATTTTTTTACCCGGATAGTCGTTCTTAATTTCGTCAATTATTTCGGCAAGATCAGAAGTAACTTTTTTATATCCGTCTTTTTCACTGAGCATTCCAAAACATCCTGTACCGTTCTGCTCTGCTGTAAGGGCAGTCCTTCCGTGTCCGCGATGATCATGTGCACTGAATACAAAACCTTTTTCTGCAAATACACTGCCTATTCTGTCATATCTAAGGGCATGCTCAAGCATTCCATGGCTGAAAACTACTACACCTTTGATTCCTTCTTCATCCTCCGGAATCCAGCGGTTAACGGCAATTTCTGTTCCGTCGCTCATTTTCTGCATGAATCTTTCTGTCTGCATAAATAACACCTCTCAATGTCAAAAAAAATGTTTAAAACCGACCAATTCCATTTTTTATAAATAAGAAATCTGATAGAATGGAATTGATTTATGATAACTATTATAACAGATAAAATGGTATTTGGGGGAAATTGTATTGCAAAAATAAATGGTAAAAATGTTTTTGTACCGTATGCAATTCCCGGAGAAAAACTTGACATTGAAATAACGGATTCAAAACCGGATTATGATACTGGAAAAATCGTAAAAATTGTTGAACCCGCAGCTTCAAGAGTTGAACCGATCTGCCCGCTTTACATGAAGTGCGGCGGCTGCAACATGATGCACATTGAAGCAGAAGCACAGAAGCAGTTCAGAAAAGAAATCCTTAAAGACTGTTTTGAACGCAACGGCATTCAGGTGACAGAAATAACTGTAATAAGCGGCTCAAATCTTAATTACCGCGCAAGATTCCAGCTGAATGACGGCGGACTTTCGGAAAAAAGCAGCAACCGGACAATTCCTGTTGAAAACTGTGCAGTTGCAGAACCAATGGTAAACAAATGGTTCAAGGATACCCCAGTAGAAAACAGGCCAAAAGGACGCTGCCATCTTTTCTGCAGCGATAAAGTCATTTCTTCCGGCGGAAAAGAAGGAGTAAAATCTGCCCTTTCTGAAGAACCGAAAATCCAGAAAGACAATTTTGCAGATCTTAAGAAAAAAAACAGAAACATAAAGCAGACAAAAAAACGATATTCCGGAACACAGCTTTCTGTTCAGGACATTGTAACGGTAAACCTTCTGGGAAAAAACGTAAGTTTTGACGTTCGAGGATTCTTTCAGTCCAATCTTGAAGTTCTTGAAAAATCAATTACGGAAATCTGCAGAGGCCTTACCGGCACAACAGTTCTAGATATGTATGCCGGCTGCGGTACATTCAGCGTTTTTCTTGCAGACTATTTTAAGAAAGTTACGCTTGTTGAGCACAACCGGGACGCCCTGGTCTTTGCAGAACAGAATCTTGTTGGAAAACCGCACGAATCATACGGCTTAAGCGGCGAAAAATGGGCAGAAGCTAATCCTGACGCATATTTTGACGCAGTTGTAATAGATCCGCCGAGAAGCGGAATGGAAAGAGGTGTAAGAAATTACCTAAAAAAATCAGGGATTCCTCAGATAAGGTCAGTTTCCTGTGATCCGGCCACACATGCCAGGGACATTGCAGACCTTGTAAATGCCGGCTACAGGCTGGAAAAGCTTTATCTTCTTGACTTCTATCCAAATACAAGCCATATAGAAAGCCTTGCCGTACTTACAAAAGAAATCTAAAAGATGAAAAGAAAAAGTTTTTTCCGTGCACTCATATTTTTTCTCTTGGTTAATGCAGGTTTAAGCGTGTACGGAGAAACTCTTTCATCAGAAAATGCCGGCTGGACGGCCGTTTTAAGCGGAAAAGCCGTTTGCCCGCCTTGCCAGACTTCCTACGGTTTTGCAGTCCTTTCAGACGCAAAAATGATTTCTGCCTGTACTGAAAACGGCAAAGTTTTATGGGAACGTAAAGTTCCGGGACATCCGGATCCGTTCCTTACAGTTTTTTCAAGCGATTTTCTTTTAAGCGTTTGCGGCAAAAACGAACTTTCCTTGATAAATCCAAGCGGTCTTACACTGTGGTCTGTAAAAGTACCTTTTGAAATTAAAAATGAGCCCCAGGCCGGTCTGGACAGCCGCATTTTTGTAAAAGGCGAAAAAAACATTGCCTGCTATTCAATAACCGGAATCTGCAAATGGAACCTGGAAACAGAACCGTTAAGGTCAGAAAACCTTATGCAGATGAACGACGGTTCCCTTATTGCCCTGTGCCTTGCAGAAGAAAGCGGAAAAACAACGGCTATCAGAATAAGTCCTTTCGGCGAAATGCTGGAAACAATCACCTTTTCCGGGAAGATTCTTTCTGCAACAGCTTTTTCTTCCGGTTTACTACTTTACTTTAGTGACGGTTCTGCCGGAATGTGCTTTATAAAAGAAAACAAGGCCTCTACAAAATGGACAATTCCACATTCTGACAGGGCTTTCAGCAACACAACACCTTCTTATTCGGCACAATTTACACAACTGAACGCACTGAAAGGAGCTCTTGCGGCAAACTGTACGCGCGGCACAAGGGTAATAATTTTCAATACTTTTGACGGACGCGTCAGCGATTTTTTTGACATTCCACAGAAATTTGAAGAAACAATTCTTTTTAAAAGTACTGGAAACGGCCAGAACGTATTTTTATCCGGAAAACAGAGAGCCTTCCTTTACACACTCCAGGGCACAGAACTCTGGAAAGGAGATTTTCCGGGTTCAGGCGACATTTTTTCAAAGTGGAACCAGATCATACTTACAGAAAACACAACTCTTGTGCTCTGCAGTACGAACTGGGCAATGGCCGGCTTTAAAATAAGCCAGAATATTTCCAGAAAAACAGTACCTCAGAAAATCCAGAAAAAAACATATGAACCTTTCCTTATCTCAGACAGTTCAAGCCTTGCTTTTCTGGAATATTCTGAAACTCTGCCGGAACGAATGACCGGAACAGACAGAATTAACATTCTGAAAAGCGGAAATTACGGAGCAAAAGAAAAGGAATTCCTTTCCGGCCTTAAGGATTTCTGCTGCGCCTACAGAGAATTCCAGATGCAGAAAGCGTCCCGCCCAAGCCTTGTTCAGAAGTCAATTTTTGAGCGCGATTATACAGGCGTAGAAAATGCTATAATGCAGCTTCCAGAATTCGGAACAGATTTTTTTGTACAGGACCTGGCTTCCATCATAAGAAATGAAAACAATCAGGCCCTGCTTACTGCCGCCTTAAGGGCGGTTTCTGAATGTGCATTTGATCCTGACTCAAGGATATTAAAAAACATAGAAATAAGGGCAAAAAGTCTTCCTGCCTCAAGCGATTCTGCCTTTATTGCCATCTGTGATGCAGTACTTGAAATATGCCGTTTTATGGGCCGTCCGGCATTATTCAGTTACGGAATGGACATAATCACGGTTTTCTTAAATCCTCAGTACAGTTCCGGCGTAAGGGATTATGCACGGCAGACTCTTTCAAAAATCGCCCGCCTCAAGATTTAACTTTTAGACCTTAAATCGGGTAAAAAACAATAGACTTTTGAAATTATCATTATATAATAGAAATCATGAAGAGAATTATTATTTTTATTCAGTTTTTATTTCTGATGACAGTTGCTGTCCATGCTCTTGAAGTAAACAGGGCGGAACTTCAGTCAGCAGGTTCAAGTGATACTATTGTATTTATAAACTACACAGGTCCACATGCAAAGATTGACTCTATTGCAGGCATTAAAGGCATTGGTACAGAACTTGGAAAAACAATTTCCGGTAAATTGACAGAAAAAACTTCTGCCGGAAATGCACGCTATTCTGTAATTCATGCAGTTGATCCGTCAGAAAAAAACAGGCTTGACGCAGATATAATTTTAATCGGAAAAGATGCTTCTGTTGACCACATAGACAACTTAAGGCGCATAATTGCCGCATACCTTTCAAGTGCATACGGATATTCAGAAAAAGACGCAGAAACAATTTCTGTATTCATAACTGTTTACAATGCCGTTTACAGAGAAAAACTTTCTGATTTTAAGGAAAGATACAAGAATGCCGTAACAGAAAACCTTTCTGCAGAAAACTGCGGTCTTTCTGTAAACTACAAGGATTGGCCGGGCAAAAGCCAGATTGTAATTCCACTTTTTGACGTAGAAAACGGTGGCTTAAGCACAATCGATACATCTGTAATAAGCGATTCCAAAGTCGTAAAACACATGCAGGAAGATGACGGCAAGAACATAGACAGCCGCAAGGACATGGTAGACTTAAAGGAACGCGAAGCTGAGCAGGCAACAGAAAAAGCCCGCGACTCACAGAAAAACGCAGTTCAGGAACAGAAAAAACTGAACGAAGAAAAAGCCAAGACTGCCGAAGCAAAAAACCAGGCAGAAGAAGCTAAAAAAGAAGCCGAAGAAGCCAGACAGAAAGCTGACGAAAATCCTGAAAACAGGGAACTTCAGAAAGAAGCAGAAGTAAAGGAAGCAGAAGCAGAAAAGAAGCAGGAAGCCCTTGCCGAACAGCAGAAATCTGAAGAAACTCAAAGAGAGGCAACCCAGGAAGCACAGAACAATGCGCAGGTTCAGCAGGCAGTAGCAGATAAAAAGAATGCAGAAGCCCAGTCGGAACGCAGGGAAATTGCTTCTGACCAGCAGGAAGTAATCAGACAGGAAATTGCAAATTCAACGGCTCCAAGTACATTTGCAATCCAGCTTGTAGACGACACTTCCCTTCTTTCTGCACTGGTTAAGGTAAATACACAGACCGGAGAAGTGATCAAATCAAGTCCGGTAAAGGTTATCCGCAACCGCACAATGTATAAGGCAGGAGACAGTTTTATTGCAATTGCCGGAGAAAACTCCGGAAACGGTGCCGTAAAGCTTGTACTCCTTTCTTCTGATACAATGGAAATTATAAAGGAAAGCAGCGAAACAGCTTCTGAAACTTCCGTATTAATTCAGGATGGAAATGAATTCTACTGCGTTATAGCAGACGGAGATGACTTTGTAATTGCAAAATACGATCAGGATCTGAACCTTAAGTTAAAATCAGAAATAAAAGTAAAGGCAGCCTCTCCGATTACAATTTCCGGCCAGCATGTTATAGTTTCCGGCTCAAACGGAACAATCAAAATGCTGGATAAGGCAACTCTAAAATAAGATCCGTTTACAGGATTTAAAATAAGTCCTCAACGAAAAAGACCTGCAGTTTCATTCGCTGCAGGTCTTTTTTTATAATTTAATGCATTTTACAAATTTTTATAAATACTGAATCCGTTCTTTCCGTTATGCTTTACCTGGTACAGAGCCTTGTCTGCATTATTGAACAGTTCTTCGTAATTTTTTCCGGAAGACGGGAAAACAGCCATACCAATACTTGCAGTAACTGTAACGTTTGAATCTTCATTAAAATAATCTTCCTTAAGAAGAGAACATAGCCGCTCGCCCTTTTCATTAAGAATCTGAATGACCTTTTCCTTTGAAAGGTAATCACTAAACCTCATGAAAATACAGAATTCATCACCTCCAAAACGGCATATGAAATCTTTGTCAGAAAAGACGATAGAAAGCTTCTTTGCAGCATCCTTGATTGCCATATCACCGGTAAGGTGCCCAAGATAGTCATTTACCGATTTAAAGTTATCAAGATCGATTATGATTAGCGCACAGATACGCACATCACCCTGTTCCAGAATATACTGCCTTATCTTGTGTTCAAAAGTAACCTTGTTCAAAAGATTGGAAAGTTTATCACGCTCTGCAAGGTTTATTAATTCCTGCTCGTGCAGAACCTGAGAATTTACATTTGTTATGCTTCCTATAAACTTTCTTACAAAGCCGCTTTCAGAGAAAATGCATGAACCGGTCATGCGTACCCAGATGTATTCATTTTCATAATTTTTAAATCGGAATTCTGCTGTAAATGTGTTCAGCTTATTCTTAATTGCACGGTCAAGGTGTTCCAGAATATTACCGTCATCAGGATGAATGCGCTTAAAATGCTCGCCCCTGATAAATTCTGCAGAAAGAAGTTTCTTTTCCGTACCAATGATGAATTTTGTTTCCCCCGAAAATTCTACTATATCCTTTTGAATATCATATTCAAAAATAAGTGTCTGAGCCTGATTGTTAGCTATTGTAAGGCGTTCGTTATCCTTTTCTATCTGAAGGCTGCGCTTAATGCCGAAGAATGCAACCATTATGATAAGGATAAGCATTAAAGCCACAACAGAGATTACTATATAGACCAGAAGGCTGATATCATTCTGCTGCCTGCTTATGTAGGAAACTGGCACAACTGTAATTATATACCAGCCGTTTATATTCATCGGCCTGAACGACATAATAGAACCTTCCTTATTGTTTTCTGTAATAATATGTCCGGAACGTCCGTTCATTATGTCTATGCGCATCTTCTGTATAAGGCTCTTTCTTACAGTCGACTTTGTCTTCATGTAGTCATAAAAATCAACATTGTAAAGATTGCGGTTCTTATCCTTATTACAGAGAATTACAGTTCCTTCGCTGTTAATAATGTAGGAATAGCTTTTTCCGCTAAAAACCGAAATATCAAACATATTCTTTAAGAGACTGTAAGGAATTGTTCCCCTAAGGATAATGTCTTTTCGACCCCTTACAGGAGCTAAAAGAGTAAGCGTCGGTTCAAGGTTTGAATCAAGTTCAATTCTGTCTGAAACAGTTTTTTCTGAGTTTTCAATCGCTTTCTTAAAATAACCGCTGTTCCTCATGCTTGGAACATGCTTTCCGTTTGAATCAATTCCGGTTCCGTCAGAATAATAGAGAGCAAGTTTCTTGAATTCCCCGGAGCCGACAGAATATCTTAAAAGCTGCTTGTTTTTTTCGGCAGCACCGGCATCCGTGTCTTCAAATGATCTGGAAAGAGTGTCGAGCATAAGAAAATGATCTTCAAATTTATTATGAACAAGTTCCGTATAAAGCTACTGAAGTTCATTTATGTGCTGGATATTTTTTCCAAACAGCATGTTTTCAACCTTATGCTGAAAGAAAACCAAAGTTGCAACAATTACAAAAAGTGCAAAAACAAGTGCAATTACATAGGCGGCAATACGCGCAAACTTTCTTATATCAATCTTATTTACTCTCATCTATAAAATGTTATTTCTATTTTTCAAATATGTCAAAGAAAAAAAACTTAAAAAAAATTTGTTCGAATCAGTTTTACTATGATATAATTTATTCAAATGAAAAAATATAGTCTTATAGTGATTGTTTCAGTAATTTTACAGATTTTTCTCATCAGTTGTAAAAAAACAAACGGGCAGGAACGCAACGTAAGGATTGCTATCCAGCCTTCAGCAGCATTCATTCCGCTTTACATTGCCAGATACAAGGGATTTATAGAAGACTCGCTTGCACAAAAAAAAGTCAGCGTTCAATGGCAGGATTTTGAATCAGGTCCATCGATTAATGAGTCTCTTTCTGCAGACATGAGCGACATAGGTGTAATCGGTGACGTTCCGACAGTTCTTGCACTTGCAAATTCAACACCCATGAAGCTTGTAGGAATTCCTGCGCGTGGTCCGGACGCCTATGCGGTTTTAACGCAGAAGCAAAACACAGCCTTTAATTCAGCAAAAGAGCTTAAGGGCAAGAAAATTGCAACTGTTTTTGGTTCAACAGGGCATAACTTTACTACTCTGCTCCTTAAAAAATTCGGACTTACATTTGATGACATTGAATTCATAAACATTTCTTCGACGGAAGCAGAAACCATCCTTGTTTCCGACCTTGCAGATGCACTTGTAATATGGGAACCGAACATTACGCGCCTTACAGAAAAAGGGGTTGCAAAAGTAATTGCCCGCGGTTCAGAAACAAGCCTAAAGGGAACAAACGGTTTTGTTGCACGTGAAGAATTTTTAAGCGAAAACTCAGACATAATCCAGGCAATCCTTAAGGAGTATGTCCGGGCAGCAGAACTTATTCCGGGGCTTGATTCAAGAACAAAAGAAAGGGTTGCTGCACAGCTGAACCTTTCCGTAGAACAGCTTACGACAATTGCTTCAATTTATGACTTCAGCATAAACATTACCTCTGAAGACATAGATTCACTTCAGGATACAGTACGATTCCTTGTTGACATTGGAAATTTAAGCAAGCCTTATTACATTGAATCAAAAATTGAGCGCCTGAAACTGTAAAAGCCCCTGTCCTATATGCTGCCAGTATGTTGATAAAACTTTCAGTATTCATATAATATTCTACAGAGGTTTTAGAATGACAGCATATTTTGCCAGTGTATGTTCATCAGCACTATCATTTATTTTCATTGTTTTTGCCATAGGTGCAATCGGTTACCTGGTTGGCGGAATTAAGGTAAAAGGCATTGAACTGGGAACCGCAGGTGTTCTTCTTGTTGCCCTTATTTATGGAGTGGTAACACACTTTGTTCCAAGTTTTACAATCAAATGGACAGCATCTGAACTTGTTGACGGTGTTCAGACAGTTGTAGAAAAATCAAAGGAAATTTTCCTTTTCAATGCAAAAATCAAGGGAAATTTCGGAATTGTTTCCAACATAGGTACTGCGCTTTTCGTAACTGCAGTTGGACTTATTGCAGGTCCAAAGTTTTTCCGCAGCTTCAATAAAAGCACACTGGCTTATATCTGCATCGGATTTATTGTAATCGCCCTTGGTGCACTTACAGCAGTAATCTTTACAGTTCTTGATAAAAACATGTCAGCTTCTATGGCTGTAGGCCTTCTTACAGGAGGACTTACTTCTACTCCTGGATTCAGTGCCGGAAAAGAAGTTGCAACTGCCCTGGATGAACTTGCAAAAGCTTCCGGCTCCGTAACAAACTTTGAAGCAGACGTTACAGCCGGTTACGGAATTGCATACACATTCGGTGTTCTTGGCGTTGTTCTTTTTGTTCAGCTTGTTCCAAAAATCCTTAAAATCAACCTTCCTGAAGAAGTTGCTCACTTCCAGGCCGCAAACCAGATTAAAGTCCCAGAGCCAAAAGGAAAGCTTACAGCAATGGATCCGTTCGGATTCTTCGCATTCTTTGCAGCTGTTGCCATCGGATGTCTTATCGGAGCTGTAAAAATTCCTGTAATCAACTTCTCTCTTGGTAATTCCGGCGGATGTCTTATCGGCGGTCTTATCATCGGACACTTTGCGCACATTGGAAACATTGACTGCCGCATTAAAAAAGAAACATTGAATTTTGCCCGCGAACTTGGTCTTGTACTATTCCTTATTGGTGCCGGTGTTCCTGGCGGCGTAAACTTTATTGATAAATTCCGCTGGACATACTTTATCTACGGTGCCGTTATGACTACAGTTCCTATGATTGTAGGCTATATCATTGCACGCTACGTATTCAAGCTCAGCATTTTGAACAACCTTGGTTCTATTACAGGCGGTATGACTTCTACACCTGCTCTTGGAACTTTGATTGCTACAGCCGGAACAGATGAAGTTTCTGCAGCATATGCGGCAACTTATCCGTTTGCACTTGTATCTATTGTACTTGCTGCAAAAATCATAATTATGATTCTGTAATTTTATAATAGAAAAATAAAAAAACTGTCTGAAAGCATCCGGCCCTAAAATTATGCGACCGGATTTGAATCAGACAGTTTTTTTTATTTAGAAAGGATTTTAGAAAGACCTTCAATTTTTTCAGTATTAACGGCTGCAGCTGCAGTATTTTCAGATTTTATGGCATTAAATACTTCCTGCCTGAAAACTTTTACGTTTCTTGGAGCTTCTACGCCAATTTTTACCTGATCACCGTGTATATCAATTATTGTAATTGTAATGTCTTCGCCAATTTTTATCTGCTGGTCAGTTTTTCGGGACAGAATTAACATGCTTACTCTCCCTTCTTCTTTAAAGACTCAATGATATCAAATTTTGTTGTCCAGCGGTTATCCGTAAGTATTACCTGCATGCACTTGTTATTCTTACGGTTAATTACAATCGGACCCAAAAAATTTGCCGTAATGGCAGAACCGTCTGTTGGAATTGTAACAATTGTCATTACAACCAGATCTTCAGGCGATTCAATTCCAATCTGAGCAAGGGAAGCATCATCAATATCAGCTTCGTAATCACTGCAGATAAGGAACGGATCTACAAGAAGAAAAGCAAGGCTGCTTTTATCAAGCGACTGAAGCCAGATAAACGGCTCATATTCCGAATTAATAAGGGCATACTTTTTAAAAGATTCAAAACCCATTATACCGTCCGGGAAAGTTACAATCTGTTTTTCTTCAACTTCAACACGTCCCTTTGTTTTTGTCAGAACTTCCATGTCATTCCTCTTTTATTAAAAAGGATTCCGGCTATAGATTTCCGGAATCCGTGTTTTTTAGCGCATGTAATTCAAAAGTGTGCTGCTGTACATTTTTCCGGCATTGCTGAGCGTTGCCTGATATGCGTAATCAAGCATTTTCATATCTGTAACAGCTTTTGTAAAATCCAGGTCACCTTCGCGACTTATCTGCTGGGTAACGGCAAGAGCAGTAGATGAATTTCTCTGTACGTTAAGCTGTGCCCTTTCGTATTCAGAGCCTGATTTAGCAATTCTTGTTACAAGATTACTGATTCCGTTATCAAGGGCACCAAGAACGCGGCTTCCGATTGATTCATGATCACCCTTTAAAAGGGCATTTCTGAATGCAATTACAGTATCAAACATTGATCCGCCTGCAAGACGCACACTGTCTCCGATATTGTACGGAGGCTTCTGGCTTGAATCCTTGATGATTCCAAGTTCATTAAGGGCAGCCCCCTTTACATCCTGAAGCCACAGCTGACGTGCATCTGTAGTTTCAAGATTAAGTCCGTTTGTTACAGGATCAATTGAAGCACGAACCGCAGCACCGGAATCATTGATTTTTGCAGCAAGTGCATATACGTTGTCTCCAGCATTAACCTTTACTTCAACGCCGTCCACGCTGATTATGCTGTCAGAAGAAGCCTGCCAGCCGGTTGCATCGCGACCACCGTAGATACTCTGCTGTTCAGCCCAGAAAGTTCTGTTACCGGCATTATCTATTTCAAGATATTTATTTTCGTCAACTTCTACTTTATTTACGTCAACATTACCATTGTAGCGTACGTTTTCAATAAGAGGAACGCCTGAACCTTCTACATTTCCCATTTCTACTTCAAATGCAGTTGATTTTGTATTTGTTCCGCCAAAAATTGAATTTCCGTCTGAAGAAATAGCATTTGCATTCTGAATAAGTTCCTTCAAAAGTTCATCTACTTCCGTAGCCATGTTCTTAAGGTCATCTTTTGTATATATTCCGTTTGCTCCGGTAACTGCAAGTTCCCTTACGCGGTGCATGATTTCAAGGGAATTATTCATGTAGCCTTCTCGCAGGGCATACTGATCTGTAAGAGTGGCTGCATTTTTTTCAAAAGTATTTACACGATCAAGATAAGACTGATAGCGCACAAGATGACCGGCAGCAATCGGATCATCTCTGAGCTGTTGGATTCGCTGCTGGCTTCCAAGCTGGTTATTTGCCTTATTAAGACGACTTTCCTGAATGCGCAGGTTACTCTGTGTATCTACATTATTCATACTTGAACTGATTCTATGCATAGAACACCTCTAAAAATCAAAGCATTAAGACAGCATGAAATCATGAGTCTGCTATATTTTATGTATCGGCATTTCAAGATTTAACATAAGAGAATTAATTAATTTTTTATAAAAAAGAAAGGTTTTGACCGCGGCAAAAGCGCCGCAAGTTATTAGAGTTGTTCGGAAACTTCAGTTATCCGAACAACTCTATTATACGCCAAGACGGTTTATTACTGTATCCAGAAGGCTATCCCAGACCGTAACAAATTTTGCAGCGGCATTGTATCCGTGCTGAAATTTAATGATGTCTGCAAGTTCTTCATCAATGTTTACACCGCTGATTGAGTCACGCAGATTTCTAAGGTCATTCATCATTGCTGTATGACTGTTAAGATTTGTTTCTGCCTGTTCACCCTTAAGTCCGACATTTGTTACTGAATCCGCAAAATAATCGTCAAGTGTTCGCTCATGACCAATCATTACCTTTGTATTGCGGATTGCAGCAATTTCTACAGCTGCACGGCCGTCTCCATCATTAATGTTTCCGGAATTATCCCTGAAAGCAGCGGCAACACTCAAGACATCATTTTTAATTGCCCTGTTAATCTGAATATACCCTGCAGGATTATTTACAGGACTTACAGCAAACTGAGCACCATTAAGTGCATTTACTGCATCTGCCTGTGCATAATCATACGCTCCAGCTTCACCGCTTGCACCAAGAATTCCAGAATATCCTGTAAGGAAGAAACCGGAATCCTCTACATGACGGATTACAAAATCAGGATTTTCAATTGCCTGAGCTGTAGTTCCCTTAAGTACAAGATTGTTATTGCGGTCAAGGTAAGCTTTAACTTCACCATTTGCATCATTTATTCTGTTGATTACAGCTTCGACTGTATCTGTAGGATGATATGCAACCTTTACGTTTCCATCAGGACCGCTCAAAGTCATAACGCCTTCAAGTCCAATCTGTTCCTGCGGATTAAGTTTTGTTGTTCCTGTAAACCTGAATATATAGGAATGATCAAGCTGTCCGTCACCGTTGCGGTCAAAATTTCCGTTTACGTTTTCCACAAACGAACGCTGAGTAAAGAAATCAAGGCCTGTAACATTATTTGCGCCGTATGCATTCCTGTGAACGTCATTTACAAGGTCTGCAAAGTTCATTGTCATTGTATTTAAAGACTGAATTTCACTGCGGATATCAGAATCCCTGAGTTCAATGAGGGCACCAAGTTTACCGCCGGAAACATATGCATCATCACCAGTATCGCTCCAAACAAGCTTGTCATATCCATTATTGTCAAGGACAGTTTCAAGGCTGAAGTTACGGGCAATATTTCCCTGAACAAGAATGTTTCCGTCAAGGTGAACCATAAATTCGTCTGAATCACGGCGGTCTGTAGTAATGTTTGCAAGTTTAGAAAGCTTATCTACAAGAAGATCGCGGCGATCAAGCAAATCATTAGGATTATCTCCCATTGCTCTTGAGCGTACGATTTCTCCGTTGATTGCAGCAATCTGATTTGCAAAGTCATTCACCTGTCTTACCGTTGCTTCTATGTCGCTGTTAAGAAGGTTTCCAACTCCCATAAGGTTTTCCCATTTAGAAGTAATTGAATCTACAAGAGAGTCTCCGCGGCTTACAACAGCCTGGCGCGCTGCCTGACTTTCCGGATGAACCGAAAGTTCCTGCCAGCTCTGCCAGAATTTATCCATGTTTGAGCGGATGGAAACATCATCCGGTTCATTATAAATCTGCTCAATCATTGTGTAATAATTGCTTCTGGTTTCCCAATAAGATTCTGAATGCTGACTTTCTGTAATGCGGTTATCAAGCATTTCATCACGGACACGCTCAACACTCTGTACGTCAATTCCCTGTCCAATCATTCCCGGACGTTCAGGACGTTCAAGATCAGGTCTGTACAAAGGATCAAATTCCTTAAGCTGAACGCGCTGCCTTGAGTATCCTTCTGTATTTGCATTTGAAATATTGTGACCTGCAGTTGTGATGGCATCTGTATGAGCCATAATGCTGCGCTTTCCTAATTCAATTCCTGAAAATGTTGATCCCATATCATCCTTCCTCTTGCAATCCGATTAATTCTCTAGAGCAAAGCATTCAGAACAACGCTGTGCGGCTTATCCTGAACAATATTACCATTTCTGGAATAGACTTTTGCCTTGCTCTGAGGCAAAGCTTCGTCAATTATTCCCTTTACAAAATTTCTTGTTATGTTTATGTAATCACTTAAAGCCTTGTTTTCTGCACGGCACTTTACAAGAAGACCGCGAACTTCTGTAAGAATCGAAGAAACCTCTTCATCACCGGCCTTTACGGCAACAGCGAGCTCTTCGCGTTCTTCATCAAGGCGGTTAAAACTGTCCATTGAAATATTTACAGCCGACATATGCTTCATAAGTTCCGTCCAGTTTTTATCATTTATTGCCTTGCGCACTGACTTCTGGATTAAAAGAACGTTTTCCAGAATTGATTTTTCTTCTGTTAATACATCTGCATAGCGCTTTAAAGTTTCATTCATAAAAATCTCCAGCAAAACAGCTGAAAAAAAAACTTTTCCAGCCTTCATTATCTTATCGGCTGCGGAAAAATAAACTTAAGGAAAAGAGATGATTTTTTTTCTATATAAAAAGGATTTAGACAAAAAAAAGACATCCGAAGTTATTCGGATGTCTTTGGGTTGAGCCATGCAGGGATCGAACCTGCGACCCACAGATTAAGAGTCTGTTGCTCTACCAGCTGAGCTAATGGCCCATATTTTTTTTTATTGCGTCCGACAGGATTCGAACCTGCTACAACCGGATTCGAAGTCCGGGACTCTATCCAGATGAGCTACGGGCGCAATTTCCGCAAACTCATCTGAGTTCGTCGGATCGGGTGCCTGGTGGGGATTGAACCCACGACAACCAGATCCACAATCTGGCGCTCTACCACTGAACTACAGGCACCAAGTTATGTCGTGAGAATAATATACATAATTTCCGTATTTTGTGTCAACACCTAAAATCATTTTTTTTAAAATTTTTTATTTTTTTTATTGGACGTAAAAAAGCAATGCACTTATAATTTTTACAGAGGCTAATCAAATGGAACAGAAACTTTTAGTCATCGGTAAAGACAACCAGTTACTCACCTCTGTTTACGAGGCAATCGGCGTAGACTTTAAGATTATGACAACATCCGTAATCCTTCAGGATATTGCAACTCACATAGAAATGTATTCTCCTGACCTACTGATCTGCTGCCCTGAAAAACTCTACGACAGGGAAATCATCAGCCTTGATGATCTTGAAGTTTCCCTTTCCGAAAGAAAGATTCCATTCATCCTTTTAGGCAGTAAAAAAGAATGTGACCATTTTAAGGAGACAACAAAACTTAACGTTTTCAGGTCAATTGAATACAGCGAAAGTCAGGACAGACTATTGTCTCTTATGCTGGAAGTTTTTAAAGATATAAAAAACTCTGAGCCTGCAGAACCTGTAAAGCTCCCCATACCGGATGAAACAGCAGAAGCAGAGGAGCAGAAAACCGCAGACTCTCCTGCTCCTGCAGCAGAACTGGAAGTCCTTCAAAAAAATCAGAAAAAAACGGATGACAATAACGATGATGATTCAATTGCATTCGATACGGGCAAAAAGCACATCCTTGTTGTTGATGACAACACAATGATGCTTAAAATAATCCAGCAACAGCTTAAGGATTCATACAATGTAGCTACTGCCATAAGCGGTTCAATCGCCCTTAAGTTTCTTGAAAAAAAACGAACAGACCTTATCCTTCTTGATTACGAAATGCCTTTTATGAACGGCGCTCAGGTCCTTCATAAAATACGGGAAGACCTCAGGACCCGCATGATTCCCGTGGTATTTCTAACAGGAACAAAAGACAGGGAAAAAGTTCAGGAAGCCTTAAAGCAAAAACCGCAGGGCTACCTTTTGAAACCTATAGACAATGCAAAGCTTCTGGAAATGATAGAATCACTGATCGGCAAGTAAACCGCCTATGACACAAGACATCAAGCTTTCTGACCTTATAGACATAAAGACCCTTCAGACAATACAGGATCAGTTCTCTAAAATGACGGGAATGGCAGCCCTGACCACAGACGAAAACGGAATGCCGGTTACAAAGCCTTCTAACTTTACAAGATTCTGCACAATAACCAGAAATTCAAAAACAGGATGCAAAAGATGCATTCAGTGCGATTCGTTCAGTGCAAACAACGCCCTTGAAGAAGGAGACGCAAAGGCATACGTCTGCCACGCAGGCATAAAGGAATTTTCAGCCCCGATCATTGCAAACGGAAAGCTTATCGGCTGCTTTTTAGGCGGTCAGGTACTTACAGAACCTCCGGATCCGGAAGCATTCAAAGTTATTGCAGAAGAAATAAACACAGACCCAGAAGAATATTCAAGGGCTGCCTGTGAAGTAAAAGTCATAAGCGAACAGCAGCTCCAGAATTCTGCGGACTTCCTTTTTACAATCGGGAACATCCTTTCTGACATGGCATACGGAAAATACATTGCCATTCAGGCGGGCTACGAAATTCAGCGTGCCGCACAGCTTAAGACAGACTTTCTTGCAAACATGAGCCACGAAATCCGCACTCCAATGAACGCAGTAATTGGAATGGCAGAACTTGCACTGCGCGAAGAAATTTCACCACAGGCCGTAAACTACATTCAGCAGATAAAATCCTCCGGAAAAAGCCTTCTTTCCATAATCAACGACATTCTGGATTTTTCAAAAATTGAATCCGGCAAGCTGGACATCATCAAGGAAGAATATGAGCCTCTTACTCTCTTTAACGAAGTTGCTGCCATCATAATGACAAGACTGGAAAACAAAAGCGTTGAACTTATAATGGACTTAAACCCGGACATACCGCAAAAACTGACCGGCGACAGTCTGAGAATAAGGCAGATTCTAATCAACATAATGAACAACGCCGCAAAGTTTACTTCTAAAGGACACATAAAGGTAAGCGTAGATTTTGAAGATTCAGAATTTGACGAAATAATCCTTCAGGTATGCGTGGAAGATACAGGAATCGGAATAAAGAGCGAAGATTTAAGCAGGATTTTTAATTCTTTCCAGCAACTTGACAGTAAGAGAAACAGAAATCTTGAAGGAACCGGGCTCGGGCTTACAATTTCAAAGCAGCTGCTTTCACTCATGGACGGAAAAATCTGGGTAGAAAGCGAATACAAAAAAGGAAGCCGCTTTTACTTCTGGATTCCGCAGGAAGTTTCCGCACGGGGCAGCAGCCTTAAAGTTACAGAACCGGAAAAACTTACCGTATGCGCACAGATCGACAGCCCGGACATAAAAGACCAGTTCATAAAGGACATGCTCCGCCTTAAAGTTCCGTACAAAGTGCTGAAAAAAGATTTTTCACTAAAAAAAGGTCTTGAAGCAATAAGGAAAACTCAAGGGAACTGCCACATCTATTTTTTCATACAGAAAGAAAAACTTACAGAAGAAGACAAAACTGTTCTTGAACAGAACGAAAACGTTACCGGCGTGCTGCTTACGGATTTTTTCAGCGCCGAAAAATTCAATATAAAGAACCTTATAGCTGTAAAAAAACCGGTTTCTGCAATTACGACAGCACTTGTACTAAACCACAAACTTACAGTGGAAGACAAGAATACCGATTCTGACTTTGGATTTACCGCTCCTGATGCAAAAATACTTGTAGTTGATGACAATTCAATCAACATCTCCGTTACAAAAGGACTCCTTGAACCGCTTAAAATGCATATAGACTGCGTACTCAGCGGAAAAGCCGCCCTTCAAAAAATTAAGAGTGAAAAATATGACCTTATTTTCATGGATCACATGATGCCGGAAATGGACGGCGTAGAAACAACACTTGCCATACGACAGCAGTTCCCAGACTATGATTCCGTGCCTATTATTGCACTTACTGCAAATGCAGTAGGAAACGTACGGGATTTATTCATAAGGTCCGGAATGAACGATTTTGTAGCAAAACCTATAGAACTGAGGCTTATAACAGCAAAAGTAAGGCAATGGCTTCCGGCCTCAAAAATAATCCGACAGAGCCTTTCAAAGGAAAATTCAGAAAAAGAATCTCCCCTTCCTATACTTGGAGACCTGGACGTTAAGAGAGCCGTAAAACTTTTGGGAAGCAAAACTTTATTTGATACAATAATAAAAGAGTTTTTTAGAACCATAAATACAAAAGCACAGGCAATAAAGGAATACGAAAAAAACGAAGACTGGACTGCCTACACAATTGAAGTTCACGCTCTAAAAAGCACTGCAAAGCAGATTGGAGCCTATTCGCTTTCTGAAAAAGCCGCCTCCCTTGAAAAAGCCGGAAACCAGAAAGATTCCGTAATGATTCACATGCAGACAGACGCTCTTTTAAGGCAGTATGGAGCCTATATTTCAGTCCTTTCGCCCTACTGCAATCCCGGTTCAGCAAAAAAAACAGATACAAAAGAAATAAGCCGCGAAAAATTACTTGAATACCTTAATAGAATAAAAGTCCTTTCCGAAGACTTAAACATAGACAGAATCGAATCAATTGCCCGTAAACTTGAAGATTACAGGATTTCTGAAATTGAGACTTCGTTGCTAAGAAAACTTCTTGAAGCCACTCAAAATTACGACGTTACAGAGATAGAAAAAATCATTGATGAATGGAAAAATATTCTGAATTAAAGGTTTTATCGCTTGACATAAAAAACAGATTTCTATATAGTCTTAAACATCGCTGAACACTGTTGCTCAATAACAGACAGGTTCAAAGCTAGCGAAAGTGGTGAAATTGGCAGACACGCTAGACTTAGGATCTAGTGCTTCGGCGTGAGGGTTCAAGTCCCTCCTTTCGCAAAATCAGGTTGTTGATTTTGTAATAATATGCGGAAATAGCTCAGTGGTAGAGCGCCACCTTGCCAAGGTGGATGTCGCGGGTCCGACTCCCGTTTTCCGCTCTAATTCAAAAAGCGATTAAGGCAACTTAATCGCTTTTTTTTTAATTTTGTTTTAAGGAGCTCAAAGTGAAACTCACCACAGAATTCACTAGTCTTGAAAAATCTGCTGTAAAATTGACAGTAACAATCGCAAAGAAAGATGTACAGGATTCCTACAACTCTATCGTAGGAAAGTACGTAAAGAACGCTCAGATCCCTGGTTTCCGCAAGGGACACGTACCTGCAAACGTTCTGGAACGCAAATATGGTGATGCAATCAAGGCTGACGCTTTGAGCGAAATTATTGACAGTTCATTGAACGAAATTTTTGAAAAAGAAACAGAAAACCGCCCTCTTCCATACCAGCAGCCGGTAATGGACACAGTTCCTGAATTCGACACAACAAAAGACCTTGTTTACTCTGTTACATACGACGTATTCCCAAAAGTTGAAGTAAAAGACATGAAAGGAATCGAAGTAAAGGAACCACAGGTTACTGTAGGCGACAAGGAAATCGATGACGAACTTAAGGCTATCCAGGAACGCAATGCAATCGTTATGGATAAAAAAGCTGATGAAAAGGCAGAAAAAGACAACATCGTAACAATCAACTATGTTGAACTTGGCGAAAACGGTGAAGAAACAGCTAAGCGCGACGGATATGTATTTACAATCGGCGCAGGCGATGATGTTTATGGAATCGATGACGAAGTAACAGGCATGAAAAAAGGCGATACAAAAGAATTCACAAAGGATTCTAAAAAAATCAAGGTTACAGTAAATGCAATCAAGACACGCCAGCTTCCTGCTATTGACGACGATCTTGCTCAGGATGTAAGCGAAAAATTCAAGACTTTGGACGACCTTAAGGCTGACATCAAGAGAAACATCGAAGTAGCAAAGAACCGCAAAATCGCAGAAATCAAGAGTCAGTCTCTTCTTGAACAGCTTGTAGAAAAGAATCCGTTTGACATCCCTGCATCTATGCTTGCCGCAGAACTTGACGGACGATGGAGAATGATGGCTCAGCAGTTCCAGACAAGCCCAGAACAGCTTGAAAAAATGATTACAGCTTCTGGTCAGACAAAAGAAGCTATGCTTACACAGTGGACTGGCGACAGCGAAAAAATGCTTAAGAGCAGAATCATCGTAGACAGCCTCCTCAGAGCAAAGAATATTTCTGTAACTCCAGAAGAAATTGAAGCTAAATACAAGGAAATTGCAGAAGAAGGCGGAATGGATATTGAAGAAGTAAAGAAACACTATTCAGATCCACGCTCAAAGGAATGGCTCATTGACGATACTAAAGAACAGAAACTTTACGAAGAACTTTACAAGGAAGTAAAAGTTTCTAAAGGTGACAAGGTTTCATTCGCAGATCTTTTTGCTGCAAAATAAAACTTTTTAAGCGACAAAAAGGGAATGTACGCTGTACGTTCCCTTTTTTTTTGACATTCTGCCCATAAAACCATTATATTAGTAATATAAGGAATTTATATGAACGAACAGATGAATACATTAGTGCCGTACGTTGTAGAAAGAAGCGGAAACGGCGAACGCTCCTATGACATTTTTTCACGTCTTTTAAAGGACAGAATTATTTTTGTAGACGGAGAAATAAACGACGCAACAGCAGACCTTGTTGTAGCTCAGATTCTTTACCTTGAATCAGAAAATCCAGAAAAGGATATCAGCATATACATCAATTCACCGGGAGGTTCAGTAACAGCTGGACTTGCCATTTATGATACAATGCAGTACGTAAAGTGCCCTGTTCAGACAATCTGTCTTGGACAGGCAGCCAGCATGGGTGCATTCCTGCTTGCAGGCGGCTCAAAAGGAAAGCGTTTTGCCCTTCCTTCTTCACGCGTAATGATTCATCAGCCTTGGGGCGGAGTTGAAGGTCAGGAAACAGACATTGCAATCCATGCAAAGGAAATCAAGCGCCTTAAGGAACTTACAATCCGTCATTTTGCAGAACACACTGGAAAACCGTACGAAAGAATTGCAGAAGACACGGAACGCGACTTCTTTATGACAGCAGACGAAGCTCTTGAATACGGTATCGTTGATAAAGTAATGAACGGGAGAAAGAAATAATGAGAAGATTTGGAAGTGATACACCTTACTGTTCTTTCTGCGGAAAACCTGCAGATCAGACAAGAAGACTGGTAGCAGCTCCATCTGGAAACATTCACATCTGCAATAACTGTATTGCAGTATGTCAGGACATATTACGACAGGAAGAAGATGAACTTGCTCCAATCGCCCTTACAGACGTTCCTACACCAAAAGAATTCAAGGACTACCTTGACCAGTATGTAATCGGCCAGGACGAAGCTAAAAAGGTTCTTTCTGTTGCTGTATATAACCACTACAAGAGAATGTCAATTCCTAAAATTGAACAGAAGACAGGTGACGTAAGGATTGAAAAATCAAACATCCTGCTTATCGGACCTACAGGTTCAGGAAAAACCCTTCTTGCAAAAACTCTTGCAGAACGCCTTAAGGTTCCGTTTGCAATTGCGGACGCAACAACCCTTACAGAAGCCGGCTACGTTGGTGAAGATGTTGAAAACGTACTTCTTAAACTTATCAATGCAGCAGACGGTGACGTTGCGGCTGCAGAACGCGGAATCATTTTTATCGATGAAATTGACAAAATTGCAAGAAAGAGCGAAAACACTTCGATTACACGCGATGTAAGCGGCGAAGGTGTACAGCAGGCTCTTCTTAAGATTATTGAAGGAACACAGGCAAGTGTACCTCCACAGGGAGGAAGAAAACATCCAAACCAGGAAATGATTCAGATTGACACAACAAACATTCTGTTCATCCTTGGAGGTGCTTTTGTTGGCCTAGACAAGATTATCGAGCAGCGTACGGCAGAACATTCAATGGGATTCGGTTCCAACGTAGGTCAGCTTTCAGCAGAACAGCAAAGGGAACTTCTTTCGCTCTGTACTTCTGACGACCTTGTAAAGTTCGGAATCATTCCTGAACTCATTGGCCGTATGCCTATGCATGTAGCACTTAAGGAACTTACAAAAGACGACCTTGTAAACATCCTTACAGAGCCAAAGAACGCAATTACAAAGCAGTTTAAAGCTTCTTTTGCAATGGATAACCTTGACCTTGAATTTACTCAGGATGCAATTGAAGAAATTGCAAACGAAGCAATCAGGCAGAAAACAGGTGCCCGCGGATTACGCTCAATTGTAGAAAAATTCCTTACAGATACAATGTATGAAATACCTAGCATTAAGGGACATAAAAAGCTTGTAATTACAAAGGAATTCGTAAACAAGAACGGAAAAATTGACCTTTCAAAATACATTGAAATGGACAGCCAGGAAGCTCTTTCGTCGTAAAGGCAGCCTGTACTAAAAAAAACTGCGTGTTTTCCAGAATCTGGATTACCGCAGTTTTTTTTTATTTATTTGATTAAATTAAAGTTTCTGCAATTTTTATTGTCTTGGAAACTGTATTTTCCCAGCTAAACATTGCAGAGCGTTCAAGTCCTTTCTTTTCAAGGATTGCCCTAAGTTCTCTGTCCGAGGCAAGTTTTTCCATCACAGCAGAAAATTCCGACGGATTGTTGGAATCAAACAAAAGTGCTGCGTCACCGGCTATTTCCGGCAGGGCTCCGGAATTACTGCATGCAACAGGAACCCCTGTTGCCATTGCTTCAAGAACAGGAAGCCCTACACCTTCGTTTTCTGCCGGGAATATAAGTGCTTCTGCACCGGAATAAAGCTGCGGAAAGCTTTCGTGAGGGAAATACCCTGTAAGGAATATGTCTGATGCATACGGAGATTCAAACGCAGCTTTATGAACCATGGCAGAATAGTCTCCGTCGCTTCCGGCAAGAACAAGCCTGTGAGGAAGCCCGGTTCTCTTTTTAAATTCTGAAAAGGCCGAAATAAGTTCAATATGCTTTTTTTCCGGTCCAGAAAGCCGTGAACCATATATAAAATACGGCTTTCTGATAGAAAACGGCTTAATGGAAACTTCTTCATCATCAAGATTCATCTGTGGGAAAAACAGTTTGTGGTCAATTCCGTTATAGACAACTTCAATCTTTTCGCTGTCAATTCCATGGGAAATCAAATCCTGACGGATATATTCGCTTGCGGCAATAATTTTCGGAACCTTAAAGAGCCCGCGCTTTATCTGAATTTTCTGAATCCAGTCTTTTTTTCCTTCCACAAGAGCAGAAAGAACAGAATTTACAACGGCAATTCCCGGAACCTTATAGCTGATAGGAAGAACCCGCTCAGGTGCAGGATAAAGAACTACATCATATTTCTGATTAACTGAAAATTTATTGGAAGAAGTAAAATGCCATGTACGTTGAGCACTAAGACTGTCTGCAACAGGAACTGCCGTAAATCCAATATCCTGTCCGGAAGTATAAGTAAATCTGTCTATTTCTGCACCAAAAAGTTCAAATTCAGCCGGTTCAGAACCGGTCAGGCATGAAGCAAAAGAAAGTAAATATGTTCCCAAACCAGATCGGGCATGGTCACAGCCAAAAGTATCAATACCAATTTTCATATCCGCCATTATAGCACAAAAAAAATCAACATGCTATAATTTTTATATGAACGAAACAAACTCATTTTCCATGCTTCCGGAGCAGCTTTTATCAAAATTAAAGGAACTTAACATTACTTCACCAACAAAGGTTCAGGAAAAAGTAATTCCTCAGATTATTGAAGGCAAAAACATAATTTTTCAGTCAGAAACAGGAACAGGAAAAACTTTTGCATATCTTCTTCCGATTTTAAAAAAGATTATGGAACAGCCGGTTCCTTCAAATCCTTCAGATATATTTGTAAAGGCTGTAATTGCAGCCCCGACTTTTGAGCTTGCTTCACAGATAAACCAGAGCGTAAAAAGCATTTCTAGCATTAAAACTGCGCTTTTCTTAGGCGGGGCTCCTATAAAACGCCAGCTGGAAATTCTAAAAGAAAAACCGGAAATTGTAATCGGGACAGAAAACCGACTTGTAGAATTGATAAGGCTTAAAAAACTTAAAATTGCCAGAATCATGTTTGCTGTATTTGACGAAGCCGACCGTCTTGTAAAAAAAGAAATGAAAGCCGATACCCTTGCACTAAAGAATGAAATTCCTTCAGGGGCGCAGATAATTGCCTGCACTGCAACAATTGACAAAGATACAAAAAAATTCTTTTCTGATTTTGAGACAGAAATTCTGCCAGAAGAAGACGTACTTAAAAGAAACATAAGCCATTGGGCTATATATGCAGAATACCGCGACAAAATTGACACACTACGCAAGTTCCTTACAGCCGAAAATCCAGGGAAAGCCCTTGTCTTTACAAGCCGTGCAGACCAGGTAGAAAACATCTGCTCAAAGTTAAGATATAAAAAAATCGACTGCATGGCGCTTCATGCAAAGGCAGATAAAGTTCAGCGCAAGGCCGCAATAGACAGGTTCAGAAGCGGAAAAGCCAAAATCCTCATTACGAGCGACCTTTCTGCCCGCGGACTAGACATTCAGAACATTACACACGTAATCCAGATGGATTTACCTCAGGACAGGGATTTTTTCATTCACCGTGCAGGACGAACAGCGCGTGCCGGAAAAACCGGAATCAACGTTGTAATTGGAGACGAATACGAAATGCGACAGTTTGCCCTTCTTGAAAAAAAACTCGGAATTACAGTTTACCCTAAAGAAATCCGCGAAGGAAAAGTTGTTTCCCCGGAACTGTAAGTTTATGTCCGGAACCATGCATTGTCATAGACAGTTCATTTCATTATACTTGTAAGACAATGCAAAATTGGGTTCTTTGTTTATACAAGAGAATTCAGATGAGGTTTCTGTGTTTTTAAAAAGTCTAGATATATTTGGTTTTAAATCTTTCGCTGACCGCACACATATTGATTTTGCAGATGGAATCACTGCCCTTCTGGGACCTAACGGATGTGGAAAAAGTAACGTAGTAGATGCCATAAAATGGGTTCTTGCAGAAAACAAGGTAAAAAACCTTCGTGCCGCAGAAAAAACTGACGTAATTTTTAACGGAACGGAACGCCGTCCTGCCCTTAATGTTGCAGAAGTAACTTTAACAATGAGCAATGAAAACGGACTTCTTCCAATGGAAGAATCTGAAATTGCCATAAAACGCCGTCTGTACCGCTCCGGTGAACAGCAGTATTTTATTAACAACCGCGAAGTAAGCGGACGCGACATCATCAAGCTCTTTATGGATACCGGTGTCGGTAAGTCATCTTACTCAATCATGGAACAGGGACAGGTAAGCCAGATTCTTTCTTCCAAACCGGAAGACCGCCGCTATATTTTTGAAGAAGCAGCCGGAATCAGCCGTTCAAAGGCAGAAGTTGCAATTGCAGAACGCGAACTTGAACAGACACGCCAGAACATGCAGCAGATTGAAGTTGCAATGGCAGAAATCAAGCGTTCTTACGACAGCCTTAAAATTCAGGCAGAAAAAACAATAAAATACCGCAAAGTCAAGGAAGACATTTTTAACTATGAACTTGACATTGCCCTTTTAAGGCTTAAAAGTTTTATTACAGATAAAGACCGCCACGAAAAAGAACTTGAAGAAGTAACAAAAAAACGCGACCTTATCCGCAAGGAAATCGAAGAAATTCAGAACACTATTTCTGAGAATACTGACAAAGTTCAGGAAATGCAGAGACAGGTTTATGAAATGCAGACAGAGCTTATCAAGATTCAGACAGAAAAGAACGGAAAGCTTGATCTTGCAAACAAATACAACGCAGACGCCCGTAATTTAAAGGAAAAGATTTCTACAATTGAAATCCGAATCCGCACAATCGAAGAAAGCATTGACAATCTTCAGGATGAAATTGACGAACAGGAAGCAGACCTTCACTCAAAGGAAAAGCAGATTGCAGAAGCAGAAAAGAACATTTCTGACTTTAATGACAACATAAATGCCTGCGGAATCCAGATAAACCAGAACAATAAGAAAACACAGGATAACAAAGCCCTTGCAGCAGAACTTGACGAAGCACGCAAAGAACTTCAGAAAGAACTTGCTTCTCTTACGGAAGACATTGTTACAATGCTTGACTCAAAGCTTAAGAGTGCCGGATTCAGCGAAGAAGCAATGTCAAAGGCAAAGGCAAATCTTGAAGAAGCTTTTTCAAGGCTTAAAATTCATGCAGAAGGACGCAAAAACGTATACAGCGACTATGCAGCCGCAAAGCACGAAAACGATGATGCCGTAAAAACTGTAAAAGAAGCAGCAGACGCATTTGCAGAAACAGAAGCCCTCATAAAGAATATTGAAGACGCCTTTGCAGAATACGAAAAAGCAAGTCCTGCATTCATCACAGAATTCCTTAGTCCAGAAGGAATCATGACAAAGAAGCGTGCAGTTGACCAGAAAATTACAGAAAACCAGGAAAAAATTGCTTCGCTTTCAAGGGAAAACGACCGCCTTCAGGAAGAAAATGCAGATTTAGCCGCCAAGATTGAAGAATACAAGGAAACATTAAGCAAGCTCAGAGAAAACAAGGCGCGCATGGAGACACAGATTCAGGCCGCCATGCAGCAGGCCAGTCTCTTAAGGAGAAGCCTTGTTTCTGAACAGAACGCGCTCAGGACTGCAAATGAAGAACTTGACGAGCAGAACAGACAGTCAGAAGAGCTCAATGAAAAAATCATTGAGATTCAGGAAGAACTTGCAGAAATAGAACACCGCGGCCGCAAGCTTGCAGACGAACTTAAGGAACTTGACGCAAAGATTGCAGAAAGCAATTCAAGCGTAAGCGGAAAGAAAAACAAGCTCATCAAAATGCAGGAAGACCAGATGAAGTGCCAGTCGCAGTTTGAGCGCCTTTCACTTTCACTTAATTCCGCAGATACAGAAATCAGGAACATAAAGCAGAATTTCCAGGATCAGCATTCACGCGACCTTATGGAATTCGAAGAACACATGTTTAAGATTACAAAGCCAACCGCAGAAATCAGGGAACTTCTTAACGAAGCAAAGGAACAGCTGCGTTCATGCGGTCAGGTAAACCTTATGGCTCCTGAAGAATTTAACGAAGTTAAAGACAGGTACGAACGCCAGAAGGCAAACTACGAGGACACACAGAAGTCTCTTGATAACCTTATCCGCGTAAGCGAAGAAATCAAGTCAAAATCTTCTGAAATGTTCCTTGAGACATACAACAAGATTAAGAAGAACTTCCACAATATGTTCCGACGCCTGTTCAATGGCGGACGCGCAGAACTCAGGCTGGAAGATCCGCAGAACGTACTTACAAGCGGTATTGATATTCTGGCACAGCCGCCGGGAAAGAAACTGGAAAGCATTGCGCTTCTCTCTGGTGGAGAAAAAACAATGACTGCAGTTGCGCTACTGTTTGCAACATATCAGGTTCGACCTAGTCCATTCTGTCTTCTTGACGAAATTGACGCGGCTCTTGATGACAAGAACGTTTCAAGTTTTGTAACAACTCTTGAAAGCTTTGCAAATGTTTCGCAGTATATTGTAATTACCCATAACAAGAAAACTGTAATGGGAGCAAGCACAATGCTCGGAATCACAATGGAAGAATCAGGTGTAAGTAAAATCATTGCACTTCGCCTTGATGAAGACATTAAGATCGGGGCTCGCCTGGACAAAGATAACGAAAGCTTTGTAGAGGAAGATGTACCGCCGGAAGAAAATGCATACATACCTCCGCGGCCTCCTAAGCGTATCTATAATCCAGACGGAACTATTACAGATCCAGAACTTGAGCGCATAAAGAAAGAGGAAGAAGAACGCAGGGCCGAAGAAAAGCGTCTTGCAAAAGAAGCTAAAAAAGCCGCAGAAGCAGCTGAGACCGCTGCAGCCGAAGAAATGGCAGCAGAAACAGAAAAAAATGAAAACGAACAGCAGGATTCCGTAACAGAATCTGAAGTTCAGGAAGCAAAATAAAGGGATTCTGCAGAAAAAAATGATTGACGTGCAGGAATATTTGGACAAATTAAGGGATCTCGTAGACGAGAACCGTAAGCTGACGCTTGCGGTTGCGGGAGGTCTTATTCTTATTCTGATTCTCCTTCTGATTCTTTTAGTCATGTCTGAAAACAAAAAAACTGCGGCAAGAAATGCAGCCATAGAATCCAAAAAGCTGGTGCTGGATCAGCCGCTGCTTGTGCCGGACGGTCCGGCAGTTCCAAATGGCTATGTTACCAGCCGCCAGACAGAAAAACACTGGTCGGATGAAGATGTTGAACAGTGGTTCACAGAGCCTGACAGAGAAGAAGTTGAAAAGCTGGGCGATGCGAACGACAGGATAATAAATGAAATAATTGGAGCAGCTCCATGAAATTAAAGAAATTCAAATTCGGATTGATATTGATTCTGTCGGTATTTGCATTTTCATGTGCATCGACTCCAAAGATTCAGGACGAAACCGTAAATACAGAAATTCCTCAGGAAGAAGTTACTTCAGGACAGGAAGCTGGTTCTTCTGAATCTGAAGACGCCCTTTCATCATCAGAAAATGAAGGTTCCGATGAAGATTTACAGAATGAAATTCAGCAGGAAGACGAAATTCCGTCAGAAAAAGTAACTCCAGATGAACTTGAAGTTCTTCCTGAACTGGAAAAAGAGCCTGAAGAAGTCTTTGCAGAACCGGAACTGGAAGCCGAACCTGAAGTTCAGGACGCAGAGCCTGAGCAGGAACAGCCTGATACAACTGTAAACGCAGAAAATCAGGACGGAGTTTCAGCAGACAGAAACAGTTCGGATGCAGACGGCATTCAGGAAACATTGGAAAGTCCTGCAGAACCTTCAGGTGCAGAAAATACAGAAAACAGAGAATCTTCATCTGATGCAGAATCGAATGCGAAAAATGCAGATTCAGAAACAAATGCTGACTTTACAGAACAGGAAGAAGAAAAACCTTCCGTAAAAAAAGAAATTTCTCCTTCACGCTCAGTTACAATTGGTAAAAACCAGCTTATAAACATTGTCTATCCGGGCAAAGGCTGGATATACCAAGGAAACATTGACGAAGAAGGAAACATTGACTCAAGAAACAGGAATTTTATTTTTGGCGGCAGAAAACTGGGCACAGAAAACTATACATTTACACTGCGCTCACGAACTGCGGGAAAATTCCTCCTTCATTTTTTTAAGAATGACGGACTTACAGGCGATTACATTGACGACTATCTGGAAGTAATTGTTGATGAATCTAAGACTTCAATGCCGGATGCAATTACCGTTCCATCCTATGCAGAAACAGTTCCTCCTAAAGTTTCCATAACGGCAGACAAAATCAAAGAAGAGCAGAAAAGAAGGCTCAGGGAACAGAAAGAAGCAGAAGAACTTGCGCGTCAGGCACAGGAAAAATCACAGGAAAGCTCCAAGTCAGAAATGACTTCTGCCGGAATGACAGAAATCTCTTCTGAACAGGAAAAAATAAGTACAACAATTCAAACTAACGGAAAACAGCAGGAACCGGCTCCTTCCGTTGCACCTGTTTCTTCCGGCAGCACGACTGCAGCCGCAGTAAACAGGGATTCCAGCCAGAAACCGCGGGAAATATCAAAGGCAGACGATTATTCCGAACAGTCACTTGAAAAGATGAATGAATCGGCACTTTTAAAAACTGCCTCAAAACTGTATGATTCGAAAGATTTTGAAAATGCCCTTAAGGTAATTACAAAATTCTTTGACAAGGCATCCGGAAAAATTGATGAAGGACTGTACCTTCAGGGGCAGATTCTTGAAGCAAAATCTCCGGTTCAGAATATAAAAGACGCAATTGAATCTTATGATCTTGTTGTAAAAAACTATCCGGCAAGCCCGTTCTGGGAAAAAGCAAGAAACCGGAAAACATTTTTACAGCGTTTCTATATTAATATAAGGTAAAATTTGGGGGATCCTATTATGAAAATCACTTTTAAATGCATCTGTATTGCAGCCATTTCTGCAATAATGCTTTCTTCCTGCTACATTCAGAAAGAACAGGAACAGTACCGCACAATCTATGTAACAGGTACAGGTTCTGCAGCAGCTGTTCCAGACACAGCAACTGTTAATTTTGCAGTTGTTACAACAGGTTGGAGCGCAAAATCAATTGTAACAGACAACGACACTCTTACAAACAGACTTGTTGAAGCCGTAAAAAATGCCGGCGTAAACCCGGATGACATTCAGTTTTCAGAATGCACAGTTTCAATGCCTTCAAGCCAGTACGAAGCAAAAAGATCTGTAAAAGTTACTGTAAGAAACCTTAAAATCGTTCCGGCAGTAATTGACTGCAAGATTCCAGGAAACCAGGTAAGGCTTGGAACAACAGAATTTTCCGTTGCAGATGAATCAAATCTTCTACGAAGGGCAAAGACTGCTGCAATTCAGAATGCACAGGACGCAGCAAGTCTTCTTTCCGGAGCAAGCGGCTGCAAAATCGGTCTTGTAAGCAGCATTTACGAAGATGAAATTACAAAAGAAGCTGGAAAAGACGGAAAAATCACCGCAACCGTAAGAGTTGGTGTTACATATAACTTGCAATAATACATGCAAAAGTTTTACTATATATAAGCGAAATAAAGCAAATGGGAGCTAAAAATGCTTGATTATAAATTCATAAAAGACAATCTTGCGGCTGTAAAAGAAAACATTAAGAACCGCAATATGACAGCAGATGCAGACATTGTTGTTGAACTTTACGACAAACGCACTGCCCTTGTTACAAAACAGCAGGAACTTCAGACTAAGCGCAACGAAAATGCAAAGTCAATGAAACAGAAGCTTGATGATGCTAAACGCGCTGAACTTATTGAAGCCGGTAAAAAAATCAAGGAAGAAGTTGCAAAGGTTGATGCAGAACTTGCAGAAATCGAAGTAAAGCTTGAAGAAGCCGCACGTCAGATTCCTAACATGATTCACCCTGATGCTCCAATCGGTAAACTTGATACAGAAAACCTTGAAGTAAAAAAGGTTGGAACTCCGCGCAAATTTGATTTTGAACCAAAAGATCATGTTCAGATTGCAGAGGAACTTGATCTTCTTGATTTTGACCGCGGAACAAAGGTTTCAGGTCCTAAATTCTACTATCTTAAGAACGAAGCTGTTTTCCTTGAACAGGCTTTGATTCAGTATGCATTGAATACTCTGCGCAAGCACGGATTTGAATTATTCATCACTCCAGACGTTGCACGCGAAGAAGTTCTTAAGGGAATTGGATTTAACCCACGCGGAAACGAATCTAACGTTTACGCAATTGAAGAAGAAGGAACTTGTCTTGTTGCAACAGCAGAAATCACTCTTGGTGGATATCACTCAGGCGAAATCTTAGACAAGGCAAAACTTCCACTCCTTTACGGTGGACTTAGCCACTGTTTCCGCCGCGAAGCAGGTGCCGCAGGTCAGTTCTCTAAGGGACTTTACCGCGTTCATCAGTTCGACAAGGTAGAAATGTTCGTATACTCTACTCCAGAACAGTCAGATGAACTTCATCATAAACTCCGCGAAATCGAAGAAGAAATTTTTGAAGGACTTGGACTTCCTTTCCATGTTGTAGATACATGTTCTGGTGACCTTGGTGCTCCAGCTTACCGCAAGTGGGACCTTGAAGCCTGGATGCCAGGACGTAACGGTGGAGAATACGGTGAAGTTACTTCTACTTCTAACTGTACAGACTACCAGGCACGCCGCCTTAACATCAAATACAAGGATGACGACGGAAAGAACAAGTACGTTCACACATTGAACGGAACTGCAATTGCTGTAGGACGAGCAATGCTTGCAATCCTTGAAAACTACCAGAATGAAGACGGTTCTGTTACAATTCCTCCAGTTCTTGTTCCATTCTGTGGATTTGATAAAATCGTTCCAAAAGCAAAGAAATAGTCACTCGAATCATTTTATGCTATAATGACTCCAGCACAATTGCTGGAGTTTTTTTATGCCACAGACAGACTATCAGAAGAAAATATTTTACCTGATGCTTTTTTTTGCCGCTGTACTTACAGGAGTAATTCTTAACGTTACTGCAAGTTTTACTCTGCCTGTAACTATATCCCTGCTTTTATGCTGTGTCTTTTACCCTGTTGTAAAGCACTTGAACACAAAAGTAAAAATCCCGTGGATTCTGGCAACTCTGCTTACAGCGCTTATTATTGTTGTAATCCTGGTGCTCCTTTCTACAATTATCGGAACAAGCATTACTACTATTCTTGCCCAGTATTCAAAATACGAAAACCGATTTCTTTCAATTTATAAGGTTTTTGCAGATACTTTTAACATCCAGTTTTATGATGACAAGACTTTCTTTGAAAACATGTGGAGCCAGTTAAAGGTAAGAGAATTTGTGCAGAATACAGCAGTTTCTTTTTCCGGCAATATTCTTTCAAGCACTAAAAACCTTGGAATGATACTGCTCTTTTCTGTTTTTCTTTTAATCGAAATGAAAAACGGACAGGAACGCATTCAGGCAATCTCAAAAGGTAAGCTTTCGGGCAGGATTCAAATAATCCTGAAGAAAATCGTAAGCGAGACCGTAAACTATATCTCCATAAAATTCTTTATTTCCCTTGCTACAGGCGTTCTTGTTTTTTTACTTCTGTACCCGCTTAAGCTTGATTTTGCAATTATGTGGGCATTCATTGCATTTGTAATGAACTTTATTCCGACTTTCGGTTCAATTATTTCTGTAGGCCTTACAAGCCTTTTTGCGCTCATACAGTTCTACCCTAATCCTGTACCGATAATTGCAGTTTTTGCCGGAATGACAACAATTAACATGGTACTGGGAAACATTATTGAGCCTCGAATTGAAGGTCAGAACCTTGGACTTTCGCCATTTGTAATTCTTGTAAGCTTAACTTTCTGGGGCTGGATGTGGGGCTTTACGGGAATGATTCTGGCCGTTCCTGTCATGGTTATCCTTAAAATCATCTGCGAAAATGTTTCGTACCTTCACGGAATTGCAATCCTTATTGGAAACAAGCCGAACGAAACGCTGAAAGAACTTTCTGAAGAACAGTCAGAAGAATAGAACTTTAGTTTTTTAGATTTCAGTTAAAAAGACTGCTGGTTGCCTTTTCGTAAAGGAAGCGGCAGTCTTCTTCTTTTAATGATGTAAATACGCAGTCAGCAGCAACAGAATCTAGACCTTCAATTTCATATACACTGGAAACACGGCATGTAACAAAAACTTCGCGCGTTACAGCCGGAGCATCCTTCATACTGAAAAACATGGACAGTGCGTATTCATTGCCTTCTTTTATAGGAAGGGCTTCGTTTTTTTCAAAACCAAGCACAATACGCTCGTGGTTTATAAACAGGATTGATAGAGGCTTTACGCGTCCCTGCACGGCTTCTACTTTTGGCGCTTCATTTGCAACAAAATAGCGGCATACAGAAATAAGCTGAAGTCCGTTTCCACCCTTACCGCTTTTACGCGCATGAGGAACAAACTGCTCAAGGTAGTCTTTTGCAATTTTCTGCTGTTCAAGAGGAATCATGCTCCACATAGGACGTACAAAAAGTTCATCTTCCTTGAACGGAACGCACAGAAATCCGGAATCGGCCTTTACAACAGAAAAATAAAGCGTTGCAGAAAAATCGTATTTTCTGGTTACTTCAACATCTTCAATTCTGTAAATTGAATCTGGAATTACAATTGCCGGGCCTGTACTTACAGACTTTACAGTTGTAATAAAATATAGACCGAGCCGGTTAAAATAAAATTCAACGCGGACAGATTTTCCAAGGAATTCAGAAACAGATTCCGGAACATCCTGCAAAAGAATAATTCCTTCTTTAAGGACTGAAATGTTTTCAGGATCAATGCGGACAGAATAGACGCGCGATTCAGGTGAATGAATTTCTTCAGAATCTTTTTTTTCTTCAGCTGGAGAAAGGGTAACTGGCACGTTACCGTCTGTAAGATATTTTAAAACCAGTTCCCGCTCTATACCGGACAAGACTTTTGATTTCATTGTTTTCTCTCCCACTTCTGTATCTGAATTTCATTTATATGATAGCTTGAAGCTGCAAAAAATATAAGGACATCAACTGTTCCGTATTTTGAAAAAAAGCGCACCGGAATCTGAATGCTTTCGTCTTCTGCAAAAGGATTCCCGTACAGCCAGCTTGAAAAAAGAACAGAACCTTCTGCTACGGCTGGAAAAGCAGCCTTAAAATTGCTTTTCCATTCATTTTCAATGTCGTATTTAAAAAGAACCGCTGTATATGCATTCTTTGATTCAACATTAAGTTCTGAAATTTTCCATTTTGAAATTGCTGTACATGCCTTATCAAGAGAAGCCTTTAAGTCCTTTGAAACAGAAGATGTATCAAGAGAACCAAAACCGTCCAGCACAGGATAAATCACTCCTGAACTGTTCTGGGCACCAAGCATTACAACCGGCTCAAGAATAATATTGTCCTGAACGGCAGCATTCTTTTTTGTATCAAGCACAAGCCTTACACTTTCAAGTTCGCGTGTCCATAGAAGTTCCTTTTCCCGCTCGGAAGCAAGTTCCTTTATTGTATTTGTATCAGAAAAAATTCTGTCATTTCCATGTCCGGCAGAACAGGATGCAATAAACGGAGAAATCAGAACAAAAAGAAAAATACGGAACAACGGTTTCATTTCGTTACATTATAACATTTTTCAATTAAATTTCCATATACTGAATTGAATAAATGCTTAAATCACATTAAACTTTATATCATTTATATTTATCTAGAATTTTATATAGAACACGAGGTTGAATTATGGCTCTTACGTTAGCAGAAAAAATTCTTCAGGATCACATTGTTCCTGAAGCATGCTCTGACACAAAATTTGTAAAGGGAGAACCGATTGCAAGAGGCGAAGACATCGCAATCAAAATTGACCAGACCCTTACACAGGATGCAACTGGAACAATGACTTACCTTCAGTTTGAAACAATTGGTATTCCACGTGTTAAGACTGAACTTTCTGTTTCTTACATCGACCACAATACACTTCAGACAGACTTTAAGAATATGGACGACCACCGCTACCTTCAGTCAATTGCTGCAAAGTACGGTCTTTATTTCAGCCGTCCTGGTAACGGTATCTGCCATCAGGTTCATCTTGAATGTTTTGGAAAACCTGGAAAAACTCTTCTCGGTTCAGACAGCCACACTCCAACTGGCGGCGGTATCGGTATGATCGCTATTGGTGCCGGCGGACTTGACGTTGCAGTTGCAATGGGCGGCGGTGCATTCCACCTTGCAATGCCTAAAATCTTTGGTGTTAAACTTACAGGAAAACTCCGCAAAGGCGTTGGCGCAAAGGATATCATTCTTGAAGTTCTCCGCCGCGAAACAGTAAAGGGCGGAACTCTTGCAATTTATGAATACTTTGGCGAAGGCGTAGAAACTCTTACAGTTCCACAGCGCGCTACTATTACAAACATGGGTGCAGAACTTGGTGCAACTTGTTCTATCTTCCCTTCTGACGAAAAAACAAAGAAATTCCTTGAATCAATGGGACGCGGTTCAGACTGGACAGAACAGAAAGCAGACGAAGGCGCTGTTTATGATAAAATCATCGAAATCAACCTTGATGAACTTGGTTCCCTTGCAGCTTGCCCTCATAACCCAGACGTTATTAACACTGTTAAGAGTCTTGCAGGAAAGAAAGTTACACAGGTTGTAATCGGTTCTTGTACAAACTCATCTCTTGATGACCTTGAAAGCGTTGCTGCAATCGTAAAAGGAAAGCACATCGCTCCAGGCGTAGAAGCTGGTATTGCACCAGGAAGCCGCACTACACTTTTGATGGCTTCAAAAGCTGGAATCCTTGAAGATTTGATTGAAGCTGGTTTCCGTATTCTTGAAAGTGCATGTGGTCCATGTATCGGTCAGGGATTTGCTCCTAACTCAGAAGGTGTTACTCTCCGCACATTCAACCGTAACTTTAAAGGACGCAGCGGTACTGCAGATGCCAACGTTTACCTTGTCAGCCCAGAAACAGCTGCTGCAGCCGCAGTTACAGGTGTATTTACAGAACCAGAAACAATGGATTACGAAGATCCAGCATACACAACAGGTATCCGCGTATCTATGCTTGACGGAAAAGATGCACGCCTTTCAAGCGAAGATGTTCTTAAGTGCGCTACAAACCGCGGCATGATTATTGCTCCGCTCCCACAGGAAGAAGCAGAAAAAGTAGAAATCCTTCGAGGACCAAACATTAAGCCATGTCCAAAATGCCGTGACTACGAACCTAGCCTTACACTTCCTGTACGCCTTAAGGCAGGAGACAATGTTTCTACAGATGACATTATGCCAGCAGGAGCAAAGGTTCTCCCACTCCGCTCAAATATTCCAGAAATCAGTAAGTTCACTCTTACACGCCTTGATGAAACATTCTACACTCGCAGTGAAGAAGCAAACTTTGCTAACTGTGTTGTAGTTGGTGGTGAAAACTACGGTCAGGGTTCTAGCCGTGAACACGCTGCTCTTGGACCTATGTACCTTGGTGTACGCGCAATCATTACAAAGAGTTTTGCCCGCATTCACAAAGCAAACCTTATCAACTACGGAATTATTCCAATGAATTTTGTAAATCCGGCAGACTATGATATAATTAAACAGGGCGATGTTCTTGAGATTACAAATATTGAAGAAGCATTGAACACTGGATGCGAATTCAATATTGTCTGCAACGGAAAGACAATCAAGGGAACTAACGACCTTGCTAAGCGCAGCCGCGAAATCCTTAAACAGGGCGGACTTGCAGCTTACACAAGAAACGGAGGAAACTAGCTTATGAACGTACATAACTTGATGGAAGAATATGTTGCAGAACGAGTAGAACAGACTTATACTCAGCTGAACAAAAACAGACCGGAATGGCTTACATGTGACTGTGAAAGCTGCCGTCTTGACGTCACAAGTTATGTACTTAATAAGGTTCATCCGCACTATATAGTTTCGGGACGAGGCGCAGTTTACACTGCACAGACTCTTGTTGACAAGCAGCTGAGCGCAGATGTAGATGCCCTTGTTCTAGACGGAATAAGAAAAGTTGCTACAAACCTTCGTCCTGATCACAAGATTATTGCAGTTCAGACAATTCTTGGCGACCAGGAAGAAGACGGACCTTCTTTCAACTTCCCTGTAATTACGGGGACCGTTCTTAACGGAGCAACTTTTGAACCGCTTGTAAATGCAAGCGTAGAAATAAAGGATAAGTCCGGCCTTCTTCAGATGCAGGATTCATCATGGAGCAATCCTTGCAATACATTCAAATCTACCAACGGTACATTTTCATTCTGGCCAAAATCTGTTACTGCAGGCCGAGGAAACATCTGCAAGAAATTTCACTTTACAATAACAGCGTCCGCAGAAGGATTTACAACTGCAACACTGGGAATAGATATAGACCTTTCAAGAGATTCTTCCAAGAAAAAGCAGTTCGGCTCTACGCTTTCGCTCAAGGTTCAGGATTTGATTCTTTTTAATAACTGACGGATTTTAGCATCACAGACAAAATGTTCAAAAAAAAATGCCGGTTCAATTGACAAACCGGCATTCTGTTTTACTGGATTTTTCCAAACACAACTTCTATAACCTGCTCAACCCTGGAAACCGGGATGAATTTTATTCCTGCCTTTACGTGTTCAGGAATTTCTGCAAGATCCCTTTCGTTTGCTTTTGGAATAAGGATTGTCTTGATTTTATTGCGTTTTGCCGCAACAGTTTTTTCCCTTAACCCGCCGATAGGAAGTACATTTCCGGTAAGGGAAAGTTCTCCGGTCATTGCAAGATTAGGCTTTATGACTTTTCCTGTAAAAAGCGAAACAAATGTTGTTGCCATAGTAATTCCGGCACTCGGACCGTCCTTTGGCGTTGCACCTTCCGGAATATGAAGATGAATTGTATTGCGTTCAAACCATTCAGGATCCTTAATGTGCTTTTCCAGAACAAACTTTCTTGCCCAGTTCATGGCTATAGCTGCAGATTCCTTCATTACATCGCCCATCTGACCGGTAAGGATAAGTTCACCCTTTCCAGGAAAACTTACGCTTTCTATCATAAGTGTATCACCGCCCATACTTGTCCATGCAAGGCCAATGGCTGTTCCAGGAACTTCTGCGCGCTTAATTTCTGATTCATCAAATACAGGCTTACCGAGATATTTTTCAAGATCCGGAGCATCAATCTGAATTACATCAGAGAAATCATATACCGAAGATTCAATAATCTTTTCAATTTCTTCTGAAGAAAGTTTGTCTGCCTTAGCCTTCTTTAACTGTTCATTAAGCGCACTGTCTGTACGGTTTATTACTTCCGTTACAATCTTACGATGAATCTTGTCGAGACATTTTTCGTAGTGACGAACACCAGCTTCGCGCGCATATTCCTGTGCAATTCTGAGAAATGCATCCTTTGTATACTTAACCTGATTTTTCTTTAAACCGTTTTTCTTAAGGTTCTTTGGAAGCAGATATTTCTTTGCAATTTCAATCTTTTCTTGATCAATATAACCGGAAAGCTGAATGATTTCTGCACGGTCAAGAAGCGGCTCTGGGATTGTATCAAGAGTGTTTGCCGTAAGAATAAAGAATACGTTTGACACATCAAAAGGAAGGTCAAGGTAGTTGTCACGGAAAGAAACGTTCTGCTCCGGATCAAGAACTTCCAGCAATGCACTTGCCGGGTCCCCCTTTGCAGATGTTGTCATCTTGTCAACTTCATCAATCATGAATACAGGAGATTTAGAATGAGTAAGTTTAAGTCCCTGAATGATTTTTCCGCACATAGAACCGATGTAAGTCCTGCGGTGTCCCTTAATTTCTGCTTCATCGTTCATGCCGCCGACACTGAAACGATAGAACGGTTTGTTCATTGAAGTAGCAATGGAACGTCCGATGGAAGTTTTTCCAACTCCCGGAGGTCCTACAAGAATTATTATTGAACCCTTGTTATCCTGCTTTAGCTTACGAACAGCAAGGAATTCAAGGATGCGCTTCTTTACGTCTTCAAGTCCGTAATGATCGTTATCCAGAACTTTCTTTGCATTATCCAGATTGAATGATTCAAAATGATTGTCATTCCATGGAAGCTGAGTTACAAGCTCAAGATAGTTTCTGGAAACAGTATATTCAGGAGAAGACGGATCGCAGATATGAAACTTTTCAAGTTCACTTTCAAGGGTTTCCTTGATTTCGCCTTCAAAATTGAATTCTTCAATCTTTTTCTTGAATTTCTGGTAATCGCCGGCATTTCCGTCTGCGTCAGTTCCAAGCTCATCCTGAATGGCGCGCAGCTCCTCCCTTAGGAAGTAATCACGCTGATTTTTTTCTACGCGTTCATTTATATCATTCTGAATTTTCTTCTGTACGCGCAAAAGTTCCTGCTCTTTTTTAATGTAAACAAGAACCTGTTCCATTCGCTGTCGTACATTAAGAATTTCCAGAACTTTCTGCTGCTCTTCCTTTTCTACGTTCAGAATTGAAGCAATGAAATCAGCAATCTTTCCCGGATGATCAATATTCACCATGTTCAGGCGCATTTCTTCCGTAAAGAGAGGATTATTTTCGCTTACTTCCTTCATTTCTGTAATGAGGGCGCGCGTAAGAGCCTTTACTTCAAAAGTATCATCTTCTGTATCTTCCAGATAGTCAACTGCGGCAATTATAGGTGCAGAAGAATGAAGAGACTTTGTCATTTTAAAGCGCTTGATTGTAGAGATAAAAACATTAACCCCTCCGTCAGGAAGGTTTATTTTCTTTATGATTTTTGCAGCCGTACCGACTGTATAAAGGTCTTTATATGAAGAAGACGAACCTTCTTCCTTAAGCATTACAATACCGATATGATTGTCGCCGGAAATAGCCTGATCAATGGCCTTAATATCTTCTTGATTTGTAACCATAAGAGGCGTAAAAATTCCCGGAAAAATAGGACGTCCCTGAAGAGGAATAATCGGAAGCTTTGCAGGAAGAACCTGATCAGCCGGAAGAATTTCATTCTTCTTTTTAAGTTTTCCTGTTTTTTTTGCAGGCTTTTCTTCCTGAGATTCATTTATAATTTTTTCTGCATGATCCTTTAAATGATCAAGAATGGAATCTATAAGACCTTCTGTTTCATCAATTTTTTCGTCGTTGTCATTGTTGTTAGAATTATCTGCCATGTTTTAAATATAAACACAAGCAATAAAATAGGCAACAAAAATCGAAATACAGTTGGACTGTTATTTTTTCAGCGGCTCAAGGTTCGCAAAGATATAAAGTTCATCCTGAAGCCAGTCAAGGCGCAGAGAATAAATTTCTTCATTATAATCTTCTGCACAGAACCTGAATTTCCATACATTGCCGGATAAAAGCTTTTCCTTTGGAATTTCTTCAAGCGGAACCCACGCCGAACCGAACCATACATAGCACTCTGATTTAGACGTAATTTCCTTTTTAGAGACAGAATCAAAGACTTTTGTATTGACTTTCAACTCACGCTTTACGTTCTTAAGAAAATCAGCAGTAAGGATGACCTTGTTTTTCTCTACAGTAAATGATTTCCACCATACATAGGAACCGGCAATCAGCTTTACCCTGTAGGAACCGTGCGCAAGATACACATTCTTGGAAACATACGTCTTGTTTCCGGCCTTTTTTTCTGAAGGATATTTTTTTTCAGAAAGCTGAGTAAGGGTCCTGCGTGTATTTAAAATTTCAGGAATCTGATTTCCGTCATTTTCATAGAAAAATGCATTTATAGGAACATCTGAACCGGCAACAGCCGTAGCAGGAACCTTTATTTCTATGCGGACAGGAGTATACCATTTCCTTAGGATAGAACAGTGGAAAAATCCGTTAAACCAGCCCACTGCAATAAGGACGCAGGCAGTAGCACAGGCAACAATGATTGCAGAAACTTTTTTAACCTTTGCATCCTTCGGCTGATACAGAGGTTCCTGAAGCATAGTCTTTGAAAGAACCATTCTTGCAAGTTCAACCCTTATAGCATGAACATCGTAGTGCTTAAGGTATCTTTTTATAATCTTGATTATCGGGGCAATTGTCTGAAACCGTTTTGCGGCATTCGGCTTAAGCATTTTTTTAATGAGCCGACATACAAACGAAGGAATTTCCCTGTCGATTTTTTTTGGAGAAATATATTTTCCCTTTTTGATTATGTTTAATGTTTCTATGGAAAGAGTTCCCGGATAAGGCTTTGTTCCCGTAATCATTTCGTAAAGCATGATTCCAAGGGCATAGATGTCTGCCCTGCAGTCAACTTTTGCACTGTCTTCAAACTGTTCAGGAGGCATGTATGCCGGAGTTCCAAGTGCTACTCCGCTTTGAGTAAGGCTGTCATCGCCGGCATTGTCGCTGGCAATTCCGAAATCCGTAAGCTTGATTTCTGCCCTTTTTGAAATAAGGATGTTCCCCGGCTTTATATCACGGTGAACAATATTTTTTGAATGGGCATAGCTTAGCGCAAAGCACGCATCCTGAAGGATTAAAAGCGCAACCTGAGGGCTCAGGACAGTCTGCTTCTGCAGGAGCTTGTCTACAGCAAGTCCGTCTACAAATTCTTCAACAAGATAATAGGCATTCCCTTCTTTAAAAAGATCGTTTAAATGAACGATATATGGAGTCTGTAGGTCATTTAAAATCTGAGCTTCACGCTTGAACCGTTCAAGGTTTGCAGAATTTTTTCGAGCTGTAAGTTTTTTAATAATTACAGGACGCTTTAAGGTTGGATGAGTTGATTTATAGACAACACCCATTCCGCCTTTAGCAACAATTCCCTCGATTTTGTACTTTCCAATCATCTCTGGAAATGCAGAAGCCATTTTTTTCTCCCATTAATTTTGTAAAAAAGCAGTTACCCCTGTCTGCTAACGTCAATTATATCAGTATCGGGGTCAAAATTTCTATCCTTGTAGATAAGAGTTATGAATTCTCTGTCCGGATTGTGAATCTGAATGTATTTTCCGCCCTGTCTGAACGTACAGGTTCCGAATACGGGTCTGTGTCCGCCAAAATAAAGCGCGTCCGGATTTCGTGTAAATTCCTTGAGCATGGCATTACAGCTGTATTCGCAGGCCGTATCATTTGGTGTCCATGTAAGTCCGTGGATTAAATCTGAATCACGCATTCCGTTTATAATCTGTTTTCTTGTATATGATTCCAGAGGTTCTGCATGACTTATCATACAGGATGGAAACGCTGCCGCAAGCGGAAGGTTACGCTCAAAACTTGAAATGACCATAAGAACATCATCACCGTACTGTTCCTGCATAAAAAGATAGACCATTTCACCTTCATCTGCAAATTTCTTGAACGGAAAATTTCCTTCGCTGCGGTCGTTCATTATGTTTTCATGATTTCCTTTTAATACATGAAAATGCGAAGAAAACGCATTCTTTAATTCCATTACACCGGAAAGAAGCGAAAGCCCTTCCTTCATTTCTTCGGTCATTGAAGATCCTGCTGGGATTCCGCCCTTAAAATCTTCCAGGGCTTTAAGCCACCGTTCCCGGCCGCGCAGTTCAGAATGCAGAAGATCTCCTACAGAAACTACCCTTATAAGATTTTCTGAAAGGGCTTCAAATACAGTAAGCCGTTTTCCATCTGCAGAAAGAACAAAATCTGCTGGAAGCTTAAAGTCAATTATGTGTTTAAGGAAAAATGCCCTTGCATGAAGGTCCGGAATAATAACCAGCGGAAGAACAGGCTCGGATTCAACAGTAAAATCCAGGAGCCCTCCGGGACCGGAAACAGACTCCGGTCTGTACGCAGTCTTTTCTGATTCAAGCAAAGTTGAACAGCGATCCGCCAGCTCAAAAAGATATTCATGAGAAGGTAACGAATTTGAATCTGCAAGAAAGTGCAGATGTTCCAGTAAATCTGAATTCAAATAAATACCGTATTAAGACATTACCAGCTGCATTGTGCCGATAGTAATTCTGTCTCCCTTGTTAAGCTTAATGTACTTGCCTTCAGGAATGCGTTTTTCATTCACAAAGGTTCCGTTTGTACTGTTTTCATCTTTAATAAAAAAAGCATCCTTTATTTTCTGGATTACCGCATGATGACGACTGGCAAGCTTGTTATCAACAACGACATCGTTGTCAAATTCGCGGCCAATAGTAATTTTTGCAACAAGATCAATGCGTTTTTTATTGAACATTAAATATGAAGCAGGTCTTGACTCTGAGATTTTATCAAGATGACGGCCTACAGGGCTGTCTGTTACAATTGTAGTGTTTTCCATAATTTATATTATACTACGTTAATGTATTTCTGCCACAAATTTATTTTTTTGAGAGCAGTTTTTCATTAAGCTTCTGAACTTTTTCCGTTTCGTTCTTGATTTTGTCCTTTACCTGACGCGTAAAATCCTCTGTTTTTTCACGGGCTTTTCTAGAAATATCCTCAGACTTTTCCTTTGCTTTTCTTGTAAAGGTCTCAGACTTTTCCTTTGCCTTTCTGGTAAAATCTTCAGACTTCTCTTTTGCTTTTCTGCTGAAATCCTCTGACTTCTCTATTGCCTTTTTTGTAAAGTCTTCTGATTTTACTTTTGCCTTTTCTACAATGTTTTCAAAATTCGGGATTGAACTGTTCACAATCTTAAAATACTCATTCAGAATTTCAAGGAACTGTTTTCTTAAATTTGGATCAAGATTGTTTACGGCATTAATCATCTTAAATGAATTGATGAATTTATTGTCGTCAAGTTCCCTGTTTGTTCGGGCATCTGTAGAGCGGATAACGGTAAAGAGAGTTTCTACAAGCACTTCAAGGTCTTCTTTAGAAAGTACATCTATCCATTTATTTACGGTTTTCTTTAAAAATGCGCTGCCCCTGTCAAAATCATTTACAGTAACAAATTCACAGCCAAGCACGTTCCAGCTGAACGGATCGTGCTGCATTACGCCCTGTTCGTTGCTTTTTACAACAGAATATCGTCCGTCGTTTGCAAAAAGGATTCCTACAATAGAAAACTGAGGATAATATGACTGAACCAGCGGCATTACAGACTTAAATTCTTCTGAATCAAGTTTTTTTTCGGCAAATCCCGGACCGTCTGCATTAAAAATTCCAATTATGCGGTTTTTAACAGCCTGAGACATTTTAGAAGCTGCATAGATGCTTAAGTTTCCGCCTTTTGAATGTCCTCCTACATAAAATTTTCCCTTTATGTTTTTTGCAGCAATGCGAAGGTATTCAGCGGCATCCTTCTGAGCCGGAACTTCATCCATAACAGCAAGGTTAAAGTCTTCCTTCCAGCCTACAATGTTGTCATCCGTTCCGCGGTAAGCAACAAGGCTTAGATTCTTATCAAGAATGAAAGTTACGGCCGCAAACTGTTCTTCCTTTTCCAAATCGATTATGGAACTGTAACCGCAGACCCTTATATTTCTAAAACGTCTGGAACCGGCTGCATTGAACAGAAGGTTTACAGTAAGTTTATTTATAAGAAGTCCCATGTCTGAACGGGTTTTATAATCAGAAGAAGATTTAAACAGTTCTGCAAGTTCATTAAGGGAAACAGAATCCGTAAAATCCAGATTTTTAATAAGTCCGTCAAACCTGAGATACGCAATCTGACACAAAATCAGAGTATCAATTTTATTGAAAGGCGACTGCTCGAATGTAAGGTCTCCTCTCCAGTCTATGTAATCAAGAATATTCGCCATGTCTTGATAATACATCACTTCAATTTTTGTTTCAAATTCTGTGTCCTTTTTTTGGCGAATTTGTTATATTTGTAAATGAAAAGGAGAAAAAAAATTACGTACATGTAATTTTTTAAAGGAGGAATCATGAATACTTACGATTCTGTAAAATCAACATCTGTTTCAGAACAGAACAAGTTTCTGGCTAAGGTTTATGGATGGATGACATTTGCCCTTCTATTAAGCGCACTTACAGCTTATGGAACTGCCGTTTACGCAGCAAATAACATTCAGGCTTTTGCAGCTTTTTTCAGGGGCGGTTTCTTTGTGGCCGCAATTGCAGAACTGGTCATTGTATTCTATCTTTCTGCAAGAATAAACAAGATTTCGGCAGCAAAAGCAACAACTGCATTTATAATCTACTCTATTTTGAACGGGTTTAACCTGTCTACAATCTTTTTTGCATACAACATAGCTTCAATCGCAAATATTTTTGCAATTTCTGCCGGAATGTTTTTGTGCATGGCAATTTACGGTTCAAAAACAAAATCGGACCTTATGTCATATAGGAAATTCTTTTCAATGGCGATTTTGGGAATATTAATTGCTACGCTTGTAAATTTCCTGCTCAGGTCATCAGGCATGAGCCTTGTAATTTCGATTGCAGCTGTCGTTCTTTTTACTGGCCTTACAGCCTATGACGCACAGAAAATGCTGATTATAAGCAGACAGGCACGGGATGACGAGATGTTCAAGAAAGCTTCAATAATCGGGGCCCTGGAACTTTACCTTGATTTCATAAACATCTTCCTTCACCTGCTCAGAATATTTGGAAACAGAAAGTAAAAAATGACTGCTGATAGAAACTACCGCAAGGGAATAATACTTATAATCTGCTCTGCCCTGTGCTTTTCCCTTATGGCAGTATTTGTAAGGCTTTCGGGCGACATTAATTTTCTTCAGAAAGGATTTTTCAGGAATTTCATTTCTTTTCTGATTGCGCTTTTAACGGTAATTCGACAGTACAGAAAAGAAGGAGGAGAAAACCTTTCAATCAAAAAGGAATGGCTTCCCTTCCTTTTTCTGCGTTCTGCGGCCGGTACGCTTGGTATTCTTGGAAATTTCTACGCAATAGACAGGCTTATTCTTTCTGATGCCGGAATGCTGAACAAAATGGCTCCGTTCTGGACCCTGCTTTTCAGCTTTATCCTTATGGGAGAAAAAATACGCTTTGTTCCCGGGCTTTGCATTACAACCGCTTTTGCAGGTGCCCTTCTGATAATAAAACCGGGTTTTAATTTTTCGCAGATGCTTCCGTCGGCAGCAGGTTTTGCCAGCGGAATTGGGGCGGGCTTTGCCTATGCCTGCGTGCGAAAGCTCGGAAAACTTAAATGCCAGGGAAAAGTTGTTGTCCTGTTTTTCAGCGCATTTTCTACGGTCATACTGATTCCAAATCTTATTCTAAATTTTGAACCGATGACCTTAAAGCAGACGCTTTTTTTGATTATGGCCGGCGTCTGTGCTGCCGGCGGTCAGTTTACCATTACAGCGGCCTACTATCATGCGCCGGCTTCCAAAATTTCCATATTTGATTTCAGTCAGATTATTTTTAGTACAGCCCTTGGCTTTATCCTGTTTTCCCAGAAGCCTGATATTTTCAGCATTGTGGGCTACTTTACGATTGTTTCCATGGCTGTACTTAATTTTTTATGGAACGAAAAGCACCAGAGCGATAAACAGGTGTAAACCCACAAAAAAAGTCCCGCCCTACAATGTAACGGGGACTCTAACAGTTTTCCTACAGATTCAGCAGATACTATTCTGCATTACGCACAACACGGAAACCATAGTCGATCTCACAATAGTATGGGAAATAGCCATAGTGTAAAGACACTGTACAGCTAGTTGCAGACATGTCGTAAGCGCCGCCGCGTAAGACGCGATTCAAGCCAGAAACAGCACCGGCCGAACCTGTACTGCTGTCTATGTCCGAATACCAGTCGTAACACCATTCCCAGACATTTCCGGACATGTCAAAAATATTCAGAGTATTTTTAGCTTTAGTTTTTACTTCGTGAGCTTCTTCACTGTTATTAACTCTACTGTTACCTTCGTACCAGGCAACAGCATCAATATTACTGCTTCCGCTGTAGACTGTCTGTTCACCTGGAATTCCGTTGTTTCCACCTCTTGCTATGTATTCCCATTCTGCTTCTGTTGGAAGACGATAGCCGTTTGCTGTAAAATCTGCAATTATTCCTCCGTCTTCATCACTTTCACCTTGATAATCCCATGTAGAAGCAGAACCGTTAGGTCCGCAGTATTTTCCGTTTTTAGAATCAATGCCAGCCCAATTTGCAGGATTTGTTTCAGTTCCCATTTTGTAAACCGGATCAAGACCATCTGCCATTGAACGCAGGTTACAGTAAACTACTGCATCATACCAGCTTACCGCATATGCAGGGAAATTATCGCCAACACTATTAGGCTGAGACGGAACACCCTCAAAAACATATTTACAGTAGTCTGAGTACTCTTTCTGTGTTACTTCGTGGTCACATACCCAAAGAGTCGGAATTTCTACAGTTCTTCCTGTAATAAATACAACTGAACCAGAAACTTCTCCATTTACAGTTGCGCCATTTACTTTTATAAAGTCCTTCTGGATAAATCTTGCATTAATCGTTACATTTGAAGCCGGCATAGTAAAGCTATAGTAAGCAACAGTTACTTCATTTTCTCCGTTCTTTACAGAAAGTTTATCCATCTTATAACCATCGTCAATTCTTACTGTAAGAGTAATAGTTTCGCCTTCTGTAATTCCACTTGTTTTGCTTGCTTTTACAGCACCATGCTTAATATCTGTTGCAATTGATACACTATACAGTTTTGTAACAGTCCAATTAGCATAAAGCGTAATGTCTTTTTAAATCGGTGTATCAAAATCAAATGCAGTGTCAGAAAGCGTTGTACCGCCATCTTCTGAAACATACCAGTTTTCAAAAGCATATTTTTCTGTGCCAATTGCAGTTTTTGTTGGGTTTTCAGGCTTTTCTGCCTTATTCCCATGAATTACAGTCTGGCTGTCTACAGCGGTTCCGCCATTTGAAACAAATGTAACCAAGTGTGTTACAGTTTTACCCGAAGATGAAATCAGCAGAAGCAGTTTTGAAACATCGTCTTCTGAATCAATTTTACAAGAAGCGAATCCCATTGCAATTGCTGCTCCAAGAATCAGTGCATGAATTTTTAATTTTTTTTCATTTTAAATTTATAAAATAGTTTATACATTTGCAATAATCCAAGACATAAAAAATTTGCATTTTGAAAAAAAATCCCCTCGCTACACATCAAAATGTAACGGGGGGATATATTCGTAAGTATTCACCTACGGACTGTCTCGGCGGCGGGACGCCTCGCGCAGAGCTCTGACGGGTGCTGCGCCACTCGCGTCCTAATCTGCTATTTATTATTCAGTCGGTCTTTTCTTAAGGTTTTTGCTTTCCTTAACGGCCTGACCTTCTCCCACATTTTGCTCCATCATAGCTCTTACCTTAAGTGGTAATCCGAACAAGGTGATGAAGCCCTGGGCATCTTTGTGGTTGTAGAGTTCGCCTGTTGTAAATGAGGCGATTGATTCGTTGTAGAGGCTGTATTTTGAACCGCTTCCGGCACCGCGGATTGCGCCCTTAACAACCTTTACTTTTGCCCAACCTGTAACAGTTTCTTCTGCCTTGTCCATGAAAGCAATGCAGGAATCCATCAAAGTTGTGAACCATTTTCCGTCGTAGATAAGTTCTGACATGCGGAGGCTTACCTGCTGCTTGAAGTGGTATGTTTCGCGATCAAGGCAGATATGATCCATCATTCTGTGAGCAAAGTAAAGGATTGCTCCGCCCGGAGTTTCGTAAACACCGCGGCTCTTCATACCTACACAGCGATTTTCGCAGATGTCAACAAGACCTACACCGTTTCTTCCGCCGATTACGTTAAGTTCGTTCAAAAGATCAAGGGCGTCCATTTTCTTTCCGTTAAGTCCGACAGGAATTCCTTTTTCAAAGTCGATTGTAACGTATTCACCGTCAGCAGGAGCTTCTTCCGGAACAACAGTGTTCTTAAGCATGTGCTTCCAGTTAGGTTCGTTTTCTGTCTTTTCAAGTTCAAGACCTTCGTGGCTAAGGTGCCAGATGTTTTCGTCACGTGAGTATGACTGGTCTTTTTTCATTGGAACTTCAAGTCCGCGGTCTTCAAGATATTTGATTTCTGCTTCGCGGCTGTCCATGTTCCATTTGTCGTCACGCCATGCAGCAATTACCTGAAGGTCTGGAGCAAAAGCCTTGATTGCAAGTTCAAAACGAACCTGATCATTTCCTTTACCAGTAGCACCGTGGCAGATTGCAACTGCTTTTTCCTGGCGTGCATATTCAACTAAGATTTTTCCAATCAAAGGACGTGCAGTAGAAGTTCCCAAAAGATATTCATCTTCGTAAACTGCATTTGCCTTAAGGGCTGTCCAAATGTATTCTTCAATATATTCTTTGCGTGCATCAACTACATAGCAGGCAGAAGCACCAGTCTTCAATGCACGTGATTTAATTGCTTCCCAGTCATCGCCCTGACCAACGTCAATACATACAGCGATTACATCGTAATCATAATTTTCTTTAAGCCATGGAATGATAACAGTTGTATCAAGTCCACCAGAATAAGCCAGGATAACCTTGTCTTTTGCCATTTTCAGCCTCTTTATGAGAACGAACGAAACTCCTCTATCTGCGAAAGAGTCCATTCATTTCTATTAAATGATATTATTGGTTTAAAATATCACTATTTGAAGGTTAATTCAATAACATTGAGCACCGAAAAATAAACTGCAGATTTCATGGTCAATCTTGAATAGAATTTTATTGACATATAGAAAATGTAAATTATCATTTAAGTAATGACAGATCTTTTTGAAAAACTGCAGAAAAAAGAAAATGAACTCGCCTTCATGATTGCCGGTAATCCAGCAGAAATAATTAAAAGACCTGTATTTCACTACGCAAGTCCCGGCGACCGCATGACAAAACTTGTTTCACTTCTCCGAATAAATGACAGAATCCACCTTTTCTACCAGTGGCACACAAAGCTGGACGGCAGGGAAAAAATCTGCTGGGGACATTCTTCTTCAACTGATTTCTTTAACTGGACTCCGGAACCGCTGGCTCTTGTCCCGGATCATAAGGAAGACTGTGAAGGCTGCCTTTCAGGTTCTGTTCTTGAAGTTAACGGTTCATACACAATTGTCTACACCGGCGTAACAAAAGAAAAGGATCTTGAAGTACAGAACCAGTGCATTGCAAAAGGCGACGGATTTAAATTCCAAAAAATAGAAGAAAATCCTGTTGTAACAAGCCGAAACATCCCGTTTATTTATGAAAAAACGCATTTTAATTCGCCTCTCATCTGGATTTCAGATGAAAAATACTTCATGTGCTGTTCAATAAAGAAAACTGACAAAAACGGACTTTTAGTAATCTTTTCATCTGCAAATTTAACGGACTGGTCATATTTCTCGTTTATTGAAGAAAAAAATCATTCTGATGTTCCGTGCTGGGAAAATCCTGTAATAAGACACATGAATTCTTCAGATTTTCTGTTCTACACTGCATCCTGCAATGGAGAAAAACAGACTTTCTACAAGAAAATTCTTTTTGACGTACAGGATTCAAACCTTATTTCTGAAGACAGCAGTTCTGTTTCTGCGGCAGAGCCTGTTGACTGTGGCCTTGACTTTCATGATCCGGTATTCATGGAACTCCCGGACGGAAGGACTGTTATGGCCGGAATACTGCTTGCCGAATACGAAAAGGATAATGAGCCTGAAGAATTATGGAGCGGACAGCTTTCAATTCCACGAGAAATTACATTCAGAAACGGAAAGATCTATCAGACTCCGGTAAGGGAACTTTCTGATGTACGCATTAACAGAGTCTGCGGGGAAATTCTTCCTAAAGAAGAGACAGAAATTGAAATTCTTGACGGACGTCACTTTGAACTAAAGACAGAACTTAAAGTTTCTGAAACAGAAACCGGTTCAATGTCCCTTTATATATGCAAAAAGGGAAATCATTATGTAGAAATACGATATGACGCAAAAAAGGGAACCCTTCTCTTTGACCGCAGCAGAACAAAATATCCGGGAAAAAAGTCAAAAAAAGAAATTCCAGTTTCTCCAACCCTGTCCGGAACAATATGCTTTCTGTGCATCATAGACACGTCTTCTGTAGAAATTTTCGTAAATGAAGGAGAAAAAGTTTTTTCAAATACATTTTATGCCGGACTGGAATTAAATGAAGTTTCAGTACGATCTGACATGTCTGTTCCAATTATGTTCAACTACTATCATCTTGGAACACCAGTAACTCCAAAATAACAAAACCTTAAGAATTCTTAAAAATAAGGTTTATACAATTTGACATTTTTTGAGATTTTGTCTAAAGTAATTCAATCAACTTTGACATTATGACAAAAAATGTCAAAATTAAAGAGGTCTTTTATGAAAAAGCAAATTTTAAAAGCAGCTGCAATTATTTCTGCTGCAGCAGCTTTTGCAGGCGGAGTTGAGAACAAAACAAACATGAGCACCGGTTACCTTCGTAATCCAAGCCGAAACACAGAAAACGAACGGCCGGAAGCAGCTTTTTACAACATTGCCGGTACAGCATTCATGAAAGAAGGTTTATACATTGAAGCCGGAAACCAGTTTGTATTCAAGGAATACGGGAACGAACTTAAAACCGGGAATGCCTTTGCTTCTTACGGAATTTACGACTACTACTCAAATGATGAAACAACTGTCTACCTTTATCCAAATGCAGACATTGTATTTAAGAAAAACCGCTGGTCAATCTTTGCAAACTTTGGCGTTTATGCAGGCGGCGGTGCACTTTCCTATTCAGAAGGAACTTCTGCAACTACACTTATGTTCTTAAGCGGAGCAAAAACATGCAAAGCAGAAGCTGAAAAATACGCTTATGCAGCCGGTGCTGCTGTCGCACAGGGCGAAACAGCACTTGCAGAAAGCTACAATTCATCTTACCAGACATACGGCAAGGCAGCTGTCGCTGCCCTTGCAATGGCAAAAAATCATTCCCTTGATGTAACTTCAATCACATACGGCGGACAGCTTGGTGCTTCGTTCCAGGTTTTTGACTGGCTTTCCCTTGCCGCCGCATTCAGATACGTTACAGGTACTCAGGACATGCAGCTTACCTGCAACGATATAGTTTTTATGGCGCTTAACGGCGGCAACACAATCAGCTATAACGCACGAGGCTTCGGAGAGTCATGTGTTTTTGGAGTTCACGTAAAACCGCCTTTTGCATCAAATCTTGACGTAGCACTTCAGTATCAGACATTGAGCAGAATTGCATATGACGTAAGTGATGTTGAAGGAAACGTAGCTCCTTTCTTTGGAATCACCAGCGATAAAACATTCAGAACTGACCTTCCGGCGGTACTGAACTTTGGGCTTGGATATAAAATTGTTGAACCGCTCTACTTGAGCGCAAGCTTCAACTATTATTTCAACAATTTTGCAGACCAGGATTCAATCTTAACCGAAACAAACTATGACAATTCCTGGGAACTTGCATTCGGTGCTGACTGGAGAATCTGTAAGGTACTCAGCATGAGTGCCGGATTCGAGTACGGAAAACAGGGTATCACATCAAAATCAAACAGTACGTTTAACCCTGTACTTGACAGTTTTGTTGTTGGCGGAGGAATTGAAATTTATCCTCATGAAAAATTTGTCATTACAGCCGCTTACATGTACTGCAAATATTTTGATGCAGACTACTCTTTAAGCAGCATAAAGACAGAATTGAGTAAAAAAATCTCTATGTGCAGTATAGGACTTACATACAAGCCTTTCTAAAGCCTGCATTTAAACAGCCCTCATTATGTTTGACATATAGATAAGAGGGAGTTGCCTGAACAGATCGGGAAATTTTTCGTTCTGCTCGGGCAGCTCCTTCTTTTCTTTTAAAGAAGGTTTTTACCAGCAAAAATGGCGCTGTTCTGCAATATCTGTCCTGCAAATGACTCAATAGAATCAAAATCATTTTTATCAGAAATACAGTCCCAGGCTTTTTCATATACATCCGCAAGAAATGACGTTCCTGAAGCATCTGTTTCCAGAAGAATATGAGTGTACGGAATGGAACGAAATGCTTCAAAAGCCTTTCTTGGATTACGCAGTAAAACTGTACCAAAGCTGAAAAAAGCTTCCGGTATTTTCCGAAGGATTTCCTGTGCTTGTTCGCGGCTTCCGGAATAACCGTGGAAGCATACTGCCGGCAGCTTTGAAAGCAACGCTGAATCCTCTAAAATACGGGAATACGACTTTCTTGAATGAATTACCAGAGGCTTTTTATATTCCAGAGCAAGGGAAAGCTGAGCATTCCAGCATTCTTTCTGGGCTGCTTCCGTTTTCTTTAATTCATCTGTATAAAAATCAAATCCGCACTCGCCTGTTCCGGTAATTTTATCTTGTTTTAGAAGCAGTTCAAGAAAATCAAGTTTTTTAATATCCGGCTCCCATGGATGAATTCCAAAAGTTTTTGGAAGCGAAAATTTTTCTGCTGCATTCCATTCTTCCCTTGAACTGCAGCTTATAATCCCATTATATCCAGAGGGAACGAAACAGCTGTTTTCCTCATTCAGGTGAAAATGTGAATCAAAAATCAAAGAAAATGCTAACATCAAAAAAAATAATACCGAAAATATAAATGTAGTTCAAATAAACTTTCAGCTATTATCCATTGAGTCCGCGTTTTTTGCGGAATATTAAGGGAGGAATTAAATATGAAGAGTTATTCACTTAAGAGTTTAGGAAACAAAAAAGACTACATCACTATAGTTTCAGAAAAAGAAGACGGATTTGTAATCCGCATTGTAAGAGATCAGGACGGTTACGAGGATATCAAGACTGACTGGCTCAGCAGAGAACTTTTTGACTGCTGTCTTAGAACAGGATACCTTACAGAAATGGATCCTGTAGAAGCCGTTGCTGTAAGTGCTTAATTACTGTTCTTCAAAATATTCCGCTGCAAGTTTTACGGCAGCTTCTATTCTGGTCTGTTTATCCTGAACGGCAGGCAGCCAGTTAATCTCTACGCCATTCTTTTCCATGAACCTGAACCAGGTTTCCTGCCTCTTAGCAAACTGGCGTATAGAGATAAAAAGTTCTTCAACCATTTTTTCCTTTGATTCAAACTTGCCCTGAAGATACATTGCACAGTACCTGTATTCAAGGCCGAGTTTTTCAAGCCGCTCCCAGCTGACACCACCGTCGTGAAGAGCCTTTACTTCCTCAAGCATGCCCTCTTCCATTCGTTCTTTAAGACGGATTTCGATGTTTTGGCGGACAAGCGCGCGGTCAAAGGTTGTTCCTATAATGAAGGGTCTTATGTCCGGCCGCGGATACATCATTGCCCTGAGTTCGCTTGCGCGCGGTTCCTGATGTCCAAGGTAAATTTCTATTCCGCGGATTACGCGTTCACGTTCAAGAAGGTCTGCCTTTGTATGAAGTTCAGGCTTCATCTTAAGGTAGATTTCCCCAAGTTCTTCCAGGGATTTTGATTCAAGTTCCTTTCTAAGAACAGGATCTTCCGGAACATCTACAAGCTCGTAGTTACGCACAACAGCATCAAGGTACATTCCTGTTCCACCAACAATAACAGGGAGCACCTTTCTTTCTATAAGTGAATCAAAAACGCGGTAAAAATCCTGCTGATAATGAAATACATTGTATTCCGTACTTAAATCAGCTATGTCAATCATGTGATAAGGAACTGGTTTTCCGTCTGCAAAATAATCCTTTAAATCCTTGCCCGACCCTATATCAAGTCCGCGGTAAGTCTGCCTTGAGTCGGCTGAAATTATTTCTCCATTAAAATGACTGGCAAGCTGAACGCCTATGGCAGTTTTTCCGACCGCAGTAGGTCCCAGCACAACAATACAGTTATATTTTCCCATAAACCAGCAGAACCTACATTACGCGGCAAACCGCACACTTAAGATATTCAGATTTTGGATAGCCCAAGAGCACAGGATGATCAGGACCAGCACCGCGCTTTTCAAGAATCTGTACCCTTTTGTGACTGTCCATAGCCGCATGCATAATCATGTCGTAAAAATAGTGGCTGTCAAAGAAATGAGAACATGAGCAGGTAACAAGAATTCCACCGTCATTCAAAAGGCGCATTGCGCGAAGGTTAATTTCCTTGTATCCGCCGTAAGCCTTCTGAATTGCCTTTGCGCTCTTTGTAAATGCCGGAGGATCCAGAATAATTACGTCAAATTTCTTTCCTTCTGTTTCATACTGTTTAAGAAGATCAAATACATCTGCGCAGACTGCGTTCATGACCTTAGAAGCGCCGTTAAGCTTAATGTTACGGTTTACCATTTCTACGGCTTCAGGGCTGATATCTACAGAAGTAACGGCTTTTGCCCCTGCCTTAAATGCGTTAAGCCCGAATGCGCCGGTATGAGTAAATGTATCCAGAACAGTCTTTCCATGGCAGAAGGCAGCGGCAACACGCCTGTTATCCTTCTGGTCAAGGAAGTAGCCGGTTTTCTGACCATTTGCAATGTCCACGGAAAGCTTAATTCCGTTTTCTATAATTGTTATGTCTGTAGCAAAAGAGCGTCCAACCCAGCCGCTGTTTTCTGAAAGCCCTTCCTTAAGCCTTATATCTGCGTCATTTCTTTCGTAGATTCCGTCTGGGGAACAGATTTTTTCAAGGGCAGAAATAATTTCCTTTCTGAATACGTCGCATGCCATTGCAAGAAACTGAACTACTAGGAATACGTGACCACTTTCGTCACAGTAGCGCTCACAGATAAGTCCAGGAATAAAATCTGCTTCTGCAAAAATAAGCCTGTAGGAATCTGAATCAGAATAATGAAGCTTCCTGATATTTACCGCGTCAAGAATGCGTTTTTCCCAGAACTTTGAAGTATTCTCAAATACTTTATCTGCATGCTCTGAAGAAATCAGCCTTACAGTAATTTTAGAATTTCTGTTTATGATTCCGGTACCTAAAAATCCGCCAGCCTTAGTAAAAACTTCAACTCCAGAACCATTCTTTACCGTACATTCGCTTAAAGGCGACTGAATCCATTCATCAGATACACTTTTTCTGTATTTAACGTGGGAAATCTCGTTATCAAAAACCCATGGAAATCCAGTCTGAATTTCCTTTTCTTCTTTAGCATTCAAAAAAACACGTGCAAAGCATTCCATAAAAAACCTCAGGATTATTATAGTCAAAACGCAGTCTTTGAGCAATGAACATTGATTTTTAGGTTCTATCAATGTAAAATATAAGAATGAGTGTAAAAGAATATTTTCAGACAAACGAAAATTCCCACACAAGTCTGTCTAAAGCGGACTTGCTTTCCCAATATATTTTGAGGGTTGCAAAAATATTTTTTCTTGCTTTTATTCTTGCCGCAGCCTCCTTCAATCTGAATGCAAAGGAACGACCTATTGTTTCTGAAATAAGTGCAATCGCCGGAAAAGGCAGCACAATCAACGTTTCCTGGACGCTTCCGGTAAATCCTGAACAGAGGGTTCAGCGCTACTTTATCTACAGATCTTCAAGCCCGATCGGAACTTATTACGATCTTTCTTACGCAACCCTTCTTGCTTCCGTTGATTCTTCAACCGCCGGCTATGTAGACAGCGTAAAAAACTACAATGATTACTACTATGCAGTTATTGCGCAGGTAAACGGCCACCAGTACGACATAATTCTTCCGTCAATAAATTCAACGGTAAACGGAGTACACCTTATTCTGCCGGAAAAGAAAAACACTCCGGACAATACTCCGTCTGCAAAGGAAAAAATAATTGGAACAGATGAATTAAGGGAAACGCCGCTCCCGTATCTAAATTTTGCTGAATACACAAAGAAAAAGCCGAGGATTCACAGCGTGGAAGTTAAAAATGCTGCAAAATCGCTTGTAGGAAGCAAAAAAAAGGAAGCGCCTAAATATCTTGAAATTTACGTATTTGAAGAAGACCTTATTTCCCCGGAAGGCGGAGATGACTTCCTTCTTTTTGACATTCTGAAAAATACTTTCATTCAGAAAAAATACAGCGAATCATGGAACCAGCTGGAGACGCTTTTAGGCGCACGCTGTGCCCTCAGCGTGCAGAACAGAGCCCTGTTCTATCTTGGAGAATCACAGTATTACTGCCGTGACTACGAAAATGCCGTGCGCACCTTCCTGAGGATTTACGATATTTATCCGTCACTTGCAAAAAAATGGATTGATTCCAGCCTTGACCTTCTGGACTTTAGCCATGACCAGTAAAGTCTGCCCGGAATTAATAGATTGAGCGGATTAAATCTATGAACGATGATGTGCGCCTTACGCCGAGATCTTCTGCTGTAAGGCCGGCCTTTGAATAAAGGCTTGTTCCGTTTGCATCTGCTCCAGGAACACCGGGAATCTTACCTTCTTCCGAACCTTCTGAACCGGCGGCAACATCTTCTGCCCTTTCCGGAATTGAAATCAGTACAAGTTCGTCACCAGTATTAATTCTGTCATAAAAGCCGCGGTATTCAAGCAAGCCTTCGCTTACTTCTTCTCCTGCTGTCGTAACAGTAAAGCTTCCAAGAACATCAGAATTCTTGTAAGTTACACCGCTTCCAGAACTTGCAGTTTCAATGGAATTTTTCCTTACGATATCAAAAACTGCACCGTCACAAATATTTTCTGAACGGCCAATATCGGCAAGAATGATTTTTCCGTCTCTGTTTATGATATTTGCACGTACCGGCAGGCAGCCCAGAATTTCCGAGCGGAAACGCCTGAATACGGTTGAATACTTGTTGTTTCCGGTGCTGTAAAGGGAATTTTCCTTTACCTTTGAGCCGGTTCTTGCAGAATACATTGTATATTCAAGTGTAATGTCGCGGGAACCTTCATCCATAGAAAGAATGATGAAATAATCTTTTTTACCGGATCTTGCCCTCTGGTATGCATCGCCGAAGCCTGAAACGGAAGCAACCTGCGTTGAAACGGCAGATGTTACAGGACTTGCAAACATGTCGCAGGCAAAATCTGCGGCAATGCGGTTATTTTCTACATGGAACTGATCAACGCTGGACGGAAGGTAATAGATTCCAAGAGACCAGCGGTTCTTTTCAAGAAAAAAAGGCTGAACATTCCATTTTTTTGCAAGGGAATCCTGAAGCAGGTTTTCATAGGCTTCAATTGTATCGCTCATTGCAGTCTGAAAAGCCCTGTTTTCTGATTCAGAAGTTTCGCGGTTCTGCTGAACGAACACAAGCTGATCCAGGTAGTTTTCGTGCAGGCCGTTAAGTTCAAGCATTCCAGCAAAATTCATGCGCGCCTCACTGTCCGTTGGATCAAGCTTTAACGCACGCTGATATTCATAGGTTATTCCAAGACTGTCATAGCGGCGGCTGTATTCACGTGCATTCATCACATGGAATTTAGCCCATTCTTTTCTGCGGGAATCTTCAAGAGGAACTGTCTTTGCAACAAGAACTTCCAGAGCTGCACGCATTATTTCATCCTGAGGATTAATGTTAAGTCCGGCAGACCATATGTTAATTGCTTCTTCAGGCTTATTCTGCGCAAGAAGTGCCGTTCCCTTTAAATACCATGCAATTGAATTATCCCTGTCACGACCGATTATAAAATCACAGAAGTCAATTACATCAGAAAAATCGCCCTGAACATAGCGGAGTTTTGCAAGAAGTTCATATGCGCGTTCATTATTTCCGTCAACTTCTACAGCGATGCGGCAGTGCTTTTCTGCCTTTTTGACTTCGCCCTGCATTGATTCTATTATTGCGGCAAGATAATGAACTTCTGATTCGTCAGAATAAAGCTGAAGCGCCTGATTTATGCAGCGCCGTGCATTGTCTTTTTTCCCAAGATGAGCCGAAACAAGAGCCATGCTTAAAAGCGCCTTGCGATTTTCGCCCTGGCGCTTAAGGGCTTCAGTATACTGCTTTTCTGCGCCGGTAATTTTTCCATCAAAAAGGTCAAGTTCTGCAAGTCCAAATCGCGCATTTACGTCATTAGGCATGCGCAGAAGAATCTGAGTAAAAAGTTCCCTCGCTTTAGAAAAATCCCCCATCGCAATATATGTCATTCCGCGAAGATTTGCTATTTCGTTTGCATCGCGTGAATATTTTTCTGCCTCATCTAGCTGGGTAAGAACAAGATCAAATTCCCCAAGCTGATATGAACACATGGCAAGATGATACCATGCATCAGAATAGACAGGATTTTTCTGAATTGCTTCCATGTAGAACTGACTTGCTTCATACCACTTTTCTGCAGATTCAGCAGAAAGCCCTCTGTCAAAAAGTCCGGAAGCGGTCTGTTCCTGAGAAAATGCAGGAACAAAAACAGAGCCGATAAATAATACCAGAAAAACTAAACTACTCTTTTTCATTGTCGGGTTCAACCTTTTCGGAAGATTTACGGACAACTTTTATCATATTGATTCGGTGTCCTTCCATATCCTGAACGATGAAATCAAAATCATTCCAGGAAGCCTTTTCAAATTTTACAGGAATTTTTCCGAACAGGTCAAATACAAAGCCACCAAGAGAGTCAAAATCTTCTGCAGGGAAATCACCTTTTATTGTATCATTTACGTCATCAAGGTCAACGCGGGCATCACACAGCCATACATTGTCTCCTACGCACATGATATCTTCTCTTTCGTTGTCAAATTCATCCTGAATGTCGCCGACAATTTCTTCAATAATATCTTCCATTGTGATGATTCCGGCAACTCCGCCGTATTCATCAACAGCAATGGCAATATGAAGATGGCGCCTTTTAAATTCCCTTAAAAGGGTATCAATTCTTTTGCTTTCAGGAACAAAAAATGCTTTTCTTATGATTTTTTCAAGTTCAACGGGCTTTTTAGAATCAGAAGCGAAAATCAAATCCTTAACGTAAAGAACACCGATTACATTATCAATTGATTCACTGTAAACCGGAAATCTTGAATGACCGCTTTCCTTAATTTTAGAAATAAGTTCAGATTCCTGTATGTCTGAAGAAATAAAATCAACGTCGATTCTAGGAACCATTACTTCCTTTACGGACGTATGACTCAAATCCTCGATTCCGCGGATCATTTCTTTTTTTTCTTCATTTAAAATTTTCTGCTGCTCAGGGGAAAGGTCTTCACCGGAGCTTTCTGTTTTCTTTGCCTTCTTTGATTTGAATAATGAAAATCCCATTTTTTCTTTTTCTCCCCCGTTCAAGTCCTGAAGAAGGAAATTTCCTTATGCAATAATAGTTTCGTCCTTTAATTCTAAAAGAACGTTTTCCTGCAGTACAAGCATTTCTCCCTCTGGAGCCGTACCCTTTTCAATATGTTCTTCACCGTGGTCCATGCCGTTTAAGTGCAGAAGCCCATGAACTAGCAGTCTCTTAAGTTCAGAATTTATGTCTACATCAAAATATTCGGCATTTTTTGGCAAAGTCTCAACACTGATTATTATGTCTCCCGCGCATAGCCATGTTCCTTCATTATCAGTATATTCATCACCGTTTTCAAAAGAAAGGACATCTGTAGGATTGTCTATATTGCGGTATGTCCTGTTTAACTCCTGAATAAAAGGGTCATCGCAGAACATGATGGAAAGTTCTTCGCCGTCATACCCGATTTTTTCCAGAGCCTTATGAACAAACGGTTCAATCCTGTCCAGCCATACCGGCTCTTCCATTCCTTCCTGAACAGAAACAAATACTCTGTTAGACATTAAGCCTTACCTCATTTAAAGTCTTGTCACCCAAAACGACAGTCTTTTTTTCCTGCCTTACAATCTTTTCAGTCTTTTCCGCTTTTTCAGAAGAATCCTGCACGACAGCACCAGCCTTAACATCGCCCTTTGGATCTGCCTTTTCATCCGGGTCTTTCTGATTCGGATATTTTACCCTGTTGTGATAAAAGCCAACCAGGAATTTTACAAATGAAGCCTTAATCTTGTTAAGGTCGCTGAATGTAAGGGCACAGCAGTCAAGCTGGCCGTGTTCCATCTTGTCATTAATCAGCTTGTCGATAAATTTTTCAAGACGTTCTTCCGTTGGATTGTCCAGTGAACGACAGGCTGCTTCAACAGTATCTGCAAGCATGACAATTCCGGCTTCTTTTGAAGACGGAGGATTTCCAGGATACATAAAGTCAATTGCGTTTACATTCGGGTCAAGTTCCTTTGCCTTTGTGTAGAACCATGCCATTATGCTGTTTCCGTGGTGTTCTTCTATAATATCTACAACCTGCTTAGGAAGGTGCATCTGGCGTGCCATTTCTACGCTCTTCTTTACATGGCTTCGCAGAATTGAAGCAGAAAGTGTTGGTGCAATCTTGTCATGAGGATTTACACCGTCTATCTGGTTTTCCGTAAAATATTCACTCTGATCCATTTTACCTACATCGTGGTACCAGGCACCTACTTTTGCAAGAAGTCCGTTAGAACCGATTTCACGGCAGGCATTTTCTGCAAGAATTCCGACATTCATGGAATGATTGTAAGTTCCGTTTGCAGTCTGATAGAGTTTTTTAAGGATAGGAGTATTTGTATCGCTCAAATCAACAAGGCGGAAAATAGACGCAGTATTCAGAATAAGTTCCACCGGAGTAAGGAGCGCCAGTGTAAGAATACCTGCAAGGAATCCGTTTAGCGCAACGCCGATAAGAATAATGTGCAGGTGAAGGAACTGCTCGTTAAAAATCACGGTAAGTATTACAACCATTACAAGGTTGAACACAGCAAGGAAAGCAGCCACTAGAATCATATCCATGCGCTTTTCGATTCTGCGTACGATTATGGAACTTGCAAGACATGTTGCAAGCGTAAACAGGAACGGCACAGTCTGATATGAACATGCATTAAAGACACCGAACGAAACTATAAACGAAAAGAATATGGCGCTCAACTGGCCATAAAGGATTGCGTCCATAAGAATCATTAGTGTAGCCGGAATGATTACAAGAATCGAAAATGAATCCGGGAAATACGTAATAAAATTTATCTTTGAACCGAAGGTAACGCCAGCAAAAACAAGTACAAACGAAATTACCTGAAAAATCATCTCCCTGAGGTGAATTTTTCTGCCAAAAGGAACACATGAAAAAAGCAGGACCCACAT
>JAXJSC010000026.1:0-25257 GCA_036310305.1 Treponema sp. | reverse complement strand
CTAAAACTCCGGAGCATATTTCCGGGTCCTGCATTACTTTTCCGAACATAAAGTCGTCAGAAAAGGTAAGTTCTTCAAATGGTTTGAAATACATTTTCTCTCACATTTCTCCTTACCTTATATAACGAGGTTAAGTGATAAAAAATGCATTTGCCGGAGAAAAATCATAAAAAAATGCATGTCGCGCTTTGGCAGGCGGCATGCATCGTATGTTTTGAAAAGATGGTGTTTACGACATATTTTCAGTTTTATGCTTTTACAGAAATCTTTTGTATGACATGAGTGGAAACGTACGTGAATGGTGCTACGACTGGCATATCAGCACCATTTCGACAGGCTCAATGACCGCAAGCTTAATGATTGCAAGCTCAATGACCGAGATTTTTCCGCTATGCCGGTGGTTTCGACAGGCTCAACCATCGCGGGGTTTTGCGGTTCCAGCGGCGCCGGGCATGGAGTGGTGCACGTAGTGCAGGCGAACGTTAGTGAGACCGAGCGTTAGCGGGCCACGGAACGCCCGTTACGTTTTCCACTGCGCCCAAAAATACTGTTGGTTTGAATTTGTGGGGATTGTTTTTTTGCATTTTGTTCTTATTAGATTGTTCATTAATTGACTAAGCCCCCCATATAGTTTTATAATTTTGCTACTTTTGAACATAGGCGTTCATTTCTCTTTGCGGCGTGCCGTAGAAGTGGAAAGGGCGCTTTTTTTTTGCAAGAAAAGCGGGGTACATTTTGAGCAAAGCGGTTTTGGTTTTAGCCAACGGAATGGTTTTTGAAGGTTCTGGTTTTGGATCGGAAGGCTGTGTTATCGGTGAAACTGTTTTTACAACTGGTATGAACGGATACATTGAAACGCTTACGGATCCAAGTTATTACGGTCAGATTGTTACTCAGACATTTCCTTTGATTGGAAATTATGGGGATATTGCAAAAGATCATGAAAGTGCCCGGTGTAATCTTAAAGGATATATTGTCAGGGAATGGTGTGATGAGCCTTCCAATTTCCGCTGTGGCGGCGACGTAGATTCCTACCTGCGTTCTCAAAACATTATCGGTCTGTATGATATAGACACTCGCCGCCTTACAAAGGTGCTGCGCGAAGCCGGTGTAATGAACGGCATGATTATAAGCGGTTCTTCAAAAGAAGCTGTTGAAGCTTTTGCCGCATTGAATGACGAAAAGAAAAAAACTGAACTTCTTGAAAAAATCAAGGCGTACAAAATTGTAAATGCAGTTGAATCTGTAACTGGAAGTGCTTCCGGTGTAGAAGAACCTGCTGACGTAGTATTTTCAGAAAGCGTGCAGTACAGGTTTGTTCCTGTTACAGCAGGCGGTACTAAGATAAATGACCCTGAACTTGCCATGAAGGACGGTAAGGGGAAAAAAGTTGTTCTTTGGGATTTTGGTGCAAAGGCGAACATCCGCCGCGAGCTCTTAAAGCGCGGTCTTGAAGTTGTTACGGTTCCAAGCTCTTACAATGCGGAACAGATTAAGGCTTTGAACCCGGATGGAATTATGCTTAGTAACGGTCCAGGAGATCCTGCGGAGAATACTGGCATTATTGAAGAAATTAAAAAACTTCTTAAGACTGGCATTCCTGTATTCGGAATCTGTCTTGGTCATCAGCTTCTGGCACTTGCAAGCGGAGCTGAAACAATGAAGCTTAAGTACGGTCACCGCGGTGCAAACCAGCCTGTAAAATACCTTAAGACAGGACGCGTATATATTTCCAGCCAGAACCATGGTTATGCCGTAAAGAACGAAACTCTTCCAAAGGGAGCAGAACTTAGTTTTGTAAATACAAACGACGGTACATGCGAAGGCCTTGTATACACTAATGTGCCAGCATTCAGCGTTCAGTTCCACCCGGAAGCATGTTCCGGCCCGCTGGACACAAGCTTCCTATTTGACGAATTTGTTAAGCTTATAAACAATCCTTCTTACTTTAAGGATTTTAAGCCGGAACACGAGCGCGTTGACGCAATCAAATATTTTGCTTCAACAATCAAACAGACTAAAGAAAACGCTTAAGGGGCGTTGCGGGGATTTCCCCGCTGGAAGGGGTAGTCGAAAATAAACGGTGATTGAGCTTGTCGAAAGCACCGTTTAGTTGAGACGAGGGGGAGACTTCCCCCTTCGCAACCCCCTTATAGGAAAATTGCTTGCGCAATTTATATACTGCGGGGGAGACTTCCCCCTTTGAATTGAAAAACAGGAGCGTAAGAGATGCCTTTAAATAAAGATATTCATAAAGTAATGGTTATTGGTTCGGGGCCTATTATTATTGGTCAGGCTGCTGAATTTGACTATGCCGGAAGCCAGGCTTGTAAGGCTTTAAAGGAACAGGGGCTTGAAGTTGTACTTGTAAACTCTAACCCTGCTACTTTGATGACTGACCACGCAATGGCAGATCACATTTACATTGAGCCGCTTATTCCGGAAACAATTCAGCGCATCATTGAAAAGGAAAAACCAGATTCAATTCTTTCTTCTCTTGGCGGACAGACAGGTCTTACGCTCTGTATGGAACTTGCAAAGAGCGGTTTCTTAAAAGAACACAACGTTAAGCTTTTGGGTGCTAAGCCTGAAACAATCGACAAGGCGGAAGACCGCCAGATGTTCAAGGATACAATGGAAGCAATCGGCGAACCGTGTATTCCTTCTAAAGTTGTAACTACTTACGAAGATGCCTATGATTTCATGAAGAATGGAATCGGGTTGCCTGCAATTATCCGTCCGGCATTTACGCTGGGTGGTACTGGCGGCGGTATTGCCTATACAGAAGAAGAATTTGACGAAATTGCACACAACGGACTTCACCGTTCGCCGATTCACCAGATTCTTGTAGAAAAATGTATTTCGGGCTGGAAGGAAGTTGAATTTGAAGTTGTGCGCGACCACAGCGGAAACGTTCTTACTGTCTGCTCTATGGAAAACTTTGACCCGGTTGGCGTTCATACTGGCGACTCAATCGTTATTGCTCCTGCTGTAACTTTGAGCGACAAGGAATATCAGATGCTGCGTACTGCGGCCCTGAACATCATTTCTTCCCTTGAAATGGAAGGCGGATGTAACTGTCAGTTTGCGCTTAATCCGGAGACATTTGAATATGCCGTAATTGAGGTAAACCCTCGTGTAAGCCGTTCTTCGGCACTTGCTTCTAAGGCTACCGGTTATCCGATTGCAAAGGTTGCTACATTGATTGCAATCGGTTACAACCTGGACGAAATTCCTAACTTTGTGACTAAGAAAACAGCTGTATGTTTTGAACCGGTCCTGGACTACGTTGTAGTTAAGATGCCTAAGTTCCCATTTGACAAGTTCGTATACGCTGCCCGCAAGCTTGGAACTCAGATGAAGGCAACTGGTGAAGTTATGGCAATTGGCCGTACTTTTGAAGAAGCTTTGATGAAGGCAGCCCGCGGTGCAGAAATTGGCGTTACTTCGCTGAATCTTCCTGTATTTGCAGAAGAATCTGACCAGCAGATTATTGAACGCGTTGGAAAGTGTACTGACCAGCGTCTATTCGCTATTTTCCAGGCACTTAAGCGCGGCATTATGACTGTAGAAGACATTCACCGCGTAACAATGATTGATGAATGGTTCCTGAACAAGATTATGAATCTTGTAGACATGGAAGATATGTTCAGCATGATTAAGGAAGGTGCCGAGCTTGAATGTGCGGATGTTTCGACCCTTCGACAAGGCTCAGGGACCGCAGGCTCAACCACCGCACAACTTACACAGGAAGTTTATCTTGCGGCTAAAAAACTGGGCTACCCGGACAAGGTTATTGAATCTATGTCTGGAGCAAAGATTGAAGGCTGCTCGGGTGTAATTGAACACGATAAGAACAGCACTTCTACAGCAGACACAATTACTGCAAACAATGAACGCCTTGCAAAACTTAGAAGCGAAGGCAAGGTAGCACACATTTCTGCCGGCTACAAAATGGTAGATACTTGTGCCGGCGAGTTTAATGCGGAAACTCCATATTTCTATGCCGGATACGATAAGGAAAACGAAGCAGAACTGTTCTTAAATGAACTGCATGATGGCAAGAAATCAAAGGGAACTATCGTTGTTCTTGGTTCTGGACCAATCCGAATCGGACAGGGAATTGAGTTCGACTATGCTTCTGTTCAGTGTGTATGGTCGCTTAAAAAACTCGGCTACGAAGTTGCAATCGTAAACAATAACCCTGAAACAGTTTCTACAGACTTTGATACAGCAGACCGCCTTTACTTTGAACCTCTTACACCAGAGGATGTAATGGGCGTTATCAACACAGAAAAGCCGGTTGGCGTTGTAGTAGCGTTTGGTGGTGGAACAGCAATCAAGCTTGCAAAATTTCTTGACAATCAGGGAATCCGCATTCTTGGTACAAGCGCAGATGCAATTGACCTTGCAGAAGACCGCGAACGTTTTGAAGAACTCTGCGAAAAGCTTAACATCAACCGTCCTAAGGGACTTACTGTAATGAACGAAGCAGAAGCCCTTGAAGCAACAAAGAACCTTGGTTACCCGGTACTGCTCCGTCCGTCTTACGTACTTGGCGGTCAGAACATGATTGTTGCCTTCAATGACGATGATGTTAAAGAATACATGAAAATCATCCTTGCACAGGGAATTACAAACCCGGTTCTTATTGACCAGTACATGCAGGGAATCGAGCTTGAAGTAGATGGTATCTGTGATGGTGAAGATGTTCTTATTCCTGGAATCATGGAACACATTGAACGGACAGGTATTCACTCTGGAGACAGTATTGCCGTTTACCCTAGCTGGAACTTGAACGATGTTCTCCGCGAAAAAATCATCAAGCAGAGCCGCGAACTTGCGCTTGCGCTCGGAACAAAGGGTCTTGTAAACATTCAGTATTTGATTTACAACAACGACCTTTATATCATCGAAGTAAACCCTCGTTCTTCACGAACAGTTCCTTATATTTCAAAAGTAACAGGCGTTCCTATGGTAGACCTTGCCGTACGCGCTATGCTTGGCGAAAAGCTTAAGGACATGGGATATGGAACCGGTTTGTACCGCATCCCTCCATACTTTGCTGTAAAAGTTCCGGTATTCAGTTTTGAAAAATTGATGGACGTAGATACTCACCTTGGACCAGAAATGAAGTCTACAGGTGAAGTTCTTGGAATTGCCGCAACCATGGAAGAAGCCTTGTTCAAGGGCTTGATTGGGGCTGGCTATGAAATGAAACGAAGCGGCGGTGTACTGTTCAGTGTTCGTAAGACTGACCGTTACGAACTTCCGGAACTTGCACGCAAATTCTACGATATGGGATTTAAGCTGTACGCAACAGAAGGAAATGCAAAGACTCTCCAGGACTTTGGAATGGAAGTTCAGGTTGTAAACAAGATTCACGAAAATCCGGAAGACAACCTTCTTACAATGCTCGACAGCGGAAAGATTGACTATGTAATTTCTACATCTGCAAAGGGACGTGATCCGCGCGCAGACAGCGTTAAGATGCGCCGCCATGCAGTAGAGCGCGACATTCCTTGTCTTACGGCGATCGATACAGCAAACGCACTTGCTAACTGTCTGATGAGTCACTACAGCGCAGAAAACGTTGAACTTATAGACATCAACGATCTTAGAACAGAAAAAGAAACTGTACATTTTACAAAGATGCAGTCTACAGGAAACGACTTTATCCTTATCAACACAGACGAGCAGGTTATTCACAATCCTGGTGGACTTGCCGTACGTCTCTGTAACCGCCGTTCCGGTATTGGAGCAGACAGTCTTGTTCTTGTTGGAAAGAGCGAAAAGGCTGACGCAAAAATGCGCTTCTTCAACCTTGACGGTTCAGAAGGAAAGATGGCCGGAAACGCCATGCGCGCCGTTGCAAAATACCTTTACGACAACAACGTTTACGGAATTGCAGACAAGCACGAAAAGAAATCGCTTCCAACAGCTTCTATCTCTGTAGAAACATTGAGCGGCATTAAAAAACTTACTCTGTATAAGTTGAATGGAATTGTTTCTTCTGTAACAATCGATATGGGGAAACCGGAATTTACACCTGCTTCGCTTCCTACAACACTGGAAGAAAAAGCACTTAATATACCTGGACTTCCAGAAAAGGCGATTGTTGATCAGCCGCTTACAGTTGACGGAATTAACTACAATGTAACTGCTGTCAGCGTTGGTAACCCGCACTGTGTTGTATTCGTTGGATTTGTAGACAAGGTAGATGTAAAGAAGATTGGACCTTTGTTTGAAAATCACGAAGACTTCCCGTGCAGAACAAATACAGAATTTGTGCGGGTTGTCGGACCAAACGAACTTAAGATGCGCACATGGGAGCGCGGAAACGGCGAAACTCCGGCCTGCGGAACAGGTGCCTGCGCAGCTGTTATTGCCGCAGTTCTGAACGGCTACTGCAAGATGAACGAAGATGTAACAGTAAACGTAAGAGGCGGCAAGCTGATAGTTAAATACACCGGCGACACCGTTTACCTTACAGGTACAACCGAATTCTTGTATGACGGAAAAGTGGTAATTTAATAAAAATAGTGTATTTTGCTATTGACAGCTTGGTCGTAAAATAGTATAAATACACTACGTTTTGTCTCCTTCGTCTAGTGGTTAGGACATCGGGTTTTCATCCCGACAACAGCAGTTCAATTCTGCTAGGAGATGCTAAAGGACTTCCAATCGGAAGTCCTTTTTTTATGCCTGCGGTTTTGACATTTATAATAGGAAACGTTTTTTTTTATTTCTATATGTAGTTATCGTTTTTTTTTATAACAAAGTTACAGAATTCTTCCCCGCTTATGTTGATATATTGTTAAATTTTTTTTACATTTAGGATAGGATTTTTATCATGGGGGAGCGTGTGTCTAAACGAAATTTTCCGATTGGCGTAAAACTTGCCTTGATAATCGGGATCATAATCCTGATTTCTTTGAGTACAGTTACATTTCTTAACAGCTGGTTCATTTCAAAAGACATACGGCTTACAGCTGAAGAAAACAACCTTACAATCAATACCCGCTCGGCATCTACTGTTCAGAACGAAATTTCTTCCGTGCGTTCCAATGTACTTCAGCTTCTGGACATCATCAATGTTGCTGGCCACGGAAAAACTTCCGCAATTGCGCGTCAGGCAGAAGCTTTCTTTTTTGAACGAAATTCCGGCATTGCAGAAATCTATCTTCTTACAAAATATCCTGAATCATCTGAACTTGTAGTTCATACGCGGTTACGAAATACGCGTTTTTTTTCTTCCAATGAAATTGATTTTGACACAGGAGATTCTTTTCTGCGTCAGAATAATGCTGTCCTTGAACGTGCCTGCCGCGGCGAAACAAATGCAATAAACGCATCTCCTTACTTTAAGACGGCTATGCTTGCGTTAATGCTTCCGTATACAGCAAGCGGTCTGGATCAGTGCTGCCTTATTCTGTTCAGTCTTGAATCAATTGCAGACGTTTTGGGAACGGGTTCAGTAAACCAGAGCTTTATGATAAACAGCTCGGACGATCTTTTATGCCACCCGGATCAGGACAAGATTTTGAGCGGACAGAGCATGAAAACTTACCCGCTTGTAAAGGAAATGCGCCAGAACAACCAGAACAACGAAGAAAGCCGCCAGATTGTCTTTAATCATACTGACGAAAACGGAAAGGTTCAGAAATACATTGGTGCGTACCAGAAAATAAACATTGCGGACATCTGTGTACTTACAACGGTCCCGCTTGATCTGATTCTGGAAGGGGTGCGAACAACAAGGCGTAACAACCTTTACCTTATGGGTGTAGTTCTTTTTGTTTCGATTATTTTTATCCTTACGTTTGCGCGTTATGTTATTTCGCGTCCGCTGCGTCGCCTTACTGCTTCTGCAGAAGAAATCCAGCAGGGTAACTTTAATACACCGCTTATCGGAATGCTTAATACTAAGCGTCGCGATGAAATCGGTGTACTTAACAAGAGTACACAGGATGAGCAGGAATTCCTTAATACATTTGCGCGCTTTACAAACCGCGGCGTTGCAAAGGCAATTGCGCGCAAGGAAATTGACTTTGAACCACATCTTAAAGACGTAAGCATTTTCTTCAGCGATATCCGCGGTTTTACTGCAATCTCTGACGGATTCAAGAACAGGTTCGGCGAAGAAAGCCCGCGCGAAATCATCGGGTTTTTGAACGACTACATGAGTCGCATGGTAAACTGCGTAACAATTTCCGGCGGTACAATAGACAAGTTTGAAGGCGACGCAATCATGGCGGTATGGGGAATCCTGCGCGATGATGACCTTAGCTTTGAACTTTTGCCGGACCGCGATCCTAAGAAAAAGGAACTTGAAGCGGCTCATGCAAAGCACGTAATGCAGGATGCAATCAGCGCTATACGAGGAACAATTGCAATGCGTTACGCCCTTATGCAGTACAACAAGGATGCCGAGGCGTTTACAAAGGCTCACGAGCACGAAGCAAAGGCAAAGTACAAGCCGCACATCAGAATCGGATGCGGTATTAACACCGGCCGCGCAACCTGCGGTATTATGGGCAGCGAAGATAAGATGGAATACACTGCCATTGGAGACAGCGTAAACTTTGCAAGCCGAACAGAAAGTTCCAACAAGCCTTGTGGAACAGACATTCTTATTACACAGGACACATATAATCTTCTTAAGAAGGGATACATCCGCTGCGAAGAAAACCATTTTACAATTCCGGCTGAAAACGCTGCGGATGAAATCGTTGTAGAAATGATTCCAGTTGAGTTTGAAGTAAAGGGAAAGGGCGCACAGCATTTTTATGGCGTAGTAAACATGCCTCACTTTGACATTGAAGCGTTCTTTAAGACTTCTGATGAAAACTTTAAGCTGGACAGGGAATGTGCGCGCTGCGTAGGTGCTACAGGCCCTAAAACACTGAATGAAGTGCGAAAATTGCTTGGAATTCCAATTCCAGAATTTGAATCGGTAAACTTAAATGAAGAAGAAAACAAGATTCAGGTTAAAAAATGATTTAGCCGTTCCGTTCAGGATTTCTATTTCGATTTGTCTCATCTGCGCTGCAATAAGCTCGCTGCTTTTTTATAAAAGCTTTTTCCGTGCGCTGGAAAAAATCAACGAGGAGCCTATTGCGACCATCACTTTTAAATACAAGACCGCGCAGCGAAAATTCCTTGAACGAGTTGTATGGGACCGGCTGCGTCAGAATTCCTATGTATACAACGGTGACACAATTCATACGGCAGAACTTTCTGAAGCAACAGTTTGGTTTGATGACGGAACGACACTTGAACTTCTGGAAAATACAATGGCGCAGGTTTTCCGCCACGAAGACGGAACGCTGGATACGCAGCTTGAAAAAGGCGGTGCGACTGTAGATTCTTCAAACGGCGGAAACGGAATGACTCTTTCTGCAGGCGGAATTAAGCTTAACGTAAAAGGCGGTTCAAAAGTTTCTGCGCAGAAAGAAGAGCGCGGAACAAGCGTAAACCTTACAGTTCAGAAAGGAAATGCTTCCCTTGAAGACGGAACTTCATTAGGCCAGGGGGGAACTTTTGCCGTAAACGAAAACGGTGCAAAGCAGGCTTCAGTTTCTGTTTCCAGTCCGCTCCCGAACGAAAAACTTCTGTACTACACGGAAGGTGCCTGCCCAGTTAAGTTCAGCTGGGCGCAGGCGCGCGGAAAGACGGCTGTTCCGCTTGTGCTTACCATTGCGCACGACAAGGATTTTATAAACGTAGAAAAGACATACAAGGCAGAAGCAAAGGCTTCTGAAAACGTAAATATCAGTCTGAATAAGGGAATATGGTACTGGCGGCTTACAGAAGACACTGGCGATGGCGCAGGTTTTGGAGCGGCTGGTGCGGGCGGGGCAATAAACCTTACAGGAAAGATTCAGGTTATTCAGGCATTAAAGCCGATTCTGCTTGCACCGGCAGAAGACTATTCGTACCAGTTCAGAAAAATCATGCCGGCAGTCCGCTTTATATGGACGGAATCTGATACGGCTACAGCATACAATTTTGCGGTTTCCAAAAACGCAGACATGTCGCGCCCGGTTCTTGAACAGCGTTCATCAAGTGCGTCTATAATTATTTCTACGCTTGGTGCCGGCAGATATTACTGGCAGGTTACGCCGTTCTACACAGTAAACAGAATCGGTCTTGCAAATCCTTCTGAAAAAGGATCTTTTGTAATTGACCAGCGCGGGGAACTTACGGCTCCTGTTCTGTTCATGCCTGCTGAAGGCGAATTTGTAAACAGGGCCAAATCAATTGTTCTTTCATGGAATGTAGAAAACGAGGCAAGCTCATACAAGGTTCAGGTTGCAAGGACAGAAAACCTTGGAGGCACTGTGATTCAGCGCGAAACATCGGAAAACTTTTTGAGCATAAGCGGTGATGAGCTTGCAGAAATGTCGGAAGGTCAGTATTACTGGGCGGTTACCCAGGTAGACAGCGAAGGAAACTTGTCGCCGCGTTCAAAAGTGCGTTCGTTCTATGTAGTTAATGGAAAGGTTGAACAGCGTACGGTGTTCCCTCCGGACGAATACAAAATCTGGAAGCCGCTGGTTGCAGACACACGCTTTACCTGGAAATCAAACATTCTGTTCAATCAGAAAATTCAGGTTGCGCGCGACAGGACATTCAGAAACCTTATTGTTGATGAAGAAACTGCAAACATGGCTTTTTCGGGCATAGAGCTTGAACCTGGCGAATACTACTGGCGCATAACCGCCGGTAACGGTGCTTTTGAAAAAAGCACAAAGGAAAAGAAACTTGTAATTGTTTCTGAATATGCGCCGCCAAGGCAGCTTGAACCTACATCGCAGAAAAAGGCGGTTGTGCGCCCTAAGCAGAAATGCATGTTCCGCTGGGAAGAAGCGGAAGATGCCGACTATTACAGACTGCGCCTCTATAAGCTAACAGATGGCGAAGCAGGCGAACCTTTGCTTGATGAAAACTTCATCACAGGCGGCGAATATGAGCTTGATATGGAGCCGTACAAGGAAGGCCGCTACAGATGGGATCTTCAGTATTATTCATACGAAAACGAAACTTCTTTGCGCCGTAGCAGTAAGCTTTCTGCAGAAGACTTTATGCTCAGGAAAATCCGTCCGGTAGTTTTAAAGGCACCGGCTCATAACAGCGTAAAGGACGGCTGGGACGCAATTAAAAAGGCGCAGTACCTTACATGGGATTCAGACGAACGCCTTGGTTCCGTAAAGCTTACACTCAGAAAAGTAAAGGGAACTCCGGCATTCAGAAGAACATACACTCAGCCGGCAAAGACGTTCAGGATGGAACCGCTTTCTGCAGGGACCTATGAATGGACAGTGCAGGCCACAACATCAGATGGTCTGGATGTTTCTGCCGTAAGACCTGCAAGATTTACAGTAAAGGAAATTCCTCCGTTTATGGCTCCGCAGATTGCGGATCCAAAAGAAGGAAGCGTTTTTAATGCGGAAGTATTTAAGGCAAACGGTCTTTTCATAAAACTTGAATGGAAGGCAAGCGGCATTAAATACAAAGAAGAAGTAAACGGCTACGCAGTAGAAATTTACAATAAGAAGAAAAAGCCAGTATGGCAGGCAACAATTGCCGGCGCAGACAAAACTTCTGTCACTTTGGAAAAAGAAGCCCTTGCAAAGCTTGGAAAGGGTGAATACACATGGAAAGTAAAGGCAGTGCGCTTGAACGAAAAGACAAAGGACATCCTTGTTGACGGCGTTTATGCGTCTGGTTCATTTACAATAGACATTAATGTTGGCGGAACAGCACGTCAAAAGGACGGAGATTTTTATGCTCAGTAGACGGTTCCGCGGTAAGCTTTTTTTGCAGGTATTAATGATTTTTATCTTCCTTAATCCGTTTGTGCTGAATGCGCAGGAGTCGGAGGCAGTTGAGGAAACTGTTTCCCGAACACAGGAAGAAACCGAAGAAGCAAACGAAATCCGCCAGCCGTTTAAGTGGAATTCTGCCGGAGACGTTTCAAAGTATAAAATCATAATCAGGCATAAAGTTCCGGAAACACAAAAGTGGGAAATCTGCTACGAGCACGAAACCGATGAATCAGAAACCGAAAAATGTCTTATCTATTTTGATCCGCCGCTGGAAGAAGGCCGCTACCGCTCAGAAATCCACGTGTTCAATATTTTTGACATGCCGGAAGAAGACCTTACTTCCTACGATGAATTTGATGTTTACAAGGCGTACAAGCCAAGGATTAAGAACGTAAGCTACCCGCTTTACATGCGCAGCGTAATCTATCTTGATGATCTGGATAACAACGGAATCATTGATATAGAAGGTGCAAACCTTTTTGACACAGGGCGAACACAGTATTATCTTCAGAATTCGGCACGAAAAATCCGCCCTGAAAAAATACTTAGCCATGACGAAAAGAACCGCTCTCTGCGACTTGGCTTTAACATGAAGGACCTGGAAGTAGGCGTTTACAACTTTGTAGCAAAGGACATAAGTGGACTTCATTCTGAATTTGACAGTTCAAGTCAGTTTATAATCAAGTTTAAAAAGCTTGTAGATTTTGACGTGGAATTCGGCTATACGGTTCCGATTGTCCTTCATGACGATACCATAAGCGACTATCTTAGCCAGACGGTTTTTCCGCTGAGTACACAGGCACGCATGACTTTTATTCCGTTTAAGCGCCGCTGGGGTTACCTGGGGCTTGGCTTACGCGCACAGTATTCACGTTTTGAGGGCGAATTTGAGAATTATACAGTTGACGGAAATTTTGGATTCGGTCATGCTCTGATTGTCTATCAGGTTCCTACTCCAAGACGCCACTGGTATTTTGAACTTCATGCAGGCGACGGCGTTACTTACTTTAACAACATGGTGTTCCACTTTTCTCATGACATAGACAGTGAAGCCTTAAATACTTTGAGCCTTTCTTTTGATGCTGGGGCGAACATAATGTTGTACCCGTTCAGAAAGCTGAAGCGCTTTTATTTTGAAGGTGGTGCAGACTACATTCTGACATTAAACGAAGACATGACGATGGGTACAATTCAACCGTCGCTTGGAATCGGATGGCAGTTTTAGGAGGAACAGGCATGAAAAGGATACGGATTTATTTTGCATCAGTTTTACTGGCTTTCTCTGCATTGTTATTGTCCTGCAATTTTGACAGTCTTTTCAGTCCGTCATGGAACGATGGTCTTAAAGCATGGCTGAACGAGTATACAAACTCTGCAATGATAGAAGAGCATACTTATTCTAGCGAGCCATACCGCGACTCTTCCTATAATTCCTGCATAAGCTCTGAAAGGGCATTTACAGTTACAATGTACATGCGAAACCCGCAGGGCTATAGGCTGAATACCGAAGTAACGTTCCCGAACCTTGATAGTTCAATTGACAGGTCAAATGTAACGATAAAGCAGACAGACCTGGACACAGTGATTTTAACCTTTCCGCAGGATTTTTTAATTGCAAGCGACGAGGGGCAGGACATCAGCCCGACAATAAAACTTACAGAGCCGATGAGCGGTCGTCCGTTCGAGGAATATAAAATTTCCTTAAGGTGCAATACGCATCCGCCGGTAGTAGACAACTTTACGATTATGAATGACGGCGCAAACCACGCAGTGCTGGCGTTTGATATGCCTAATGCGCTGGAACTTTCTATCCGTCATAAGGATATTTCTAAAATCAGCATAAACGGAACGGAATACGACGTTACCATAGCAGATGACGGCAATTTTAAGATTACAGATTCCTTGTTTTCTACTGCAGCACCAGCTGGTCTGACGACCTTGAACAGCAAGGAATTCATTCACAGCACAGAAGGCCGTTCTGTCTATTATGTAACAGGCGACGAAATAAAAGAAGAAGGCATAAGCTATACGCTTGCCCTTATAGATAAAGCGCGCCTTTCTACGTCTCAGATGGTAAGTACTACGGTACCGCGAATCAACATGCCGGTAATGCTGGACGTTCAGGACAACGTAATTCCGGATGATTCTTCTATCTCCATGCCGGTTCTGGACGAAAAAAATTCCACCTTTACAATTATTCTTCCGGACGGAGATTCCGACGGAAACCCGGTAGACAGCTGCCGCGTATACTACAAAATGTTCTATGGCGCAGATGTTGTAACAGACATTTACGACATGGGAAACATCTCTGAAAAAAGAAAGTTTACTGTAGGCGTAGGAACCTGGAACATAGAATGCTACGCATACAAGCTCGGCTACGAAAAATCAAATTTGATGAATACAAAAATCCGCGTAGTAGATTCATACATCTTTATAAGCGGAACACGCGGTGAAGACAGTATGACCACTGCCGACGGTACGCTTGGTTACCCGTATAAAACAATTAACGGCGCAATTGCAGATATTAACAGCCGCCACATGATAGGCCAGGACAGCTCTGAACTTACGTATACGCTGTGCATTCTGGATGAACTTACTGGCGAAGAAAATAAATACATTCCGGCCAATATAAAGGCAGCCGGGTTGATTATAGAAGGCTACTCGGATTCCAAGTCCGTAACGCCATCAATAGAAAGTCTTGAACTGTCTTCCGGCCTTTCTAAAAGCTTTAACGTTCTGCTTACAAATATAAGTTCAGAAAGTCTTAAAGTAAGCGGCGGTTCTGTTTCGCTAAAAGCCGGTGCAAAGGTTCAGAATGCAGAAGTTAGCACAAAGCTTAAGATGGGCGGGGATGCAGTAATTTCCGGCACGCTTACAATGAAAACTGATGCACAGATAGAAATTGTAGACACGCTGACTCAGAAACCAGCCGCAACAATTACGCCTGAAACATATAGAAACGGCTGGCAGATTATTGCAGACAATGATTATACAGAGTCAAACTACAGCAAGTTTGCACTTACAGAAAACCCGGAAACAACCGCCAACCACATATGGAGAATAAGGAAAGATGGCGTTCTTGTTGAGGAAGAAATTCCAAATATAACGATTACGGTTTACGACGAAGAAAGCGACATATATGTTACAAAAACTGCTTCCGGTAATGTCGTTACATTTGAACCTGCTGACGGTTACGTTTCTTATGAATGGGAAGTAGACGGTACAAAGATTACTTCCGTATCATCTTACGAAGGAGTTGATTTAAGCGGAAATAAACTTGTATGTGATACAGCATCGTGGGTTAAGGGTGAATATGATATCTTCCTTAGCGCAAAGAAAGATGACCTGCTTTATTCATACCATGCACAGATAAAAAAGGATTAAGACTAGGGGTTTTATATGAAAAAGGATTTTTTTAAGAAGCTGATATTTTTTATTGTTTCATCCTGTATTTTTGTTTCCGGTTGTTCATTTTCCGGCGATGATGACAATAAGGCTCTTAAGGCAGCAATTGTTATGGCGGCAAATAATTCCAGTAGTTCAGAAAAAGTTCTTGTAAACCTTAATTTTGATACTCCACGCGGTGGAACAATGCTGCCTGATCAGGAATTAACTAACCTAGAATTTAAAGGAACCCGTTTAGAAGGCGGAAGTTTTAGTACAACGGCAGATAGCAAAGATGACTTATGCAGTAAAAAAATCTGGCTCCAGACAGGAAAATGGAATTTTACACTTTCTGGCGTAATTGACGGCGTACCATTTTATGATACTTTGGAAGAGTTTGAGCTGACAAAAGAACATGCTTCCCTCTCCTTTAAATTAAAACCTGGCAATGGTATTTCTAATGGCGGCCTTTATTTGATTTTAAATTTTACAGGGGCTGCAGATTCTGCAGAGTTGAAAGTAACGGACACAGAAACAAACGTAACTGTAGAAAGCCAGACGTACAGTAGTTTTGAGTCGGTTCCAGGCAATAGCGAAAAAAAGAAAATAGAATATTCAAAAACATTTAAAACTCAAGATTCAGACGGCCTTGCACCTGGAACATACCTGATTACAGTAGATTTTTATCGTGCCGGCATGAAGACAGGAGACCTTCCTCTTAATACATGGAAGGCTTATGCGCGCATAAAGGCCGGGCTTACAGCTGCAACAGAAGTAGATGACTATGACCTTACAGATTCATATACGATTACATATCATAATGTAGATACTGCAACTCTTGATAGTTCTGGAGTTGCAGTTGCCTGTTTTTCAAGAAAATCCGGAACAATAACGCTTCCTGCTTATATAAATGCTGAAGGTTTTGACGTTCTTTGCTGGTATGAGACAGAAAACTTTAATATTTCGACACCGGGAATTACAGAGTTTGCGGCAAAAAATAATCTAAGAAATCTTGATTTTTATCCCTTGTGGGACACGGATACAGCCTATGCTGCCGCCGGAGGAAGTGGTAACGGTCTTACAGAGGCAAACCCGGCTTCCAGCGTTGAAGCAGCACTTTCTTCTTTGAAAATTATTCATGGTACAGCCTATGGTTCTACGCAGAACGCTTTAACCGTTCAAATTGACGGTGTAGTTACAGGTAATACTGTAATTGATACGGATTATGATGAAATTGCAGAATCCCTTACGCTGACTGGAAAAACTGGAAACGAAAACGACAGCTTAAAGGCAGCGGAAGCGGCTGCGTTCTTGAACTACGGACCTCAAAACCGGTAACTTTAACGAAGCTTAAGATTACAGGCGGAAGCGACGTAAATTATGGCGGTGGAATTTATATTTGCGGCAACAGTTCCGTAATTCTTGAAGACGGAGCGCTTATAGAAGGCAATGAAGCCAATAAGCAAGGTGGGGGAATTTATGTAAGCCGTAATACAGGTGCTTCCGGCAGAACAAGCCTTACAATAAATGCAGGTGCAAAGATAAGCGGGAATAAAATAAAGGAAGATGAGACTTATGGAAATAATGGCGGTATGGCAATTTATGTCTATGGCGCCAAAGTTGAAATGAATGGCGGTGAAATAAGCCAGAATAATGGACAGACAATTAATCAGCGTGGGGCTGTACGACTTAATGAAGATGCAGTGCTTGACCTTAATGACGGAAAAATTACAGATAATACAGTAATGCACATTGGCGGAAATATTTTCTGTAGAAAATCAACAATAAATATGAAAGGCGGGGAGATTTCTGAAGGAAAGGCTGGAAGCTCAGCACAAAACGGTTCCGGTGGAGGTCTCTGGATAGAAAAAAAATCTTCGCTTAATATGACTGGTGGAATAATCTGCAATAATAGCGTAGGCCCAAACGAGGGTAGTACTGGTGGTGCAATAAATATCCGTAATGACGAGGTAAAACTTATTATAAGTGGAAGTGCATATATCCCGAGTAGTGGAGCAGCCTTTGATAATGATATTTATATTCAACCTTTAGATAATAAATCATATAAGGCAATAGAGATTGCTGGTGCACTTACTCCGCCTTCAGATTATGTTTCTGCAGGAAAGAAAATAGCATTAACTCCGGGCGGCTGGTACCGCAGGGCGGTAATATTAAAACGGGCGGTAGAAGCTCCTTCTGAATTAAAAATAGAAGATTACGAAAATTATTTTACCTTTACATCAAGTGGTGTCAATTATGGTTATGAAACAAATAATACTGCCATTATTGTAGGTCCATATTATGTTGCCGACAATGGATTGGACGCTGAAACTACATCAGGAGACGATCAGAATCCATATAAAACTCTTGGATATGTAGTTAATATGCTGACTGGTGGATATGATGAAACAATTAAAGTAAAGGGTACATTAAAAGGTACTCAAGTTATTCCAGGTGAAGAAGTTACTACCTCTAATTGCAAGTCTTTAACAATAATCGGTGCTAACGGTTTGGATGCACAGGGAAATCCGCAGGATGTCCTTACCCTTGCAGATGACGCAGGATCTGGTTCTGTTCTTACAATAAATACTGAAGTTCCTGTAACGCTTAAGAACATAAAAATTACCGGAGGAAAAGGGACGCCGGGGATGGATAATACGGAATATACTACAGGTGGTGGAATATATACAGGACAAAACGCTACATTAAAGCTGGCAGACGGCGTTCTAATTACAGGAAATACAGTAACTTTATCTGGCGGCGGAATTTATCTTGGAAACAATTCTGATTTATATATGTATGGTTCCTCCTATGTAGGAGATAATCAGCAGCGACTGGCAGTGCATGATTCTTCAACAGAGGATTATGATTGTGCAAATGCGGCTGGTTATGGCGGTGGAATTTATAATAACGGCAATGTTTATTTAGGATACAGCGGAAAAGATACCAGCGGAAATTTAATAGCAGCAGACTGGACTGGAGGTATCTGTAGAAACTGCGCGGGTAACGGCGGCGGAATAGATTCAAGTACAGGTTCAACTGTAAAAATGCGAACCGGAAAAATCTCTTATAATTCGGCAAAGTATAGCAAAACTGGATATGCTCCATCTGAGCAAATCGGCGGTGGAATTTATTCTTATGACACAGGCGCTGTAGAAATCATTGCAGGCGAAATCAGTCATAATGCCGCAAAGAGTGGCGGTGGAATTTATATTAATGATAATGGCACAGTTTTAAAGCTTAAGGGTGGAAAAATGGAATCAAACTCTGCTGATGAAAACGGTGGTGCCATAAATTATAAGGACGGAAAAATCGAAGTAAGCGGTAACGTCTACATTCCGTGTACCGGCGAAAAGCAGAACGACGTTTATCTTGCAGAAGGCAAGTACATAACCATTGCCGGAAACCTTAGTCTGCCGACATCCGCCCCGACTGGCGCAAAGAACGTAACAATCTCTCCATACGAATGGAAACGCGGCAATCAGGTTTTGGGGGCAAGCGGAACAAGCGCCGCAACGCTTATTCAAAATAACGTAGGAAACTTTGCTACGATTGATGAAGATTTTACAGTTGATCAAAAGTCTGGGGAAACAACAAAAGGCGTTCTTTCGGCACCGATTTATGTTGCAAGTTCTTCATCATATGACGATACACGCTATGGAAACAGTGGTTATACTATGTATCAAGGGGCTCGCGGAACGCGTGCAAAACCATACTGTTCGTTAGAAACAGCACTAGAAGCAGCAGATGCCAGCAGTCATATAATTTATATAGACGGTACTTTTACGGGAAAGACCGAGATTTCATCTACGACTCTGCCAAATACAGATATGCTTACCTTGCGGGGCTACATACCGGAAGGAAAGACTGTAGCAAAAGCAACTTTAAACGGTGAGTTTTCGTCTTTTGGTGAAACGAATACAACCCTTATTATAAATGGTGCAAAAAAAGTAGACATTTATGACCTTACAATAAAAGGTGGAAAAAATAAAAGCTCTGATTATGGAACACTTGCATCTCCAGGGGGTGGAATCTTAATTAATGGTTCTGCTGAAGTGACGTTGGGCTCTGGAGCAACAATCACTGATAATACTGCATGTTATGGTGGTGGTGTAAGTGTTTTTAACGGAAAACTTACCGTAAATGATGGGGCTGTCATAAGCAAAAATACTGCTAAAAAAGATAATTATGAAGGCGGATATGGCGGTGGAATCTACGTTGGTAAAAATGGTTCTCTATTATTAGCAGGAGGAATGATTGGAGATTCAACTTCTCTTGATAATGGTAATAACGCAATTCAGGGAGGGGGAATTTATTTAGCGTATAACAGCGACGATGTAATTAGAGTTGAAATGACCGGCGGTTCAGTTAGTCATAATCTAAAAAAGTCGGGAGGTTCTTCCAAACAAGCAGCTGGTGCTGGACTTTATCTATGTGGAAAAGCAAGTATCAGCGGAGGAGTAATTGATTATAATACTACCGAAGGAGACTGTGAGGGTGGCGGAATTTATCTTCCCTATCAAAGTGTCTGTACAATTTCTGGAACTGTAGAAATATCAGATAATTCTGCAAATTATGGAGGCGGAATTTGTTCAGATACAAATGATTTGACTGTGGAAGGCGGAAAATTCAGGAATAACAATGCATATGTTAGTGGTGGTGCCATAGACGCAAATAGAACTTTAAAATTAAAGGGTAATCCTGTTTTCTGGAAAGACGGCGATGTAATTGAAAAAAATAAAAACGATATAAGTTTATCAAGTTATAAGTCAATAGAAATTACAGGCCCTGTAACAAATACTGCTACTTATGTTGCGGCAGTTTCACCAACTTATAAACGAGGAGCATATCTTCTTTCGTCATCAGCAGAAAACATGTCAAATATGGATGCAGCTCGTTCAATGTTTGTACTCACTAAGGATAATGACGGTTGGAATAGAGAAAAAATTAACGCTTCATGGGATCCTAATAATAAGATCTATATTATTAACTCGCCAATTTATGTTGTGGGAACAGGGCATAATTCGTTTTTCAAGGATCCTCCTGCAAGTGGTGCAACAGGAACAAAGAACATGCCTTATGCTTCAATTTTTGCAGCAGAAGAAGCTATGGATGACAACTCTATGGATTACGAAGTCATTGTAGACGGTTCTATTACAGGTCCGCAAAAGTTTTCGTATTCAGATTATACGAGTTTAAGAGCGAAATCCGTTATAATCAAAGGCTACAAGCCTACTGACTCATATACGGTTACTGCAAAACTTAACGGAAATTCTACCGGCTCAGCACTTACCATAGACGCAAAGATTGCTGAGTTCCCTGTAACAATACAAGACCTTACAATCACTGGCGGCAGTGCAACTAACGGCGGCGGAATCAACATTACACAAGGCACCGTAAAACTTACCGACGGCGCCAAAATCACCGGCAACACCGCCACTTCCAACGGCGGCGGCGTGTACGTCAGCTCAAACGGAACGTTGTTTATGTACGGAAAGGCGTTGGTTGGAGACAACGCAAAATCAACGATAACCGCGACAAGTACGAGTACTTCAACTTATGCAAACAAAGCGGCAAAAGGAGCTGGAATTTACAACGACGGCGGTTATGTTTACCTTGGCTACAGCGCAGCGGATTCAATAACTGACCTGACTTCAAATAACACGGACGGCTACTATGGAGTAAGTCGCAATTATGCGACAGATTCGGGCGGCGGAATTTACCATGCATATGGAACATTGCTGATTGCAAGCGGAAATATCTCTTATAATAGAGGCGACTCAAAAGCGGGCGCGGTTTACTTTAATTACTATTCTTCAAGCAATACAGAAACTACGTTGGCTGCCGGAACATTTAAAGGCAACACCTCTCCTATGGGCGGCGCGTTTTACATTGCCGGCTCAAAAACTGTAACTATTTCTGGGCCTGTTGACATTTCAAGCAACACAGCGGTAGCGCCTACAAATGGTGGTACTTCTTACGCTGGCGCGGTCTACAACGCCGGAACATTAAAAATTACAGGCAATGCTACAATAAAAGGCAATAGCGCTTCCGCAGTTGGCGTTTCTGGGGGCTCTGCCGGCGGTGCCAATGGTGGCGCTATATACAATAGCGGAACACTTACAATTACTGGAAGCAGCGCCAAAATCAGCGGCAACAGCGCTACGGTTACCGTCAACGGTAGTGCCTATGGCGGCGCCATTCATAATACAGGAAACTTCATCCTTGCAGCAGGATCAATCGGAGAATCCGGTTCGTTGAATTATGTATCCGGACCGGAGACAAAGGGCGGCGCTGTATTCCAATACAATGCATTTATAATGAAGTCCAGTGGCACTGTTTTTGCGGGAACTGGAACAGGTCTCAATCAAAATGACGTTTATCTTGCTAAAAACTCTACGGACCCCACTAAAGTATACTGCATTTCAGTCTCTGATGGCGCACTAAACACCTCTTCAACCGCAAAAATTACTTCGGAATTATTAGACAATGGTTTGACCGTAATTGACGGAACAAATTTGGCGACTGGAAATACAGGTTTTACTATGGCTGACAGCGGCAGCGGTTTTAACATTGTGCATTCCGGAACTTTAGGTAAGCTTGATATTGGCGCTACAATTTATGTTTCTGAATCTGCAATTAGCGGCGTGACAGGCGGAGTTGCCGGCGACGATACTTCTGGCTACGGCACGCAAAAGCGTCCTTTTGCCACAATTCAAAAAGCGGCTCAAAAGACGTGGAGGGAGCAAGCCTATACAATTAGTGTAAATGGAACTTTAACTGCTACCAGCAGCGCAACTACAGTGGGCAAAGGCAATTTACAGAATATTCCAAACAACACTAATGTAAAAGCGACTAGCATTGCGCTCTCAGGAACAAACAGCGCTACAATCAATGCCAACAGCAAGGGCTCTGCATTTACACTAAGCAAGGCAATTCCTGTGACAATTACAAATCTAAAAATTACCGGCGGAAGCGCAACTAGCGGCGGCGGAATCCTTGTAAATGGCGTGGCCGGAGCAAAGCTGACACTGGGGGATGACGTGACCATTACGGCAAACAATGCTACAGGCGGCGCGGGTATTTATTTTGAAGGAACTTCTAGTTCAAAGGGAAATCTTATTCTTAAGGGGAGCTCCGGAAAAATTTCAAGCATAAGCGCGAATACAGCCTCAAATTCTGGTGGCGGCGTTTACTTAAAGTACGCAAACTTGTGCATGTCGGGATATTCTGTAATCGGCGACACTACGGCAAGCAAGGCCACAAGCGGCTCAAAGTCAAACAGTGCAAAATATGGCGGCGGAGTTTACTGCGATACAGACGCCACTGTATGGCTTGGCTATTCGGAAGCGAATACAAGCAAATCGGCCACATTGCAGTCTACTTACGGAATATGCAGAAACTATGCCAGCGACTCTACGTACAGCGGCGGCGGGATCTATTTTTCAGCTGCAGGAACTCATTATATGAGTGGCGGCTCAGTTGACTACAACGGTGCGGCTGCCGCTGGCGGCGGCGTTTATCTTTCAACAGGAACCCTCAACATAGCCGGCGGAACTATATCGAACAATGCTGGAACTTCTGGCGGCGGGCTTTATGTAGGAAACTCAAATTCCGCTCTCGCAATACTTTCCGGTTCTGGCGTAATCGACGGCAACACCGCTACAAACGGCGGTGGTGTTTATGTTGACGGAGCGACAGGTTCCGGCGGTTCAGCTACTAGAGGAAGACTTCTTGTTTATGGCAATGGCTTGATCGGAAAAACAGGTAATACTATCGCAAGTTCTTCCACTTACGGCAACAGAGCAACCAATGGCGGTGGAATTTACAACAAAGGAACAGTCTGCATTGGTTACAGCGCTTGGACAAACTCTTCTACCAATACGCCAGCTACATGTAACGGCGGAGTCCGAAGAAACTATGCAGGATCAACAGGCGGCGGAATTTGTTCTGAAGAAGATTACATATATCTGCACGCCGGAGACATCGCTTACAACTGCAGTAACGCAAACGGCGGCGGCATAGCCTTAAAAGACGGTACAACTTCATACTGGGCTTATGTCAGCATGGACGGCGGAACAATAAGTTACAATCAGTGTGAAAGTGCAGACGGAACCAAAGGCGCAGGTATTTACGCCCAGCATGGCTCCATCACTGTGACGGGCGGAACGATAAACAACAATACCAAAGTTGCTAAAGGCGGCGGCGTTTACCTTGATACCGAAAGCAGGCTATACATGAAAAATGCAAGCGGCAAAACCACAAGCGGCGAGATAAAGTCCAACACGGCCACTTATGGCGGCGCGGTCTACATGGACCAGTGCGACACCGCCAGCGGAATAAATCTTTATGGCGCCGCTTCCATACCAAAAGGCTCCGACGAAAAGAACGACATCTATGTAAACGCGACAAGCAGCGACAAGCCAAAAATATCGATGAACGACACCCTCACCAATTCAAGCATAAGCCTTGTGACAGGCTCCACAAGTTTTTATGCGGAGAACTATCAAATTTTAAAATTTGGAGGCTCTCCAAACCAAGGCAACGCCGCCAAAATTGAGATTAAATCGCAAAGCAGCCAGGATTGGACTGTGGTGACGGAGTCTTTTGCCGGAAAACTTGCAAAGGCAAAAAAATTGACAAGCTCAAATATCGCAAGTTTCACGCCAACGGCAAGCACAAGCTACAATTTTGTGATTGATTCGACCGTAACAAGTACGCAAATGAAAACATTCCTTGAGTCGATGTGCAACAAAACTGTCAACACTAGCTCAACAAAAATCGCCGCCTCAACTTTGGACTTGTCCAAGTCAAGTTTGACAAGCTTTGGAAGCATGAGCTTTGACGTGGAAAATCTTGTGGAGCAGCCGATTACTAAAGTGATATTGCCTGCGACAGACTGCTCGGCTGCGTTAGGCAATTACCGTGTGAGGCTCTGTTTTGCCGGAGTCCAAGAATTTGTAGTTCCGCCGGGCTCAACCGCGCTGAGTTCCGACAACGGCATCGTGTACAACGCGAACAAGACAAAGCTGATATCTTATCCCGCCTCAAAGACAGGAACCACTCTTTCATGGCTTAGCTCCGTGACCGAAGTTGGAACACACGCCTTTTGCTATGCAAAAAATCTTAGGACAATGAACATTCCCAGCACTGTAACAACGATTGGAGGAGATGCCTTTATGCGGGCTAAGATTACCAGCGTGTCCATTCCGTCGTCGGTGACTTCAATTGGAAACGAAGTTTTCGTTTACTGCACAGATTTGACAAGCGCGACAGTGAGCAATTCTTTAATTTCGCAAAGAGAATTTGGCTATTGTTCAAGTCTTACGTCGGTCACATTAAGCGGCGTTACAAAAATTGAAGGCGTCGCCTTTGAAGGCTCCGGCGCAAAGTCCATTACAATTCCGGCCTCTGTAGTCCACATAGGCTATAGAGCCTTCCCGTTAAACATGACGAGCATGACGTTCGCAAAGACGGACAAATGGAAATACTACAAGCGTGTGACCGACAGTTCCGAAACTTATGAGGGAGTTGTATCATCGTCTCAATTGAACGCGACAAATTATAACAGCACTTGGTATAATAAGGTGTTGAAGTATGGAAATTAATTTTGTAGATAGTTGACGTGTGTCAGTTCCGCTGTCGATGGAACGTCCATTCCACAGGCAGTGGAATGGCAGGGAATCAGACCGCGGATAAGGCGACGCAGTTTATGCTTTTACAGAAACCTTTTCTTTTAATTCAAGAACCTGTTCAAGTGGTAGATTTACAGCAGTTGCAATTTGTTCAGCAGACAAAATATTCATTTTTAGCAGTCGTTTTGCAGCTTCAATAGCATTCTGCTGTGCACCGGCAAGTGTACCTTGTTTAATGCCTTTCTTAATACCCTCTGCCATTCCCTCTGCAATGCCTTCTTTTTTGCCGGCTCTGAACTTGTCGTACTCGTGTATGTTCATACTCATGTACTCCGTTTTGTTGATTTCGTTCTGCTTGATTTTGTCAATGAGACTGGTAATCTTTCTGGTAAAATTGTCGTCTGCAT
>JAXJSC010000025.1:0-47718 GCA_036310305.1 Treponema sp. | reverse complement strand
TCCTAAAAATCTGCTGAGCGCAGATTTTTTTAACGGATTGCCTATTTTAGGCAAGCTGCCAGTTTTTTGCATATATTTCATTTGAGGGCTGGAGGGGCCGGCCCCGGCATGGAAGGGTGGGAGCGGAGCGAGCAGGATTTTGCGGAGCAAAAGACCAAGCGTTAGCGGGCCCTGGAACGCCGGTTGCGGGGGAGTTGGCCTGAGAAAATAAGGAAATTCTTTTACTTAGATTTTACAACATTTGTAACCAATTTTATTTTAAATGGTTATAATTTTAGTATGGTTTATATTCTTGAAGATGATGAATCGATTAGAAAGTTGATTGTTTTTTCGTTAGAAAATCAGGGGTTTAAATGCAGAGCGTTTTGGAGTCCGTCTGAATTTTGGGAGGCTTTTGAGGGGGAAAAGCCGGAACTGATTCTTCTGGATCTTTTACTGCCGGAAGAAGACGGAATCTCTATTTTGAAGAAGATTCGCGAAAATCCGGAGAGTGCAAGGATTCCTGTAATTATTTTAACGGCGAAGGATTCTGAAACTGATGTTTCAAACGGGCTGGATTCTGGGGCGGATGACTATATTGTCAAGCCGTTCGGGATGTCTGTGCTTGTTTCGATAATTAAGGCGGTTTTGAGGCGCTGTGCTAATTCTGCGGAAAATGGTTTTGAAAAATGCCTTTCGGTTGGAAACATAAAGGTTGATTTGTATAAACATACGGCTTATTTGAATGATGAGCCGATTATGCTGACGCTTAAGGAATTTGATCTTTTGTCTGTTCTGATTGAAAATCGTGGAAAGGCTATGTCGCGTGAAAAGCTTTTGAATCTTATATGGAATATTGATGCGGCGATTGAAAGCAGGACGGTTGACGTTCATATTCGTACTTTACGCATGAAAATCGGCGATCTAAATGCTGAACTGATTCAGACGGTACGTGGGGTTGGCTACAAGGTAAGCTAATTTGTTATAGGGGGCTCGGGTGTTTGTGTAAGGTAGTGCGGTTTGTAAAGTCTTTTTTTACCGGGCGTTGTATTTTTATGGACGTATCGGCTGTAAAATCAGTATATTTTAAATAGAGGAATTGATTTGCAGCTGATAGAAAATAAGAATTTTGATGAAGAACGCGCTTTATACGGTTTAAAGGATTGTGAGGTAAGGAACTGTAGTTTTGACGGTCCTGCTGACGGCGAGTCGGCCTTGAAGGAATGTTCTAGGATTAAGGTTGATGGCTGCAGGATGAATCTGCGCTATCCTTTTTGGCATCTGGCTGATTCTGAGCTTAAAAACTGTAATCTTACTGAAAATTGTCGCGCCCCTCTCTGGTATGATTCTAATATATGTGTAAGTGGCTGCAATATTCTGGGGACTAAGGCTATAAGGGAATGCGACAGGGTGCGTCTTACGGATTCTACGGTGAATTCGCTCGAATTTATCTGGAAGAGTCGCAACCTGATAATAGAAGATGTAACGATTGAGAATTCTGAGTATCCATTTTTTGAGGTTTCGGATTCTAGGATTTTAAGGCTGGATATGAAAGGCAAATATTCGTTTCAGTATTGCAGCAATATTTCTATAGAAAAATCCAATTTAGATACTAAAGATGCTTTCTGGCATTCAAAAAATCTTGTGATAAAGGACTGCGTTGTTAAGGGTGAATATCTTGCGTGGTATTCTGAAAACCTGCATTTTATTAACTGCAGGATAATTGGTACGCAGCCTTTCTGTTACTGTAAGAATCTGGTTCTGGAAAACTGCACGATGGAAGGATGTGACCTTTCGTTTGAGCGGAGTTCGGTTAAGGCGAACGTAAAGGGAAGGATTGAAAGCGTGAAAAATGTTCTTTCCGGAAGTATCTGCGCGGATGAAATTGGTATTTTTATGTCTGATGATTCTGTTGTGGATGTGAATAAAACTGAAATTAAATGCGATAAGATAGAAAAGGTTGAGCGACTGGCTTAACTGGTTGCGTGAGTGGCGGTATGTGCATAGCGGGTTGCAAAAAAACGCGGAACCAGCTGTGTGCCTGGCTGGTTCCGCGCAAGGATTAGAAAACAGGGGAGGTAGCCTGTGTTACACTCTGAACTGATCTATCTGTGTTCCTATCTTTTCGATAGAAGTCTGAATTTTTTCTGATACTCCGCCAAGGGCTGTTCCGGTATCATTGATTTTTCTTGCACCGGCTGCCATCTGGTTCATGCTGTCCTTCATTACGAGAGAAGAACTCTGAAGGTTCTGCATTTCTTCTAGAATAGCTTTATTTCCCTCTGCCATTTCTACAGATGCATTTTTAACTTCCAATGTACTGTTGTTCATTACAAGCAAGGCTTCGCTGATCTGTTTTGAACCTTCATTCTGTTCTTCCATTGCAGAGCGAATCTGAATGACAAGTTCATCCGTTGATTCGATTTTTCCGCTTACAGCTTCAAATGCCATGCTGGATTCATTAGAGGCTGTTACTACTCCCATGATTGATTCCTGAATACTGTTAAGCTGTTCTCCAATGGTCTTTGACTGGGCTGTTGATGTTTCTGAAAGCTTTCGGATCTCGTCGGCAACAACGGCAAATCCCTTACCGGCGTCTCCGGCATGAGCGGCTTCGATTGCTGCGTTCATGGCAAGAAGGTTTGTCTGTTCTGCAATTGCAGAAATTGCGGCGTTTGCTTCCTGAAGCATTGATGACTGCTGTTCAATCTGCTGGATTCGTTCATTTACGTCCTGCTGTTTTGCAAAACCGTGCTGTGCGTTTACACGAAGGTCATTAAATGAAGAAGCCATTTTTTCTACTGATTCATTTACAGACTTGATGTTGCCGATCATTTCTTCTACGGCAGCAGAAGCCTGTGTTACTCCCGAACTCTGAGTTTCTATCATGCGTTCGAGCGATTCGATGTTGGAAGCGATTTCGTTTACAGCTCCGGCGGTTTCTTCTACTCCGGCTGCCTGTGACTGAATCTGGTTTCCTACCTGCTCAATATTTGTAATAATCTGTGTGATTGCGCTGGAAGTGTCCTGGGTACTTGCGCTCATATCTTCGCCTGCAATGCTGAGTTCGTTCTTTGAAGATTTAACGTCTGCAATGATTTCCTGAAGTTTTGCGGCGAATGCGTTGAATCCTTTTACAACGTATCCTATTTCGTTGTTTGAGTTGATGTCGATTCGTTTTGTAAGGTCGGCGTCTCCGCTTGCGATATCCGAAATGGCTTTTTCTACTATGTTGAGCGGTTTAAGTGCTTTAAAGAGTGCAATTACACCAATCAATATAAGGATAATTACAGAAAGAGCACCACCGATTATTAAAAGCGCTTTGATTTTATTTACAAGGTTATAAATCTGATAGTCCGGTATTGAAAGAGCCATTGACCATGGGGTTCCTTCAATTGGTTTGTAAACGATAAGGTCTTTTCCGATGCGAGCATTTGCATTAACCCACGTTTCGCCTCTTTCTCCGTTTGTCATTTTTGTTGCAACCGCAATCATGTCTCCGTTCTTGCCGTTGATTCCGCCTGTAATTCCGGTAATAAAATTTTTCTGCATTACAAATTCTTCTACAGGGTGAGCCATGACAAGGCCGTCACTTGCAAGAAGATAGCCGTAGCCTTTTTCGCCAATCTGGATGCGCTTAATTTCTTTTGTAAGAAGATGGATGTTTATAACACCTGCGAGCATTGCGAAGGTTCGTCCGTTCTTGTCTTTTACGGCGCGGGTAATATGAACTACCGGCTGTCCTGTTGTTTTTGAAATTACCGGATCATCAATATAGCGTTCTTTGCCTTCTTTCATGATGGCTTTAAAATAGCTGCGTTCTGCAATATTAGTTGTAGAGCCGTTATCATTGTGGCTTATGCCGTCAGGGCCGGCAAACATGATGTAGTCAAATTCACCGCGCATGTATGAGTTGTTTGGATGAGAAATCCAATCGTAGCATTCCCAGAGGTTCCCGTCTGCCATGACTTCATCATAAATATAAGCATTAAGTGCCTTAAAGTATCCATCAAGCTGGTTCTGGATAGCAGCTGTATAGCCGTCCATCATGTTTGAATACATATCAAGGTCTTCTTCTACAATGTCTTTCTGTGCGTTAGCGGTAACAACTGCAATCTGGATTACGTTTATCATCAGGATTGCGGCGCCGATAAGTACAACAAGGTTCAGCGTAAGGCTGGTTCGTTTTTCTTTGTTCTGTTTCATAGTATTTTCCTTATTGATAGCAATATAATAATTTTATCATTGAATTTAAGATTGTCAAAAGGAATTTACATTTTGTGATTTTATAATTTGTTATAATAAAAGATTTAACGTATTTTTTATGGTGAATTATGTGGTTGAAGGCGGGGAAACTGTCCCTCTGTAATAAAAAAAGTTCTGATGATAAGATGTCTTCATGAATGATTTTGAAGAAGTGAATCTGGATCTGCAGGATGAGGAATGGCCTTTTGAATATACGGATGAGGACAGGGAAATTGTGCGCGCGATAGTTTTTGATGAATCGGCGAATTTTTATTTTGTTCAGGTTGAGCGGAACGATTATTTTGGAAACGGGACTTTTATAGAGACTTCTGGCGGCGGCGTTGAGAAGGGCGAAAATCTTGAGGAAGCCTTGAAGCGCGAATTGAAGGAGGAACTTGGACTTGAGGCAGAGGTCCTGTGCCGGCTTGGAGTTGTCCGAGATTATTATAATCTGATTCACCGGCATAATATCAACAATTATTTTTTGTGCAGGACGGTTTCGTTTGGTGAAAAAAATCTGACGGAAGAAGAGATAAGGGATTTTCATCTTTCTACGATGAAATTGTCTTACGGAGAAGCGATAAAACGTTATGAGGCGGGCAGAAGTTCTAAATGGGGAAGGCTTCTGGCGGCGCGGGAATTGCCGGTTCTGAAGAAGGCTGGCGAGATTTTGGGAGAGAAGTTCACAAATCTATAAATATATATTTTGACGGGGTTAAATTATGGAAAAAGTTGAATTTAAGACATGGGGAACATGTGCGCGCAAAATAACTTTTAAGCGTGATGATGAAAACAGAATATTTGATATTGAATTTGACGGCGGATGTAACGGAAATTTAAAGGCTGTTTCCAGGTTGTGTAATGGAATGAAAGCGGAAGAAATTGCGACTAAGCTTAAGGGAAATACCTGTGGAGCAAAGAAGACCAGCTGTGCGGATCAGCTTGCGAGGGCGGTTTTAGGGGAAGCGGCTCAGTAGGGATTTTGAGAGGCAGAAACGCTTTACAAGATTCTGTATAAGATTATTTAATGGGAAGTGGTGCTTTCCATAAGGCAGGGTAAAATTTAAACTCACGAGCCAGTGGTTTCGTATCTGGAAATGTTTAAAATGTGTAAAAATCTAGGATAAATATCGATGAATTAAATAATTTTGTTTTAATGCCGTTATTTGACACTCTTTGGGTTTATAATGGGGGTAGAAAAGCAGCCTGGTTTTGAATGATGGACGAAAAAACTTATATTGCGATTGATTTGAAATCTTTTTATGCCTCTGTTGAATGTCGCGAGCGAGGGCTGGATCCGCTTACGACTAAGCTTGTTGTTGCGGACAGGAGCCGGACTAGTAAGACGATTTGTCTTGCGGTGACTCCGGCGCTGAAGGCTTACGGGCTTAGCGGACGTTCCAGACTTTTTGAGGTTGAAGCTAAGGCGCGCGAAATTAAGAGACAGACCGGGAAGGAGCTTGAGTATATTGTGGCGGTTCCGCGGATGGCGCTTTACATTCAGTATTCGACCCGCATTTACAATGTGTACCTGCACTATTTTGCGCCGGAAGATATTCATGTCTATTCGATTGATGAAGTTCTTATTGATGCGACCAGTTATCTTCCTTTTTATAATATGTCGGCCAGGGAGCTTGCGATAAAGGTGATTCACGATGTCCTTGCGGAAACTGGAATTACTGCGACGGCTGGAATTGCGCCGAATCTTTTTTTGTGCAAGGCGGCTATGGACATTGTGGCAAAGCATATTCCTGCGGATAGTGACGGGGTAAGAATAAGCGAACTTGATGTTGTGGAGTACCGGCGGCAGCTGTGGAATCATCAGCCGATAACGGATTTCTGGCGGGTGGGGAAGGCGACTGCGCAGCGGCTTGAAAAATATTTTATTCGCACTATGGGGGATGTTGCCCGCATGTCCTTGAAAAATCCGCGGTTTTTGTATGATGAATTTGGAATTGATGCGGAAATTTTAATCGATCACGCCTGGGGAATTGAGCCGGTCGGCATGAAGGAGATTAAAAACTATAAGTCTGAAGCTAAAAGTCTTGGAAGCGGGCAGGTTCTGCATGAGCCGTACTCTTTTGAAAAGGCAAAAATCATTGTGCGCGAGATGGCGGAGCTTCTGGCGCTTGATTTGTTCAGGAAAAAGCTTGTTACCGGTTCGATTACGCTTTATGTGGGCTATGATGTGGGAAGCCTTGAGGTTCCGGGCTTTGATGGCGAAGTGGTGCGCGACTATTATGGTCGGGAACTGCCTAAGCCCGCTCACGGAAGCTGGTCGTTCGGGACGGAAACCAATTCTTCCAGGATGATAGTTGAGGCGTTTGTTTCTATTTTTGAAAGGGTTGTGAATCCGCGGTGGCTTGTGCGCAGGGTTAATATTACTGCTAACGGCACTAAGCCTGTTCGCGCAAGGCAGCCGTGCCTTTTTGACAGCGTGGACAAGCGGGAAGGCGGACTGAATCAAGAAAAGGAAGATAGTCTTCAGAAAGCGCGGCTTGAAATTATAAACCGATACGGAAAAAATGCGATTTTGAAGGGGATGAACCTGGAAGAAGGCGCAACTACCCGCGATCGCAATGTTCAGATTGGGGGACACAAGGCATGACGCAAGAAAACTACGACGACATCATAAACTATGACTGGAACTACGATTCTCTTCCTAACCGAATGCCGCTAAGTCAGCGTGCAAAAATATTTTTGCCGTTTGCGGCTTTAACGGGGTACGAAGAAGCGCTTGAAAAGACGCTGAAAATGGAGATTGCGGATATAGAAGAGGGATAGTGTATCCATATAAAGAGGATTATAGTACATTAATTTATTTTGTAAAATTGAGATTCATCATTATATTATACGTATGACATACGGATACATTCGCGTAAGCACAGACCGTCAGACAGTAGAAAATCAGCGCTTCGAAATTGAAGAGTTTGCCCGTCGCACAAACATAAAAATCGACGCATGGATAGAAGAAACAATCAGCGGAACAGTTGAACCCGGTAAGCGAGAACTGGGCAGGCTTTTATCGCGCGTACAAAAAGACGACCTTATAATCTGCTCAGAACTCAGCCGCCTTGGCCGAAGCCTTTTTATGATAATGTCGATTCTAAACCTGATTATGGAAAAAGGCGCGCGCGTCTGGACAATCAAAGACAATTACCGCCTCGGAGACGACATTCAGAGTAAAGTCTTGGCATTTGCGTTCGGCCTGAGCGCAGAAATTGAACGAAACCTCATCAGTCAGCGCACAAAAGAAGCTTTGGAACGCCGCCAAAAAGAAGGCCTCAAACTCGGCCGCCCCCGCGGAACCCAAAATCTCCACTCCAAACTCGACGGAGCCGAACTCGCCGTAAGCGTCATGCTTCTTTCCGGCACCAACATCAACAAAATCGCAAAACTCTACGGCACACACCGCACCACCGTCCAACGCTTCATCTCCAAACGAAACCTAGACACCCCAGAAAACCTCGAGCGCCTAAAAAAAATGTGCTAGAAGGGGGAAGTCTCCCCCTCGTTCCAGCCTCCTCAGTCGGCGTCCCGCTTCGCGTGCCGCCTCCTTGCGGTGTCTTACACTGCCCCCTCTGCGGGCTCAATCGCCGCCCGCAAGGCCTGCTCAGTTTTTAGTGATTAAATTAGAAAGTTCTTCAATAAGTTTTTTATCTTTTGGAACGTGCTTGTACATAATCGATTTTATATCCAAAAGAATTCCATGAATTTTATAGTAAGGTTTATTAGTATCTTCTGAATTTTGTGGTAAAACATAATCTGCAGAAACATAACCGATATTTTCTGGACAATTGTTGTCGCTAGGCATAATGAATGCGTTGTAAATATTTTCAGATTTTATAAAAGAGCATACATCTTTCGGCAATTTAGCACGGTTCTCTTCATTATCAATATATTGGGCGTAGGCAATCTGTTTTACAACACTCGCGCTATCCGGAAGGTGATTCGGATTTTTTGTAGCCCCGTAACGATAATATTTTGAATCTAGAACAAAAATCTTTTGATTTTCCTTTTCGCGCTCTGTTATCATAATTGTGTCAGGACGCAAAGAATTTCTCTTTTCAGAAAAACTGAACGCTTTAGAAGATTTATTAAGCTTCCAATAAACTTTTGGATAAAATTGTTCTTTGTCGTTTTCTCCATAAACCTGATCAACAAGCTGCTCCCAAATATAGTGAAAATTATCTGTTCCAAAAATAAAATCCTTCTTTTCTCCATTTGAATCCATTGAGTTTATAACATCCAGCATATTCTTAAAAAGAAGAAGTTCTTTTTCATTGAACGTTGCAGAAGCTTTAGTTTTAATAACAGCCGTAAAAAGATTCTTGTTAAAAGAGAGGGGACTTTTCTGCGGAATATATGAACTAAAAAGGTATCCAAGTTTTTCAAAACATTCGTGTACACAGAATTTATGAATCAAAGATATAAGTTCGTTTTCATTATGGTTTGTATGATGTGTAATAAACTCAAGATAGACTGCGCTTCCATCTATAATCTGAGGGCGAATCTGTTTTATAGTCCGTGACCAAGAAATTTTTCCAGAAGTTGACCTTTTGTATTTTTGTTCTTTTTGTTGATAATATCCGTGATTCAAAAAATCGTTAATAATATAAAGATACGCATGAATCGGGAAATCCACTTTTTGAGATGATAGAAATGAAGACTTAAATATAGAAGATTCTTTGTTTTCAAAAGAAGAAAGCACGCTGATTAAGTTTAAAATATCTCTTCTAACTTCTTTTTCATCATTTGCGTTTGGTTTTCTATACCCCACAGGAAAATGAACAGAAAGTTTACCGTCAATAAATCTAAGCCCCACAAATTTATCTACTTGGCCTTCTTCTTCATCAAAAGAAGTTTTGTTATCAAAGTAGACACAAAGGTCATAAAGAGACAATTTCTTCTGTTCAATTTCTCTTTTTAATCCCATTATCTCATTCCGAAGTTTAGTCTTCAGCCTCTGCGCTTATGGATTCTGACATACTAGTGGAACTAGTCGAAACCACCTTTCCTAAACCACAATTTTCATTAAATACATCAAAACCTTTCTTCATAAAGCTCTTTTGTAATTCTTCAAAGTTTCTAATTTCTGAATCAAATATGTCTTGATGATAAAACTTAAAAGCATCATCCCAAAGATATTTAAGGACTTTGTTTGAAAAAAGATCTGCCTTGATTTCTTTGTTTTCAGCTTTTACAAACCAACAGCCAAGACGTTTGTCTTCCATGCTTGAAAGCCCGCCTTCATTTGCTTTTTCACCAATAACAGAATTAATTGTTTGCTGAAAGTCTTTCCATGTTATTTTCTGATTAGCAACGGTGATGGTTGCTTCCATTTGATTTGTGTCAGAACACTCATTCGGTACAAGCTGCATATCCCAACGGCGCTGAAAAGCATTGTCGAGCGTAAATACGTTCTGGTCGCTTGTATTCATTGTGGCAAGGAGCGAAAGGTTTGGAGGAAGACGAACTCCAGTATTTTCTGTCCAGTTTAATTCTGGCGCAGATTTACGAATTTCATAATTGATGTAGTCATTCATTATGCAGTAAGAACTCCAGCCATCACTTCCACGATCAAGAAGCTGAAAGATTTCCCCAAAAATTGCAGCAGCATTTCCGCGGTTAATTTCTTCAATAATCAGATAATATGGCTTTGAAGGATTTTTTAATGCTTCAATAAGAATCTTTGTAAATGCCCCGCTCTTAAACGCATATCTAACGCCGTTCCCTTCCATAACTGGCAAAATCTGCCCGATAAAATCTGCGTTTGTATATTCTGGATGATACACAACGCGCATTTTCTGGTCATCAGGCAGATTTTCTGTTTCCTCATCGATTTTGTGAGACTTTCCGGAACCTGGGACGCCGTAGTAGATGATTTGGGAGAAATTTGGGGTGTAGAAAGCAGATTTCTTCTCCTCTGGATTAGAAACCTGCTTTTTATATACGATTGAATTTTGTGTTGCAATCTTAAAAATTTCTTCACCAAAAATTTCGCGAATGCAGTTTGAAATTTCAGGTTCTTTATCCATTACAGCACGACATAAAGCTGCTACGGCACTTTTATTTTCAATAACTCCTAAGGCTTGATTTCGTTCTCCTTTTGTACTTGGTCCAATACCAGTGTCGAAAGTTTCTGGGTATCTGGAGAAATCCATCTTTGTCATGTGAGTTTTTAATTTATAAATGATCTCTAATTCAAGCTTGTAATATTTTCCATTTTTTGCAATTTCATATCCAAGATCTAGAGGTTGTGATGCAATTTTGCATAATCCTGCTAAGCCATTTTCCCATGGGGTTCCATCTCCTCCAAAAAGAAAGAAAACTGGTTCACCTATTTTTATCAACTCATCATATTGAATCAAATGGTCAACAAGAATTTTTTTAACAGACGGATTGTTGAATTTTGCATAAGTTTCTTCACTTCCAGTTTTTATTTTGAAAACATTCATTTCTCATTCTCCTTTACAAACTGAATAACTTTTGCAGCAACTTTTTCTATGAGTGGCTCTGTTACGCTATTTCCTGCTTGTTTATATTTTTTGCTTTGAGCAATAGTCGTTGGATAGTGAAACCCGTTGGAAACTGGGAATCCTTGAAATCCAAGACATTCCTTAGGTGTTAATTTGCGAATTCCTTTTGAAGTGCGAATAATCGGGACGTTATGTCCACCTTCTCCCATATTCGCAGTTAGAGTTGGACATACCCCATTTTTATTTTCACGGATATATACTCGACGCCACTGATAAACTGTGTCAGGATTTGTGATTACATCCTTCATTCTGTCAAAATAGATATGTCCTTCTTTATAAAAAAGTTTTTCGTCTTCTATTGAATCATCGATAATACTGTGAATTGTTTTTGTAAGATTTAGTTTTTCTGGAAATGTAAAATTAAATACTTTGTCAGCTAAATATTCAGAAGGAATTGCAAGTTGAGTCGGGTCAAATCCTACAATGAAAATTCGTTCGCGATTCTGCGGAACATTTGCATATTCACAGGGATTCATGATTTTTGAATCAATGACATAGCCCAATCTATTTTGAAGAACATCCATTATTTTTGCGAATGTTCTTCCTTCGTCATGAGATTTTAGGTTTTTTACATTTTCAAGATAAAATGCTTTTGGTCGATGCTTTTCCAAAATGTCAGCAACATCAAAAAATAACGTTCCTCGAACATCATCAAATCCTTTCTGATAACCGGCAATACTAAATGCTTGGCATGGGAATCCCGCACACAACACATCAAAATGCTCCGGAATTAAAGCCTTTGTTTCATCTTTAGTAATATCCCCAAACGGAACTTCGCCGTAGTTTTCGTAGTATGTCTGTTTTGCAGCATCGTCCCATTCAGACGAAAAAACACATTCGCCTCCGTTTGCCTGCATCGCAAGTCTAAATCCACCGATTCCCGCAAATAAATCAATAAATGTGAATGACGGATTTTCTGTATGTCTAAAAGTGATGTCTTTTTTAGAGAAAAAACTTTCTGCTTCGGAAAGTTTTTCATCTGAAAATCCAAAAACTTCTTTCAATTCATTACGTTTTCTATTTTTAGCTTCTCCTTCATCCATCATTAGGTAGTGACTAAGAAGCGCATAATTTTCTTCATTTCCATTCTGAGGAATATATGATTTTAGTTCTTCGTAATTTTTCTTTGTACGAGAAGAAGTACCGCACTTTAAACGGTCGTTTTTGGTGCTACTCTATTGATTCAAAATATGGTATAATTGGAAGTAGAAGGAGGTGCTGTATGACTTATGGAAAACCAGTTTCATGGCGAGATTTTCCTGATTCACCAGGAAAAAGAATTCTTGAAGAAATATTAACAACACCTCGCCCAGATTTTACTCAGCTTGATAAGGATGTGGCCGATTACGAAAAAAAGAGAGCAGAAGAACGTAAAGAAAGAGCTCTGAAGAAGGCTCAAAAATGAATTATCTGCCAATAAAAACGGAAACATTTTATTATCAACATTTATTTGACTCAGAAGACAATATTCAGGCAATAAGAAATTTTTCTGTATCACAAAAATCCGGAAAAGGTTTGGAAGAATATTTAAAGGTTCTGTCTGCTTCTGAAGAAGATGATAACATAGCAAGAACATATCTAGTAAAAGACAACGAAACTCACGAAGTTGCTTCATATTTTACATTGAAGTCAGGACTTTTTACGCTTGAACTTTCAGAAAATCAATTCTATACCGTACCCTCTATTGAATTATCAAATTTTGCAATTAATTCATCTTATCGTAATCAACATCCGGAACTTTCTGAAATTGGAAAAACAACTTTTAGAGAATTTATTCTTCCATTAACTCGCTTTATACAAAATTTTCTTGGCGCAAAAGCGTTGTATATTTTTGCACTTCCGGAAGAGAAACTTATCGAACACTATGAAGAAATGGGCTTTTCACGGCTTTCAAAGGAAAAAGAGAAATACGTCCATTCTCATGTAAAACCAAAATACGATGAAGGATGTATCTTCATGTATCAGATTTTATAAATAAAGTGTCGTTTTTTGACACCCGACTATACTACAATGAGATTATTATGAACGAAGAAATGAATACAAAAAACATCACCAAAAACGACCGTTTTTTGTGGCAGAGTTCTTCTTGCAAATAGGAAACAACTATGCAAAAATTTGATTCCACTCAATTACTTCAAAGTTTACAAACCGGATTCATCTCTAAAACTCATCATTCAATAAATGAACTTGCTCCAACTCTTCTTGTAAACAATTATCATAAAGAAAAGAAAATCCTTTCATCACTTGTAGAGGAACTGGAATCATGTGAAGCTTTTGATTTTTCTGTTGCATTCATAAATAACGAAGGGCTTGCTGCAATCAAACAGACTTTAGATAAATTGGCAATATATAGCCAAAATCATCCTAAAAATCCTGTTAAAGGTCGAATCCTTACAACTAACTACTTGAACTTTACACAGCCTTCAGCATTGCGTGAATTAATGCAGTTTCCAAATATTGAAATCCGTGCTTACACAAAAGGTGGATTCCATCCAAAAGGATATATTTTCAAGCAAAGCAATTATTATTCGATGATTATCGGTAGCGCCAATCTTACCGCTTCAGCCCTAACAATGAATCAGGAATGGAGCGTTAAGTTTCTTTCCTGTACCGACGGTCAGATTGTTTACACTGTTCGCGAAGAATTTGAACAAGTTTGGAGTGAAGCTGATAAAGTTAATGAAGAATGGCTTGCGAAATACTCAAAAAAGTATGATGAAAAGAAACTTTCATTGAAGCTTGTAAATAAACAAATCAGAGAACTGAGAAAACAAGAAAAAAGTTCAAATAAATCTGAAGAACCAAATCCAATTATTCCTGCACCTAGTAATAATTTAGAAGAAACTCAATTTGAACAATTTATAGAATCTCCTTTAGAATTCTCGCATGAAGAAGAACAAACTGAAATTGTTCCAAACTCTATGCAAGAAGAAGCTATGGTTGCTCTTCATAACCTGCGTGAACAAAAACAAAATCGTGCTCTTTTAATTGCTGCTACAGGAACCGGTAAAACTTATCTTTCAATTTTTGATGTAAAACAGGAAAATCCGCGGAAAGTTTTATATGTTGCCCATCGCGATATGATTCTTGCTAAATCAGAAAAGAGTTTTAAGAATGTTTTCCCAAACATAAAAACGGGTTTCTTAAACGGAAGTCAAAAAGATATTGAGGCTGATTATTTATTTGCATCCGTATTTACACTTGCAAAGGAAGATACACTTAAATCTTTTAAAAAAGACGAATTTGATTACATCATAGTTGATGAAGTTCATCATGCTGGGGCAGAAAGTTACAAGAAAGTAATTGACTATTTTACTCCTAAATTCCTGCTAGGTCTTACCGCTACTCCAGAACGAACAGATGGCTTTGATATTTTCTCCATGTTTCATAACAACATTGCATACGAAATCCGACTTCAAAAAGCAATGGAAGAAGATTTGCTTTGTCCTTTCCATTATTATGGTCTTTCAGATTTGACCGTTGATGGAGAAATCATTGATGAAAAAACGGATTTTAACAAACTCGTCTGTGATGAACGAATAAAACATATTGAGCGTTCTATTAATCTTTACAGAAACTTTGAATATCCAGTTAAAGGATTAATATTCTGTAGCCGTGTTGAAGAGGCAAAAGAACTTTCTGAAAAACTCAATAAAGATGGTTACCGCACAAAATATCTTACCGGAGAACATTCCGATATAGAACGAGAAAAGGTTATTCAAGAACTGGAATCTGACGAAAATCCTCTTCAGTATATAATCAGCGTAGATATTTTTAATGAAGGTGTTGATATTCCTTCTGTAAATCAGGTTGTTATGCTTCGCCCAACTCAATCTGCAATTATATTTGTTCAGCAGCTTGGGCGAGGCTTAAGAAAGTTTAAAGGAAAGTCATATGTTTCTGTCATAGACTTTATAGGAAACTATGAAAACAACTTTTTTATTCCAATCGCACTTTATGGAGACAATTCTTACAACAAAGACAATCTGCGTAAAGTAATGAATTCTGGTTCTTCTGGATTACCAGGAACTTCAACAGTTCAGATTACTGAAGTTGCAAGACAAAAGATTTATCAGGCAATCAATGAAACAAATTTTACTCAGTTAAAAGTATTAAAAAAAGAATATGAAAAACTTAAAATGCGTTTAGCTCGAATTCCAACAATGATGGATTTTGTAAATAACGGCTTTATTGATCCACATCTTTTTATTGATTACGCAGGTTCTTACTACGAATTCTTAAAGAAGATGGATAAAGAATATCCTGAACTAGAATCAAAGCACAGAACTTCACTTCAATTTATTTCGCTGGAATTTTCACATGGATTTAGAATGCATGAGCTTCTTTTATTAAAACTTCTAGTCGAAAATGAAAATGTAACTCTAGAAAACTTTTCAAATGAACTTTCACAAAGAAAAGTTACGTTCAAAGGCAATGTAAAGCAAATACTAAAAGTTCTTTCTAAAGATTATTACCGCCAGGAAGACCAAAAGAAATATGGAGAAATTTCTTACATTTCATTCGATAATTCATCAAAGATATTTTCAAAAACAGAAAATTTTACAAACCTGCTTCAGAATCAACTTTATAAAGAACACCTTCTAGATCTTTTGGAATATGGAATCAATAAGGCTACAATAAAAGAAAATGAAGTTTACGGTGATGATGGCCTGGTTTATTACAGAAAATATTCTCGAAAAGATGTTTTCAAAATCATGAACTTTGATAAAGACCAGAATCCTCAAAACGTAGGCGGCTATATTATTCAGGAAGTTGAAGGAAAAAAGAAATGTCCGGTTTTTGTAACTTATGAAAAAGCTGCAAACATTTCTTCTTCAACAAAGTACAAGGATTATTTTATAGATAATACTCGTTTCAACTGGATGAGTAAAAATAAACGCTACTTAAATTCTCCAGATGTTGATGCAATCCTAAATCAAAGTACTAACAATATTCAAATTGAATTGTTTATCAAAAAAGACGACAACGAAGGAACTGATTTCTATTATATTGGAAAAATGTTTACAGATTCGGAATCAAAAGAACAAACACAAATTCCAAATGAGTCAGGTCAAATGCTTCCTGTAGTAAATATACAGTTTGACATTGAGCCGGCAGTTCCACAAAATATATACAATTATTTAGGGGCATAAATCATGAAACAAATAACCGTCAGCGGCGCAATCATCCTCCGCACACAAGAGGTTTCGACAGGCTCAACCTCCGTTTTACAGAAGCAACTCTTTGCCACCCAGCGCGGCTACGGCGACTGGAAGGGCTGGTGGGAAATTCCTGGCGGCAAAATTGAACCGGGGGAAACGCCGGAAGAATGCATTGTCCGCGAAATCCGTGAAGAACTTGCAACTGAGGTTCAAGCAGAAAAAGAAATCGGCGTTGTAGAATACGACTATCCTACATTTCACCTTACAATGCACTGCATCCTGTGCTCGATTGTTTCCGGAAAGCTCGAACTTCTGGAACATGAAAACGCAACCTGGCTTACCGCAGAAACATTGCGATCCGTAGAGTGGTTGCCGGCAGATGAATTAATTTTGGACAAGGTTGCACAACTTTTGCAAGGCAAAAACTCATAGATAAGTCGCAAGAGTTACCGCTGCCAGTCGGTGAACATATCTTAGTTAAAATTTATACCCGATAGGGTATTATTTATTACTTTTTACCTCAATTTATACCCGATATGGTGTACTTTATACAATTACTCTTGAAATTATACCCTTTCGGTTGTAAAATAAATATATGAATCAGATTTCTCAGTTTATTAAGGCGGAACGGAAAAAATCCGGGCTTACGCAGGAAGATTTTGCAATAAGGAGCGGGCTTGGGCTGCGTTTTGTTCGTGAACTGGAGCAGGGGAAAGAGACATGCCGCATGGACAAGGTTAATCAGGCTCTTGCAATGTTCGGGTGTACGCTTGGAGTCGTAAAGAATCAGACTCCAGAAAATTAGAGGTAAAATATGGCTTCGATGTACAGGCAGGGATTTGTTTTTGTGCAGAATATTTTTTGCGGTGTGGTGCGCGAAACTGATTCAGGCTATGAATTTGAATATGATAAAGCATATCTTGATTCTCCAAATCCGATGGCGGTCAGCTTAACTTTGCCTTTGCAGAACGAAATTTTTAAAAGCAATACCTTGTTTTCTTTTTTTGATGGATTGATTCCCGAAGGCTGGCTTTTAAATGTTGTTTCAAAAAATTGGAAAATTGATCGGCGGGACAGATTCGGGCTTCTTCTTGCTGTATGCAGGGATTCTGTTGGCGATGTTTCTGTCAGGAGCGGGGGAGAAAAAGATGAGTGAAGCAAAAATCTGTCTTTGCTGCGGAAAAGAAATAGATTCCGAAAATCAGCTTGAACTTGAAAACTTATGGCATTCAAAATGCGTTAAAAAATTCTTTGGCACAAGTCACTTTCCGGAAATTTCCATCTCAAAGGATCAGCTTGAAAATCTTGCGACAGAAACGGTATCCAAAGGCTTTACGGTTGCCGGCGTTCAGAAAAAACTTTCCCTTCATCTTTCCAAGGAAAAAAATTCCCGGCTTACGCTTGTCGGCTACCCGGCGGGATATATTTTAAAGCCTCAGACTGAAGATTTCTGCCATCTTCCGGAAATGGAAAATCTTGTAATGAATCTTGCTGCGGTTGCGGGAATTAAGACGGTTCCGAATGCGCTCATTCAAATTTCTGACGGCCTTGCCTATATTACAAAGCGAATTGACCGAAAAGGTTCAAAAGGTGATATTGAATTATCTGCAATGGAAGATTTTTGCCAGCTTTCTGAACGCTTGACCGAAGAAAAATACAAATCCTCCTATGAGCGCTGTGCAAAAATAATTATGCAGTATTCTTCAAAACCGGGACTTGATGTTGCGGAGCTTTTTTACCGCTTGGTTTTCTGTTTTGTGACTGGAAATTCAGACATGCATTTAAAGAATTTTTCCTTGATAGAAACAGAGCCAAAGTCTCGTGTCTATGAACTTTCTGCTGCCTACGATCTTCTTCCCGTAAATCTTGTCATGCCGGAAGACAGGGAAGAGTTTGCGCTCACAATGAATGGCAAAAAATCGAACATCAAAAAAAGCGATTTCCTTGCTTTTGCCCGCAGCTGTAAAATTTCGAACCAGGCTGCAGTCAAAATGATTGACCGCATCCTTTCGTTTAAGGAAAAATTTTTATCTTCTATTAATAACTCCTTTTTGACCGAAGACGAAAAATCTGCATTTATTGAACTTATGAATGAGCGGTTTGAGAGAGTGGGGGAATAAAGTCGAAAATGAATGTCACCGCCCTATATCATCTTCCAGGTCTCTTTGAGTTTTATGAACTCTACAGGCTGTTTCTTCCTTTGTGGAGCGAACACCGCGATTGGTTTTTCGAATGGTGCGATATCGGTTCAATTTATGGTGCTCCGATGGACTGCCTGTGGGGCGGGGGAAGAGCCGGTTTTGGAGAAGCGGATGCATCGGATGTTCTTGCTCTTATGAACGAGTATGGAATTTCTTCCCGGTTAACTTTCAGTAATTCGCTTTTGAAGAAAGACCATCTTGCGGATAAAAGGTGCAATGAACTTTGCAGGATGTTCAGCACCGCTCGTAACGGCGTAATAGTTCATTCAGATTTGCTTGCGGAATACCTTAGGCATGAGTATCCCGGGCTTTATCTTGTTTCTTCTACAACCAAAGTGCTTACAGATTTTGATGATTTTGAAGCGGAACTTAACCGGCCGGAATTTGAATACGTTGTACCGGATTTTCGTCTGAATAAAAGATTTGACAGGCTTTCTGCCCTTACGCAAATGCAAAAGGATAAGGTAGAATTTTTGTGCAACGAATGCTGTGATTATGGCTGCCGCGCGCGTAAGCAATGCTATGAAAACGTGAGCCGCAAAAATCTAGGTGAAGATGTTCCGGATCACAAATGTGCTTCGCCGGATGCGTCGGGCGGCTACCGCTTTTCTCTTGCAATGAAAAATCCCGGCTTTATAGGAGTTCAGGATATTCTGAATACTTATGTGCCGATTGGATTTACAAATTTTAAAATCGAAGGACGGGGACTTGGAAGCGCTGTTGTGCTGGAGTTTCTTCTATATTATTTGACAAAACCTGAGCATCAACTTGAAGTCCGAGAGGCAATTTACCTTGATTCCATGCTGGATTTGTTCTAGGAGCGTGGGAATAAGCTTTCTGGTCGCTGGAAATATGCATTCTTAAAAGAATATGTTACTTCTACTGTAAATAACGCAACAACAGATTCAGGAATAAAACAGATTATCTATCGGCAAAATAAACAGACGATATTTGCAAACATATTTCCTTTATAAATTGCCGATAATATGCTATAATTTTACCGATGAATAAGGTTAAATATATATCTGTAGAAGAAGCAGCTCAAAACTGGCAGATTAGTGAACGCAGTGCTCGGAATTATTGTGCTCAGGGCAGAGTAGAAGGCGCACTGCTGGAAGGTAAAACCTGGAAGATCCCATCTACTGCAAAAAAGCCAGAACGTAAATCTCGTCATTCTACTGTAGAAGAAACCCTTTTGGATTGCCTCAGACGTGAAAAAGATTCCTCCCTCAAAGGAAGAATCTATCATAAAATCCAAATCGACCTTACTTATAATTCCAATCATATTGAAGGCTCTAAGCTTACTCATGATCAGACTCGATATATCTTTGAAACAAAAACTCTTGGTGTTACAGATAAAGCAGTGAAGGTCGATGATATTGTTGAAACGGTAAATCACTTCCGCTGCATTGACCTTATTATTGAAGGTGCTCATACAAAACTTTCTGAAAGCTTTATTAAGCAGCTCCATTTTATTTTTAAATCTGGAACAACTGACAGCCAAAAATCCTGGTTCAGAGTAGGAGAGTATAAGCAGCTCGAAAACGAAGTAGGGGGAAGTGAAACTACAAAACCTGCAGAAGTCGCTGATGCAATTAAAGCACTTCTTAAAGAATATAATTCAAAATCAAAAATCACATTTGATGATATCCTGGATTTCCATGTACGCTTTGAATCCATTCACCCGTTCCAGGATGGTAATGGTCGTGTAGGCCGCCTGATTATGTTTAAGGAATGTCTCAAGCATAACATCGTTCCATTTATAATTACAGAAGAGCTTAAGATGTACTATTACCGTGGAATTAAGAATTGGAAAGATGAACGTGGCTATTTGCGCGATACCTGTCTTACCGGTCAGGATGCAATGAAAGCTACTCTGGATTATTTTGGAATAAAGTATGTAAGTAATATAAAAGATGATTTTAATGGATTCAAATGAATTAGAAAAACTAAAGCCAAATAGAACAGATTATATTGTTTCAGGATTAAAAAGTTTAGCAGGAGCTATTCTTTTTGGAGAAACACTTGTAGGGGAATTATTTGGAAATATTATTCCAAATCAACTTACAGAAAAAGGTCTTTTATACAGAATAAATGTTCGTATGGAAGTCCAGGGTATTTACAAACAATAATATCTCTGGAATCTCCAGAACCAGTTCCTAATGTAATTTTCTTACACATTGTAAACACAGTAAGTATACTTTGGTCGACAGAATCCTTATTATAAATAACTAAAACTTAAACTGTATTTATCCTATAGATTTAATTCCGCTAAATTCCTGTTTGTTTCAATAATCTATTATATCATGCAAATTTTTCAAAATGAAGTTCCTCGTGTATCTGAGTAAAATCAATTCCTGTTAATAGCATTGCCATCTGCCTTGAATTGATTTCATTTCAAGCCAAGACTTCTCAACTGTCTTTTGTTTCGCGAATAAATTCAAAATGGCCTCCTTCTTGGAGACCATTTTAATATATGATTTTACTGATTTTTAGGTGGTGGTAATTAGACGCTTGCATGTAATTCCCTTTTTATTTCCCATGATTAAAATGTTAACATATTTAAAATTTTTTAAAAAGAGGATTACAAAAGATTTGTGCAGTATTTAAATCAATTGGTATTTGTAGTAATGATGATTTAATTACAATTCAATAACACAACCATTTTCATCAAAATAATAAATATTTTCTAACTTGAACCCCCATTTGCTCCCAGTTTTTTTGATATGAGGTTCAAATGTAAATAATTTATCAGATGTAAGATTTTTTATATTATTTTTTTCAAAATATAATCTATCATCTTTATTTATCTCAATAGAATGCCCCACATTTCCTCCGAAATCCAAATTTTCGTATCCAAGGGACTTAATCTGATTATTCATTTCTGTATATATCTGAGAATATGTCATTCCGATTTTTACGAAATTCTTAAAATGTGTATGAAGCCTGTTTTCAATTTGCAAACCTTCCTTGAAATCAGCTGATTCAATCGAATTAAATTCAACAAATTTACCTTTTTCAAACACAAACGATCTTGAACAATCGCCCCAGATATTATTCAATAAAGGACTAAGATCTATTGTAATCAGATTTTCTGAAGATACTTTTTCATGAGATGGGATGTAATCTTTACCGGAAATAGATAAACAACTTCTGCTTCCCAATAAAACCAATGCAGGACAGTTATAATACCAGGTTTTGGTTATATCATATGTCTTGAGAAGTTCTTTACATTTTTCAGCAATATCAAATTCTGTTGATTCAGAAGATATATATTGGGGAATTGCATTTAAAACTTTCTTAGCTATACTTTGGATTTCTTTATATTCCTCTAATTTATCATTCATAATGAATCCTCGTGCATCTGAGTAAAATCAATTCCTGTTAATAGATTTTACTGATTTTTAGGTGGTGGTAATTAGACGCTTGCGTTTCCATGCGAATATTATATCTTCTATTTCTTTCAGCAACAATCTATCTTTTATAAAAACAACCGAGTGATTTCGGATGGCTTAGTCACCCGGTTGCGGACATCATAATATCTCAAACTTTAATCTGCACAACAATCTGCCTGCTTAAGCAAGTGCCCGCTCATCCAAGCAGCTTTCCAGTGCAGCCCTGATTTCTTTCTGATTATATCCTTTTCCGATGATAACAAGCTGATTTATACGGTCGCCGAATTCTTCATCCCAGTTCTTTTTTACATCCGGATTGTATTCAAGGTATTCCTGCTTCTGTCTTTCTTCCAGCGCATCTATCCAGTAGGCAACTGTCATTACAGATGAATTGCGGCCTGCCTGCTCAAAAAGCTGAACCTTTGCATCGGCATCGCTGAACCAGATGTAGCCCTTTGCGCGGAGTAATTCTTTTGGATAATTGTTATTTACGAAATTCATAAAGCGTTCGCGGTTGAAAGGACGTTTTTCTTCAAAAACAAAGCTTGAAATTCCGTATTCGCCTGTACATCCCTGAGTTGCACGGTTTGGTTCGTTCAAACTGTTGATTGCCTTCTGAATTGCAGACGATGAATCAATCTGTTCGTAATTAAACGGTTCTGTTGTTGTAATCTGGTCAATGTCGATGTTGCCGTTTACGCTGTGGAAAATAATCTATTTGTCCAATTCCAAGTTTTTTATTATATTCAATCATATAACATTTATAAGGGGTCCATATGAAAATCGCCGCAACATACGAAAAAGAAACCGGAAACGTATTCCAGCATTTTGGAAAAACTCAATATTTTAAGATATATCAGATTGAAGACGGAAAAATTGTTTCATCTGAAGTAATTGATAACGGCGGAAACGGACATCATGCTCTTCCTCCATACCTTAAAAGCCTTGGAGTAGAAACCCTGATTCTTGGAAACCGCGGCCAGGGTGCAATCGATGCAATTGCAGCAGCCGGATTAAAGGAAATGCCGGGAATTACAGGCAGTGCCGACGAAGCCGCAGAGCTTTTTGCAAAGGGTGAGCTTAAGCCTAATTTTGCGGCTAAATGCAATCACCATGGAGAACATGCGTAAGCTACAGGCTTAGACTAATGTCATATTAGAAAAAAATAGAGCCTCTGAAAATCAGAGCCTTGTAGCTGACCGAGCTGATATTGCTATTAGAATCCGACAGTCAAATTCTTTTAAATAAATACCAAAAATTTGGTTGTAGCGAAACTAATTTAAAACAGCTAAAATCAAATTAATGTTCAATTCTTCTTTAATCACCTACGCAGTTTCTCTTCACTTTACGCCGGATGTAAATGAAATCATTACTTCAGCAGTGAATGCCATTGCTGAAGTAACTGGGAACAGCTTTATTATTGAAAACAAGATTCCGCCACATGTGACAATTGGTGCTTTTCATGCTGCAAAAGAAGATGAAGCAAAACTGATTCAGATGGTTGAAGAGTTTGCAAAATCTCAGAAAGCTGGAATTATACATTTCACAGAAATCGGGAACTTCAATGGCAAAGTTCTTTTCTTGAAGCCTGAAAAAGACGGGTTTCTTGCGCAGATGAATGAGGAACTCCACACCATCCTTCTTCCAGAATTCGAAAAAGCAGAAAACGGCTATTATCTGCCAGAAATCTGGTTCCCTCACACTACCCTTGCTACAAAGCTGAACAAGAGCCAGTTTGAAAAGGCCTTCAAGATTGCAGAAAGCATCAATCTGCCTTTAGAAACTGAAATCAATGAAATTGCAGTGTATCAGTGTTCACCGTTTGCTGAATTGAAGCGTTATAAACTTGATGTTTAATAATTACAAAAGGAATGTCATTATTTACTTTTGAAACGAAGTCTATTTCAAGCCTAGAATCTTTATGGAAATAGTAAAGCTTTCTGTCCTGCTTAGAAAAACAGTCTGCACAGTATTTTTCTCTTAAACATATATGTCTCCTGTTCTCGCACTTTTCCAAGGGAGTTTTTAATAAGTGTACCTTTCCCTGTTATACGTATTATGGAACTATTATCTAGAGAAACACGAACAGTTTTTACATTACATCAGCCTATCTACAACATGGCAACGGGCTACAGCCTCCCCGCAAACCGTCTTATTCCGGTTCAGTTTGCAAAAATGCAGAACGGCTTTAACTCAAACAGCGTAGCAACACGTACTACCCTTGACGGTATGGAAAACGGCATAAAAGAAAACGAAAAAGGCGTTTTCTACAGGTGTACGACCTTCCGAAAATGGAATGTCGTATTAACCAATTCATGTATATTGGTGTCCAAAGAATCATTTTAAACTGCTTGGCCGCTAACATGATAACTGACAAGAATCCGGTTTTCGTATATACTCCAATTATCTGCCACCGGGTAGGAATGTGCGGGAATCATCCTTAAAACATTCAGCCTCATCATTAGGTCCGCCAATACATTGGCATGAAGATGGGCAATCTTTCAAAAGGAGAAGTTGGCAGTGGTAAAGCTAAAAATTGCTGGCGCAATTTTCTTAACGCTTTGCTATAAAACACCGCTCGCCAGCGAGCTTACACATGTTCAATTACATCTGGCCGCTTTTAATCATCATTTTTTCAAACACACTTTATCAGATCTGCGCAAAGGGAATCCCCGAGCAGATGAACACCTACGCAAGCATGACCATCACTTATGCGGTGGCAACGCTGTTTTCTGCACTGGCATTTTTTGTGACAACAAAGGGCGGAAACATCCTTAAAGAGTTCGGCCACACAAACTGGGCAACGGTTGTACTTGGAATCGTAATCACAGGCCTCGAAGTGGGTTTTATTTTTGCCTACAAAACAGGATGGAAAGTTAACACGCTCGCGGTCACCTCAAACGCAATTCTTGCCATCGTGCTGATTTTTGTTGGGCTTATCGGTTATCACGAAGCAATCAACTGGAATAAAGTGCTTGGAGTTGCCATCTGCCTTACAGGACTGTATTTTATAAATAAGAAGTAAGGGGAAAATTATGTTCAGACCAATGAGAAGATTCAAGCAGCAAATTGCAAACAGCAACTGCAAAGAGATTTTGAAAAACGAAAAACGCGGATTTCTTTCGCTGCTTGGAGATGACGGCTACCCTTACGGACTACCGATGTCTCACTTCTACTGCGAAGAAGATAATAAGATTTACTTCCACGGCGCAAAAGAAGGCCACAAAATCGACGCCATCAAGAATTACGACAAGGCAAGTTTCTGCGTGTACGATAAAGGCTACCGCAAAGACGGTGAATGGGCGCTCAACATCAACAGTGTAATCATCTTCGGAAAAATCCGCCTTGTTACTGACCCGGAGCTTACCCGAAAAATCTGTACAAAGCTTGTTCAGAAGTTTACAGATGATCAGGAATATCTTGAAAAAGAGCTAAAAAACGCCTTGCCGCGAGTTCAGTGTCTGGAACTTGAAATTGAACACATGACAGGAAAACTTGTAAACGAGTCGTAAATTATGGACTACAGTTACATTTTCCGTTCGGCAAAAATCAAGAAGGAATCTCTGGAAGCGGCTGGCTTTAAGACAACTGATGGCAAAACTAGCAGGGGGATTCATGAAAAAAACGCTGTCAATTGACTTCAAACTTCAAAAACAGTGCTTGCAAACCTTATTTTAGTGATAAAACAACTTCTTTTTCAGTGGCTTCGGATACGGAGGGCGCGACCCGTTCCCCGACATTTTTGTCGGGGAATGGAGCGATAGCGGAACCCGTAGCAGCCTGGTTTTTGCATCAGCAAAAATGCGCCCTGAATGACTTCACACGCTTCTTCGGCGAAAATCCTCACCCTGCCTTTCCAATCCATGTGACTTCACTGCCGGGAATTTTCTGAATCCAGGGACGGTTTTCGGCGTAGTTCATTTCGTTGTTCAGAATCCAGAGGATTTTCTTTTTCCTTAGGATTTTCGGTTTTTTTGCAAATCCGTCGGTGAAGATTATCATGCCGTCGTAGTCTCCGGCCTTTTCGTAATAATCGACTGCTGCCTGGAAGTCTGTTCCGCCCCTTCCTTCGATTTCGAGGCAATTCTGGGCTTTTTTGAAGTTCATTTTCTGCTTGATTTTTGTGTCAAAAACTATGACTTCGATTTCTTTTGCTCCGTACTTGAAAAAACGGTTTATAACAGAAAAGAAATTCTCCAAATCCCCGGCAGAAATTGAGCCGCTTGAATCCACGGCGACTAAAAGCCTGAAAGTGTCCTTGTAACGGCTTCCCATGTAGTCAAATCCGTAGCGGCGGTTCGGGCGGAGGCGTGTGAGGGTGCGGTTTTGAGTCATGACGGATGTGCGGAACCGGGCAAGAATTCGCCTGTAATCCATCCGGATGTTTTTTCTTGCAAGGATTTTTTCAACCAGGCTTCCGCTGATGCTGCCCCACTGGTTCGTCTTTGCCGCCTTTTCAATCTGATTCTGAATTTTCGTGCTCATCCGTTCATTTTCTTCCCAGAGTTCGCTTGCTTCAAAATCAGTTTTTTCGTCCGGGGAAAACCAAGCATCGGAATTATTCGGGCAGATGTCTTTCAAATGCTTGTAATAGTCCTCGTAACTCTGCTTTTCCTTGAGGTCATAATATTTTGCGCCAATCACGCCGCCGGCAAGACAGTTTTCACGGATTGTGATGTCGCTTGCCTTTTTGAGCGCGATTCTGTTCGGTTTAGGCGGAACCCGTTCATACGGATGCTTCAAGAGGATGCGGTAAATTTCGTTTTGGAGCAGACCTGTGGCATTCCGACAGTTCTGTTCAACGAGGCGCGGATTGTATTCGATTCTCCCCTGCCCTGTACGAAAGGCCGTTGAAATTTCCGGGTTTTCCGTGATTTTGTGCGAACAGAGTAAATCAAACATAAGCGGCTCAGTCAAAAACCACTTTTTCGAAATTGAAGAAATTATTTCTTTTGCGTTCATTTTTTTACCTCAGGCTTGCAACGAATTTTGTGACTTTCTGGAAAAGTTCTCCGCAGCGTTCCACAATGAATGCGAGTGCGTTCGGGTAACTGGTGGAGCTGAAAAGGTTTGCAAAATGCGCCATAGCTTCACGATGAGATTTTTCTTCCAGAAAGTCGAAATAATCAGAAAGATTTTCTGCCATCATGACGAATTTTTTTCCAACGCAAGTTCCGCTGCATTCTTTTTCGAGGAACGGGAAGATTGAATCGTTGATTACGGCGAATTCCGGGGTCGAATAGTTGAGAAGAATTTTACGTGTTTCACTGAAATCACCCAAAAGAAATTCCCCGGCGGAAAGGATTCTGTTTTTGTCCAGAAAATCAAAGAAACGGTTCGCGCTCTTCTGCCCGATGATTCCTGCGACAATGCACTTGTGTGAATCGGAAAGTTTTGTTTTTCCAAGGATGATGTCAGAAACTCTGTGCCATGCGCGGCGGTCGGGAGTTTTTTCAAGGCAATTTTCTCCTTCCATTACGCTGCCGTCCAGTTCGCTTCTGTTTGCGTTAATGAATTTAATCACTCGCGGATCAAGATTGCTCTTGTTCGCCCACAAAAGCCATTCGTCAACCCCGGGAACAAACTCGTAAATGTTGAATCTGGAAACAAGAGCCGGGTCAAGTTCGGTGAGCTGGTATTCGTCTCCATTGTTCACCGCGCTGATGATTCTGCTCCCCGCAGGAAGGCTTTTTCCGGCAAGCTTTCGGTTCAATGCCAGGTCCATGATTGTCTGCAAAACTTCAGGGCGCGCACGGTTAAGCTCGTCAAGAAAAAGAACGACAGGCTGTGAATCGGTCGGAAACCAGTAAGGCGGAAGGAATTCTGTCTTCCCGGTCGCCTCATTTTTGTGAGGAATTCCAATCAGGTCGCCCGGATCGCTCATCTGACCCAAAAAAAGCGTGACGACTTTTGAACCTTTCGCCGTGAAATACTTTTCAAGAATCTGACTTTTTCCGATTCCATGCTTTCCCATGAGCATGATGTTCTGTGAGGCCGGTGTAGCCTCAAGCACTTCGAGCAAAAGATTTGAATTGATTTTTGTAGCCATATTTTCTCCCATAAAAACAGCGCGTCAGTAGCGTTGCCCATTAATACCAGTTTTCTTTGTCTGAATAAATTCTGTCGTAAGAATCATCATAGGAATCATCGTACGAGTCTTCGTCCACATAATTCCATTCCGGAGTGAAATCCCAGTCCGAAAGGAAAGCCGTTTCGCTGACATGACATTTTTCAGGAATTCTCGGACCTGAGAAAGAATTTTCTCCGCCTGAGAACCTGTATGCCGGTGAAAATGAAAGGTTGTCGCAGTAAGCAAAAGCCATGTCGCCGATTTCCTTTAGATTTTTCGGAAAATTTACCTCCCTTAAGTTTATGCATTCAAGGAAAGCCGCCCGCCCGATTTTCTCCACGCTTTCTGGAATCACGACGGATTTGAGGTTCTCGCATTTTGCAAACAGACAGGCAGGAATTTCCTTCATTCCGTCGGGTAGAATCACATGCTCAACCTCGGAATTGAACTCAAACAGATTTTCATGGAGATTTTTTGTGAGCCGCTCGAACTCGATTTTATTATCACCGCATTCCTTAGCCCAGGCGCGAAGGACTTTCTTTGTGACAACCCAGAATTCCCGCAAGGAAGATTTTTCAACGCGGTGATAAAGCTCAGAATAGTCCTTAAAATCATTTTTCCGCAAATCCTCTGTAAAATCCGCCAGACTTTTTAAGAATTTTTCGTGCTCGTAATAATAAATCTGGAAGCTCAGCGAATAATTCTTTTTGAAGCCGAGCGTAATGAACATCTTCTGATCCCTGCCGTCCCCGTTCTTGAGCCGGAAAGTTTCGCCGCCGATTTCCTCGATTTTCTGCGCAATTTGACAGAAAATCTTTTCACTCTCGTACGAAATGTCATAGTCAAATTCATTTTCTTCGCAGATTTCCGAAAAAGAATCAATCCGCTCCTGCTCGGAATGTTTTTCAAGTGTCAGAAACTGTTTGACTTTAATCGGGTTGCAGGAGAAAGGAATGAAGGCGATTCCCCTAGCCCAGTCGGTGAGTCCAAGAGTGAGTTTTAAAAGATTTTTGTCTATCCGTAAGCCGTTGTAATCAACACAAGGCCCGGACATGTAAGAATCCTCAATATCGGAAATCTCGTAAGGCAAGGAAGTTTCCGACAGGAATTTTTCGATGAATGATTTGAGTGAATTTTTAAGAATCAGAGTGGTTTTTTCTTTGGCGCGCTCTTGATTAATCAAATTTTTCCTCCTTAAAACTCCGCGTTAGCGGCGTTGCATGGAGGCAATGAATATGCGAGTTTTTGGCAACGACAAAAACTCGGCCGTTATAAAATTACACAGATGTAATTTTATAACGCGCCTCCTTGTAAATCAGTTTTTGTAAATCTACACTGACTACAAGGGGGAAAAATTCTTTCAGTTGACAGTTTTTTGAATTTTTTACTTATCCGATGCGGACTCTTTCAGGAATTTTTGAGCAAAATCCACTTCATAGCCTTCATCTTCATAGCGTTCGATTACAGTCTCATAAAACCTCGCAAGTCTCTTCGTTAAGGCTGATTTTTCAAGACCTTCTTCCTTTGCCAGCGACTGCATTTCCGGGAGCTTGTAATTTTCATCGCTGAACAGATGGTCAATTATTTTCAAATCAAAAAAGCCTGCCTTCCGGAACTGCTTTTCAAGATTAAAAATAAATTCGCTGTCATCATCGACGGTCTTGCGTGCCTCAACAAACTGTCCGTCTTCTCCGGCTTTGTCTGCCTTTTTTTGAGGAAAATGCTTTCTGAGCAAATCGACGGTGAGAGCTTTGGTGAATGACTTGTATTCTTCGGACGATTTTTGGAATTTTTCTTCTAGCCTGAATTTTATCGCTGAAAAAAGACCTTCCACCTGCTCGTTCCTTTCAAAAACTTTCGGAGGCACCATGAAATTTCCGTTATGAAAGTCGCAAACGTCATTTTCTTCCTGATATTTATCAATGACATCAAAGGTTTCGCCTTCAGCATTAGTCTGAAACTGGGAAACTGTTCTTCTTTCAAAAAGAGCTTTCAGTTCCATAATTTTTTCAAGATTCATTTCAAGGGCATCTGCAATCTTGATGTTGCGGACTTTTTCGTCTTTGAAGCCGAATTTTTTATACTGCTCATCAAGAGTTTTGACTTTCTTTGCTTTTTTTAAAGCATCGTCCGAAATTTTCATGCCGCCGTTTTTCTGCTCGATCGACTTCTTTTCTTTGAGATAGTTCAACCGTCTCTTAATTGAAGAGCAGGCATACTGACTGAACGACATTTTTCCGTATGAATCAGAATTTATGAACGAGACGAAGCATTTTCCAGAAATACTGAAAATTTCATCGGCATACGAGTCATAGTTCACATCATCCGCTTCATTTTCAGCTTCTTCAGCCGTTTTCGGAATTTTGACATAAACTTCGTATACCGCAATCTGAATTTTTTCCCTGATACTCTGAATTTTGTTCTCGACATTCGTTTGCCCGATCAGCGGAACATATTCTGCATACAGGGAATTTATTTCCTCAAAGAGTTTTTCCTTTTCGTTTTTCGCCATATTTAGTCCCCAAACAATGATTCAACAGCTTTAATCATCTTTTCGCCTGTGCTTGACTCAATCGTATTTGTGAATGAGTTAAGCAGATAGAGCGGCGTGATGTCGTAAATCATTTCTGAGCCTTCCTTGATTTTTCCGCCGACAAATTCGACTTTTGAATAGACGATGTTTCCGATCTTACAGTCAAAGAATTTTTCAGCAGCCTGAATCACCGTGATGAGAAGGAATGCAAGAGGTTTCGGGCCGTATGTGACATCAGCATAAATCTCTGCGCCCTCTTCCAGTTCCTTGATTAGTTCCTTAAACATGAACTGGAAATTTGTTTTTGAGGGATCAAAAGCAGTTGGAATAATTTCCTTTCTGATTTTTGCCCCGACTTTATTGAAAGAATTCAACTCGTCGATGAAGATTTTTGCATTTTCCATGCCTGCATTTTCACCGCCCTTTGTCTCAAGAAGAATGACTTTAATTTCATCGTCTTTTTTTAGGGAACTGGCAATAGCAGGATTCACGGCAAAATAAATTGGATCATCGCACTCAATAAGAGCATTTCCGTCAACCGGATAGCGGCGTTTTTCAAGACCACCCTTCAAAGGGAGTGTCGCAAATACGATTTTTTTCATTTTAGTTAAACCTCGCTTACTTCAAGTATAATCTCATCTCTAAAAACTCGCTTTCAGCGTTTTTTTAGAGATTCCAACGAGTTTTAATTCCTGAATATAGCAGGAATTAAAACATCGCATTTTCAAAGTTACCTCTAAAAATTGCAATTTTTAGAGGTTCCATATAGCATAAAACTTACGCTCATTATAATTTATTTTATTGTCGGCAACAAAATATTTGTAATGGGTCAGATGATAAAATCCACATTCGGTACAAAAATATTTTCGCTTTGGAATATTCTTGCCTCTTTTATCATCATTTCCATAATGATGCCGCCTTGCATTGTTAATGGCAATTCCAGCCTCGCGCTCCGTGAAGCAGATTTTGCCTTCCGCATAGCACCTGATGTCATTTCCGTACATGTCTTTCATATCCTTTCCTCCAGGATATTCAAGTGATGAAAAATACGCTGGTTGACAGGAAATTTGGAAAATTTCTAATCGCCGAAATCAGCCTCCAGAACTTTTATTGCATTGGAATCAATCTTACCAGAAAGATAACCGTAAGCCACATATAAAAGTTCAGGAGTTTTATCATTACTAGGCCTGTCGATTTCAAATGTAAGGAAAGTTTTTATCTTCATGTCTGTTTCTTTCAGACTTTGCAGGATTCCTACAATATGCCTTGTCAGCTCATTTTCCGACGGAGAAAGAAGCGTAAGGATATTGTCATTTGGTGTAAAACCTTCTGTTGTACCCCGGAGACGACATAAGGCAATAATACATTCAAGACAAGCCGACAGTCTAACAGTCTTTTCCGAAGGCTTTAATCTGCTTTGCTCATTGAACGAATTCAGTATTTTTCTTATTGCAGAGAGAATTTTTTTTACGGCACCTTCATTCAAGTTGAACACAAAACTCTTTACCCGCCAAAGAGCCTTTGCAAGAATCTTTATTGCGTAAACAGCCTTGTTTTTATCATCAAGCAGAGCAAGTGTTTTTTCAAGCAGGTCTTTCTGCCAGACTTGTGAACAGTCACCAAGAGAATACGCTATCCAGTTGGGATAATCGTAATTATCATCAAGGACATCAAGAACTTTTGGCAAAAAATTGGCGAACCAATCAGGTGTGTCTTTATGCATACAAGCGAGGAAAAAATCCAGTTCTCGTTGAATTTGTACAGGAACAGTTTCAAATATTTCCTTGACTAAATTTACCGCCTGTAAAGTTCCTTCCCTGAACAATCGAGGGCAATCAGTATCGTCAATACTTCTTCCGTTGTTCCATGCAATTATCGATGGAAAACGCAAAGATTTATGGGGATTGTACCCTGTATGTGGATTTATTAACAAACGCTGGAACATTTTATATTGATCAGGCAGCCATTCATCAATAATATTGCTCAAATCTCCCCTATCGCTTTTTCTTCCGGCAAAAGCCCTCATATCCGCCCAAGTGTACTCGCGGACAAAATTCGGAACCGGCATATCGTGAATATTATCTTTGTGAGATTTATTTTCCCATTTGACAACAGCAGATTTAAACTCCGCAGAATCTGAAGTCGGAATAAATTCCAGATTGTACGGCCGAGGCATTCCGTAGGTGTATGTCAGATAAAGAGAACACTTCGTTTCATTTTCAAGAGGGAAAGAAGAATCCTTGATAAAGGCAAAATATTTCGATTTTTCTTTTTTCTCTCCTTGCGATAGTAGAAATTCATAGAATTTTTTCTTTGCAGGAAAACTGAATTTCCATGAAATTGGAATACGCACGGGCTTTCCAACGACAGGACGGATTGAAACTTTATTCGGCTCAACGAGTACATACTGTTTTCCTGATGAATCGACCATGCTGAGTTTTGGCAGGAAGTCGCACCAAAGCGGAATTTCCGACGTAATTGATTGAAGACGGTCGTATTCAAGTGCACCTGATGCCGAATTTTCAAAAGTATACAGACATATTTCGTTCTGACCATGAGGAATTTTATTCTTCTTTTCTTTTATTTCAAAATGAAAAGAATCAACAGAAAAGTTTCCAGATAAAAGAACAGAATCCTGTCGGGTAATAATACGCTTCATGTTTTGTGGAATAATATTATTTCGTTCCAAATCGGTATTCGGATTTTCTAGCCTTGTAACTCCAAGCCTCTGAAATGTAATTCCTTTTGTTTCAGGATTCTTTTCAGAAAGTTCTTTATCAAAACGAATTCTGACTTTTGTTTGTACTTCATAGTCATCATAAATTGAACGAACAGTGAGCACATCGCCATCAATAAATTTATTCAGAATATCAGAATATTTTGAAAACAATGCAGCTATGCTTTTTGGAAGGATTTCTGTTTTCAAAAAAGCAGAATTCATACTCTGTTTAAAAGCATTTACGGTTGGAGAAAAATCATCAATATCATCGCTTGTTATGTAAATACATTTTTGGCATAAAGTTTCCTGTTTTATGGTTTCTGCAAAATCAGCACAGGCTTTTTCAATTCCTCTCTTGTCCTCATCGGAATCTATCACGGAACGAAGATTTGCATCAAAGACTGAATGAATGGAAAAAGTCTGTATGCTTTTTGATTTTGTAAAAATCAGTTTTGAACGCGAAGATGTACAAGGCAGTTCTTTTATCTGCTGATGGATAAGTTTTTTTGTAAACCGTTTTGCGCCATTTCCATCATCACACAAATAAGACGGAAGGACAGAATTAAGGTCAACAGCCGCAATCGAATGAACGGAAAGATTGTCTTTTTGAGACTTCGAAGATTTAGCCACTTCTGCGTTAAATGATTTGTTCGGAAAGAAATTCGCAACAACTTGTTCTGAAAAACAGGAAATACCTTCAAAATTTTCTACATCATCAGGCAATGAATATTCGCTCTGATTTTCCTGCAGGCTAAGAAGAAATTTTTCATCCAGGCTAACGGTAAATTTCTTCCACTGATTGTCAGAATCATCACGGGCAAAACCAAAAAGTCCTATTCTGTCTTTTATAAGCGAAAAAGTCGAATAATCTGGAAAAGCAACAGTTTGCCGGAACCTTATGTCATCACTAAGATTTAATTTCGCAGCAGAAATCCAGAACAATGCATTATTTTTAATAATCTGCAATCGTTCTAAATCTTCTTGAATCTGTTCATCCAAATTTTGCAGTGCAAGATGTGCCTTCCAGATTTTGCGATAATTTTTATCGTTCAGAAGGGTGTTGTTTGGAACAGTGTTGTTCCACTTTCCAATAAAAGAAGCTTCATCACTTTTTAACCATCTGTGAACGATTGAAACAAATCTTTCAGAATCCTCGGATAAAGTGAGATTTTGTTTGCGGCAGGCATTTTCTTTCTCCAAAAGAAGTTCATCAAGTTTGAGCATAAAGGCCTTAAACAGACGGTTTTCCGCAGTATCAAGACTGGTTGTATGATACACGCCCATCATACGCTGCTCGGAAGCAATTTTCTGCTTTATAGAGAACCCTGGCTTTTTTGCAAGCCACATCATACTGCGGCTGTCGACTTCGTGAATCTGCTCCGGGCGGGTAATGCGGTGTTCACGGAGATTTTTTTCGTGAAGGATTTCGATAAGATTTCGGACTGCGGAAGATGAAAAATCCACGATATGATGAAGACGGTCGTTCTGCCACCCGATTTTTTGAGAATCAAATTCAGAAATTCCGTGAAGGATATCATCAATTGTTACGGGTAGCGTTTCATCCGTGACCGGGTCGAATTCCATCACGGACAAAAACAGTCCTTCCAGGGAGAAAAGGAATTCGTAAGATTTTCCCTCCCCAAGTGCAATTTTCTTGTAGATATTTCCAAGTTCTTCCGCCGCCATTCTCTGATTCGCTCCTTAATCCTTCGTTTTTTCTTTTCTTTCGACAGTTTTTTCAGATTCAGAAGATTCCGTCTCATCCCCTTTCTTTGCACCAGAATCATCGCCCCTCAAAAGGTAGCCCGATGTCGTCCAGATGAACTGTCCGTAGTTCTGTTCACACGCATTCTTGAAATCCTCATGCAAAGTATCAGGAATGATTGCCTTTATCGCTTCAAGAACATCGTTCTGCGTTCCTCTTGTTTCAAGGCCACGGAGTTTCGGCATGATTTTCTGAACAATCTGGTCTTCAAAAGCTTCATCCATCGCCTTTTTTCGTTCGTGACCGGGTTGAGCGGCAATTACGCTCGGGTAAAGCGACATGTAGCTTTCGATTGACTGCCATACGCGGTGTCCCAGCGCACGCCCTGTCTTTCCGAGCTGTTCGTTAATCTGCTCGACTTTTTCTTTGTAGCCTTTAATCTGTTCAGCGCTGAATTTGACAGCACCCTTCTCGCCATCAATCCAAGACGACCATACAGAATACGGAAGCAGTGGAGCTGGCTCAGCAAGTTCAATTTCTCTACGCAATCCAATCAGTTTTTTTGGTCGAGGGAAATTAATCAGGATTCCGCGGTCAATAACCTTGTCTGAAAGCGTTTTTGTCGTCTCGTCATTGTTCATCGTTCCTGTCCAGAGAACATTTCGTCCGAGTTTCAAGTCAAAATCTGCCATCTTGCTTCCGATTTTTACGCCGATTTTCGGGAATGTCGGGTCGTTGTCGGCAAGTCCGCGCCGTGTTTCGAGTTTGCTCAAAAAGTCTGCAAAGTAAAGCTCGACATTTGCAAGATTCATTTCATCAAGAAGAATCATCGTCATGACATCACTCATATCATTCTCTTTCTGAAATTTTTCCTGATATTTTTTTTCGAGCGGCTGAGATTGTGCAAGAAGACGGAGCATATCGGTCGGCTCAAAGCAGTTGTCGATTGAATTATAGTAGCCGAGCATTGATTCCTGACAGTCCCAGTTCGGCTGGACAGGCATACCGAGGAAGTTGATTCCGCCAAAGCGAGAATACAGGCGAGGAAGTTCCGATTTTCCCGTGCCGCTTACGCCCGCAAGAACCGTGAGCGGAGACATTTCGGATGTTTTGAGCGCAGTGTGGAAAGCATTGAGAATACGGCGAGGAAAATGAAGTCCGCTCTTTTCGATTTTTTCTTCAATATTATTAAGCCATTCCATTTCGCTAAGTTTTGGTTTTTCCAGACGAGGAAAATGCTCCATAATCAGCGGCTTATTGATTTCCTTGATTCGCTCATCCCGCTCAGCAGGATTTTCATATGTTGAGCGAAGGCGGGCAAGCTGCTCTTCAACAATTTTTTTGTCTTTTTCAAGATTTTCATTTTTGAGCTTAAGTTCTTCTTTTTCCGCCTGACTCTGTGCAAATGAATCACGAAGATTCTGACTGTCACGCTCTTTCTGTGCAAGGGCATTTTCTCGCTCTTTAAGAAGATTTTCTTTTTCCTGCAAATCAGAAGCCGTTTTTTGCAAAGCGTATGACGGAGTATTGTTCAGTTTTTCCAGTGCAATGGAAAGTTCCTGCTGAACGCGCTGATAGTCGGAAAGAATTTCTGCGGCATTTTTTCCTCCAAACTGAGCGGTAAGGTCATCGAATTTTGCAACAATACTTTTGTTTGCATGAAGTGAATTTCTAAGGGATTCTGTTTCTTTCTTGAGTCCGTCAATCTCCTGGTCTTTATCAGCAATTATTTCCGGGTATTTCTTTTCAACTTCGCTTTCAAGGTTAGATTCCCTCTGATCAAGTTCATCTTTCTTGTTGTTGTTGCGGCGTTCATTGAAAGAAAGTTTTCTGTCGCGTTCGTTGAGTTCATCTTCGCGGGCATTCAGAGCCTGTTCACGAGTGTCCATTTCGGAAATTTGCTTTGTAAAATCCTCGACACTCTTTCCATTTGATTCAAGCTGAACCTTTAATGTTTCAAAAGCCGACATAGTTTTTGCATAAACCCGTGTCGTATCGTCGAAATTCTGCTTCTGTGATTTGATTTCCGAATCAAGAAAGCACTTGTCTTCAGTAAGAGCCAGAATTTGAGAAGCAAGTTTTGTGTTTTCGCCTGAAAGCTCGGCATTTTTTTTCGTCAGGTCGGCAATCTGCTTTTCGAGTTCGTCTGTATCGGACTTTGCTTTGGAAATGATTTTCTGAGCCTCGGCGTTTGCGTCATTTATAATGCGCTTGCATTCGTTCTGTGCTTCGATACGAATTTTCTCTGCCGCAGAATTTGCTTCCGCGCGTATTTTCTGTGCGTTTGATTCTGCGTCGTTTCTCGTTTTCTCGGCAGACGATTCCGCTTCGGCACGGAGCTTCTCGCAGCTTTCATTTGCAGAATCCCGCATTTTCTGAATCTGCTCGTTTGTTTCAGCGATTCGCTTTTCGTGAAGTTCCGCCGCAAGTTTTTCTGCATTACTGAACAGCTCGGCTTTCTTTGCGGCGACTTCCTCGGACATCTTCAAAAGATTATTTTTAACACTCTCAAAAGCCTTTTCCTGCGCTGATACGGCAATTTCACGCCCCTCAATTTCGGCTTCTCTTTTCTTCAGCGAAAATTCTTTTTCATTCAGAGATTTTTCATGTTCCTTGATTTTTTCGTCACGGTCTGCAAGTTCATTTTTCTGCTGACTTTCTTTGCCTTTTTTGACAAGAATTACCTCTAAATTTAACTCTTCAAGCTTAGGGTTCATCTGTTCGATAAAACGCTTTGCAAGTTCTGGTGTCATTTTCTTATCCATTTTATTCTCCTGAAAAAATCTGGTTGATATCTATAAGTGTTATTTTTTTCGTCAGTTGACATTTTTTGTCATTAAAATCCATTTTCTGCAAAAAAATGAATCAGTTCGATTATTCTTTGCTTGATTTCCAACGCCCGTACCGCATCGATGGAAGCAGGAATTTCACCGTGAGCGCGCTTTGAAGCGACATAACTTACATCAGAAAGAATGTCCTTCCATTTCGCCGCAATTTTTCGGAGAAGTTTTGTATCGGCAAGCGTCAGAAACGCAATGCACGCCGCATTCATCGAAGAAGAATTTCCTTCAAGGGCAGAAGCGATTTTTTTCTCATCAGTTCCCAAAAGTGCCTGAAATTCCTTTGATGATGAGAAAGTTATTCCACAAGACTTAACTTTTGCCTGCCAATCCGAATTGCGCAGTTCTGAACCAAGACATTCCGTTACCGAAACAAAGATATGCTCAAAAATCTTATATTCATCAAGAATGATTGCATGATCCAAATTTTCTGCTACCGTTCCCCTTCTCTCCATATCCGTCACAAAACGAATGAAATTCTCGTCGAGGGTTTTGCAAAGTGTAAATCCCAAGTCTTGTTCCATTCGGGTTATCGCAGAATCCCGCTGATTTTGAACCGCAAGTTTTTCTGAGAAAGTCAGGGAATCCGATGTCGTAATTTCAATTCCAAGTCCAGTCCTCATAATGTCTACAATCTGCCTATAAGCGGTTTCGACAAGTGACTTAATTTTCGCAGAATCAGCCACATCACCAGAATGAAATGTATGATTTCTGTTTTTGCTCAAATCTGAAAGTACAGTAAGAAAATCTGAATGTGTCTTTGCGAAATCCTTAAACCACTTCTCATTTTTTAAGGCAATGACAAGAATATCAACAAGAGGAAACAGCGATGGATTTTTATTGAATGCGTACCAGAGTTTTCCATACCGTCTATTGAGAACTTTTTTTATGTCCGCATCGAAATCAAAACCAAGTTGCTTGGAACATTTTTCGGCGATTCTTCCGATTATGAAGTCAGAGCCTTTGTTGTCCTTGAATTCTTCAAAGTCAGAAAGCGTTTTTCTGGCAGCATATTCATTGTCTGAATTATGAAGGATATGAAAGATGGTCCACTCTGCAAGTTGTGTCAGATAAAGAAGTGCATCGGAAATTGCCGAAATATAAGATTCTTCTTTATCAGGTGAATCAACGGTCATGTTAAGTTCACCAATGCTTTTTTTCGCAAGACTGTTCTTTTCACTGAGATTTGGATACTTCTGATCGATTTTGGACAGGGATTTTTCAGAATCATTTGTCTGAACCTGTGTCTTGTTGCGAAGTTCTGATATAAATTTCCTGTCAGATTCGTCTAAAATCTGCCTGACCGAGAAAAACGGCGAGATTTTTCCGAATCCGTTCGTAAAAATCCAGTCGCGTGAAGAACCTTCTGGTTGAAATACTTCCAGCAAAATCCAACGGAGATTTTTCTTTGTTCCCTGATTTTCATCAACTGTTGCATAAATGCCATCTTTTCCGGGGTGCAATTTGTGAAGCATTTCCGTAACATCATCACCGTCTGGAACTTTATTGAAGTTTTCGCCGTAATGAAGTTTATACGCAGACTGCATCTCATCAGTTTCCGTTCCTGCCGTTGAATAGCCTTTGTATCTGAAAAATACCGCCCCTGAATCGCCAGCTTCTTCTTTTCCATAAGAATATTTGAAGCAATTGTCAGAATTTACCATGCAATAATATGGAATGATTCTTCCTGAGACCGCATCGACATAAACATGAATTTCCTTGCTTTTGTTTTCTGATAATTCACCGAGTTTGTTTTTCCCAACTTCTGTTATGCGACAACAATCATCAATGCATTCCCGTTGTTCGAGACGAGACTGAATGAATGAAATCAAGTCTTCTTCAAGTCCTGTGCATAAGGCAATTTCTTTTATGTCAGTAATATTGATATCCGCAAGGCGAAGGACTACTTCATCGAGAATATTTTTTTCGTAGTCATCAACACCATTAGCCAGCGCAATGAATTCATAGCATGGCCACAAGATTTTCTGCCTGATTTTTACAGGAAAAGCAGGATAAAAATCTTCACCTCCGATTATTTTTTCCATGTCAGCACCGCTCCATAACCATCATCGTTTTTTCCTGCGCACAAATCATAGAATTCTGAAAGTGCCGGAATTTTCTGACTTCTTGCCTTTTCAGATGTGGCAAAATCCTTGCATCCAACGGCAATAAGAACCTTTTTTTGTCTCGACATGCTTACACAAAGCCTGTTCGGAGTAAGGAAGTCAATGTCTCCGTCAGTACGAACCACCGAAAGGAAGACTACATCGAATTGCATACCCTGAAAAGCATCTACCGTTCCGACTTTGTATGTCACATCCTTGAGTTCTGCTTTTCGAGCCGAAAGTTTCTTCAGAATCAAATCGCGCTGGGCACTATAGAAGGCAATGATTCCAAAACTGAATTTTTTATCTTTTGGCAAATCCTTCTGGCTGTGAACAAATTGCATGAATTTTGCAACAATACAGTCAGCTTCGCACTCGCGGATTCGGCTTGTTCCCTGTTTTTCCTCACATCCTTCTTTTTTTGGAACATCAATCCAAACAGCGGCTTTACCTTCAATTTCAGGAAGACTATGAGCAAAATCACTTGCAGGACGCGGAGAATCATAGCCCTCGCCATAAGGCTCATAGAAAAGGCGTGAACAGAATTTTCCGAGGACAGGGTGGGTACGGAACTGCGTGTCCAAAGTGACTGTTCTTTTGATGCCGTCTTTTGCTTCCAGTTCCTTTAACTTTTTGAAAAGAAGCTCAAAAAGGCTCAGTTTGAACGCATCCTCGTAATTCTCACCGATTTCGTCCGTTACAGAGGATTCTGTTTTATCTTGATTTTGGGCATCTGACTCGGCTTTGACTTTTTTGTAAACATCATTGCACAAGTCATCGTCAACAAGTTGAGGAAGCTGGCGATGGTCGCCAACAAGGATTATCTTTTTTACAGCATTGCACATAGGAATGAGCAAATCTGGTGGAGCCGCCCGTGCCGCCTCATCGATAATCACCGTGTCATACAAATGAATATATAAAGATTCCAAGCTTTCCACGGCTTTTTTCTGATTCAAAATATCCTTTCCGACTGACTGCTGGCTTGTCGCGGCGTAAACAAAATCGCAATCCTTTATCGCGCGAGAAAATGCCTCCTGACCGTTTCTCAGAGATTCAACCCATTCCGCAATGATAGATTCTTTCTTGTCTTTTTTTGTGTGCAAAGAATTTAAAAATCCTGCAATTTCCCTGCACAATGAGACGACCTCATCATCAACATCGCAAGAGACATAAGAAGGTCGCGGTGAAAATTCTTCAAGCAGCTTCGTTTTTAGGGAAGCGAGTTCTGAAAGGCTTTGAGCGTCACTTTTACCGTCAAGCACGATATTCCCGAGAAGTTTTTCAATGTCCTTATGCTCCAAAAGATAACCACGGTCTTCAAGGGCGAAATACAAATCTTCAGCCCGCTTTGTACCGTCATCTGCAAACGCTTTTTCCGTTGTCCTCAAGGCCAGGATTTTTCGGAGAAGCACAAAATCACATTCAGTATTTACGGCAAAATCTTTTCGCAAAAGAGCGCGCGCTTTTTCCGCAATCGTTTCCGTTACAGGTAAAGTAAGTGCATATTCAAGGAGCCTCTGTCTGTTTTCAGGGAGCGGTGAATAAACATAGTCCGCGACATAGGCGTGAAAAGTCTCTTCTTCGTGACTCACTCGAACATCTGGATTAAAAGAAAGGACTTTTTCTTCGATTTTGCTGCACCATTTGTCGATATGTTCATTGTAGTCACCCTTTCCGTTGCGGTTTTTTCCGTATTTCCAGGTTGGTAAGGAATTTACCCGTATGCGTTCTATCATGTTTTCAACAGCATCATGCTGATATGAAGTTGCAAGAACACGACCCGCACTGACTCCGCGTTTGTCCTGTATTTCGTTCAAAATTTCAAGGACTGCGGTTATTACGGTTGTTTTTCCCGTTCCCGGAGGTCCCTGAATAAGGGCGATTTCTGGCGTGCGAAGGGCAATATCGATGGCATTCAGCTGACGGTCTGTTGGCGGATCAGCAAAAATCTTTTCACGGACACGATTTGTGATTTTCATTTTCGGCGGGGTACTTCCCGATGACATAATATCAAAATTGCCTTCCAGGATGTTTCCCAAAGAACTGATTCCGCACTTTACTTCTGTAATCATCTTCCAGGCTTTCTGCTGCCTTTCAATCTGACTTTCCTCACCTTTCATCGACATAACGACATACCCTTTCTGCGCAACTTCATTTGCGGAAGGCATGTCTTTTTCGTCTGGAAGGGCGATTTCTATCCAATTGTCCTTAAAATCTACAATCTGACAGCAAATATCATATCTTTTGGGCATCCCCTTTTCTTTTCGTTCTTTTTCAGCATTTTCTTTTTTTTCGCAGTAGGCAAGAAAATTGCATTTTTTATCCTGAAGAAAAATTGGAAGAGCTTCTCCATTTTCGTAAAGAACTATTTCCTCAACGGAAGATGCCTTTATTTTTTCAGCAATTTTTTCTTTTTCATCGAAGTAGAGTTTTACGCTGTCATTTGATTTCACCCTACAACTGGTGTAATGAGGGCTATCAAATTTTCGTGCCTGAAAAAGAATCCTGTCACCGCGCGCCCCCGTATATTCCCGCCAGGCTTTTAGGTAGCTTCCGCTTTTTTCCGTTATGGCCTTAAGTTTTTCAAGGTTGTATGCAGATGCGGCCTTCTTTTGGTCGGACAGTTTGATTTTTCCCTCGACTAGATGAAAATTTCCGGCTGGCTTAATATTTTTGCGGGAAGATATTCCTGTAACCTCAAAATATTTTTCTTCGCCAGTAGATGTAAGATTTTTCTGACGGACTTTGATTGCAAAACATTTTTTGTACATTTCGCAAAGGATTGAGAATGCGCCTTTTGGCTCTGATTCAGACGAGTCATTTGCTACATCGCCCTCTTCTGTTCCTGAGTCCTGGTTAGAATCCGCGTCCTTTGAATAATCTCCCTGCATGATGAAATAAGACTTTCCATTTAGGTTCAAAGTGCAGGCGTTTTCAATCTGTTCCCAAAGTTTTTCGATTTTAAGTGGATGATTTTTGTTCTGTAGATTTTCAAGATTTTCTTCTTCCGCAAGAATTACGATTTCTCCGAAATTCTCACAATTTCCTGCAAATGAATAAAGATCAAACATGAATTCATTTTCTTTTTTGAAAACAGATTTGACCATGCAGACATGGGAAGAACCACGGCAAAACTGTGCATCGAGATTTGATTTATCCTGAGGACTTTTAAATTCGAATTCATAGGCTGAGTTTTCAGTCTTGATTATGTAATTGTTCCGAGTTGGATTCGGGATAATTGAATACAATCCGGTTTTAAATTCAGACTTTGGAGAGGAAAGAAATTTTGCTGCGATATTTTCATAAAAAGGAATCGTTTCAATGTGAACTAAATCCATCTTTATTTTTCCTCCGTCAAAACAATTTCAAGCGAGCGGCTCTTACCTGTAGCGGAATCCTTGCAAACAAGCGAGTATTTTTCACCTTTTTTGGGTTGAAGGATATATCTGCTCAGGATTTTTTCCTCATTGCCATTGATGCTCATACAGAAAGTTTTTCCATTTTCCGCACCCTGCTCCAGTTTGAATTCAATGCCATAAACATCATCGTTTACAGTCCGCACCTTGATTGCAGTCCTGAAAAAAGTGTCGATGTTGAAAGAGGTAAAAACATGTTCCGGTATCGCAAAGGATTTTTTACCACCCTCATTTGAAGAATCAACTTCGTGAGCAAAGACGATTTTTTCGTTTTCGTCTTTAAGAATAAGAAGAGCCGGAAGATTTTCGTCACTCCACGGGCATTTTTCCTGCGTACCGTCGTAAACAAAACTCATGCCGCATTTCGGACAGCGGACACTTGTCGCATGAGAATGTGCGAAAGCCTGTGCCCATAATACCGCCGTCGGTCTTGTTTTTGGCTGTTCTCTTCCATCCTCACAAAAAGTCATGTTGAACAACGCAAAAGTTTCGTCCGTAAGAAAATACTGCCGAGGAAGGCCAGCTGTAGTATGGTTTGAATCATCTTCGCTATCTTCAACCCAAGGATATTTTCCTGAATATGCAGGATCAATTCCCAGCGGAGTATTGTCAGCTTTTTTGGATTCAGCATCCCAATCATCTCCATCGTCTTCCCAATTTGACGCCTTTTCGCCGGCAAAAGGATGAAGGGCTGCAAGGGATTCAAAAGTTAGCGTCGCAAAGGAATAGACATCGCTGAACTGACTGCACGGTTTACCAGAAAGAAGCTCAGGAGCGGCATATCGTGGCGTATACACAAGTTTGTCTGAATCCTCACCGGGTATAAAAACGTTATCCGCATCGATGAGCCAGACATTCTGCGTTTCAAGTTCAGAATTTTCAGTGACAAAAACATTGTTTGGCGACAAATCGCAATAGACCATGCCGTTTCCGTGAAGTTTTGCAAGAATAGCGGCAAGTTTTGAAAGTAGAAGAAATCGTCTTCTGTGACCGCCGTCCTCTGCCATCTGCTTGATTTGCTCAGGGCTGGTTGGAACAAAAGCCCCATATCCTGTCATATCGCCCATAAGACGCATGACGTAACCTGAATAATCGGTAAGGCGTGCCATTGGATAAGCCAAATGGAGTCTGTCAGGAAATGGTTTTTGGACGACAGAATTAAATGCCATGTCATTTTGCTCAAATTCTTTTGGATTTTTTTCATGGCTTATAAGCTGTCCCTTGAAATCAAGCGCAAATTTTACGACGACTTCTTTGTTTTCCGTCAAACAGACAAGTCCCTGCCCTCCCTGCCCGAGAACTTTTGTAATTATATGCACGGTTTCGTAAGAATCTTTTACCTGTCTTATGGTGACTTGATTTCCATCACTGTCATTAAGAGTTACGCCCACATTTTCCATATCGATTTCAAATTCTTCCATAAATTACAGTCCTCCGACCGCAAGCGTTTTATCATCCGTATGATGCGGAACCGGCCAATTTTCCATCATGCTTTGAAGGAAATTCTTCCGGTTCCAAAAACGCAATTTTTTAACTTCATTAAACAAATCTTCGGAAAAAAGAAGTTCCTTTCCATCTTCCATATCCGAAGAAATTCCGTCTGAAGAAAGCACAATGCCTCGAAACAACTTTCTGTCGTAAAACGAATAATTGAATTCATCCGCCGCATAAGAATCTGAAAGGCACTGAGTTGAATTTGAAAAATTAGAATCTTTGTTTTCTGTAAGCGAAACATTTTCAGCATCGTTTTTTCCAAGAAGACAAATCATTCCATCACCGAGCCGGGCTGCAAGAATTTTGTTTTTTGTGGCAAAAACAAAAAGACAGGTCGCAGAACAATCGCGTGATTCGTGCGGATTATTCAGTTGATTCCAAGTTTCGATAATGTTTGAAAAGAGTTGCTTCATTGAAAGCGGATTTTGTTTATTTTTTACAAAGTTGCCAATTTCTTTTTTAACAGCAAGACAGGCATTTTTGGAACCGACATCAGCGAATTTTTTGCTTCCCATGCCGTCAGAAATAACACACAAAATGTATTTTCGCTTTTTCACCAAAAGGAACGAATCCTGATTTACAATATTGTTTTTTATGTGGGAAGGTCCGATAATGCTCGCGCCGCAAAGAAAACTCCTGTGTTTGAAAAATCCAATCATTCCCAGTCATCTCCATCGTCTTGTGGGGGCGCGCCAACTGTCTCATCTGATGATCGCATCTCTTTCCAATCAAAATTTTCGAGTGCAAAAAGAATGTTGTCCGCATTTACAGTTTTTACTCGGGAAAATTCCTTGAAAGAAGAAATATTCACCGCATCGCCGCCACAGAGAACGACGAACAGGCTGTCTTTCTTTTCTTCCATCAAGGTTTTTACGGTTCTATTTGACCTGCAATCGTCAGAAATGGAATATCCGTCTGTCAGAAGCAGAGTGTTGACGCCCATACATTTTTCGAGAATCGGTTCAAGAGACTTATCGTCACCGTCCCACTGTAATTTTGTAAGGACAAGTCTTTCATTTTCATCGCCCAATGTTTCGAGTGTTGAAAGCGTTGAAAGAACATTTGCGATAATTGCAGGTTTTCCAAGCTCATACATGCTGCCTGATAAATCAACGATGACGCATAAATCTCTCATAAGATGCTCCAAAATTACAAATCAAGTCCGAATTCTTTTGCCATATCCTCAATAGCGGTTAGTGAAGATGGATTGCTTGCCGCAGGAAGAAGTGCATTTGGATTCTGAGAACGGCTTCTTACGCTTACACTCATAGTTACGAATTTGAAGAAATCACGAATTTTACTTGCTTCATTTGCGAGAAAAACTTTGTTTTCAGTACCAGAAAGGAATTTGTTAAGAACCGGATCCTCCTGGCTCGTTCCGATTGCCATTGCAAAACGCTCGCATTTTGAGCTTCTTCCGCCGGAGATAAAATTTTCCATAGGTTGCTGCCAGTTATCGTTCGGTGCTCCATCAGAAACAAGAACGACAGCTGGACGATAACCTTTTGATGGAATAGTTTCTTTATCTTCAATCAAGTCTTTTGCCATCTTCAAGGCCATTCCCATAGGAGTGCCGCCGTTTGCAGAAAGAGCGATTTGTGTTATGCCGGATACAGGCTGCAACGGCAAATCATAAGTTGCGCCTCCATCACCAAAACTGATTATTCCGAGATTGATTTCAACTTCCCCCTGGCCCGCAGACTTAAATGATTCAATCATTTCGTTTACCGCAGAATTAAGCGTGGAAATTTTTTCCCCGCCCATGCTGTCGCTTCTGTCAAGAAGAAGGATAACTGGAAGTGGTCTTGCCTTTGCGACGGTGTACTTTGATGGATCAAATGCCATAATTGAATTCTCCTATATTTCTTTTATTGCGGGCTCTTCTGAACCCTACAATATTTATAAGAGACGGATTTTATTTGAGTTGACAAAAAGTACTGCACCTCCGCCAACAAAAGGTTCACAATACTTTACTATGTCTGAGGGATATTTTTCTCTAATTTCTTCAAGTAATTGGCTTTTCCCACCAACCCATTTTATAAACGGTTTTGCCAAAGTCATACTTGTAATATACTCTATTTTTCCAAAATTTTCTACTATTCAACCTACCACGCCAGTGGCGTGTGAGTATAACTAGCGTTTTAAACCGTAAAAACGGTTTTGCGCAACGCGCAAAATTGGCGCAAAAGTTGCGGTGCCGCAAAGGCACGTAGAGCAACTTTTGTGACAAAGTTTTTATCGGTTTTGAAAACCTTGTTAGGTTTTACTCCCATAATAGCGAGACAATTTTGAAATTATTATATCTTCAAAATTTCTTCGTCCATCAATTATTGTGTGAACTATTACTTTGTTATCAGAAATTTCGTATACAATTCTGTAATACTCTTGAATAAGTTCTCTGTACTGTAAAATGCCCTGTTTTTCCAATTCTGGTACAACTCTGCCACTTTTAGGATGCCTTTGTAACGACATCACATTTTCTTCAAATTCAGAAATAACTTTTTCAACATAATTCTGTGACAGCGAAAAATAATATTCTACAATTTCATTCAAATCATCTTCTGCGAATTGAGAAACTATAACTTCGTTAATTTCATTTTCCACAGTTATATTTCCTTCTTAAATTAGCAAAAACTTCAGATGCAGGTTTATATTTTCCATTTTTAACATCTTGCTCAGAAAACTGAATAATTTTTAACATGTTGAAGGCATTTTTCATTTCCTGATAGGATTCAACATCAATTAATACGGCTCTTGATTCTCCGTTTTGAGTTATTACAAGAGGCTCTTTCCTATCGTTTACAAAATTCATCATATCTGCAGCGTTTGTTTTAACATACGAAATTGGTTTGATACATTCTTGTACATTTGTAATCATAATCTTCTCCAGTCTTTTTATAGTATCATATTTAGACTAAATCAGCAATTCTTTTTATATAAAAAAAGGTTGGCCTGCCCCGCCGATTTTGTTATAAACCTAAGAGCTGTTTTTTCTTAGAGTTAAATTCATCTTGTGTTATTACTCCAGAGTCTAGTAATTTTTTCCATTTCAGAAGCTCATCAGCAGAAGATTCTGTTTTTTGCGTTTTGTTATCAATATCAGTTTAATTTACAGCAAAATATAAATCACTCCGTGCCATTTCTGCCGTAAAGTTTACTATTTTTCCATTATCTTGTACCAGTCAATAAAAGTGGACAAAAAAAATGTTTTTTCTTAATTTTCTTTTTTAAGAGTGGACAATTCCTGAAATATTTCTTCAGATTCGTTTTTAGAAGTGGACATTTTCTTCTGTACGAATTTTGGTGTTTCAGATA
>JAXJSC010000024.1:0-87590 GCA_036310305.1 Treponema sp. | reverse complement strand
TCACAGAAGTCTGAAAGTTTCACTTCTGTTTTTGCCCTATAAGTTTTTATAAGGAATTCTTTTTCCAGCGGACTAAGCTGTTTTCCCATGTACACCTCCATGGCAGAAAACTGTCTTTATTGTCCTATTTTTTTCAACAGTTTTCTACCTGTTAGTGTCCACTTTTAGTGTAACATCACTTCTTCGTGCCCCTGCTTTTGCATCAGCTCGTTACAGGCAAGTCTGAGTTGAATGCCCGCAAAGGTGTGGATACAGTTGTCGATACAGATGTGAAGCGGCGCAAAACATCCAAGCAAAGCAGAATTTGCAGCATTAACAATTGCATCAACTTTTAGCGTAGTGATGTCGCCTTGCCAGAGGTAAAGTTTTGGGTTCCTTTCTGTCGGGCTTAAATCCGCAATATCCGTAATCCCCCGCTCTTTATTAAACTGCTGCAGGTACTCATCCTGAATTTTCAAAAAGTCAGCACTAATGGAATATGGCCCACGAATATTCATCAAAGCCCGGAGTATATCGCGCTGGCTCTTTTCATCATCAGGAATCAGAAAGCCGCCTTCATTTCCGGGCACAAGCCCCAGCTTAAAGCCTGCACTACCCTTATCCTCTTTGAGGAGTTCTGTTATCAAATATGTGCGTCGTTCTTTTTGTGTCATTTCCTTTTCCTCTTCATTTGGGCGTTGCGCCAGCTACGCTGCCGCCGGGCTTTTCGGGGTTACGCTATCGCTTCATTCTCGTTTGGTTCGACTCTGCTCTCCAAACGAGAACGCTTCGCGCCCCTACAATCCCTAACGCAAATCTGCCAAGGTCTCATAAATATCACTGTCCACACAAAGGCTCTGCTTTTCAATTTCTTTCGGAACTACTGCTTCTCCTTTGTTAATGCAGATGTATTTTGCTTTTGGATTTGCATAGGTCATCTTCCAGAAAGGATACTTGATAATGCCCGGAGTGTTACCACCAACACCAAGCTCCAGATAAACAATCTTTCCGTCTTTATTTTCATTCAGAAAATCTTCATAACGGCCAGCTGCCTTATTCCAGCCTTCATCTTCCACAAAAGTGTCGTCAGCGCGAAGGTTCATGCTCATAGGCTTTCCGCACACAGGACAGCGGGGAAGCAATTCAGAGGAGACAGTCATTTTGATTCCTTCAAATCCATTTTCCGGAAGTTCAAGGCTGCCATCATCCTGAATTACAAAGCCCTGTTCCCTGACCATTTTTTCAACAAAAAGCTGATTGTCGTAAGTTTTCTTGTGACAAGGCTCCGAGCACTGCCAGAGACCGTAATCACCCTGAGTATAAAACAGTCGTGACTTATCAAAACCCGCTTTCTGAAAGCAGTGGTCAACATTAGTCGTAAGAACAAAATAATTTTTATTCTTCACAAGTTCAAAGAGTTCTTCATAGACAGGAATCGGAGCGTTCATGTAGCGGTTGATTATTATGTAGCGGCTCCAGTAAGCCCAGTTTTCTTCAAGAGTTTTGTAAGGATAAAAGCCACCGGAATACATATCATGAAAGCCGTACTTCTTTTCAAAATCAGAAAAGTATTTTTGAAAACGCGGCCCGCTGTAGGTAAAGCCTGCAGAAGTAGAAAGTCCCGCTCCAGCACCGATGAGAATTGAGTCTGCATTTTGTAAGATTGATTTGATGTTTTCCATAAGAACCTCCTTGATTTTGACCATGCGTTAGGCTATGGAGCGCCTGCGAAGCAGTCCACCGCAGCGAAGCGAGGAGGATGAGCGGTAGCGAAGCGCGGAACAGCCGACCGACTGCCACAGGCAGGCGGGAACGCCCGAATTCATTTTCCTTTAAAACTTAAAAACAACAGGCTTAGAAAAAGCTTTATTCTCTTCAAGTCCCTTAACATGACCAAGATTGTTCAGACTGCCGGAAACCTCAGAAAGATAGAAAACCTTGAACAAGGAATGATTTGCATCATTTTTGTACAGCTGGCGAACTATGGAAGATTTTTCCATAATCATTTTCTTAACCGTAAGATTTTCTTCAAAGACAACCCTTGCACTCATGCGAATCCAGGCTGTATCAATTTCATTCTCCATAAGACGGGAGCCACAAAGGTCAATATAAGGATTCACAGAAAGCTCCTTAAACATATCCTTCTGGCTGTTTGTGCAGAACGTCGCAAGCTTTCGCTTGCTTACCGAGTTTTTGCTTGCAAAAACTCGCAGGATTAAAATGCGAGTTTGCGTAGCAAACTCGTTAAGTTCGCCAACGGCGAACGACGCTTCCTATCCAAACCGATTGTTGCCAGATACTGTAAGCCTACTTTATCAAGATATTCTGCAATTTCTGTAACTGTCATTCGTGGCTCCTTTTAATATCATCCAGATTTTCCACAACATAATGGCTTGTCAAAATCAGGCTTATAAAAAGATGTGTTTTGCTGCGTATTGTAACTTAATACTTACAACCTATAATCAATATAGCGTTGTAATTTATAAATGTCAAGTGATGTTATTTATTTTTTACAACAAACATGGTGAGGAAAGACAAAAAAAGCCACCTCAAAGCAGGTGGCTTAAAAAAAAATTGGATGGGCGGCGTATGCGTCGCTTCGCTCCGCGTACTGCAAGGAAATTATTTAACAGTTCGCTCTCGCTCACGGCGTATCCATCATATCAGGTTCCCTTTCGGGAGCGCAGGGTGCCTTTCCTGCTCGTCAAATTTCACTATATTATTGCAGAGAAAGAGAGGTTTTGCAACAAAACTCATTTTGTCTGAACTTCCACACATCCCGAATTATTTTTACAAATATCCTTCCGCTGATTCGATGGAACCTGCGATATTAAACTTTTCACACTCTTCAGGAAACTTCTTTGCAGTTTCTTTTATGCAGTCAACAAATTCCTTACTTTTTGTTTTTTCAACAATTTCGTCCCAGACTTCACTCATCCAAGAAAACTGACTAGCGGTGCAGTCATTTTTTACAAACTCTATAGTTGCTTTTATATCCTTTGTAAAAAGTTCAATCTCTTTTTCTATTAGAGGGTCTCTAACATAATAGTTGTTCATATCAGTAACTTCTAATTCTGCCTCAATTTTTGCAAATTCATCTTTTATCATTTCTTCCTCCTTTTACTAGGTTGGCTTTTTGCATTTGGATAAATAGATGTAATACTACCTTTATACTTGCAAGTTGCTTAAAAACTGAAAAGGTAGTTCCTTGCACAACCATACTTTTTCATTCGCATGATAAAATTTTATGCCAAATTTTAATGCAGAAACTGTATCAATTTGCAAAATTACAGGTTCAGAATCTCTTCTTTTTCCTACCAATATAGCAGTTTCAATATCTGCACTTAAATGAACATACTGCCGGCTCATTGGCTTTAAGCCTTCTGTCATAATTGACTTTAAAAAACGTTTTGCAGTTCCATGATATAAGATGGATGGCGGTATTTCTTCATCGTATTTTATCTGCATAGGAAAAGAATGACCGTACATTGCTCGGATTTTTTCACCGGAAATTTCAAGCCTTTTCTTATCAGATATTTCAATTACTTGAAGAATATCCATTTTATCAATGAGTTTTGGATAGTTATTCTCTTCGTTTATAGATGATAGAAGCTGTTGGATATCGACAAAACCATTCTCATCCATTTCCAGTTCATACTCCCATGGTGCATGTCGCAGAGCATAGGAAATTTCTTTACTAAGCTTGATGTAATCCAAGTTAATCCACCTTTTGCAATTCATCTGCATAATAACGCTTGCTCAATTTTTTACCATTTTCCTCAATTAAATGATAAAAATATCGTTTTTCATTATAGTGCCAGCAAATCAGTTCTATGCGAGCTGTTATATCTTTTTCAATGATTCTAACTTTTTCATTCCAGTAAAAGTCTGGATTTGGACGACCTACCCATCCAGTTTTCAAAAGTTTTACGATTTCTTTATCATCCTGACAGGTTAGAATCTCTTCATCTTCAGATATACACTTTACAGTTGTCCCAAGATTGTATTTAGAAACACTGTCAGAAAGAATAAATTCGTTTTCAAGAACAGCACCCCATGTATTAATAAAACTCATTTTTATACACTCCATTTATATTTTTTATGGAAAAGACTTTTTGGAAGCTTTTCAAAAATCTTTTTTGTTTTTGGTAAGGATTTCGGATTCGGTTTATAATGACCGCTGCTTACATTAATTGATTTTATCTTTCCTCCAGATATTTCAAGAATGCCAGCGCACATTACCTTTGGATTTTTTCCACCAATTAAAGTTGGATGCGGTGTAGGAAGACCGGTTTTTCCGTTTCCATTCCTTTTCCCTATGATTATATCACCTTTTGGGGTGATAACATAGGGAACATGATAGTTTGTGTGTTTGTTACCTATATAGTTCCCTTTTATTTTGTCTTTTAAGGGTTCTGCTGTAGGATTTTTAGTATAAACTCCTTTTTTGCTACAAACACCACGTGAAATATCCCACTTTTTCATATCTCTGCAAACTGTATAAGTTCGTACATAATGCTGTGAAGCTCCTGCAGTGCCATTATATATTCCACTTTTACCGCTACCCATTTTTCTTTCCTACCTTGTCGTGCTGTACCTTTGTCCAGTCGTCAAAATGAACAAACTGAACTTCCTTTTTGAACTCTCCAAAAATAGAATCTGGCATTGCTCCATATACAAGAATGATTTCCGGCTCAATTTCTTTGATGAATGAGCGCAAGCCTTCCCTCAAATAATGTTTGTATTCAGCTGTTTTGCAGCAACCGTAAGTTCCAATTGAGTAAATTCCGTGCTTTTCAAGACCTAAAAAAGCAAAAGGAAGTTCATCTGCATCTGGGGTAATGCGCGTGTAGCTCCGTTCATCGCCCCAGCGGACATTCGGTATTACATAGATGCCTTGTGTTTGCAGATAATGACCAATCTGACGGTTCAGGTAAGTGTTTGTCATCTGCAAAACCAGGGGCATATCGTAATACAGACTGCAGTCAGGTGAGATAACACCTTTAAACTTATTAAGCGAAGTAATCTGTTCTTTTGTAGCAGTCAAAATGTCACGAAAGCGAATGTCATGCTCGTAAAAACAAACAAACTCTTCAAAGTGTTCTGATTTATTACGCTCACTGAATGGAATCATGCTTTTTGGAATGATAAATTCATCAGGCTTCTTGATAAGCGGAATTTCAAGCAGTCCTGTAAAAACAGCTGTTTCCACCAGTTCGGCATTGAAGCCGTCGTCAATAATGTTTTTATTTGCTTTAATTTTCATATTTTCACCTCTTAATAAATTGTTAGGATTTGATTTAATCAGACGGCTCACTCGGATGACAGCAAACCGTCTGAACCGAGTTTTAAGCAATCTCTACAGTTTCAGAAATTGCTTCCACAAGATACTTGCGCTCGTAGCCACTCTTTCCGGCATAACGAGTGCGGACTACAATCTTGTATTTGCCACTTGTTAAACTCTGAGGAAGAGCAAACAGAAGTTTTGAGGGTAAGTTGTATATCAAAGTTGATTCAACTTTTATCCAAGAAGTCTCATCGCTGGCGACATTTCCGTTTTCATCAACAGATACAAACCAAATACCTGAATCATCTCCGCCGATTTTAAGGCTCGAACCTTCAAGTAATACAGATCCATTTGCCATAAGTGTTCCGTCAGTTTTACCGCTTGCAACATCAATAACGTTTGTTATCACACCGCTTGGAGCGATATATTCTGATGAAGCAATTTCTACGTTCTGTACGGCATCCTTTAATGTCTTTGTTGCCGTGAATTTTACAGTAAGAGCAGGTTTACCTGTTTCTGTGTCTACAGTTCCCTTTCCTGCTATGTAGAAAGTTCCAAGTTCGCCAAACTTAACTGCATTTCCCGCTGCAAGAACTTTAAGCACCGTATTTGCATAAGCGTTCAAAACACTTGCAACAGTACCCAAATCCACAAGAGGAACTGCATCTGCCATAGCATCCAGAATGTTCTGCGTGCTGTAAGTAAACCGCTCCACTTTGCCGTAGAAACTTTCAGTTCCATCTTTTGCGAACTGGTTTTTCTGTAACTTAACGGAAACTCTTCCGTTAGCCGATTCCTGAAGTTTGATAAAAGCGTTGTTTTCGCTCATTTCTTTCTCCTCTCCGTCGTCCTTTGTTGCGCGCTAACAAAAAACGCGAAAATGTGATATAATAGATTTAGAAAGCAAGGAAGTTTCAGAAACTCTGTTTTCCCTTGCCAACTTAATAATAAGGGGAGCAAAGAGGCTCATATCGGTCTTATACGGAATTAGAGTGCGTGAAAAATGACAGAAAATCGGAATTATACGGAATTAACAATAAATTTCGCTGATTTTATAAATCGCTTGGATATATTTTTGATAAAAGATACAAAAAGCGTAGATTTTATGTATGAGTTGGTTGACCATGCCTTGAAAGATGGTGTAAAAAATCCGTTTTATACTAAAAACAAAAATAATAACTCACGCTACTTAAATAATGAAAAACTTCCAAAGCCAAGGGCAGAGGTGATAAATGACAATTTTGACAAAGAAAAACTTACAGATTATTTTCAATCTATTTTTGATAATGGTGACAATGATGACAATGTAAATGAGCTTTGTGAAGAGTTCTTTCCAACAAATTCAACTGTTACTTTTAACAATCTTGCACAAGAATTAGCGAAACTATTTCATTCTATAATAAGGAACCGTCTTTTAGAAAAAGACCATCGTCCTGGTGAAAATTTTGAAGAAGTAATTTCTCTAGAAGAGGAAAAGGATTTTGAGAATAAAATCAAAGAAACTGTAAAAGCCATTTATGCCATAGCAAGCACTGATGAGTTACAAGACCATCCAATTTCAGCTACATACATAGCCAAAAAGATACCAGATGATTTTCTTTTACAAGATGATGTTCAGCATAAAGTCACAAAATTCTTTAATAAGGTAAATCAGTATTTTGTTGATGAACAAAGAGAAGGTGCTATGCCGGCAGACTTTGTCACTAAAAGGGTTCATGAGCAATATATAGCATTAAAAGATACGTGTAATAATAAACTTGAAATATTTAATGCGATGTCTAGCTACTTTTTGGCCAAAGCAAAATTACCAACTGGATATAACCGTGCTGCGCAATGCGTTGTTGCATATTTCGTTCAATTGTGTGAGGTATTTGATGTTCCTGCCGAATAAAACAATTCCTTATTCAGATTCCGTAATTGCAAGATTTCCAATAATTCTTGATGCTTTGAAAAACAGCAATCAGAATATCCACAGCCTGTATAAGAAGAACAAGAAAAAGTTCCTTAACATACAGAATTACATAGAAACATTAGACTGCCTTTTTGCTTTAAACAGAATCGAATTTGACGAAACAAAAGAGGAGATACGTTTATGCTATGTGAAATAAAATGTGATGCATTTAAAATAAGAGACCCTCTACAGATACACGAGGGCTTGACTATTGTTCTCGGACAAGAGAATAAAGCTAACTCCATAGGAAAATCAACTTTTCTTCTAGCAATAGATTTTGCTTTTGGCGGAAATGCTTATACTGATTCGAAAAACAGAATAGTAAAACTTTTTGGAAATCATACGATATTCTTTACACACAAATTTGAAAGTGGAACATATCAATTCAGCCGTTCAACAGAAACTCCTGATATAATTGCAAAATGTAATGAAAACTATGAACCAAATGGTGAATCGTTGAAAATAAAAGAGTTCACTGACTTTTTGAAAAAGAATATAAACTGGAAAATTCAGAACTGACTTTTCGTGAAATTGTTTCGGTATATTCTCATATTGCCGGAAGATTTGAAACAGATTTTGATAATCCTCTTAAAAACGAAGGAGATACAAGCCAATCAAAAGGCATAACAAGATTTGAGAAACTTTTTCCTGAATACGAAAATATAAAGCCAAAAGCAAAGTCCTTGGAACTTGCAGAAACAAAAGCAAAAACTTTTCAATCTGCTGTAGATTATGGTTTTATACGAAAAGCTGCAACATCCGATAAGGAAGCACAGAAATTAATCTCTGAAAAAGACGAGTTAATACGTGATTTAGACGAAGCAAAGACTGGTAAGGCTAAAGAAATTTTTACATTTGAAGGAAAAACTGCCCAAGAAGCCGCTGACATAAAGAACAAATTGAAAATACTTCGTTCTAAGCGGTCACGTCTTCAAAGTGAAATTGCTGCTATTGAAAAGCTCGACTCTTCTTCAAAAGTTTCAGATGATGATTTAAAAGTTTTACAGACATATTTTCCATCTGTAAATCTTAAAAAAATTCAAGATATTCAAAATTTCCACAATTCCATTTACAAAATTGTAAATACAGAATGTAAAAATGAAGAAGAAAAACTAAAGAAGATGCTTTCTACAGTCATTAAGGAAATTGAGGAGCTTGAAAACAAAATAAGTCCTGATTTAAAAGATATTCCGCAAACAGTTCTTGAAGAATATGGCAAAAAATCTGTAAGAATAGAACAAATCGAAAAATCACTCGAATACTATGATCTTAAAAAAAATCTTCTAAATGAAAAAACAAGTGCAGAAAATGAGCTACGCATAACACAAGAACAGGCTTTATTCTCTATTGCTGAAAAAGTTAATAATACACTTCCTCTTTTTGATGAGGAAAGCAAAAACTTAAAGTTTGAATTTCCAACTCAAAAATCATACAGACTTTACAGAGAAAACGATATTGGAACAGGAACAAAACATTTAAATTTGATTATTTTTGATTTGGCTATTCTTTCCATAACGGATGTTCCGTTTTTGATTCATGATTCTTATATTTTCCATGAACTAGAAGATGAAAGAGTTAATTTCTGTCTTTCCCTTTATGCTGATTTTTGCAAGAAGTATAAGAAGCAGATTTTTATTGCTTTAGACGGACAAGATAAATGCAATGAAAACTCAAAAGCCATAATTGAAAATGCAAAAGTAATTCAGCTTGGAAAGGGCAAAGAAGCGTTATTCGCTGAGACAAAAGAATAGTTGCCCAGAGTAAATAATCAATTTATCCTGAGTTCATCGACTATTTACCACAAGCACAAAGCTTATTTACCTGAGGTAAATAGTCCTTTTATTTGAGAATAACTATAGTTTTACTTCAATCTTCTCATTTATGTATTTGCGTTCTTCGTCTGACAAACCATACTTGTCAAAAAGTTGTTTATCAATGTCTGCAAGCGATTTCGACCAGTCAATATCTGATTTGTTTGTAAAATCTTGCATAGGCACAAACTGATATACATTTTGACACACATTCTGTGAAGCTTTCAAAATTGAAATCATAAAACGTAAAAATTTCGTATTCATATATTTTTGAAGATTTATGGCTTCTTTTTCAGTTTTGAAATTTCCAATAGGAAATAATGAATCTGTACATACAGAATTAGGTTTTCCAAGATACGGAATACCTATAACTTTTGTATCTGTATTTGGATTTCCAGCAGATTTTGAAATGAAAACCTTGTATTTATCAATCAGTTCAGTTCCTTTTGTTACAGCATCCTTTTTGCAATACTTGATTTCATTATCTTTACATCGTAATTCAAGAGAATTTTCGAAAGGTTTTGACTTAGCAATTTCCTTGAGAACAGATTCTTTACCAATAATACCAAAGGCATTTCTTCCTGTCGTGATAGAGTTTATTGATTCAAAACCCATTTTCTGTACTTTATCCAAGATTCCAAAATCAATTCCATCATAAATGATTATATCAAGCCCTTCTTCAAACAGTTTTCTTTTCTGTAAAGTTTTTTGGCCTTTTGAGCATTCAAAGAAATTAACAAGACCAGAATAACCATCTTGATACAAGAAATAATTAAGACCTCCTTTGATTTCAACATTCTTAAAGAGTTCTTTTTCATCAGGATAAATAAAGAAATTAGAAAAATGTTGATGTGTTTTTACGAATTCTCTAAGGCGTAAAAATGATTTATCCTGTGCATCAGCGGTAAACCAACGAGAAGGTGTAATAAGTGAAACAAATTCAGAGCCAGTCAAAATTGTGTTCTTTATAAAATCAGGGAAGACTTGTCTTGAAAGAGAATCGTTTCCTTCATTATTGCTTATATTTTCCTGATACGGCGGATTTCCCACGATTGCGTCAAACTCCATTTTTCCATTTCCTTTTTTCCAGAAGTTTTCTGATGTTACTTCTTTTATGAATGAATCGCTTTTGTTCTTTAAATCATTTACAAGGTGGTCAAAAGCGTGTGCGTTGATTTTTGTATTTGTAAAACCGCAGAGCGTTCTTTGGGTAATTGCCTTTGCCATTGGAGTTTTGCAGATTACAAAAATATTTTCTGTGATTGTCTCTTGCCAAAGTGCATTTTCTGCCATTTGTGGATGAAGACTCTGTTTTGCCCTGAAAATCGAATAGGCACAGTAAAGCGGATATAGACCTGTCTTTGAGTTAATTTCCAGAATCTTAGCTTCACTGTTACCAAGAGTTTTTTCTGTCACATCTTTTACATCTATAAAATGTGGACTTTCATTTTCGCCTAATGATTTTTCACAATCTTTGTCAAAGAAAGACCATCCACCAAGACAGTCTCCCATGTGCATGTTCACCACACGCCACGGAGTCAAAACAGTTTCCTTGTCTGGATTTCTAAAGTAAGAAAAAATTTCAGCTATCTTTCTTGTTCGTTCTGTAACATTCAACTTGTCTGCCGCTAAAACAAGATTGCGGATTCTTTTTCCTGCTGCAATGAAAACATCTTCATCGTAGTATTTTTCAAAGTCAGCAAAATTTTCTTTTGTAACGCCTCGTGGCATGAACTCTTCCCAGGAAGTATCGTCCACAAGTTCTACAAACTTTTTAAGAGTAATGTCTTCCGTAATCGGAATCTCGTCTCCATTCTTTCCTCTTGCTCCGTAAATCAAAAGCGGCATACGGATACTGATTCCACGCAAAATACTGATTGCAGTCTGTCTTTGTTTCTTTGCTTCCAAAAGTTTTTTTCTAAGTTCCTCTTCTTCAGGCGAAAGAATACGGTTCTCGCTCTGTGGAGGCGGTGTTTGTGTCTGTTTGTATTCTTCTTCAGTAAGCCCCTGTTTATTTACATCGATTTTGTCACCGGCTTTATTTGCTTTTGTCTGCCCGATGATTGCCTGTAAATCTTTGAATTTCTCAAGCTCAACTTTGGAAAGTTTTAAGAGTTCATCGTTGTAGATACTTGCATCATCAAAACCTTTGCATACGGCACGTTCTGCATAAGCTGATTTCAATTGCTGGAGAAGACTGTTTACTTTGTACGGCTTCATCGTACTGCCTACAATTCCAATTACAGGACAAAAGTTAAGAAATTCTCCAAGACGATTCTTGTCATCAACTTTAGTTTTTCCGACTTTTGTATTCAGTGTTACAGCATCAGCAACCATTTTAAGGGTTCTGTCTGGTGCAAAATCAAAAACATAAGCACAGGTCTTGCTTTTTCCGTATTCGTTACAAGGAGTCTGCACGCGGAATATTGTCTGTAAATATCCGGCAGCTTTTGTGGAATAAGTTCCGTAAAGCATAAATACTGCTGTCCACTGTTTTACACTTACGCCAGTTGTCAACTTTCCGCAAGACAGAGTGATTGTATAGCCATCATCGCCAGCGTCTTTTATAGCTTTGCGTACCGCTTCAAGTGCTTCCCCTGTCGGGTCTTCCGGATCTCCGTCTCCAGCTACGTTAACTACATTAAAGTTACAGAACACTGGATGCTTTCGTAATAAATTCTGCAATGCAAGAGCTTCTTTTACTCCCGGAATCATCCATAATGTGTGATGAAAAAGATTTATGTATTCAGTACAGCTGAAGGGATAAAGACTTTCTTTGTCCTGTCTGGTAAGAAGATTTAAAAAGTCATTCACGCTATTTTCATGAACCAAAAAGCCGTTTTCATTCGTGCGGAAAAATTCTGCAAAGTTAAATGCCTTGTCTCCAACGTCAACAAAGTCACCTTTAATAAGTTTTCCTAAATCATAGGTGTACATTCGCATTTCAGGCAAATCTGAATATGGATTTGAATCTCCAAAATGAGTTTCTTCCCACTCCTGCTTTGCCCGCTGCTCCATGACATAATCCCATGTGAACACACTGTCGTCATCATCTTCGTAACTTGAGAGAATGTTGAAGGGAGTGCCCGAAAGTTCCAGAAGTTTTGTTCCTTTTTCCGGTTTGAACAAAATGCCTTTTACCTTGTCACCAAGTTCTGTTGTAGTTCCTTCGTGGGCTTCATCAATTATTACACAGTCCCAGTCGATGTTAAACACATCATCGTTTTTATCAAACTTTCCACCTACGATTTTAGAACCACGTAAATCCTGAATAGAAGCAAAGTAGATATAATGTTTTTTATCTTCCTTAAAAGTCTTTTCAAGGTCACTGATTTCGATTCCGCTCTTTTTTGAGCCGTAGCGGTATTTATCTTCTTTTGTAAAAATCTTTCCAAAGTCTTCATGCCAGCCGTCATCAACAACAGGGCGGTGCGTAATCAAAACCGTGCGTTCAAAATCCATGCGGCGAACGACTTCAAGGGCTGAAAGAGTTTTGCCAAAGCGCATTTTGGCATTCCACAACATTCGTGGAGATTTCTTGAATTGGCGAACAGTTTTTTCAATCGCTTCTTTTTGCTCAGGGCGGAAACTGATTGGAATAAACTTATCCATTGGAATTAGCGTGTCAATCGAAGCATCTCCATGCTTTACAGCTGTAATCGCTTTTATTGCGGTGACATCATCACAACAAAACCATTCATTCCCAAGTTTCTTATCACCAAAAGTTTTTTTCTTGATTCCAGAATTTAACAGAACACGGTGAACATCATAATCTCGAAAGCTTTCAGTGTTCCAGCTACCGTCCTTTTTCTGAATTGTTCGAATTGCAAGTTCTGTGTGCAAAAGAGTTACATCCACAGCGGCGGTCTTTGTGTAGCTTCTGATTCTTTCAAGAGCAGCCTGATTAAGTTCCTTGCAGTTTGGCTGTAATCGGTCGGGAGTCAAATCTGTATCAAGTTTTGTGTCTCCGACTTTTACGCTTCCGGCGTGAGCATCATCGGGAATTGCAAATACATAAATAAGCTTGTATGAAAATGTATTCTTAAAAGTCTTTTCTGCTGAATCTGCCATTATGCACCTCTCTTCTTCAAAAGCGACTTATATAGAATGATTTTGTTTTCTTTCCAGTCCATGATTTTGCAGGGGAAGTTTTCCTGGGTATTCATTTCTTCAAATAAAAATTCCTGCTCGCTGTCGTCTCCAGATGAAAACGGCGTTGAGAAAGTTAAGCCATCCATCTGCCACAAATTCCAGCTGATTATTTCCGCAATTTTCTTTTGTTCATCCTCTGTTGGAGAGCGTTTAAGGAAATGTTTTGTATATTCATTAAATGAAAGAAGAAGATTTGCTCTTGCTAAAAGAAGGTTGTCGCCCTGAAGCTCAAATCCGTAAGTATTCTGAAAAGCAACGGTTGCCCACAAAAAGTATTCAGCTTCGTTTGCAGCGTTTTCACAGATAACCCGCATTTTACGGTCTAAAAGACCGATTCTTTCTTTTAGTTTGATTGCTTTGCCAGAAACAGTATCGTAACGGCTAACCAAGTAAGGAGCCTCCCCGCAGGTAATTTCAAGTCGAGTGAGTTTTACATAGTCCTGCCAGGTTTTTCCGCTTTCAATATCTGTAGAAAATTTGATTTTTGTTTTACGGGATTTCCATTTTTTCTCGTTGACGTTTCCGTCAACAATTTCTGCTGAGTTAAAAACATCTTTTCGTCCAAACCATGACTCATCAATCAGATTGTTCTGAGCGTTACAAATCCAGCTTGGAGTAAAAACTTCTGCTTTATTGCGAGTACGGCTCTGCTGTTCTTCCTTCTGCTTTTGAATCCGAGGCTTTATGCGCTCGGAATGCAATCCTGTGATTTGCGAGATTTGTATCTGGGATTTTGAGGAAATTGGCGGATAGTCATCAGTAGCCCAAAGAATGTTTTTGTCTGTAGTACGGTCAAGCAAGAGAATGGAAAGAATTTCTTCTGAAAAGGGAAAAATTTGATTATCTTGCTGCTGTCTTTTGGCACTATTCACTTTATATACCTACAAAATGTCATAGATTATCATAATTCTACAATCTGTAAGTATATCACTATTTCTACTATTTGTAACTGTATATTTTAAGTTTTTACTTACAGAATGTAAGTATGGAATCTGGCGAGGAAATATTAGAGACATTATCAACTAACATAAAGATTTTTAGAAAAGATAAAGGATGGACACAAGAAAAACTTGCGGAAGAAGCAGAAATGTCAGTTCAAGCAATAAATTTCTTTGAAGGAAAACGCCGCTGGCCAGGAGAAGATTCTCTTTCAAAAATCGCATCTGCCCTAAATATTGAAGTCTACCAACTTTTTATTCCACATGACTCAAAACCTGTAATAATAGAAGAAACTCCAGAAAATGAAAGAATCCGTGCACAATTGACAGATGAAATTGTTGAACAAATAAGACTATCTGTTAATAAGTCCTTGGATAAAGTAAAAAACAGTAAATAAGCTTTCCCACGTTAGGGATTGTAGCCACGAGCCGCAGGCTCGTTCTGGAGCGACCGTTAGGGAGCGGAAGAATGGAGCGCGGTTAGCGCGGAATGGCGAAAAGCCCGACCGCTTGCCGTAGGCAAGCGGTAACGCCCAAACCATTATTCCTTGTTATTTATTTTTTACAACAAATCTGATATACTGAAGCAAGGACAGGATTATGAAACTAAATACAAACCTTACCGTTGCCATTCACACTATTCTCTGCATCGCTTATTTTGAAAAAGACTACAAAGTCACTTCCGACTTCATTGCGGGAAGCACTGGCATGAACCCGGTAATTATCAGAAAGATTTTGGGAAAACTCCAGGCAGCTGGAATGGTAGAAACAAAAGCCGGGGTCGGAGGCTCTACCCTTTCAAAGAAAGCCGAAGAAATTACCCTTTTGGATGTTTACAAGGCAGTGAGCGAAGAAAAGGAGAGCGAACGTTCTGTTTTTAATTTTCATGTAAATCCTAATCCAAAATGTCCCGTTGGCAGCAAAATCCATGCAGTTCTAGACCAGCCATTAGATAATGCCCAGCAGGCTTTGGAAGAAGAATTGAAAAAAACAACAATTAAGGATTTGATGGGAAAGCTATAATCTAGTGCCCAATCATCGTATTTGCCCGGTATTCTGCATTCAGCTGGGCAATTTCTTTCTTACCGTCTATGTACTGCTGATAGTCAATTTCCATGCCGCCACAGGCACAGCACATGGAGCAATCGCTTCCGCAACCAAGAGCATCGGCAACGATTTTTTCTCTTTCTTCCTTTGTTGTGTCTTTTATCAAAATACTTTTCATTGACTGCCAGCCTCTTTATTTGTATCATAAACCTATCTGAATAATAGGTAAACAAGGATATATAGATATATGATAAATGAAAAAGTTTTAGACTTCCTCAAAGCTAAGGGATATGCAGACAGACTCACCGAACACAAAGAAACAATCGACACCGTAGAACATGCAGCACAGCAGATTGGCTGTTCTGAGGCGGAGATTGCAAAGACGCTTTCATTTATTGTGGATGAAAAACCTGTTATCGTAGTAATGGCTGGTGATGGCCGTGTAAACTCGTCAAAGTTCAAAGCTCTTTTTCATACAAAACCAAGCATGATTCAGCGAGACCAGGTTGAAGCAATTACCGGATTTGCTCCAGGCGGAGTCTGCCCTTTCAATGTTCCAAAAGAAATCCCCGTATGGCTCGATGTTTCAATGAAAAGATTTGAATACGTTCATCCAGCAGGCGGAAACTCATTTACTTCGGTAAAACTCACTCCCTCTGAACTGGAAGAAGTATCAGGCGCCACTGGCTGGTGTGATGTCTGTAAGGGCTGGGAAGAATAGTTTCGGACTTGGAGTTTCCGCATTTGATCTTTTGCTAAACGGATTGAGAGGCTGCTCTTTTAAGAGTTCTCTTATTCCCCTAAAATCATATTCTTAGTATCTTCTACAAGTTTAATAAAAGCTCTTGTTGAATTGTCTTCAGTATGCTCAAAAGAAAGTATAAAACCTTCAGTTCGCAGCTTATACCTTTCAAGTTCTGTTTTTTCGAATTCTGTTTTAACCGGAACAATTGTATTTATTTGAGCTTTTTTTCTTAGATCCATCAAACTGAAAGCAACAGATTTTGAATACCTTTTAAGATATCTCTTTGCTTCAGGTGACAAACTTGGATTGTATTTTAACGGCTTGTTCTTGTTAAGAGCTTTTCCAAAACCTTTCCAAATCTTGATCATTTGGTTAGCTTCTGAATTGAACAATCTATAATTCATATCTCCTGGCAAAATAGTTCTAATAAACTCTTCAGCAAGACTTAACTGTGTTAATATAGCCAAATTATCCTCCTTTTATTGAGGGTTTATTACAAAACCCTCAAAACGGCGAAGTCAAGGCTTTAAGCGTGAGCGTGCCTTGACTCGACGTATTATTTTCTATAGCGTTCCCTGTTTCTTTCAACTTTCTTTCTAAAATCGTCCCGTTCTTTTTTATACAGAGGAAATTCGTCTTCTAAAATCCCGTTTTCAATTTTTTGAGCAAGCTTCCAGAGTTTTTTTATCTGTTGTACGACTGCATCCTTTTCCGGAGTTCGTTTAACTTCGAGAATTTCATCATAATATTCATCAGGCGGAGCACCAAAAATATGACTTCCGGTAATAAGCTTTTTGCCAAACCGTATGCTCTCCTCACTGTATATACGATCGTCATAGGGATCTTTTAATCGTTCTGAAAGGGAATCTATCTCTTCCTGATTTTCCCTATAGAACTCAAGGAGTTTAGGTACTACAGAAAGTTCCTTACCGTAGACTATGTCTTTCCGCTCCCCTTTATATTTTTTCCCTTTATATTTCTCTCTGGGAAGAAGTATTTTTCGGTATAGACCATTGTCATAGACTCGTATTATAGATTCTCCACCTTCTACTAACCCCTTACTCCGCCGTTCATAGATGACTTCAAAAAAATCTTGCAAAACATTTTCGATTTTTCCTTGCTTTACGGCATCCGCTTTTTCTCTTCGCACTTCATTGACAATCTTTTCATTACATTCCGCACAGCAGCGTTTATTTTCACCAAATGCTTCGTGTTCTTCTTCAGCGGTCCAAACGCCCCAGGTTGATTTACCATAGTCTGTGTATTCTTTTCCACAGAAGCAACATTTTCCTGTTTCCGTAATATGACCTAAGCTATCGTATTCTTCTCTAGTCATTTTGACCTCCCTTCATGAAGAAAAAATTAGCTTATACCAATTTGCACAGGCTGAAATTCTCCACAGTCTGCGCTTCTCTAAGCCCTGCAATTTTTTAATCAATACATTCATCACAACAGCTGTTTATCTGTCTTTAAAAATACTTTTCTGCCTGCTTTAAACCATCAGCTAAATACTCTTCTTCAATACTGTGATGCCCCTTTATTAAAATGCTGTTTTGATAAAAATCTTCCTTATATTGGAATAATTTATCAAATGAATCTTTGAAATGAAATAATTCATCGTCCTTTGCAAAAATGCCAAAACTTCTTCTTTTTTGTTCTTCTGGAATGTCTTCATATTTTTCCATTTCACGAAAGTCTGCCAATACTTTATCTGAAAGAATTATGGGATTACCAGTTGACCGGTCTCTAAGTTTTGGAATCTCAATAGAAGGATATAAACACGGATTTATTACAAGTTTGTCTATTATCTCTTCATATTGAAGAACATAAAAAGCTCCAAGGGAGGCTCCAATTAACAAATCAACTTTTTCACTCTTACAATAGTCCCTGATAAGACACTGAGTTTTTTTTACATCAGTGTGCAAATCTGGAAAAGGTATTGAATGAATGTTCCATTTTGTGAGAGTCTTTTTTAGCGTTTCAAAAGTTCCGCCCTTTGGATTTCCCATAAAGCCGTGAATGTACAAAGCGTTTTTCTTCATAATTATTTCTCTATATAATCGCGTAATGTTCCCCGACGAGGATCTCTTAATCTTTCCAATGCTTTTTTTTCTATTTCTTCTATTCTTTCAGCAGCATCTTTCTTAAACTGTTCATATTCTTCTGGAGTCATGTCAAATATACCCGGTCCATCACTCAGCCTTAATACCTGCAAAGGCTCAAGATTGATTTGTTCCATAAGCTTACCTGAAATCCATATTTGAAAAGGGTCGGTATAGATATTTTCATTGTGTCTTATTTCAAATTTTGCAAAATAGCCCATTTGCTTCATATCATCTGTTTTGAGGTCGATGGAATTTTGCCCGATAAAACTTGTTGACTTTTTATTAGAAAGAATCATTTTTCCAGAGTCCTGATTCTGCCTGCAACTTACCCTAATAAATGCCTTCTCAAAATTTACAGCAAAAACCGTGGTAAAATATTTCAGGTCATGAAGATAGGCCAAATCATAATGCTGATCATGACGAATTAGCCCAAGGTTATCAAACCACTTGTCTGTAAATAAAAAGAACCATTCTCCATTCAGCATGGAAGAATAGACTTTATCCTCGCTGTTGATTTTTCCTGAGCCGCCATTCCTGTCAACAAGGCTTTCAAATTCTTCCATAATATTCACTTCCCGAATTTCAAAAGAATATTTGCCTATGTTTTCTATTTCCGGAGACCACAGGGTTTCTCTAAGAACTTCAGAAAGGAAAGCCTTAAAGAGTTCATTTTTCTTTTGCCTGCCCTCAATCGGATGAACCTTATCCTGTAAAAGGTTTTCCAGATTAGAAAAATCTAAAGAAGTATTTGAATCTGACATAATTTTTACCCCCTATATAATAAATACAAGAAAGGTGTTTTTTTTAAGTAAAATTCTTTAAAAAAATGCAATTTTTTTTTACTGCCGGCTTTTTATGATTCCATAAGTTGATACAGCATAAATCAAAAGCAGAATTCCGTTGATAATTACATAGGGAGCAAGCTTCATCTTCGTAAATGTAAATACAAGGTTCGAAATTAAAAAGACTACAAAAAAGATTGACGACAAAGCCGTTATGTTTATTCCTCCAGTTCTTCCTTTGGTTGAAATTCCAAAGATTCCTGTCAGAGTAAGTGCAGAAGTGATTCCAGCCCCACTGCATAAAAGCCAAACCAAATGCTCAGTTGAATTTGCTGCATAAAAACCATATCCGATTAATGCAGCAATAAGTACAGAAGCTACAGTCAAAAAAATATTACATTTCATTTTCTTTCTCCTAAAATTAGATTACATCTGTGGTGGAACTGGCGGCACCGGGGGAACAGGCGGAACGCTTGATGTAAATAAACCTGCAAGCGAGGAAACAGAGCCAGCTTTTTCCCAGTTAGACATACCCTGCTTCCAGACAAGACTCTCTTTTGTAAACTGACCATTCGCCGCCATTGTTGATAAAACCGAAAGTGTATAAGGGCCTGTCGCAGTCCCGTTTACAGCCAGATGATAGCTGTCATTTCCAGGAACCGGCGGTACATTATTAGCCTGTGGCGGCACCTGCTGATTCATTCCGTTCATCATGCCGCCAACCATGCCAGCCATGTTCTGCCCGATTGCGCTTCCCATTGCCATTCCGGCCATCATGCCCGCAGGATTCATTCCAAGCCCACCGCCAAGATTAAGATTTCCGGCACCATTTGCGCCCATTTGTCCGAATGCCTTTGCACCTTCAACGCCGACTTCTGCCTGTTTTTCAAGCTGGAACGCAGAAAGATTTGCGCTTTCATTCTGAAGTCTTTGAGCCTGAGCCATACCCTCACGCTGAATGCGTAAGGTTTCTTCCATGTTGGTAAGGTTTGCATTTGTCTGCCGCTGTATTGTCTGTGTTGTTACATCCTGAGTAACGGCTTTAAGCTGATTGTAACCGTCGGAAGTTTTATCAATATCGATATCTTCTATATCTACTGAACTTACAGTTATACCAAACTCATTCTGTAAACGTTTTTTCAGAGATTCTTCAACTACATCGTTAATTTCTGTAAGTTTACGTTCAAGCTGAATTACTGGGATTCCTTTCTCTGAAGGAATATTTGCTACTACACTTTTTACATATTTTGTTACAGCTGATTGTATCTGAGATTTAAAATCATCCAGGTCAAAATGTATCAGACGATGAAGTTTAATAAACTCCTTGTAATCTGTGATTTTAAAACGTATGTCGCCGCGAACTGCAACTGGAACCGAATAATCCAGGAAACGTGGATCTGTAACATCAAAAAAAGGAACTGCAAATCTTGTCTGAATCAGACCTGCAAGATTTATAAAATAGATTTCAGCCTGAAAAGGACTTGAACCGCCAAAAGCCGCCCCTACAATACCTGCAAGAACAGGAAAGTTTCCGGTTTTTATTGTCTGATCAAACGGTCCTTCTATAAAATCCTGATTTCCATTTTCACCCGGATAAACAAAAACAGCTACTTCGCCGTCTTTTACCCTCAGGCTTGAGCCATAGCGGATTGCATTTTCTTTTTTAGTTGTGTTTACAGCTTCTCCAGCCGGACGCCATTTCCAGATTAAATATTCTTTTTCATCACAGCGGATTACATCCATCAATCCGCCTTCGTTTTTTTTATTGAATAAGCCCATTAGTTTGTCTCCTCAACAAATATAGATAAATCATTAGTAAACTTTTCTTTTATATCGTTTTTTAAAACATTAAATCTGTGATTAGAAGCTTTAGTGTCGTATTCACGAACAAAATTCATTTCAACAGAAGGTACGATATAAATATCAGGGATTACTGTTATATCTTCAAACTTGCCTTTATAATCCACGAAAATATAGTAATGATTTTTATCTTTTAAATTCTCTTTATATTTTTCATTCAAAGGGAAAGAATTTGAACCACCCTTTACATCAATAGTTAAAGCTTCGCTTCCCTTTTGAACTATAATGTCTACCTTTTTTGTATTTCCAAATGACATGAATGCATTTGCTCCAACCCTTTGAAGAAGGCTAAGTACATAAAGTTCAGATGCAAAACCGGTTCTTTGAGCGTCTTTTCGATTCTTCTTCATAATTACTTAATCCTATACTCCTTTTTTATCAGTGTGATTTGTTCTTGAGCATTTTTATCATTCATAAAGAGAAGTTTTGATTTAGTAAGAGTCTGACGGATTTTTGTTTTCCAAACTTTATTCCATAATGCTGTCTTTTTGCCTTCTTTTGTAAACATATTGCTTCCAGGCTGAATTTGAGAACAGGCAAGCATCAAAAATTCGATTATCGATTCTTTCGTGTTTGGAACTACAAAGGTTTCAATTAAGTTTCGTCTCTTTTTTTCTTCCTGTGATAACGGCGGGCGCATAATTATACCAATAAAAATTAAAATGAAACCTCCTAGAAAAAGAGGACTTCCAGAATCCATATGTAATTCTTCTGGGGTAATTCCAAAAATAAACATTCCTGCTGCTAACACAAACAAAAATATTTTTCCTATTCCAAAATACTCTTTTTTATCTCTATCATCACTTGATTCATATCCTCCTGACAAATCTGATAAGCGGGTAAAAAAATCTTTCACAGAACTCTCAACTTTTCTTCCTGAAAGTTCTCGATGACACTCTGGGCAAGTTATAGCAAAAGAATCAGGAATCCTTGCATTACACCATGGACACCTCTTCTCAACTCCTACATAGGTAACCTTCCTTTTTGTATCATCCGCAACATTCTCATTTGCTCCAGGAATTGGAGGAGGAGTCTGTGTTCCAGAAAACGGAGCTCCGCATGTATCACAAAACTTTGCATCATCATTTAACTGCTTACCGCAGTTTGTACAAAACTTCATTTTTCCACCTCAATTTTCAAAAAATTACTTCTTTTTTCCAAACATACCAAAGCCTTTAGAAATGCCGGCGAACGACTGTTTCATTTGATCTGCAAGCTGATTTTTCATTTCATTCATCGGTTCGGCCATTGTATCTTTCACCATACCGCCCATTTCTGAAAAGGCATCTTTTATTGGAGCTGCAATGTCTTCTTTAATCTGTTCTGTTGCAGTGAGCTGCCCGTTTGCTTTTCTGTTTTCATAATCTTCTTTTTTTTCAGCTGCAGCTTCTTCTGCAAGCGCCTTACATTTTGCCGAGCAGTAATGTTTGGTCGAAAGGCTGACTGCGCGTTTTACAATTCCAAAACCCATCTGTTCAATAAATCCGCCGTTCATATCATTTTTGATATAAGCCCCACACCAGTCACAATAAATATCTCCTGTCTGAGATGTTTTCACTTTGTTTAAGAAACCCATAATTCACCTTCCAATGTTTTGATTTTTTTTCGTTCCCTTCGGAACGCCTTCATTCTATCCCAGACCTTCAAAATTCCTTTGAGAAAACTTCCTAATAAAAATCACAATTTTTTAGGAAAATTTCCCAAAGATAAAAATGCTTTTTGCTGTATACTGACACTCATGAATAAAAAGCAAGCTGCAGGAGCAGGTTTTAAAATAAAGTCCCTCTTTAAAATCGAGTTTATTTTCATCTATATCGCAGTTCTGAACTTTGGATTTTCCATCGGCTGCAAAACCTACACAAATAAAAAAATTGCCGACCTGAATTCCCAGATGCTTAAGATTCAACTGGAAGAAAACAACGGCATTTTTAATCATCAGAATCTGATTCAAAAACTGGAGTATGATTACGAGCCTTTCACCTATTTTGATTCTGACCTTAAGGCCGAACTTTCTCAAATCCTTACCCTTCTGGGCGAAAACAAAAGCACGATTGAACCAATCATCACTTTCCAGAATCACATGCACCAGACAGAAAGCCGCCTCAACTTTGGTTACGATTCCCTTCTCTACTGCTCGCTGATTCTGATTGTCATTGCAGTGTATCTGATTGCAGAAAAATATTTTAAAAACAAAATTGATTTTCAGCGGCTCAAGGTGATGAACGAAGAACAGTCTAAAATCAGCCGCAACCTTCACGACGGAGTTGCCCAGGATCTTGCCGCCTTAAAGCTCTATCTTGAAAAAGAAGACCTTTCAAAATCAAAGTTTTACGCCCAGCAGGCTTTTAACGAAGTGCGTTATATGATTGGAGCAACGCACTTGGATTTGAATCAGAGTTTTGAAGAAATCGTAAGAAAGATGGCGGCGACTCTTGAGGCCAACTATAATATTTCTACAAAGTTTTATGTCGGCTCCACAAAGATTCAAAATCTCAACGAAAATATTCAGGTTGAGCTGATACGAATTTTGCAGGAAGCCCTTTCCAATATTTCGCGCCACGCAAATGCCAGCAACGTGGAAATCCGTTTTGTAGACGGCATCGACGATTTTAAATTCATCATAAAAGATGACGGAAAAGGCTTTAGCGAAGAAGAAGTAACAGAGAAAAATTCCAAGGGCGGACGCCAGCATTACGGAGTTTCAAACATTAAGGAACGCGTTGAACTTTTGGGCGGTACGGTAGATTTTATTCACGAAGGAGGAACAACAATTGCAATCACAATTAAAGATTCTGTTTGTAGATGATCATGTAGGACTGCGGGACGGAATGAAAGAGATGCTGAAAAGCAAAAATCCAGATTTTGATTTTGTCTGTGCAAGCGATTACGAAACTGCCCTTGAAGCATTAAAGAATAATCCTGACCTTCTGATTGCAATCCTTGATTTGAATCTTGACGGAAAAAGCGGACTGGAAATAATTCCTGAAATCAAAAAAATCAACTCCTCTATTTCTATCATGATTTATACGATGTTTAATGATGTGATTCATGTTCAAAATTCCCTGCTCAACGGGGTTCAAGGCTACGTTACAAAAGACGCCACAATTGATGAAGTTGCGCTTGCAATCACAACGATTTCAAAAGGCAATTCCTATTACAACAAGGCGGCCACAGAAATAATGCAGTCGCTCCTGACAAAAAAAGGACGTGCCCACGACATTACAAATGATTTGAGTTACCTTTTTGACAATTACAAAGACCTCTCTGCCAAAGAGCGGGAAATTTTCATCCTGCTGTCTCAAAATATGGAAATCATCGACATTGCAAGAAAACTCGGTAAGTCAGAGAAAACTGTAATCAATCAGCGGACGGCGGTGTACTCAAAACTGGATATAAAAGACCGTCACGATTTACTGGAAAAAGCAAAGCTTCTGGGACTAATCTATGAAAAATAAAAAGTCATTTTCTTCTGTTTCTCAAATAATTTTCATCGTCCTCTTTACTGCCTCTTCAATCGGAATAAATTACCTGGGCTCAGTACTGGCAGGTCTTATTGCATTTCCCCTCTATCTTGATTCCGTGATGACCATTGCAGTAACTGCCTTGTGCGGGCTTGTGCCTGGGCTTATCTGCGCTGTCGCTTCAAACCTGCTTTTATACATTTTTGCAAACACAGGAATCCTTTTTATGACATGCCACATTTCTACAGCTGTAATTGCATATTTTGTTTTCCGTGCAGAAAGAAAAAATCATCTTAAGGAAAAATTGCTTTCCTCTTCCAGCTTTATGTGGGCAGGTTTCTTTGCATCTCTTTCAAACTCAATTCTGGGAGACACAATAAGCGCACTTTTCTATAAAGCAAACACCTCAATTCCTCAGGTTGATAACGCAGTTCAGGGAATTTATGTGGTTATCCGCAATCTGAATGTCGCAGCATACATCGGCGGAACTCTAACAAATCTTGTTGATAAAATCATCAGTGCCGCAATCTGCTATGCAGTTTACCAGCTGATTTTAAGAATCACGAAAAATACTTTTCATTGACCAGGTTGAAGCAATTACCGGCTTTGCTCCCGGCGGAGTCTGCCCTTTCAATGTTCCAAAAGCAATTCCCCTATGTAAGGGCTGGGAAGAATAGAAGAAAAAGCCGGGTTTTACATCTCTGCAACCTTTCGCTGAAGTAAAGCAATGTATCTAGACATTTTAATATCCTACTTCCTTTTCTTCAGCTCTCGTCTCACCATTTCCAAATCACTACTTGTCAGAATTGGAATCAGCTTATTGATTTCCTCAATTGACTTATCCCACCAGGCAAACTTTTCAAGAAGTTCAATCATTTTGTCATCAAAACGTTCTTTTATTGTGCGGCAAGGATTTCCGACATTGATTGTGTATGGCGCAATGTTACTTGCAACTACGGCATTCGCTCCGATTATGGCACCGTCGCCAATATGAACGCCCGGCATGATTACGGCATTCTGCCCAATCCAAACATCGTTACCGATGACAGTATCTCCTTTGAGCGGCAAATCTTTTTTCAACGGGGCATCCATGTCCCAGCCCTCCAGTGTGTAGAAAGGAAAAGTTGAAACTGCATTCATCTGATGATTCGCTCCGTTCATCACAAACTCCACACCCGCTGCAATCTGGCAGAACTTTCCGATAATCAGTTTATCACCGTTCCATTCATAAAGATGAGTCACATGACTTTCAAAATCAGAATCTGCAATATAAGTAAAATCACCAACGATAATGTTTGGATTATTAAGAGTGGGTTTTACATAAATCTCTTTGTCATAACCAGCTATAGGATGAATTGTCATTGGATTTGGAATCTTGCCGTCTTTCATTCTGAAACCTCAATTCAATTATAACAGAAAAGTCTCTTCAAAGCACTGAACAAATCCCTGATTAATGCTAAAATTCCGCGTAAGGAAGTTTTATGGAAATCAGCAAAAAAGATATGAAAATCCTGCTCAAAGCCCAACAGGGAGAACTGGATGCCGTACTCATGTACAATGCACTGGCTCAAGTTGCAAAAATACAGAAGGACAAGGACACCTTCCGTCAGCTTGCAAAGGAAGAAGGCCACCACGCATCAGTTTTTCATAAGCTGACTCAAACAGAACTTACTCCAAAGCACACAAAAGAAATTCTCCTTCCCCTACTCTACCGCATCTTCCCAAGATGGATTTTATATCCCGCAATCGCACAGGGTGAATATGCTGCCGTAAAGACTTATGCTCCGGTAGCCGAAAAGTTCCCCGAAGTTGAAAGCGTAAAAAATGATGAAAAGCGTCACGGAGATACGGTGAAAGGGCTATTAAACAAAGAGCAGGACAGCCAGTTTCCGGAAGGAATGTTCAGATTTGAAAAGAGAATTGTATCACCTTCCGTTTTCGGAAGGTCGGTCAGTAACTCTACTTTATTATAGTGTTACGATGTCTTTTGCACCTACAAGTTTTTCCTGTAAATCAGGCTTTTTCTGACATAGCAGACAGCATGAAAACCTCTGGCTGAATTTTTAGATACCCATCATTTATTAAAAATCTTCTGAGCTAAGTATAAGCTATTTAACAACTACTTCATCTCCGGACCGTACATAACTCAACTGGTCGCCCATGATTTCTTTCATCTGATTGAAAACCGGAAGGCCCGTGCAGTGACACGTTGTAAAGTGAGCCTTGTATGATTTGAGACGGTTTGCAATTTCTGAGACTTCTGCGGTATCGGTTTCAGAGAACTCGGTGCGTTTCATAAGATGGAAGCCGCCGATTACAAGGTCTGGGAGCAGTTCTTTTCCGAACTTACGCTCTAGAGTTTCCATCACGTTCAGAATGCCGTTGTGCGCACAGCCACAGAAAAGGATTTTCTTTCCATCAGCTGTCAAAAGCAGATTCTGTTCATGTTTGAATTCATCCTGCTTATACTCGACACCGTGCAGTTCACGCAGACGTTTATTTGTAGAAGGCAGAGGGAAAGCTCTTTTATCAACCGTAAAAAGCTGAAGTTCTTCATCAATCTTTGTGTCACCTTCCAGAAGCTGAACCTGTGGTAGCGAAAGAATTTTTTTATCAATTCCGATATAGCGGAAGCCCTTATCTTCTCCATCGTAGGCGTAATAGTCACCACCTGCATTATGCTGCATGTAAATTTTTGCATTTGGATTAAGTTCCATAAACGCAATAATCCCGCCCGAATGATCATAATGTCCGTGACTCAAAATCACTGTATCAACAGCAGTCAGATCCACTCCAAGCTTTTGAGCATTCCGTAACACAACCTCGCTCGGACTCGTGTCAAAAAGAAGTTTATGATTTTTAGTTTCAACATAAAACGAAAGCCCGTGAGCCGCTTCGCAACCAGTTTCGCCCAATTCATTTTCTACAAGATTTATGATTCGCATTAGCTCTCCCCTTTATCTTTCCATAAAAAACTCAACCTGCTCACCAAGCTCGCCAGCTGATTTTTTTCTAAATAGCTTTTACTTCCAAATTCATCTTTTTTATTTTTTGCAGAGTTGGTAAAATTATACAGTCAGGGAGCAGGGTTGCACAGGGGTTAAAATGAAGAAATTATTATTGTTTTGTCTGATGTTTTTTAGTGCAATAAATGCATTTTCAAGGGAAATTAAAGTTTCTGTAATACCTGGCGTAAGTTGGAATAAAAAACACACTCCTCAATTTGCAATTTGGATTGAAGACACAGAAGGAAACTATATCTCTACTCTTTATGTCACAAAAAAAGCTTTCAAAAGAAACTGGATTTTCGCTCCAAAGGAAGGAAGGCCAGAATCACTTCCAGTCTGGTATAACTGTTCAATAAATGATTCCAATAAAAGCCAGGAATCAAATGCAATTTTATCAGTAGATGCAGTTTCAGGCGCAACACCAAAAAAAGAAATTAACTTTTCAAAGAATATTACAGACAAAAGCTGCGTAATCAAAGCAGAGTTTAATATCAGTTTTGATTACAACGACTCATACACTAAAGCCAATTCTTCTGTAAATGGACAGCCTTCTATTATATATGAAGCAAAAATCGAAGAAGGAACAAACGGCAAAATAGAGCTTAAATATTCAGGCACAGGTTCTGTAAACGGCAGTGACGGTAAGATTCATAAAAATACAGCGGGACTTACAACGGCAACTTCAATTGCACATATTGACTGCATTTTGCATTCTTCGATTTAATATTTTTGCAACTGCAGCACATTATCCAGGAAAGTGGCAGAACTCTTTTCATTGACTATAATTTTTTTGCCTGCTATTATATTCCCACTGTACCGATAGGTAAATAAAGAGGGGACTAAATGAAAACAATCGAGACAAAATCTGCACCGGCGGCAATTGGACCATATTCACAGGCTATTCTTGCAAACGGATTTCTTTATACTTCGGGACAGATTCCTCTTAATCCGGCAACAGGAGAAATCGAAGGAACTACTATTGAAGCACAGGCGGAACAGGCCATAAAGAACATCGGCGAAATCCTTAAGGCCGCAGGAACTGATTTTTCTAAAGTTGTAAAGACAACATGCTTCCTCGCCCGCATTTCAGACTTTGCTACCTTCAACGCAGTTTATGAAAAGTATTTTGTTTCGAAACCTGCGCGTAGCTGCTTTGAAGTTTCTGCCCTGCCAAAAGGCGCACTTGTTGAAATTGAAGCTGTGGCTGTTGCAGAGTAAATCATAAATTTATAAAGGCAGATGCCTGCCCTACTCCTCGTCAAAATCCCTGAAATCCATTCTCTTTCTGTCAGTGCGTTTTTTTACGCTTTTGCCGCCAGTGTTTTTGCTACGTAAATCGCCGCTGGTCAGGACGGAAATGGATTTTTCGCTGGATTGACGGCGTTTTTTTGCGTCAGGCTCAAGGAGCTTCCATGAGTCTTCCGATGTTTTAATCAATATGTCGTTTGCACTGTTCAAATGAAGCGCAAACTGCAGCTGGCTGTTTTCTGCAAGATATTCAACACAGACTTCCAGATCCTTTAAACAGATTCCTGCCTTGTTCTTTCCCTGAATCTTTGCGTTTTCGCGCACTCTTTTGGCAAGAATTGCTTCTGTAATAAGGGATTTTTCTTTCATCTGCTCAAGCGCGGCAGCAATTTCCTTTTGAATCGGAGACAAATCGTTCATTTTCACTTCTCTATTTTTGGATTATGTATGCAATTTTATTATATTAATCTTACAATACATAATCCATAATGAAAATGGTAAAGCCCACGTCATCCGTAAGCAGGCAGCCCGGCCAGCAGGCAAAATCTATTCAGCTTCGTTGATTTCAAAGTCTGCAATCATGTTCTTAGAAACATCTTCAAGAGCCTGTTCCATTCTGGAAAGAACTGTGTCTATCTGCTTTTCTGTTATGACTGCCGGCGGTTCAAAGCGGATTGTTTTTGAATTTACCAATGTTCCTGCGGTCATTACTCCGCGGCTAAAAAGTCCTTTGCTTACTTTATAGCCCAGTTCATTCTTTGTGAATTCTACGCCAATCATAAGGCCTGTTCCGCGGACTTCCTTTATGATTTTAGGATATTTTTTTGCAAGTTTTTTAAGGCCGTCTATAAGTATTTCGCCCTTTTTCCTGCACATTCCAGGAACATCATGATCTATCATATATTTGATTGTAGCTATTGCAGCTGCACAGCAGACTGGGTTGCCGCCAAAAGTAGGTGAACCTAAAAGCCACGGGTTGTCTATAAGTTCCTGGCTCCACAAATGCGGACGGCAGATAAGGCCTGTAATCGGCATTATTCCTCCGCCAAAGGCTTTTCCGTATGTCATGATATCCGGAGTTACTCCTTCGTATTCGCAGCGCCACATTGTTCCTGTGCGTCCCATTCCGGTCTGAATTTCATCGAAAATAAGACAGATCCCGTATTTATCTGCAAGGTTCCTTAAATCCTGAAGATATCCGTCCGGAGGAATTATTACACCTGCTTCTCCCTGAATTGGTTCCACAATGATTCCGGCAATGCTTTCTCCTACGCTCAGAAGATTCTGAATTGAACGTTCCATTGCCTTTGTTTTTCCATACTGAACATGAAGTACCTGCTGAATCATGGGCATGTATGGCTTACGGTATGTATCTTTTCCGGTAACGCTAAGGGCTCCCAGTGATTTTCCATGGAATCCATGAATTGCAGAAAGAAACCATTTTCCTCCGGTTGCAATACGGGCAAGTTTAAGTGCCATTTCGTTTGCTTCTGCCCCGCCGTTTGTAAAAAAACAGTACTTTAAATCACCAGGAGTTATATCTGCCATTGCTTTTGCAAGATAACCGCGAAGGGGGTCCAGTAATTCCTGGGAATGAAGTGCCTGATGTTCAAGCTGAGCTTTTACAGTCTCAAGGATTTCGGGATTTCTGTGACCACAGGTATAAATTCCAAAGCCTCCAAGACAGTCTATGAATTTTTCGCCGTAAAGACCTTCGCATACAGCATCATGATCGCTCCATTCTACAACTGCATCATTTGTAGAAACTGACTTGCGGTATTTTAGCCAGCCCGGACTTACATAATTATCAAAATAATTAAGAGTCTGTTCTGTAATATTTTCTTTTGTTTCATCATCAATAGAATCCGACTTAATAAAACTGATAACCTTTTCCAAATCCTTTGAAACTCGACCGTAACTTTCTTTTGACATATGCAACCCCTAAAAAAAAAGACGATGACACTGATTCCTTTAAAACAGAGTCATCGCCTTTGATGAATTTTTACTAAAAAAAATGGCGACAACCAGAACACTGGTTATCGCCGTTGATAACCCTACTCTACCATTATGAATTATTTTATGCAAGGGATGGAAGCCAGTTGGCTTCTAATTTGCATACCAGCCGGGAGAACCGCCGTCCAGATTAATATTAATCTGCTTAACTTCCTGATATTCTTCAAGACCGTGGATACCAAGTTCGCGGCCAATACCGCTCATTTTGTAACCGCCCCAGGGTGCTTCATTAAAAGTAGGCGCAAAACAGTTTATCCAGGTGATTCCGGCACGAATTTCGCTTATTACCCGATGGGCTCGTCCTGTATCTTTTGTGAATACGCCCCCTGCAAGCCCGTATGGAGTATCGTTTGCCATGTCAATGGCTTCCTCTTCTGTTTTGAAGGTCTGAATTGAAACTACAGGCCCGAAGATTTCTTCGCGGACAATTTTCATGCTGCTGGTACAGTTATCGAAAACTGTTGGAAGAATAAAATATCCCTTGTCACAACCGTTTTCTGTATAACGCTTACCGCCACACACAAGAGTTGCCCCCTCCTCTACTCCGGACTTGATGTAAGACAAAACCTTTTCCATGTCTTTTTCTGTGATGATTGGACCGATATCCGGGTTTTTCATGGGATCGCCGATTGTCATGCGCTCCGCCTTTGCCTTGAGTTTTGAAACGAATTCATCGTGGATTGATTCTTCAATAATGATGCGGGAGCCGGCAGCACAGACTTCACCCTGGTTAAAGAAGATTCCAATCATTGCCCATTCTACAGCAGCATCAATATCTGCATCGGCAAAAATTACATTCGGAGACTTTCCGCCAAGTTCAAGGCCGATTTTTTTTATATTTGTAGCCGCACTACGCATAAGACTCTGCCCTACTTTGGTTGAACCAGTAAATGCAATCATATCGACATTTGTATTTTCGCCAAGTTCCCTTCCTACGTCTGCATCCCCCTGAAGAAGATTTGCACAGCCGGCAGGAAGTCCGGCTTCCTCAAAAAGTTCAAAAAGATGAATTGTAGAAAGCGGTGCCTTTGGGCTTGGTTTAAAAACAACGCTGTTTCCGGCAGCAAGTGCAGGAGCGAGTTTCCAGCAGCTCATTAAAAGCGGATAGTTCCAGGGTGTAATCTGGGCAACAACGCCAACAGGTTCGTGAACTGTATAGGAATGCATTTTTCCAAAACTGGCATTTACATCGTAACCGCCGCCATAAGGCATTTTAATGGCACCCGCATAATAGCGGAAACAGTGAATTGCGTCAGAAACGTCTCCTTCTGCTTCGCGTAAAGGCTTTCCGCAGTCAAGGCAGTCAAGTTCAGCAAGTTTTGCGGCGTCCCGTTCCATAAGGTCTGCAATTTTAAGAAGCATATCCCCCCGGGCCTGGCTGTCCATGTCGCGCCATTCACGGGTTTTGTAAAACGACTTTTTTGCCGCCGCAATGGCATTCCTTGTATCTTCCAGAGAAGATTCATATATCTTTGCTATGACAGAACCGTTTGCAGGATTAATAACATCCAAAGTTTTTTTCTGCGAGCCTTCTACCCAGTTTCCGCCAATGTAAAATTTCTTTGCCTCCATGTGTAACCTCCTGCATGGGCATAAAAAAAAAGGCGATGAGCCCAATCTGTATCGGGTTCATCGCCTTTGATCTGATGTTTTTATGTTACAGCCTGAGAGATTTTTTCACAAGCATTTTTTTTGTGCATATTGCACAAATTTTCAGACATCCTTTTGTTATTTCAGTTTCTTTACGAAAGAAGAATCAATCATTTCGCCACAGTCCTTTGATTTTGACTTAATTGCCCCAAGATCGTACATAAAGTCGCGGATAACATTCTGTGTATAGCCCCAGTAAACGTAATCAGAAGCTGGAGTAAGAGCCTTTACTCCTTCTTCTTTTGTAGGAATGATAAGACCTGCCATTTCTGCTACAAATTCTTCGGCATCAACACCAAGTTTTTCTCCCATGAATGCGTTTGCTTCTTCTGGATTTTCCTTCCAGTAAGCAACTGCATCGTAGAATCCCTGAACGATTGCCTGAACAACTTCAGGATGTTCCTTACAGACTTTTACGCTGGCACCAAGAGAATCTGTAATCAAGTCTGGGTTGTCAGCAGAAGAATAAAGTGAAGTTCCTCCTGCGGCCTTTGCATTTGAAAAGTATGGATCCCATACAGCAGCGGCATCACATTTTCCGGCAACAAAAGCGCTTCCAGACTGAGCGATAGACATATCAACAATCTTTACATCATTCTGTGTCATTCCGTTATCTTTAAGAAGTGTAAGAAGAAACATGTGGTCTACAGAATAAATCTGTGTGGCAATTGTTTTTCCCTTAAGGTCTTTTGCAGTTTTGATTTCAGGCTTTGCAACAATACCTTCACAACCGTTTGATTTGTCAGAAACAAGTACAATCTTAAAATCAGCACCTTCCATGAATGGAGAAATTGTTTCAGGACTGGCAAAAGTTACAAAATCAATCTGACCGCCGATAAAAGCGCTTGTACTTTCTGTTGTAGAAGAAAAATCTGTTACAGAAATTGATGCGCCGTTCTTTTCAAAGAAGCCTTTTGATTCAGCAAGATAATAAAACATATTTGTTGGCCATGATGTTGTTCCCAGAACAGCCTTTGGAAGCGAAGATTTTTTAGTACATCCGGTAAAAGCAAGAGCTGCAATTGCAGTCAAAATACAGATAATTTTTTTCATAGTTGTCTCCTTAGTTTTTTAAGATTTATTTTCTTTTATTTTCATACATCAAATACATGATGTCAGAAGCAATTTGAGCACCGGCAAGGGCTGTAATTTCAGTTGGATCCTGAGAAGGAAGAACTTCAACAAGATCTGCGGCAACAACATTCAAGCCTCGCAGTTCGTACAGAAGCTTTCTCATCTGAGCGGAGGATGGTCCACCGATAACCGGAGTTCCTGTTCCAGGAGCAGCGGAAGGATCAAGGGAATCAATGTCAAAGGTCAGATAGACAGGTATATCTCCGATAATGGACTTAATTTTTTTTGCAAGGTCTGCCATGTCCATGAACACAGCATCCTGGGCGTAAATAATGTTGTATCCGCATTCTGTCATTTCTGTACGGATAAAAACCTGTGCAGAATGAGCAGGATCAATACAGCCTTCTGCCTGAAGGTCGTATGCAAAGTTTGCGTGGCTTATGTTTCCGTCTGTAGAAGGTGTTGAATCCTGGTGTGAATCAAAATGAAGCAGAGCAAGCTTGCCGAACTTTTCGCTTGCAGCACGAACCATTCCGTAAGGAATTGTGTGATCTCCGCCTAAAGTCATAAGTCTGGCACCACTATCAAAGACTTTCTTTGCAGTCTCATAAGTTTCCTTAAGCATCACTTCTGTTGTTTTTGGACCAATGTAATATCCAACATCACCGCAGTCCACAATTTTTGCTGTTTCAAAAAGCTTGTAATCCCATGGATATTTAAAGCAGCAGGCTAAACCGCTCTGACCTCGGATTGCTCTTGGTCCAAAACGGGCTCCCGGTCTGTTTGTTACGCCAACATCAAATGGAACTCCCATAATGGCAATATCCACGTCCTTAAGGTCCTGTGTATAAGGTGTGTGGTTGAATGTTGGAATTCCTCCGTAATGAAGATGATCTTTAACAATGTATTCCATAAGTTTCCCCCAAATAAAAAAAAGCAAAGGCACTGCGGCAACTGTCTGTTCCGCCAAGCACCTTTGCTTTATGGTTATCTGGATTTTTCCACCATTCATGCACTAAAACAATACTATTTTTAACAAATATTTTTATTCACCATGCACAAAAGAATTTTCTTACATCATCAATTCTGCAATAGGACTTCCAAACTGCTTCAGTTCTTCAGTCTTTCTCAGTCCTGTAATTTTTGCAGATATATAACCTTCCTTTTCAGAAGTATTTTCTGCCACCACATTTCCCAAGCTGTCTGTTATGATTGAATGGCCAAAAAAACTGTTCTGCTCTGTTGAACCAACTCTGTTTGTGGCAATCACAGGAACTGAATTATCAAAGCTTCGTCCTTCAACTGAAAGCTGCCACTGATGAAGATATGGCGCTTCCCAGGCAGCAATCACGATGATAGCGTCTACCTTTATCATTCCGTAAAACCGTCCCATTTCCGCAAAGGCACTGTCCCAGCAGATAAGGAAACCGGTTTTTCCAAGAGCTGTTTTGCAGACAGCAAAACTCTGGTTTGCTTCAAAAAAGTCTTTTTCAGAAGAAATAAGATGAGCCTTTGAGTAAATGTGCTGCACTTCACCTTTTGAAGAAATGAAATAGACTGCGTTCTCTACAATCCTCTTTCCTTCTTCATTGTAAAAGATAAAAGGCCCTCCAATCACAACCTGCAGGTTTGCTTTTGAACATTCTGCCGCAATAAGACCAAGAGCCGAATTAACCTCCTCCTGGGAAAGCGTATCCAGAAGCTCCAGTCTGTCATAACCAAACAGGGCCATTTCCGGAAAAACCACAAGAGCCGCATGGGAGTTTTCACTCCGAATCTTCTGAATAAAACCTATTGCCTTCTCCACATTTGCTTCCAGTCTGCCATCAATGTAATCCATCTGGACACAAACAACCTCATTAAAAATATCCATGTATACCTCAGTTCGTAACCCCTGAGTAAAAAAAAAGCGCTGGATTTCCTTTCTAGACTTCCAGCGCCTTTGCTGTTTAAATCTTAAACTTAAAACATTGTCTTGTATAGAACCAGAAGGTCTTTTTTTGTGACTTCTTTTGGATTATCCAGGGTTGCACAATCCGAAAGTGCCGATTCCGCCAGTAACTCAAGATCTTCTTTTTTTACATTCAGCTCATTAAGCTTTAGGGGAAGATCTGCCATGGCCTCAATTTCCTGAATCATCTGACATATATGACTTACGGTTGAATATTTGTTTCCGCAAAAATCAGGAGAAAATGCTCTTCCCAGCTGAATCACCTGTTCCTGGCTTAAAGAAGAACTATTGAAATCAATTATATATGGAAGAATCAGCGCATTTGCAACTCCATGAGGAATATCGTAAAAAGCGCTTAATGGATGTGCCATGGAATGAACAATTCCAAGACCTGCATTAGTAAAGCTCATACCTGCTATAAAACTTGCCATTGCCATAGCCTTTCTTACTTCCAGATTCTTTGGATTTTCTATCAACTTGATAAAATTTTCTGAAATAAGACTGATTGCCTTAAGAGACAAAGCTGTCGAAAACTCGTTAGCACCTTTTGCCATAAAGGATTCAACCGCATGAGTAAGAGCATCCATTCCAACAGCAACACTCATTTTTAATGGAAGACCTGCCATAAGTTCACTGTCCAGAATGGAAGCTACAGGAACTCCCATTGAACACATACAGGCCATTTTGTGCTTTTCCTTAAGGTTTGTGATTACATAATCCATTGTTGTCTCACTGCCAGTACCAGCGGTTGTAGGCAACGCAATAACTGGAAGTGGCGGATTTTCATTCTTATCAACGCCCTCAAGAGAAACAACATCCTGGTTTTCCGGATTATTTATCACAACTGCAATTGCCTTTGCGGTATCAATTGAAGACCCCCCTCCAACTGCCACAATTACATCAGCCTTACTTTCTTTTAGTGCAGAAACACCGGCAAGAACATTTTCCACCGTTGGATTTGGCTTGATTTCTGCAAAAATATCATAAGGAAATTCGAATTCCTTCAGCACAGCTTCCACCAGAGAAGCAACACCGCAGTCTACAAGACCTTTGTCGGTTACAAGCAGGGCTTTTCTGAATCCCCGCTTCTGAAGTTCAGTTTTAAGTTCACTTCTAGCCCCTTCTCCAAAGTAAGAAGTGCCAGAAAATACCATTCTTGTCACCATAAGCTTTACTCCTTAGGTTCTGAAGAATAGAGCATTTCGTTAATGCTCTTACGAAGCTGGATAAACTCAGGCGTATCCTTAAGTTCTAGACCTCGCTTGTGAGGAAGATGAACCTGAATTTCCTTGATTACACGACCAGGACGTGCTGACATTACATAAATCTTGTTGGCAAGGAATACAGCTTCTTCAATATCGTGAGTAATGAAAACAACTGTCGGGTGTTCCTTTTCCCAGATTTCCCGCATCAAAAGCTGCATTACGCTTTTTGTATGGGGATCAAGAGCACCAAAAGGTTCGTCCATAAGAAGAACTTCCGGCTGGTTTGCAAGGGCTCGGGCAATTGCAACCCGCTGCTTCATACCGCCGGAAAGCTCCTTTGGATATGATTTTGCAAATTTTGAAAGCCCGATAAGATTCAGATAACGGTCAGCGATTTCCTGCTGCTTTGCTTCATCCATTTTCTTAATTTTCAGGCCGAATTTTATGTTATCTTCTACACTCATCCATGGGAACAGTGTGTAAGTCTGAAAAACCATTCCACGGTCTGGACCAGGACCTGTTACCTTCCGGTCATTTATAATGATATTTCCCTTTGAAGGAAAATCCAGACCTGCCAGCATTCTTAAAAGAGTTGATTTTCCGCAGCCAGAAGGTCCGACTATACAGCAGAAATCGTTATCCTGAATATCAACAGAAGCATTTTCGATTGCAACAGTCTGCTTTTTTCCGCTTGTATAGATTTTATCAATGTGACTGGCCATGATTTTACTTGAAGCAACATGTGCGCTTAACGGACGGCCGGTTGTATCAATCTTTTCTATTGTATTTCTTTTGAATCCAAACATTTTGACCTCCTAAGCGTTGGCATCATCCCAAGGGAACATCTTTTTTATTGCAAAGGCAAACAGACGGTCTGTAATAAGCCCGAGAATACCAATTACAAGAATTCCACTGAAAATACTTGCAGTGTGCAGGAACCTCTGAGCCTTAAGAATTGAATAGCCAAGACCAGAATTAGAAGCTACAAGCTCCGCTACTGTAAGATATGTCCAGCCCCATCCAATCATCATGCGCAGAGTAAGCATCATTTTTGGAGCCATTGCCGGAATAAGAACCTTTGTAATTGTTGTCCAGCGGGAAGTTCCCAGAGTATAGCTGGAAGAAAGCAGGTCATCGCTTACAGAACGGGTGTCATCTGCAATCATCAGCACAAGCTGAAAGAAACAGCCAAGAAAAACAATAGCGATTTTTGCAGCTTCTCCAATTCCACACCATACGATTACAAGAGGCACAAAGGCAGGAACAGGCATGTATCGGACGAATTCACAAATCGGCGCAATCACAGATTCAACCGGCTTAAAACTTCCGCAGAGGATTCCAAGAGGAACACCCACAACTACCGAAATAATAAAGCCCATTGTAATTCGGAACACACTTGTTCCCATGTCAGTCCAGAGAGTTCCAAACTTGGCTTTTGAAAAAATGTCCTGAATGACTTTTACAGGAGAAGGCAGAAACAGTTCCTTAACACAGCCGCTTACTGCAACCAGCTGCCAGATTACAAAAATTGCTACAAAGGTACAGATTGCTGTAATTGTATACTGCTTTCTGGAAATCTTTTTTCTAAGGCGAAAATCGCCTTTATCCTTTTTTTTCATAGACAGCCCCACAAACTAAAGCAATGCATCTTCACCGGATTCCTTTGTATGAATCCTTATTACTTCTTCTACAGGCATGATGAAAATCGTGCCATCGCCTTCTTTTGAATGACTGTTCACATCAAGCACAATCTTTACAATCTGATCAACATCGTAATCAGGAACAATCATATCTATCATCTTTTTGGCTACAAAGGAATTTGCATACACATCATCTTTTGCATCCTTATCATCAACACTTGAAAAATGAACTCCCCGTTTTCCACGACCAAGAACTTCCTTTGTGCTCATGGCGTAAAATCTGTTTTCTGTAAGGGCGGCCTTTGTCTTGTAATACAGGTTTGGCCGAATGATAATCTGAATCTCTTTCATGTTATTCTCCCTGCAGGTATATTCCTACAATTCAGCCTTTCCGGTACTTACTGTAATTGCCTTTTCAACTGGTGTGATGAAAATCTTTCCGTCACCAAAGGCACCGTCTTCGCAGGAACGGGCAAACTTCACAATGATGTCTGTAACCTTCTGAACATCTTTATCCTCTACTACAAGCTGAATCATTTCTTTTGGAATTTCATCGTAATATACGTCTTCTACCTTAAGGCCACGCTGTTTTCCGCGACCAAGAATTCCAAAACGTGTTGCAGCACGGAATCCGGCATTACAAAGTTCTGTTAAAACAGAATCACATCTTTCAGGTCTAACTACGGCTTTAATCATTTTCATAACAGTTTCCTCCAGAAATAAAAAAAGGCGCGGAATTACTTAAAAATCAAAGTAAATCCGGCGCCTTTGCCTAAATAAATTAATTTATGCAGATTATTCTGCCTTTAATGCATAAAAACAATGCAGTTTTTAACAAAGTTTATTGTGCATGATACACAACCTTTCATTTCTCATATTAAGTATGGCAAAAGCCAGCTTAAACTCCAGGATTGAATTAACAGAATCCAGATTGTCTTCCAGAATTGCCCTGATTTTGTTCAATCTGTAATTCATTGTATTCCGATGAACATTCAGCTCCTGTGCAGCATTTATTACATTACAGTCAACCTCGATGTATTTTTCCAGAGTTCTGCACAGCTCCCCGTTCTGGATTCTGTCTGCTTCCAGAAGTTTCCCGATTCTTGTTTCAACAAAATTATCAAGAAACTTTCCGTTTGTAATCTGACTTAAAAGGGAATAAATCCCCATGCTCTCGTAAAAATAAATATCCATCTTTTCAGGCATTATTCCACAAAGATCAACTGCAGACTTTGCTTCCTTATAGCTTTTCTTGAAATCTTCAATGTATTCGTAGGTAGAACCGGCTCCGCACACAGCCTCCAGACCAAACCTGAGTCTTGTTCTTGCAATTACATTTTTAGCCACATAATGAATTTTTCCGTTCTTTATGAGATTTTCTGGAACCAGAGCCACAACATCCTTTGTCTGTTCAAAAACAAGCAGCTTTTCCGAAGTTATTAATCGTAATTCATTGAGAAGAGTTTTGTTCATGTCGTCATAGATTTCAGAAAGATTTCCTTCTATTGCTTTTTCAAGACTTTCTGGAGTAAGCCTGAAATCAAATATAGAAAATTTCCCGGAAAGATTAAGTCCAAGATAGGAAGCCTGTTCCATGACTGATTCTGTATTCAGCTTTTCTTCTGTAAGAATTGTAAGAAAAAGCCGTTCCACTGTTCCTATTGTAGATTCTTCCCGCATAAGCTGATTGCAGATAATCTGGCTTAAATCCACTATTGGTAACTTTACTGACAGTTCATACAGCGGAAGAGAATGTTCATCGCAGTATTCACGGATTTCGCCGCAAATCTGCCCCTGATTTATGGCAAGACCGGAAATTTCCTTTTCGCTCCATTTTTCTACAAGATTCACAAGAAGCTCCGGATTGCTTGTGATGCTTGAATGGGTAATGACAACAAATTCCTGGCCGTGAATGAAGTCTGCTACATTGAAGTTTTCCCTGATGCAATCAACACTATCGGCAAAATAAATCCATCTGATATTTCTCTTTACCCCCTCTTTTCCGGCAACAAGTCTGAGTCCGTCCTTAAGTTTGGGAAATTTCAATAAGTCGTCGCAATTCATAGAAAACTCCAAAAAAAAAAGCGACAAATCCGCCTTGAAGACAGATTCATCACCTTTGATGGTTTAATGATAATGCTACGGAAGAATGTAAACAAGTCATAAGATTTGTTTAAAATGCACAAAATATACTAAAATATTTATGCTAAAATTCCTTTTTTGAGAGTTTTCTTAGTGCTAAAGTTTAATCCGTTAGTAAAAGCCCACGGGGCGTTGTAACCGAGTTTGCATAGCAAACATCGCAGGGTGTCCCCGCAGAGGGGGTAAGACGCAACGAAGTGCGGCTTAGGGGGAGACTTCCCCCTCGCACCCCCTGAATAGGTGGTTGCTTACGCAACATTTACTGCGGGGGAGTCTTCCCCCTTACACACAAAGGAGTAAATTATGTCATTAAAAGATTCTTTACCAAAAATCGTAACAAGTGAAGTTCCAGGCCCTAAGTCGGCTGAAATTATTAAGCGTCGTGAAGCAGTTGTGCCAAAAGCTATCCGCTGCATCTATCCTTGTGTGCTGGAAAAAGCTGCCGGGGCCATGATTCAGGATCCTGACGGGAACCTTTTTCTTGACTGGGTTGGTGGCGTTGGTGTTTTGAATGTTGGCCACACTCACCCTGCTCTTGTTGAAGCAGTTAAGGCTCAGGCTGAAAAATATTTCCACGGTATGTTCAATATCGTTACTCACGAAGGTTATGTTGAACTGGCAGAAAAGCTTGGTCCAAAGGTTCCTGTAAAGGGAACTCACAACAAGGTTATGTTTGCAAACAGCGGTGCAGAAGCTGACGAAAATGCCGTAAAGGTGGCAAAGGCTTTTACAGGACGTTCAAATATTATTGTTATGAGCGGAGCTTTCCACGGACGAACTCTTCTTACTATGGCCATGACTTCTAAAAAGGCTTATGCCGCAGGTCAGGGACCACTTCCTGGCGGAGTTTTCAGAGCTGAATTCCCATATCTTTACAGAAAGCCTGCCGGAATGCCTGAAGAAAAAGCAATTGATTACTATGTTAGCCGTTTGACTGCTGTATTTGAAGAATGTGCCGCTGCGAACACAATCGCTGCCATCGTAATTGAACCTATTCAGGGCGAAGGCGGATTCATTCCTGCTCCAATTGAATATGTAAAGGCTGTGCGCAAAATCTGTGACGACAACGGAATCATGCTGATTGCAGATGAAGTTCAGAGCGGTTTTGCCCGAAGCGGTAAGCTTTTTGCCAGCGAATACTGGAAAGAAGCCGGCTGTGCTCCAGACATTCTTGCAACTGCAAAATCTATTGCAGGCGGTGTGCCTTTAGCTGCTGTTATTGCCCGGGACGAGGTTTTTGATTCTGTTCCTGGCGGCGTTATCGGCGGAACTTACGGTGGAAACGCCCTTGCCTGTGCTGCAGGTCTTAAGGTGCTTGAAGTTATTGAAAAAGAAAAGCTTGTTGAACGGGCTAACGAAATCGGCAAAAAGATTGTTGAACGCTTTACTGAATGGAAGAAAAAGTACGAATGCGTTGGGGATGTTCGCGGTCTTGGTGCCATGATTGGCGTTGAGTTTGTAAAGGACAAGACTTCTAAGGAACCAGACGCTAAGCTTGTAAGCGACATTATCCAGTTCGCCGCTCACCACGGACTTTTGATGGAAAACGCCGGCACTTACAACAACGTAATCCGCTTCCTTGCCCCACTTGTAATGACAGACGAACAGCTTGAAGCAGGTCTTAAGATTTACGAAGAAGCAATTGCGGCTTGCGCTGGGAAGTAGGAAAAAACCGCTTTTTAAGAATAAGTCTTAAAATCGATGAAGTGAGAGCGGAAAAGTGCCGGACAGACTCATTTTGAGTGGCTTTTGGTGAATGCCTTAAAAAGAATCAGAGGATTTGCGAAGCAAACCGCATGATTTTTTCAAAAAAAACTCAACCGTGAGGCTGGTCCGGAGTTTGCAGTGGTAACGGAATCGATTTTATGATTAACAAACTGCATGTCAGGAGGTTTTGATGCCAGTTCCATTGATTGAGATTAAAGATGTAAAAAAATCCTTTGACGGCACACAGATTGTCAAGGGAATGAATCTTACAATTTATGAAGGGGAATTCCTTACACTTCTGGGACCTTCTGGCTGCGGAAAAACTACTCTTCTTAGAATGATAGGCGGATTTCTTGAACCGGATTCCGGGGAAATTCTTCTGGAAGGAAAAAGCCTTCTGGGAGTTCCGCCATATCTTCGAGAAGTAAACACAGTATTTCAGAGCTATGCCCTTTTTCCAAACCTTAATGTACGGGAAAACATTGGCTTTGGCCTTAAAATGAAAAAGCTTCCAAAAGAAGAAATTGACCGCAGGGTTCAGGAAATAATCGAAATGTGCAAGCTGGAAATGCTCGCTTCCAGAAAGCCTTCAAAGCTTAGCGGCGGTCAGCAGCAGCGGGTTGCCATTGCCAGAAGCCTTGTAAATGCTCCAAAGGTGCTTCTTCTGGACGAACCTCTTGGTGCTCTGGACCTTCAGCTTAGAAAACAGATGCAGATCAGCCTTAAGCGGCTTCAGCGAAAGCTTGGCATGACTTATGTGTATGTTACTCATGACCAGGAAGAAGCCATGACCTTAAGCGACAGAATTGCCGTAATCAATAACGGCCGCATTGAACAGCTTGGGACTCCTTCTGAAATATATGGAACTCCGGCAACATCATTTAGCGCTCGTTTCCTTGGAGAATCAAACTTTTTTGACAGTGAAGATGGAACAGAAATCAGCGTAAGACCGGAATTTATTCAGCTTCTAACAGTTCAGGAAAAGGATTCAATTCCTGCGTTCATTAAATCAGTTAGTTTTCTGGGAGCTTTTTCCAGAATCACAGCAGAAACCTGTCAGGGAAAAGAAATTTTCAGCCTTGAACCAAGTGGTTTGAACAGCTGGAATCCTGGAGATCAAGTATTTATTAAATGGGACAAAGAAAACCAGCAGAGCATCAGAAAGGATGCATAACGGAGGAATATATGAAAAGACTTGAAATCGTAATCAGACCAGAAAAGCTTGAAGAACTTAAGGACATTCTTAACCAGTTCAAGATTGGCGGTATGACAGTCTTAAGTGTAATGGGCTGCGGAAACCAGAAAGGCGATGCTTCCAGTTCACTGAAGGGACTTAAGGTTCACAACATCAACCTTATTCCAAAAATCCTCTGTATTGTTGCAGTAAAATCCGAAGATGTTGAAAAAATTCTTGAAGCTATCTACGAAAAGATCCCTTCCGGAAGAGTCGGAGACGGTAAGGTTTTTGTTGAACCAATTGAAGATGTAATGCGAATCCGAACAGGAGAACGGGGCGAAAAGGCTCTCTAATCCTTCAAAAAAATCACACAAAGGAGGTTTTCCATGCTGGAACTTAAAGACATTCAGAAATCCTTTGACGGCGTTCAGGTAATTAAATGTGTGAACCTAAAAATCAACGACGGGGAATTTGTTTCTTTTCTGGGCCCGTCCGGCTGTGGAAAAACAACCTGTCTTCGCATGATTGCTGGCTTTGAACATCAGGACAGCGGTTCCATAATTTACAACGGAAAACCTCTGGACGGACTACCTGCCCACAAACGAAAGCTGAACACTCTTTTTCAGAACTACGCCCTTTTTCCCCACATGACTGTTTTTGAAAACATCGCCTACGGCTTAAAGGCTCAGGGGGTTAAAAAATCGGAAATTGCTCCACGGGTAATGGAAGCCCTTGAAATGGTTCATCTTAAGGGGTTTGAAGACCGGTATCCTGCAGAAATGTCTGGCGGTCAGCGGCAGCGGGTTGCTATTGCCCGGGCTGTAATTAACCGTCCGCCTCTTCTACTTCTTGATGAACCTTTAACTGCTCTGGACGCAAAGCTTAGAATCGCAATGCGGTACGAGCTTCGTTCTCTTCAGCGCAAGCTTGGAATTACTTTTATTTACGTAACCCACGACCAGGAAGAAGCCATGACTATGAGCGACAGAATCGTAATCATGAATGGAGGTGTTGTGGAACAGGAAGGAACTCCTTCAGAAATCTATTATCATCCTAAGACAAAGTTCGTTTCTTCTTTTATTGGGGAAACTAACCTTTTTGATGCAGTTGCCACAAAGTGCGGCGGAAAGCTATTGAGTCTTGAAGGCGAAGCCGGAACCAGCATTGGAATTGACGATGAGACTTTCCGTGACGGAGCGGTTGTAAATGTTTCTGTGCGACCGGACAAGGTTTGCTGGAAGAATTCTTCCGATGAATCTGATAAAAACATTCCAGAAGGGTTCGTTGGTTTTACCGGAACTGTAAAGGATGTAATTTTCAGCGGAAGTCTTACAAAGGTTTTTGTGGAGCTTTCCAACGGTGCTGAATTCAAAATCACAAGACTTTCTGCCTGCAAGCTGCCTGCTGCGGGAGAAAAAATCCAACTTTTCTGGAAGCCGGAAGACTGCGTTGTAATCCACTCACCTGCAGACGAAATCCACCAGGCAATCGAAAATGTTGATCTTGGCGAATGGGTCCGAAAGCAGAATCAGGAGCTGGCAAAGATTCTTGGAATCCAGACCTTTTAGTTTCCTTTTTTCTTCTAGATTTTTTTCAGCAGTTCCTTTATGTAAAGGGCTGTCTGGATCATGTATCTGGTTTCACCGTCGCTTATATCAACATTCAGAGTGTCGCAGATTTTTCTGATGCGGTAATTTACTGTATTTCTGTGAGTTGAATTTTCTTCTGCTGTCTTCTGAACCTTTCCGCTGGAACAAAGATATAGCCGCAATGTATTCAGATAATCATCCAGCTTTTCCTTTCCGAATTCCTTAAGAGGGCCAAGAATGTTTTCGTACATCCGTTCAAGAACCCGCCGGTCCTGCACTTCTCCTAGAAGCTGAAAAACACCAAGTTTATCATAATCCCCTGAAAGAGTTTCCTGATTTGCCATCTTAAGGGCAAGCTCCGCGTGACGGTATTCTTCTTTTAATTCACGGGCTGTAGAACAGACTCCAGAAACAGAAATTCTACTCTGCTCAAAATTCTTATCTTTTCTGGCAGCCTTTTCTATCTGTCCAAAATGCTGATGTCCATCATCGTGGAAAACATAAACAATATTGTTTTCGTATAGAAAATAAGAATATTCTCCGGCATGAAGCCCTGTCTTTACATTGAAGGAATAGTCCATGTAACGGGTAAAACCATCTTCATCCTTTTCCGCAAGAGCTTCCGGCAGTTCCAGAAGTACAATTGAAAATTCCTTAGCGCCGGCAAAAGCTGTATTTTCCAGCTGAACAACATTAAAATCCTTCTGATTGAAAATCGCATTAAAAAGTGTCTTTTCCAGGCTCTGACCCTTCTGGCGGTCGTTTACAATACGGTTTCCGTAATCCTGCATGATATCAATAATGTGAATTTCCCAGGGCATTGTTAAAAGAGGCAGCTGAAGCCGCTGGCACAAAAGCAGGATTTCCTCTGGAACTGAAGGAATATATTTTCCCAGGTTCAGGATAAGTCCGCTGGCTCCCTGTTCACTTACAGCATTTATAAGTCTGGAAAGATATTCAACGATGTAGGAATCCTGACTTTTGCCGTTGTTTTCTGCAAGCCGTCCTATTTCCATTCCGGTTGTAATAACCAGCTCACCACCACGAAGGAAGTTCAGGGTTGAAACATCTTCCGTATAATACATCCAGCTTACAGAACGAAGAGAGCCTTCCTTTCCGGAAATCATTTTAAGGCGGTAGACATCCGCTGTTGAATTGAATAAAGACTGTACTGAAATTGCCATAACTTAATTTTACTAAATTTTGTGCATTTTGCACAAGTTTTATATGCATATTTATGCCCAATTTTCTAAAAATACTGCTTTTTATGTGCTAGTATTCATCCAACAAATATAAAACTGTGGCAGGAGGCTATCATGAAAAAAACTATCACAACTGTTTTTGCAGCACTTACAGCTGCTCTGGCTTTTTTCTCTCTTTCTTCATGCAAAGAAAAAACTGAATCATTAAATCTTCTTGTATGGGAAGGCTACGCAGATCCTATTTTTACAAAGGGATTTGAAGATAAGTATGGCGTAAAAGTAAACGGAACTTACTTCAACACAAGTGATGACCTTGTTGCAAAGCTTAAGGCTGGCGGCGGAAAATCTTACGATCTTATTTCCCCTTCTGGTGATATGGCCGGCTTCCTTGTTCAGTGCGACATGGTTGAACCAATTGATATTTCACAGATTTCCAGCTGGAAAGACATTAACCCTACTGTAATTCTAGATGATGTTGAAAAAGACGGAAAGGTTTACGGTGTTCCATACCTTTGGGGACCAGACTATCTTATTTACGATGGTGATGTTTTCAGCAAGGCACCTGATTCCTGGGGTGTTTTCTGGGATCCTGCTTATGCCGGAAAGGTTTCTCTTTACGACGATATTTCAAACATCTACATGATTGGCCAGATGCTTGGACTTGATAAAAAAGATAAGACTGCACTTTACAACATGACAGACGAACAGCTTGCTTATGCAAAAAGTGAACTTGTAAAGCTTAATCCTGCTGTGCGCAAATACTGGGCAAGTGCCGGTGAGCTTAGCGACCTTTTTGCCAACAAAGAAGTTTCTGTTGCTGTAGGCTGGCCTTTGACTGTAAGCGATGTAAACGCAAAGGGCCGTAACCTTAAGTGGACTATTCCTAAAGAAGGCTGTACAGGATGGATGGACCGTCTGATGATTGTTAAGGGTGCACGCCACGCAGAACTTGCAATGAAGTACCTTGATTACATCACCAGCCCAGAAGGTCAGGCTTTGAGTTCAGAAGTTACTTTGTACTGTGTTGTAAACCCTAAGGCAAAGGAATTTGAATCAAAGGAACTTCAGGAAGCTACTTATGTAAACGAACTTGATTCTTTCTTTAAGAAAATCAATTTCTGGCAGTATGTAGAAGCCCGTGACAAGTACAACGACATCTGGACTGAAGTAAAAACTGAATAGAAAACAAAAAAATCAGGGCAGATGAACATAATCACCTGCCCATTTATGGAGGAACCATGAAGAGTATTTTTAAGTCAAAGTTTGCGATTTTTGGTGTTATGGCACCGGCTGCCATCTGGCTTATGCTGTTCCTGATTCTTCCTTATGCAAACCTTTTTGTATACAGCTTCTGGAAGAACGGTGCTTTTTCTGTAGTACATGAATTCACTTTGCAGAACTACATCAAGTTCTTTACAAGAAGTGCAACAGGCGGGGCTCCCTACCTTATTCTTCTGAACACTATTACCCTTTCACTTTGGGTAACTCTTTTCACTTTGATAGTAAGCTTTCCTTTAAGTTACTACATTCGTTTTTATGTAAAAAAATACAAGCAGCAGCTTTATATGCTTGTTATCATTCCTTTATGGGTAAGCTATGTAATGCGTGCTTATTCCTGGAAAATCATTCTTGGAACAAACGGCATTCTGAACAGCTTTCTTATGGCAACACATCTGGCAAATGAACCTTTAAGCGTTTTTCTTTACAGCCAGGTTTCTGTCATCATTGCTATGACTCATATTTATACACCATTTGTGCTTATGCCAATTTACACCAGCCTGGAACAGCTTCCAGAAACTTTAATCGAAGCTTCCAGCGATCTTGGAGCAAGTCCTTTAAGAACCTTCTGCAGGGTGATTTTTCCTATGAGTCTTCCCGGCATTATTACAGGAGCAACCTACGCCTTTGTTCTTTCCATGGGGGACTTCCTTGCGCCTTCACTTTTAGGTGGTCCTACAAGTTCAACTCAAATTGCAAATATCGTACAGATGCAGTTCGGTACTTCAAATAACTGGCCTTACGGAGCAGCTATCGGAATCATCATTCTTATAATGGTTATTGGTCTGCTTGCCGTAACTGAACTTTTACAGAAAAAGCTTGTTCACTCAGCAGGAGGTTCAAATGGAATCCGTTAGACAAAAGCCAACAAAAGGAAAAGTTTTGTTCACCCTTCTTGGAGTGCTTTCCCTTGTGTTTCTTTATCTTCCAATCGTTGTTGTTGCCATCTATTCCCTGAACCCAGACAGCGTAAATTCTTTTCCAATGAAAGGAATCAGCTTTAAGTGGTTTGGAGTTATGGTCCGCGACCGCATGCTGATGACTTCTCTGTGGCATTCTGTTGTGGTTGCTATTCTTGCAACCTGCTGTGCCGTCCTTCTTGGAGTTCCTCTGGCCTTTGTTATGTACAGAAAGAATTTTCCGGGCAAAGCCTTTGTTGAAAAGGTAGTTCTTTTGCCACTTATTCTTCCTGGAATTCTTACAGGTATCGCTATGCTGACATTCTTCCAGCTTCTGGGAATCCAGCAAAGCATGGGAGCTGTAATAATCGGTCACACAACCTTTTTGATTGCCACAGTTATGCCTCAGGTTTACACAAGACTTAAAACCCTGGACAATGCAATTCAGGAAGCCGCCCTTGATCTGGGAGCAACCCCTGTAAAGGCGTTTTTCTATGTAATTCTTCCAAATGTAAAAACAGCGATTTTTTCTGCTGCCCTGCTTTCATTTACATTAAGCATGGATGAAATCCCTGTAACCTACTTCCTGAACGGAACTTTCAGCACACTGCCAATTACAATCTGGGGCATGACTCACAACGGCATCACACCAGAAGTAAATGCAATTGCAACATTGATTCTGATTGTATCCCTTGGGCTTGTATATCTTTCAACAAAACTTAAGGATTCAGACTAGGAGCTCTATATGAAAACATTTAAAATCGTTCCACAAATCACTGAATATTCAACAACAGCAGAGTTCTGCTCGGATTTTGAGCTTGGTCCAAAGGATCTTGTATTCCTTTCAAAATCTACAGAAAAATATTTTGAAAAAAAGCTGAACGGTGCCCATGTAATTTACCGGGGTGACTACGGCAAGGGTGAACCAACTGATCTGATGGTAGAAGCAATCTACAAGGACATTAAAGACCTTGACTACGACCGTGTAATTGCTGTTGGCGGCGGAACAATCGTTGATGTAGCAAAGCTTCTTGCCCTTAAAACATTTTCACCGGTGGTGGATTTGTTTGACAAGTCAATTCCTGCAGAAAAAACTAAACAGCTGGTGATTGTTCCTACAACCTGCGGAACAGGCTCTGAAGTTACAAATATTTCGATTCTTGAGCTTACACAGCGAAGCACAAAAATGGGTCTTGCCTGCGACGCACTTTACGCCGATTACGCAGTCCTTATTCCGGAGCTTTTGAACGACCTGCCTTACCAGTTTTTTGCAACCAGCTCTCTAGACGCCCTTATTCATGCTATGGAAAGCTATCTTTCTCCAAAAGCCACAACTTTTTCGGAAGAATTCAGCTTTAAAGCAATCGATAAGATTCTTTCCGGCTACATGAAAATGGTAATTTACGGAAAAGACGTCCGTTTTGATCTTTTAAACGATTTTCTTGTGGCCAGCACCTATGCGGGAGTTGCCTTTGGTAACGCAGGCTGCGGTTATGTTCATGCCATGAGCTATTCCTTTGGTGCAACTTACCACGTTCCTCACGGGGAAGCAAACTACACACTTTTTATGGCAATTTTCAAAAAATATCAGAAAATGAATCCTGCGGGAAAAATTACAAAGCTGAACAAGCTGCTTTCTTCAATTCTTGGCTGTCAGGAAACAGAAGTTTACGACCGTATGGATAAGGTTTTAAATGAAATCCTTCCCCTTAAAAAGATGAATGATTACGGTGCAACAGAAAAAGACGTTGCTGTTTTTACACAGAATACAGTTGAAAAGCAGACCCGCCTTACCGCCAACGGTTACCTGCCCTTTGACGCAGAAACTGTTTCAGAAATTTATTCTTTATGCCTGTGATTTCTTATTGAACAAAGAGATTAATTGAAATAAAATTAGGATATTCAAAGGCGAATTTCCTTTTTGGGGAATTCGTCTTTTTTTTGCATTTTTGGAGGTATTCAAAATGAAACTTTCTCCTAGAGAAACTGAAAAACTTATGCTCAGCTACGCCGGCTTTCTTGCTCATCAAAGAAAAGACAGGGGATTAAAACTGAATTATATAGAAAGCGTGGCTTATATTTCCTATGAACTTATGGAAGCTGCTCGGGAAGGAAAAACGGTAACAGAACTTATGAGCATCGGTGCCACATACCTTACTTCAAAAGACGTAATGGATGGAGTGTGCGATATGGTCCATGAAGTTCAGATTGAATGTACTTTCCCGGACGGCACGAAACTTGTGACAGTCCACAATCCGATCCGGGAGGTGTAAAAATGAAAATCGGCGAAATTATCTCTTTCAACAAAGAAATTGAACTTAACTCTGGAAGAAAAACAATAACCCTTGAAATCATAAACACCGGCGATCGCCCTATTCAGGTTGGAAGCCACTTTCATTTTTGCGAGGCGAATAAGCTTCTTCAGTTTGACCGAAAGGCTGCATTCGGTTACCGACTGGATATTCCAAGCGGCATGAGCGTACGCTTTGAACCAGGAGAAAAGAAAACCGTTCAGTTGTGCGAACTTGGCGGAAAAAAGCTGCCGCAAAAACATCAGGTAAAATAACGGAGGCAAAAGATGAACAGAATTGACGGAAAAAAATACATTGCAATGTTCGGTCCTACAACCGGTGATAAAATTCGCCTTGCAGACACAAACCTTCTTATCGAAATTGAAAAAGACTTTACCTGCTATGGTGACGAAATTAAATTCGGCGGTGGAAAAACAATCCGCGACGGCATGGGACAGTCTGTTCACACAACAAGTGCTGACGGAGACCTGGATCTGGTTATTACAAACTGCGTTATCCTTGACTATACGGGAATCTACAAGGCCGACATCGGCATTAAAAACGGAAAAATCGCAGGAATCGGAAAAGCTGGTAACCCTGACACAATGGACGGCGTTACTCCTGGTATGACGGTCGGTGCATCTACAGAAGCCCTTGCCGGAGAAGGCCTCATCGTAACAGCCGGCGGAATAGACACGCATATTCACTTTATTTCTCCGGAACAGGTAGACACCGCACTTGCCGCAGGAATTACAACAATGATTGGCGGCGGAACCGGTCCTGCAGACGGAACAAATGCCACAACCTGTACCCCAGGACCATGGAACATGGAGATGATGCTTAAAGCCGCAGAAGCTTTTCCTATGAACATCGGCTATCTTGGCAAGGGAAACTGCGGCGACACAAAAAGTCTGGAAGAACAGATTCATGCTGGATGCTGCGGTCTTAAAATTCACGAAGACTGGGGTGCAACTCCAGCTGTAATCGATGCAGCTCTTACAGCCGCAGATAAATATGACGTTCAAGTCTGTATTCACACGGATACACTGAACGAAGCCGGCTGTGTAGAAGACACTCTGGCCGCAATTAACGGAAGAACAATCCACACTTACCACACAGAAGGTGCCGGCGGCGGACATGCACCGGATATCCTTAAAGTTGTAGAAAGCTCAAATGTCCTTCCAGCCTCTACAAACCCTACAATGCCTTTTACGCAGAATACGCTGGACGAGCACCTTGATATGCTTATGGTCTGCCATCATCTTGATAATAAAATCCCTGAAGACATTGCCTTTGCAGACAGCCGCATACGGCCGGAAACAATTGCCGCCGAAGACGTAATGCACGACATAGGAGCCCTTTCCATCATGAGTTCTGACAGTCAGGCAATGGGACGTATAGGCGAAGTAATTACCCGCACCTGGCAGACAGCCCACAAAATGAAGGAAGAACGCGGTGCACTTCCACAGGAAACAGGAGACAACGATAATTTCCGTGCAAAACGCTACGTTTCAAAATACACAATCAATCCTGCTATTGCGCAGGGAATCAGCGAATACGTAGGTTCCATTGAAAAAGGAAAGCTTGCCGACCTTGTTCTGTGGAATCCGGCTTTTTTCGGCGTAAAGCCAGACATAATCATAAAAGGAGGAGCAATCATAATGAGCAAAATGGGTGACTCAAATGCATCCATTCCAACCTGCCAGCCTGTAACCTACCGCCACATGTTCGGCTACTATGGCAAAGCCCTTTCCATGACCTGCGCAACATTTATGAGCCGCATTTCTGTAGAAGAAGGTCTGCCAGAAAAACTTGAACTCAAGCGCCTGTGCCTCCCTGTAAAAAACTGCAGGGACATCGGCAAAAAAGACATGAAATTCAATGATGCTACGCCAAAAATCACAATTGACCCGGAAACCTACAAGGTAACGGCAGACGGAAAACCAGTTGTAAGCAAACCAGCAAAAAAACTGCCACTTACACAACTGTATTATTTGTTTTAGACAGTTCACTGTCTGACTAAAGGAAGAAAATTATGCTATGCGAAAAAATTCTAGGAATTCTTTTTGAACCTCAGTATAAAGGAAAACTTGTCGACTATGTTGATATTGACTGGCACGAAACATACAACAAGCTTCTAAGAAAAACCAGCCGCGCCGGACGTGACGTTGCAATCCGTCTGGGAGATGAAGTCCTTAAAACAGGTATTAAACCCGGCGACATTCTCGGTATAGATGAAGACGGAACCCTGATTGCAGTTGATGTACTGCCGGCAGATGTCCTTATTGTTACATTAACTGAACCAACGCCCTTTAACGTTGCAAAAGCTGCCTATGAAATAGGAAACTGCCACGCTCCCCTTTTTGCGGGACAGGAAGAATTTCAGTTCGTTACGATTTTTAACGAACCTATGGAACATCTCCTTCATCATCTTCAAGGTGTAAAAGTTGAACGAAAGACAGAAAAACTGGATTTTTCAAAGCAGATTTCTTCAATCGTTGGGCACGGACATCACCATCACTAAGATTATGACAGCAGCCTGGTTTGAACTTTTACAGTTAAACGACGCCACTTTTCCTATTGGAAGCTACTCCTTTTCCTGGGGGCTGGAAACCTTTGTCCAGCAGGGAATAATACATGATGAAGGAAGCACGGCTCAATACATAGAAAGTGAACTTGAAAGCAGTTTCCTCTACAGCGAACTTTTAACCGTCCGCCTGGCCTGGGAATACAGCGCCTTTCCGCAGAAACTGGCAGACTTGAATGAAATTTACGGCGCCTCAAGAAGTCCCTATGAACTTAGAGACGGAAGCCGAAAATTAGGTGCCCGTTTTGTAAAAACGACATCCTCATTTACAGAACAGATGCAATCAGAAGAAAAATCAGCTTCCAAACCTCTGTTTTTCCCGGTTGCTTACGGAGTCTATTGCGCCACCAGAAACATTCCTTTGGAAGACGTTCTTTCTTCATTTCTGTACAGCCAGACAAGCGCCCGCATTACCACCTGCGTAAAGCTCGTGCCACTAAGCCAGACAACCGGTCAGCAACTTCTGTTTAAGCTCATACAGAAATTCCCGCTTCTCATACAGAAATGCATGGAACTTTCAAAAGATGATTTATGCCGCTCCGCCCCCGGAATAGATATACGGGCAATGCAGCATGAATTTTTATATTCAAGACTTTATTCAAATTAAGAGGTATATATGCAGTTTACAAAAATTGGAGTTGCAGGCCCTGTAGGTTCCGGCAAAACCGCACTGGTTGAAGCACTTACCCGACACCTTGCAGAAAAATATTCAATCGGTGTAATTACAAACGACATTTACACAAAAGAAGACGCAGAATTCCTTACCGCGCATTCTGTTCTTCCTCCGGAAAGAATTATCGGTGTAGAAACAGGAGGCTGCCCGCACACCGCAATCCGTGAAGATGCCAGCATGAATCTGGAAGCCATAGATGAACTAAGACGGCGCTTTCCAGACATTGAACTTATATTCATCGAATCCGGCGGAGACAACCTTAGCGCAACTTTCAGCCCGGAACTTGTAGATTCAACCATTTTTGTAATCGACGTTGCAGAAGGCGACAAAATCCCAAGAAAAGGGGGACCAGGAATAATGCGCTCTAACCTGCTTGTAATCAACAAGATTGATCTTGCGCCTTTAGTAGGTGCCAGCCTTGAAATAATGGAACGCGACAGCAAAAAAATGCGCGGATCAAAGCCTTTTGTCTTTACAAACATCCGCAGTGGCGAAGGCGTAGACAAAGTAATTGAATTTCTGGAGCACGACGTTTTCTTTTCAGACTATGAATAACTTTGACCATATTTCAAAATTACAGATCAGGGTTTCTCAGAATTCAAAGGGCAAAACCGTCATCTCTCAAAAATTTTTTACATCGCCATTTAAAATAATGAATCCTTTTGAACGTACAGACGGAGGAATAATGGTTTTCCAGCAGACTGCAAGTGCAGGCATTCTTGCCGGAGACTCTCAAGAACATTCTTTTTATATAGAAGAAAACGCAATTCTGGAACTGGTAAGCCAGTCCTTTGAAAAAATTTTTAAAATGGAAGACAGTGGCAAGGCAGAAAGAACAATTAATATCGACATAGAAAAAGGCGGAACCCTCATCTACAGCCCACTTCCATGCATGCCCTTTGCCGGAAGCAATTTTACTTCGCGGACAAAAATCAACCTTCAGGATGATTCAAGCAGACTGATTTATATAGATACACTTTGCGGCGGACGTAAGGAACACGGAGAACTATTTGATTACAAAAGCTATCGTAATCTTATTGAAATAACCAGGAATTCCACTGCCGATGACAATACCGCAAAATCTGAACTTATTTACAGGGACAATACAGTTTTTGAGGGGAGTAACTGCGGACTTTTCCCAGAGCGAAAAGAGTTCCTGAAGTCGCCTGCAATGTACGGAAATTATTCCCATCTTGGAACAATGCTTCTTTTTGGCTTTAATTCCAAACACGGAAGTGCCCTTAAGCCGACAGACCTATTTGAATGTCTTAATCTTCCGGCAAAACTTCTGTATACGGCAGAAAATCTTGAACTTCAACAGGGAAAGCCTTTAGTGAGCGTAACTCAAACAGCCGGCAACGGAATTGCCGTACGACTTCTAGCAAATTCCGCAGAAGAAGTTCAAGATATTTTTAACAGGATTAAAAAAGAATTTTAAAAGTTTCTGGATTTTTAAATTTCAGCAACCCGATTATAAAATCAACTTCTTTTTGCAGACAATCTTGTAACATTCATTGCACAGAATCCTGCAAGAAGAATGATTACTCCAAGAATTGCATCTTCCATGCTTATGTCAAAAAATCCTTCGCCGGCAGCTGCACTAAAAATACAGTCAATAAGCCACATAAGGGAAGCGCCCCAGAACATAAACATTCCAAGTACTACGCTGCGTTCTTTTTTTCCGTTTTTTCTCTGAACAAAAAATACTGCTGTACAGATAACAGCCGCAATAATTGTCATAATTTCACACATAAAATCTGTCCTCCTTAAGAAAGCTGAGCTTTTTTTGACTTTTTAAACAGATGACTTACAAAAAGCCCTATTCCCCAAACCGCAGTAACAAGAACCGCCATGGAAACGCCAACCGTAGACATTTCATTAAGCATTTCTACCGTGTCTGCAGGGTCGTTCATTGCAGTAAGAAACGGCGGATAAAAAACAACTTCTCCATGATAAATATGCTCTATGGCAAGAAGAAAACTTCCCCCGTAAAGCATTTTCTGTAAAATCGAAACTTTGCTGTTAAAGCTTTCAAGTTTCAAATTTTTTTCTGCCTCTGAGATTGTACTTTTAGTAACAACTTTTCCGTAAATGCCTTTTACAGCACTCGTCAAAACCGCTTCTGTAAGCGGAACAAGAAAACATGCCATTGTAAGCCTCCATTAACCTATGCTCATTTTAGACTGAATCAAAGCCTCATCTGCATCCTTTGTAAGACCAGAAAGGCAAATTTCACCCTTATCTATTACGTAATACCTGTCAGAAATCCCAAGGACAAAATCCAGATACTGTTCAACAATCAGAACTGTAATTCCTAACTGCTTATTTACTTTCTCAATTGCGGCAGCAATATCTTCAATTACGCTTGGCTGAATTCCTTCTGTAGGTTCATCAAGAATAAGAAGTTTAGGATGACTGACCAGCGCCCTTGCAATTGCAAGCTGCTGCTGCTGTCCGCCGGACAAGTTTCCTCCTTTTCTGTGAAGAAATTCCTTGATTATCGGAAAAAGTTCAAACACTTCTTCTCCAACTTTTCCCTTTCCGCCGTTTACCTGTAGCCCAAGTTCCAGGTTTTCCTGAACGGAAAGTTGCGGAAAAATATCACGCCCCTGCGGAACATAACCAATTCCAAGCGCAGCTCGTTCATAAGTTTTTAAGCCAATAATTTCCTGACCGCTCAGCTTAATGCTTCCCGAAGGAGTTTTTACAAGTCCCATAATTGATTTAAGGGTTGTGCTCTTTCCAACTCCGTTTCGCCCTATCATACATACAATTTCCCTGTCTGGAACAGAAAATGTAAGTCCTGGGATTATATTAGATTCGCCGTAACAGGCTGTAAGATCTTTTATTTCAAGCATATTAATCTCCTATAACGCTCCATCTAAGCCTCCGCACTGCTCGGCTTAGATTCCGCTCTTATGAAACTTGCCGCGGCCTAGATAAACGGCTTTTACTTTTTCGTCGGCAAGGCATTCTGCGGGGGTTCCTTCTACAAGGATTTTGCCTTCGTGCATGACAGTAACCGTATCTGCAACCTTCCTTACAAATTCCATATCATGCTCAACAACAACTACTGCATGTTTTTTTGCAATATTGCGGATTATCCGGCCAGTGCGTTCAGTTTCAGGCTTACCCATACCAGCAACAGGTTCATCCAGAAGCAGAACTTCCGGTTCCTGAACAAGAAGCATTGCAATTTCAAGCCACTGCTTCTGACCATGACTAAGTCCGCTTGCCTTTTCGTTCTTTTTATCAATCAATTCAACATTTGTAAGGATTGTATCAATAAAATTCTTCTGCTCCTCTGTTGCCTTAAAAAACAGCGAGCTGAAAACTCCCTTGTTTCCTTTAAGAGAAAGCTCCATGTTTTCGTAAATCGTTAAGCTCTTGTAAATGCTAGGTGCCTGAAACTTTCTTCCAAATCCCAGGTTAATAATTTCAAATTCGCGCATTTCCGTCAGATTGATATTTACGCCCAGTCCGGCCATAAGCGGATTTCCGTGGAACACAACGCTTCCTTCGCTCGGCTTTGTCTTTCCGCAGATAATATCCAGCATTGTCGTTTTGCCGGCACCGTTTGGCCCGATAAAAAAGTGAACTTCATGTGGAAAAATCGCCGTAGAAACATCGTTTACAGCCTTAAATCCGTCAAATTCAACGGAAATATGATTAATTGTAACTACAGGCGGAATTTTATATTCCTTAGGCTTTTCCATTACATAACCTTCGTTATGCATAGGCATTTTGATTGGACCTTCTGGAGTAAATGCGTCAATAATTGCCTTCTTCAAACTCATATTACACCTCCATTACAGCAGAAGAATCCGTTTTATTTCCCATCTTTTTTTCAAGTGTCCTTCCAAGCCAAAGCTTTAAATCCATGTATACGCCTGTAAGCCCCCTTGGCAAGAACATTACGACTACAACAAACAATAGACCTATAAAGTACGACCAGATTTCAGGTAAATTTTCACTTACAAGAGTCTTGCACAGATTTACAACAAAAGCCCCTATTACGGCACCAATTAAAGTTCCCCTTCCTCCTACCGCAACCCAGATAGCCATATCAATGGAGTTTCCAATGCTCATTTCGCTAGGACTTATAATTCCGCTGAACGGAACAAACAGCGCACCGGCAACTCCGACTGCAAGCGCACTTAATCCGTAAACAAAAGTCTTGTATTGGGCAACGTAATATCCGGAAAAACGTGTTCTGTTTTCTCCATCCCTGATTGCTACAAGAACACGCCCGCACTTGCTTTTAAGAACCCATGAAAAAAGAAGATACGTAAGCACCATGAACAAAAGCGCAACATAGTACCATATGTATTTTGTCATCTTTGAATGCAGGGAAAGCCCGAACACGTAAGTAAAATCTGTAAGTCCGTTTGTTCCGCCCGTATACTGCTGAAGACCTATAAAAAGAGTTACAAAAACCAGTGCCAGCGCCTGACTTAAAATTGAAAAATAAACGCCTTTAATGCGATTTGTAAAAGTCAAGAATCCTAAAATCAACGCAAGTGCAGTCGGCACAAGCATTACCATAAGAATTGCTCCTGGAGCATATTCGTAAATTTCCCAGAACCACGGCAAAGTCGTTCTTCCAGACCAGCTCATAAAATCAGGAAGTTTTCCATTGCTTGCAATCAGCTTTAAATACATACCAAATGCATATCCGCCTAGCCCAAAGAATACACCGTGACCAAGACTTAAAATTCCCGTATATCCCCATATAAGATCAAGAGCCATGGCAACAATTGCATAAGTAATGTATTTACCAATAAGACTTACCCTGAAAGGAGTGATAAACAACGGCAGAACAGCCACAATTAAAACAACAACCCCAAAAGCAAGGTCTTTTCCCTTCTGCGTAAGCCCGTCTATAGTATTGGCAGGACCAGCCGCAAAAGTTTTATATAAATTACCCAGTTCAAATCTCACATCAAGCCTCCATAAGTAAGGGAAAGCTTTCCCTATTCGTCCAAAGCACGGGAATGAATTACAAAAAGCCCCTGCGGCTTTTTCTGAAGGAACAGAATTACCAGCAACAGTACAAGCGCCTTTGCAATATTTGCACTAGTTCCCGCCTGAATTGCCGAGTTACTCATGCCAATCAATAAAGCTCCTGCAACAGTACCAGCAAGACGGCCTACACCGCCAAGAACAACAACCATAAAAGTATCAACTATGTAGTTCTGCCCTAAAGTAGGTCCAACAGACCCCAAGAGACACAATGCACAGCCCGCAACGCCTGCAAGTCCGGAACCGATTGCAAAAGTATATGAATCTATCAGATTTGTCCTTATTCCAAGGCACTGAGCCATAGGCCTGTTCTGCATTGTGGCACGAACTTTTTTACCGTAGCCCGATTTATACATAAGAAAATACATTAAAATCATGCAGACAATTACAAGCCCGATGATAAAAAGTCTTTTATAAGTCATTACAAGTCCTGCATCATCTGCAGAAGCAAATAACGTTATGTTTCCGTTTAAGAATGATGGAGCAGAAACGTTAACATTTGGAGCTCCAAAAATTGATCTTGCAAGCTGCTGAAGTACAAGCGAAACACCCCAGGTAGCAAGAAGCGAATCTGTTTCGTGGCCATAAAGTCTTCTAATTACTATTTTTTCAAGAAGAAGCCCAAAACCAAATGCAGCAGCAAAACTAAAAACGATTGCTACTGGAAAATAAAAATCAAATGCACCCTTTGAAACAAATTTCAAGAAGAAATTCTGAACAAGATATGTTGTATAAGCTCCAAGCATTATAAATTCGCCGTGAGCCATGTTGATTACCCGCATCAATCCAAAAGTGATTGAAAGCCCCAGCGCAGCAAGCAGAAGAATGGAACTTAAACTAATACCGTTAAATAAAACTGTTAAAACTGAGGTCATAAAAACCTTCCTAAAAAAAGAACAAACCCAACTACCGTAAATAAAAAACTGTTAGAAAATCAATATGTTTCCAAAACCAGGTGGTTAAGCCTTTCGAACTGAGGGATGTCGAATGCTAACCACCATGATTTATGCTTTTATCACTCCTATAACAAATTAACTGTTACAGGCCTTTAGCCCATGAATAAGTAGAAAGATATGGATCCGGTTTTACAGCACCAGAAGTTGCCCAAACTTCATCAATAAGACCTTCTCCGTTAATCTTACCGATACGAACAGGCTTGTAGATGTGCTGGTTGTCACCATCCAAAGTAACAGTTCCTTCAGGAGCATCAAAAGTCATTCCCTTTGCTGCTTTTTTAATCTTTTCTACATCAAATGAACCTGCTTTTTCTGCAGCTTTTGCCCAAAGGTATACACCAATATAGCCAGCTTCAATCGGGTCATCTGTTACACGCTTAGCACCATAAGCAGCCTTGTAATCAGCAACAAATTTCTTGTTCTTTTCTGTAGCTGTTGTCTGATAGTAGTTCCATGCAACATAGTGACCTTTAAGGTTATCAATACCTACACCGCCAACTTCTTCTTCTGCAATAGAAAAACTCATTACAGGACATTTTGCAGCAGTAAGACCTGCATCTGTAAGCTGCTTAAAGAATGCAACGTTTGAGTCACCGTTCAATGTGTTAATTACACAGTCAGGTTTTGCAGCAGCAATTTTAGAAACGATTGTTGCATAGTCAGTATGTCCCATCGGAGTATATTCTTCACCGGCACAAGTTCCGCCAAGATGTGCAAGCTGAGCCTTAATAATCTTATTTGCAGTTCTTGGGAATACATAATCAGAACCAACAAGGAAGATTTTCTTTCCGAATTTTTCAACACAGAAATCAACAGCCGGAACAGCCTGCTGGTTAGGAGCAGCACCCATATACATGATGTTAGGGCTCATTTCCATACCTTCATACTGAACAGGATACCAAAGCAGGGCACCAGTATCTTCTACAACAGGTTTTACAGCTTTACGGCTGGCAGAAGTCCAGCATCCAAAAATTGTAGCAACTTTATCATTCTGAATAAGTTTACGTGCTTTTTCTGCAAAAATCTGAGGTTCAGAAGCACCGTCTTCCTGAACTGCAACAATTTTTTTACCAAGAACACCACCAGCGGCATTAATTTCATTGATGGCAAGCATTTCTGCATCGCGAACAGAAGTTTCTGAAATTGCCATTGTTCCGCTCAAAGAATGAAGAATACCAACCTTTACAGTGTCACCTGCATCTTTTTTTGAACATCCGGCAAGTGAAAGTGCTGCAACAGCAGCCAAAGCAGTAGAAATAATTTTTTTCATCAGCGTAGTCCTCGCTTTTATAGAATTATTTGTCCGGCCAGAACCCGGTTTGCTAAAAGCTCCGGCACAAACATCATGCAAACCGCCAATAAATCTCGTCTCGCAGCAAAAAAAAAGGTGTCAGAGATTTGTTCTTCCTTGAAGAAATCTCTGACACCTTTGTCTTATGCTCTTTATGCTACAGAAATAAAAAAATACACTCAATGTGCAAATTTACTAAATTTAACTGTAATTTTTATGCATAATGCATAAAAATTACAGTTAATGTGCCGGAATGCCCCTTCTCCCCTTCACTCACTCCCCTCAGATTTAAAAGGCAGGAAAACAGTTGACATTATAATCTAACACCGTTAAATTATCACTGTTATTATAACAAGGGTAATTTATGCGAAAAGCGAATACAGAAATTATGCCGCTTATAAAACAGCGGACTTTAGAAATGTTGATGAAAAAAAATCCTGATCAGATTGGAATGCGCGATATTGCAGAAAACTGCGGAATTACTGCGACTTCGATTTATCACTATTACAGGGATAAGGACAAGCTTTTTCAGGAAATTTCTTTGGACTGCCTTTATGAGCTCAACAAAAGAATAAAAGACGCCGCAAACACAGGAAATTCGGCTAAAAAGCAGATTAAAAACGCAATCAAATCTTTCCGCGACTGGTGTTTTGAAAATCCGCGGCTTTCGCTCCTTATCATGCAGGGAATTAAATCTGCCGATGATGCAATGCCGGAAATTATAGAACAATACTATGTTTGCAACAGAACCGGCGAAGAACTGCTTAAAAAAGCCGTCAGTCTGGGCGAAGCCCGCTCAGAAAATCCGCGGCTTGACATTGGCATATTGATTTCCGGCTTGTGGGGCTGCATTGAAGCAATTCTTCTTAAAAAAAGCGAAACAGAATACTGGGAAGACGGAAAAGCATTTACCGACAGATTCATAAAAATCTGGACAAAATCAATTTTTATAAACGATAAGAACGATAAAGATTAGCGGAATTTTTACAGGAGTATGACATGAAAAAAATCAGTTTATTTTTAATCCTTGCGGCAATCGCTGTTAATTCTGTAAGCGCAAGAAACATTACAGTCTCCGTTGGTGCCGGAAAAAACTGGAAAGCCGTGCATACAGCCCAGTTTGCAGTCTGGCTTGAAGATACAGACGGAAATTATATTCAGACTCTTTATGTTACCCGCAAGGCAAGCAAAAGAACATGGATTTTCTGTCCAAAAGCCGGCCGCCCGGAGAGCCTTCCTGTATGGTATAACGCTTCCAGACACGAAGTTACAAAATCAAAGGCAGAAAACAAAACGGATAAATCTTTAAAAATCGATGCCGTAACAAGGGCCACTCCAAAAGGCGGTGTTGTTTCTAATGCTGAAATCACAGATAAAAACTGTGTAATAAAGGCAGAATTCAATACAAGTTTTGACTACAATGATTTTTATACAAAAAAGAATTCAAACGATAACGGCCAGCCTTCTGTAATTTACGAAGCCTTGATTCCAGAAAATGCCGCAGAAGAAATAAAACTCGACTTTGCTGGAACCGGTTCAATCGACGGAAAAGACGGTATCATTCATAAAGGCACAGAAGGACTTACAACAGCAATGAATATAGTAAAAATCACTACTGTAAGTTTTTAAGGCATTACAAGGTGGTTTACTTCGTGCTCTTACGAGTCGACAGGCTTAACACCACCACACCGTAACGAGATTTTTTTAGGAGAAATCAATCAAATGAAAATCAAAATGACAAAAATTTTCCTGACCTTCTTTCTGCTGGCATTATGCTCAGTTCAACTTTTTGCGCAGGAAAATGCAGCCGATTCTCTGTTTTCAATGCGGCTTACAACAGATTTTGCATTTTATCCAAAAACAGAACCGGAAACCGGCGGAAATCACTTTGCACCAGTAACTGGAATATATGATCACCTTGAATTCCGCACGACTTTTACCGCAGACTACAAGCTTTTGACCCCGCTTGGCGAACACTGGCTTTTAAAAGACGCAAACATTCTTTTTACAGGAGCCTGTGAACTTTCGCCAGTTTCTGTACGCCCGCAGTTAAGCATCGGTTTTCAGCCCCTGCCCTTTCTTGTGCTCAAAGGCGGCAGTTCAATTGGTTTCGGATGGAATTTTATGGACTTTGAAGGCCTTTGTGAATTCAACCCTAAAACTCACGAATACGAAAATCTTTCAGCCTTTAAGCATCCATACTATGAATTTTGGGGACAGGCAATGCTTATGTTCGACACCGGAGCCGTAATCTCTAAAAAGAGCGACTGGAATCACGTTTTAATGGTGGCTTCATTTACGTCTTCTTACTCGGGACTTGCAGGACTTGGAATGTACGAACCTTATGAATGGCAGTGCATTAAAAATCAGGTTTGCGGTGCAAAATTCGAAGCGCTTGGACTTCTTGTATATCAGATGCCGCTTGCCCTTTCGCGCATTGGAGTCATGTATACTGCCGGCGGATATTATTGCGGCAGCGACTACGGAGTTTACGACAAAAACTATGACGGTGATTTTATAACTCATTCAATTAATCCTCTGATTCAATTTAATCTTGGAAAAAAAGATGAACTTTTCTGCCTGTTTTGTTTTTCAACACAACGCAGTTTTGATTCCGAATGGGAAAAAACAGAAGAAGAACTATTTATGAAAACAACAGGAAGCGAATGGTTTTTCAGGCGCATAGCCCTAAGCTGGACTCACAGACTTTAACTAAAACCGGGGAAATATGAATATCATAATATTGAACGGAAGCCCGCGCAAAAACGGAAAAATCTCTACTCTGCTTCATTTTATTGAAGGAAAACTTACAGAAAACGGAAATTCTGTTGAATTTATTGACGTATGCTCTGCCGGCGTAAAACCCTGCACCGGCTGTATGGCATGCCGCTCAAAAGAAAAATGCGTTTTGCCGGAAGACGACGGACACAAAATTGCCGAATCCATAAAAAACTGCGATGGAATTATAATCGGAACTCCAGTCTACTGGGGAAACATGAACGGCCAGCTTAAATGCCTTTTTGACCGCTTGGTCGGAGTCCTGATGGGCGAATCAAAATACGGAATCCCCCTTCCTCTCCAAAAAGGCAAAAAAGCAGCCGTAATAACCGCGTGCACAACACCCTTCCCTTTCAACATACTCGCACACCAGAGTTCCGGTGCCGAACGCGCCCTAAAAGAAATACTAAAATCCTCTGGCTTCAAAATCTGCTCAAAAATAGCACTTTCCGGCACAAAAGCAAAAACACACTTCCCTGCCCGGGCATTAAAAAAAGCGGAAAAGTGCGCGAATAAATTCAGAAGATAACAATACTAGGGAGGTGGAAGTCTCCCCCTTGTTGAAAACTTTCCTTGTTCCTTCACTATATTATAACTCAGTATTTCTTTCCAATAAAAAGTATTATGCCCCTTCTATATTAAATTTTCTTTACAAATAAGTTTTTCAGTAATAGCATTGATATATTCAAAAGAATCTTTTTAAAAATTTATATTTTCAAGCTTAATACAAAGGAGTACGTTATGAAAAAAATTCAAAATAAACTTATTTTAAGCTATTCCGTAATTGTCTTGTTTTCAATTCTGCTACTTTCTGTACCTATGCTTAAAACACAGATTTCAGAAATCAAAACAAATATCAATCAGACGGCAGCACTTCAGTTGTCAGCCGCTGCAGATTCTGTAAATGCTTTCATAAACAAAGCAGCAAGAGTCGTACAAGACATAACGCTTTATCCAAAACGCGGAAAATTTTCACTTGAAACTGCTCAAAAAGATTTTGATGCCCTGATAAAAGATGATCCGGCATTATTCAGCCTTTATTATGCAGACCCTGTCCCGATGAATCAGGGCGGTATGTTCTATTCCGGAGACGGCTGGATTCCGGATGATGATTACAACAAAGAAACCCGCGGATGGTATGCAGCCGCAAAAAAATCAAATAAGCCTGAAATTTCAGAACCTTATGTTGACATGGCATCTCATTCTTTGATTACAACAATTTCTTTAAGCGTAAAGGATGATCATGGAAGATTTATTGGTGTAGTAGGCCTCGATATTCTCCTTGAAGTTCTTAACGACATGGTTGCCGGAAAGAAAATTTCAAAGCACGGACAGACTTTTATTCTTGACGCAAGCGGAAAGTACCTTACAAACAGCGATTTTAACAAAATCGTAAATGCAAACTTCTTTGACGACTACAAGAGCCTTGCAAAATACAAGTCAAACCTTAAGGACGACCTTTTTGTAAAGACAAACGCAGCTGGCGGCTATTACTTCTGCGGTCAGATTATCAGTGAAGAATCAGGCTGGATTCTTGTTACAGTCGGACCTTCTGCAGAACTTTATGCTTCCCTTCGCAACAACATCATTCTCATCGTATTAATGTCAGTATTAAGCCTTTGTGTTTCTCTTGCAATTGCATATCTGTTCTCGGCAAAAATCGTAACTCCAATCAAGACAGTAGATTCAACCGTAAACCAAATTGCTTCCGGAAACGCAGACCTTACACAGCGCCTTAAGGTAGACAGCAATGACGAAATTGGAAGCCTTGAAACCGGCTTCAATAGATTCGTAGAAAAACTCCAGGGAATAATTTCGCAGATTCAGGGTTCAAATTCTGAACTAAAAGATGTAGAAGTCCAGCTTGTAGACAGCGTAAATGACGCATCAAGTTCAATTACCCAGATTCTTTCTAATATCGAAAGCGTTGGAAACCAGGTAGCAAACCAGGTTAATGCCGTATCGCAGACCTCTGCCGCAGTTGCCGAAATTGCAGAAAACATCAACAGCCTTGAAAACATGATTCAGAAACAGGCAAACGGTGTTTCAAGCGCAAGCTCTGCCGTAGAGGAAATGATTGGAAACATCAGCTCAGTAAACATGTCCGTAGAAAAAATGGCTCAGTCTTTTGCCCAGCTTGAAGAAAGTTCCAAAAACGGAATTGATCAGCAGAAATTTGTTGACCAGCAGGTTTCAGAAGTTTCTGAACAGTCAAAGACGCTGCAGGACGCAAACTATGCAATCGCAAACATTGCGAGCCAGACTAACCTTCTTGCAATGAACGCTGCGATTGAAGCCGCACACGCAGGCGAGGCAGGAAAAGGATTTGCCGTTGTTGCCGACGAAATCCGTAAGCTTTCGGAAACTTCTTCCGAACAGTCAAAGAAGATTGGTGCCGAGTTGCACAACATTGTAGAAACCATTAATGCGGTTGTGGCGGCATCGGCAAAAAGCACGTCCAGCTTCAATCAGGTTTCTACCCTTATTTCTGCAACAGACGAACTTGTCCGCCAGATTCGTGCCGCAATGGAAGAACAGGACGAAGGTTCAAAGCAGATTCTTGAATCGCTCAAGCTCATGAACGACAGTACTTCAGAAGTTAAAACTGCTTCCAGTGAAATGAAGGAAGGAAACCAGATGATTCTGAACGAAATAAACAACCTTCAGAATACAACAATGGTAATCAAAGAAAGCATGACCGAAATGTCTGAAGGAGCAAAAAACATGAACCAGACAAGTGCTTCGCTTTCTGAAATTTCAACACAAGTCCGCGAATCAATCGCCAAAATTGGTCAGGAAATTGACCTGTTCAAGGCATAAAACAAACCAGTTCAAAAAAAAGGGGCTGACTAATAAGTTTAATTTGCGGTGGTCAAGCTTGTCGAAACCTCATTTGGTCATTTCGACAAGTTCAATGACTACCATATGCATCGAACTTATTAGTCAGCCCCTTTTTTCTTTATAAACTAATCCTTAATTATCGTTTCAAGTGCAAGAACCATCATGTCCTTAAAAGTCTTTTCCCTTTCTTCTGCCGAAGTTTTTTCGCCCGTAAGAATGTTGTCGCTTACAGTAAAAATAGAAAGCGCCTTGCGCTTAAACTGAGCCGCAAGCGTAAAAAGTTCCGCAGATTCCATTTCTATTCCAAGAACACCATACTTTTTCCAAAGCCGCCAGTTTTCATTAATGTCATAGAAAAAATCACTGCTGGTAACAAGACCAACGTGAACGTTCAGCCCTGCTTCCTTTGCCTTTGTGTATGCATCATACAAAAGCCCAAAATCAGAAACCGGCGCATAATGAAGCCCGCCAAAACGCTGATTCAAAAGAGAAGAATCCGAACATGCTCCGTTCGCAACAATTACATCGCGAACCTTTACATATTCCTGAATTGAACCGCAGGTTCCTGTGCGTATAATCTTCTGAACATTATAAAACTGATAAAGTTCCGTTGCATAAATTGAAAGTGACGGCTGCCCCATGCCGGAGCCCTGAACAGAGACCGGAACGCCTTTGTAAGTTCCGGTAAAACCGAACATTCCACGCACTTCATTATAACATTTTGGATTTTCCAGAAAATTTTCTGCTATAAACTTTGCCCTTAACGGGTCGCCAGGAAGAATAACACGCGGTGCAACAGCCCCTTCCGGCGCATTAATATGTGTACTCATGTTTAAAATTATAAGGTGTAATGCAAATTTTGCAATAAATAAAAAAATAATTTTATTTATTGCAAAATGTTTGATATTATGTATATGAAAAATTTACATAAAAAAACAAGGTGTTTTATGAGCAACAAAATTATCTTAAAAGCAGAAGATCTGGACGGTTACCTTACAAAAGAAGATCAGGAAGATCTAAACCGGCTGGATGAAATGTTCAAGGAAACAATGAAATTCTTTGAACCAAAAAATGAAGCAAAAATAATAGAGGGATATGACAGAATGGGCCATGAAATGCAGAAAATCTGCAAATCGCACCCGCAGGTTAAAGTTTATTCCTTTGAAACAGACGTTCAGGCACAGGCAGAAGCTAGCCGTGTAATTTCAAAACTAAGGGATGAACGCACTGATCATCAGGAATTCATGTATTACAGCCAAAGGGCATACGAAATGCTTTTCCGAATGGCATATACAAACCAGTCAACAGACAAAAAAGGTCATATTGTAGTAAAAACACCAGTTACCTATCCTGTTCAGAATTACGCAGTGCACAAAATCCCGGACATTGATCACAAAATTGAAAACACAGTAATGTGCGTCATGCTAAGGGGCGCCCTTCTTCCAAGCATGATTGTTTCTAAAGAAATCGAAGAATTTTCTTCAAAAGGATACATTACACCTTTTGCACTTTTCAAAATCAGCAGAAATGACACAAAAAATGAATCCGACATGGAATATGTTCTGGATTTGGATAAATCTTTCTTCAACCTTGAACAGTTGAACGGCAAAGACCTTATATTTGCAGATCCAATGAATGCAACCGGCGGTTCACTTGTAACTGTTGTAAAATACCTTCAGAGTCAGGGAGTTGAACCAAAATCAATTGCTTTCTTTAACACAATCTCTACTCTTAAAGGAAGTATCCGCGTAACAAGAGCATTAAAAAACTGCACCTGCTATACATTGTGGCTTGACCCTGTAATGAACGAAAAAGCTTACATCATGCCGGGATTGGGAGATGCCGGAGACCGCCTTAACGGCTGTGACACAAAAGACCACGCACGCAACATCATTCAGCTGCTTGCAGATTACGGTCACAACATTTCAAGCCTTTACCGTTCACAAATGTTCGAAATTGAACGTACAGTTTTAGGATAAGCAAAATACAGCGTACATTGTATTCATACAGTGCTACGCTGACTTTTTATAGGAGTATAAATAAAATGGATTTAATTTATGGAATTAAAGACCGCCCGAGATTTTTAAAAGTATTTCTGTTTGCCGTTCAGCAGCTTCTTGCCATCATGGCAGCAACAATTGCAGTACCGGCTATTGTAGGAAACGGCCTTACCGCTTCTGCAGCCCTGTTTGGAGCCGGCGTCGGAACAATAATTTACCTGCTGTTCACAAAGAGCTCAAGCCCGGTATTCCTTGGCAGTTCTTTTGCCTTTATCGGTTCAATGTTCAGTGCCTTTGGTGGTGCCGCTTCGGTTTCTGTAGGCTACTGGGGACTTATAATCGGTGCAGGAATGGCTGGCATTGTATACATCATCATTGCTGCCATTGTTAAATTCTGCGGAGTTTCATGGATTGACCGCATCATGCCGCCTGTAATCATCGGGCCAACAGTAGCAATAATCGGATTAAGTCTTTCTGCAAATGCAATCTCCGACTTAATGAATCCTACAGTAAAAGGCGGCAGCCCTTACATCGCAATTATCTGCGGACTTCTTACACTTGCTGTAACAATGCTCTGTTCAACTTACGGAAAACGCGCAGGCCGCCTCATTCCATTCATCATCGGAATCCTTGCTGGCTATGGAGCCGCTTCTGTTTTTGCCTTGCTCGGTCACATTCTGGACGAACCTTCCCTTATCGTAATTGACTACAGCGCAGTAACAAGCCTCAATTTCAAATCGCTTGCAGGATATTTCTCAATGCCAAAATTCGCCGTCCTCTTAGGCGGATCAGAAGGCTTTAAAGGAATTACAGGCTCATACCTCCTTACAATTTTTGCCGCTTACGTGCCTGTAGCATTCGTGGTTTTTGCAGAACACCTTGCCGATCACAAAAACCTTTCTGCAATCATCGGAATAGACCTTTTAAAAGAACCTGGACTTACACGCACACTTCTTGGAGACGGAGTCGGAACCTTTGTTTCTACAATTTTCGGCGGCTGTCCTAACACAACATACGGCGAATCAATCGGCTGTGTTGCAATTACACGCAACGCCTCAACAATTTCAATCTGGGGCTGTGCATTCCTCTGTATCATTGTAAGCCTTATCAGCCCGCTTGTAGCATTCCTTGAAACAATTCCAAAATGTGTAATGGGCGGAGTCTGCGTTGCACTCTACGGCTTCATCGCTGTTTCCGGTTTCAAAATGTTCCAGAAAGTCGATCTTAACAAAAACAAGAACCTCTTTGTTGCCAGCGTAATCTTCATCACTGGTGTAGGCGGCATGGTAATTAAATTCGGTCAGATAGAAATCCGAACAGTAGCCTGTGCCCTTATTCTTGGAATCCTTACAAATGTAATGCTTTCAAAGGAAGAAAACTAGACTCTAAAAGCAATTATGCCGGAAACATCCGCAAAAGCCGCTGTTCCGGCACAACGCTAACCACTGATCATTCATAAATCGGTTCAAAATCTTCCGCCGGGTGCCCACAAATCGGACATTCAAAATCCGGTGGAAGTTCTTTTCCCTCATATTCATATCCACAGATTTTACATCTCCAGCCCTTAATCTTTTTGCCTTCCTCAGCCGGCGCTTTCTTTTTAGGCTTTACATCCGACTGATATTCAGCATACGTAAGCGGCTTTTTATCTCCAACAGTCCGAGCATCCGTAACTTCTGCAATAAAAAGACTGTGGCTTCCTAAATCCTGAACAGAAACAACCTTGCATTCAAAAACCGCGCAAACTTGATCAGTAATGTAAGGGCAGCCGTTTGCGTCAGTTTTATACTCAATTTCTGCAAATTTGTCTGCATTCCGTCCGGACTGGTAGCCGAAGCGCTCAATCGTACTGAACGTACAGTCCCTGCTCAAAACCGAAAGCGAAAAAACTCCGGATTTTTTAATCATTTCGCATGTAAGATTCTGATTAATGCACGAAATTGCAAGCCTTACCGGATTCACCGCCGCCTGAAAGCACGTATTTGTAATGCATGCGTTAATTTTTCCCTCTGCCGCCGTTCCCAAAACAAAAACGCCATAGGAAAGATTATAAAAAGCTGTCTGATCCATTCTGCCCTCCAGAAAATAAAAATCTTCAGACAAAATTGTATCAGACTTAAATTAGAAGTAAAGAAAAATAATATTCATATTGGTAATTTCATGTTGCAATTGTATCTTAAACCTTTCCCTTATATTCAAGGCAGAGCATTGTTACATCATCAAACTGCGGCGCTTCGCTGGTAAAAGTTCTTACTGCCTCGCCGACATGTTCAACAATTTCTTGCGGGCTACTATCTTTTACTTCATTTAAGGAACCTACCGTTCTTTCCATCTCAAAAAGTTCATTGCCTGAATTTGTTGCTTCCGGGACACCGTCTGTATATAGGAAAATTTTTGAACCCGGCTCAAGCTGAATTTCGTATTCCGAATATTTCATTGTGTCAATTCCACCTACAGCAAATGCATGTTTATCCTTAAGAACGGTAAAATCTCCGTCTGCATTTTTAATGATAGGATATTCATGACCGGCATTTGAAGCGATGATTTTTCCAGTAGAAATTTCAAGAATGCCAAGCCAAACAGTTACGAACATGTTTTCTTTGTTGTTTTCGCAGATTTTTTTGTTTACGGTTTCAAGGACATCCTTAGGACTCTGCCTGCTTAAAGCATAAGTCTGAATCTGGCATTTTGCCATCATCATAAAGAGAGCTGCTGGAACGCCCTTTCCGGAAACATCCGCCATAACAATAGCCAAATGATCGTCATCAACAAAGAAGAAGTCGTAAAAATCACCGCCAACCTCTTTGGCTGGAGTCATTGAAGCATAAATGTCAAATTCTTTCCGCTCTGGGAAAGCTGGGAAAACCTGAGGAAGCATATCCGCCTGAATCTGTGTCGCAACATTAAGCTCCGTACTGATTCTTTCTTTTTCTGAAAGGATTCTGGAATTTTCCTGTATATATTCGCGTAGTTCTTTTTCCATGGTAACAAAACAGTCCGAAAGCTCTTCAAGTTCATCTCCGGTGTGAATATCAGGATTTATGTGCTCACCGCTTTCCATATTTGAAGCCATGCTTTTTGCGGCATTTCCCAGTTGCTTTACAGGCTTTATGATTCCGCGCTTTATAAAAAGATAGAAAATAGACATTCCAACAGAAACAACTACAAAAACGCTTAAAATAATTGCAAGAAGATAAATTAACAGGGTATGTCTGATTCCTGGCATGGAAAGGTCAACAGCGGCAATTGCAACAGGCTCGCCTTTGCTGTTGAAAATCGGGGAACTTGCAATTGCAATAAAACCGTAAGTATCATCTTTTGTAATAAGAAGTTTTTCTGGTGGGTCTTTCTTCATAACGGAAAAAGACATTTTCTTGCCGTTTTTCATATATTCTTCCTGATAACCAAGCGGACAGGCGCCTTCATAAGTGTCTGCATCCCACACATAGACAAGATAATCTTCTTTTGGAACGTAGATATAATAATAAAGGATTTCTGTATTTGCCTGAAACGAGCGAAGAAAACTTTTTACGCCGCGGTAATAATCATCTTCTTCAAGATTTTCAAGATAAGCGGCAATTTTGTCTCCATCAATATATTCAGAGGCAGCCTTTGTATAACCGAATGCCAGTTTTGTATAGGACTTCATTTTTTCCCTGTAATACTGAATTCCTACATTGATTGCGGTTAAAACAAGAATCAGCATCGACATAATAAAAACGCCGCGAAGCATTTTCTTCTGAATTTTACTCATATTATTTCCCCTGAATTGATTTCTTTCTGATAAAAAGTGCAAACCCAACAGAAATAAGGCTGATTAAGTAGCCCAGCAGAATTGAATATAACTGCGGCAAAAACTGATTTCCCCTTATTATATATAGAAGAAAATCAGTCAACCACATAACCAGAACCCATTGGATAAAATAAACATGCGTTGTTGCCCGACTAATCTGAACAATCAGGTATAAAACTCGCTCGGGAAGTTTTGCTGCAAACAGATTATAAATTCCAAGCAAAGCAAGAACGGCACAGATTGAAGCAAAAGTGTCTGCAATCCCCATGTGATAGTAACTGTTCTGCCCTTCATCAAACATTCCGCTTGCATTTATGATTCCTTTTGTAAACCAGATAACTGCGAAGATAAGGCACGGAACAGATAAAATCATATAGAGCTTTTTCTTGTCTGCATCTGAACAGGAAATAAGTTTTTTTCCAAAAATATAGCCGGAAGCAGGAACAATGAACCAGCTTAATAGAGGAAAATCGCTGAAAACCATTTCTGCAGAATCTTCAACTGCAATAAAATGACCGAGCAATACATTTAAAATCTGATTGTTAGCATCAAAACCGGATAAAAATATTCCTGCAATCCTCATAATTACGGCCGTCAATAAAATCCCTAAATCAGGAAGTTTTAAGGCTTTTAGCAGTGCCATTAAAATCAGACTTAATGAAGCAAACTGAAGGACATCGTTTCCAAAGACCCTGTACCATAAAGGTTCAATATACTGTTCTGCACTGTGAGTAATTAAATAACCTGTAATAAATGGAAGAAAAAAACGCAGGATATTTAAGGCAAAGCCGACAAGTAAAAGTTTTAAGCCGCGGTTAAAAAATCCTTTTGCAGAATGACGTTTTGAATAAACGAACCCAACCCCCATTGCAAAAAGAAACATCGGGGCAGCAAGAGGACCTCCAAGGACAGAGTCATAAAAAAAAGGAAAACCATGCGCCAAAACCTCATCTGTAGAACATTCAATTACCGAATGAATTGGAGCAAGATTTATAACTACCAGGAATTTTGCAATGTCAAATTCAAGCTGTCTTCCTGAGTTTATATTTTCCTGAAACATACAATAAGTATAACATAAGTTTAGGATTTTACATTTAAAACTTGACAAAGGGAGGAAAAAACGTTACATTGATTATGCAACCTTTGTTGCATAACATTTCTATTATTTTGGAGGTAATCGCGATGCCACCAAGAGTAAAATTTTCAAAAGATGAAATAACAGCCGCTGCCCTGGAAATCGCAAGAAGAAATGGTATTGACGCTGTAACAGCACGTGACGTAGGAGCAGAACTGGGAGTATCTTCAAGGCCAATCTTTACATGGTTTGATTCAATGGAACAGCTTAAAGAGTCCGTTTGTGAAGCCGCTATTGATATATGGAAAAACTACCTTCAGCAGGGACTCGCCTCTCCCCGCCCGTTTTTAGGAACAGGAAAACAGTACATTCGATTTGCCAGGGAAGAACCTAATTTATACAAACTTTTATTCCTTTCTGCACCAATCGGAAAGACAAACGGTGCCATTGAAGCTATAAAAATGACTATGGAATCGGCAAAAGCTTCAATTATGAAAAACTACAATCTTAACGAAGCAACTGCAAACAAATTCATGCGGAATATGTGGCTTCTGACCACAACTTTTGCAACTCTGATTGTAACGGGCAGCTGCCCATATAGTGATGAAGAAATGGAACAGATTATGTGCGAAGTAAACGCTTCACTTTATCTCGGATATAAAAAATTAAAAGGTCTTGCAGACGGCACCTTTGATTTTAAACAGCTTTTTTCAGATATACACGACGACAGAATATAGCAAAAATTTCTAGATTTTCACAAAATGCAAAAAAAAAGCGGGCCATCGCAACATTGCAGAATGTAGCCCGCTTTTTTTTTGAAGTATGAAAACCCTAATTTAATGTGAACTTTACCGGGTACCTGTATTTTACAGCGCAATTTTTGCCGTTTACGTTTGCGGGAATACAGGAAAGTCCCTGCAGAGCGTTTACGGCAGCCTCTGCAAAACCGTGACCAGGATCCTTTAAAACCTTGATTTTCTTTATGGTTCCATTGCTGTCTATAAAAAGTTCCAAATAAACGATTGCTTCAATTCCCTGTTTCAGAGCCATTGGCGGATACACAATTCTAGAAAGCACTTCTCGTGTAGGAATGACTGGAATCGAAGAAATTTTATGCTGCGGAAGATATTCAATTTCTTCTTTTACTTCCTTTTCTGTCTCTAAAACTTTTTCTGCGGCCTTTGGCTGATTTGCAACCGTAACAGATTCTTTCTGCTGAACCGGCGGCTGAACATATTCCTGAATGTCTACAAGTTTAAAAACATCTACTTCCCGGAAATCTATAGTTTCTGCATTATCTTCCCTTTCTGAAAAATTGAAGATTAAAAACACAGCCGCATGAAGAATCAACACCAATGCAAAAACCAGCGGACGGGCAAATTTTGTATAGTTTGAAATTATGTCAAAATGCATTTTATTTTTCCTTAACAACAAAACTTACTACTCTGTGTTGAAGCGACTGCAAAACAGAGACCACAGAATTTACATATTTGTAAGGCGTATCTTTATCGGCAATTATGTGAATGCGGACTTTCGGATTATCGGAAATTGCACTTACAACAGCCTTTTCCAAAGAAAGCATATCAAGCTGTTCGCCGTTTGCGGAAATAATTCCGTTTTTCTGAACCCATATTTCATAGTTCGAATCTGCCTGTGTCCGCTCAAGAACAGCGCTCTCTGAATAATTGATTTTTTCTTCATAGCGCTGGTTCATAAGCGAAATCAGCATAATGAATATGAGCAGCAGAAATCCGATATCTGACATTGAAGAAGTCGCAATCGAAGGATTTCTTCTTTTTCTTTTTACGTTTACCATAAGCTATGCTCCGTTATCCATTCGGAACGAAAAATTTTCAACCTTCAGCCTTCGTATTGTTGAAATGACGTCTACAACATTCTGATATGGAGTTTCTGGCGAAATTGTAAGAAGAAATGTCATGTTAGGCCATTTTTTTAGCTTTTCTTCGATTTTGCATGATAATTCTTCTATTAGTATGTTCTTTCCGTCCATCAATATTGTGCCGTCTGCCTTAAGAGTGCATTTTATAATGTCCTCTGTATTTACAATAATCGGCTTGTCTTTTGAAGGTAGATTCAGCAGAAAGCCCTTATTTACGTTAAACCCCGCAATTACGATAAAGAAAATTATCAGCAGGAATGAAAGGTCGTTTAACGAACCGGAACTTCCGGCATCTTCAACATTATGTCTTACAAAACGCTTGATCATTTTTCTGTCCTAGGATTCAATCAATTCCGGTACAAGATCATTAATTGCCTTTGATGTTTCTGCGGCAAATTTGTCTACTTTCTGAATAAGAAGGTTGTAGGCAACCAGCGCAACGATTGCAATGATAAGGCCGAATACAGTTGTAATCAGGGCTTCATAAATACCGCCTGCAACAAGTTGGGCATTAACGTCGGTTGCAACTGCGATTGACTGGAAAGCTCCGATCATGCCGGAAACAGTTCCCAAAAAACCTGTAAGCGGCGCAAGTGAAGAAAGCGATGTAAGATAATTAAAACCGTTTTCCATTCGGCGAAGGCGTTCCTGAGCTTCTGCTTCTGCGGCGCGTTCCATTCGGTTTTCGCCGTATTTTGCATTTTGCAAAAGTGCAAGAAGAACTGATGCTACAGTCTGTTTGTGCGTACATGAAGCAAGAAATTCTTCGGCTTCATGTTTTTTTCCTTCCTGAAGAAAAGACTTTATTTTATCTCGTATTGAAGCAACTTCGCAGTCATGCCATGCAAGATATATGCAGCGTTCGATTACAATAGAGATTGTTGCAACTGAAAATGCAAGGAGAACCCACATGAACGGTCCGCCAAGTTTGAACAATTCGATTAAACTAAATCCTTTTTCCATAATTATCTCCTAATATAATTTCCTAAAATTTTACCTTAAAGCCAACAGACGGAATCGGCATTCCTATGCTAAAGTCTGCTGACTCTGAAACATCGCTCTTTTTTCCCGTATACTTGTTGTAAGATTTGTATGTCTTCGGCGAATACAGGTTTACGAATACGTCCTGCAGAGCATAATACACTTCACATTCAGCCTTGTTGTTCTTTGTTTTCCAGGTTTTTGAAAGGCGCAGATCAACCGGGCAAGACAAATCTGTTCTTAAAGAATCACTGTAAACAGAGCTTCTTGTGTAACGCTGAATTACAGTTCCATCTTCCATTCTTGCAGCATAGCAGGTTATGTTTCCAACGTCATCAAGAGGCGCACCTGATGCAAGTGTTCCCTTTACTGTAAATGTCCAGCCCTTGCCAAAATGAAGGTTGCTTACAAGATTCAATGTATGAAAGCGGTGGTAGCTTGGATAATACCATTCGTCCATCGGCTCTCCGTAAATTGTAGATTCAGCATGTACATCTGATTTTATATTTGCCGGATTGTTCATGCGTGCATAAGTAAATGAATATGAAAGATATCCGTCCCATCTGTTGCCGGCCTGCTTTTCTATCATTGTGTCTATACCAAATACATGGCCTTTTCCGTCTGAATCTGCGCTGAACTTTGCAACCTGATAGTCGCTTTCTGCCGTTGTGTAGGAATAAGTATAGATTCTTGAAAGGTAATATTTATAGTAAGATTCGAGTTTGAAATTCCAGCCGTTTGTAAGAGCAAGATTTGAACCCAGAACTGCAAAAATTGCCCGATTAGGATGTTCGCTGTACTTGCCCATACCCATTTCATCAGTAAGAATCATTGTTTCGCGCGGTATAGAAACAAACAATCCTGAGCCGGCAGTAAATGCAACTTTATCAATACTTCCAATCTGTCTCCATGGCGTAACAGTTACAGTAGCACGAGGACATACATCAGGAACAAAATTTATGCTGTAACATTCTGTCGGGTTCCAGAGAGTAATAAATTCTCCCCTAATACCGATTTCTGACTGAATTAAATCATTGTCTGCACCAAAGTTCCATGAAACAAATGCTGAATTATCAAGAATATAGTTTCCCTCGGCTGTAGTTGAAAATTTGGCATGCCTGAAAAGATTTTCGCCGTTAATTTCAATATCGTTCCAGCCGTCAACTTTTTCTTCTGTATCACCGAAAACAAAGACTTCTTCAATTCCGGCACAAAGATGATTGCGGGCGTTCAGTTCAATTTCTGCTTCAAATCTTCCTGTAAAAAGATGAGAAGTAATTATTTCCCCATAACTTGATTCCAAACCAGGAATTGTATATGAAGCACCGTTTTTTACACCTGGATAAACTGAAGAATACTTATTTACAAAATCAAAGTTATATCTGACAGTTCCGCTTTCCTTTACGCTCATATCCATATCTTCCGACATCCAGTTATAAGAAAGAAGCCCATGCAGCATAAGTCTGTCATTAGGAAGATATTTTACGTTGATTCCGCCCAAAGCCTGATAGATATCATAATCCATTATTGCCCTAGTCTTAAGTCCGTCTTCTTCTTCCTCCTGATCAATTCCAAGACCATCGCTCCCAAAAAATCCTACCAGAGAAATAAACAGTTCCGGATTCGGAGTAAAATTAGCCTTAAGAAATGCGTCGCGTATATAAGGAGCGCGTTCAATCATATCAAGATCGTCATTGCCTAATTTTTGATAAGCCCATACAACAGGATCAAGATAACTAAGATGGGTTCCGGCAATCATTCCTCCAATATTTTTTCCAAAAGGAATCTGTACGAATGCATCTGCGCAGGTTGTGGAAACACAGGCATTCATATGAAATTTTTCATAATCAGGAATCAGCGTTGTTGCTTCCATAATGCCGGCACTTGCACGTCCATATTTTGCAGGAAAGACACCGTTAGAAAGTTTAATTGAATCTATAATTGAAGGATTGAAAATTGAAACTCCCCCGCCCCAGTGCCATGGGAAAATAGTATACATGCCGTCAAGCAGACAGGCAGTTTCCCTTGGTTCACCGCCGCGAACAGAAGGTTCCGATCCCCAGGCTCCGCTAAAAGAAATTCCAGGCAATGTTCGGACAGAAGTCATACAGTCTTCTGCAATACCTATGTTTGCAGTAGTATGCATCTGTTCTTTTGTCATTACTGTAGAAACGCCGACTTTTTCTTCTGTTTTTTCCGGTGCATTGCGATTTACAATAAGTTCTTTGCCTTCTATAACATCAGAAATACTCATATTGATTAAAAGAGTATTTTCTATTCCCGAAAATTCAACAACAACTTCCTTATATCCCGGAAGATTTGCCTTTACTTTTCCAGAAGAAACAGAATCCGGCAGATTGAGCACTGCATTTCCATCTTCGTCTGCTACAGCATTGATTTTGGAATTTGATTCCAGCGCCAACTTAACCCCTTCAAGAGGAAAATCCAGTTCTTTATCTATAACTGAAATTTTTAGTTCACCGGCAAACACAAAAGATGTCAAAACCAATAAAATCATCCCCAATACCTTTTTCATGGGTAAGCTCCTTAAAACTATCAGTATTAAATGTTTTATATGTTGCGCAACATTAGTTATACAACATGCGGAATACTATGTCAACAACGACTCACGTCTGTTCAGACAAGCTATAATCAGATATTAGAAATTAAATTGAAAAACTAGAATACATTTTTAACAAGATGCAGAATTGCGGGGATGAAATGCAAGGTTATAAACGTCTGTAACAAATTCTTGACATATAAATCTGCAAATATTAGCATATATATAGTGAATTTAGCGTTATGAAAGTTAATATTAATCTTACATCGTTTTTTAGGGATCTTTTTTTAGTTATAAGCGAGTCAACACTTGTATTTGCTATAATTGGAACTATTTTTGCCAAAACTGCGCCAATTTCATATTCATATTTTTTTCTTCCTATATTGATGGGAATTATCTGCATGATTCCATGCATTCCTGTTTATCTTCTAGAAAACATGACCATTCCGCAAGTTATTATACAGCGCGGAGCAGAACTGATTGTCCTTGAATTTGTGTGCATTTGGAACGCAAAGCTGCTTGCAGGAGAATTTCTTGGAAAACCAGGGCTTTGCGCTGTTGGTGCCTGCGTCCTGATTTTTGACGCCCTTTCATATTTTACTGCCTATAAAATGGAAAAAGCAGAAACAGAACGCATCAATAAGAAAATCAAGGAACTGGAAGAACAGAAATCTAAAAATGAGGCAGAACAGCAGGCTCCTGCACGCGGAACTGAAGCCAAAACTGAAAAAATAGAAGTCTACGGCGACCACGACAGCCGCACAAAACTTTCTCTTGAAGAAATTCTTTATTTTGAAGCAGATGCAGATCTTGTCTTTGCATATACAACGAAAGAAATATTCCAGGTAAAGCAAAGGCTTTATCAGGTAGAATCACTTTCGCGCAATACAGGAATAGTACGGGCTTCAAAGTCTTACCTTATAAATCTTAATAAAATTCAGTCGGTACGCACGGCACTTAACAGCAGGCTTTATGCAAAAATGCCAAACGGTGAAGAAGTGCTCATAAGCCGCAAATATGCTCCTGCTCTAAAAGAAGCAATGGCCTGCTAGATATAACGCCGCACAAATAATCAGGCTTGCATTTCATACGGTTTTGCCTGCATCTTGTATTAATCACATTCTATTTTTTTTCTTGTCAGATTATAATTTCTGTAATATAAATTATATATGGTGTGCAACATTTGTTTTATATTTTATGAGAGGATTATATGAAAATTCTTGTTCTGAACGGAAGTCCTAAATGCGAAAAGAGCGATACAATGCAAATTACAAATGCGTTTATCGAAGGTATGAATGAAAAATCAAAACAGAATGTGCATATTATAAATGTAATAGAAAAGCACATTGAATTCTGCAGGGGCTGCTTTGCCTGCATGCGGAACGGGGGAACATGTCAGCATAAAGACGACATGCGTGACATTCTGAATGAAATATTGGAGAGCGATGTTCTTTTGCTGAGTTTCCCCTTATATGCCTACGGAATGCCGGCTCCACTTAAAGCGCTGATTGACCGCACCCTTCCCCTTTCTTCTATGACAATGCAAAAAACAGGCGACCGCTACGAACACGTTGGTCAGGCTGATTTTTCAAAACTCAAATATATAATGATATGCGGCTGCGGATTTCCGAACAGCAGGCATAATTTTGAACCTGCCGTTGCGCAGTTCAAATTAAGTTTCCCGGACAATGAAAAGCGTACAATAATAACTGTCCCGGAAAGCCCTATGTTTAATGCACTGGAAGCAGCTCCTGTAACAGGGCCAAGACTGAAATTAGTAAAAAAAGCCGGATTGCAGTATGCAGAAGCAGGTTCTATTTCCGATGATTTGCTGGCAGAAATTAATTCTCCTATGATCCCAGAAGAAGAATATGCAAAAATCGTCAATCAGAGCGTTTAATTCAGGAATATAATAAAATGATGAAAAAATACATTATTGCAAGTTATCTTGTTTTTTGGTTTATGGTATTGGGAATCTGCGGAACAGCCAGTATGGTATTCCATTGCCCGCCTGTTGTAATGAGGATTCTTTCAAATGTGTGCGCGTGGGCACCTACAATCGTTCTTCTTGTCGGATTTAAAAAATTCTGCCCGGGAATTACTGTAAAACAGTTTTATAAAAAAGCATTCGACGGAAAAATCAGCATTGCAACTCTTTTGATTGCTGCATTTATAACTGTATGCGCAACCATGGGAACTGTATCAATTCTTTCTGCAATTCAGGGAAAAACGCTTTCTTCATATTTTAGCCTTGGAACCTATCCGTTTTGGGCTTCATTCCTGTTTTCTATAACAACAGGCCCCACAGGAGAAGAATCCGGCTGGCGTGGATACGTACGCCCTTATCTGAATGCAAAATACAGTTTCTTTAAAGCTTCGTTACTTCAGGGAATTATATGGGCATTCTGGCATACAGTCCTCTGGTTCGTAGATTCAGATTTTATGGGATTACAGATGATTCCTTACATTCTTTCAAATGTAATTGTAATGAGCGGTCTTTGTTTTATCATGAATTTCTTTATGGAAAAACATGACAATCTTGTTTACGGAATCGTGGTTCATTTCTGTTTTAATTTCCTGTACTGCTTCCTTAAAGTAGACATCTGGTTCTATGTAATTCTATCTGTAATTTATATTGCGGTAATTGCTGTTCTGTGTCTTATAAAAGCAAAACAGACAGGAGCTCAAATTGCGTCGAGAGACAAGTTATGGAAGCAGCGACCGGAAGCCTGACCGTATTATTTGAAGATCCATTCTGGATAGGACTTTTTGAGCGCATTGAAAACGGAAAGCTGTCCTTTTCAAAAGTGACTTTCGGCGCAGAACCAAAAGACTATGAAGTAATGAACTTTATGCTAAAACACTACAGCGAGCTGAAATTCAGTCCGGCAGTAGAAATTGAAGTAAAGCAGACGGCAGATAATCCCAAGCGAAGGCAGCGCAATGCAAGAAAACAAATGCAGAATACAGGCTTAGGAACAAAAGCCCAGCAGGCATTAAAAATGCAGCATGAAGAAATAAAGACAGAGCGCAGACAAATCAGCAGAGAACAACGAGAGGCAGAAAAACAACGCTGTTTTGAACTGAAACAGCAGAAACGTAAAGAAAAAAAACGCGGACACTGAGTTTAGATGGTGATTTCGACAAGCTCAACCACCGTTAATTAGTGGCATTCGGCTTACAAGTCTTGGAGGAATATGAAAAAATTAATCGTTTACTATTCAATGGAAGGAAATAGTCATTTTATTGCGGGAAAAATGGCGGAAAAAATTTCAGCAGACACATTAAGGCTTGTTCCCCAAAAAGCATATGTGGACAAGGGCTTTGCAAAATTCATTTGGGGCGGAAAAAGTGCCGTAATGGCAGAAAAACCAAAATTAATGCCCTACTCCGTAGATTTTTCACTTTACGATGAAATCATCATTGGTTTTCCTATATGGGCAAGCACAATTACACCTCCAATCCGAACTTTTGTATGCGACAACCTGAATGAACTCAAAAAAAAGAAAATTTCTGTTTATGCATGTCAGGCAGGAAATGGAGCTGAAAAAGCAATGGCAAAATTGCAGGCTCTTCTTGGGATAGATGAATTCAAGGCGACTGCTGTATTTATAGACCCAAAAACCCGCCCGTCAGAAAAAAATGAAAAAAATCTTGATGAATTCTGCAATAAAATACAGGGATTTTTTGAAAGCGACTTCGCAAGAGTAGATTTTATAGAAAAAGACAACGTTGTCTTCCACACATGGAAGAAAGAAGCCCATTTTGATGACTACCGCGCCCCTGTAACGGCTTCGCTTGAGCTTTTGCGTGCACATAAAGGCAGCATTTTTATCGTAGATGCACGAAACGGCTTTGAAGACACAAAAGAAGACGTTGAATGGGGCTTTAATTATTTTCTGCCGGAAATGAAAAAGACCGGATGCAAGCTCTGGGGATTTATTTTGCCGGAATTTTCGCGTATTGAAGGCGAAATTGACCTTTGGACAGCAGAAATTGAAAAGAATTTCCGTGTAATAAGGGGAACGTCATACGATGAAGTGTTCAAACTGACGTCAGATTGTTATGAACAGTAAAAAAATGAAACTGAAAAAACTTTCTTATGAATTGACGGTGTGCAAGGTAAAAAGCACGGCTGACCTTGATTTGGAAAGGGAATTTTATTTTATCGGAAAAACTGATGAGGAAATTTCTCTTGTATGCAAAAGCGAAGATACACCGGAAGAAACCATTGAACGTGATAACGGCTGGAAAGGCTTTTACATTCAGGGCGTTCTTGATTTTTCGCTGATTGGAATTCTTTCAAAAATTTCAGGCATTCTTGCGCAGAATAAAATCGGAATCTTTGCGGTATCAACTTTCAACACGGACTACATTCTTGTAAAGTCCGAAAATTTTGAGCGCGCATTAAAAATCCTTGCGGAAGAAAGATACGAAATATTTTGAAGTGTGAAATTGCAGGACTCTATATTCTTCATCTCAATTAGGAGATCATTATGAAAAAATACAAATATCTTAAAAGCAATGCATTTACCTTAGGAAACTCTCTTGGAAATCCAGCTGCCTGCATTTTTATGGAGAAAGCAGATTTAACAGACACTCAGAAACAGCAGATTGCAAGAGAACACAAAGGCTTTGTAATGGAAATGGTATTCTGTGAACCTTCCGAAAAGGTTGACTGCAAGCTTAGTTATTATTCGTCGGAATGCGAAGTGGATTTTTGCGGACATGGAACAATAGCAACCATGTATCCAATGATAAAAAATAATCCAGAACTTATAACTAAGAATGTAATTCAGGCAGAAACAAATCAAAAGGGAATTGTAAAAGTGTTCAATGCAATAGACACAGAAGATGCAGTATACATAACTGCTCCAGATCCTGTTGAACACATAGTAAAGCCGTCTCTTAAAAACATAGAAGACGCATTGGGCTTGCCAGACGGTTCTATAAATCAAAATCTCCCTGTACGTATGATAGATGCCGGATTGCGTACACTTATAATTCCGCTTAAAGATTTTGAAACAGAAATATCTATTTACCCTGAAGAAAACCAGCTTAAGGAATTCTGTTTTAATAATGACATCGACATTATCCTTGTTTTTACAAAGCAGACAGAAAACTCAACTGCATTTGCACATACAAGAGTTTTCGCCCCTAAATTCGGCTATCTGGAAGACCCTGCAACAGGTTCCGGTAACAGTGCCTTTGCAAACTACATTCTGAGCGAAAAACTTTGGGACGGAAATCCAATCTGCATTGAACAAGGCGGAAACAACCGTATCTTTAATTCCGTAAAACTAAAATATTCAGACGGAAAAGTTCTTTTTGGCGGAAAAGCAACAGTAAGAATCGAAGGAGAATATCTTGTCGATTCAGAGTAATCAAAAAGGAGAAAAATAAAATGATAAAAATTACAAATCCAAAAAACACAGCCGTTTTATATGTACACGGCAAAGGCGGAAAAGCCGAAGAAGCAGAGCATTATAAAACTTTATTCCCGGATTTATATATCCAAGGACTTGATTACAAGACAAATTCCCCATGGGAAACAAACAAAGAAATCGAAGCAGCCGTAAACAACCTGAAAACTTCTTATGAAACAGTTATCCTGATTGCGAACAGCATCGGAGCATTTTTTTCTATGAATGCAGACATTTGCAAGAAAATTGAACATGCATATTTTATTTCACCTATGGTCGACATGGAAAAAATGATTTCAAATCTTATGCTATGGACAAAAGTCACAGAAGAAGACTTAAAACGCGAAAAAATCATCAAAACTGATTTTGGAGAAGATTTGTCATGGGAATACCTGTGCTATGTTCGCGAACACCCGCTTAACTGGACTGTTCCAACCGAAATTCTTTATGGTTCAGAAGATATGCTCATTTCTTCTGATTCAATCAAATCTTTTGCAGACAAAACCGGCTCAACGCTTACCATAATGCAAGGCGGAGAACACTGGTTCCACACAGAAGAACAGATGAAATTCCTGGATGAATGGATTAAACAGGCATCTAATTAAGCGCATTTTTATAAATGGAAGCCAGAGCTTGGATTTTCTGCTTAAGCTTTTCGCGGATAAAGGCCGGTTCAATGCATTCGCATTTTTCGCCCATAGAAAGAAGCATGTCGTAGGAATAATCGCTTTCAACAAACGGATAGCTTACGATAAAATGCTCGTCGCCGTCTGGAATAATCTGATCCTGAGCGCAATAATCTAAAACGCGGTCAATTTTTGATTTATGAATCCGCAGTTTTATTTCTGTTATGTGCTCAGGATTCACATTTTCAAAATCCAGGACAGGCGGTTTGTATGGGCGCGGGGTAAATCTTTCCTCTGTGATTTTTAGCTCTGCCATGCGCGAAAGCTTAAATATGCGCCAGTCGTTCCGCACAAGGCAGAAGCCGTAAAAATACCAGTTGATTCCTTTGAGCACAAGACGGTACGGCTCCACAGAACGTTCAGTTTTGTTGCTGCTGCCGTCAAAATACGAAAACGAAACAAGCTGATTTTTCTGGAGCGCAGTTTTAAGGATTTCAAGGTAAGGCGTAATGTTTCCGCGACCGTACCACGGTTCCATGTCGATTATAATCTGACTTGCCTTAAGCTCAATTTCGTCCGCTTTTTCTTTTGGGATAAAGCTTTTGACTTTTGCCATTGCGCCGGCAAGTTCGTCACTTTTTATCATCCCGGAAATACTGGACAAGCCCATAAGAAGCGCCGAAAGATCATCCGAAGAAAAGACTTTTTTGTCGACCTTGTAAGACGGAAGAATTTCAATGCCGCCGCCAACACCCGGAACAGCGCAAACCGGAATTCCTGCCAGGTTGATAGATTCAATGTCGCGGTAAATTGTGCGCTCGGAAACTTCAAACATTTTGGCAAGTTCGTGCGCACTTACCCGCTCTTTTTCAAGGAGAATCATTATGATGCTTACAAGCCTGTCGATTTTCATAATTATATTCTGAATTGTTGACATATAGTTGTCAAGAATAGGATGTTAGAATTGGGGCATAAACTGCAAAAAGCGAGGGAATTGATATGATTACTGTTTACATTTATCTGATTACAACAATGGCAGACTGGGAACTTGGGCATGTTACTGCCGAGCTTAATTCAAAGCGATTTTTTATGCAGGACGCGCCGGCTGTATGCGTTAAGACTGTTGCACTTACAAAAGAGCCGGTCAAAACAATGGGCGGTCTTACAATCATTCCGGACTGCACAATTGAAGAAATTGAAGTGAATGAAAAAAGCGTGCTGATTTTACCGGGAGCAGATACCTGGGGCGAAGAAAAAAATGCGAAAATCATCGCAAAAGCAGCAGAACTTCTTGAAGCAAAAGGCTGTGTTTGCGCAATCTGCGGTGCAACAGTCGCACTGGCAAATGCAGGTCTCTTGAACAACCGCCCGCACACAAGCAACGGCGCAGGTTTTCTTGAAATGTTCTGCCCTTCATACAAAGGGACGGCGTTTTATGTTGATGCACCTTCTGTCTGTGACGGAAACCTGATTACAGCAGGCGCAACCGGCGGACTTCTGTTTGCAAAAAAGATAATAGAACACATTGGCGTTTTCAGCACCGCTACCCTAGAAGAATGGTACGCTTATTTTTCAACCGGCGAAGCAAGTCACTTCTTTGCACTTATGCAGAGTGTGAATAAACAAAATTAGGAATCGGTTTTTATGGAAGACAAGAAAATTCTTTTAGACAACATTGCAAAAATCCACACGACGGAAATGGGAGCAGATAGAATCAGGCGGAATCTTGGGCTTGATAAAACCTCGGCTGCTGCCGACCCGGTTGAATATTGCAGGCAGAAGATTCTTTCGACCAACTGCAACATCTACAGACAGGGAAAAAACTGGTACTGCGAGACCTGCGGAATCAGAATCACCGTGAATTCTTACAGCTATACAATTATCACTGCACACAAGATGAAGTAAAAATGACACGACCGGAATTTGATGAAATAAAAAGCTTTGAAGAATTCTCAAAATATTACTGGTACCGCGAGGAACTGCAAAAAATCTGTCGTTCGCTCAGACTTAAATCTGACGGCGGGAAGATTGAGCTGAACAAAGTAATTCAAGCACATTTTGCAGGCGAAAAGATTTTGCCGAAGAAGAAAACAAGCAAAGCCGCAACTGGAAAGAAAACCGGGAACAAATTCGTTTCAGAATTGACATTAACAACCGGGCTGATTGAATGTAAGTTTACCTTCGGAAACCGCTTCCGCGAATTTTTTGCAAGACAGACAGGAATCCAGAAGTTCAAGTTCAATGCGGATATGGTTGCCACCGTCAAAAAGGTGAAAGAAACCGGCGACACGAGTTTCACGCTCGGAGACCTGCTCGACATCTATTACGGCAAAAAAACTTATGCAAAATACGACAAATCAGCGTTACAATGGAATAAGTTCGTAAAGGATTTTTGCGCCGACAAAGCGACTGCACTCTTTTCAGAGAGGCTAAAGGCAGCCGCCGCGCTATGGAAAATCGTGCGGGAATCGGATAAGCCGAAAGTTTATTCGCACGAACTTTTTGAAGAATATAAAAACATAATGTAACGGTGGTTGAGGCTCTCGAAACCACCTGTAATGAAGTTGCTTTCACAACATTTACAGATTTCGACAAGTGGTTCCTGAGCCTGTCGAAGGGCTCAATGACCGTAAATTAATGATATAGTAAAACCATCTTTGTAGGAGGGACACAATGCCAAGACCACGAGACAAAGAATCACTGCTTACTGCAGCAAAAGAAAACTACACAAAACTGACTCAGATGATTGAGTGTACCAGTCAATAAAAGTGGACAAAAAAAATGTTTTTTCTTAATTTTCTTTTTTAAGAGTGGACAATTCCTGAAATATTTCTTCAGATTCGTTTTTAGAAGTGGACATTTTCTTCTGTACGAATTTTGGTGTTTCAGATA
>JAXJSC010000023.1:0-43721 GCA_036310305.1 Treponema sp. | reverse complement strand
GAAAAATACAAGGAAATAATCCTGGTGGCCATAGTGGAGAGGAAATACCCGTTCCCATACCGAACACGGAAGTCAAGCTCTCTAACGCCGATGATACTGCCTTCGTGGTGGGAAAGTAGGTAGCTGCCAGGTTTTTTATTTAATAAAGGAGTTCTTTATGGAAAAAAAATTTTTGATGTTTATTGCAATTATTTGCTTTCTTTCTTTATTTACAAGTTGTGTTACTTCTACAAGAGTATATTTTGATTCTAATGTTGAAGATGCTGAATTGTATATTGATGGAAAACCGTATGGAACAATGCCTACTCAAGTAAAGTTAAGTAATCTGTTTTGGGAAGATCCTGATGTTATTTTGAAAAAGAAGGGTTATGAAGATTATCATGGGGATCTTGAAAAAGAACCAAAGATTGTAAATATTATTTCAGGGTTTGTATTTGGTTGGTTGCCTGCATATTTTTGGTGTTATGGGCCTAAAAAGTCTCAGTATTATATGATGACACAAAAAAAGAATGTGGCAGAAGAATAAACTATGGTGATTAAAAAACTCCTATTACTCAGGAGTTTTTTTTTCTTTAAATACATATTTAATTTCTCAAATTTGTTGGTGGTTAGCCTTCGCTGAACTTCGGTGCAAGACCTCATTCTCTGGAGAAGATTTGATATTTTGGTGATTAGCCTTCGGCGACCTTCGGTGCGACAGGCTCAAGTCGTACGCTTCACGTACTTACCGAGTTTTCTGAAGAAAACTCGTCACTGGAGTTGGGTGGGGAGTTTGGCCCCGGCATGGAAGGGTGGGAGCGGAGCGAGCAGGATTTTGCGGAGCAAAAGACCAAGCGTTAGCGGGCCCTGGAACGCCGGTTGCGGGGGAGTTGGCCTGAGAGGGGAAAAAAGGGAATCTTGTTTTTGATGAGAAAATAGTGTAATATTCTAGATATGGGTCTTATAGAGTCGATTTTTCTTCTGGTTGGAAGTCTTGGATTTTTGCTTTACGGCATGCGGCTGATGAGCGATGGTGTGCAGAAAAGTGCAGGAGAAAGGCTTCAACGTGCTCTAAGTATGATGACTGGAAACCGTTTTGTTGGGGTTGTTACTGGTCTTTTAATTACTATGATTATTCAGTCCTCTGGGGCTACGACTGTTATGGTTGTATCCTTTGTTAATGCGGGACTTCTTACTCTTGCGCAGTCTGTGGGCGTTATTTTTGGTGCTAATATTGGTACTACGATTACGGCATGGATTGTTTCTCTGTTTGGGTTTAATTTTAAGATTTCATCGTTTGCGATTCCGATTTTTGGACTTGGTTTCTTTTTGACTTTGATGAAGGATTCGCGGTCCAAGAATATTGGTGAAGCTGTAATGGGTTTCGGGCTCCTTTTTATGGGATTGAGCGGGCTTTCGGACGTGTTCAGCTTTGATGCATCGAGCCTTGGATTTTTAAAGGATGCGCAGAGCTGGGGAATTTTTTCAATTATAATTGGACTTTTGATTGGTATTGTGATTACTGCGCTCATGCATTCTTCGAGTGCGTTCAGCGCGATTGTAATTACGATGGCATTTAAGAATATCATTACGTGGGAAATGGCCTGTGCGATGACTTTGGGAAGTAACATTGGTTCTACTATTGATGCGATTATGGCGGCGGTTGGAACTAGTGCTGATGCGCGAAGGTCGGCTGTGATTCACGTTCTGTTTAATGTTCTTGGTACCTGTTTTGTTCTTTTGATTTTTAAGCCGTTTATCAGTTTTGTTGTTTGGATTACTCCTTCTTCTAATATTGCAATTCAGATTTCTATGCTTCATACGGTATTTAAGACTGTTAATACCTTGATTCTTCTGCCGCTTTCGGATCAGTTGATAAAGCTTTCTCATTTCCTAGTTAAGGATGATGTTGAGGCTGATCTTAAGACTTACAGGCTTGAATTCCAGGATTCTTCGCTTGTGAAGGAAAGTACTGCAATGCATATTATCCGTCTTGAAAAGGAAATTGCGGATATGACTGATGTTGCTACTAATATGTTTGACAGGCTGCAGATTGGTATTATGAAGCGCAATCAGGAATTTATTGATTCGCACATTGAGAAGCTTACTGCGGCTGAGGATTACTGTGATCAGATGCATGAGCAACTTGCGCGGTATATTATTAACTGCCAGCACCTGCCTATAACGGATGCACAGCGCAACAATCTTTCTCTGATGGTTTCTATTGTCGGCGAACTTGAGGGAATGACTGATCAGGTATTCTGTGCCGGTAAACTGATTGAAAAAAGTATTGAAAAGAAGATGAAGTTTCCGCAGGAAGATATGGAGCGTCTTGTTCCGTATGTTGAACTTGCGCGTCAGTTTTTGCAGTTTATTCGCATTAACATTAACAAGCATCTTAACGAAGACAAGCTTGAAATGGCTACTGAACTTGAAGATCAGATTGATTTATATAGAAAGAATCTCAGAAAGGTTGCGCGAAAGAGGCTTGAAAGCGGTGCTGACGTTAAGGCTGAGCTTTTGTACATTGACCTTGTGCGCCAGATTGAGAAAATTGGTGACCATGCATTTAGTATTTCTGAAATGCTGGCGCAGACAGCTTAATGCGGCTGTTTTGCAGATTTGTTGATTCGAGCGTTTTTTTTCTTACAGTATTAAATCTACAACTTCGGCGTCGCAGGCTTTTACAAGGTCTTGAGGGGCAAGTGTGAGCTGCATTCCGCGGACGCCGGCCGAAATGTTTATTTTCTCCAGTTCGAGTGCGGACGAATCTATGAAGGTTCGCAGTTTTTTCTTCATTCCTAAAGGCGAACAGCCCCCCCTTACATAGCCTGTTGCAGCCAGGAGTTCTTCCGGTTTTATTGGGTTTATGTCTTTGCAGCCGACGGCGTTACGTGCTTTCTTCAAGTTGATTTCGTGAAGCGAGGACTGGAGGAATACGCATAGTTCTTTGGTTTCTGTGCGCATTACGATTGTTTTGTAGACGGTTGCGGGATCGACGCCGAGTTTTTCTGCGGTGCGGCCGGCGGCGCCTTTTGCAAGCGGATGTTCGCCGTCATCGTCGTATTCTTTTGCTTCGTATGGAATCTTTAAGTTTTCAAGTATTCTGATTGCGTTTGTTTTTTTTATCTGTGCCATGGAAGCAGTGTAGCACTTTTTGCAGTATTAGCGCAAATGATGAATCTAAGTGTATATTAATTAATAAATCTTTCGGACGGATAATGCTTAGATTTGTCAGATTGCTTTCATGCTTTTTTTTCTTGTATTTGCTTATTTTATAGAAGGGACGTTTATAGACGTTTTTTAACTCTGTGTTTACAGCGGGATTGTTGATTGCACATCTTTCTATGAAGGAGATTTATGATTAGGTGTTCTATAGTGAGAATTCTTTGATTGATTAATTAAGTATTATATGATTTTGAATTTATTTTTTTTGATGGGGATAAAAGAAGGCGAACTATAAATATTTGGTAAAAGCGCTTTATTCTTTACAAGATAAACAACTGATAAATGTAATTGTTATTAATCATGTTTTTCTTTATAATGGCGGTATGGAAACACGTAATATTTTTGAGAATTTGAGTTGTATCGATCACAGATACTCGTTGTCGGAAAAGGATGCTTTTGAGGGCCTTTCTAAGTATATTTCTGAACAGGCTTCTATTCGTTCATGCGCTAAGTGTGAAGCAGCTTTGGTTAAGGCTCATCTTAAGGTTCGCGGAACTTTGACTGATGCACTTGCAAAAGAACTTGATGATGTTGCTGCTAATATTGATCCAGAAGAAGTTTACGCAGAAGAAGAAAAGACAAAGCACAATATCCGCGCTCTTGTAAATGTTATGAAGACTAAGGTTAGCGCAGAAATCGGACCTTTGGTTCACCTTGGTGCTACAAGTGTTGATATTCTTGATACTGCATTGAGTTGCCGTATGCGCGATGTTACAAAAAATGTTGTGCTTCCTGAATTGAAGCAGCTTGAAAAATATCTTTGCGAAATTGCAGAACGCGAATGCGCAACTCCACAGGTTGGTCGTACTCACGGTCAGCATGCTGTTCCTATTACTTTTGGATGGAGCATTGCTGAATTTGTTGCGCGCCTTGGAAAATCTATTCTTAAAATTGAAGAATTGAGTGATGACCTTGTTGGTAAACTTGCAGGTCCTGTTGGTTCTTACAACGGTCCAAGTATGATTGTTAAAGATCCTGAAGAACTTGAACGTATTTACACTGAATTCCTTGGTCTTAAGCCTTCTGAATATTCTAACCAGCTTGTTGAACCGGAACACGTTCTTCGCCTTCTTTTGGAGATGAATGTTGCTTTTGGAATTATTGCTAACCTTGCTGATGACCTTCGCAACCTTCAGCGTTCTGAAATTGGTGAAGTTTTTGAATACTTTGCTGCAACTCAGGTTGGTTCTTCTACTATGCCTCAGAAGAGAAATCCTTGGAACAGCGAACACGTTAAGTCTTTGTGGAAGGCTATGTGCCCACGCGTAATTACTTTCTATATGGATCAGATTTCTGAACACCAGAGAGACCTTACAAACTCTGCTTCACAGCGTTTTATTGCTGATTATGTTTCAGGCTTTACTATGGCTGTTGCCCGCATGAACAGTGTTGTTAAAGGTCTTCAGGCTGATAAAGAAGGAATGGCACGAAATCTTGAAGGAGCCGGCGGAAAGGTTAAGGGCGGCGTTCTTGCTGAACCTGCTTACATTCTTCTTGGTGAAGCCGGATATAACGACGGACACGAAGTTATCCGTAAGATTACTCTTGAAGCTGAAAAGACAGGAAAGACATTCTTTGAAGTTCTTAAAACACACGAAAAGGAATATAAGGATATTACTGCTCAGCTTGAAAAACTTGGTGTAGAAAATCCGGCACAGTTCTTTGAACATCCTTCAAACTACTGCGGATTGGCTGCTAAGAAGTCTAAGCGCTTAGCTGAAAAATATTTGGATTTGATGAAATAAAGTTCAAAGAACTGCAAAAAAGGATAAGCTAAAAATTGCGATTGCAATTTTTTTAACGCTTTTCTATAAATCAGAGGTCGCCAGCGACCTCTCTCATCTTTGAGCATCCATCTAATTATTGCGGTTTGGCTGCAAAGAAGAGTAAGCGTCTTGCACAGAAATATATGGAACTTTGCAAATAAGTTTCAATGTGTTTGAGTAAAAAAAAGAGACCGTTTTGCGGGCTCTTTTTTTTGGCTTATTGGAAAAACAAAGGCGTCAGCGGCTCTTTACATATTTAATCAAGTGCCTGAAGTTCTATGGCGATTTCTTCCATTTCGCGGTCGGTCATGGCAATTGTTTCGGCGCAACGCTTTAGTTCGCGTCGGATTCCTTCTGGGATTCTGGTTGTTGTCTTGTAGCGCAGTTCGTGTTCAAGGCTGGCCCAGAAGTCCATTGCAATTGTACGGAGCTGAAGTTCAACGTTTATGTGGTGTTCTGTCTGAGAAAGATATACCGGAACCTGCAGAACCATGTGAAGGCTTCTGTAGCCGGATTCTTTTGGAGTTGCAATGTAGTCTTTTTCTTCAATGAGTTTTAAGTCCGGCTGCTTAAGAAGGATGTCCTTGATTGTGTAGATGTCGGAAATGTACGGACAGATTACCCTTACTCCCGCAATGTCGTTCAGGTTTTCGGTCATGTTCCTGAAATTTACAGGAATGCCGCGTTTCTGAAGCTTGTTTGCAATGCTGTCCGGCGACTTTATTCGCGATTTTACGGTTTCTATAGGATTTCTTCGTCCTGTGACTTTATATTCCTTGTTGAGGATTTCAAGTTTTGTTTCTATCTGCTTGATGGCGCTTTCATAAATCATCATGATTTCCTGAAACTGGAGCGCCATTTTATAGAAATCTTCGTGATTTTCTAATTCCTTCTGGACAATTGTAAGGTCTGTAGAATCAGATGAGATGTCGGTTTTTATGTCTAAAACATTTGCTGTAGATGAATTCATATCTATATTTAAAAATAATATGATTTCCTAAAGGTTTCAAATAAAATCGGTGTTTTTATGGAAAATATTTTTAATCACCAGCTTACTTTCCATTTATTTGTTATTAGGCTAGAATAAACTATGAGTGTTTTGAATTTGATTATGCGCATTCGATTTCTGGTTATTGCAGTTTTGATGGTAATTTCCGGATGCACCAATAGGAAGCCGGTTCAAGAAAACGATGAAATGCTTGTTTCGCTTTTTGATGTAGATTTGAATTCTGGGGAACTTGATGAACCGACTCATACATGGCATGTTTCGGATGAATGTATTTGCGTGGTTTATGGATACGGCTATAATGATTCGGAATTTGTCCAGTCCATGAATAATGAGCTGTTCCGTCAGTATGGTTCCTATGAAGACGGCGGAGCAATTTATCCTCTTATTTTTCCTGGGGATTTTAAAAGGGGAACAAAGCATTACATAAGCCTTTTAAGCGAATACCTTGGTTCCAGGAATGTAAAGGGAATTATCATTCTGGGAGCTCCGGAGGGAACATGTTCTGCGCTTGGAAGAATGCAGGATAGTTATGGCGGACAGCTTCCGTACCCCGTAATTTCACTTTTCAGTCAGGATGATGTTCTGGGAATGGAGTATTCTTCTGATTTTGTACTTGATAAGTCGCTTAAGGCAGAGATAAACGGGATTATTGCAGAAGAAGATTCTGAAAATTTTGTAGAAAATGTACCTGAAATCTTAAAGACATGCGTAAAATATGTTTCCATAAGTGACGCGCCTTTTGAAAAAAATGCACGGCTTCTGGAAATTGTAAAGAAAGTTACAGGTCAGTCTGAAACTGGACGATATTCGGATCCGGATACAGGACTTTATTCAATCAATCATTTTGTTCTGGAGTAGGAATGAACTGTCTTAGTCAGCTTGCGAACGGTATTTTTGCCACAGAAGAACAGCTTGAATCATTAAAGAAAAAAAAGAATGCAAAGATTCTTGTTATTTCTGATTCTCATGGTGACGCAACGGTTGTGGGTGACATTTTTAAAAAGTTCGGTCCGAACTGTGATGCGGCAGTTTTTGCCGGAGACGGAATCTATGATCTTATTTCTCTTATGGAAAAGGCTGTAAAATACAATGAGCCGAAGGAATGGCTGCCGCCTGTAATAGCTTTTGCCCGCGGAAATAATGATCCGTCTTCTGCGAGCAGTTCATTCTGCAGGAAAATTATTGTTCCGAAGCGAGTGATTCTGGAAACTGGTGTACGCCGCATTCTTATAACTCATGGAAATGAAGAAGGCGTATATTATTCCACTGAGCCACTGGAAATGGCTGCAGAAGAGGAAAATGCAAATGCTGTTATTTACGGACATACGCATTTTCCGGCAGAACACATGCACGTTATTTATTCTATGAATCCAGGAAGCTGTTCCTGTCCGCGGTACGGGTCTAAGCCTGGCTGTGCAGTTCTTGAAGTTTTAGGAAGAAATATCACTTCTATTTTTTATTATGTTGATCCAGCCGGAAAGCAGGAATTTGTGCCTTATTTTCCGGAGCACTATGGATACTGATTCCGCCTACAGGCTGTTTTCCTTTAATGTAAAACCGTAAAAGTCGTGACCCGGGAAAATCCGGCAGTCTTCAGGCAGTTCTTTATATAGGCGGGTAAGTGTTTTTATCATCTGATTCTGGTCGCCGCCTTCAAGATCTGTGCGTCCGTAGGAATGATAGAATACGGTATCGCCAGAAAATAAAACTTTTTCCTTTTGGTTATATATGCAGACTGAGCCTTGTGTGTGTCCCGGTGTGTGAATAAATTTCCAGTCAGAAAGAATTTCTTCTGTTTTTGAATTCTGAGTTTTTATTAAATCTGAAAGAGTGCATTCCTTTTCTATGATTATGTCTGCGTCCGGAAGTTCAGAAAGGGCAGTGGCAAAAGCTTCCATACCGATGTCGCAGAGGGTTTCTCCCTGAATTTGGGCGGCGTTTTTACCGCACATAGGAAAGTCGTTTTTGTGGCAGATGAGCGGCACGGAAGGCCAGAGTGCTTTAAGGACTCTAGTGCCTGCAATGTGATCAAAATGTCCGTGTGTAAGGATGAATGCAAGAGGAGTAAGGTTTTTCTGCGCCAGAAAAGACGAAATTTTTGTTTTGTCGCCAGTGAATTCTGAAGCGGCAGGATCAATTACGAGTGCGTAAGAATCAATCTGGATTACCCAAGTATTTATCTGAAAAGGGCCTGTAATAAGGCGATGAATGTTTATGTTCATGATATAGTTTCAGCATAAAAACAGGATTTATACAATAGGGGGAGAGAATATTCTGAATGATGAGTTTAGGGAATCAATAAAAAAATATACTCATCATTCAGAATAATAGCGAACGCTTTATACAAGCATGTTGCCGTCTTCAGAAGGCTGCTCTTCTGATGAAGAGTAGTGAGGAGCTGAGAAAACTTCGTTAGAAGAAGCTTTTTCTGCTGCTGCATAAGCTGCTGCGTCTTCTGCGGCTGCCTGTGCATCAAGACTTTCTGTTGTCTGAGAATCATCTGTTTCTGAATCTTTCTGGCGTGAATAGCTTACAGAAAGGCTACGTCCGCGGTATTCGTAGTTGTTAAGTGCGGCAATTGCTTTTTCTGCATCTTCTGCAAAAAGCTGAACGAAAGAGTAGTTTGCAAGAACGCGGATGTCTCCGATTCTGTCGCGGTCAAGACCTGCGGCACCAACTAAAAGACCTACAAGGTCGCGTGGGAATACGCGGCGGTTGCGTCCAATGCTGATGAAGATTGTAGATGCAAGTGCAGGATCAATCTGTACTCTTGGGCGTGGCTGGCGTTCTTCTGTCTGTGTATTTTCTTCTGTAGCAACAGGTTTTCTTTCTCTAACTGGGCGCTGATTCTTTTTGTTTTCCTTATAGTCCTTGCGAGGGCGGTACTGACCGTGGAAGTGCTTCATCTGGTCTTTAATAAGATATGCCGCAAGGTATGAGCGCATTGTAAGCGGAACATTTTTTTTGAAAACTTTTTTCAAATCATTAAGTACATCAGGGTTTTCCTGTGTTCTGATTTTTTCTACTGCATCCTTTAAAAAAAGTGCAACTGAGTCCATGTCGATTTCTGAATCGCGGTTATACATATTTTACTCCTAATCTACTGGATTTTTGCATAATAACAAGTTCCGTCTTTCTTGAATCCTGAGGAAAGGAAAAGTTTTTCCATTGATTCTGATGTGGCAGCTGTTAGCATTATCCATTTTTTGCCGTGGGCTTTTAAAACATCCATATACTCTGAAATAAGTTGAGTGCCAATGCCAAGCCCGCGAAATTTTCCAAGAACATAAAAACTTGTTATGATCATGGTTTTGTCTGTTTTTTTTGAAAGAGGTGCTGCTGTAATGCAGCCTATAAACTCCTCTGTCAGAGACCGGCATACAATTCCAGTTTGTCCATTCCTCCCTCCATTTTCAAACTGCTGTTGCCATAAATCAAAAATAGTCTCGTTTAATTCTTCCTGAATATCCGAATGGAATTCGTTTTTGCCTGCGTAATCAAAATAGCCGAGTATTTCACTGTAATCATTATTGTTATACTCTTGAAACTGGAAATCGTCGTTCAGCAGGTCACTGGTATCTTCCGGTTCCTGATCTAAAGTTTCTAATCCCCAAATTTCACGCAGGCTGTTGTACCATTCCGTGATGTAGCGGTGCATCTGTCTGTTTTTAAACTGATGCCATAATTTTTCAACTTCAGGAAATTCCTTTAAGCTTTCTTTAAAACTTCTGAAAACCCCCCTTCCAGAATGGAGAATACGCTGCAGTTCATCTTTTGCTATTGAAGGATGCAAAGTGCTTACAAACTCTTCTCTAAGGGAAAAACCCTGCGAGGAGTTCCATTCCGGTAAAGCATAAAAACTGTCTTCATTGCCGCTGAGCCCCCGATCTGCAGGAACAAGGACTGCATTTTCTGAATCAACAAGAAAAGTCTGTTCCTGATTTTCTAATGCCTGAAGAATTTCTCCTTCAAGTTTTGGGGTCAGCTCAAATACCATTTATTTTTCCAAATCTTCACGTTTTGAAATGATTCTTGAAACCAAACCGTAGGTAACGGCTTCTGAAGAATCCAGCCAGTAGTCGCGTTCTGTATCTTTGGTAACCTGTTCAACAGATTTGCCTGTCTGGTCTGCAATAATTTTATTAAGGATTGCCTTTGTTTTTTCCATTTCTTTTGCATGGATTTCGATGTCTGTGGCAACACCTCGCATTCCGCTTGAAGGCTGATGAATGAGATAGCGGCTGTTTGGAAGTGCAACACGGTTTTCTTTGTCTACTGCAAGAAGAATAAGGGCAGCGGCACTTGCAATAAGTCCCATTCCGATAAGAATTACCGGTGACTTAATGAAGCGGATCATGTCAAAAATTGCAAAGCCTGCGTCTACGTCTCCGCCTGGGGAATCGATGTACATATAGATTGGTTTTTCGCTGTCATCAGCTTCAAGAACAAGAAGCTGGCGGACAATTTTTTCTGCCAGGTCTTTGTTGATTTCACCAGAAAGAAGAATCTGGCGTGTCTTAATGAATTTTTCTGCAAGAGGATCCGGCATTTCCGGTGCTTTCTTTTTTGCATCCTCTTCTTCAAAACGGATTTCTTTCATCTGTACGTCCATAAAAAATGTGATGAGTTGCATTCTGATTTTTTTAATGCACTTTCTTATAATATAGCAAAAAAATTAAGCGTTTTCAATTTTTTTTATGCAGATTGATGAAGATTCTGCGGTGCTACAGTCCTTTTGTCTTTGCTTCGTTCCAGAGATGTTCGGCTTCTTTAAGATGATTTTTGTCCTGGGGGATTTTATTCTGTTCCATCTGGCGTTCTACGTATGTAAAGCGGCGGTAGAATTTCTGGTTTGTGCGGTTCAGGGCGGTTTCAGGGTCTACTCCGAGCATTCTGGAATAGTTTACTACGGCAAAAAGAAGGTCGCCGATTTCTTCTTCTACATGGAGCTGGACACTGTTTATGTTTTCTGAGGAATCTTTAAGGAAAGGGGATTCCTGGCCGCATTTATTTTCCAGTTCGAGGCGGGCTTCCTGCACTTCTGCAAGTTCTTCCTGAACTTTTTGCAGGGCTTCTGAAATATTGTTCCATTCAAAGCCTTTTTTTGCTGCTTTTTTCTGAAGGTTTGCGGCGCGTAAAAGCGGCGGAAAGCCCTGCGGTACTTCGTCCAGAATTGAGTCTGATTTGCGACCTTCTACGTTTTGCTTTATGCGTTCCCACTGGCTTAATACTTCTGAAGAAGTTTCTGCCTTGCCGTCTGCCTGAGAGGCGCCCTGGCTTTGCGGCCATACGTGGGGATGGCGGCGTATAAGTTTGTCTGTAAGTTCACGGATTGAATCTGCAATGGTAAAAGCGCCGTCCTGTTCGTACATATAAGAAATCATTGCGGTGTTTAAGAGAACGTCGCCAAGTTCTTCTTTTGCGTGGGCGGAATCCTGTTGGGTTATTGCGTCTACGGCTTCAAAAGTTTCTTCTATAAGTGGCTTGCGCATAGAAAGGGGCGTTTGCTCCCTATCCCAAGGGCAGCCGTTTGGGGAACGCAGTGTATGGATTGTTTCCAGAAAGCGGCGGAATTCTTTTACCGCATTTTCTGTGTTTTCCGGGTTAGGGTAATCTGAATGCATTGCGTCCTCCGTAAGATTATTCGGCAGCGAGTTTTTTCTTTGACCATTCCTGAAGGAATTTTGACGGATCTTTGCTGAACAGAACTTTTGCAAGCAGTGTTGCTGCCTGCGGAAAAATCTGGCTGAGTATTATCTGCTGGTCTTCAGTGAATTTTCCGAGCACGTAGGACGCAATATCCTTGTCGGTTGGTTTTGTAAGTCCAAAGCGAAGGCGCCAGAAATCTGCCGTGCCGAAAACCTGTTTTGTTGAACGAAGTCCGTTGTGGCCGCCAAGTCCGCCGCTCCACTTAAAGCTTACGGTTCCCAAAGGAAGCTCAAGTTCGTCGTGAACTATAAGGGTTTCTTCAGGTTTGATTTTATAGAAGTTTGCGAGTTCAATAATGCTTTCGCCGGAAAGGTTCATATAGGTTTCCGGTTTTAGAAAATATATTTTTGAAGGCATTTCTTCCGGGATTATGACAGGGCTTCCGTCTTTTTTTGCAAGAACGCCTGTTTGTGCGCACCAGGAAGCCAGCTGTTCCGGTTCTATTGCCGCATAGTTTCCCTTAAATTTTGACTGCCAGCTTAATTTGTCTGCAAACGGCAGGGCTGACTCAAACTGCCACGCTACGTTATGACGGGTTTTTTCGTATTCCCGTCCGTAGTTTCCTAAAAAAGCCACTAACTGAATCATGCGGCTATTATATAAAAAAAACTGTTTTGGGTGAATGCCCTGCGCCGGCAATGGAGGGGGCACCGAAGGTGATTGCGGAGTGGAACGGAGCAATGAGCGTAGCGGAACCCCGGAACTGCCGTTGCAAATGAATTTGCGCCATTATATAATAGAAGAATGTGTGTTCTTGTTATAAAACAGCTTTTTATTATGGTTTTGATTGCCCTTTTGGGATTTTTTATTACGCGAAAATTTAAGTTCGGGCAGGCTGAGCAGAAATTTGTGAGCAAGGTGCTGATTTTTTTGATTAATCCGCTGCTTATTGTGAATCATTTTGATATGGATTTTTCCATGGAAAAGCTTAAGGCTCTGGGATTTGTGTTTGCGCTTTCGGTTGTGATTCATTTTGCAATGCTTTTTGTGGCTCTTGTTTTTATTCGCTCTAAGGACGATGAGGAGCGTAAGCTTGACTGCATTGATAAGCTTTCTGTTGTGTTTACTAACTGCGGGTTTATCGGGATTCCGCTGATTTCCGGGGTTTTTCCTGATGGAAACGGGGTTCTGTATTTGCTTTCGTTTATTGCGGCGTTTAATATTTTTTTGTGGACGGCCGGATATTATATTATCAGCGGAAAAATTAATCCTGTAAAAATTATTACGAATCCGAATATTATTGCGGTGCTTTCGGGCATTTTGATTTTCTGTATGCCGTTCAGGCTGCCGTATGTTGTTGCAAAGACTGTTGAACTTGTTGCGTGCATGAATACGGCGATGGCTATGTTCCTTTTGGGTATGCTTTTTGCCAACTTCCGCGGATTTAAGGCTTCCTATTTGAAAAGGATTGTAAGGCTTTGCGTTCTGCGTCATGTTGTCGTGATGGTTGCTGTGCTTGGCATTGTTGCGGTAACATACAGGCTGTTTAGCGGTGTAAACGATATTCTTCTTATGTGCTTTGTGGCTTACATTGCGGCTCTTTGTCCTGTTGGAATGAGTGTTTCAAGTTTTGCGGTTCTTTTTGACAAGGATGAATCTTACAGCGGGCTTGCGGTACTGGTTACTTCTGCGGTTAGCGTTATTATGCTGCCGGCCGGGGTTGCGATTGCGGAACTAGTTCTGTAGTTTTTGCGGGATTTGCGCGTGGCGCGGTCGCTGCGGCGGGCGCGCTACGCGCATGGGGTCTATAAATTTATTTTGCAGATTAAGCCGTAGTTCTGCGCATGAAGGTCTGCGACCGGTGCAAATGAGATTGCGGTTTCTGGTTCTGGGAAAAGGCATGATTTAAGCTGCCGGTTGTAATTTTTGCTGTAGTGCCACGGGCGTACAAGTCCGATTATGTAGCCGGCGGCGCAGAAACCTGCTCCAAGGAACATGTTGAAGATTCCGGATGCATATGAAAAATCGTCGCTGTAGCCGAATAAGTCCCTGTTTATGGCTGTTTTTACAATGCTTGAGGCGCCGTAAGTTACAAATGCAAATGCAAATCCAAATCCTTCGTAATCACGCTGAGTCAGTGAACCGATTCCTAATCCTGTAAATGTATTGAGTAAAAAAGGTGCTACTGGTTCTTTTTTGTAATCTTCGTAAATTTGATTTTTCTGTACGGGACTTAAACCTTCTGTGAGTTCTGTAATTTTTGAGCTGTACCGCTTTTCAGATATGTCCTTTTTTAGGATTTTGCAGAGTTCTTTGTCTGCGGATGTGGTTGTTTCGGCTGGCTGTACAGCCTGTGCTGTTTGTTCTTCGGTCTGTTTTTTTTCTTTTGAAGATGAAAATACCGGAATTGCAAGAAGCAGGATTACGAGGATGGAAAAAAGTTTTGCAGTCATTGCTGTCTCTCCTAAGGATGTTTATTTTCTGCCGACCAGAACCATTGTGCGGGCGTGATTGTCATAAGGGGATTTGTTAAAATCTCCGTAGATTTCTACGCTGGAAAAGCCGGCTTTTAGGAACATCTGGCGGAGCTCTACGGCTGAATAAAGCCGTTGGACGAACTCGTGCTCGATGCGCTTACCGTCTTTATGAATTAGAATCCATTTTGAACGGAGGCCTTCCCAGGCGCCGACAACAGAGAATTCTGTAAGGCATGTAATGCCTGCGCGTTCAAACCATTCACCCTCTGTAAAATACAGGATTGCGGTTTCGCGGCTAGTACATTCAAGGATGAACGTTCCGCCGTTTTTTAGGCTTGCGGCAATGTTGTTCAGAATTTGCTGATCTTCTTCTATAGTATCGCAGTACCCGAATGAGGTATACAGGTTTATGGCGCAGTCGAACTGTTTTTTTGGGTGGAAAGTACGGAGGTCAGCCTTGATGAGCGTAAGTGGGACGTTTTCTGCGGCGGCTGACTCAGCGGCGGCGTCAAGTTCTGACTGGATTATGTCTACGCCGGTTACGTCAATGCCAAGGGCGGCAAGTTCTACGCTGATTCTTCCGGGACCGCAGCCGGCATCAAGAACGCTGCATCCTTCCTTTAACTGAGCAAGTTCCTTTACATATTCTGCAACGGCTGGTGCTTCTGCCCAGCGGCTTTCGTCAAACATTATAGGGGCGTAATTTTCCCAAAATGAGTCGTATTCAAACCATTCTTTGTTTTCCATAGGCTAATATAATAGCATGTTTATTTGAATATTTATGCAATTTTATTCATTTTTTGAGTTTTTTTTGCAAAAATATTTACTAGCACAAAAAAAATATAGTATAATGAACCGCTTGCCCACCTGATATAGGGAGCAAATAAGAGGTTAAATTTTATGAAAAACGCTTACGTAAACCGTGTATGGGAAGAAGTAAAAGCTAAAAACCCAAACGAACCTGAATTCCTTCAGGCTGTAGAAGAAGTTCTTACAACACTTGATCCAGTTGTAGATCAGATGCCAGAACTTGAACCAAATGCAATTCTTGAACGCCTTGTTGAACCAGAGCGCGTTATCCAGTTCAGAGTACCTTGGATGGATGATAACGGTAACTACCATGTAAACCGTGGTTTCCGCGTACAGTACAACAGTGCAATTGGTCCTTACAAAGGAGGACTCCGCTTCTCTAAAGAAGTAAACCTTTCTGTATTGAAGTTCTTGGGCTTCGAACAGGTTCTTAAAAACTCTCTTACAACACTCCCAATGGGTGGTGGTAAAGGTGGTTCAGACTTTGATCCACACGGAAAATCAGACAAAGAAGTTATGCGCTTCTGCCAGTCATTCATGACTGAATTGTACCGCCACATTGGTCCAGATACAGACGTTCCAGCTGGAGACAAAAACGTTGGTGGACGCGAAATCGGTTATCTCTTTGGTCAGTACAAGAGAATCCGTGATGAATACACTGGAGTTTTGACTGGTAAAGGTCTTACATTCGGTGGTTCTTTGATCCGTACAGAAGCTACTGGTTACGGTCTTATCTACTTTGCACAGGAAATGCTCAAGAAAGCTGGCGACAACTTCAAGGGTAAGACTTGTGTTGTATCTGGTTCAGGAAACGTTGCTGAATATGCAGCAGAAAAACTTCTTCAGCTTGGTGCTAAAGTTGTTACACTTTCTGACTCAAACGGATACATCTACGATCCAAACGGAATTACTCAGGAAAAACTTGACTGGGTTAAAGAACTTAAAGGTGTTCGCCGCGGTCGTATCTCTGAATATGCTAAACAGTTCCCAGGTTCTGAATACCATGAAGGTAAGAAAGTTTGGGAAGTTAAATGTGACTGTGCATTCCCATGTGCAACACAGAACGAACTTCTTGGCGAAGATGCTCAGAAACTTTTGGACAACGGTTGTAAACTTGTTGCTGAAGGTGCAAACATGCCTTCTAACATCGATGCAGTTAACAAGTTCCTTGCTGCAAAGATTCTTTACGCTCCAGGAAAAGCTTCTAACGCTGGTGGTGTAGCTACTTCTGGTCTTGAAATGAGCCAGAACTCAGAACGCCTTTCATGGTCTGCAGAAGAAGTTGACGAAAAACTTCACAACATCATGATCAACATCCACGACAACGCTTACAACACAGCTGTTAAGTTCGGTGCAAAAGACGGTAACTTCGTAAACTACGTGGCTGGCGCAAACATTGCTGGTTTCGTAAAAGTTGCTAATGCAATGATCGCTCAGGGATTAGTTTAATAAATAACAGGTGCCTTAAATTGCACCTGCGACCCTTGCGGGTAGCCGCCCGGTAAACCGGGCGAGACATTAGTAAGTTAACGCTAAAAGACAGTCCAAACGGACTGTCTTTTTTAACGCGTTTTCTATTTTTGGTAGGTGCAAACATCGCTGGTTTCGTTAAAGTTGCTAATGCTATGATTGCGAGTGTATGATTTTATCAGACACTCGCAAAACGGCTGAGTCAAGGCTTTAAGCGAAGCGTGCCTTGACCAGACGTATCGCACAGGGCTTGGTATAATCAAAACTCATCGGCAACAGGACGTTGCCGGAGAGTGCCTTTCATTTGCGTAGCAAATGAAAATCGATGAGCGAAGGCAGGGATGCCTGAGCCATCGTGCTGCACAGGGTCTTGTTTTATAATTTCCAGGTGTGTTAATTCGCACCTGCAACCCTTTCGGGTAGCCGCCCGATAAATCGGGCGAGTGGTTTTATCGATAATCCTAAAAAGCAGTCCACTGGACTGCTTTTTTTAACGGATTTTCGATTTTACACAGGTGCAAACATCGTAGGCTTCGTAAAAGTTGCAAAAAAAAACAGCCCACGCACACTTGCGCAGGCTGCCTTTTTCCTGTTATAAAAACTTCTTCAGTTTTCTACATCTTTTCTATTACAGAAACGCCGAGCAGGTACATGCCTTTGGCAAGGACTTTGCTTACTAGGGCAGAAAGTGCAAGACGGGTTTCAAGAATGTTGCTGTCGGATTCGGAAAGAACAGGATTCTTTTCATAGAAAGAATGGTAGCTTGAAGCCAGATCGTAAAGGTATGTGCACAGGCGGTGCGGTTCGTAGGTTTTTGCAGCCTGCTGAACTACTGTGCCGATTGCCATGCATTTTTTTGCGAGGCGTTTTTCATCATCATTTGTAAGAATGTGGAATTCTGCTTTTTTACCCTGCTGTTCACCCTTTGTTACGAGAGCCTTACAGCGTACATATGCATTCTGGATGTACGGGGCTGTATTTCCGTCAAAAGCGAGCATTCGTTCCCAGTTAAATACGTAATCCTTGATTCTGTCGCATGAAAGGTCTGCGTATTTTATTGCGCTAATACCGATTGAGCGGGAAAGAGAAGCAAGAGAGTCCCCTGTAGCTTCAGGATTCTTTGCAAGGATGATTTCTTTAGCCCTTTCTTCTGCTTCGTCCAAAAGGCTTGAAAGAGTAACCGTTTCACCGCTTCGTGTTTTGAATGGTTTTCCGTCCTGTCCGAGTACTGAACCGAAAGAAACGTGCGTAAGTTCTACGCTGTCATCGCAAAGCTGAGCATCGCGCGCAGCCTGGAACAGCATTGAAAAGTGCATCTTCTGTCTTGTATCTGTTACGTAAATAATTTTTTTTGCGTTAAGCTTGCGCGCTCTGTATTCAAGCGCAGTAACGTCGGTTGCGTCATAGCCAAAGCCACCGTCGCTCTTTTTAAGGATAAGAGGAACCGGTTCTCCGTCGCGACCCTGGAATCCCTGAGGGAAGAGACATACGGCACCGTTACTCATTTTTGCTTTTCCGCTGTTCAAAAGTTCCTGTGCAACTTCATTCAGTTTGTCATTGTAAAAACTTTCTCCGCAGTAATCTTCGTCATTAAGAAGAACGCCCATGCGCTGGTACATTCCGCCAAAGTGCTTTTTAGATTCGTCTGTAAGTGCTTTCCAGAGATCAATTGATTCCTTGTCGCCGCTCTGGATTTTTACTACGCGAAGGTGACTTCTTTCTGCAAAATCTGGGTCAGAGTCAAATTTTACCTTTGATTCTTTGTAAAGCGCGTTAAGGTCGCTGATTGTGTGTTCGTTTGAATCTTTCCAACCAAGGTCGATAAGATGTTCAATCAGCATTCCGAACTGAGTTCCCCAGTCGCCGATGTGGTTCTGCTTGATTACGTCATAACCAAGCTGTTTATATGTTCTTACAATTGAATCTCCGATGATAGTTGAGCGCAAATGACCAACGTGCATTTCCTTTGCAATGTTTGGCGAAGAATAGTCAACGATGATTTTTTCACCTTTTCCTGTATCTGGGATTCCGAGTTCCGAATCTGAATCAACTTCTGATATTTTTTTGCAAAGATAATCTTTAGAGATGAAGAAGTTGATGAACCCTGGCTTAACGACTTCCATTTTTTCGATTATTGAACCCGCTTCAAGAGCCGGCTGAAGTGCGGCTGCCGCATCCATTGGTGCCTTGTGAAGCATTTTAGAAAGGGTAAAGGAAACGTTCGACTGATAGTCGCCGAAATTTTCATTATTTGTTTCTGTTACATATTCTTTAGAAGAATCCAAATCTGTACCGAAAGCCTTTTTTACGCCGGCAATTACAATTTCATTTAAATCCTGAATGATCGTTTTCATGGGAACAGTTTACTGAAATTTTAGTGGTTGGTAAACATTTCTTGTCTGGGAGCTATTTTTTTCTCAATTTATTTTCCATTTAAATAAATATATGATAGAATGTAGGTGAATAAATGGAAGCAATAAGCAATATTACGCCAAGACATTCAGAAGATTCTCTTCAGGATTTTATTCCACAGCAGCAGCTTTCTGCCGGACAGATTCTGTGCATAATCGGAAGAATGCTTGTTCTTTGCAATGAAACTTATGGACTTTTCAGCTGTCGGCTTGCGTATCTTGCTTCCGAAATTGCGGCCCATGTAAACTGGGATAAGCGCATTCATCTTTCTAATTCAATTCTTCTGTCGCTTTTAAAATCTGTAGGCGACTATCATTTTGATTCTGAACGCGTTGTAAATCATTCTGAACTTACGGCAAAGCAGATTAAGGAACGCTATATGTACACTTATTCGTTCCTTAAAAATCTTACTCTGCTTGGAGAAGATGCGCACGCCATTCTTTTCTATGATTCAAAATATAATCCCGAAGTTGCAGAAAAAGTGGCAGCGATGGAATATGCTTCCATAATCTTTACGGCAGAAAAAATCCTTGAACTGCTTGAAGCTACAAATTTTGCCTACACTGAAATGGATTTTGATAAATTCGGCCTTTCAAAATACAATCCGAAATACGTAGAGATTTTTAAAAGCATTGACGCAAACCGGGAAATTTCCAAAAACCTTCGTCTTGTAGAGGATTCAGAAGGAAATGTAATTCTCCCGTGCATCCACGAACTTGAAAAACTGTATCTTACCTTAAAGTATAACAAAGATGAAACAGACATGCTCTTTAAGCTGATGATTCTTATCCTCGACTTTAAGAGTACGGTTACTGTATGGCACACAATTCATACTGCAAGTTATGCGGTTTCTTTGGGAAAGTATGCAGGCTGTTCAGAAACAGAATTGAATGAAATTTTTACGGCCGGAGCCCTGCATGATCTTGGAAAAATCGGTATTCCGCAAAGTATTCTTGAATATCCGGGAAAGCTCAGGAACTGGGAATACAACGTAATAAAGCACCACGTAGATAAGACAGAAGACCTTATAATTGATCTTATTCCGCGAAGAATTGCAAATATGGCTATTCATCATCATGAAAAGCTTAACGGAACGGGCTATCCTAGAAATCTTTCTGGGCTTGAATTAACTAAAGAAGATCAGATTGTAGAAATTGCAGATATTTTAAGCGCACTTGTTGACCGAAGATCCTATAAAGAAGAATTTGACAGCAGCCGTGTCATTGAAATTCTAAAGGAAATGGCTCAAAAAGGTGAACTTGACGAAAAGCTTACAATGTATATATATGACTGCTTTGACCGCATTCACGAAAGGCGTAATTTCTACAGCAGTCTTCTGGTTCTTCCTCTTGGTACTGTTGAAATTGAGTTCCAGGAAGAAATGTATCTGGAATCGGGAATAGAATGATATGACTAAGCAGGATTTGATTAACGAAATGTCTGCGGAACTGGGAATTACTAAGAAACTGTGCGGAGAAACCCTGAACGCAATGATAGAAGAAATTGTTCACGTTCTTGAAACCGGCGGAAAATTTACTCAGCCAGGGTTCGGCAGTTTTAAAACTTCGGAAAAAAATGAAAGGGTGGGGCGGAATCCGGTAACCGGCAGAAAAATGCTGTATCCAAAAAAGCTGCGGGTTAAATTCAAGGCTTCTGATATATTAAAGGATGAAATAAATGAATGAATTCCTTACCCCTGCCGGTCTGGCTCAGCGGCTTGTTGAACGGACTGGAATAAACGCAGAAACAGCAAAGAATTTCTCTACTGTGTTCTTTATGCTCGTAAAAAAAGGGCTTAAAGACAGCGAATCGTTCAGCGTATACAACTTTGGAACATTCAAGAAAACATGGATAGAAGCAACGGTCGGTCTTAATCCGTCTACAGGTGAAAAAATCAATATTCCTGCGCACTGGAGGATTAAATTTATCCCGTGCAGTGCTGTTGCAAAACGCATAAACAGGCCGTATGCACATTTAAAGGCAAAGGAACTTCCGGATGACGAGCCAGATGTAGTAGAAGAAGATGAAGGAATGTATTCTTCAATTCCAATGCCTGTTGTAGTGCCGGAAGAAGTTTCTTCAGAAGAAAAAGAAGATTTTGACATAGATTCGGATTCCGACGATGATGAAGATATTGATGAAGGAAAAAACAGGCTTAAATTCCTTGTTCTTGCTGGGGTTGGACTTTTGTTCCTTCTTCTTCTGGTTTCTCTTCTCATTAAATCCTGTACAGGAAGGTCAAAGAAGGCTGCAAAAGCAAGCGCACCAAAAGAAACAGCTGAAAAAATTGTGGATGAATCGCATGTAGGAGAAGAAATTCCGGTGGCGGAAGAAGTTCAGGAAGAGCTTGAAATTCAGGATGATGATTCGGAAGGCTTGCGACAAGCTTCACTTCTTTTTGAATCCTATACTGTTCCTACGGGAAGCGACTATCATACTATTGCCGGTGAAAAATACGGAAACAGGCACTTGTGGCCGGTTCTTTACGCTGCAAATAAGTCAACAAAGCCAGATCCGGATTTAATCGGCGCATACAATAAAATTCAGATTCCGGAACTTCTTACCGGCGAAGACGGAAAACGCCAGATAGAAGATTCTGTAATGGATGCGTATAACGGCTATCTTCTTATGTGCGAAAAACAGCCGGACAGCGAACGGAATTCGGAACGCCGCCGCCTTGCAATACGAGTTCTTGTAAGCGGTGAACTTATGAGTCCGGGATTTATAGATTCTCATTCAAAAAGGATTCTTCCTGAATACGCTCAGATGGCAAAAAATATAGTACAAAATCAATATAAATAGTATACTTAGTAAAAAATACGCAATTAGAGGAAATATGAAAAAAACAGCATTATTTATAAGTTCTTTGCTTGCACTTATTCTTTTTGCAGGATGTGCATCTATTCCAGAGCCAAAAAATTCTGAAGCAACTTTGCTTTACGGGGCTGCAAGGTATAACGGCCTTTATGTTGTTGGCGGAAACAACAGGGCGATTTCAACAGTAAAAATTGACGGAATTCAGTTGATTGTAAAAAATGTTGATGACGGAATGTCTTACTGTTTTAAAACAAATGCAAACGGTGAATTTGCAGTTGAAGGCCTTTCTGCCGGTAATTATATTGTAAAATACATTGGTACAAAATACAGGTGTGATGGAAAAGTCTGGAACCTGCGTTACAATGTTCCTGTTAAAGACAGCTTGAAGTTTACTGTAAATGGCGGCGTAACAAATCTTGGTCGTATAGTTGTAAATCTTGATCCGGATGCTGGCAGGGACTATGTTGAATGGGCTAGAGACTTGGATAAAGTTGCTGAAATGTTCAGAAAACTTCATCCAAAGTCAAAATGGATTGAAGCAGACTGGTCTGTTCCTGCTATCGACTGATTTTCCCTTTTAAAGCCCTCATTGAATTAAGTATTGCGAGGAAGCATACGCCTACGTCACCGAATACGGCAAGCCACATGTTGCCTGTTCCGGTGGCGCTTATAACCATGATTGCAGCCTTTACCCCCAAAGAAAGAATAATGTTCTGGTAGACGATGGAGATTGTTGTTCGGGAAATCTTTATTGCCCTCGCAATTTTTGCCGGTTCATCTGTCATGATTACTACGTCTGCGGATTCAATTGCGGCATCGCTTCCTAAAGCGCCCATTGCAATTCCAACGTCTGCTCGGGAAATAACCGGTGCATCGTTTATGCCGTCTCCAGCAAAAGCTACAGTACCTTTCTTTCTGCCGTTAGATTCAAGTTCGCTGATAAGGCTCTCAACTTTTTCTACCTTATCTTTTGGAAGCAGGTTTGCATAAATTTCATCTATTCCAGTTTCTCGGGCAGTCTTAAGTCCAGAAGCTTCTGTGTCTCCTGTAAGCATGACTACTTTTTTGATTCCGATTTTCTTAAGTTCTGCAATGCCGGCCTTTGCGTCTTCCTTTGTTTCGTCGCTTATTACTATGTAGCCGCTGTATTTTCCGTCTATTGCAAGATATACGGTGGTGCCGGAAGCTTCTGTGTCTTTTTCCTTAAAGCCGGAAACGCTGTTTTCTGTCATAAGGCGGGTGTTACCGGCAAGAATTGTCTTGCCTCCTATTTTTGTACGGATTCCCTGGCCGCTTATTTCTTCTGCGTCGTTTATGTTTGCCATTGTACATTTTTCCGTGCAGTGGTGTGCTTTTTTAATGGACATTGCGGCAGGATGATTTGAATAGGTTTCTGCGTGTGCGGCAAGGGTAATCAGCTCGTCTTCAGAAAGTGAATCCGGATCTTCTGAATGAACTTCTGTAACCATGAATACGCCTTTTGTAAGGGTGCCGGTTTTATCAAAAACAACGGTTTTGATTGCTGCAAGATTTTCTATTGCGCTGCTGCCTTTTACAAGGATTCCGTTCCGGCAGGCTTTTCCAATTCCTCCAAAGAAAGAGAGTGGTACGGAAATTACCAGTGCACACGGGCATGAAATTACAAGGAACATAAGTGCGCGGTAAATCCATTTTGACCATTCCCAGGTTCCGGCTGTGAATCCTGTAAATGCAGGCGGAAGAACTGCTACAAAAACAGCAAGGATGCATACTCCCGGAGTGTAAACACGGCTGAATCTTGTTATGAAGCGTTCTGTTTTTGTCTTGCGTTCAGATGACTGTTCGGCAAGCTTTATGATTCTTGCGGCTGCAGATTCAGAAGCTGGTCTTGTAACCTTGATTTCTATTGCTGCATGAGTGTTAATTGAGCCTGAAAAAACTTCGTTTCCTTCAAAAACGGCTTTTGGAACAGATTCGCCGGTAAGAACGGAACTGTCGATAAAAGATTTTCCCTTTATGACAATTCCGTCTGCAGGAATCCGTTCGCCGGGCTTAACAATTATTGTTTCGCCGCATTCAAGGTCTTCTGCATTTACAGTTCTTTCTATGCCGTTGTGAATTACGGTGGCCTTGTCCGGGCATATTTCCATAAGGGAATTAATTGAATCCCTTGATTTGTCTACGGCGTAATCTTCAAAAAGTTCTCCCGTCTGGTAAAAAAGCATTACGGCAACTGCTTCAGGAATCTGGCCGACAAAAATTGCACCAATTGAAGCAACGCTCATTAAAAACTGTTCGTCAAAAATTCTTCCTTTGGAAATATTCCTGAATGCCTGGATTACAACATCTTTTCCGCAGTTAAGATAAGAAAGAAGATAGAGCGCAAGAACGGCCGTCTTGATTATATCTATGTTTCCGTAAAAGACAGGCTTAATGTTTAAGTGTTCAAGAACCATTCCAAGCACAAACAAAACGCCTGCAAGAATGATTTTTTTTGTTTTTCCGCTTTCTTCGTGGTCAGAGCCGTGTTCACAGCCGCATGAACAGCATGAATCAATGTGATTATGACTGTGTCCTTCTTCGCAGTGGCAGTGCCCGTCATGGTGGTACTCATGATGACTGTGTTCGTGGTGATTTTCATGATGCGAATGGCAGCTGCAGTGTTCTTCGTGCTCGTGGTGTGACTGCTCGTTATGTTCGTGATTATGAGTATGTTCTGACATGTTATTCTCCTATATGATCAAGTCCCTGGCTTAAGATAGACGTTACGTGGCTGTCTGCAAGGGAATAAATAAGCGATTTTCCGTCGCGTTCAAACTTTACAAGTCCGTTGGTTTTTAAAATGCGAAGCTGATGACTTACCGCCGACTGAGTCATGTTCAGTGCTTCTGCAATAGCGTTTACCGGCATTTTAGATTCCATCAGAACAAACAGAATTTTGATTCTGGTCGAATCCCCAAAAATCTTAAAGAGCTCCGCTAGATCAAAAAGCGCGTCTTCGTCCGGCATCTGATCAAGAATAGAATTGTCTGTCATATTTACCTCGTGATTAAGTATGAACACTTGTTCATATGATAAGATTGTGACGTCGGTTTGTCAAGAAAAAAGAGAGGATAATAAAAAAACGCCGGTGATTCCTGAGCCTGTCGCAAGGCTCGAAATCACCGGCGTTTTTTTGTCTTTTTTTTGCTTTTTATGCTTCTGCCTTTACTTTAAGTTCGTCCAGCTGTTTGGTGAACTTTTCTGTAAGGTATTTTGTAAGGTCAAACTTGTGCGGAGTTTTGCTGCATGTACCGATGTACTGAGTGTTGTCTCCGGCTTTCTTTTCGTAGATGTCCACAAGGATTGTTTCGCCGCCAGTTGTCTTTAAGCTGAACGAAGTAAGCCTGTTTGCAGGCATGGCAGTGCTGTCATCAATCCATGAATTGATGTTAAGGAAACATACGTTCCTGATCCATGACTGGGCTGCTTCCTGATCCAGGTCAACTTTTGGAGAATTGCCTGTAATCTGCCATACGGCTTTTTCGCCTTTCTTTGCAGTGTTTTCAAGTCCCCATGTGCGTGTGCCCATTGTAATTTCTGCGGCAGCAACGTTTTCTTCTTCAACAGTGTATACAGTCTTTGATCTTAAAGAAGCTTCTTCCTTTCCAAAAGTAGAAGTAAGGTTTCCGCTCAAAAGAACAATGTCTGTCTTTCCATTGATGCATGCATATGTTTGGCTTCCTGTAGAACTTGTTTTTCCAAGGCGAAGTGAAGCAATTTCTTTTCCGCCTTTAGAAGCTGTTACGGTTGTAGCCTTTTCGTCTGTCAGATTGTAGCGTTCGTCCAGGGCGCTTCCATATTTTCCGATTTTATCAAGCACTTTGATTTCTTTAAGTGCCTTTATCATGCTGTCAACTTCTGTTTTAGAAGCAATGTAATCTTTGTTTCCTACATACCATGTGTTGTATTTGTAAGTGAGCGTAATTGAATCTTTAGAGTTTGAAATTACGATTGTGTCCGGCTCGCTGTCTGTCTTAATTGTTTTTACAGGACTTATTGAACCAAGAATTCCCTGTGCAATGCATACGCAGAGAAGGAATGCACTTACTGCAAGCAAAACTAATTTTCGTGTTTTCATTTCGGTTTATCCTCCTGTTTTAGTCTTTTTCTACTTCTGAATCGCGTGTGTCGTTCGGGTTGTAGCGCATGTGAATCATTCTGCGGCGAATAGAGCGCATCCTCCACATAATAAAGCCGGCTACAGCTACAAGAACTGCCAGTCCAAACTGATTAAAGTACTTTATTGCAACGGCAAGGAAAGTATTTGTGTTTGAAAGAGTAGAAAGGCTGAGGCTTTTTGTGCGCATTGTACAAAGGTCTGTGTTGCCGTTCATGTAGTCAATTGCATTGCGGATGAACATGGCAATCGGTTCTGTTCCTTCTGCGTTAATGAGCTGGTTGGATGTAATCATTGCAGAAGAAGCAAGGAAAATCTTTCCGCTTCTAGTTCCCTGCTTGATATGAGTTGTTGTAGAAAGGTTAGTTTCTGTTTCTGAATTTTCTTCTTCAACAGCCTTATCAAATGCACTGTTGAATTTGCCTTCAAGAAGGATAGCGATGTTTTCTTCCTTTTCTCTTGAACGGTCGTATGGAGCCTGCATCTGCGGTGTAATCTGAATGTTCTGAGTTTCTGTCCATGATTTTGGAGAAGTCTTTGCAAGAACTGTCATTTTTACGCCGTTTCCAGCTTTTGCTGCATCATAGCTGATTGTTCCCGGCTGAAGGAAGATTACGTAACCAAGATTCTTTGAAATTGGGTTTTTCTGAGAAAGACATTTTTTCTGGAGCATAGGAGCCCAGTACATCTTTATTGAACCGTATCCCTGCTGCTGGTAAGTGTAGCAGTTTTCATCAAATACATAGTTGTTTTCAAAAGTTGCACCGTAAGCAGAAAGAATTGTGTTCAGTCCACTGTTTATTGGTGTGTAAGAAGGTTGCTGGTAGTACTGTCCCTGATCTACGCTGAACGGATCCTGGAAAATAAGTACGTTTCCGCCGCGCATGATGAACTGGTCAAGCTTGTAAAGTTCCTTTTTTGTAAATTCAGATTTTGCTCCGTTGATTACAAGAGTGTTAAGGTTTGCAGGAATGTCTTCATCTTCAAGCTTAAGTGCCTTAAAATCATACATGTCAGAAATGAGCTTTTTGAAGTTCAGTTCGCTGCCGTCCATCGGTTCAAGGTCTGCTTCGCTGTGTCCTGTAATGTAACCGATCTGAGTTGATTTAGAAAGAAGGCTTTCGAGGCTGTCTGAAATATTTTTCTCAAGATCCTGAAGTCCGGAAATTCCGTAGCCAAAGAGGGAACGCTGAATAGAAAGGGGAACTGTGCGGAAGTTTTCTCCGTGCTGGATTACAAGACCGAAAGAGCCTTTTCCTTCTGTTCCGTCCTTTTCCTTCCATTTGAAAAGCTGAAGTCCGTAAAGATCTGCGTCTTCCTGAACGTCATCGCCAGAAGGATATTTTGTAACAAGATTAAGTCTGTTCTGATTTTTTTGGTTTACCTTATTGAATGCATCGCTTACAGCAGAAACGACAGAATCGTATCCGTTAATTCTGAACTGCTTAAGTGCTTCGCTTGCATAAAGTGTAACAGAGATTTTGTCTCCTTCGCCAAGGCCTGCAAGTGTATCTGCCTGAGAAATCATTTTGGAAATCTTTGTTGTAAGGTTGTATTCAAAGCCTGTGTCGCTTGTAATTCCGTCAATTACTTCGATTGCATCTCCGTAGATTACGGCAATGCCCATCCATGCCTGTTTGAATCCTACTTCGCTGTTCTTTACTTCCTGAATCTGAACCTGATGAAGTCCGTAGCCCTGTGCAATGCGCTGGTTTTCCGGCTTGTTCATGTTGAATACAGAATAGCTGAAGTTTTTGTTTGCGGCACCCTTGTATTCAACAAGAATGTCCTTTACGTACTGTGCAGTTCCATTGTATGGAGCCGGAAGATTGTCGCTGAAGAAAACTTTTACAGAAAGAGGTTCTGTAAGTGTCTTTACTGTATTGCGACTTGCCGGGGAAATTGAATAGGAACCCTGGCTTGTAAGATCAAACCTTAAGAATGCTTTTCTGCCGGCAATGTTAGCCAGAACAAGGATAAGTACAAAGAGTACGAAGTCGCTGGCAGAACTTTTTAACCATTTTACGAATTTATTCATGTCAGTACCACCTATTTACGTTCGTTCTGCTGGCAGATTACTGTCAGACTGAAGAAAAATGCTGTAAGGGAAACAAAATAAACAAGGTCTCTTGTATCAATAATTCCCCTTGAGATTGAAGTAAAGTGCTGGTTTGCGCTTATAAATGAAAGGAATTCAACAATCGGACCCGGAAGGAAGATTAGGAATTCGCTGATCATTGTAAGCACGATGCAGATTATGAACGCTGTAAAGAATGCAATAATCTGATTTTTTGTAATTGAAGAAGCAAATACGCCGATTGCAGAAAATGCAGCGCACAGAAACAAAGTTCCCAGATATCCGCCGGCAACAGGTCCCGGTTCAGGCAGTCCGAACGGCAGCATGCTGATAAGGTAAATCAAAGTTGGTGCAACCATTGCGGCTGATGCAGTCAACGCAGCAAGGAATTTTCCGCATACTGCATCGAATTCAGTAACCGGAAGCGTATACAGCGTTTCAATTGAGCCGGAACGCTTTTCTTCTGAATAAAGTCGCATTGTAAGTGCCGGAATAAAGAAAGAAAGGATTATCGGCATTAAAGAAAACATGTTCCTTAAACTTGCGCGGTTCTGAAGGAAGAATGTTGTAAAGAACAGGACTCCTGTGATTATCAGGAAAAGTCCTGTTACGATGTATGCGATTGGGCTTGAAAAGTACGAGTTCAATTCGCGTTTCATGATTACGATTGCAGGTTTCTTTATTTTTTTTGCAGTATTGTTCATTTTTCTTCTCCGTTATCAGAAGTTGTAAGCGTATGGAATACGTCTTCAAGGCTGTTTTTCTGGAGGCAGAGTTCGTACAGTTCGAATCCGGCAGAAACAACTGCTTTTGCGGCAGCTGGGCGGATTTCTGTATTTCCGTCAATTGAAATAAGTGCGGTTGAGCCGTTTTCTGATTTTTCAAATGAAAGTGAAGAAATTCCCGGAATTCCATTTAATGCAGAACTGAGTTCTGCTTCTGAAGCATTTGAAGAAACTCTTACAGTTGCGGCATTTCCGTATCTTGTGCGAAGCTGTTCTGTAGGACTGTCTGCAACAAGTTTTCCTCCGCTTATGATGATTACGCGGCTGCAGAGGGTTTCTACTTCGCTGAGAATATGAGTAGAAATAATTACGGTTCGGGTTTTTCCTATTTCCTTGATTAGAGAACGTACGTCTTCAATCTGGTTAGGGTCAAGTCCGCTTGTAGGTTCATCAAGAATAAGGATTTCAGGATCGTTCATAAGTGCGTGGGCAAGTCCTACGCGCTGGCGGTAACCGCGGCTAAGTTCACCGATATTCTTGTGCATTACTTCTTTGAGTCCGCATTCCCTGCAGAGGAGGGGAACTTTTTCATCAGCATCTTTGCCTTCGATGTCTGCAATGTAGCGCAGGTAATCCTCTACAATCATGTCGCTGTAGAGCGGTGCTGATTCCGGCATATATCCAATCTTCTTTTTAGATTCAACAGGAAAATCTTCTATATTAGTGCCGTCAATACAAATTGTTCCGCCTGACGGTTTAAGGAATCCTGTAATCATTCTCATTGTTGTTGTTTTTCCGGCTCCGTTAGGGCCAAGAAGTCCTACAATCTGACCTGTAGGAATTGAAAAGCTGACGTCGTTTACAGCACGAAATGTCCCGAAATTTCGGGAAACGTGAGAAACCTCAATCATTTTTTATCCTCCATATTTTAATATGTTCTTTTTTTTCTTATTTATGTATAAACATTTTATTCCCATTCTTTGTTACAGAGAAGACAAGGCAGCCTACGCAAGTTTGTTGAGCTCTTTTTCAAATGCGCGGTCTGCCGGTTTTTCAGCCGGTTTGTAGAGAATTGCAACATTTCCGATTATGCGTACAAGTGTTGAACCGCTTGCGCTGCACAGCTGTTCTGCAAGTTCTCTTTTTTCATCTTTGAATTCATTAAATTTGATTTTAAGAAGTTCGTGGTGATTCATTGATTCTGTTACTTTTTCTGTAACGCCTTCTGTTACACCGTTTCCGCCTATAATAACTACAGGGTCAAGATGATGTGCATTTTTTTCTAAAAGTTTGCGTTGTTTACTATTTAAATCGATCATGTTTTGATTCTAGCACAAATCTGACTATTGAACAACGCGATAACTTTTAGTATTATTGAAAAACTAAATTTGTAATTTTATTTTAAAGAGGTAATAGTATGGCTTGGGATATTTCAAAAGTAAGAAATATCGGTATCAGTGCTCACATTGACTCAGGTAAAACAACAACTTCTGAACGCATTTTGTTCTACTGTAACAAGATTCACGCAATTCATGAAGTTCGTGGTAAAGACGGTGTTGGTGCTGTAATGGATAACATGGAATTGGAACGTGAACGTGGTATCACAATCCAGTCGGCTGCTACTCAGGTACAGTGGAAAGACACAACAATCAACCTTATCGACACACCAGGTCACGTAGACTTTACAGTAGAAGTTGAACGCTCACTCCGCGTTCTTGACGGTGCTATCATGATTCTTTGTGCCGTTGCTGGTGTTCAGTCTCAGTCAATCACTGTAGACCGTCAGCTTAAACGCTACCATGTACCTCGCGTTGCATTTGTTAACAAGTGTGACCGTCAGGGTGCTAACCCAATCCGCGTATGTAATCAGGTTCGCGAAAAGCTTGGTCTTAACTCACACATGATGGAACTCCCAATCGGATTGGAAGACAAACTTGAAGGTGTTGTTGACCTTGTTGGTATGAAAGCAATTTACTTCGACGGTCCTAACGGCGAAGACCTTCGCATTGCAGAAATCCCTGCTAACATGAAGGCAGATGCAGACAAGTACCGTGAAGAACTTCTTGATGCAGCTTCTATGTTCGATGACACATTGATGGAAGACATCATGGAAAAGGGATACAACGACATCGATGAAGCAAAACTTATCGCTGCTATCCGTAAGGGTACTCTTGCAGAACAGTTCGTTGGTGTATTCTGTGGTTCGGCTCACGTAAACAAAGGTATCCAGCCATTGTTGGATGCAGTTGTTCGCTATCTCCCAGCTCCAAACGAAGTAAAGAACGTTGCTCTTGACCTTGATAACAACGAAGCTGAAGTAGAACTTGAATCAGTTGACAACAAACCTTGTGTTGCACTTGGTTTCAAACTTGATGACGGTCAGTACGGTCAGCTTACATATACTCGCGTATACCAGGGAAAAATCAAGAAGGGTGAAGAATTGTACAACACTCGTACAAAGAAGCGCTTCAAGGTTGGACGCCTTGTACGTATGAACTCTGCTCAGATGGAAGATATCAACGAAGGTTGCGCAGGCGATATCGTTGCTCTCTTCGGTGTAGACTGTGCTTCTGGTGATACATTCGTTAACGGTGGTGTAAACTACTCAATGGCTTCTATGTATGTTCCAGAACCTGTAATTTCTTTGTCTATCACTCCAAAAGACAAACAGGCTTCTATGCAGATGTCTAAGGCTCTTAACCGCTTTACAAAAGAAGACCCGACATTCCGTGTATACACAGACCCAGAATCAAATGAAACAATCATTAAGGGTATGGGTGAGCTTCACCTTGAAGTATATGTTGAACGTATGCGCCGTGAATACAACTGTGAAGTAACAACTGGTGCTCCACAGGTAGCTTACCGTGAATCTATCGGTGCTAAAGCAGACTTCAACTACACACATAAGAAACAGACTGGTGGTTCTGGTCAGTACGGTCGTGTAGCTGGTTTCATGGAACCAATCGACGACAAAGACTACGAATTTGTAGACGCAATCAAGGGTGGTGCTATTCCTAACGAATACATCCCTTCTTGTGATAAAGGTTTCCAGAGAGCTATGAAGGAAGGTTCTTTGATTGGAGCTCCTATCGTAGGTGTACGCATTACAATCAATGATGGTCAGTATCACCCTGTAGACTCTAACGATAACGCATTCCAGACAGCTGCTATTGGTGCTTTCCGCGAAGGTTACATGAAGGCAAAACCAGCTATCCTTGAACCAATCATGAAGGTTCAGATTGCTGCTCCAAATGAATTCCAGGGAAACATCTTTGGTCTTATCAACCAGCGCCGTGGTGTAATTGGTGAAACAACTGATGAAAACAACCAGACAGTTGTAAACGCAGAAGTTCCACTTTCTGAAATGTTCGGATTCTCTACTATCCTCCGTTCTTCAACTCAGGGTAAAGGCGAATTCACAATGGAATTCTTGAAGTACGGTAAAGTTCCAAACGCAGTAGCAGAAGAACTTATCAAAAAGTACCAGGAAGCAAGAAAGGCTGGTAATAAATAAGAGAAACCCGGTAGAGGTTTCGTCTTGATAGCAAGCCGTTAAAAAAAAATGCGAAAGCATTTTTTAGCTTGTCCTATTATCAGTCTCTATAACTAGACTTTTATTTAAAGTGGACTTATTATATATAAGTCCACTTTTTTGTTTTTTGAGCACTTTTTTTGAAGAAAAAATGCCTGATGAAAAGACGGCGTTTACGACATCTTTTCATATAACTTCAGGAGGTATTATCTATGGTAAAACAAGATTTGATTGATTCGTGCCCTGTAAGGTTTTTTGATGCCGCTGCCTGCGGAGGATTAAAATCAGGACAGATGGGTTTGGTTACTTCTAAAAAAGGTCTTGGAAAAACTTCTGTTTTAGTGCAGTTTGGAATAGATGCCCTCCTGCATGACAGACATCTGGTACATGTTTCTTTTGACCAGCATTCTTCTAACGTAATTGCATGGTATGACAACGTTCTGGCAGAAATCTGCAAGAAAAAGAATATATCTGATTATGATGAACTTGCTGATTCAATTATAAGGGACAGGACAATCCTTAATTTTAATCAGGAAGCATTCACCCTTCCAAAAGTAATTCGTACAATGGGCGCATTAAAGGAAGGAGGAATAAAGGTTTCTGCTGTTATTATTGATGGTCTTGATTTGCGTAAGGTTCCTGCAGAAGATATTGCAGCAGTTTCTGAATTTGTTGCAAAAGAAGGACTTTCTGTATGGTTCAGCGATACAAATGAAGGAGCTTCGCTTAAGGATACAGTTTCTGCTGATCTGGAAAAATATTTTTCTCAGGTAGCACACATTGCTCCAAAGAACGATGGCGTATATCTTCAGGTATTTAAAGCTGACGGAAAGGTTGCAGACGGTATTGAAGTGAAGCTTGACGCTAAGACAATGTTGATGACTAAAAAATAACATTTTTTGAATGTTGAGTTTATGTATATTTGCTGGAATTGCAGAAATAATTCCGCAGTGGGTCCTAGCAAAACGTAAACTACAAGTTACTTCGTAACTTGCGGCGAAAAGTAAGGTATCTCCCTTCTTAGGAGCCCCCTTACTTTCCGCCTGCGTCCCGTTGCTGCATTATTTCTGCAAATTTATCTGAAATCAAGACTCAATATTCAAAAAGCCAACTCGCCCGCTGGCGGGCTACATGCTGTTGTGCCTTGGAACTATACAATTTGCCGCTCATGCGGCAGCACAACAGGATGTTTTTTCCAGACAATACTCTTCTTCGCTCTATTTTTTTTATTTCAATATATTTTTATTCAATATTCAAAAAAAATCCAGGCTATTCTGATTTCCATGGCATCCAGAATTCCTTGAAACCTCTTACTGGATTTGCTTCAAGATCATCTTTTAGTATTTCTTCCCACGGTATTTTATATGATGATGCGCGGGTGCCGTTTTTTTGGAGTTCATCTATATAATCATATTTTTTTAAGAGAAGGCGGAGTGCATTTGCCCTTGAAAGGGTAAGGCCTGCAACGCCCGGTGCTACTCCCAGCATTATTATAGAAACCAAACACTGAAACAAATCGTAGATGCTTATTATTATTGAAACCGGCAGATTGTCCAGGAAAATAATTGCGCATTTTTTAATGCTCACAAAATATGATTTGTGCTGTTCTGCCCTGAGCGCCGGGTACCATGAAAGAATCATTATTGCAGAAAGCGAAACCCAGCAGTAAACCGCACCGGCTGTAAGGCCTGCAAGTGTAACAGTCTGATTTTCTCCGTCCGGGAAGAAAAAGAACTTTATGCTGAGCGCAAGGATTATCATAATTACAAATATCGAAGTTCCGAATTTAATTCCATCGGCAATGCAGGACGGCAATACCTTAAAGAATTCGCGTACTTCATATGTTTCACTATCGGCGATTTTTTTGGAATTATCTGCCCACGCAAGTGCAACTGTAGAAATAACGGCTGTCAGAATAAAAGCCAGCGCAATCCACACAAAAAGATACCACTGTGCGTCCTTAAAAACAGTTACTCCCGGAATGCAGAGCGCAGTAAAAATAATCACTGCAAAATCAAGAATCAGGTTAGGAACAAAAAAGAACATTACGTTGTCCCATCCGTCATAAAAATTCTTTCTAAAAAATAAGTTAAGCATAAAAAAATGATACTGCAAAATGGAAATTAATTAAAGGAAGAGACGGGAGAATTGTGTCGAAAAATGTTGAAGGAGATTTTGAAAAAGTACTTGACAATATATATATATATAGTTGTACAGCAAAAAAAGTTAGAGTTTATGCATCGGATCAAAAAAGTTTTACAGCATGATGAAACAGACTGCGGCGCAGCATGTATATCAATTATTTTAAAGTATTACGGTAAATCAGTACCGTTAAGAAGAATTCGTACGGCAGCAGGTACAGACAGTGTTGGTACTTCTGGATATGGAATTGTAAAAGGTGCTGAAAAATTTGGCATGAGCTGTAAAGGTCTCATGTCCCCAGAAAAAGATAAAATCGATGAAATTCCGCTTCCTGCAATTTTTCATATAAAACAAAAGTTTGACCACTATGTTGTAGTTTATAAAGTTTCAAAAAAATATGTTTACATAAGTGATCCAGGAGAAGGATTAAGGAAAGTAAATCGTTCAGAGTTCTTTTCCTGGTGGACAGGAGTATTTTTTATACTTTTTCCTACATCGGATTTTGAAAAGGGAAATGAAAATCGAGGGTTATTATTTAGATTTGTTTATCTGCTAAAGCCTTATAAACTGCTTGTATCTGAAATTTTGATAGCAAGTTTACTGCTTTCTCTTTTTGGAGTATTTGTCTCATTCTATTTTAGATTTTTGATAGATGAGGTTTTATATTCTCAAGTAAAGTCTACATTAAACCTGTGTTCGATTTGTTACCTTATTGTAATTGTTTTTCAAACCCTCATTGAATATTGTAGAAGTCAAATTATATTGCATTTAGGAACAAAGATAGATGTTTCATTGCTTTCTGATTTCTTTTGTCATCTTTTACATTTGCCATTGAACTTCTTTTCTTCCAGAAAGACAGGTGAGATTTTATCTAGAATTAATGATGCAGAAACTGTAAAGAATGCAATTTCTTCAACAACTTTAGGAATTATAATGGATTCTTTTATGTTGGTTGTAGGTGGATTTTTCCTTTTTAAGCTTGGTATGAATCTGTTGCCAATTGCTATAGTTCCTGTAATTTTATCGGCAATAGTTGTATGGATATATTCTGCACCTTTTAAGCGAAAAATTAAAATGCGTTCTATTTTGGAAGCAGATAAAAATGCTTCTATGTATGAAAGCATTAATGGTATTTCGACAATAAAAGGGCTTTCTACAGAGGATAAGGCTTATATTCGTGTTGAAGAAAAAATTGTTATGGCAGCGGATAAAGCATTGGAGCTTGGAAAACTAGGAAACTGTCAGCGTGCAATTCAGGATTTTATTTCTGGAACAGGAACTTTGGCATTGTATTGGTTTGGAAGTTTCATGATTTTTGATGGAAAACTTACATTAGGTCAGTTAATTTCTTTTAATACACTTTCCGGCTTTTTTCTGGGACCTTTAAAACGGCTTTTAACTATGCAGCTTCATCTTCAGGAAGTAATGATTTCTGCGGAGCGATTAACAGATATCATCGATATGGAAGAAGAATGTCCAGATGAAGAAAAACTGGAAGATATTGAAAAGCTTGAAGGTGATATTGAATTTAAAAATGTTACTTTTTCTTATGGAACAAGAGGAAGAGCAGTTGAAGATGTTTCATTTAAAATTCCTGCAGGAAAGAAAGTTGCATTTGTTGGAAGTTCGGGTTCTGGAAAAACAACACTCTTAAAGCTGTTGATGAAATTTTATCCTTTGGAAGAGGGGCAAATTTTAATTAATGGAACTGATATTTCAGAAATAAAAACTTCGTCTTATAGAGAAAAAATCGGCTATGTACCGCAGGAAAGTTTACTTTTTAGCGGAACAATAAGTGAAAATATTGCATGGGGATGTGATAATCCTGATCCAAAAAAAATAGTTGCAAGCAGCATGGCATCGCAGTCTTATGATTTTATTCAGCGTCTTCCAGAAAAGTTTAATACCTATGTTGGAGAACATGGTTCTACTTTATCGGGTGGGGAACGACAGAGACTTGCTATGGCACGAATTCTTATGCGTAATCCGCACATGTTGATTTTGGACGAAGCAACAGCAAGTTTGGATAGTATTTCTGAACAGGCAATTATGGATACCATTTTTACACGAATTCAAGGCAGAACTGTAATTATGGTTGCACATCGCCTTTCAACTATAAAAGATTGTGATTTGATATATGTGTTCAATAAAGGAAAACTTGTTGAGCAGGGAAGTCACTTTGAATTATTAGCAAAAAACGGATTTTATAAAAGTTTATGGAGAGCTCAAAATGAAAAAAGTAATGGTGGTGCAACACCAAAATACAATGGTTTACTCAAAAGAATTTCTGCAATTGAAAGTTCCCTCAGAAATTAGAGTACTACTATATTCAATATTAACTTTATTTATAACAGCTATGGTTCTCTTGTTTGTAGGTAGAATTGATGATGTTATAAAAGTAAGTGGAATTGTGCGTACTGAAGAAAATGTATCTTCTGTCAAAAATGTAATAGCCGGTAAAATAATAGAAAAAAATTTTAAACCAGGACAAAAAGTTACTAAAGGTGATTTTTTATATAAAATTGATCCGTCAATTTATGATTCTCAACGTGAAACTTTGTTGTCTGAAAGAAATAATCTTGAAGAACGGTTACAAGGTTTAGAAGAACTTTCATTAAGTTACTATAAAAATAAAAATATGGTGAATAAAAGCAATGAAGTTGCTTATACACGTTATGAAAGTTATAGAACAAATGTTGAAAAACTTTTAATTCAGAAGAAAATTTCATATCAGTCTTTCTTGGATGAAAAGAATTTACCGGAAAGCTTACGTAACCAAAAGAATATAAAACAGAAAACTTTGGAATATGAATATAATTCAAAGAATTTAGAGAGTTATAGAGCAGATTTTATAAATTCAATAAATCAAGAGAAAAATGAAGTTGCTCTAGAATTTTCGAAAGTTGTTCAGGAAATTCAAAAGTTGGATAGTCAATATGAATTTTTAAAGGTTTATGCACCTGTAGACGGGTTTGTACAGGAAATAGCTTCTTTAAATTTAGGTGACTATTTGGAATCTGGAGCGAATGTTCTGAATATTATTCCAAATGATGAAAAGAATTTCAGGGTAGAAATGCAAATTTCTCCTAAAGATATGGGAAAAATAAAATCTGGCTTAAAGGTAAAATACAGGCTTTCTGCTTTTCCTTTTTTTGAATACAAAGGTGCGGAAGGAATTATAACGGCAGTGGATCCTGATATACGTTCTGGAAATAATGGATTGCTGTATTATATTGTTTATGCAGATTTAGACAGGGTTGTTTTTAAGAATAGACATGGAGATTCGTTTCCTGTTCGTTCTGGATTAGAGACTGATGCAAGAATTGTATTAGAAACAGAAAGTATTATTTATTACATCCTTAGAAAAATTGACTTCTTGTATTAGAATATGAAAAAAATATCTGTTTTAAGTTTAATTATTTTAACTGTCTCTTTTAGTGCTTGTGCAGAAACTGAATTGGAAAAACTTTGGGAAAAAGCAAAACTTAATAATCCAGATATTCATTCCGCTGAATATACACTTGAATATGCACAGAGTTCTTTAAAATACAAAAGAAGTCTTTATCCATTTTCATTAAATTCTTCAGTTAGCTCGGGATTTAATGATATATATGAAAACGTAATTTGGTATCCAAATTCTTCAAAGGCTTCTGTATCTGTATCAAAGAAAAATCCATTTGGTAATTCTGTTACTGCCGGTGTAAGTTATTCAATGGACAGGGGAATTATAGATTATTCGGCAGAGGAAATTGATTCTGACTCAATAGGTTATTCAAAAACACCGGCAGTGAATCTATCTGTTAATCAAAGTCTTCTGCCGGGAATAGCATACGGTGTAAAAGATCCTAATTCTGAAATACTAAGAAGAAATGTCAGAACAGCGGTTTATTCAAAAGACGGCGTTGAAAAAAATCTGATAGAAAGTTTGACAGATTATTATATTCAAATCAGGTGTTTAAATAGACTTCTGGAAAAATATAAAAAATACATAGAATTTTACGAATTAAAAATTGAGGCATCCAATGAACTAGTAAAAAAGTCAAAACTTTCAATCTCAGATGTATGGACGCTGGAAAATAAAAAATGGGAATACTACAAGGATTTTTTGGAAACATTAAATTCTAAAGAAAGTATAGATATAAAACTTGCAAATTTATGTGGAGAAACAGTAGAAGAAATATTTTCAGATTCAGAGCTACCGGATATTGAAAATGAATTGTTTTCTTACAGTATCTCAAAAGAAAAAATTCTAAATGATATAGAAATTTTAAAACTTCAGAATGTTATAACAAGGCAAGATTCTGCTCCAAGCATTTCTGTTGGAGCATCTTTTTCTGAATTAACTGCTACTGATGACAGTTTAGGAATTGATTTTATAGAAGATAAAACATTGTTAAATTGGGATTTTTCACTTGGTATAAGTTTTTCTGAATTTTTTTCACCTTCAAGAAAATTAAGAAAGCAGTTATTTAAAAACAATCTTCGGATATATGAAGAAAAATTGGATACAGTAAACAAGGAAACTGCAAATAAGCAAACGGAATATAAAAAAATAATATCCTCATATGAATCGCAATTAGAGAAAGCTTTAGAAATGCATAAAAATCGCATTCGTCTTATGAATGACTACACAGAGTTATTTTCAGCTGGAAAATGTTCTAAACAGGAAATGGAAGAAGTCAGGCTTAATGCTACTGAATCAGAATGCATTTATAAAAATTTGGAAGATAACTTATGGCTCTATAGATGGAAGAAGGTACAGTGTAAATGAAAAGATTTTGCGAACAGTTAGAAAAAACGGATGCCGCTGTTTTTTCCGTTTTTGGACAGCCATTTTTATTTAGTGCAAATACACTTACATATTTTCCAATAACAGAATGTGCAAAAGATATATTGCTTAGTTATGTCTGGAAAAATGAAGAGGTTCCAGAATTTATAAAACAAAAGTATTCTCAGAAAGAGTTGGAAAAAACTATCGGAAAGTTAGAGGAATTTAAAACCAATAAAGTTTTAGTTCCTATAAAGGCTCATAAAAAAGGTGACCTTTATTATTATGATTATTACCTTAAGTTGGTACAGTCAACACGCTGCAATTTAAAATGTTCTTATTGTTTTGCAAGAAAAGATAAAAGATATGATATGACGGTTGAAACTGCTAAAAAGGCAATTTTGTTTTTTCTGGACAAATTTGTACCGGATGAAAAAAGACGTTTTATTATAGATTTAACAGGCTCTGGAGAACCTCTTTTAAGGTTAGATTTTATTCTTGAAGTAAATGACTTTGTTTTGAAGTTAAAAGAAGAACGTAAAATAAATATTTTTTGTCAGCTTGCAACTAACGGTATGCTTCTTACAAAAGAAGTAAGTTCTCTCTTAAAGAAAAATTGTATTCTTTTTGGAGTAAGTCTTGATGGAAAAAAAGAAATAACAGAAAAAATCCGGAAAGGCTTAAAGTATGATGTTGTAGCAAAAAATATGATGGACATGGAGAATAAAGATTTTTTTGGAATAGCTGCTACATATTCTGGAAATAATCATGATTTTGTCGAAATTTTCAAGACCTTATATTCTTTTAAGCCGGAAGTAGTTGGAATGAAACCTGTACGGCTTTGTGAAGATAATGAAAATTCAATTAACATGAATAATATAGAAGAAATAAAAGATTCTTATGACAGATTTGCAAAGTGGATTTACAAACAGCTTATAGGCGGAAACAAAGATTATTTTAATGCCTTTATGAAAAGCGAAGATTTCTTTACAAGATTCTTAAAAGTTACAATTCGTCCGTTCAGGCTTTATTACAGATGTTCGGCTGGAATCAGTTCGTTTGCCGTAGACGGTAAGGAAAATATAATAATTTGTCCTGCATTTATTGGTAAAAAAGACGGCATTATAGGAACTCTTGATAAAGGTTTTGAAAAGGAAAAACTTGAAAAATTAGAAAGTCTATATGCAGATAAAATTACTTATTGTAAAAAATGCTGGGCAAGATACACATGTGCCGGAGAATGTTTTGCCGTAGGCTATGAAAATTCCGGCAAATTTGAAAAACCAACAAAAGTAATGTGCGAATTAAAAAAATATTTAATACAGCTTTCCGTATGGTTCTGGACATGTCTGCGATTTGAACATCCAGAAGTATATAAAAGTTGTGTTGAAAAATATTAAAGAAGATTTCATAATAAAAAGGAGAAAGAAAAAATGAAATTTAATTTAAGTGATTTTTTACAGCTTGATACAAAAGAATTGCTGGCTGTAAATGGAGGAAGTCCATGCAGTAGTTCATCTGGCAGTCCTTCTGGTAGTTCAAGTGGCAGTCCTTCTGACGGTTCTGGAGCACCGTCTTCGTCATCTACTAACTCTAGTGATGGAGGAACCAAGACAATTTATGTTCCTCGTGGTCCTTTTTATGGTGAACAGGTTACTGTTAGGACGAAAGGCAATAATAACAGCAGTAAAAATGGCAATAATGATAACAGTAGTAAAACTGTTCCTGAAGCATGGAGCGGAGGATCTGGAAGTTCCGGAGGCGGAAGCTGTAGTACGTCAACTTCTAACAATCCAAACGGGCAAGGGCCTTCAACTACTAGTTCAAATCCTGGCGGAAATCAACATAAAGATACTAAAATTCATAGCGGAGGAGGAACCTGCACTAAAACTGGAGGGCACTCTCCTGTAAATCCAAATCCAACAAATCCAGATGATGTTACTAGTGGAGGCGGAACTTGTAGTTCAAAGAATGATACAGATAAAGTTTCTGGAATGTTCGGCCAGATTACAGATGGTTCTTATGCAGATGAACTGACAATGCAGTATTATTTAAAACATTTCCCATGGACAAATGGTGAGGTTGTTGATTCATTTATGTACGGCACATATGTTGATCATAATGGTGTAGAACAACAATGTAAATTTTCGACTGTTGGGTGTAAGGAAATTGGTTCTGCAAAAATTGGATCTGAGTTTTTAGGAGAAAATGTATCGCCTATGAGCATTCAGAATAATTGCGATTTTGATAAAGATGGTAACTTATCTGCAGATGAAATTGCCCAGGGGCTTAATAATATGCTGGATGAAAAATTCGGCGATATTTTTGATATAGAGTATGAAGAAATCAATTCGAATATTAATCTTGAAAAGTTAGAAGAAATTGCTAGTAAAAATGATACTTATGTACTAGGATTTGCTCAAAATTGTCATGGTGGGCATTGGGTTGTTCTTGAGGGATATTCTCAAGATTTTTCGGGTAATATAACATTTAATTACGATGGTACAAGTGATAATGATATGGCAAATAATCGAAGTTTTGTACTAGGTATTCAAAATCAATCTGTAAGTTCTGAAAAATATGCCATAACTCGCATACAAACATTTACTAAAGTAAGTAAATAAAAACAATTAGAAGTTGTCCTATAGAGTTGGGACAACTTCAAATAGGAGTGTACTTATGAAAACTAAAAAATTATTTTTTTTATTCTCACTGCTTTTTTTAGTATTATCTTGTACCACAGCCGAAAAATTTACAACATATGAACATTATCAAACACTCTGTTTTTCAGATTTCGGTTACGGAATAAAGGTTTATAAAGAACCTTTTAAGCAAGAAGTTTTATATAAAGTACAAAAAGGAGACAAGATAGAAATAACGGAATTCAGAGTCTATAAGAATGAAGATTGTTATCTAAAAGTTATTATTCCATCAGGTAAAACGGGATATATAAATTTTGGGAAGAATAATGTTTACAATATAAGAAAAGATGAGTTTAAATGTCTTGAGAAAATTAAAGTAAATTCAAGGACTCTATCGGTTTTAAGTTTCATTGCTAGATTAGGAGTTTTTTCGGACTGTTTGTATTCTTTACCAACTGAGCAATCTGAAAAAATTTATTTTTTGGAAAAAGTAGACAAATCAACTTATCATAATGCAATTGCAATAACGAATGATTTTAATTGGTTAAAATTTACAATAAACGGAAAAACTGGTTGGGTTCATAAGGATTGCGTGTATGTTGATCGAGGTGGTTTAGCATATTGGACACCCGCTGTTAAAATTCAATATGAATTGATTGATAAGTATAATCCTTATGATGAAATCTAATTCGTAGACCTTTTATTACTCACACAAATAATTTGCTTTTTTAAATATGTAGATATTTTTTCTCAAGATTCAGATTTGAAAGTACAAATTTACAGAAACAAGAAAATAAATCATAAGGGAGTGTATTTTTTTTAGTACACTCTCTTTTAAGGAATATAAACAAAATGAAAAAAATATTTATTGCGATTTTAGCACTTTTAATTTTGAATTTTAGTTCCTATTCAGATGTATCAATAGATTTCTTTGATAATTTACAGTACGCACAATATAAAAATCCTGATGAATGGAGTTATGTGTTACAGGTTGCTACATATTTATATTATTTCGAAAAAAGATTTTAAGAAAATCGGAGAGTTCTATAATTTTATTGAATACAAATAAATTGCCTTATATAAAAAGTATAAAAATCAAAGGAGAAAGAAAAAATGAAATTTAATCTAAGTGACTTTTTACAGCTTGATACTGAAGAATTGCTGGCTGTAAATGGGGGAAGTCCATGCAGCGGACCAACAACAGGACCTAGTAATAACGCTTCAGACCCAACGTCACCGTCTTATGGAAGTGGTGGTAATGATGGAAATGGAGGAGGTTCAAGTGGACCTGGAGCCGGTGCAAGTGGCTCTGGTGGAGGTGGTTGTAGTCCGTCAAATAATCCTTCAAAACCAGGAGGTTCAAAGAATCCTGAAAATAATAAACCTGGAAACAATTCTGACGCAGGCTCTGGTGGAGGAGCATGTTCTCCTACAAATTCAAAGGCTCCAGATACAGGAAATCCTGATTCATCAAATCCTGATAATAATATTCGTTCTGGTGGAGGAGAATGTTCTGCCCAGGAACCGAAAACTTCTGAAACTCGTGATGATAAATATGGAACAACTATCATAGTTACTATATATCCTGATGGACACGGAACAAGAGAATTTATTGATACTAAGACTGGAGAAGTTATATCTTCAGGACCGATAGCACCTTATGATTCTGGGAAAAATGATAATAGTACAAAATCTACTAGTTCTGAGGCTAATACAAATTCTGGAAGAACAGAGTCAGGTACGGGAGCCAGTTCAGTTGGAAATGACGGCACAAAAGGAACGCAAGACAGTCCTTCTACACATGAATCTGAAGGAAGTGGTTCACATAATTCAAATGGACAAGGTTCTTCTACAACAAGTTCAAATCCTGGTGGAACTTCTGGAACAACTTCAGATTCAACAAAAAATAATGGTGAGAATGGATCTAATACCAATGGATCAAATACTCCATCTGAAATAACTGATGATGGTCACTTGATTTGTTTTGTACCATCTAAGGAACATTGTGACATAATCGCATGGAATCATGCTGTTGATGCCGGTCTTAATCCAAGAGGTAAGGACGGAACTGACTGGAATG
>JAXJSC010000022.1:0-201589 GCA_036310305.1 Treponema sp. | reverse complement strand
TGTAGACGAGATATTCAAAATGCATTTTGTTGATAAGGCTGTTGACTTTGATGGAAAACAAGCTGGCAAGATGGGCTACATTCTTTACGACTGGGAAGGCGATGGAAAATATGACCATATAGAGTTTGGTATGATAAGTGAGGATGGGCTTAGTTATAGTTTTTATAATAATCAGGGATTTGAATATCAAGATAAATACTCTACTAGAACTTTTGCACAAGATCCTAATGCTGGAGCTAAACCAGATAGTCCAGGTTCTGTTAGGTTTATACCGTTAAATTAAAATATAAGAGACTGAAAATAGACTATTTTCAGTCTCTTTAAGGATTTTTATATGCAAAAAATGATAATAGTTTTATTAAATCTAATTGTTCTTTCTACACTTGAAGCTAAAAATCTTGAGTTAAAGAAAATTTATGTTGATGGGCATGAAGAAGTCATATTATTTGATGAGAATGTAGAATCTATAACTATATATAGCTCAGATGCACATCAGGGTGAAGTAAAAGATATTGTTGGATTAAATCAATTTAAGAATTTAACTGAGTTAGATTTTCCAATGATAAATTATAACGGAGACTGGAGTTTTTTGTATGGTTTAACAACATTAAAAACTCTTTTTATAAATTCAAGTTCCAAAAATTTAAAATCTATTAAGTTCTTAGAATCATTAACAAATTTAGAAATATTTGGGCTTGATTTGATAATAAATGAAAAGTATAAAGAAGATTTTTTACGTGAAAAAATTGATTTAGGAAAACTTAATAAAATAGACAAAATCTATTACTATTCAAGATTTTTGAAAGAAGATTATTCTGGTTGGTATTTTACAGGTCGTATTCCAAATTTTGTAAATGTAAAGAATAAACCTAAAATATATTTAGATAATAATGGAATTGAGTATTTGACTTTCAGGGAGAAGATATTACTAAAACAGTATAGTGAAGTGAACTTATATTCAAATCCTATTTCTGAAAATAAAAAGCCTAAAAGATGAAATTCGATTTAAACGATTTTGTGCAGTTAGACACAAAAGGACTCCTGACCGTAAACGGAGGATACAACTGTAACGGCTCATCAAACACAACCGTGTATTCAAATCCGTATTACAGCGGAAATTCAGGAGGTTGTGGCAATGACGGAAATGGATGAAGTTCAAGTGGCCCTGTATCTGAAAGCAACTGGAGTATAAATGGTACGGCAGTGGAACATTCTGTATATGTTCCATAAAATTAAAAATTTTAAAATATTGAGGTTAGAATTATTTTGAAAAAACTCCTTCTATTAACTACATTTTTTATATCATTATTTTCGCTGTCTGCAGAAAAGATAAAGTTTGTTGTTGGTAGTCAGTCTTCTTTAGTTGAAAGTGGAGATGAACTTTATATTGGATATGGCAGTAAAGTTTCGGATATAATATTTGAAAATGAGAATCCTAATATAAAGAAGATTGTTATAGAAGGTGCAGCTTTTATTCATGATTATTCATTTATTTCAAAGTGTAAAAACCTTGAAATCCTTGTTTTGAATGATGTAAAGCTTGATACTCTGGATTTTCTTGAATCATGTAAAAATTTGAGGATTCTTGCACTGGATTCTGTTTCTTTTAATCAGTTTACAGATTTTAGAAAATTAGAAAGTTTAGAATATCTTGGCATGACAAACTGTAATTTAAGCAATTTTAATATTTTAACGGAGCATGCCAGTTCATTAAGATATATTAATTTGACTCACAATATAATCGTAAAATTTCCAGTGTTAAACTCAAAAGACAAGGCAATTTACTTTATTTCTGAAAATGACGTTTTAAAAACTAAAGATAAAAGATTTGTTTTTTCTAATAATTTGCTGCAAAGGTTACCAATGGAATATGCCTGTTATTTGCGTTAAAGAATGGATAACACGGCATGAAAGTTTGGAACGGCATTTAACGCTCTTTCCGTAGTAGAAAGTATCTAAAATACAAAAATCTCCTCTCCTCCTGAGAATATTTGTTTAAATTATTTCGTGACTTTAAAAAAAACGTATTACAGTGTTATATATTAAATGATAAATCATTATTTGGGACATGCGTATGAGTGTTTTAAAGAATTTATTATCATTGGTTTTATGTGGTCTTGTTTTTTTGGATGTGATGGAAAAGGTGCGAGGGTTTCTAAAGGTCCTTTGCCAGACACAAATGTTTCTGGAGAAATTTTGAAGGTTTCGCTTGATTCGGCTTTGGATACGCTGGATCCGCAGACGGCTGTTTTTGCTACTTCATTTGAGCTTATAGGAAATATGATTGACGGTCTTATGCAGATGGGAGCCGATGGTTCTGTGCAGAAGGCTGTCTGCAAAGAGGAAACTGTTTCAAAGGACGGCCTGCATTACATCTTTAAGCTTAGAGATGACGTTTACTGGTCCAACGGAGATCAGGTTACTGCCCATGACTTTGTGTATGGCTGGCAGCGCGCAATTGATCCGGCTACTAAATCTGAATACGCTTTTATGATTAGTGATATTGCGCAGATAAAAAATGCTGTTGCAATCAATGCAGGTCAGATGGAGCCGAATCAGCTGGGGGTGCGTGCAACAGACAATTTTACGCTTGAAGTTGAACTTAGTGTTCCAGTTTCTTATTTTGATCAGCTTTTGTATTTCTGTACGTTCTATCCGGCAAATCAAAAATTTATTGAGCAGTGCGGCGAAAAATATGCAACCAGCCCGGATACATGTCTTTCAAATGGTGCATTTATCCTTACGGAATATACGCCTGATTCAACTTCCATTTCCTTTATAAAGAATACTGCTTATTATGACGCCTCTAAAGTTAAGCTTGGCGGAGTTCATTACGAAATTATTTCAAACGGCGATGATGCGCTAAGGGCTTATCAGAGCGGAAAACTTGATCTGGTTGAACTTTCGGGTGATGCGGTTGTTAAAATGAAGAATTCTCCTGAATTCCGCCCAGTTGATTCCGGATTCCTTTACTATATTACATTCAATTTTGACGATTCTAACTTTGCAAGCAAAAATCTACGCCTTGCGTTTACGCATGCTGTTGACCGTGAAATCATAATTCACGAAATGGCGGACGGTTCTGCTGCGGCTTATGCACCGGTTCCAAAAGGTTTTGCATTCTCTCAGAGCGGGGAAGATTTTACTCCGGCTGGAATTGAATATCAGCGCGAATGCGGCTATGACCCTAAAAAGGCGTTGGAATATTTTAAGGCAGCTCAGGCTGAACTTGGCAAAAAGACTTTCAATCTTGAACTTTTAACTGCTGACGGAGAAACACAGGTTATTGTCTCAAAATCAATCAAGAGACAGATTGAAGCCCTTATGCCAGACGTTCATATTTCTATAAAAGCAGTTCCTAAGCGCGAAAGGCGAAAAATTATGTCGTCTGGGAAATTTCAGTTTGGTCTTAACAACTGGGGGCCGGACTATGCAGATCCTATTCGCAAACTCAGCAGCTTGTGCTTCAGATTCAGGGTGCAATGGAAGAACAGCAGGAAGGTTCAAAGCAGATTGGTGAAGCCCTTAAGCTGATGAATGATAATGCCAGCGAAGTCCGCTATGCTTCCCATGAAATGTCTGAAGGAAACAGGGCAATCCTTACGGAGGTTGACCAGTTAAGGCAGACTACGGATGTAATTCATGGCAGCATGGATAAAATTTCAAGCAGTGCAGGAAGCATTCGTGACACAGGAGATGCCCTTGCAGAAATTGCAAACAATGTGGAGGCTGCAGTAGGACAGATTGGTGATCAGATTGACCTGTTTACGGTCTAGCCATAATGCCGTAATTTAAATTTGAATTTACATAATATGATAGAATTTAATGGCGATTTAAACAAACTCAGAGTATAATTATAGTCTGGGTGACATAGGGTTTTGAATTTTCTTACATGTAAGGTGACCGTATGAAATTAAAGGCGCGTTTTTCTATCATTGCTTTGCTTTGTGGGCTGGAGATGGCATTTCTTACAGCTCTTACAATGGCTGGTGCAAATTTTATACAAAGAATCCAGAACTTTCAGTTCAAGCAGCAGGAGTGTCAGTATGCTCTTGCTGATATTACTAATTATCTTAACCAGACAATCTCATGGTCTACAGATACAACTACAATCTATGACGTATGGAAGCAGAAAATTGTTTCTGCAAATAAAAAATTTCGTGAACTGGCAGAAGATCCTGTAATCAAATTCTTCCCGTCAGAATTTTCTGACCAGGTAGATGAAGCAAAGACAATTTGGACAAAGGTTGTTACCATGACAAACCCATTCAATGCCCAGCTTCAGTCCATTCAGCAGACGGAACTTAAAGACAACGAGCGCGGCTATATTTCCAGAAACGGTATTAAAGCCGGCGCCGAAATGTATGAAGATTCTGAAAATGTTCAGGCAATAAATAGAAGTCTTGTAATTATTGAACAGCAGATGAAGGATTTAACCCGTCATGGAGCAGAACTGCAGGGTGTAATGGATGAAATGTACAAGCAGATTGTTGCCTTTGTAGCTACTTATACTCGTCTTTACAGACTGGTTGTAACTGTCCTTGGAGTTATATTTATCGGGCTGGTTTTTGTAAGCATTATCCGCGGTACAAACAGAATCATAAAAGGAATCAAGCGTGTACGTGATATGTCCAGAAGTCTTGCACAGCGCGACTTTACCTGTGAAATTGAACCGCAGGGAAGCAACGAAATGCAGGCCCTTATGCGCAACATGAACGACATGGTTTATGAAATCAACAACTTCTTCCTTATTGTAAAGAAAACTGCTTCAAGGGCAATCTCTTCCGGATATTCTATTAACGATTCTTCTACAAGTACTGCTGCGGCAACAAATGAAATCAATTCCAATGTTGAAGAAATTACAATGGAATTTGACCAGATTTCTGAGTCCATGGAAAGGGCTGTTCGAGCAATTAACAGCACGAACGACCAGGTAAAGACACTTGTTCATGATAACCGCGATCAGACTGCTGCTATTGACGAAAGTTCTTCGGCAATTTCTTCTATGGCAACTACAGTTGACGGAATCAGGGAAAATGCAGTTAAGCGAAGTCATGCTGCCGAAGAAATGAGGGAACTAGTAAGCGACGGTGACAATAAGATTTCTGCGACTAACGCAATTCTTGAGGAAGTAATGGGGCAGCTTGATGAAATTGGCGAAGTTGTTACGCTGATTGACTCTATTACGGAACAGACAAACCTGCTTTCTATGAACGCGGCAATTGAGTCTGCTCATGCGGGTGAATTCGGTAAGGGATTTGCGGTTGTCGCAGAAGAAATCCGTTCTCTTGCAGAAAGTACAGCTGACAATGCTCAGAAAATTAACGAGGCAATTTCAAATACAATCAAAAAAGTTACAGAGGCTCATAGTTCCAGCCGTTCTGCTTCTGCGGCCTTTACTAAGGTTTCGCGTCACGCTGCAGAAATGATTGATTCTTTTGCTCTGATTACGCGTGAAATTGCCACTATCGGGGAGCAGACAAAGCAGATTACGCAGAAAACAGACATTACGGCTCTTGCGGCAGATAAGATTAACTCTTACTGTACAAATCTTGCAGCTCAGCAGGAAACTGTTGCGCAGGAAATTAATTCCATCAGAACGCTGTTCCAGAATGCCCTTAGTTCCATTCACGAAATCAGCCGCGGAACAGAAGATATCGTAACCCGAATGGACGCTGTAGGCTCGCTCAGTAAGGAAAGTTACAAGAACATGACTGACCTTGAAAACGTCCTTGAAGAATTCAAGACTAACGAAAATGATCAGGAAGAACTTCAGGAGACAATTGATGAAAGTGCAATAAGCAACATCATTTCTGAGGAACTTATGGCTCAGCTGGATTCCGATTTTCATGAAGGTGCCCTTAAATCTGATGACATAGATTTTGAACCGGACGATGTTGAGGAAATTTCTGACGACGGACTTAAAGAAGTAGACGAAGACGGTGTGTACGTTGTTTCTGAAGAAAATGCATCTGACGAAGAGTCAGAAATAGAAGCCGAACAGGAACAAAAATCTGCCCTTCTAGAAGAAGAAGTTTCTGTACAGGAAGAAGAACCTGTTGAAGGTGAAGAAATTATTAAACCGGAAGAAACTGAAAATCAGGAATAAGGTTTGTTCGGGGCGTTGTAACCGAGTTTGCATAGCAAACATCGCAGGGGTGTCCACGCAGAGAGGGTAGGTGAAAATAAACGGTGATTGAGCCTGTCGACTCGTAAGAGCACGAAGTATATTACCGTTTAGTTGAACCTAGGGGGAGACTTCCCCCTTCGCAACCCCCTTATAGGAAAATTGCTTGCGCAATTTATATACTGCGGGGGAGACTTCCCCCTCTTTATATTTTTTAGGGTTCTTCCATATAAGTACACTTTTCATTATAATTCTGTTACCATTTTAACTTGAGGAAACAAATGAGTAACGAAGAAAAAAATCCTTTGCTCTGCCATTGGGCTGATCAGATGGCCGACAGAATTATCAAGGAAAAGGGTGACCTTGACTCTTATACCTGTGCTTCAGGAATTACACCTTCGGGAACTGTCCATCTTGGAAATTTCCGTGAAATAATCACTGTAGATTTAGTTGTTCGCGCGCTGCGTGACCGAGGCAAGAAAGTTCGATTTATTTATTCTTGGGATGACTATGATGTATTCCGCAAGGTTCCGGCGAACATGCCAGACCCTGAAATTCTTGAAAAATACCTTCGCTTTCCTATTACAGAAGTGCCTGATACGACCGGCCGCAACGAAAACTATGCGCGCCACCACGAAGTTGATATTGAACAGCAGCTTCCTCGCGTAGGAATTGCTCCAGAATTCCTTTACCAGGCAAGCCGCTATCGCGCAAACCGCTATGCAGAAGGAATGCGCAAGGCTATGCAGAACCGCGAACTTATTAAGGAATGCCTTAATGAATACCGCGATGACGCTCACAAAATGAAGCCGGAAGACGTTTACTGGCCTGTTTCTATTTTCTGCGGAAAGTGTAACAAAGATACTACTGAAATCATTGATTACGACGGAGAATACGGAATTACATATAAATGTGAATGCGGTCACACAGAGACTGCTGATATCCGTACATTCAAGGGTGCAAAACTCGGCTGGCGTGTTGACTGGCCTATGCGCTGGAATGAAGAAAAGGTTGTTTTTGAACCGGGCGGAAAAGATCACATTTCTCCGGGCGGAAGCTACGATACTGCAAAACTTGTTTCTAAGAAGATTTACGGCTGGGATGCACCTGTTACAATGCGCTATGACTTTGTAAACCTTAAGGGTGTTCCTGGAAAAATGTCTTCTTCTAAGGGTAAGGTAATTGCTTTGCCGGATGCCCTTGATGTTTACCAGGCAGAAGTTCTCCGCTATCTTTTTGCGGGTACACGTCCTAATACAGAATTTGCCATTTCATTTGATATGGACGTTCTTAAAGTATACGAAGATTATGACAAGACAGAACGCGTTGTTTACGGTGTAGACAAGGCTAAGAATGATGATTTCTATAATAAAGAAAAGAGAATCTACATGCTCAGTCAGCCGGACGGAAAAATCCCTGAAACAATGCCGTATCAGATTACTTTCCGTATGCTTACAACTCTGATTCAGACATATTCAGGAGACATTGATGCTGTAATTAAGTCTCTTGGTGATGTAAAACCTGAACAGGAAGAAAGGCTTAGAAGACGTGCTGCATGTGCATGGTTCTGGATTCAGCATAGTGCTCCAGACTGCGCTCCTGAATTCTGCTTTAGTCTTCGTGAAGACGGTTCTAAGGCTGACCTTTCCGGCGACATTCTCACTGCCGTTAAGCGTGTTCGTGATGAAGTTGTTCCTAAGGTTGGTTCTTACGCAATGGATAAGGAATGCCAGCAGGCTATGTACGACATTGCAACTGAACTTGGACTTGATTCAAAGACTCTGTTTACAGCATTGTATCAGGCACTGATTGCAAAAGATCAGGGACCGCGCCTTGCTTCATTCATGAAGATTATCGGCAAAGATAAACTCGCTAAGATTCTTAGCGTTTACTAATGCAAAAAAAAAGCTGATTCGTAACTGCGAATCAGCTTTTTTTTTAGAAGATCGGGTAGCATTCAAAGCCGGCACTTCTTAATTCATCGGCTTTTGTTCCGGCTTCATTTTCGTCGACCACAACTATATAGTACACTGTTCCGCTAGCTCGTGTTTCTTCCTGGATATATCCGTTAAAATTCTTTTCCCTAAGCTTGTTCACAAAGTTCTGTGCGTTTGCTTTCTCGCGGAACAGACCGAGCTGCTGCTTTTTTGCTTTTTCTATACTTGCCGGAACTTTTGAGGCTGTGCTTCTGGTCTGTTCAGTTGACGAAACTGGAGTCGCTGCCTGTGCGTTTTCTTTTGCGGGTGCGGTTGTGCCGGCTGCATTTGCTTGTGCCGCCGGAGTTTTTACTGAATCTGCAGCTAATGCAGAAACGGCAGGTGCATCCTGCACTTCCGGAACAGACTGAATTGCGGCAATGTGTTTTCGCGGCGTAAAATACCAGAACGGAGCCGGGTAAATCTGAACTTTTCCTGTAACAATTCCAGCTTCTGCAGAGGACGGATATTTTTTCTTGAGTCGTTCTGCATAGTCTGATTCGCCTGTTACGTACCATAAGGTAAGCAGAATTGACGGCTGAACGCTTTCCAGAGAAGGCAGTTCAAGGTATGCTTTGAGCATTGCTGCCGGTTCTATAAGGTCAGAAGCATTTTCTGCACGGCATAGTGAAGCCCACTGCTCATAGAGTTTTATTTTTGCCTGAATTTCAGGAGATTTAGAACTGCGTACGGCTGTGTTCAGGTAGTTTTCTGCATTTTCGTATTCTCCTGCCGAAAGCGCACAGCGGATTGCGTCTATAACAAGCTGTTCTGAAGATTTTTTAGGCATGCCCTGTGCGTTTCCGCCGGCAATTCCTGCCGCTGTTGCGTAGGAATTCTGGGCATCGGTGTACAGAGCCAGGGATTCCTGGACGGAAGCCAGAAATGCGTATACGGCGCGTTTTTCTGTGGGATCAGAAACTTTGGAAACCTGTTCCTTAAGGTACTGAACAGCTTCCTGTGGGTTGCCTTTGGAAACGGCTGAATCAGAAATCTGCTTTGCTGTAGTCTGCTGTGCAAAAATGCATGCAAAAAGGTTCAGAATTAATGCTGTAAGGACTAGTTTTTTCATATTGCACTTCCAGTATCACTTTCTGAGTCTGTATCTGTCTGTGCAGGCTGTACAGTTCCTTCGTTCTGAGTGTTTTCCGGAACTGTAGTCTTGTCAGAAATATTTTCTGCTTTTTTAAGAAGTGATTTTTTTTCTTTCTTTTCTTTTTTCTGTTCTTCTTTTTTAGCTTTTTTATGCCTGAAAGAAAGGGCTACCGGCAGTGTAAAGATAATTCCGGTGGCAAAAGAAATCATTATGGTTATAAAGACAGGAACGTTTTCAAATGTCTTGAACAGAAGGTTTACATTGCACTTGTTATCCAGATTGAATCCGACAAAAAATGCCATTATGACGATTATGATTATAGTTCCAATAAGTCTGATTACCATGATTCCTCCTGAGTCTATTTGCAAACTCTGGTCATTGAGCCTATTGAAATGACCTTGTATGCTATATGCGGTGGTATACTTCGTGCTCTTACGAGTCGACAAGCTCAACCACCGCGTTTTATTTTGCTACGAGTTTGTTCATTTCATTCACAAACTCGCCCTTTAAATGTGTGATGCATAAGCCGCTTTGCGTCTTATGCTACGAGTTTGTTCATTTTATTCACAAACTCGCCCTTTAAATGTATGACCATTTAACTGTTCTATTTTAACATATATAAAGCTTCCAATCAAAGTTTTATCGGCTTTGAAGCTTACTTTTTCGTCCTGGGCGGTTTTGCCTAAAAGTTCTTCCTTGTTGTCGCGGCTTACGCTTTCTACAAGAACTTTTGCAACTGTGCCTACGCGCTTTTTCATCTGTTCGTCAGTGTGAACAAGCTGAAGGTCAATTATGCGCTGAAGCCTTTCCTTGCGGATTTTTTCAGGAATCTGTTCCATTTTTGCGGCCGGAGTTCCTTCGCGCGGGTTGTAGTAATACATGCAGGCAGTTTCAAAGCGAACCTGATTCATAAGGTCCAGCGTGAGTTCTACATCTTCTTCAGTTTCTGTAGGGAAACCCATCATGATATCTGTTGTAAGCGAAACGTCAGGGATTTTTTCCTTAATCTTCTTTACCAGTTCAAGGTAGTGCTCCCTTGTGTAGCGACGGTTCATTGCTTTTAGGACACTGGAAGAACCGTGCTGAACCGGAAGTGCAATGTGGTGGCATATGCGCTCATTTTTTGCAATTACGTCAATCAGGTCGTCGCTGAAGTCTTTTGGATGGCTTGAAAGGAAACGCACCCAGCCTATGCTTGAATCCGTTTCTTCAAGATGATCAACGATTAACTGGAGGAGTTTTGCAAAGTCGATTTCTTTTCCGTTGTATTCAGATTTATAGGAATTTACGTTCTGGCCAAGCAGGGTAATGTCCAGAACCTTGTAGCGCGAAAGTGTGTCCAGCTCTGCAAGGATTTCTTCTACAGGGCGGCTTATTTCGCGTCCCCTCAGATAAGGAACGATACAGTATGTACAGAAATTATTGCAGCCATTCATTATCGGCACAAAAGTTGATTTTGCACCTTCTTCATAGGAGAGAGAAGCAAATTTGTATTTTTCTGTGTCATCAACAGGGAATGATTCTTTTTTGTCTTCGATTGCGCTGATAATTTCGCCGAAGTGATGTTTTGCATAGGTTCCAACGACATAATCAATGCACGGCCAGTCTTTTTTAAGTGAATCTAAAAGGCGTTCTGCCATGCAGCCCATTACGATTACGGTAATTGGAACCGGTCCGTTCTGAACAAGTTTGGTTGCTTCTTCAAATGCGCTGTATTTTGCTGATTCTGATTTGTTGCGTACTGCTTTAAGACCTGTAAAATATCCAAGGCGGCCGAATATGCGGTTTTCTGCGCTGGCCCTTACTGAGCAGGTGTTGATTATTGCTGCATCAGCAAGTTCCGGGGTTTCGGCTTTTTTCCAGCCACGTGCAATAAAAAGCTGTTCGACGGCTGCCGATTCTGCAATGTTCATCTGGCAGCCGTAAGTTTCAAAATAATAGGTCATGTTCTGAATTATAACAGAAATGACTGTCTAGGACAAATGCGTTCAGAAACTTATCTTACTCTGTTTTCGGCAGATTCCAGTGTATTGAACATGAGAGCACATTTTCAGATGCGAGCAGTGCGGAGCATTTGAAAATGGCTTGATGGAATAGAAAACTTCGTTCAGAAGTTTACCTTATTTTGTTTTCTGCTGATTCAAACGTGTTGAACATTAACATCGCAATTGTCATTGGTCCTACGCCGCCCGGAACAGGAGTTATGTAGCTTGCTGTTTCCAGAAGATCGCTGTAGTCGCAGTCACCGACAAGGCGGAAACCTGATTTTTTTGTGCTGTCAGGGATGCGGTTTACGCCTACGTCAATTACAACTGCGCCTGGTTTTACCATGTCCTTTGTAACTGTGTGTGGGCGGCCAACGGCTGCAATAAGAATGTCTGCCTGGCGTGTAATTTCTGCCATGTTCTTTGTTCCTGTGTGGCAGATTGTTACAGTACAGTTTGTTTCTTTTCTTGCAAGAAGAAGGCTAACAGGTTTTCCTACTATATTAGAGCGTCCGATTACAACGGCGTGCTTTCCGCTTGTTTCAATGCCCATCTTTTCAAGAAGAACGATGATTCCATGTGGAGTACACGGAAGGAATGCTTTTTTACCGATTACAAGGTTTCCAACATTCATCGGGTGGAAGCCGTCTACGTCCTTTTCCGGCTTGATTGCCAGAAGAACCTTTTCTTCATTGATATGCTTTGGAAGCGGCAGCTGAACCAAAATTCCGTGAACAGAATCGTCATTGTTCAGTTCGTCAATGATATTGAGTAATTCATCTTCTGAAGTTGATTCAGGAAGATGCATGCTTCGGTCTGCCATTCCGACTTCTGCAAGGGCCTTCTGCTTTCCTGTTACATAGGAAACGCTTGCAGGATTTTCTCCGACAAGAATTACAGCAAGACAAGGTGTGATTCCCTTTGCTTTAAGCGCAGAAACCTTTTCTGCAACTTCTCCGCGAACCTGTGCGGCAATGGCTTTTCCATCGATAATTTGTGCATTCATATGTTACATTCCTCTATATAGTTTGTTTCTAATTGTAAAAACCTGCTAAAAAATGTATAGTTAAAGCCCGCGGATATTTTATATAATACCGTAGGGATTTATCTTAGCAGAATACATTATAGAAAATCGTGAGGAAAAATGAAACGTATTCTATTAATAATCGGAATATTTTTAATGCTTATGGCACCGATTTTTTCACAGTCAGAAGAAGAAAATGGCAGTCAGGACGAAGAAAACGTTGTCCGCAAAGAAGATGATGTCTATAAAATGAACGGAAAAGGCGATCAGTTTATAAAGATTGGACTTATGCCTAACTTTCCGTTGAATTTTGGAGACAGTCTTTATATTGGTGGTGCAGCCCAGCTTGGTTACTACAGATTCCTTACAGGATGGTTTGGTGTTGGCGGTGAACTTATGGCCGGCTACAATCCTACTTTGGGAAGCAATGTACTTACATTCGTACCGATAACAGTTGGCGTAATGCTGCAGCCAGCAGTGTGGAAGTTTGAATTCCCTGTATTCTTTTCTGCTGGGGTTGCCTTTGAAACCTGTTCAAATAAGAAATATTTCCCGGGGTTTGCCGGAAAAATAGAAGCTGGTGCCTTTTATAGAATCACAGAAGGCTGGTCTGCCGGAATTACAGGTCAGTGGCTTTATCTGGGTGAATGGTACACAGACACTAAAAATGCGGATTCTGATTACGGAATGTTTATGCAGGCTTCGGTTTCTGCCCGCTATCATTTTTAATTTGGAGCTTACATGAAAAAGATTTTAATTTCTGTTTTCGTTTTTCTGTCCAGTCTGCTGTGTTTTACAGGCTGTTACGACGCAATTTTTCAGAGCATCAGGACAGAGGTTGAGCTTGGTGATTCAACTGTAACCGGTTTTATAAACGGAATCGTACGCTTTACTCCGGAAGGCAGCACAAGACAGTTTCTCTTTGTTGCAAACGGTACTATACGCGTAAAGGATGCTGCTGCTCAGACTTCTGGCCTGTGGTATGAACTTTCTGGACTAGGGCTTCCAAACAAGGTTTCCTATTCATATTATGACGGATCTTTTTCCGGTGAATATATCTTTAAGATGGCAGCAGATGATAAATACGTCTATGCGCTTTCTTACGCACCTTATTATGATGAAGACAAGAGCCGCAATATTCCAAAGTCTCTTTATCTCTATGCGTGCAAGCCTACTGTAAATTCAAGTGGAATCCTTGATTTCTCTAACGGATGGCACAGGGTTGGAGAAATCAACGATAATCTTTCAAAATATATGTCAGCAATTGATTCGTCTTATTACAGCATGAATGCAAGTGTACTTCTTTTCTGTACAAATGCTGTTCAGCCGGGGCACAGAAAGGCTTTCATAAGAATCGGCGGAAAGACAGGATATTCATACAGTACTACAGACTATTTGTTTAATCAGTCTTACTGGGGCGTATATGAATTGAACGGTTCTGATACTCCGAAACTGCTTAATTTTTCAACAGGCTACAGCGGAACATATGATGACGCAAATAAAACGTCATTCGTTAATAATTCTGTAATGGGTGCAGTCTGGTTTGGCGGCGATATTCTGTTTACACAGTATTTGAATCCGGTTACAAACGAAACTGCCGATAAGGATCCGACATGTGTGTATATGGGTAATGGCGAAGCTCTTGAAACATTCAATTTGACATCATACCAGAATTCTTCATATACAAAAAATGGTAAAGTGCATGTTCACTCTAATTCTGACAATACTACAGTTTATTACGAAGGCGACTTTAATCTTATTAAGGCATATCTTGCGTCAATGACTGTGACTGTAACTGATGAAAGTGGAAATGAATCTACTTATTCTGCAGGACGCCCGAGCGCTGTTTCCTACATTTATTACGGCGGAACAATCGACTCTTCAATCTGTTCGCTTGCGGTTTGTTCGGACTATCTTCTTATCGGTACTGGAACAGACCGTTCTTCCGGCGATGGAATTTTCCATGTAACGCTTGATTCAAACGGAACACCGGGACTTATTACTTCAAGTTTTGCAACAAATGCTGATTCTGTAATGTGTGCGCCATATATTATCCGTTCGCTTTTGAACGTTGATCCTTCTAAAAAAGAAGTTGAAAGCACTCTGTATTCTTCAATGGATTTTATCTATACAGAATCTACTGCCGGAACAACTATTGAAGACCGCGGATTGTGGTCTTATTATCCGACAACGCTTGAATGGAACAGGGAATAGTTCCCCTGCGGACAGTTTTCTGAACAGGCCGGTTTTTGCTGAATGCATCCCGGCGGTATTCAAAGAAAAATATATTTTACTGAAAAGACTGTGTTCACGCACAGCTTTTTTCTTTTAACCTTGACCGCTGCCGAAAAATCCAGTTCAGACGAGTCGGCCTCGCCATTCTTTGTCTTAAGTAAAAAAGCTGTGCTGATGGTCGCCCTTGTTATGCCGGTGGGGGAGTGGCCGCCTGGCAGGTACACCCTTGCGCCTGTTTTCCAGGTAGCTGTTTGTTCGCTGGGGGCAGTGCTGAATGAGCAGGAAAAAGCCGCCGCTGTGGATGCGCGGCCGTAAACGGAGAGTGTTGTGTTTGCGGTGTATGAGGCTTCAGTAAGCCATTCAGATGCGGCTTTTTCCGGCGTTATTCCCGTTACCTGCGCCGTTCCCGTAATGCGCAATTTTGCAGAACGCATTTCAATCCCGGTTCCGGCTTTTGCGCCAAAATATCCTTCTCCGTCATCAGAAACTTTATCTTCCAGAACGGTGCAAAATCCCAGTTTTACCTGTCGTTTGTTGTCTTTGCTGTACAGGATTAAAAACGGATTCAACTTATAAAGGGAAACTATCTTCAGCCTGTAGCCGGCCGGTGTAATTATTGCGGGCGACGACGCTGAATATGCCGAAAAATTAATTCCGCCTGAGCGCGTTCTGAATGCGTTTTCCCAGCAGAAAGTACAGCTCCAGGGATTCTGTATGTCATATTGATTTTTGTAGAATCCGGCAGAAATGCGTGATTTTATGTTTCGGTTCTGGAAGGACAACTGTGCGTTCTGACAGAAAAACTCAGAATCAGGAAATAATCTGTATTGGCTGAACCACGACGATCCGGAACTTTCTGCAAAATAGTTTTCCATCGAATATGAAAAGGAAAAAAAGCCTTTCCGCGCGTTTCCAAACCTAAAGTATGCAGAAAAAATACTTTCTTCATTCTCTGTGAGAAGCAGAGAAAAATTAAGTCTGTTCAGAATGCTTTTGCCGTCGTGTGCGTCAAAAACAAGGGCTCCGGAAAAAGGCTTTTTCCAGTCTGTTCCGCAGGGCATGCAGATTTTAAGGTTTTCTGCTTCCAGGTCTGGATTTGAAAAAAAAGAAATGCCGCTGTAAAAATACGGACGCTTAAGATGAGAGGCGCTTCCAGAAGCTTTTATGTTTCCGACCCATATAGTAAGTGGAAAGTACACGGGGATAAGTTCCTCAAGTTTTAGTGTTGCGCCCCATGCCGGTTCGTGAATATCCGGGCTTTCTGAAAACGAAATGCCGCTTTCTTTCCAGGTGGCTTTTACCGTAAATCCGCGCAGAAAAAGGCTTTCTTCAAAAAAAACGCCCCAATCGTTTTTTTCTGAATCCTCTTGGAAAAGCCGGCTGTTCACCCCAGTGCAGAAACTGTTTCCCTTAAATATGGGTGCATTCCGTCCTTTTTCTGCAAAGGCATGCGGACTTTTTTTTGCCAGAACCAGCGCGGTTAGCGCAAAAATGATTTTTTTAGCTATGTATTGATTTTTCTTCACATAAAGATATATCGCAGTTTTTTATCAAAAAATGCATTTCCGCAAAAAAAAATACCCTCCGAAGAAGGTATTTTTTTGCATCACCCACTATTCAGTTTTGCTCTCACAAAACTGACGACAGCGGTAAATCAATTAAATCTTTCAGAATTCATTACTCCGCTGTCATTTTTTTTGTTATCCATTATTCAGTTTTGCCCTGCAAAACTGACGACAACGGTAAATCAATTAAATCTTTCAGAATTCATTACTCCGCTGTCATTTTTTTTGCATTACCCACTATTCAGTTTTGCTCTCGCAAAACTGACGACAGCGGTAAATTAGTTAAATCTTTCAGAATTTATTAGTCCGCTGTCGGTTATTCTTCCGATGTTGTCGAAGTTACATATCCTGCTGAATTTCTGAATGCGTCAATCTTTACGATTTTTGAGCACCAGTATTCGGCTTCTGTTTTTGTTGTGTAAGGACCAACACGTACGCGGTAGTACATCTGACCTTTTTTGTCTGTGTATGTAAATACGTCGGCAGAAATCTGATTTCTGCTCAATTCTTCACGTGCCGCATCAGCGCTCTTTCTGCTTGTCAATGAAGAAACCTGAACCCAGTAGCGTGTAACCATTGGTTTTTTAGGCTCAACTTTTGGAGCCGGCTTTTGAACGGCTTTAACAGCTGGTTTAGACTCAGCAGATTTAGCTTCGTAGTTTTTTGAAACTGTTTTTTCAGAAACAGCTGGTGCAGAAACCTTTACAGGTTCAGTTTTTTTAGTAACTGTCTGCGAAACAGCCTGTGTATTCTGAGCAGAAACAGCATTTGCAACCTGAGTCGGATTCAAATCAATTGTAGTTGTTCCCTGTGTATAATTTTTAGAACCGTCAGAACTGTTTCCGGCATAAACGGTTGCGTTTTCTGCATGAACAGTCAGTTCCTTAATGCGAATGTCGCCACTTCCTTTTCCCGGTTCAAAATCAAATCCCGGAGCAGAAGGTTTGCCTGCATTTTCAGAATCAGTGCCGTTCTCCGGCAGATCATATTCAGAATCATTTTCGTAAGAGAATGGTTTAAGTTCGTTTTCCGGTTCAGCCTGAGCCGGCGCCAGAGAAATCCATCCGTTAGAAGTATTTTTATTTCCGCTTTTTATAGCCGCAATTGACTGAGTACCTTTAGCCGCCGGCGAATAAATTATAAGAGCTGCTCCCAAAACAACAAGAAGAAAAACTCCAGTCGCAGCAATAATCCATAATAATCTTTTCTGTTCCATATCGCATTCCTTTGCGGTCTTTTCCCGACCCCTTACTTTTCTATCGGAATTTGAAAAAATTAGTTTAGTAATTTTTCACAATCTCAATCTGAATTCCAAAACCTGCGTATTCTGAAAGAAGTTTTTTCTGGGTTTTAAAGCGCTGGAGAATTTGAAGGGTTTTCATGTGGTCGCGTTTTTTTGCGCGGAAAAAGCGGATGAGGGTTGGGGCTGTTACGAAAACTATTTTTTCGCAGAGTTTTAGAAGTTCCGGGGTTTTGTACAGAACTGTGGCATTTATGATTATATTTCTGCCTGGATTTTCGTTTATAAAATCTTTTGTAAGTTTTGTTACGGCCGGATAGACAATCTGTTCCTGCTTTTTTAAGAGTTCCGGACTGTTAAAAATCAGCGTGCCAAGGTTTCGTCTGTTTAGGGATCCGTCTGAGTTTTTCAGGTTTATGCCTTTTTTTTCAGCGGCAGCAGAAAATGTAGAAAAAATCACATCTTCGTTCTGGTTAATTGCAGTGTGAACAAGCGTGTCTGCGTCTACGCTGAGCCAGCCCTTGCGTTCGTACTGAGAACAGATGTAATTTTTTCCGGCGGCCATCGGGCCTGTAACACAGATTATCAATGGAATTCTCCCCAGTTTTTGCCGTATTCGATTGAAACCCTGAGTGGAACATTAAGCTTTACAGCGTTTTCCATTTTATTCCTTACAATAGAAACTGTTTCTTCAATTATGTTGCTGTCATCCGGGCATTCAAGAATAAGTTCGTCGTGAACCTGAAGTATAAGATGTGCGCCGTTATTTTTTTCTTTAAGGGCGTTGTTTACGTCCAGCATTGCTTTTTTTACTATGTCGGCAGCGCTTCCCTGAACTGGAGTATTTATTGCAATTCGTTCTGCACCTGATTTTTCAAGCTTGTTGCGGCTGTTTATGTTTGCAATCGGGCGTCTTCGGCCAAATATTGTGGTTACGTAGCCTTTTGATTCAGCGGAAGTAATGGTTTCTGCCTTAAACTGTGTAATTGCAGAATAGAGCCTGTCGTAATTTTCTATAAATTCTGCTGCTTGAGTTCGGCTTATTCCTAAGTCATTTGCAAGGCGGAATGCGCTCATTCCGTAGATAACACCGAAGTTTATGGTTTTTGCGGTGCGGCGCATTTCTGGGGTAACGGCATCCGGCTCTACGGAATAAATTAAGGCCGCCGTTGCCCTGTGAACATCTGTTCCTTCAATAAATGCCCGGCTCATGTGTTCATCGCCGGAAAGGTGTGCCAGCACTACAAGTTCAATCTGAGCGTAGTCGGCAGAAATAAGGACTTTTCCTTCCGGCGCGCTGAATGCAGTGCGTATGCGGCGGCCGGCTTCGTTTCTTACAGGAATGTTTTGAAGGTTCGGCTCCCGGCATGAAAGGCGGCCGGTAGCGGTTCCTGTCTGAACAAAATCAGTATGAATCCTGTCTTCGCTGTCGGTAAGGGTAGGAAGAGTTTCTACATAAGTTGAAAGCAGCTTTGTAAGTTCGCGGTATTCAAGAATCATTTTTGGTACGGGATCGTACATTGCCAGCTCTTCCAAGACTGATGTGTCTGTAGAATAGCCGGTCTTAGTCTTTTTACCTGGTTTAAGCTTGCGCTCTTCAAAAAGAACTGTCTGAAGTTGTTTAGGAGAAGAAATATTAAATGAGTGTCCGACTTCGTTATAAATTGCTTTTTCAGCCTCTGCAATTCCCTGCGAAAGTTCTGTGTGGTATGCGTAAAGCGCTTTCTTATCAAGATGAATACCGGAAAGTTCCATATCTGCAAGAACCGGAACCAGTGGCATTTCTGTATCCATGTAAAGTTCGTACAGTCCTGAAGATTTTAAAAGAGGCAGAAGGTAATTCCACAGTTTAAGCGTAAAGTCTGCATCTTCTGCGGCATAAGGAACGGCCTGTTCCAGCGCAACGTCTGCAAAGGTCTGGTCTTTTGAAACAATGTCGGAAAATTCAATTCCCTTGAGCCGTAAAAGGGTTTCTGCAAGTCCTTCAAGGCTGTAGGAATTTTTTCCTGTGCGGTCGGAATTTAAAATCCATGCGGCAATCATTGTGTCGCATAAAGTTGATTCCATGGAAATTTTTCTGCCTGCAAAAAGTCCGGTTGATGCAAGAACCTTAAGGTCAAATTTTCCGTTGTGCATTACGACTGTCATGTTTTTTTCTGCAAAAATACGTTTTAGTTCAGAATATGCATCTTCTTTAGAAAGGCTGTCTGAATCAAATAGCGAAAGATTCTGAGAAATTGGAACATAAACGGCAGAACCTTCTGTATGACACAGGCTGAATCCTATGATGTTTGCAGAAAGTGTGTTCAGGCTGTCTGTTTCGCAGTCAAATGCTATGGTTCCTTTTTGAATTGCTTCATCAATGAATGCCTTAAGCGCAGAAATGTTTGTTATGGCTTTGTAGTCACCCGTATTCTGAACGATTGGGGCTGCGTTTTCGTCTGTAAAAAGAAAATCCTTTCTAAAGCTCTGGGCTGCCGGGGCGGATACCGGTACTGAAGCAACGTCTTCTTTTGCAGAAGAAAAAGCTGCTTCAACATTTACGGTCTGTCCCTTTTGAACGGCAAGTTCTGCATACTGTCTGGATACCGCTGCGGCACCAAATGAAATAAGTTTTTCACTTGCAGTGGCAAAATCCGCTTTCATTGTGTCAGAAAGGGCTTTGTCAATTTCTGAGCAAGGAACTTCGCTGTTCAGCCGCACAAGCTTTTGAGAAAAATATGCGTTTTCCTTTCCGTCTATAAGTTTTTTCTGAACTGCGCCTTTAATGTCTTCAATGTGGGCGTAAATTCCGTCCAGGTCTTTATATTCAGAAAGAAGCTTTGAAGCTGTTTTTACACCGATTCCACTTACACCGGGAATATTGTCGGCACTGTCGCCGTAAAGGGAAAGCAGGTCCAGAAGCTGCGAAGGCTTTACGCCCCATTCTGCTTCTACTCCATCTGCTCCGGTAATTTTCCAGGCAGAACCTGCGTCTGGCTTAAGGATCTGAGTATTTTCTGTAACAAGCTGCATTAAATCCTTGTCACCGGAAAGGATTCTGCACGGGCGGTTCTGTTCCTCGCACTTTCTTGCGACTGTAGCAATAATATCGTCTGCTTCGTAACCGTCGCACTGAAGGATTGGAATCCCTAATGTCGAAAGTATGTCGCATATCCATGGAATCTGCGCATGAAGGTCATCCGGCGTCTTGTTGCGTGTTGCCTTGTATTCCGGATACATTTCGTGGCGGAAAGTCTTTGTCTTTGAATCCATTGCCGCAATAATGTAGTCCGGCTTGTAATGCTGCAGAATATAGTGCAGGTTTCTGAAGAATCCAAAAAGCGCACTGATGTTCTGTCCTTTTGAGTTTGTTAATGGACGATTTATAAATGCAAAATAGCAGCGGAAAATTAATCCGTAAGAGTCAAGAATAAAAACTGTTTTATTTTCTGATTGTGTCATGTAGTCAGTCTAGTGGATTTTTTTGTTTTAGACTACGTGTCAATAATATAATGGAGGTTGAGCTTGTCAAAACTACAATAGAGTGCGGATAAGGTCATTTCGACAGGCTCAATGAGCGCTCTTTATTGAATTCCTTGTGCCGCACTATGTAGTACGTAGTTACTACAACAGTTCCCGTAATAACCCAGGAAACCGGATACACAGACGTAAGGATTCCAAATGCAGTAAGAGGTTCTACGGTTTTTCTGAAATGGGCAAAAATTGTATAAATCCAGGCCAGGCGCAGTACGCAGATTCCAAAAATGGTTTCAATTGCAGGCAGCATGGAATATCCCATAGCCCTTAATGTGGAAGCGCCTATTTCATATGTGCTTATAAGGCAGTCAAATGCTTCCACGCAGATCATGCGGAGTGTTCCGTACTGTATTGCCACTGGATCAGTAGTGTAAAGTCCTATAAAGAACTTTCTGAAAGTAACAAAGAAGAATACCATAACCGCTGTAATCACTATGCTTGAAATAAGGCAGTAACGCCAGATTTTTTTGCAGCGGTCAAATTTACCGGCTCCGTAATTTACGCTTGTAAAGCTTACCGTAGCCTGATTAAATGCGCTCACCACATAAAAGCTGAAGTATTCAAAATTCAATTCTGCTGCAGAACCTGCCATGGCACTGGAACCGAAGCTGTTTATTGAAGATTGAATTACAACGTTTGAAAAATTAAAGATTATTCCCTGAATTCCGGCCGGAACGCCTATTCTTATCATCTGGATAAGGTATGTTTCATTTATATGAAGCTTTTTAAGGCTTACGTTAAGGATTCCTTCTTCTTTCATAAGAAAATAAAGGACAAGAAGCCCGCTTACAGCCGTAGAAACAAGAGTTGCAATTCCTACGCCTGTAACATCAAGCTTAAAAAACACTACAAGAACAAGGTTCAGGATTACGTTTATTACACCGGAAAGGATAAGGCTGTACAGAGGTCGCTGAGTGTCGCCTTTTACCCTTAAAATTGCTGCCCCAAAATTGTACAGCATAAAAAACGGCATTCCGCCAAAATATATCCGCAGGTAAACTACGGCATAGTCAATTACGTCGTCCGGAGTTCCCATCAAAGTAAGGATTGGCCGGGCAATAAAGAAGCCTGCGAATATAAGGAATATTCCGCTTAAAAGGGCAACTGTTATGGCCGTATGCACTGCATCCTGAATGTCCTGTGCTTTTCCCCGGCCAGCAAGGTTTCCTATTACAACGTTAGCGCCTACAGAGATTCCTAAAAAGAGATTGATTATAAGGCTGATTACGTTTGCATTGCTGCCTACCGCCGCAACAGCCTGGGTTCCGGCAAATCGTCCTACAACTGCAACGTCTGCGGAATTAAAAAGCTGCTGGAGTATGCTGGAAGCTGCAATTGGAAGTGCAAAAATCAGAATCTTGTCCCATAGGGATCCGTTCAGCATATCAACATTTTTTGAAGACGTCATTTCTTGTTATATTTCCTTAAGTGCAGTCTGAATGTCTGCCAGTATGTATTCGTTCCGCTGGTTCTGGGCAGCAACAAGGGCTGCCCTGTTAAGTATGGATTCAATCTGGGCACAACTGAAGCCGTTAAATGCCCTTACAAGCTCCTTTATATTTATAGAAGAATCCGGTTTCTTCTGTCTTGAATACATTTCTATAAGCTTTTCCCTTGCCACTGCATCCGGGTATGGAACCGTATATTTTACGTCAAAGCGTCCGGGGCGTATAAGGGCAGGATCCAGTGCTTCACGGCTGTTTGTTGCGGCAACAACAAGAATTCCTCTGTTCGGGTGGAACCCGTCCAGTTCATTTAGAAGGGCTGTTACAATTCGTGTATTTTCTGTTTCTATTGCAGAGCCTGAATAATTTCTTCTTGTTCCTATTCCGTCAAATTCATCGATAAAGACAATGCATGGAGCCTTTCTTCTGGCTTTTGCAAAAAGAAGCTTAACCTTTGCAGGACCTATTGCCATGAACATGCTTTCAAAATCGGTTGCCTTTGCTGGAATAAAGTTGACTTTTGCTTCTCCTGCAAGAGCCCTGGCAAAAAGCGTTTTTCCGTTGCCCGGTTCGCCTTCAAGTAAAATTCCTTTTGGAAGTCTTATTCCTTTTTCTCTGTAAGCCTTTGGATTTTTCAGAATGTCTGCAATCTGCATCATGTCTTTCTTTAAGGAGTCCATACCTATTATATCAGAAAAACTTACTCCGGTTTTGGAAACTGATCTGAAAGTATTCGGACTGATAAATTTTCTGAAAACAAAGATAATTGCGCCAAAGAATATTACGTAGAAAACAATGTCCATGATGAGTGAGATTAATTCAGAGGGATCTTTTTCTTCCTTTACAAGGACATCGTTCAGCATAAGATATTCTTTTAGGGTCGGAGAAGCAGGATTTTCTGTCTGAAACTCAGTTGAACCGTTATTGTATGTAAATGTAATTCTGTTCGTTCCGATTACGGCTTTAGAAATCTTTTTTTCTGTTACGTCGCTGTAAAAAGTGCTGTATGGAATGAGTTCAACTTTTTTATCTGAAAAATAAAAATATGCTCCGCATGCTGCAATAAGTGCGGCAGTAAAAATTATAATTAAATTCTTTTTTTTCATATGCATATTATTATGAAAATGTTGCCTTGCGACAACTCAAATTCAAGGTTTACAATGGAAATATGAATGTGATTTTACGCGCATGCCTTAAAACATTGTTTCTTCTTGTGGCGTCCGGGGCGGCGGCTTCAGAAACCGCTTTATTTTTTTCTGTAAAAAAGCTTTTGCCGGAAGAAAACTCGGATATCATCATTCTTGAAAAACCGCAGTTTACAGTTTTTTATAATCCTGAAAAACTTATACCTGAATTTGTTTTATGGCATCTTGAAAAATCCGATCTGGGAACAGAAGGACGCTCAAATGATTTTCGCCCTGATTTTCAGCTTGCAGAAAGTTTTTACCGCGTAAAAAAACGGGATTACCAGTATACGCATTACGGTTTTGATCGCGGACACGTCTGTCCGAGTGCGGACCGCACTGATACAAAGGAAAATAACAGCGCGACTTTTCTTATGACCAATATGATTCCGCAGTCCCCGGACTTGAACAGAATTGTATGGAAGAATCTGGAAGAATATGAGCGTGAACTTGCCGTTTTGGGAAATGAACTTTATATTGTTGCCGGGCAGTTTGGTCTTGGCGGCACAGGCGCATACGGCAGTTTTTCAGAAATCCCAGTAGAGCAGGCGGAAACTCAGAAGCCCTGTAATATCACAGTTCCTGCATACTGCTGGAAAATCATTTTGCTTCTGCCGCCTGGAGAAAACGATTTGCAACGCGTAACCAGCGAAACTCCGGTAATAAGCGTGTGCATGCCAAACGAACAGGGACTGCAGCAGCGCGGCAGCTGGGATGCATACCTGTGCACTGTAGATTATATAGAAGAACAGAGCGGCTGGGATTTTTTTACAGCCCTTGATGATGAAATAGAAAATGCAATAGAAAGCAGAGTTTACACAGTTAAGTAAAATCTGCAGGGAGGAAAAAATGATAAAACTTCTTGTACGCATCTTTATCCGAAATTACCGTTCAACAGAAAACTCGGATGTGCGCAGCCAGTACGGAATACTCTGCGGTATTGCCGGAATTGTGCTAAACCTGTTGTTAAGTGCTGCAAAAGCGGCGGCCGGAATAATTTCAGGATCCGTTTCTGTAATTGCAGATGCATTCAATAACCTTACAGATGCGGCCGCTTCTGTAACTACGCTCGTCGGCTTTAAGATGTCTTCAAAGGAACCGGATCAGGATCATCCATTCGGACATGGCCGCCTTGAATACATTTCCGGCCTTATAGTTGCATTCATCATTCTTCTTGTTTCGTTCCAGCTTTTTAAGTCTTCAGTATGTTCTGTATTAAAGCCGGAACCGGTAACGGCAAGCTGGTTTACTGTAATCATTCTTTTTATTTCCATACTGGCAAAATTTTACATGTACAGTTACAACCATCATTTTGGGACGGTTATAAATTCAGCGTCAATGGAAGCCGTTGCAAAAGACAGCCTTGGTGATACAGCTGCAACGGCTGCAGTTTTAGCCGTAATCCTTGTAACAAAATTCTTTCCGTCAATAAAAATTCCTCTGGATGGCATAGCCGGAATTTTTGTAGCTGTCTTTATCTTTATAAACGGAATTCAGGCAGTAAAGGAAACAGTTGATCCTCTTTTGGGCTACCGTGCCGACCCTGAATTTGTAAAGAAAATCGAAGCCCTTGTTCTTTCGTTCAAGCCGATCAGCGGAATTCATGATCTTATAATACATGATTACGGTCCGGGGCGCCTTATGATTTCACTTCACGCGGAAGTTCCGGGCGATAACGACATCTTCCTTCTTCATGAAGTAATTGATAATGCTGAATATGCGGTTGCAAGGGAGTTTGGTTGTTCTGCAACAATCCATATGGACCCGGTAGATACAAAAAACAAGGAAATTCCGGTTCTTCAGGAATATATACGTACGGAACTTCATAAAATTGATCCAAAAATTACTATTCATGACCTTAGGATTGTTCCGGGAACAGGGCATACGAACGTAGTTTTTGATATTGTCCGCCCGGCCGGCTGTCATTTTTCAGAAGCCCAGCTTAAATCAGAAGCATTAACGGTTATTCAGAACTATAAGCAGAATTATTTTGCCGTAGTTAATATCGATAATCCTTACGTCTAGTATTTTTACATTCCGGTCATTTAGCATATCGAAATGACCGGATTCTGTGTGTGTGGGGGGGGGAGGCTAAACCTTCAGAATGTCTTTCTTTCTATATAAAATGTATTCAAAGGGGATTTTGCCGCTGTGCTTTTCGTGTTCAGCGGCATAAAAGACAGATTCATCTATTTCTGGAAAAAAACGGTCGCCGTCAAAATCTCCACAGACTTCGGTGGCATAAATTACATCCGCAGCCTTAATTCCTTCTTCATACACAGCCTGCCCGCCGCATATAAACGCTTTCCTGAAACCTGCCGCCTCGCATACTTCTAGCGCATCTTTAAGGCTTGAACATTTTAGGGCGCCCTCTGCAACGAAGGACGGCTCCCTGCTCAACACAATGTTGTATCTTCCCGGAAGAGTCCTTCCAATGCCCTCAAAGGTTTTGCGTCCGAATATTACGGCATTTCCCATTGTTAGGGCTTTGAAGCGGTGCAGGTCTTCCGGAATGTTCCACGGAATTCTTGAATCCTTGCCGATTACCCTGCCGTTTTTAGAAAATGCAGCAATCAGTGCAACTTCCATTTTTTCGTTTCCGGAATTCATGGTTACGGCTAAACCTCAACAGCAACAAGACGGCCTTCTGCAACTTTTGTTGCATAAACGCTCCTGTTGTTTCTGTATGGATTTTTAAAGCTTTCCATCTGCTGTCTTATAAGGGTAAGGTGAGCGCGCAGCAGTGCACGGTTTTTGTTGTTCTGTTCAAGAACCCTGTTCTGAAGGCTCTGAAGTTCATCTTGAAGTTCAGCAACAGTCTTTTCTTCTTTAGGATTTGAACCTTTTGCTGTTGAGTACATTTCATTCATAGGCACAATTACGCGCTGAAGGTTCGAAATGCCAGCAACAACTTCCTGTTCTAGTTCAGCATGAGCAATAATAGCTTCTGGATCTTCATTTTCAATTGAATCCTGCTGCTTTTCAAGTACAGTAAGGTATTCCTGAAACTTCTTTCTCTGCTGTTCAAGAAGCGTCCTGAATCTTTTCAGGATTGCAACCCTTTTGTTCAATTCTTCCTGTGACAGTTCTTTTTTCATAAACTCTCCTAGCCCTGAATGTTCAGTGCAGTGTGGTTCTGAAGCGAAGTAGAAGCTGGTGCATTAGAAGTGCTTTCACTGGCAGTTTTCCATGCTCCTAAAAGTTCATTCAGCATGTCGGTTAAAAAACGGATTTTAGTTCCAGAGTGCCTTATGGCAATGTCTGTAAGTTCAGAATTAAAGTAAAGGTAGAGAGACATAAGGTTCTTTGCAATTTCTCCGCCGTTTTCCATGTCCAGAGAAACCTGAAGTTCATTGATAATGGCCTGTGTTTTCTGGATATATTTTCCAAATGATTCAATGTCAGCAGGTTTAAGCCTGTCTTCTGGATCAAGGAGTCCTGCTGCTAGTTTAAGGTTCTTTACGGCTGCCTCGTACAGCAGTACTACAAGCTTCCCCTGACTTGCAGTTGTAACGTTAGTTTTCTGATATGCAGAATATGCCTGATTAAATCCCATATTTCCTCCCGAGCAAAAAAACACTCCAATACAAAGAGCGCAAGATAAAAATCTGCTTATACTTTCTGATTGTCGGAACCATAAGTTTTTTCTTTAGAAAAAAAAAGTGATTTTTCTTGCAGGGTTCATTCATTTTCATAATTAACCTAAAAAACAAACTTATATGTCGACAATTTGCAGAATAATTCGTATATTTAATATATATATGAGTGAAAATAACGAACCTGAAAAAGAAAAAAAAGATGATTTTGATCCCTATGATTTTTTTAAATTAACAGGATCGGAAGAACCTAAGAAGAAAAACAACAACAATAACAAGAAACACTTTCCGTTCTGGGGAGTTATGTTTATAATCCTCATCCTTCTTACTGCGTTTGAATTTCTCTTTACAGGAAAAGAAAACAGTTCAATTGAATTTTCTAAATTCAAGACAATGGTAGAAGATGGTCAGATTGTAGAAGTAGACATCGCAGACAATTACTACGTCGGCTACGGACCAGTCTTTACAGTTGAAGATACAGATTCAAAGGGAATTTCCCTATTCAAGATTGAAAATAAAAAGCGTGCCACATACAGAACTGCCGGTTTCCCAATGCAGTCATTTATCCAGCTTCTGGATGAAAAAGGCGTAACATACAGGTTCGTAGAAAAGCAGAACAGTTATCTTATTTCTCTTTTGATGAATATGATTGTTCCGTTTGGAATAATCTTTCTTATATACTTCCTTGTTTTTAGAAAAATGACAGGCGGTGCAGGCGGTGGAATGGGTAGCATATTCAGTGCGGGTCAGTCGCGTGCAAAGGCTGTAGAAGAGGGTAAGGTAAAAACCCGCTTTGCAGATGTAGCCGGCGTTGATGAAGCAAAGGAAGAACTTGTAGAAGTTGTAGATTTCCTTAAGGAACCTAAAAAATATACAGATATCGGCGGAAAGATTCCAAAGGGGGTCCTTTTAGTTGGACCTCCGGGAACAGGTAAAACTCTGCTTGCCCGTGCCGTTGCTGGCGAAGCCGGCGTTCCTTTTTTCAGCATAAGCGGTTCTGACTTTGTAGAAATGTTTGTAGGTGTGGGCGCAAGCCGTGTACGCGACCTTTTTAAGCAGGCCCGCGAAAAAGCTCCTTGTATTGTATTTATCGATGAAATTGATGCCCTCGGAAAAAGCCGTGTAAACGGTTTTGGTGGCGGCAACGATGAACGCGAACAGACTTTGAACCAGCTTCTTGTAGAAATGGATGGTTTTGAAAACGAAAAAGGCCTCATCATTCTTGCGGCTACAAACCGTGCAGACATTCTTGATCCGGCTTTGCTCCGTCCGGGTCGCTTTGACCGCCAGGTTCCTGTTGAAAAACCGGACGTAAAAGGCCGCGAAGACATTCTGCGCATTCATGCAAAAAATGTAAAGCTTGATAATGACGTTGATTTTGATTCCATTGCTCATGGAACTACAGGGTTTGCCGGTGCAGACCTTGCAAACGTCGTAAACGAAGCAGCCCTGCTTGCAGTACGCAACAAGCGCAAGAAAGTAACAATGGAAGACTTTAACGAAGCAATTGATAAGGTCAGCATTGGTCTTAAGAAAAAGAGCCGCAAGGACAATAAAAAGGAAATGCGCCTTGTTTCTGTTCATGAAACAGGACATGCTCTTGTTGCGGCATTTACACCTGATCACGAACCTGTAAACAAGATTACTGTTGTTCCGCGAAGTCACGGTGTGGGCGGTTTTACACAGTACCGCGAAGCAGAAGAAAAGAATTTTATGACCCGCAGGGATCTTATAAATGAAGTTGATTCCCTTATGGGCGGACGCGCTGCCGAAGAAATCATGCTTGATGATATTTCTACAGGTGCAAGCAACGACATTGCCCGCGCTACAGAAATCGTAAAGAGCATGATTGTTGACTTTGGTATGAGCGAGAAGTTCAGGAACATGACTTTAGGAAAAGGAGTTCTCGGTAACCGAGGCGGCGAACCGAATCTTGTACGCGAGTTCAGTGAAGACACTCAGAAGTACATTGATGAAGAAATTGCCCGAATTCTGGACGAGCGCTATACCTTTGTAAGAAATCTTCTTGCAGAGCACAAGGATCTTCTTGAAACCATTGCAAGCCGTCTTCTTGAAATTGAAACAATGGAAGGCAAGGAATTTTATGAAATCGTTAATGGAAACGGAAAAACTCAGGAAGAGGCTGCTCCGGCTCCTTCAGCAGAAGTTCCTGCTGACTCTAATATTGAAGAATAAGGATAAATGTAATACTATATACATATGAAGAAAGAAGTTAGGATTTTTATTGCATCACTTGTTTTTGCCGGAACTGCGTTCTTTTCTTTTGCGCAGGAAATTACAACGGCCAGTGCTTATTTTAAGTCTGTATCTGACTATTACGCAACAATCAAAGATTATGAAGCCGATTTTGACATAAAGGCAGACCGTCTTGATATGGCAGGAAAGGTTTCTTATAAAAAATCTGACCTTCTCAGAATGGATTTTACTTCTCCTGCAGAACAGGTAATCTGTTTTAACGGAGACATGCTTACGGTTTACCTTCCGGGTGCAGTCGCTGTTCTTCAGCAATCTGTAAAGGGCGAAGGAAATGCCGCTACTCTTGCAACTTCAAATGGACTTTCCCTTATGTCCAGATATTACACAGTTGCCTACGAAGTTGGGCAGGATCCAGTTCCTCTTGAACCGGGTTCAGCAGAAAAAGTTGTAAAACTTTATCTTAACAGAAGAAACACAACAGAAGCTTTCCGCTATATAAAGCTTGCTGTATCTGCCGAAACAAAATTAATCAGAAGGGTAGAAGCCGTTACAACTCGCGGTGAATCTTTTGTATTTAATTTTACAGATTATAAATTGAATCAGGATCTTACAGATCAGAGATTTATTTATGATCCGCCGTCATCGGCAAACAACTTCAACAACTTCTTGTTTTCTGAGTAGGGTTTAGAATGGATAGTTATGGCGAAATACTAAAGAATGCCCGAATCAGCCGGGATCTTGATATCGAGGCTGCTTCAAGGGAAACTTCAATTGCTGTTCCATATATTACAGGTATCGAAGAGGAAGATGTTTCAGCGTTTCCAGGTGAAGCTTACATGCTTGGCTTTATGCGAAACTATGCAGAATTCCTTAACGTAAATCCTGATACTGTTGCAAATCTTTACCGCGCAAAAAAACTTCAGGAATCTCCAATTCCGGAAGGACTTATTGTCCGCGAAAAGCCGTGGTTTTTCTGGCCGCTCATAAGTTCCTGTGCTTTCTTTGTGCTTGCTGCAATTTTTGTAGTTCTCTACATATTTGTCATCAACAAAAAAGTTGATGACGGCAGGGAAGTTGTTGTAGACAAGAATGCTTCTGCAAAAACATATGAATTAACAGACAAGGCTTTTTCAACAAGGCTTTATAAAGGTGATCAGATTCTTTATCCGACAAAAGATGGAAATATTGTTCTTACTGTAAACGATACCCTTTCATCTTTTGGGCTTTTGTGTCCTGTTGGAACGCTTTATACAGACCTTGCAGAAGAAACTGAACTTGATATAGATGGCGACACAATGTCTGACCTTATCGTTTATGTTTCGGACATTTCTGCTACAGACAGTTCTCGCGGTGCCGAAGTTCGTCTTTTAAAGAGAGGCGAAGGCGTTTATATTGCAACTGGAACAACAGATACAAGCGCAATTCCTTTTGCATCAGAAATTAATTCAAATCACAAGCAGCTTGTCATTCTGGAAGATACAAGGGCTTATCCGTTTACTCTTAACGGAAGTTTCCGCGGTTCAAGTGAATTCCGCTACCGTGTAGATAGACATGATCCTGTAGAAGGTTATTTCTCCAGTGGAGAAGTTGTAACTATGACTGCAAATAACGGAATCCGCCTGTGGATGGGCAACTGTAATACTGTAAAATTCTCCATTACAGCAGATTCCAAGGGATATGATCTTGAAATCGGAAAGGCGGGTCAGGTACTTGTAGAAGACATTAAGTGGATCAAGGATACTGACGGAAAGTACAAGCTGGTGGTAATAGAACTTGACTAAATTTTTCATTGATCAGCACGGTTGTGCAAAAAATCAGGTAGACGGCGAGCTTATTATAGCCCGCCTTTTGTCGTTAGGAATGGAGCAGACTTTTGATGCTTCAGAAGCTAATTTTATAATCGTAAATTCATGCGGATTCATTGAATCTGCAAAAAAAGAATCTCTTGATGCAGTCTGTGCTGCCCGCCGTGATTATCCGGGGGCAAAAATTCTTTTAACCGGCTGTCTTGCTGAACGCTATGCAAATGTTTTTAATGAAGCGCTCCCGGAAGCAGACGGAATTTTCGGTAACGGAAACATTGATAAAATTGACGAGACCATTCGCGAGATGATGGCTGGCGGCCGTCCTGTTCATATATACAAGCAGGAGGGTGTCTGCACAGGTGAACGAAAAGTTTTTCTTGCATACAAGGGCAGTGCATTCGTAAAGATTACGGAAGGCTGTTCAAATCACTGTTCTTTCTGCGCAATTCCTGTTATCCGCGGAGAATTACGAAGTCGCCGCGCAGATTCAATAATCAATGAAATAAAGAAACTGTATTCACTGGGAATCGTAGAATTCAATCTTATCGGTCAGGATCTTGCGGCTTATGGAACCGGAGCAGGCGACGATGTTTTTGGCACCGGCAGGCTTCCGCTTCCGGAATGGAAGGACGGAAAAAATTGCGGAACTTCTGAAGAATCAGGACTTGCGCGCCTCCTTAAAATGATTTCAGAAATTAAGGGTAATTTTATTGTTAGGACTCTTTACATTCATCCTGATCATTTTAATCGTGACATTCTTCCCGTCATGCAGAAAGACAGCCGCCTTCTTGCCTATTTTGATATACCGTTCCAGAGCGGTGACGAAGAAATCATTCACAAAATGAACCGTAAGGGAAGCCCAGAAGAATATCTGCGCCTTGCTTCTGACATTCGTGCGGCGCTTCCTCAGGCAGTTATAAGGACAACATTTTTAACAGGATTTCCTGGCGAAAAGGATGAAAATGCTTCTGCAACCCTGGGATTTCTTAAAAAACTTGAAAGTGACTGGTCCGGCTGTTTTCCGTACAGCCGCGAAGAAGATACGCCTGCATATTCATATAAGGGCAAGGTTCCTGCAAAAACAGCTGTTTCAAGGGCAGATGAACTTTGCGCTTTTCAGAAAGAAATTACCAGAAATCATCTTGCTGCACGCGTTGGAAATGAATATGACGTTTTGATTGAAGAAATAGTAGAAGGTGACGAAGGAATTGCAATCGGAAGGGCGTGGTTCCAGGCCCCAGATGTTGACGGTAGCGTTGTCGTAAGATATGAAAAGGAAGTTGGAAACGAAAAGGACTTTGTAAAAACCGGCCGTTTTGTCCGTGTAAAAATCGTTGGTTCAAGCGATGTTGATCTGGACGGAATTTTTATCGGCGATTCAAGCCTTAATTCCAATATAAAAAGCGATTCAATTGAATTTGCAACCGAAAAATAATCGGCGGAAGAAAAATGGCATTTGAATATCTTGAAACACTGAATCCGGAACAGACAGAAGCTGTAGTTCATAACGGTTCTCCTCTTTTGATTCTTGCTGGAGCTGGTTCCGGCAAAACAAGGGTTATTACAACAAAAATAGCCTATCTTATTCAGCATGAAAATGTTCAGCCATGGTCAATTCTTGCGGTAACTTTTACAAAAAAAGCTGCCAATGAAATGAAGGAAAGAGCAGTTGCCCTTGAACCGCTTGCTTCTGAATCTCAGATAAAGACATTTCACAGTTTTGGTGCATGGTTTCTGCGTCGCTATGCAGAAGAAGCCGGTCTTGATCCTAATTTTACGGTTTACGATGACGATGATTCTGCAAGCCTTTTGATGAAGGCGGTTCCAGGAATGACAAAAAAGCAGGCAAATATTACCGCTCATAAGATTGCGCTCTGCAAGGATTACTGCCTTACTCCGGATGATGATTTAAGCCGCTTTGATGAAGACGGAGAACTTTCTTCCTTATATAAAACTTATCAGGAACGCTTACGGGCTACAGGAAATGCAGATTTTGGTGACCTTATAATGCGTCCTGTTCAGATTCTCAATTCAAATGAAATTGTAAGGCGGCAGATTCAGCACCGCTTCCGTGTAATAATGGTAGACGAATACCAGGATTCCAATGTGGCTCAGTTTATGCTGCTTCATGCTTTAAGCGGCGTTCAGGACGGAAGCGGAACTTATGTCTGCGTTGTAGGTGATGATGATCAGTCAATCTATAAATTCCGCGGTGCAGAAGTTCAGAATATCCTGCGGTTCCCGGAACAGTTTGAAGGAACAAAAATCATACGCCTTGAACGCAATTACCGTTCTACTGGGAAAATACTTGCAACGGCAGATGCAGTTGTTTCAAATAATGTTGACCGCCTTGGAAAAACTCTTGTTGCGGAACGCGGCGAAGGAAACGAGCCGGTTCTTGTTTTTCTGGACAATCAGGACAAGGAAGCTGCTTTCTGTTCGCAGCTGATTCATAAGGCTGTGGATGCCGGCGCTTCTTACAGTGATTTTGCGATTTTGTACAGGACAAATGCCCAGTCGCTTGGTTTTGAAACGGAATTCCTTCATGAACAGATTCCGTATGCAGTTGTTGGTTCCTTAAAATTCTATGAACGCGAAGAAATTAAAGATACTTTAAGCTATCTGGCTCTTCTGGCAAATCCAAGGAACGAGATTGCATTCAGCCGCATTGTGAATAAACCTGTACGTGGAATCGGCGAAAAGTCCCAGGAAAAAATCATAAATTCTGCCCACGAAACGGCGGGTGCGCTCATTGAAAATTTTAATCTCCTGGATGCTGCAGAAAACTGTGCGGAATCCCTTTCTAAAAAGGCAAGGGACGGACTAAAGGATTTCTGTTCTGTTATGAAAAATTTGCGCACTTTTATAGAAGAAAAGTCCAGGGAAGTTAGGGATGATTCTGTTACGGATGCACTGGCTGAAGCGGCAATTCAGAAAGCGCCTGCGCAGCAGAATGGCGGCGGCGATTTTGAGCGGCTTTCTGTTTTTATTCAGAAGGTTATAGAAGATTCTGGGCTTGATAAGTTTCATAAGGCGCAGGATGATGCAGATGGAACGAGCCGAGTACAGAATATGGAAGAGCTGGTGAACAGTGCTGCTGACTATCCGCTTTCAAATAAAGGTCTTTTGGATTTTCTGGATGCAATTGAACTGGACAGAAGTCTTGCAGAACAGGCCGGGGAGTCCGCCGACGCAGTTACGCTGATTACCCTGCACAACACAAAAGGACTTGAATTTAACCGTGTAATAATAACGGGTCTTGAAGGCGGTATTTTTCCGCGTGATGATAAAGTCGGCGAAGAACTTGAAGAAGAGCGCCGCCTGTTTTACGTAGGAATTACGCGTGCAAAAGATGAACTTTATATTACAAGCTGTGCAATGCGCCGCCTTTACGGACACATTCAGCCAATGGCTCCTAGTCCGTTTCTTATGGAGGCCGGCAATGTATTCCGGGTAATGGGACGTGTTCCTCTTTCCTATTCAAGGGCAGTTTCTGCAAACGGAGAATTTGAATCCAGCGACGCAGATTTATCCCCAAAGGCAGCGGTTCTTGAAAAATGGAAAAAAGGCGTACGACTTTACCACGATGACTACGGCTATGGCCAGATAGTTTCCAGCTCAGACGCTTCCGGCGAAGTTGTAATTGAAGTTCAGTTTGAATCCGGCGGCCGCAAGAAATTCCTCCCGGAATACCAGTCAAAAAAACTGGATATTATAAGAGATTAAGGAAACTTAACACCGGATATTTGACCTAAAATAAAATCGCTTTTATACTGTTCTCATGTCTGATTCAATTGATTGGCTTGAAAGCATTTATTCCGACGGTTCTAAAAATTTTGTTAGTAATCCATGTCCTAAAAAAGGTGAAGAAATTTTCATCTCTATACGAATGTTTGATTCTGCTCCTGTAGAAAATGTATTTCTTAGCGGAAAGAAAAACGGAACCTCTTTTCCGGTTAAAATGGAAAAAGTTGAATCGCGGGACGGGCTTGTATATTACACTGCAAAAGTAACTGTTTTTGAGGATGAATACAGCTATCAGTTTTTTGTTGCAGCAAAAGATCATATTTACTATTACAATCAGACTGGCGTTCATGACCATATTACAGATGAAAGCCATAACTTCAGGATTCTTACTGATTACGTTCAGCCTGAATGGGTAAAGAATGCGGTTTTCTACCAGATTTTTCCGGAGAGATTCTGCAACGGCGATGATTCCCTTAGCGTAAAGGATAACGAATACGTTTTTGATGGTTTCCCAGTAAAGCGCATAAAGGACTGGAACTCTATACCTCAGGATTATGAAAATGCCCGCTGTGTTGATTTTTACGGCGGAGACCTTGTTGGAATCCGAAAAAAAATTCCTTACCTGAAAAAACTTGGGATTACGGCAATTTATTTAAATCCGATTTTCTATGCGGCAACGGTTCATAAATATGACTGCCTTGACTATTTTCATGTTGATCCGCATTTTGGCGGAGACAAGGCGCTTGAAGAACTTATTTCTGAACTGCACAAAAACGGAATAAAGATTATTCTTGACGTTTCAATTAATCATACCGGCATTGCAAACCGCTGGTTCAACAGGGACGGCACCTTCTTTCCTAAGTCAGAGGGTGCGTACAATAATCCGGATTCTGATGAGAGGGAGTATTATTTCTTTAATGAAGATAATACTTATAAGGCCTGGTTTGATGTTCCGACTCTGCCGACTCTGAATTATACCAGCGAAAAACTGCGTAGCCGCATATGGAAAGATTCTGATTCTGTCGTAAAAAAATGGCTTAAAAAACCGTACTGTGCAGACGGCTGGCGCTTTGACGTTGCAGATGTAATGGCTAGAAATGATTTGATTCAGCTTCATCATGATGTGTGGCCGCTTATCCGTAAGAGCATAAAGGAAGAAAACAGTCAGGCATACATTCTTGCGGAAGACTGGTCTGACTGTACGGACTTCTTGAATGGACACGAATGGGATTCTCCAATGAATTATTTTGGTTCGTGCCGCCCGATCCGTGCTTTTTATGGCCAGAGGGATTTTTTTACAGCATTTTCTCCGGAGTTAAGGAATATTCCGAACAGGCTTTCTGCACGGGGATTTGCCGAATGGGTAGAAAATTATCTGGCGCGGCTTCCGTTTGTAATGCAGCAGGTTCTGTTTAATCTTTTGGGAAGCCATGACATTTCGCGCTTTCATAATGATCCGGCAATTTCAAGAGATGCTGTTCGCGGTGCCGTAAAGCTTCTGTTTACGCTTCCGGGCTGTACAAATATATATTATGGCGATGAAGCAGATATTGACGGCCGCATGCAGGATAACGAAGGCTGCCGCTATACAATGCCGTGGGACAAGGATATTGAAAGCCTTGAAATTTTCAGGCTTTATTCTGAACTTTGTCGCATAAAAACTAGTTCAGAGGCATTCCGTAACGGAGGATTTAAGATTCTTTGGGCAGAAGATCAGGTTATTGCAATGGCTCGTTTTACAGAAGACGAACTATGGATTACGGCGGCTTCTAGTGACGAACAGGACAGAAAGATAAGGATTCCGCTTGTCATTTTCGGACGAAAGTTCCTTTGCGTTCCGGAAAAAGATGCTCTTGGCGAATCGCTTGAAGCAGAACTGGACGGCGGCTTTATGGAATTGACTGTTCCTGCAGGAAAATCGTATTTAATTAAGATTGCCTAAGAGCCTGCTTTTTTTTATAATAGCATTATGAGTACTCACAAACAAATCGATGAAGAAACATTGAATAATCTTCTGTATCTTTCAAGACTTTCTCCGGAAAGCACAAATCTTGAAACATTGAAAAAGCAGGCAAACGAAATTGTCGGCTATTTTGATATTCTTTCTAAGTATGATGATAGCGAAAATCCGTATGACGCATATCCTTCGACAGTTGCAGAAAAACTGCGTGAAGACGAAGTTGTTCAGGGCCTTGATATTCCGAACGTAAAGAACGTAAGCGAAAACTTCATGGACGGCTACTTCCAGGTACCTAAAGTTCTCGGCGAGGGTGCCTAAAATCGAAGAACCGTTAAAAAAAAGGCTGCAGCAGCAGGCTTTTTTAGGTTCATCGATAGAGCGGCTCATCGCGAGACTTGCGAGCGATGCCTAAAATTGAAGAACCGTCTGGAAAGGGGCGTTGCGGGGAAAACCCGGTTTGCCCCGCTGGAAGGGGTAGGTGAAAATAAACGGTGATTGAGCCTGTTGACTAGTAAGTTCACGAAGTATATCACCGTTTAGTTGAACCGAGGGGAAGGCTTTCCCCCATTCTTTAATATTTTGATATGGAAATGAATGATATGTATACAATAGAAGAAACTGTAAAAGCATTAAAGGCTGGAGAAACTACCAGTAGCGCGCTTGTAAAAAAATCAATTGAGACTTTTGAGGCTGACAAAGCCAGTGACAAACCTTTGAACGCTTTTCTGGAAATGTACGAAGATGCCTTAACAAAGGCAGAAACTGCAGACAAAGAAATTGAAGCTGCAAGAGCAAACGGAACAGTGGATGCTCTTTTTGAAGAAAAGCCTTTGCTTGGAGTTCCTTTTGCGAACAAGGATAACATCAGCTGTAAGGGTCACAAACTTACATGCGGTTCAAAAATTCTGGAAGGCTATGTTGCGCCGTACAGTGCAACTGTAATAGACAGGCTTGAAAAGGCTGGAGCAATTCCTCTTGGACGCTGCAATCAGGATGAATTTGCAATGGGCTCTTCAACAGAATATTCTTCTTATGGTGCAACAAGAAACCCGATTAATCGTGAATATGTTTCGGGCGGTTCTTCGGGCGGTTCTGCTGCGGCTGTAAGCGGAAACCAGGCACTTTTTGCATTGGGAACAGAAACTGGCGGTTCGGTTCGTCTGCCGGCAAGTTACTGCGGTATTTACGGACTTAAACCTACTTACGGTGTTTTGAGCCGCTGGGGCGTTGTTGCGTACGGTTCTTCCCTTGATCAGGTTGGAATTATGGGCCACACTCCGGATGACATTGCGCTTCCTTTAAGCTGCATGGCCGGCGCTGATTTTTATGATGACACAAGTGCGGATTTGCCTGATGCTGCTTCCTTGAAAAAGCTTAAGCCGTATACAGATTTTGCTTCTTTGAAAATTGCAATTCCTAAGCAGTTCCTAGAAACAAAGGGTCTGGATAAAGATGTAAAGGCTGCTTTTGATTCTACACGTGCATGGTTTGAAGAAAAGGGTGCAAAGATTGATGAAGTTGACCTTCCTGTTCTGGATGCGTCTATTGCTTCTTACTATGTAATTGCGCTCAGTGAAGCTGCTTCTAACCTTAGCCGTTTTGACGGTATCCGCTATGGCCGCCGCGTAGACAACGAAAAGGGATATGATGAACTTTATGTTGATACTCGTAGCGAAGGTTTTGGTCCGGAAGTTAAACGCCGTATTGTAATCGGAAACTATGTACTTTCTGAACAGTTCAGCGGTGACACATATAAAAAGGGAATGACTGTGCGCGCTCGAATTCAGCGCGAAATGGCTAAGCTTTTTGAAACTTACGACATTGTTCTTTGTCCTACTTGTCCTACACCTGCATTTAAGCTTGGTCAGAAAGTTGATGATCCTCTTGAAATGTATCTTAGCGACATGTACACAGTATTTGTGAACCTTGCGCGCATTCCTTCTGTAAATGTTCCTGCCGGTAAGGCTGACGGAACTGACGGAATGCCGATTGGAATGCAGTTCGCAGGTCCTATGTTCAGCGAGGCAAAACTACTTCAGCTTGCAAAGGCCTGGGAAGAATCTCACAAAGGCTGCGGCGTTCAGGTAAAATAAAAAAATGCGTTTGTTCTTGAGCAACAGCTGACGGATTCGCAGTTGCAAGCTGCACTTCGACATCTGAGTCGTATTAAGGTGCCGGAAACGGCAGTTATACCTTTTGATAACGAACAATGCCGGCTGCTTGTGCAGGTGGCGTTTATTGAATAAAATTCTTTTTTGATGCTCCGTTTTATATCGGGGCATTTTTTTTGTTCCCTTCTGATTGTACGTATCTTGATGTACTCGCATTTTTAGGGGGATCTGTCAGTTTCTGATTGTTTTTATTGAGCGTTTGAAATTTTCTGATTTTGCAAAATTTTGTAAGAATCTTCAAAAATATTTCTTATATGTTATAATTTTGGGATATGAATAAATTTGAACTGCACGAATCAATCATAAAAAATTCTCAAATTACTTTTGCAAGAAGCGGCGGAAAAGGCGGGCAAAACGTAAATAAGGTGAACACAAAAGTCTGTCTTCAGCTTGCTGTATCTGCGGTTGGCGGTATTACAGAAGAAGAACGTATGCTGCTTAGAAATAAACTTTCTTCAATTATTAACTCGGAAGATTTTCTGTATTTGAATGTAGATGATGAGCGTTTTCAGGAATTGAACCGGAAGATTGCACTCTTGCGCATAGAAAATCGTATTGTGCAGGCGTTGGTTGTTCCAAAGAAACGTAAGCCTACAAAGCCTACAAAAGCAAGTAAAGAGCGAAAACTTAAAATGAAAAGAATCCGCTCGGAATTAAAGAAGTACAGGGCGAAAGTTTGGTAAAAAAAAGAACCCCGCCGGGATTACGGGGTTCAGATGTTTAAAAGTATTATTCTTGTTCAGTGTTCTTTCTGATTACGATAGGCCAGATTATAAGACCGAAAATTGACATAAGGAAAAAGGCCAGAAGGTTTCCCCATTGTGTTCCGAAAACGGGAATGACCGTTGCTTTTGCAAAGAATTCTTTCCATGAAAAAAGAATACCTGTTCCGACTGAGGTAAGAACCGGAAGATTTTTATGGGCGAACGGAATTTCATATCTGATTTTTTTTCGATTCAGGAAAGTTCCGGCTATAAATCCCAGCAGGGCACCACTGAATTTAAAGCAGTCTACCATCATTTTCTGAGGATCAACAAGAAGTTTTCCGTCGATATAATCCATGGGATAAGGTTTTAGTTTTATATAAATAAGTGCAACGGCAATTAGGATGGTTCCTATGGCAGAAAGCAGATCTGCTTTTTTTTCATTATCAGAAATATAGTCCTGAATTTTTCCTATGAAAAAAATAAGGAGTAAGGATTCGGTGCAGCCTACAAGAACGTCTTGAGGAGTGTGAACTCCAAGGAAATTTCGTGAAAACCCAGTGAGTGCGATACCGATTATACAAAGAATTCCAAGCCAACGTCGTTTTTTCCATTGCCATATGGCGGTCGTTCCGTATATCGTCGTTGCATGAACGGTATGTCCGCTAGGAAATGAATATCCTGTAGCTGCAATTTTTGAATCACCTGCAGGTTCTATTAAATCGGAGCGGATCCATGGCCGATATGCACAGACAGAAAGTTTTATCACACCGTTTAAGAATTCACCGCTGAATAGACTTACCATCAGTCGTTTTCCCCATACTGTGTCGCATGCCCAATAGATTACAAAAGGAAGAAAAAAGATAACATCAACGGCAACCTTTGAAATGCCATTAAAAAATTCGTTGAAAACACCGCATGTAGTTTCTCGTAGATTCTGTAAAAGCAGAAGATATTGAATATCAATCATTTGGATTTCTCCTTGAAAATAGAATTGTGCTAAAAAAAGGATAAATGAGGAATTTGTTTTTGGCAATAAAATTTATTTATTTTATGTTATAGAAGATTGTTAGGCAAAAAATTAAGTTCTTTTATAACTCTTCCGTTGTTCGTGAATGCAATGGTTTGAATTGCCCGTTAATGCTTAAGCAGACGCAGTGATTTTACAAAGTTTTCACAGAAGGTTGATTCTGTAGAAGTTCTTCTCTCATAATTTCAAAGTCTTCCTGTGTTATACAGAATTTCTGCATGTCCACATGATTGTTTATAAATCCGATACCTTCTGCCTGTAGCTTTTTCTGCTGTTCGTCTGAACCTCCGAATGCAAAGCTCCCGGAACAAAATCCCTTTGAATTTACTACGCGGTGGCATGGGGTTGTACTGTTGTTCGGATTTCTATGCAAAGAATTTCCTACATAACGGCGCAGATTGCAATTTCCTGCAAGTGCAGCAATCTGTGAATAAGTTGCAACTTTTCCAAGAGGGATGCAACGGACAGCCGCATAAATAATCTGGTCAAGATTAGGCATTTCTGTTCCTTTTTTTATTTTTTCGTAGGGTTACAGCATTATGGACCGCAAGAAGTTTTCTGATACTAGAAGAGGGGTATATCTTAATATAAATTCTCTTCAAGCAAAAAAAAGCCGGCTTGTTCGCCGGCCTGTATGTGCAAGGTTCCTCGCAATGAGTTTTTGCTTGCACGCATAATGGTTTTTCTGCTTTAAACCGCAAGAATAGGTTGTCCTATCGGTTTATAGCCTCGATCAGGCTTTATAATTCAATCGGCTCCATTAATGCCTCCTGATCATGTTTCACAAGGGGGATCCAATACCTCTTGCTCCACAACTCCTTTATACCATACATTCTGAATAATGCAAGAAAAAAAATAAAAAAAGTTTAAAAAATCGTAAAAATTACTGCAAAAAAAATAACAGTAGGGGAAAAACGGCTTTTAAAATCTGCCAAAACCTACTGTAATATTTATTGAAAAATCGCTATAATGATTCCAAATAATTTTTGCGGATTTTTGTTTTTCCGCGGTTTATGAAGGAATATTATGGCAATCGACAAGTGGGAAATCGTTATCGGATGTGAAATCCATACTCAGCTTTTGACAAAGACCAAGGCATTCTGTGCCTGCGAGAACCGTTACGGCGGAATGCCGGATACTCGTGTTTGTCCGGTCTGTCTGGGACTTCCGGGAGCCATGCCGCGCATTTCCAAAGGTTATGTAGAACTTGGTGCCGTTGCCGGTATTGCCTTGAACTGTGACATTGCAAGCTATACAAAATTTGATCGCAAGCATTATTTTTATCCTGACCTTGCAAAGGGATACCAGATTACTCAGTATGATCTTCCGTTGTGTACAGACGGATTTGTAGATCTTCCTCTTATTCATTATCCAAAGGATGAACAGCCGGGCGGAGCAAAATGCCGTGAAAAGAATTTTATCGGAGAAGACTGCATTATTGACGGAAAATACCGTCGCGTACGTATTGAACGTATTCACCTTGAGGAAGACGTAGGTAAGTCCCTCCACCTTGAAGGAAAGCATTCTTATATTGACTACAACCGCTGCGGAACTCCGCTCATAGAAATTGTTACAAAGCCGGATATGACAAGCCCGGACGAAGCTGCCCTCTTCATGCAGACAGTTCAGGAAATCCTTCGCTATGTTAAGGTAACAAAAGGTAACCTTGAGGAAGGTAACATGCGCTGTGACGCTAACATCAACCTTAATGTATGGGAAGACGGAAAGCTTTACCACACACCGATTTCTGAAATCAAGAACTTGAACAGCTTTAAGGCAATCCGCGAAGCCTGTGCTTATGAGGCTCAGCGTCAGCTTAAGGAATTCCAGGAAGACCGTCAGGAATTTAATCCTGGATTTAAGGTAACAATGGGCTGGAACGAAGCAGAAGGAAAAACTGTAGTTCAGCGTACAAAGAATTCTTTTGTTGATTACCGCTTTACTACAGAACCGGATATCAAGCCGTTTACTGTAAGCACAGAACTTGTAGAAGCTGCCGCAGAAAAAGTAGGCGAACTTCCGGAACAGAAGAGAATCCGTTTTCAGGAAGAATTCGGGCTTACTCAGTTTGACACAGAAGTTCTTACAGGAACACGTGACCTTTCACTCTGGTTTGAGGAAGCTGCTGCTGCATCCAAGTCTCCTAAGAGGGTTGCAAACCTTATTATTGCAGAACTTCTTGCCGTTCTTAATGAAAAGAAAGAAACTATTCTTGACGTAAAGATTACTCCAAAGCATATTGCAGAACTTGCAGATGCCCTTGAAGATAAGAAAATTACTTCAAAGCAGGGAAAAGAAGTATTTGCAGAAATGCTTGAGTCAAATAAACTTCCGTCTGTAATCATCAAGGAAAAGGGAATGGAAGTAGTAAGTGATGCCGGCGCAATCGAAAAGATTGTTGACGAAGTAATTGCTGCTAATCCAAAGGCTATAGAAGACTTTAAGAAAGGAAAGACAAATGTTGTAGGTTGGCTCATGGGACAGGTCATGAAGGCTTCTCAGGGTAAGGCAAATCCTGGTCAGGCTACAAAGATGATCAGCGAAAAACTTTCTAAAATGTAGATGGCGAAAATATAAATTTTATGTCAGGCATTGAATTTTTAAGAAACGAAATATTTTCTCGTTACGGTATTGTAAAGCGTGCCCGCGGCTGTTTTTTGTATACAGCAAAAGGTATCCGCCTTGCAGACCTTTACCAGGAAGGCGGCCGGGCAATTCTTGGATGGGGAGGTGCTTCTGCCTTTACAATGTTCAAGAATATTCTGAACCGCGGAATTACAGGAAGCTTTGAAACCGGTTTTTCCTGCCGGACAGATAAGGCTGTAGAAAAGCTTTTTAATTCTGAACGCAGGGTTTTCTATTATGATAGCTATGAAAAAGCACTTAAAGCCTCTCTTTTGGTTTCTAAAGACGGAACTGCTGCTTATAGGCCATGGAATCCTGCCGGTGTAGCCTGGTCAGAGTGTGACTCCATCATTTTTGCGCCGCCGCTTCCTTATGCGCGTTCATTATTTATTGTTGCAGCCAAAAAATCGCTTGTTTCTGAAGATTCAATTCCTGTAGAGCTGCTTCCTGAACAGACATTCATAGAGGCTCCTATGCATGCGTCTATTGCTCGCTCAATCTATGACCTTGTTGCTGCCGTTCAGAACAGACAGGAAAAAGACTGGTTTATCTATGATCCTGTAGTTACAAAGTACTGGGAAAGAAAAGGTCCTTATCTTTTTCCTAAAATTCCCGAAAATCAATACGAGAAATTCGTGCTTCACTGTCTGGAAAAGGGGCTTGTAATTTCTCCTGTATATAATGAGCCTTCAATTGTTCCGTTCGGAGCCGATGCAGGCGTATTTTCAAAATTAAAAAGTGATCCCTTCGTTTATACTGTTTAATAGATTCAGGAATCAAATCATTTAAATGTTATGCGGTCTTACCGCAGGAGAGGTATTGTGTCACAGAGTGAAATGATTTTGTATGCCGTAAAGCTTATTCTTGGCGGAATAACAGCCCTTACGGCTGTAATGCTTTATTCCCGCACAAAAGACAGCGCATGGATCTGCATGGTAGCCGGATTTATTTCGGCGTATGCAGGAAGTGTTTATAATCTTCTTCTTAGTCTGGGACTGAACATACCGTTTGACCTTATGGTTGCGGGAATCCCTGTATCAAACCTTGTGTTTACAGTTTTACCATGGACTTTCTTCATCCTTGCTTTTTCAATCATGCTTTCCAGAAAATAGCCGGACAGTTTTAATGACTGTCATAATAAGATAAATTATCGAGGTTAAAATGTCAGACAGCGTTGTTTATGAATACTGGCAGAAATTTCTTGAGGCAACTGGCAGAGATCCGGAAACAGTATGTTCCGGTGATCTGGATTTTGAGTCAAAAGGATTTGGCAATGCAGGGAAAATTGCCCTTGCCCTTTCAGGTAAAAAGACGGGTTTCTTTTCAAGCCTTGCAACTTTTACAATAGACGGCGAACCGCTTCCTGTTTCCGGTGAGCTTTATATTCTTTTTGATCAGACACATACTCCATGTGCAGTCCTTCAGATTGATTCTGTAAGCATTGTTCCATTTAATGAAGTTACATGGGAAATGGCTTCTCAGGAAGGAGAAGATGCTTCCCTTGAAGAATGGAAGCAGAAAATGCAGGAATATCTTGAAGAAGAGGGTGAAGTAGTGGGATTTAAATTTGTACCGGATATCCGTCTTGTTTTCCAGACATTTACGGTTCTGTACAGATAGCAGTTCCTAAAATCGTTTTTAAGTGGATTTTCTTGCGACTACATAAAAAGTGTAATATACTTATAATATTAATGCACAGAGCATTGACGGTTTTTTGGACCGTTGGCCGGAAGTAGAAATGCGTTGCATTAGATTTCCAGGGACAAAAATGCAGTGCGTAATAAAGGAGTTTGAAAAAATGGGAAAATCAGTAAAAAGTCTGTCAATTGGAAAATTGATTCTTCAGCTTGCAATTGGCGTAATGCTTCTTGTTGCCGGAATCTGGGTTTTTGCAAATACAGATAAGGGCGGAGATGAAGCAGTAAAAGCTATCAGAAAGATTTTTGACAACAAAGATCTTGGAAAAACAATCGGTATTGTATTCGGTGCAATTGAACTTGTATGCGGTGCATTCCTTATCCTTGAACCGTTTGTTGCAGCTCTCAGCAAGTATACATCTATTGCTTCTCTTGCAGTTGTTGTAATCTGGGCTATTGCAATCGTTCTTATTGATTTCTGCGGTACTGGCGCTGGTGGTCTTTTCAAGCCGTCAATTTCTATCGGTGATATTGAAGGCTCTGAAGATTTGCTTAAGTGGCTCTATCAGTTTGCAGGTCATGCAAGCGTTCTTGGCGCATTAATCTATCTTCGCGACTAGAATTTTGAGTCCCATAAAAGAGCAGAAATTTTGTCTTTATTGACAGGATTTCTGCTTTTTTTGTTTAAAATCACCGATAATATAATTATGAAAAGATTAATTATTCTTGCATCGCTTCTTTTTGCCTCTTTCTGTCTGTTTGCGGAAGAAGATAAGGTTGTACGTTCTGATTTTGGATTGACTACTGGTATTCCGGTTTACAGCAGAAATGATGATTTGGTATCTATCGAAGAATCTAGGGCAATTTTTGGAATTACTACAGATGTTTCGTTCAGGCTTGCAAAGCCGCTCCGCTTTCTTTTAGGTGCAGACGTAACTGCCGACCTTATGTTTGATGGAAGTGACTATAACCACCATCTTGATTACGCAGGCTGGGCTGGAATCCGTTTTTATCCTGGATTCGGCGGACTTGCCTTTTCTGTTGCTTATGCGCTTGGTTCCAGAACAGACTTTATATGCGAATCAGATTATGAAAAGAAAACAATTGTCCTTGACGGAAGAGAACTTGAATATTTTGATAAAAGTTCAAAAGCCTGGTCAGAATCAACTGCCTGGGGAAACGGCTTTAGGGTAGGATTTGATTATGATTTTCTGTATGACAATTCGCACGTGTTTGCGCCAGCTTTGGGCGCCTATTACCGCTGTATGCCACGCGGAAATAATAACTGGGATAATATTTTTTCAATTTATATAACATTTGGCCTTCAGTAAATAACAGAAGAACTGACGGACTTAATGATAAAAAAAGCCTGAAAAGCAGGTCATTCGACTTTGAGCTTTTCAGGCTTTTGCTTTTTGTATAACGCTTTATCTTGCGTATTCTACGATTCGAGTTTCTCTGATCATTGTAATTCTGATTCTTCCAGGATACTTCAAATCATTTTCAATCTGTTTTGCAATGTCGCTTGCAAGCTGCTTAACTTCGTTGTCGGCAACGCGTTCGTTGTTTACAAGAATGCGAAGTTCTCGTCCGGCCTGAATAGCATATGCCTTTTCAACGCCTTCAAAGTTTTCTGCAATGGCTTCAAGGTTTTCAAGACGCTTTACGTAGTTGTCTACAGTTTCGCGGCGGGCACCTGGGCGGGCTGCAGAAATTGCATCGGCAATCTGAACGATAATTGCTTCAAGGGTTGTTGCTTCAATGTCGTTATGGTGAGCCGCAATTGCGTTGATAACTCTTGGATCTTCACCCATCTTACGAGCCATTTCTGCACCAACTTCTGCGTGGTTTTGGTCGCTGTCGTTTTCTGCTCCTTTACCAATATCGTGAAGGATTGCGGCACGCTTAGCCAGTTCCCGGTCTGCGCCAACTTCTGCTGCAAGCATGGAAGCAACTGTAGCAACTTCCTTTGAGTGAACAAGTACGTTCTGACCGTAACTTGTACGGAAGTAAAGGCGTCCCAAAGCACGTACGCCTTCTGTAGGCATATTATGAATTCCAAGGTCGAACAAAGCTTTTTCGCCTTCTTCGTAAATCTTGTTCTGAATTTCCCTTGTAACTTTCTGAACAACTTCTTCAATTCTTGCCGGATGAATGCGTCCATCAGAAATAAGGCGTTCCAGAGACTGTTTTGCAATTTCCTTTCGAACAGGGTCAAAACATGAAATTACAACTGCTTCCGGTGTATCATCAATGATGATATCTACGCCGGTAAGAGTTTCAAGCGCGCGAATGTTGCGTCCTTCGCGTCCGATGATACGACCTTTCATTTCATCGCTAGGCAATGAAACTGTTGTTACGGTAATGTCGCTTGCAGTTTCCGGCGCAATGCGCTGAATTGCAGCAACAAGAACTTCACGGGCTTTCTTTTCTGCAGAAAGCTGTGCTTCCTGTTCAATTTTGTTAAGAAGAGCCTGAGCGTCGTGACGAGCATCATTTTCCAGGTTCTTGATGATAAGATCCTTTGCTTCCTGTGCAGAAAGACCGGAAATTCTTTCAAGTTCCCTTCGGTATTCTTCTTCCTGAGCAGCTACAGTTGCTTCCCGTTTTTTCATTGCGACAAGCCTGTCAGCAAATTCCTTTTCTTTCTTTTCGTAATCAGCAGCTTTCTGGTCAACAAGTTCTTCTTTCTTGTTTACCCTTGCTTCATAACGCTGAACTTCAGCCCGGCGTTCTCTGTTTTCACGTTCCTGCTGGTTTCGTTCACGAATGAGTTCATCTTTTGCATTCAGCAAAATTTCTTTTTTCTGAGCTTCAGCTTCTTTAATTGCATCCTGTTTAACACGTTCAGCTTTTTGTTCTGACGCAGATAGTTGAAATCTGGCATACAGCCAGCGAGTAATCCATCCAAGAACAATTCCGGCAGCAAGGAACAGTGGTAACCAAATAAATGGTGGCATTAATTTATCTCCTTGTGCTTATATAGAATAATTCAAATATAATTCTACACTATGGAAAATATATTGTCAAATTAGATTGGATAACTCAGGCGAATTCCTTTGCAAACCGGCGTTCCAGGGCTACCCTCACGGTCGGTGCTCACTTCGTTCGCACGCGCTCTGCGCCCCTTCCATGCCGGCGCCGGCGTATAAGGCTACATTGAGAAGTCTTTGCCGAGGTATATTTCGCGTGCAAGTTCAGAATTCAGTATTTCATCCCGTGACCCCTGAATAGAAATCTGCCCGCTGGAAACAATGAGTGCGCGGTCAGTGATTTCAAGAGTGTCGCGGACGTTGTGATCTGTAATAAGAATTCCTATTCCTCGTTTTGCAAGAAGTCCGATCATGTGCTTGATGTCGGCAACTGCAATAGGGTCAATTCCGGCGAAAGGTTCGTCCAAAAGCAAGAATTTTGGTTCGATTGCAAGGGAACGCGCAATTTCCGTTCGGCGTCGTTCACCGCCGGAAAGCGTAAAGGCGTACTGCTTGCGGATTCTTCCGATTGCAAACTCTTCAATAAGTTCTTCAAGGCGCTGTTTTTTTTCGGCCTTTGTAAGGTCCTGCCTTGTTTCAAGAATTGACCAGATGTTTTCTTCTACAGTGAGCTTTTTAAATACGCTCGGTTCCTGCGGAAGATATGAAATTCCTTTTCTTGCGCGTTTGAACATCGGAAGAGGGGTAATCTGTTCTTCATCAAGGAAGATGTCTCCTGCCGTAGGCTGGTAAAATCCTACAATCATGTAGAAAGTTGTGGTTTTTCCGGCTCCGTTTGGTCCCAGAAGACCAAGTACTTCACCGGTCTGCATTTTAAAATCGATTCCCTTTACAACGCTTTTGCGTCCGAAGCTTTTAAACAGGCTGGAAACACGCAGCGTATGGATATTTGAGTTTTCTGCGGTTTTTGTATTTTCTGATGTTTCAATCTGATCACTCATCTGCTTTTTTCTCCGGGGGGTCGGGTTTATCTTCTCTGTCCGGGGAGCCGTTTTCTGGTTCTTCCGAAGGGTTTTCGTCTTTAGAAGATTTGCGTTCGTCTGTTACAGAACCTTTTACGCGTCCGTCAAGAATGATTTCCTGTGAATCAAGGTCAAGTGTAATTTCCTGTGCGCGGAAAGTATCGTCTCCCTGTTTTATCTGGGCATTTCCCGAAAGTTCCAGCTTCTGTTCAGCCTTGCGGTAAACTGCATAGGCACCCTTACACACGTTGTCTTTCTGAGTAAGTTCAATCCCAATCTGGATTATGGCAATATCTGTGTTTTGGTTGTATTCAATAAGTTGGGCTTTTGCGTTTACATCGTTTTTCTGGTCAATAAGGGTTACGTCTTCACTCAGCTTTGCAATTTTTGTTTCCCGGTCGTAATGAAGTTTTCCACATGTAAATTCCAGTTCAGATTCCATGTTTTTGCCTTTAATGGAACCGCTTGCTTCTATGTAGCGGAAATCTTTTCCGGACATGCTTATGGAATCAGCAGAAATTTCCATGGATTCCGTAAGGACGTAGGCATCGCCTTCCATCGTTGTTGAGTCAGACTTGCTGCCTATTGTTCCAGATAAGGAATTTGCAGAAAAAGTGATTTTTTCAGCGCTGATATGCTGTGTACAGGTCAGTAAAAGCAGGAGTGCGGGGATTTTTTTAAGAAGTTCAGTTTTCATTTAATTCCTCCCCGTTATGCATGCTTTTATTTTCGTCAGATGAAACAGGCTTTTCCTCTTCATCAGAAAAATTGCCGGTAATTACGCCTGTAAATGAAAATTTCTTGCTTACGGCACTGGCAGAAAAACCTGAACCGTGAAGGGATGTTTTTCCTTTTTTTATTGAAACCATGTCGTTTCTGCTGCTTGTAAGCTGTTCGGATTTACCGTTCCATCTGAGCGTGTCTGCAGAAACGAGAAGGTCTTCTTCGTCGTTTTTAATTGTTATTCCGTCAAACAGAGTGTACTGCTCGTCGTCTGAATTTGCTGCCAGAAGTCCGCATGAACCTTCTGTTTCTACAGTGCCGTCCTTTTTATAAAGCTGAAAGGAAACGTCCTTTGCATACATTGAGTTTCCCTTTGAATACTGCTCAAGGACTGACGCAGAAAGGTTTAATTTTTTTGCGTCGTCCTCATATTTTGTGAAGGTTGCATCTGTAAAAATAAATTCCGGCACATTTGATTCGTCCTGATAAGTTGTGCCGTACTTAAGCGAGCATCCGCAAAGCAGGACAGCCGGAATCAGTAAGAATGCGGTTTTCATCAGCGGTTTAAGGCAGCTCCTATGAATGCCGTAAAGAGCGGATGCGGACGTGTAGGGCGGGAAACGAATTCTGGATGATACTGAACACCTACGCCCCATTTGTGATTTGTCCATTCAAAGGCTTCTGTATGTTTGTCCAGCTCAGAAACAGCACATGACAGAAGTCCGTGTTCTTCCATTGCTGCGGCATATTTACGGTCAAATGTGTATTTGTTGCGGTGACGTTCTACAACAGTTGTCTTCTTGTATGCGTCATGAAGTTTTGTACCCTTTGAAATTTTTACGGTCTGCGCACCAAGCTGCATGAGTCCCGAAGCAGAAAGTCCGGCCTGTTCTTCCGGCAGGCTGATTATGGCGTGTTCGCAGTTCTGGATGAATTCCGTACTGTCGGCATCTTCCCAGCCCATAAGGGAACGTGCAGTTTCAATAGGCATAAGCTGCATTCCAAGGTCAATTCCAAGGTAAGGAATGTTGTTTTCGCGTGCATATTTTACAGTTGCAAGAAGTCCAAGGAATCCGCGCTGTCCGTAGTTTCCTGGAATTACGATTCCGTCAACGCCTTCAAATGCAGAAGAAAGCTTTTCTCCGCCTTCAAGTGTTTCTGCGTCAATCTTGCGGATTTCAAGCTTTGCTCCGTAAGAAGTTATTGCGGCGTGGAAAAGAGATTCTCGTACAGACTTGTAGCATTCGTCCAGATAGTCTTTTTTTCCGACCATGGCAATTGTTACAGACGGACCTTCATCGTTCAGCTTGTTAAGGAATGCCGTCCACTGACGGATGTTTGCGTTAGGTGCGTCAGTCTTTAATGCAAGCTTTTTGATTATTGCCTTGTCAATGCCTTCCTTGTGGAAAAGAACCGGCAGTTCATAGATTGATTTTTCGATATTTGATGAAGCAAATACGGCGTCTGTTGAAACGTTGCAGAAAAGTGCAAGCTTTTTGCGCATGTCTGCTTCAATTTCCTTTTCGCAGCGGCACAAAAGGATGTCCGGCTGAATTCCGGCTTCCTGAAGCTGCTTTACGGAATGCTGTGTTGGCTTTGATTTAAGTTCCCCTCCCGTAATTACAGGAATGAGGGAAAGGTGAACTGTACATACATCATTTTTTCCAAGTTCATGGATAAGCTGGCGTGCAGATTCAAGGAACGGAATGGATTCAATGTCTCCGACTGTTCCGCCGATTTCTACAATTACTACATCTGCATTTGATTTTGCGCCGATTGTAAGGATTCTGCGTTTGATTTCGTCAGTGATGTGTGGAATAACCTGAACTGTGCGTCCGTTGTAGCGGCCTGCGCGTTCGTTTCTGATAACCTGATCGTATACTTTTCCGATTGTGATACAGTTATCGTTTGTAATGTTAATGCTAGTAAAGCGGCTGAAATTACCGAGGTCAAGGTCTGTTTCTGCCCCATCTTCCGTTACATATACTTCGCCGTGCTGGAAAGGACTGATGTTTCCTGCATCTACGTTAATGTAAGGATCACATTTGATCATGGATATATTAAGCCCATAACCTTCCATGAGGCTTCCAATAGTTGCTGATGCAACACCTTTTCCTAATGAAGAACAAACTCCGCTGGTTACTAGAATGTACTTACTCATAACGATGTATTTTTTCATTATTGCTGATTTTAGTCAATGAGATAGGACATACTTAACGTGGCAAACTTACAAAATATATGATTTTATGCGGATTTATTATGGCTGCAGAAATTCATCTTAAAACAGGGGCCGGAAGCCTTCAGATTGAATTTCTAAAAGAAAATTTATTTACAACTGAAAATTACGGGTTTATAATACCATTATATGCTTGATACATTAAATGATGCAGATTTTGAACGTTTCCGCAAGACCATTTATGACGAAAGCGGAATAACATTCTCTGCTACAAACCGTCCGATTTTGGACAGCCGTATAAAAGAGATTCTCAGGGAAAAGAAGATTGAGTCTGTAGACGAGTATTATAATCTCATCATGTCAGACCACGAGGAAATGAAGAAGATGCTTGATTCGGTAACAACGAACCTTACACGCTTCTTCCGAAATCAGCCTCACTTCGACGCTCTGGAAAAATATGTAATTCCTCATGTTCTGGAAGAAAAAAGAAAATCTGGGGATACGACTGTAAGGGTTTGGAGTGCCGGTTGTTCAACTGGTGAAGAGCCTTATACAATCGCCATGATTCTTAAAAGAATTCTTCCGGCGGGATACAAATTTCAGGTTACGGCATCGGATATTTCCTTAAAGTCGCTTATGGTCGGTCAGACCGGATTCTATGCTGACAATAAGATTGATGGAATTCCTCCGGATTATCTTCAGCAGTATTTTACAAAATCTGCCGGCGGCTACCAGGTGAACAAGGAAATCATGGATTGTGTTAAGTTTGACTACCACAACCTGAAAAACGATTCAGGGATGAGGAATCTTGATGTAATTTTCTGCAGAAACGTAATGATTTACTTTGATGAGCCGGCTCAGCTTGTTGTATTAAACCGTTTCTGGAATTCCATGGCCAGTCATTCTTATCTATTTATTGGTCACTCAGAGTCTTTGTTTGGAATGGATACAAAATTTGAATTCCTTAAGACTGACTGGGCTTGTCTGTATCAGAAAAATATTTAGTGCCTGAGTGTTTTTAAGCTGTTTTAGGCACTGTTAAACGGGAAATTGCCATATGGAAAGTACTGATCCGAATTATGAGACCTTGTCTGTTATGGTTTGTGATGATTCCGCTCTTATGCGAAATCTTGTCTCCAGAATCATAAATGATGCACCTTGCATGCAGGTAGTCGGAAAGGCTATGAACGGTAAGATGCTTCTTGATGAGGTTCCGAATTATAAGCCTGATGTAATCGTTTTGGATATAGAAATGCCTGTAATGACGGGTGTTGAATTCCTTCAGGAACGTAAGAAACTTAAGTGGGATGTTCCGGTAATCATTCTTTCTTCTATTGCAACTAAGGGTGCTGCAGTAACAATGCAGTGTCTTGAACTTGGGGCAATGGATTTTATTACAAAGCCGGGTGGATCTGTAACAACAGAAGTTTCTGCAGTTAGCGAAGAACTTATTGAAAAAATTGCCTCTTACGGCGGATCCTATGCGCGAAGAAAGGGTAAAAAGGTTCCGCGTACTGATTATATTCTTAACATGCTTAAAATGCGTGAAGCAGAAAAGTTTGTTGCGAATAAAAAAGGTACTTCTGCAGTTGAATCAGCTTCTTCTACAGAACGCATCATGCCGATTTTTACTCATTCTGCTCCAAAAGAGCCGGCTGTCATTACTCCGGTTCGTGACGGCGGAAGAATTAAGATTATTGCCCTTGGAATTTCTACGGGCGGTCCTAATGCGTTGCGTGATGTATTCAAGATGATTGACCCGCACCTTAAGCAGCCGATTCTGGTTGTTCAGCATATGCCTGCCGGCTTTACAAACGAATTTGCGCAGAGTCTAAACAGAATCTGCCCGCTGGAAGTATGTGAAGCTGCCGATGAAATGAAAATTGAAGAAGGACATATCTATATTGCTCCTGGAAATTACCATATTAAGGTTGAGGAACGCATAACAGGAAACGTAATACGTACTACTCAGGAGGATCAGCGCAACGGCCACCGCCCGAGCGCCGACGTTCTTTTTGAAAGCGTTGCCAAGATTTATAGGAATAATGCGCTTGGCGTAATTATGACTGGAATGGGTAAGGACGGCGCGGTTGAAATTACCGAGATGCGTAGGCAGGGAGCGTATACATTGGGGCAGGATGAAAAGACGGCTGTTGTATACGGAATGCCGCGCGTTGCATGGGAAATGGGCGGCGTTCAGAAGCAGGTTGCACTTATGGACATGGCTGACGAAATCAGTAAGCTTGCCCGCGAAAAAGCCTAGTTGTAACTTTATATGCATTAAAACAGACGGAAGCGTTCTAGCTTCTGTCTGCAAGCGAAAGAATCTGTAGCTTTACGATTGTAGGTATATTCCGTGTGTAAACTAAAATTGCCAGAACGGAAACTGTAAAGGCTGTTATTACGCAGACAGTCTTAAATCCTTCTGTCAGTTTTAAAGAAAACCATTCTGCAATAAACGGAGATACTGCAAGGGCAAGAAAGCATAGGGCAATCGGAATTAAAAGCGAAATAAAACCGTTTATCATTTCTGCAGTTTTTGGAAGGCCGATGAAAACTTTTGTGCCTTCTGAAACTGAAATCTTCTTTGGATTTATAACTTCTATATTTGCCTGTGTATTTTTTTCAATCATCTCTAATGGAGAGGCAAATATTCGTGTTCCTTCAATTTTGGTAACTACATAGGGAGTTTTCATTTAGCAGTCTCCGTGAATCTTTAATTCATGTAATTTTAAATTACATTCAGCTTCGCCTGTCTTGTTTCCAAGTTCCTTGTAGGTATCTCTCAGATTATATAGTCCGTCGCTGTAGTACGGATTTAAGTATACAGCATTTTCAAAGGATTCGCACGCTTCATTATAATCGCCCTTGTTAAAAAGGTTTACGCCGCGTGTATTCCAGAGCCGGTAATTTTCCGGATTAAGGTTTAAGCCTTTCATGCAGGTTTCTATTGATTCATCAAGGTTTCCGGACTGAAACTGGTTCAGGGCAAGTTCTTCTATTACGTCCTGATCTTCCGGTTCAATTGAATGTGCCTTTAAAAGAGATTCTTTTGCTTCTTTCTTTAAGCCTGCATCCCTGTATGTGAGCGCAAGATTATACCAAAGCATTGCGTTGTTTTTGTCTATGGTTATTGCACGTGCAAAGCAGGCTATGGCTTCCTTGAAGGAGCCGTCTTTTGCCAGAAGAATTGCCTGGTTGTTCAGTCGTTCTGCAGTTTCAATCATTATTTTATATCCTGAAATTTATTTATCATTCCGGTAAAGAGTTCCCGGATTAAGCCGGCACTTTCTGTGTTTGCAGCGCCCGGAATCATGCCGGTTAATTCTTCCAGATTTTTCTGGATTACGGCTTTTCCGCGCTCTGCAGCTTTTTTTACGGCGCCTTTAGACTGAAGCAGCTCAATGCATTTTTCTACGGCAGGAGAATCTATGCCTTCTTTTGAAGCCTGCTCAAACAGGGTAGAAATTTTTTCTGCGTCGGAAGGATTTTCCTGAATATGCATGAGCACAGGAAGGCTTTTCTTGCCTTCTACGATGTCGTCGCCGCGTTTTTTTCCCGGATTTCCTGTTGTAAGGTTCTGTACGTCATCCAGAATCTGGAATCCTTCTCCCAGGCACGCGGCTGTTTTTCCAGCTTCAACCGATTCTTCTGCTGTGGCGCCGCCGCACATAAATCCTGCGCGCACCGCAAGGCATGCAAGCGTTCCTGTCTTGCAGTGTACCATCTGAATGTATTCGTCAATCGAAGGAAATAAAGAAGGTGTCCTGTGCCAGTAGATGTCCATTGCCTGTCCAAGATGAAGGCGGCGCAGTTCTTCCGTATAGAGTTCGTAAAGGGCATTTCTGAATTCTACTGGAGCATTCAGTTCATTTATTACAGTCGGGGCAAGAAAATAAAGCCATGCACCTGCGTTAAGGGCCGTGTCCAGTCCGTAGGTTATGTGAGCGGCAGGCTTACCCCTGCGAGTATCGGCAGAATCTTCTATGTCGTCATGAATAAGAGAGGCTGTATGAACAAATTCTACCAGCGGAGTAAGCGAATATGTCTGTTCAATAGAGACTGGTGCGTTTTTTCCGGCTTCACGGCACATTTCTGAACTTAATGCCATAAGAATAGGACGCCAGCGTTTTCCGCCAAGGTCAATAAGAGATTTGCACGGTTTTATAAGATTTAAAAGATGTTCGTCTGTTACGCACGGGTTCAGTTCCCTGAAAGCTGTTTTTATCCAGTCCTGGTTGGATTTTTCTGGAAGAGAATGCTGAAGTGCCTTTTCTATTGAAGAAAGAATTGTCTCAAATTTATTATTCATAGGCGTTCATTATACACCATTCTTTAAATGCTAGGAATATGGATTAGTTTAAATGTCAATTTTTTGAAAAAAGAGGATTTTTGGGTAAAAAAAACAATACATTTGGCCGAAAAAAGAAGAGTATGCCAGCAAATAGTTATGAAAAACCGGATTATTGGTCTCAGAAAGCATTTTCGGAAGGATATCCCGCCCGATCTGTCTATAAGCTTAAAGAAATGGACGAAAAATTCGGCATGATAAAAAAGAATTCTAATGTATTGGATTTAGGAGCCGCTCCAGGAAGCTGGACGACTTTTCTCTTAAGGAATTTAGGCGAAGAAGGCCGGGTTACAAGCTGTGATCTTAATCCTTTGGCAAAAAATGTCCGCGGAGAAAATCTTTTCTTTCTTCAGGGTGATCTTAATGACGCCGCAATTAGAAAGCAGATAAAGGAACGTGGTCCGTTTGATTTAGTAGTTTGTGATGCAGCTCCCCTTACAACTGGAAACCGCATTGTAGATACAGCCAGATCAGAGCAGCTTGTAGAAATGGCAATCTGGTATGGCGAAACCATGCTTAAAAAAGGCGGAAATTTCTGCGTAAAGATTTTCCAGAACGGTGATCAGCAGAAATTCTTAAGGAAGATGAGGGAAGTGTTTACTCTTGCAAAAGGATTTAAACCTGAAGCATGCAGATCTGAATCTTTTGAAACTTTTCTTGTTGGCATTGGACGCAAATAGGTGATAAACTTATGAATAGATTCAATCAGTATAAAAATATAAATTTAGTTATGAAGATAAGGTACGGATATTACAGAGTATTTAATACACCTATGAAGAGAATCCTGCTTAATTCAATTGTGGCGTTCTGCTTTGGGAGTGGAGTTGCATGTGGAGCGCTTTTTATTGCGGGAAACGTAAACGTAGAAAAGGGTATTGGTGGTCTTGAAACTTCAGGCCGCCCGGAATTTGAAACATATGTTGATGACTCAGCTGCAGCAGTTTCTGAAAGTTCAGAAGCTAAGACTGCCCTGCTTGCGTCCGTTACAGACGCGGCAGCTTCTACTGCTACAGAAGCAGACAGTCTTGATGCCGCTTCTGAAGTTTTAAGTCAGGATTCGTATTCTTCAAACGGTCTTGACCTTGAACTGTGCTATGTGCCTTACCGCGTAAAAAAAGGCGACATGATTGGTTACATTGCAGATCAGTTTGGCATAACACAGGACACAATCATCAGTGTAAATAATATTCATCAGTCACGCCTTATTCAGATAGGGCAGTATCTTAAAATTCCAACCATGCCGGGAATTGTATATACGGTCAGAAAAGACGGTGAAACAGTAGCGTCGATTGCAGAAAAATATGAGGTAAGCGCAGGTAAGTGTTCACGCGTAAATCATATTGATGAAACAAAGGCTCTCGCGGCAGGTACTTCTCTGTTTGTTCCTGATGCTCAGCTTGACTGGGTTACAAGACAGGAAATCAACGGTGATCTTTTCCATAAACCGCTTCATGCGCGCTACTGGCTTTCTTCTGCATACGGCTGGCGCGAATCTCCGTTCAGCGGAAAAAGATCTTTTCATTCCGGCGTTGATATGGCGGCTCCTACTGGTACTTCAATCTATGCAGCTTTGGGCGGAACGGTTACTTCTGTCGGATTCAATAACGTATACGGTAATTACGTAATCGTTACCCATCATTCCGGATATAAAACTCTTTACGGTCACATGAGTGCAATTCTTGCAACCCGCGGCCAGTATGTTGATACAAATACAAGAATCGGAAAGGTCGGAAGTACCGGTTTAAGTACAGGTCCGCACCTTCACTTTACTGTGTATAAATTCGGAAAAACCGTAAATCCCATAACACTTTGGCGCTAGAAAGCTGACCTGTACTTAAACTGTTCAGCTTTTCAGGCAGCCTTTTGACGAGATTTTCTTTATGAACACGTCAATATTGCTTATTACAAACAGCGTGCAGTAAGCGGTGACAATAACTGCTATCATTAGACTGTAGATAAGCGAAAGGTTCCTGGTTTCCATCATTGGAATAAAAGTCATGAATATAATGAAGCACAGGAACATGATGATTCCGCCTGTAATCCAGCCTGCAATGGAAAGCGGCCTGGAAATTATTTTTCTGTAAACCTTAGGCGGAATGCCGTCCAGCACTTTTTCGATTGTTGTATCTGTCAGCGGAACCTGGATATTAAGCGGTTCAGCCAGATATTTTTCTGCAAGCGAAAGAAGTCTTATCTGATTCCTGCATTTGCGGCATTTAAGCATGTGGAGGCATATGTTCAATGGAACGTGCTCGTTTTTATCCAGCATAAGGTAGCTGTTCATTATTTCTTCGCAGTTATTTGTCTTCATCAAGTGCCTCCAGTTTTTCCTTGAGCATTTTTTTTGCCCTAAATATGTAAGATTTTACGGTATTTATTGGAAATTCAGTAATTTCGCTTATGTCCCTGTAGGAAATGTCGTAGAAGAAATACATTTCTATGCAGACCGAATATTTTTCCGGCAGTTCCTTTATTGCATTCCGGATTGCTCGCCTGGCAAGATGCGCTAGATGCTGGTTTTCCGGCGACAGTATTTTACTGTCCGGAATTATTTCTTCATCTTCCAGCTGGTTTGATTCTTTTTTAGCCTTGATTGAATTTATTGCAGTTGTATAGGCAAGCTTCATGAGCCACGTAGAAAACAATGATTCTCCCCTGAACGTGTCCAGGTTCAGGTATACGCGGATAAATACATCCTGTACAAAATCTTCTGCGTCTGCGTCGTTATGAAAGAATCTTTTTCCTATGGAAAGAATTTTTGCCTTGTAGAAAGAAACCAGTATTCCAAAGGATTTTTTATTTCCATTTAATGCCGACTTTATGAGAGAAAAATCGCGTTTTTTTATAAGATCATGCTCAAGCTTATGGAGCAGTTTTTCTTTCATTATGGTTTTCTGTCTTATGATTTTTTATGGAATTCCGGATAGATTTTATAGAATGCAAGCAGACATAGTCCTATTGCCGCCGGAATAAGGCCTCCAAGGATTGCATACGAAAAACCGTTCAGGATTCCGAATACTGCCGTAAGGATTGAACCTACTCCGGTAAGGATAAGGCCGGTAAGAAGCGAAAATGCTTCAAAATTAAAGTTCTTATGAACAAAAGAGCCTGTCTTTATCTGAAGTTTTATTTCGTGGTGTCTCCACAAAAGATAGAAAAAGATTATTACAGCACCAAAGGTAATTCCTACAATCGGAATGATTGCAACTATTACATGTACTGCAGGTGGAATTGCTGACTGAATCATTTTATACTCCATTTTATATGTTGTTCTATGTAACAGACAATTCTTTTCAGAAAAGGTTGCATTTTCTGCTGAAAAAAATCATTTTTCCGGGACGAGCAGTTCGTTCGGAATTTCAAGATATGTAAGGCTTTCAAAATATACTTCGTGAATTTTATTCAGGGAAAGCATGCTGTTGATTTTTGCCCTCAGTTCTTCTTTTACTGCTGATTCGCCAAGTCGGTTTAGTTCGGTCTTTGTATGTGCGGAAAAATACTCTGTAAAAACGGCTTTAATTTCCTGATTTTTTCTGGAAAGTTCTTCAAAAAATTCTTCGTCATCGCTTTGATAGGTTAAAACTGGACTTAGGACAATGGCCGTTCCCTTTTTATTTTTTTTGTCCGGTGCTGTTGTTGAGCGAAGCATTCCAAGTTCCCGGTACGAAACGTAAATTGTACCGTCAGATTCGTTTCCGGGAAGGGCAGTTACAATTGTTCTTGACCTGTTTTTTTTCTGGGCAGAAACAACTGCCGTTGTGGAAACAATCATTACTGCAAGAAAGATGATTATGAGGCCAAGGATTCTGTTAAGCGTTATTTCAAAGTTCATTGCTGTTTCTCCGTGAAGTAAGGAATGGTTCTGCCATTGCGGCGGTTTTTCCGGCAATCCTTGCCTTAATAATGACAGACGCGTCTTTCCATTCTTCCTTAAGGATTACGCCGCCGCTCCTTATTCTCCTCAAAAGTTCTGCTTCCTCGGCCGGAATTTCATACTCCCGTTCGGCGCCAAGCAGCTTTTCGCTTATTCTGTCAGAAAGTTCCTCAAACCCAAATCGCGTTTTTGCACTTACTTTGATTGCTTCGGGGAACAGTACGTCAAGGGCGGCTGTGTCCAGCGCATTGCCAAGTACGTCATCCCATTTATTCAGTATTATCAGCCTGTTTGAGCAGGAATTATCTTCTGCGCTGCTGGCATTGTTGATTTCTTCAAGAACTTTCAGGACTGTATTGTACTGCTGTTCTGCATTTGGATCGCTTGCGTCTATTACAATCAGCTGAAGGTCAGCCATTCTTGCTTCATCCAGGGTAGACTTGAACGCTTCAATAAGGCTGTGGGGCAGGTTGGAAATAAATCCTACAGTGTCCGTCATAAGGATTCCCTGCCCGTCCTTTAAGTTCAGTTTTCGGGTAAGCGGATCCAGGGTTGCAAACAGCTTGTCTTCTACAAATGTTTCTGCTCCGGTAAGGGCATTTAAAAGGCTGGATTTTCCAGCATTCGTATAACCGATTAATGCACATTCCGGGACAGGAAGTCCGGTTCTTTTTTTCCTCTGCGTTTCGCGGGTGCGCATTACTTCTTCAAGCTCTTTTTTAGTCTGCATTATTTTTGTGCGGATTCTACGCTGGTCAAGCTCAAGCTGGGTTTCTCCGGCACCCTTTGAACCATAGCTTCCGCCTCTCTGCCGGGCCATGTCGCCATAGGAATGTGCTAGCCGAGGGAGAGAATATGTAAGCCGCGCAAGTTCAACCTGAAGAACGGCTTCTTTTGTGCGTGCCCGCTGTGCAAAAATGCGGATAATTACTTCCTGACGGTCAAAGCACGGGATTTTGGAAAGTTTTTCCCAGTTTCTCTGTTTTGTAGGTTCAAGATTAAAATCAAATATGATGCAGTCAGATTCTGATTCTGTTGCAAGGTTACAGATTTCGTGCGCCTTTCCAGAGCCCATTCCGTAAGCAGGTTTTATTTCTATTCTGGACAGTGTAAGTGTTCCGGCGGTTTCCAATCCAAGCGTATCAACAAGACCTTTCAGTTCATTAAGGTCATTTCCCGGTTCGCCGACAAGAAATGCGCGCACTTTGCGGTTCTGTTCTTCTTCTAAATCTATCATCATATAAAATATAGATTAGAGGGCCGGCCTTTTTCAATAGCGCAGGCAGTTTTGAAGCAGCTTTGTTCATGCGGAAGTTTTTCATCCTGTATCATCCTCTGATTCTGACTAATAATGAAAAATTCGGAACTTTGCTCTTCCGAAATTCGTTAAAATATCCGATAATAGTATAGTGAAACCTTTTGTAAAAAATGCTGTCGGAATGGTTGTTGCGGTGGCAGTCTGTAGCGGGATTACAGTTGCGTCTTCTCTGGGAATGTTCTCAAAAATTGAAAAGAGTTTTTACGAACCGGCTCGGCTTAAGACGATAAGCGACAAACTGGATCAGGTAGCAGAGCGCAGCAATGAATACATGTCAAATATCCTCAATAAAATCGGACCTGAATCGGGCTTTATTTCTGAAGAGCCTGTTTCTTCCTATTTTGAAAGGGAACCATCCAAAGAGGCCGGCCGCCTTTTAGGCAGGCTTTTTGACGAACTTCCGGGGCTTGACGGAGTACGCGTTGTTGATCAGGCAGGAAAAAGGCTTCAGTTCAGTTCTTACAGAAATGATTACAGAACAATAAAAGGCACAAAAACTTATTTCAATTATGATGAATTAAGGACTTATAGCGGAAACCATGAACTTGATTTCAGAGTTGTTTCTGCATTTAGTTCATTCTCCGATGATTTTGAAGACGATGAAGAAGAATCTGAAGAAGAAGTTTTGCACAGTTCCCCAGAAAAAAAGGATTACAAGCTTGTTTTTGACGGAAAAGAGCAGCGACTTATAGTTTCCTATCCGTACTATTATAACGACAATACTTACAGCTTTATTTTTTACATAAATCCAATTGATTTTGCAACTAAACTTGCAGAAGAAAGAATAATTTCACTTAATGACTACCTTACGCTGATTTCTTCGGCAGACGGTTCAACGGGCGGATTTGTATTCAACATGCCTCATGTTGGCCGCGGTCTTCTTGCAAATGAAATTTTAAAAAGATGGGATATCCATTCATACAAGCCGGAAGAAATAGCTTCCAGTGCAAAGGTAAAGATGTTCGGTGTTACAGCTGGGGAACCGCTTAACAATCCTTCTTCGGATGAAGAATATGTTTCATGGCATCTTATAACCAGTCCTGTTTCAAAGTACATTTTTATCGGTGGACTTTATTCTGCCGAAATGCTTATGATTCCGCTTTATGTACGGATTCTTCTTCTGATCTGTTCGTTCATGACAGTCTGCCTTATCATCGTAATTCTGTTTAACCTGAAAAAAGATGATGATGTTGTAATTCTTTCTAAGATTAAGGCAGTTCAGGTTGGCCTTATTAACGAATACTTTGAAAAAAGTATGGATAAAAATAAGGTTGCAGCCCTTATAGACAGTCAGAAAGAAAACCTTACGCAGAAAATAAAGAAAAGTCTTGGCCGTCGCGGAAGGAAATACGGTGAAGATCTTGATATTGTCCTTAATCAAAGCTGGCAGGATATAATCAATGTTCTGTCCAGGGACAATTCAAGCAGGGTTCAGGGGCTTTCTGCAAATGACATGACAGAAATCCGCCGTATGTTCCAGGATGTTGTTTCCAACAGTACACTTCGCGTTCATGCGGTAACTCAGTTTCCGTCGCGTCAGCCGCCAAAAGGGAAGAAGCTTGCAGAGGAACACGAAGAAGAACACCCTGTAGCAGTTGAAATTGCAGATGAAGATTACGCAGCTCAGATAAATGCGCTTCCTGTGGAAGAACTTGAAGATGTTGAACCAGCCGGCGCCGACGATGTGGAAGAACTTGAAGACGCTGAACCAGCCGGCGCCGCAGATGTGGAAGAGCTTGAAGATGTTGAACCAGCTGATGCCGACGATATGGAAGAGCTTGAAGATGTTGAACCAACAGGCGCCGATGATGTGGAAGAGCTGGAAGATGTTGAACCGGCTGATGCCGACGAAGTGGAAGAGCTTGAGGACGTTGAACCGGCTGATGCCGCAGATGTGGAAGAGCTGGAAGACGCAGAATCGGCTGGCGCCGACGATGTGGAAGAGCTTGAAGATGTTGAACCAGCTGATGCCGCAGATGTGGAAGAGCTGGAAGACGCAGAACCAGTTGATGCCGCAGATGTGAAAGAACTTGAGGATGTTGAACCAGCCGGCGCCGACGATGTGGAAGAACTGGAAGATGCTGAACCAGCCGGCGCGGACGATTCCGCAGAAATATCATCTGATTCTGAAAGTGCAGGGGAGAATGCAATGGACGAAACCGATTATTCTGATCATGAAATTGAAGCTGCAGAAGTTTTTGCTGCCGATGAATTGATTGAAGAACTTGAAAAGGCAGATTACGTACACAGCCCGGAACTTCTTATTCCAAAAGAAGACGAAAATCTTGCCGCTCCAACTTTTTCTGATGACGATGAAATCGAAGAAGCTGAACTTGTAGAAGATGTTCCTGTAGAAAGCTATCAAAATACCTCAGAGTCAATCATTTTTTCTTCTCCAAGAAATGAAGTAGCTCAGTTTGAAGGTTCGGAACCGCTTATGATTGGTGATTCAGTTCCTGCGGGAGAGGCTCATAATAGCGAAAGTTCTGTTGCAGATGATTTTGTAGTTTATAATTCCCTTAACATGATTTTTGAAGAGAATGCTAATGCTTTTGATTCAAATTCCGAAATTCATAAAGACTCTACAGATGAAAAAAAAAAGCTCTCGGACGGGAATCTGATGAAAAACTCGGAAAATAATCAAAATGATGACATAAAAGAGCTGGAGTCAATTTCCGAACAGAAGGATGATTTTATGTTTACGACTTTTGCGGCAAATGACAACAATGTTACAGAACTTTCTCCAGAAGCAATTATTCAGGGGGACGACGGAGTTTTCAGTATTTCTGAAAATCTGGTGCTGCCAAGCATCAGAATTGATGAAGATTTTAAGAGACTTGTTGATTCGGTTCTCAAATAATCGAACCGAACCTCTTTTTACTGCTCAATAGGAACAATGCAGGATTTTTCCAAGGAAGTGAACAGGTAGATTTTCTTGTAAAGGTCTACACTCATTTCCTTAAGGGATTTATCTGCAAAGTGTTCCAATTCCTTCCAGTTTGTAACAAGTTCCGGTTTTGCTTTTGCACAGTCATCTACAAGAGACTTTACGATTTTTCCGATTGTAACGATGCAGCGCAGGGCTTCCATAATCAGCTGGTAAGCGTTTTCATTCGCATCATTTACAAGCCTGTTTACAATATTTTTTGAACTGCTGTCCCTTTCTGTCTTAGGAAGCAGAGTCTTGATTTTCATACCGATTGATCTGTCTTCTGCAAGTTCAGCATCAAAGAGCGTAACTTTTTCTGAAAGGGAAAGAAGTGTATTGTATCCGTCGCTGAACGGAGCACACAAAGACTGTGTAGTCCATTTTCCGCGGACAATTACAAGATCGTAGTATTCGCGAAGGTCTTTCTTGATTACTTCAATCAGGAAAACTTTAAGGTAGTTCAGTGCCTGATAGTTTGTGTAGTAATTAAGTCCCTTGCGCTCAAATGTCGGCTTAAGGGCATCTGTGTAATTCTTAATCTGGTTAAGATCCATGTTGCCGAAAAGCTGTGAAGCAAAATCATTTGTTTTTGCAGCCTTTTCATTTTCAAGCAGGGTGCTGATTGTTTTTTCAACTTCATTTTTAACGCTGTCCAGATACGGTTCAACAATTGAAGTTGTCTGGCTCTGAACTGCCGGTACGTAAGCCGGATTTGAAGAAGCAAGCCTGATTATCATTTCAAATGATTCTGAAAGGCGGATCATCTGAAGCCTTGCAATTACGCGCTTCCATACGTTAAGAGGTACAGGTTCTGATCCCTTAAAATCCTTAAGGAATTTAAACAGGAGAGTCCAGTCAGAATCAAAAGGAGTGTCCCATACTGATTCAATAAAATCCTTAAGGTTGTCAGAAAGATATTCTGCATTTACGCGTTCAAAATGTGGAACACTTGAAAAGTCGCCTTCCCTTATTGATTTATCGAATTTCTTGAGGAAGAAGTAGTAATCGTATGTAGAGATTGTTTTAAGCGCATTAAGCTGGCGGTAAAGTGCATCAATTGCGTTTATGCGTTCCAGCGTAAAATAATCGCTGAACTGAGAAAGGCGTTCTGTTGCCTGAGCAGAAAGTCTGTCTGTAGGAATCTGTTTTGAAAGTTCCTGGATGCTTGCTTCGTTAAGAGTTTCTGCAAGAGTTTTAATGTCATCCGGCAGGCAGAAATTTATTACCTTGTGCTTGAGCATAGCCTGGTTCTGGATTGCATTGAACATGACCTGAAGAGGGAAGATTGCCTTGTACAGATCGTAGAATTGCTTTCCTAAAGCAGGAAGAATTTCGTTTCCGCTGTATTTATAGTAATTCTTGAATTTAGATTTTGAAAGTCTTTTTGCGATTGCCTTAAGCTGTCTTTTCTTGTCTGCGTCTGCATCACTGCCACTGAAAAGGGATGAGAAAAGATTTGAAAAGAATCCACCGTTTGATTTTTTTGCCATATTTATAATTTTAATAAATCGCCCTTAATTGTCAAGGAAGAAATCCCTTTTATAACTATGTTTTACACTCTGTTTTCCTAGTATGGAACTTAATTAACTTATATAGTATAATAATTAAAATTTATAACTGTTAGGCAGCAGTCTAAAACTGCCAAATAGAGGTAAAAGAATGAAAAAATTAGTTTTAGCAGCAGTTGTTATGGGACTTGCATCGGTTCTGTCTGCGTATAATCCTCCTGCAGGCGGACAGTTCATGCACAATCTTACTAGTCCGTTTCAGCTTTCTTCCGCTTCTTCTGCGGCTGGTGGCGGCCTGTTCAATGCCACTCCAGGTTCTATTGTATTTAACCCTGCAATTCCTGCTCAGGAAGATCGCCCTCAGATTGATTTAGGTGTTACAGCCCTTACAGGTGCTGGATTTGCATTTCAGAACGGAATCATCATTCCTATGAACATGTTTGTTGTGTCTGCCCTTGTAAACGGAATTTTCTCTGATACACGCTATATGGATCTGGGAGATTCACTTAATCTTAAGGCCGGACTTTCAAAAGAAATGACAGAAAGATTAAGCGTAGGCGCAAATATCTATACAGGCTACCGCTTTACTGATGGCGGCGACTGGACGCTTGGAACAGATATCGGTGCGCTTTACAGAATGGAACAGCTTGCTTTCATGAAGGATTTTAGAATCGGAGCTTCTGTTCTTGGAATCGGAAAAGCTTACAGAGGAACAAAAAACGGACTTGATCAGCTTGACTGGGACAATCAGTGGAAAGGCTGGATGAATTTTACATTCCTTAACAATTTCCGCTATATCGAAATTCTTAAGCGCAATTATTTCAGCGACGGCCGCAATACAGACGGTTATCCTGGAATCTTTACATTCCGTACAGGTGCTGCTGCAATCATGTTCTCTACAGATTCAGTTAAGGGCGGAGTTTCTACAGACTTTACATATGTCAATTTCTCTGACATGATCTGGGACTTTGGTTTCCAGCTTAATATTAAAGATTGCATTTATGTTCAGGCTGCACAGACATTTGACCTTCTTGAAGCTTCAAATACAGATTCTCTTGGAAACGGTTTCCTTACTCCGTCAATTTCAATCGGATATAAGTTTGACCTTAAGTCAAACGGTTCCTTCATGAAGAAGCATAACTGGGAAACTAGTGAATTTACAGCTTCTGCAGGTTACAAACAGCTTTATGATGATATAATGGCAGTTTCTGCCGGTGCAAACATTAAGTTCGGCAAGGAAGATGAAGACGCTCCTTCCATTGCAATCTGGAACTAAAATCGGGAACTTTATAAGGAGTTGAGATGAAAAAAATCGGGTATGCCGGTAAGCTGTTTTTTGCCTTGCTGGCCATTTCTTCTGCAGTTTATGCAGATAACAAAGTAAAATATATTTCTCCAAATAATGACGGTATTCAGGATCAGCTGGAAATTCCGCTTCAGATTTCCGACAAGCATTTTGTAAAATCCTGGGAACTTGTAATTGAAGATGAAAAAGGCAACGAAATCCGCCGCATAGGAAACAAAGTTGCCCTTCCTACAAAATTGAATGTAAAGGGATTTTTTAAGCAACTTGCAACACCAAAAAGTGGCGTAGAAATTCCTTCTACTGTAGTTTGGAACGGAGCAATGAATAACGGTGAATATGCACCGGACGGAACATATTACTATTATTTTGTTGCCCGCGACGACAAGGACAACGAAGGAAAGACAGAAAAATTTACAGTTGTAGTAGATACTCATGCACCTGTAATTACATTAAGTCAGCCTTCTGACAAAATTTTTGGAGAAGGCGCAAAATCGGATTTCCTTATTCGTCAGACAGGTTCGAAGGAAGACAAGTGGACAGGTATCTTTAAGAATACGCTTGGAAACGTTGTACGCACAATCAACTGGACGGACAGTGAACCTGTTAATTTTAAGTGGAACGGCTCTGACGATTTGAATCATCAGGTTTCAGACGGAGTTTATTCATACGAAATAAGTGCCGTTGACCGCGCAGGAAACAGAAGCAGTGCTTCAATTTCAAACATCATTTATTCTGCAGAAAAACCTGCTACAAACATTAAGCTTGCTGGCAGTAAATACTTCTCTCCTGGAACGAATTCTGACAAAAAGAACATTACATTTGAAATCGTAATTCCTGTTCCAAAAGAAGACAGCGGAAACAAGCTTACTTCATGGTCTGTAAGCATCGTTGATGAAGCCGGAAAGGTTTACCGTGAATACAGCCAGGCTCAGTCTGCGGTTCCTCCGTCAGAAATTGTTTTTGATGGAAAAGATTCTTCAGGTTCACTTATTCCGCAGGGAAAGTATCAGGCAATTGTAAAGGCTTCTTATCTGAACGGTTATGTTCCGGCTGACCTTAAGTCTCCGGAATTTATTCTTGATACTACAAAACCTTCTGCACAGATTCTTGTTTCTGACAGGATTTTTGGCGGTGCAGACAAGCCTAACGTAAAGATTTCCATGCTTGATGAAGCCTCTGGGAAATTTGCTTCAATTCCGGAATGGAAGGCAAGAATTTACGATGAAGCAACAGGTAATTCTGTTGTTGAATATACTTTCGGGCAGTATTTGCCGGAATCGATCGTTTGGAACGGTTTTGCTTCCAGTGGAAAGCTTGCACCGGATGCAGTTTACCGTCTTGAACTTTCTGCGGTTGACCTTGCAGGAAACCGCGGTGTGATTACAAGTGAAGATTCATTTACACTTGATACAAAGAAGGCAAGCGTTCTGCTTTCTGCAAGCGAAGATGCATTCAGTCCTAACGGAAACAAGGTTAAGGATACTGTTACATTTACTCCTGTTCTTAAAGATGCAGCCGGAATTTCAAACTATAAGTTTGAAATAAAAGATGCGTCTGGAAATACTGTAAAAACTGTAACGGGCGAAAATTCAATTCCATCAAGCTTTGTATGGGATGGAAAAAATTCTTCCGGAATTGTCTGCAAGGACGGACTTTATACTGCATGCCTTTCAATTAATTCAACAAACGGTTCAACGGCTTCTGCAATGACTCCAGGTGTTGTCCTTGATACTGTAGCTCCATCATTAAAGGCTTCGGCTCCATGGTCAATCTTCAGTTTGGACGGAAACAGTAGCCAGAATAAGATTCCTGTATACATTACAGACTGTTCTACAGAAAAACTCTGGAAGGCAGAAGTTGTTAATGCATCTGGAAAGGTTGTAAAAACATTCACATGGAAGGGCAAGGTACGCACAGATTCTAAAGATGAATTTGCATGGGACGGTTCTGACGAGGCCGGAAACAAGGTTAGCGACGGAATTTATTCTATATTAATTTCTTCTACTGATGATGCAGGAAACTCTTTCAGCACAAAGCTTTCTGGACTTACTTTGGATAGCCGCGAAACAAAGGTTTACATTACTGCTGAAGAAGAAGGTATTTCTCCTAACGGTGATTCAGTATTTGAAACACAAAGATTTGATATCCGTGCTTCGGTTCCAGACGGAATCCTTACATGGAATTTTGATATTCGCAGCGAAAACGGTACAGCCGTACGAAGCTGGTCAGAAAAAGACAGTGCAAATCTTCCGTCTGTAATTACATGGGACGGTTATGATTCTGAAGGAAAAGTTGCAGAAGGTACATTTACCGGAACCCTAAAAGTTTCTTACAAGAAAGGTAACAAGGTAGATGCAGTTTCTTCTCCATTTATCTGTACTGCAATTCCTCCGCAGCTCAGCGTAAAGACAGCTCCTGAATATTTCAGCCCTGATAACGACGGTACAGACGATGATCTGTTCATCAAGCTTTCGGGCTCATCAAAGGCAATGTTTAAGAACTGGTCTTTTGTAATTGAAGATCCAAAAGGAAAGCCGTTCTGGCAGACAAGCGGAACTTCTTTAATTACAGAACGCATTATCTGGGACGGTTTAAGTAATACTCAGAAGAATTCAAGGGGATATGCTGAACGCGTTCAGTCTGCAACAGATTATCCGTATACATTCACTGTAACAGATACACTTGGAATGACTAGCGTTGCAAAAGGTGTAATTCAGGTTGATGTTCTTGTAATCCGTGACGGTGACGTTCTTAAGATGGCTGTTCCTTCTATTATATTCCGCAGTGATAACGCTGACTTTAAGACTTCTAAGGAAGTTAAGAACGGAATTGATCCGGAAATTGCGGCAAACAATGAACGCGTCCTTAAGCGAATTGCCGAAATCCTTAATAAGTTCAAGGATTACAGGGTTACTGTTGTAGGTCACGCAAACCGCGTAACAGACACTGAAGCTGAGGAAACAGAAGATAACCCAATGCAGTGGGGTCCGGCTTTGATTCCGCTTTCTGCTAAGCGTGCAGAATTTGTAAAGTCTTACCTTGTAAAGAAAGGCGTAAGCGAAACACGTCTTTCTACAGAAGGTAAGGGAGGAACAGAACTTGTCGTTGACTATAAAGACAAGGACAACAATTGGAAGAACCGCCGTGTTGAATTCATTCTTGAAAAGAACTAGTTTTACGCTGTAAATTACGGTTTATAAGCCCGGAAAAGGCAAAAAAAGGCTGAATTTCTATTTAAAATTCAGCCTTTTTTTTTATAAATTTTTTATTTTTCAAGGCCAAGTTATTGACACTATTTTTGCAAAAGTGTATATTAATATCACGTTCGACAGAACAATGGTTGCTTAGCTCAGCTGGTAGAGCAATGGACTGTTAATCCATGTGTCGCAGGTTCAAAACCTGCAGCAGCCGCTTAAAGGACTTCCAAATCGGAAGTCCTTTTTTTATGTGTAAAGAATAAAGGAAGTCAAAAAACTCGGCTGCTGGTTTTGAAGTGCAGTGAGCGCATAAAATTCCGGGTTGTTTAGGAGATATGAAATGTGCGGTGAAGAAAATAATCCTGAGCTTACTGTTGTAGAAAGAAAAAAGATTCTCAGAAAAAAAGCAAAAGCAGTCTTGAAGGAATATTTTTCTGACATGGAACTTGCAAAGGCTGCTTCAGCTTCTATCCTGGACTATTTTATTCAAAGTGACATTTATAAAGCTGCACCGGCAATTTTTGGATTCATGCCTATGCCGGATGAAGTTGATGTTATTCCGATTCTTGAAAGGGCATTAAAAGACGGAAAAAAAATTTCCGTTCCAAAAATGATTCCTGGCACAAATCAGATGGATTTTTATGAAATCACCAGTCTTGAGCAGGGATTCAGCAAAGACAATGCGTTTAGCATTCGTGAGCCAGAAAATTCCAGTTCACTTGTAAAGGAAATTCCGGACGAAAGTGTTTTGCTGGTTCCGGGGCTTGCATTTAATCTTAGCGGGGCTCGGCTTGGACGCGGCAAGGGCTATTACGACAGATATCTTTCTGGCGTTCGGGGAAAGAACATTTCATTCTGCGGAGTCTGCGTTGTTCCTGTAATTACAAAGGGAATCCCGTGTGATCCAGAAGACATTACCATGACCCACATTCTTAATGAATACGGGCTGGTAAAGTGTTCAGAAGGCCTTTACAGGTATTAAATTTTTACGCGTTATTTTTTTGAATCAGAAGAATAAATTCGTAGAGGTGCTTCTGAAGGTAGATATGCTTCTGCCGTTTTTAGAAAAGCGTCTTTATCTGCGTGGACAAGAGTTTCATACTCGTTAAGATAGCTGTCAAACTTTTTACCGCTGGAAATAAGAAGGCCGGTGCCTTTGTTGTCTTTTGTTGCGGACAGAAAGTATTTTATCCAGGATGATTTGATGGCTGCGGCTTCAGAAGTGCCTTCGTCAGGATTTTCAGAAGCGGACAGCTGCAATTTTACTGATTCGGTCAGTTTTCTGTAGGTTTCGTCGGCTGCGGAAGTCTTTTTTACGTCCAGAATGGTGATTGCGGCTGCATTGACTTCTGCGCTCGGCAGAAGGATGCGTACAAGGCCTTTGGATTCGGGAAGGTCTTTAATGCGGAGGAGAAGGGCGTTAAACAGCGTAAATTCTTCTGTTCCGGGTTCCGGAGAATGAATCCAGTACTGAACGGGATCTAGAAATTCTTTTGTTGGGACAAGAACGGCCGGCATCGGACCTGCATCTTCGGCTTTTGTGTCCGTGTAAAAAAAATGTCTTATTTTTAGGTTGATTCTTTTTGATTTTGCCGGAAAATCCGGAATCAGAACTGTCGGAGACGATATGCTTCCCTGCGGCTGCAAAAGTTCAAAGGATTCTTTAAGTGCTTTAATGAGCGGTTCCGGTTGGAAATCTCCTGTTACAGAAATTTTGTAGCGGTTTGCATTCAAGAATTCCGGGTATGCGGCAAGAAGGTCTGTATATTTTGTGTCAGTCAGAATTGAATCTTCCGAGTCAAATATATTTCGTATTGTAATGTCATCGTAAAGATATTTTATTCCGCGGAAATACATCTGGTTTACGGCGCTTGCATCAGAAAGCCGCTTTTCTGTCTGAATTGAATATACGTGCGCATCTGCATCAGCCGGAATTATTTCACGGAAAATAACTGCATCACCGGCAGCCTTTGCACAGATAACTGCATCTTCCGTTGAGCATGAAATAATGATGTGTGTTTCGGTGTTCCAGCTTTCCGTTTGAATTTTTGGAAAGCTTTCCAGAAGTTCCTGTTGCATGTAGCCGGCAAGTTCATGGGAAATGTTCGATGCAATTGATTTTGTCATTACGCTTTGAAATCCCGCTTTTTTTCCATCAGCAAGTTTTCCGCCTTTTATTGAAATGATTATGACAGCTCCGGTAGAATTTTTATTCTGTGTAAGGCAGGCTTCAATTCCGTTTTTAAGGGTTATAACCTGCGTGTTGCTGCGGATTTTTTCTATATAATCAGCGGCTGTTTTTGAAGCATCAAAATCTGAGGAAGTTTTAGAGTCTGCTTCTTCCTTGATTTGGGCAAGGGCGTTTTTCTGAAGTGCCTGAAGGTACCAGAAGCTGTTTTTCTGGGTCAACTGTTCAAATCCGCCTTTTGTAATCGTTGTCTTGAATCTGTTAAAAAGTTTTGTACTCATAAGAATGAAAACAAACGGTTTTTCCTTTTCAAGATAAGATGAAATGTCTGCGGTAGGTTCAGAAAGAATTCTTGTACTCTGAAAAAGAAGGTTTTCAAGCATGCTGGATTCGGCTTCCTGTGCCTGATTTTTTAAAAGGCTTTCTATTGACCAGAATTTAGAAAGAAAGCTCATTAGGTTTTGCGAAGTTGAAGTCTGCTCCTGAAAGTCCTTGTAAAGGACGGCCTTTGCCCTTTGATATTCTGGTTCTTCCATTAATGCGGCGGCTTCTGAAAGTTTTTTTACGAAAAGATCTGCCTGTGCAGCCGGCGATTCCGAGTTTTTTTCAAGAAGAGCCTGAATAATCAGCCTGGATGTTCCGTTTTTGTGAACGGCAGCTGCATGAATGTATTCAGGATCGCGTATGTTAAGTGCTTTCTGTGCGCATAGTGTCTTTTTTACTGTTGAATCATTTTGATTTAACGCTGCTGCAAGAAGATCTGTTTTATAGAATGGAAGCGATGTATATTGAATTACAATCTGTGTTAAATCTTCGGAAAGCTGGCTGTCGTGAATGACGAATTTGCGTTGTTTTGCACCGGCGGCTGTTCCCTGGATTTTAAGGCTGTTTAATGAGCGCGGGTAAAGGTCAAAGCTCTGCTTTGCAAGGCGGAGGACGTTTTCTTTTGAGATGCCGCCGCTTACGAAGAGAGCGCTGTTCTGCGGTGTGTACCAGAATCTTGAAATTCTGGAAAGTGTGTTCCTTGCCTGAGCCGGAGTTGTCTTTGCAAAAAGTGCCGGATAAATGCCAGAATCCTGTTTCCACGGTGCTGCGGAAAAAACTTTTGAATCAATTCCTGCATTAATGAACGCGGCGGGTGTATACGCATACTGCATTATTTCTGTCTTTAAGCCGGAAAGTTCTTCCGTAATAAGCCGGTCAGAAAAAGCTGCTGAATAAGCGTTTTTTGCAATGACTTGAAAAATTCTTTCAATCTGGAACGGAGAGGCATTAATCATATATGAAGAGGAATCGGAACTGCATTCTGCCTGCAAATCTCCGGTTCCAAGTTCTTCAGAAATGCTTCTTTTTAAAAGGCGCGCATAAAGTTCAAAAAAACCAGTGTTGTCTGCTGACTGAGAACTGAAACCTGCCTGAACTGCATATTCAACTCTTACGGTTGCGCACGAATAATCTTCCATAATAAAAAGCTTCATTCCGTTTTCGAGTGTGTATTCGCTGTAAAGATTTTTGTCCGGAAATTCAGCATGCATAAAAAACGCAGAAATAAAGAATAAAATAACCGTGAATATTGCAATTTTCTTCATAATATAATTATAGCATTTTTCACGGTATTCAAGTAGAATTAAAGGTATGAATAACGTCACTTATTTAGAAAAAAATAAGAAATCGATAAAAATTGATCAGTCATTGCTGGCCGGAAAGCGCCGTCTGACGCAGGAAGAAATTGCTGTTCTGGAAAAAAATCATAATTACTGCGATGACTGGCAGAATATATATGTTCCCGAGGAAGAAGGAGCTTTTGATGCTGAACTTTTAAGGGAAAACAGCTTTGAAGGATATGTAATATTAGGACAGATAAAATATGCAAAAATAAAATATCATGACCTTGAACTTTCATGCGGAATAGTGAACAGTTTTTTCCGTAATTCCATAGTCGGTGATGACTGCGCCTTAATCAATCTTTCGTATTGTGACAATTACAGGATTGGAGACAGGGTAATTCTCTTTAATGTGCATGAATTAAGCTGTACGTCTCACAGTAAATTCGGGAACGGAATTATTTGTAAAGATGAAAAGGACGAAAACCGTACCTGGATCGGCATCTGTAACGAAAATGACGGCAGGGCGGTGCTTCCATTTGAAACGATGATTCCTGCGGATGCATTTATCTGGTCAAGGAACAGGGCAGACAGAGAACTGCAGAAACGTTTTGTTGAACTTACGGATAAAGCTGTGCCGGAGTGTTCTAATACATTTGGAATTATAGAAAGCGATGTTGTAATAAAGAATACTGGAATCATAAAGGATTCAAAAATCTGTTCCTATTCATACATTAAGGGCGCTTCAAAAATCAAGAATGTTACAGTTCTTTCCAATGAACAGGAACAGAGCCAGATTGGAGAAGGCGTTGAGCTTGTAAATGGAATTATGGGTGCCGGAAGCCGTGTATTCTACCAGGCAGTCGGCGTTCGTTTTGTGCTTGGAAGAAACTGCCAGCTTAAATACGGTGCCCGCCTTATTAATTCTGTTCTGGGGGACAATTCTACGGTTTCCTGCTGCGAACTTCTGAATAACCTTATTTTCCCGTTCCACGAGCAGCATCATAATTCATCGTTTCTTATTGCAACTACTGTTATGGGGCAGTCAAATATTGCGGCTGGTGCAACAATCGGAAGTAACCACAATTCCAGAAGTCCGGACGGAGAAATAATTGCCGGCCGAGGTTTCTGGCCGGGACTTTGTTCCGATTTTAAGCATAACAGCCGTTTTGCATCATTTGTACTTGCGGTAAAAGGTTCTTACCAGCATGAACTGGACATTCAGTTCCCGTTCTCGCTTATTTCAACTGGCGAAAATCCGGACAGTCCGATTCATGTAATTCCTGCCTGGTGGTTTATGTATGACATGTTTGCCATTGTAAGAAACAAGTACAAGTTTTCTAAGCGGGATAAGCGTTTCAATAAAATTCAGAATATTGAATTTGATCCGTTTGCGCCGGATACAATGCAGGAAGTTGTAAATGCAGTAGAAAAAATTATCAATCTGACTGCGGCAAATCTTTCTCAGCTTGACGTTCAGCTTGCAGAAAAAGCTGATTCGGCAGGTAACCGCTATCAGGCAGCAAAGGATTATCTTCATACAAGCGGAAATTCAAAGTTTATTCTTTACGATGGAAATGCGCAGAAGAAATTTGGGGCATTTGTATATAAGCCGCTTAATGCATATTTGGCATACAGACAGGTAATAAAATATTATGCTGCCAGAACACTTATGAAATTCTGCCGCAAGAACGAAATTGCCTGCTCTGTTGAAGCCATCCTGAACAGAACTACTGGTATTCCTTTGTATACTGACTGGAAAAATGCCGGCGGTCAGATTATGCCTTTAGAAAAACTGAATGAACTCTATGAAAAGATAAAGAACGGTCAGATTGATTCATGGCAGTCTGTTCATGAATACTACAATTGTGTTCATGAAAAATATCTTGATTACAGTGCGCGCTATGCAATTCATCTGCTGGAATACCTTTATTCATGCAAGCTTTCAGAATTTACGCCGGAAATTTTCAAGGACATAAAAAATGATGTTTCTTTGATGGCTGATCACATGTATTCGGCAAGCTTTAAGTCCAGAGAAAAGGATTTTACTGATTACTACAGATGCATGCCATACAAATCTGACGAAGAAATGACTGCTGTGCTGGGTTCCTTGAAGGATAACAGTTTCTTAAAGGAACTTAAGTCAGATACTCATGAGTTTAAGAAGAATCTTGAGACATTCTTTTCATTTTGATTTAGTAATTTTAACTGATTGAAAATTTTCTTTATAAAAAATAAGGGCTGACATATTGACTGTCAGCCCTTGCTTTTATGCCTTTGTCAAGCTATTTTTCAGCTTACTCCTGTGAAGTAAGTTCCTTAAAGTATTCAGTGATGTCTTTGCGTCCGTCTTTTACGTATGCAATTGCAGTGCGGGGGTGCTGGTTGAACTGTCCTGTAAGAAGGTAAGGAAGGTCATAGCCCCATACAACACCTTTTTCTTTCATAGGAATCATATGCTTTTCGATGAAGTCCAATACTGGGAATTCATTGTATTTAGGGTTCTTAAGGAATCCTAGAAGAAGTTCCATTGCGCAGTTACCTGCTCCGCGGCCCATAGAAAGATATGTGGCATCAAGGAAATCTACTCCATCACCAGCACATTCAATTGTGTTTGCAAATGCAAGCTTCTGGTTATCATGAGCGTGAATTCCGAGTTTTTTGTTGTATTTGGCAGCAAATTCTCCGAACATATCGCAGATGCGGGCCATTTCTTCTGGATAAATTGAACCGTAGCTGTCTACAATGTAGATAACGTCAACAGGTGATTTTCCTGCCATTTCAAGAGCTGCTTTTATGTCATTTTCCTGGCCTGTAGAAAGTGCCATAATGTTACAGCTTGTTTCATAGCCTTTTTTGTGAGCATCTTCAATCATGTCGATTGCAGTTGGCATCTGGTGAAGATATGTTGCAACGCGTACAAGATCAATTGGAGATTCAGAACGGTCATGGATATCTTCCTTGTAGTTACAGCGGCCAACATCTGCCATTACTGCAACTTTTACTTTTCTTTCTCCGTCTCCGACAACGCTACGGATATAATCATCGTCACAGAACTTTGATGGACCGAATTTGTTTACATCAAAAAGAGTTTTGTCTGCTTTGTAACCGAATTCCATGTAATCAACACCGGCTTTTGTGTTAGCTTCGTAAAGGGCTTTTGCAAAATTTTCAGCAAAATAAAAATCGTTTACAAGTCCTCCGTCGCGGAGAGTTGCGTCGACTACTTTAATGTCAGCGCGGTAATTCATCATTTCTTTGATGTCTTTCATTTCATACCTCTTTCTGTTGTTTTCAGAATTATTATCTTTGTCTGAGGCGGAGTTGACCGCTGCAGTAATATCCTTAAACAAATCGTTTTTGTTTTTGTAATAATGATAGATATTGGCAGCTGTGATTCCGCTTTTTGCAGCTATGTCACGCATGCCGATTTCTGAAGGTGTTTTTTCTGCTAAAAGTTCTTTCGCGGCGTTCTTAATTCTGTTCAGTACTTCTGGATTTGCTTTTCTCAAAAAAAACTCCTGTTCATTTATCATCTATAATCTATCACTTGTTAGATTTTAAGTCAATTAAAAGTGAACAAAAAAAATGAAAAGTAAACAACTGTTTATTATTAGTAAACAAAGGAAAATATGCTCAAAACAAAAAAGGCGGGCTTTTCTAAAACCCGCCTTTCAATCTAGTTTGAAAGAGTCATTATGCTCATATTGTCTGTAATGTATTCGCCGGAAAGGTAATTTGCCGTATAATCTTTTGAATCTATGACTTTTTTTGTATCCGTATCAAAGGTAAAGGAATAAAGGCAGCAGTTACAAGCTTTGCGGCGTTCAAAAGCGGCTCCACGCTTTGTCATTTCTCTTATAACACCAGGAAGAAGGCCTCCGTGGCAAACAAAGAATATATCACCTTCTGAGTTTTCAAGGCATTCATCAATTACTTGTCCAAGCCTCTCATCTGTCTGAGACTGACGTTCATTTTCGTAGCGCCAAGGGAATTTCATTTTTTTAGGAATTATTACGTTCGGAAAATTTTTATGAATTTCCTTTTTTGTAATGCATTTTTTTGTGGTACGAACTATTCCACTGTTGTCTTTTACGCCCGTAATTTCCTGAATACGCGGTTCAAGAATCATTTTTGCCGGCTTCATTTTAGATGCAGCATAAGTTGCAGTCTGCAGAGTCCTGTAATATGGCGAGACGTAAATCATTCCGCTAAAGCCAAGGCTGTTAAGCCAGGCACCAAGGAGTTCAGCTTGTTTAATACCTTTTGGAGTAAGCGCGTCTTCGTCGCAGTTTGTAAAATGCCGCTGATATTTTGGATCTCCGCGCTGGCCATGGCGCGCAAAATAAAAAGTCCGTGTTTCTGCAAATGCAGAAACCGCTAGAAATAAAATTGTAAAGATAAAAAAAAGACGTTTCATACGCTCAGTATAGCATAAGAACGTCTTTTATTAAATTAACTTTAAGAATTAAAGTTTGTGTTCTTTTATAAGGGTAATTAAGGCCTCCGCGGCATCCGGATCAAATTGCCTGCCCTTGTTTTTTTCCAATTCCTGAAGAATAACTTCGTCTGACAGATGACTTCGATATGATCTGTTTGTGTGCATTGCATCGTAGGAATCTGCAACACATATAATTCTTGCCTGAATAGGGATTTCTTTTTCTCTAAGACCTGTAGGGTAGCCAGAGCCGTCGTATCTTTCATGATGATAAAGAGCTGCTTCTTTTATTCCTGGAACAGCCGTAAAGCCTTCTAGAATTCCCGCACTGTACAAAGGATGTTTTTTCATTTCATTCCATTCTTCATCATTCAATTTTGAGGTTTTACAAAGAATTTCACGAGGAATAAGAACTTTTCCGACGTCATGCATCATTCCCATATAATATATGTTTTTTTGAAATTCTTCGTTAAAGCCCATCTTTTCGGCGATTTTTCTGGCGTAATCCCCGACATGGGAAGAATGCATTTTGGTGTATTCATCACGGACGTCAATAAAGCGGGCACACAATTTAATCAAGCTTTCAATTTTTTCATTGTCTATAGTCCGCTGTTTTTTTACTAGATAATAAACGACATTAGAGATAATGAAGATGATGAATACAACGAAAAAAGCAGTGAGTGCAAATAAAAATAATTTGTTTTTTAAAGGATTTCGCAGGAATTTTCCTGTAAGGTGAAATGAACTTGAATTCATTAACTGATTTGTATATAGAACAAAACCAATCTTAATGCTGCTGTGTGCAGCCGCCGTAATAGTAAGAGTTTCCTGCTCTCCTTTTACTTTAATTTTTCCCGAGCTCTGGGTGAATTTTCCATTCCAGGAGGAATCAATTCTTGCTTCTTCCGGGACAGTCATTTCCAGTTCCCAGTCAAGAAAAGTATAATCTGTATTGTTATAGATGTAGATATCGTATTGACTTCCCCACGAACCATTCTCTTCCTGCCAGCAATTTTTTGTTCCGTCACTTCTGTCTGGAATTTCCATGTTAATGGTCAGGCGCTTTGCCTGAAATTTACCCGGTCCTGTCTGATCGTAAGTAATTATTTTCTTGTTTTGGTTTGCTATCCATGCAAACTGGACAATAAGCAGAGAAAGGCTAAAAACTGACAGAATAAATGAAATGAGGATAGCCGGACTCTTTTTAAACGGCAAAAAAATATCAGCAAAAATGTTTTTCATATTTTTATCCTTAATAACTCGATAAAAATATTATAGCAGTCTTTTATTTTTTCGCACTAAATTTATGAGGCTGTTTATATATCATTAAAATTTAATCTGTTTTGGAGCTGCCGAGAAACTGTAAATTGTTCCGGTACCTTTCTTAAAGTATAGAACTTCTGTGTTGTCGTCGTCCGCAGAATACATGTTTGCAAGTTCCGGATAGTGTGAAAGCATGTCAGCTTTTGCTTCACGACGGTCGTCGCGGACAAGTTCACCTTCAAGTCTTAACCAACGTCCTGTAGAACCATCAAAACAGCAGAGTTCTACATTTGGGTTATCCTGAATCTGGTGAGAAACTGCTTTTTTCTTTCCGGTCTGAATGTAAAGCTTGTTTTCAAAAATATTAATTGTGCCAAACGGTCTGTTTTTTGGCTTTCCATTTTCTACAGTTGCAAGATAATAAGTTCCACATTTTTTTATAAAGTCATAAAGTTCGTTCATATTGCACCTCTGGACTTATTATATCACAGCAGTCGCTCCTGTTCATCTTTAAAACTTTCCTGCCGTGATTTTTTTACGATATCTCCATCTTTTGTTACACCGATTAAAAATGATGATTCTGGATTATGAAGCAATAGGTTTTTACGAACCAGGCTTTCATCGTAATTTGCATAGCAGTAGCGGCACAGGTGAGGGCATGAATTGTAAGCGCCGATATCGTGCATGGGAAGACAAGCACAGTTTTCCCGCAAATTATTTGGCGGGAGTTTTTCTTTCAGATAAAAGCTGCATGTATTTTCGATAATTTTACGGGAAACGCAGGCTCCGGGTTTTACGCCGAATTCAGAAAGATTGTATTTTTCTGCACAGGATTCAATAGTAATTCCAAATTTATTTGCACTTTCTGAAAACTTGCATGCAAGTTCTTCCTGTTCGGATATTTTTACTTCCCTGACATACGGAAAGTTTTTAACAGTTTTTTTATACAGGTCAATAAAACTGATAATGCAACGGTTTGTATGGCCGGATAATTTTTCAGCCATATTAAAGAAAGCCTCTTTATGAAATTCAATAGAATAAATATCGTTTATAAAAACCGGATCGTATCTCCAGGAAATATTTTCTTTTCCAATAAGTCTGCTCAGTTCAATAAACGAATTTATAATTCTAGATTTATCTGGAACGCTGGGTTCAATATCTTTTGAATAAGGAGTAATAGTGACAAAAAAATAAATATTAAATCCGCGCGATTTAATTTCTTCTATATGCTCTAGCATAGGGCGTGGATTTTTTGTGCAGAACACCAGTGCGTCCACAACTTTTGGATCCAGCGAATATCGTGTAACCTGCTCCCCATAGTACGGATTTCGCACATCTACAAACCCGGCTTTAAGCCTGTTCATGAACCAATCAGAATAAAACGCAGGAATATCTGTCCGCCCGCTAATAAAAAGAATCATATAGGGGAAATTATATACTAGTATACAAAAATATAGAAGTGTATTATAATCCAAATTATTGGAAAGACCTTAGTTTAGGCTGCGTCTCCCAAACTCAAATTCGGCTTTGCCGAAAATATTTGAATGGGAGGCTTGCGTATGACACGTGAATTGATAATCGCTGCGGTAACTTGCGTTGCTTCAGTAATCAGCACTGTTATAGCAGTTCTTTCATACTTAAAGAATAAGAATGAGTAGAAAATAAAAGCCGCCCTTAGTCTGACCACTTAGGCGGCTTTAAAACCAAATATGTGGAGACGACCAAATAAATTTTGGTCTTTCCTTTTGTTTTAATATAAAGCGGAAAATACGATTCGTCAACAGGTGTTTTGCATTACACTTTAGTCATTGTGTTTTTCGGTAAGCATTAGAACGCTTGTTACAATTCTCTTTCGATAAAGTTCTCGATTTCTGGGAGAAGTTTTGTCTTCAGAAGATTTTTTGTATTAGAAACCGTGGTGGATGCGTTGCGGAGAAAAAGATCGGCGGGGTTTACATGCAAAGCATTTGAAATTTTGACTAGCAATTCAAAAGATGGAGTTTGTCGACCACATTCAATACATCCAATCGTCGAAGTACCACAATCGCAAAGTTCTGCCAGCTTTTCTTGAGAAATATTTCTTTCCTTTCTATAAAATTTAATATTCGCAATTAAATCTTCTTGAAAATCAATCACATTGTTATTTTAAACGATAAATTCACCCTTTTTTATTGTGTACAAACAACAGTTACCACGATATTATTGTTATATACAACAATTTTAAAATAATTATTGTTTTAACAAGGAATTATCATGTCTACAAACATATCAGGCGAAAAGCGACAGGCTTTGCTTTCAAAAATTGCAGAAATCAAATCATTTATAGAACAAAACTCGAATGATAAAAATGCTTCTCAGTTAATTAGTTATCTTGGGGACCTAACCCGCGAAGTGAACGGTAAAAAGTACGGACTTGTGTTTGAAGAACACCGCGAAGCCATTGATGAAAAGCTGGAGCAGAATGCACCAGTGTTTACTGAAGAAAAAGATTTGTTTATAGACAACGGTGGCGAATTAAACTTTCTACTTGAAGGAGACAATCTTGCCAGTCTCAAACTTTTGGAAAAGACTCACCGTGGAAAGATTGATGTGATTTATATTGATCCGCCGTACAATACGGGAAATAAAGATTTTATCTATGATGATGATTACGTAGATTCCGTTGACCAGTTTAGACATTCTAAGTGGCTTTCGTTTATGGAAAAAAGATTGCAGATTGCAAGAAACCTGCTGAGTGAAAAAGGTGTGATTTTCATTTCGATTGACGACAACGAGCAGTCTGATTTAAAGTTGCTTTGTGATGAAGTATTTAATGTAAGCAATTTTATTTGCTCAATGGTTCGTAAAACTAAATCAATGACGGGTGATGATGGAAATGGTTTAAATATTCAATATGAATATGTATTGATTTATGGAAGAAATAAATCCGAAGTAAACTTCGTTGGAGAAGAAAAAACATTTGAAGGATTCTCAAATCCTGATAATGATCCAAATGGTATTTGGTGTTCCGCAGATCCTAGTGCAAAAAGTGGGGGAGATTCGACGTATTTTCCAATCACAAACCCCTATACAGGATTAACGGATTATCCTCCAGAAGGGCGGTATTGGGCTTTTTCAAAAGACACTCTAAGAGAATATATTAGAACAGGTCGTGTTAAATTCAAAGAAACTTATAAGAAAAATCAGCGAGGATTCATTTTTAAAAGATATGCAGAAAAAATGGACAATAAATTCATGCCCGTAGACACTTTGAATTTTGCAAATAATGATTTTATGAATTCTGTTGCGACAACAGAAGTAAACAATATTCTTGGTGCTGGAATTTTTTCTTACCCTAAACCTGTCAATTTCATTCAAAAACTCATTCAGTTCTCAACTTTCAACTCTCAATTCTCAACTGTATTAGACTTCTTCGCCGGCTCCGGCACAACCGGTCACGCCGTCCTTAAACTCAATGCAGAAGATGGTGGTCACCGTAAATTCATTCTCTGTACCAACAACGAAAATAACATCTGCCGCGACATCACATATCAACGTCTTAAAACCGTAATCACAGGCACACGCAAAGACGGTTCAACCTATTCAGACGGTCTCCCTGGCTCTCTCAAATACTTCAAAACCGACTTTATTCCAATCAGCGAAAAAATGTACTACGAATATGCTGATGATCTTCTGTTTCATGTTCGGGAATTAGTGGAACTGGAGAATGCTGTTAATTTTGACAAGGACAAAACTGTCGCAATCGTTTTGGATGATGATGAGATGGAAGAATTTATTGCGACGCTCGTTGAGTCTGGTCGAAACGAGCAGAAAGACACTTCGACGGGGCTCAGTGTCCGCAATACGGGGCTCAGTGTCCGCGCGCTCTATGTTGGGCATGATGTTTTAGTTTCTGGAAATCAGGAACGAATCTTAAAATCGCATAACATCAGCATAAACACAATTCCTGACTATTATTACCGCGACCTGGCACTGTAGCATCGGAGGAACTTATGGATTTATTGAATTTTCAGCGCAACGCAATTTCACTTCTTCAAACTGCAATCGAAAACGGAAAAGAAGAAATCATCTTAAAATCCTGCACGGGTAGCGGAAAGACAATTATGCTTACACACTTTATGGATGAATACCTGAAGTGTCACGCAAATACGGTTTTTATCTGGTTTACGCCGGGTAAGGGTAACCTTGAAGAGCAGAGCAAAAAGAAAATGGACACCTATATTCACGGTGCACAGACAAAGCTTCTTTCCGATGTGATGACCAGCGGTTTTTCTGAAAATGACTGCTGTTTTATCAACTGGGAGCTTCTGAATAAAAATGACAATATTGCCGTCCGCGATGGTGAGCACACTAACTTTATAGAGTACATACGTTCCGCTCGGGATTCCGGCTTGAATTTCATTCTAATTATCGATGAAAGTCACATGAATGACAGCAAAAAATCGGCTGTGATAATCAATTATTTTAAGGACGGCGGCGCAAAACTTCCGATTATTCGGGCAAGTGCAACTCCTAACGGCTACAATCAGAACGACCCAAAAGTTGCCTTTATCGATGTCCCTGAAAAATCCGTAATCGAAGAAGGTCTTATCAAAAAAATGCTGATTATTAACGAAGGCTTCCCGATTACGATTATGAGTAACGAAATTACGGAGCTTGAAGGGGAAAGTCAGGTTTCTTATCTTTTGAATAAGGCTCTCGAAAAACAACGACTCTTGCGAAGCAAATTCCTTAAGCACGGCGAAAATATCAATCCGCTTATACTGGTTCAAATGCCAAACTCTTCTGATTCGCTTTTGGATGAAGTACAGACCTGGTTTGAAAACCATGATATTTCCTACGAAAATGGAAAACTTGCAATCTGGTTGAGTGAGAACGGAAAAAGCAAGTTCAGCCGTCACGAAAATCTTGAAGACATTGAGAAAAATGACGCAGAACAGGAAGCTCTGATTTTTAAGATGGCAGTTGCAACTGGTTGGGATTGTCCACGAGCTCATATACTTGTAAAACTCCGTGACCATGAGGGCGAAAAGTTTGAGATTCAGACTTTCGGACGAATCCGCCGAATGCCAAACGCGCACCACTATGATGACAATGCTTTGGACAGCTGCTATCTATACACCTGGGACAATAAATTTACCGAGGGTGCAAAAGCTTTTCTTGAACACGGAGCCTGGGACGCAACTTATATCCAGCTGAAAGACGAATACAAGGATGTTACGCTCAAAAGCCAGCAGCGCCCGGATGTAATCGACGAAAATGATGCCGAAGACACGATGAAAAGCGTCGTATATCATTTTGAAAAGAAATATGGCCTGATTGTCGGAAAGAATTATGAAGAAAATCAAAAACTTTTGACAAATAATGGATATATTTTCAGCGATAAAATCGTTGTTTCAGCCAAAATGGGGCGAACCGAAACTCTGGATGCAGGAAAGATGAATCAGATGTACGATTCTGATTTTGCGATTCCTTTAAATACTCATACCCACGGACGCCAGTTTCATCATGAAATAGGTATTTTAAGTACAGAAGTTAGCCTTAAATACGAAAAGATGAACGCTGTTTTTCGTCGAGTTTTCTACAAAAATCCCAAAGTCACAAGCAGAAAATACTCTCTATTAAACCTTGGGACTCGGGAATTGTATGCATTTGTCATTAATAATGCCGCAATTTTGAAAACGGATTTTCACGAGGCAATCACTGAAATCGGAAATCTAACACAGGCAACTCTTACTTTTGATCCGTCAGAAATCGTAGAAAAAGATTTTCACATTCCTCAAGTTTGTCTTTTTACCTACGACGGAAGCGATAAGGCGCAGAAAATCTACAGCAAAAATGTCTATGCCGATTACCGCGAATCTGCAGAAGTTCGTTCAATGCCAGAGAGAAAATTTGAAGAGTTCTGCGAAAACAGCGAGTTTGTAGCATGGTTCTATAAAAACGGTGATAAAGGAACTGATTTTTATTCAGTTGCGTATAAGGATGGTAGCGGAAAATTGAGACTTTTCTATCCGGATTATGTTTTAGGTACTAAAGACGGAATATGGATTATTGAAACAAAAGGTGGATTTTCTGCAAGCGGTCAGAGCCAGAATATTGACGATTTTGCTCCTCGAAAATTTGAAGTTTTAAAGAATTATCTTACAGAGTATAATCTTCAAGGTGGTTTTGTGCGTACTGATAAAAAAGGACGGCTTTGTATTTGTACAGAGCACTTTAGTGATAATATAGACGGAAGTGACTGGAAGCTTTTGGAAGAAGTAATGAAAGTATAAGTTTAGTACTATACAAAAATAAAGATATACTATACTATCTAATTGTTGGAAAGACCATAGTTTAGGCGGCGTCTCCCGAACTCTAAATCCAGCTTGCTGGAAATATAATAACGGGAGGCTTGCATATGACATGTGAACTTATAATTACTTTGGTAACCTGTATTGCCACTGTAATCGGCACTGTTATAGCAGTTCTTTCATACTTAAAAAATAAGAATGAGTAGAAAATAAAAAGCCGCCAAAGTCCTGAACCCATTTTGACGGCTTTGTCATAAATTTTGGGAGACGACCAAATAAACTTTGGTCTTTCCTTTCTGTCTAGAATATACCATACAGATTTGATATAGTCAATTTTTATCTATGATTTATCCCGCAAATCGAGCGAAGGCGAGATTTATCGCGGATGAAATTAGTTTGAAACGCAAAAGGGAAGCCTTCGGGCTTCCCTTTTGTCGTTATCATGACGGGTTAGTCAGCACCGCAGGTGTCTGACTAAGCCTTGTTCAAACGGCTTTCGAGATCATCCAAGATTTCGTTGAGCGTCGCTCGCAAGTCTCGCTCCGAGCCGTTTTAAAGGAAAATGCTAAACAAACCCGCTGTCGCAGCTTTGTTTTTAACGCATTTCCTATTATAGGCATCTTTTGGAAGGTGTTTTCCGAACTTAGGATAGTGGTTGTCACTGTTAAATAGTAAAGCCCTGCATTTCTGCAGGGCTTGTCTTAATGAATGTTAGAAACAATCATTAAGCTTTATTCAAGCGTGCTTCCAAATCATGTCGCAGCCTTGCGGCTGCTTACCAAGTTTGCCTAACGGCAAACTTGCCATAACTAAGCCTTATTAAGACGTGATTCGAGATCGTCAAGTATAGCTGTAAGTTCTTTTGGAAGATGCTTACCGAACTTAGGATAGTGGTTTTCACGAACATCCTTAACTTCTTTCTTCCATCCTTCAACATCAACTTTGAGGATTTCTGGGAGAGTTTCTTTGTAGTAGTCAGCAAGACCGTCTGTGTTCAAAGCACCATCTTTTGGCATAAGTCCGATTGGTGTGTCTACAGCATTGTCTACGCCGTTACAGCGGTCGAAAATCCATGCAAGGATGCGGCTGTTGTCACCGTAACCTGGCCACATGAATCCACCTGGAAGCTTGTCATTGTTTTCGTCCTTGCGGAACCAGTTAACGTAGAAAATCTTTGGAAGAAGATCTTTATCTTTTGCTGCGTTACCAACATCGATCCAGTGCTGGAAGTAGTCGCCCATGTTGTATCCACAGAATGGGAGGATAGCGAATGGGTCGCGGCGGATTTTACCAACTTCTGCTGCGTTGATTGTAGAAGCAGCTGTGATTTCTGAACCTACGATAGATCCAAGGAATACACCGTGGTTCCAAGAGCGAGCCTGGTGTACAAGAGGGATAGTTGATGGGCGGCGTCCACCAAAGAGGATTGCAGAAATAGGTACACCTTCTGGAGATTCCCAGTCAGATGCGATACATGGACACTGCTTAGCAGGTGCTGTAAAGCGTGCATTTGGATGAGCCATTTCTTCACCCTTAGGAGCCTTGTCCTTAGGGAATGCTGGACGAGTCTGTCCCTTCCAGTCAACGAGGTTACCAGTTGCAGGGTATCCGATTCCTTCCCACCAAACGTCGCCGTCTTCTGTAAGAGCACAGTTAGTGTAGATTGTGTTCTTTTCTGCAGAGATAAGAGCGTTCTTGTTAGATTCAGCAGATGTTCCTGGAGCAACTCCGAAGAATCCTGCTTCTGGGTTGATAGCGTAGAGACGACCGTCTTTTCCGAACTTCATCCAAGCGATATCGTCACCAACAGTTTCTACCTTCCATCCTGGGATAGTAGGAATCAACATAGCGAGGTTTGTCTTTCCACAAGCTGATGGGAAAGCACCTGTTACGTATTTAACTTCACCCTTAGGGTTAGTCAATTTAAGGATAAGCATGTGTTCAGCAAGCCAGCCTTCTTCGCGAGCGATTACTGTAGCAATGCGGAGAGCGAAACACTTCTTTCCGAGAAGAGCGTTTCCACCGTATCCAGAACCGTAAGACCATACGAGGTGTTCTTCTGGGAACTGGCTGATGTATTTGTGTTCAACGTCAGCACATGGCCAGATGCCGTTGTCTTTTTCACCATTGTTAAGTGGTTTACCAACTGAGTGGAGACATGGAACGAAGTTGTCATCAAGGTACTGCCAAACTTTTTCGCCGGCACGAGTCATGATGTCCATGTTCAATACAACGTATTCAGAGTCTGTAAGTTCAACACCGTACTTAGCGATTGGTGAACCGAGAGGACCCATACAGAAAGGAATTACATACATTGTGCGTCCGTGCATACAACCTGTGTAAAGACCTTTCATAGTTGCTTTAAGTTCTTTTGGATCAATCCAGTGGTTTGTAGGACCAGCATCTTCTTCTTTAACTGAAGAAATGAATGTGCGGCTTTCTACACGAGCAACGTCACTTGGAAGTGAGCGGAAAAGGAAGCAGTTTTCTTTCTTCTTCAATGGTGTAGCAAGACCAGCGTCTACACATTTCTGCATAAGGCGGTCGTATTCAGCTGTAGTACCGTCAACAACAACAACGTTGTCAGGTTCACACATCTTAACACATTCTTCAATCCATGCCTTGATTTTGGCATTTTTGATTTCGTTTACTGTCATTAGTAACTCCTATATAAGTCGGAAAAGTGGTTGAGCCATCCCTTCCGAAATTTACGCTTTGGCTTAATAATACACTTTTTTTTTTTTATATTCAATGCGCGAAAGACATATTTGCAAACGTTCCTTCCGCAGCCCGCTAACGCTCGGTCTTTTAAGTCCCGGCGCGTCCCGCCCCGTGCCTTAAAATCCTTGCCTTCGGCAACTGCTCCACGAACGCGCGGGTGCCTTCCCATAATTTTTGTCGTTTCAAAAAAAATCGGGCTGACAAATAAGTTCAATTTACGGTGGTTGAGGCTCTCGAAACCACCAGATACATCGTAAATGGTTGTTTCGAAAAACTTAATGACCGTGTGGCAGGAACTTATTTGTCAGCCCTTACAGGTTTATCTTATAAAAGACGTTTAGTTATTTGCAGTGAACTTAGCAACAAGTGCATCAAGATCAGCAGATGTAATCTGAAGTTCAGTATTTGTTGTGTAGTAAGCGTACATAGCAGTTTTAAGCTGTGTGCCAGTGTAGTTTGTAATGTCTGTAATGTTGAACTGCTTTTCAAATACCTGTTTCAAAAGGCGCTGGTCACGGTATTCACCAAGGTATGTGTAGTTAGACTTCTGGTAATCTTCTGCAATTTCTGCCCATGAAGCACCACAAAGACCAGAAATAACGGCACAGTAGTAACCTGTACGATCGTTACCAAGACGGCAGTGAATTCCGTATGGAGCAGGGTGAGTTCCTTCTTTAAGGAAGTCAATTATGCACTGCAAGCCGTCGTTCAAGTATTTTTCGTTGTAGTCTGCCTGATAGATGTATTTGTACTGCATAACTTCTTCTTCATTTTTTGAGTTTGTAAATGTCATGTGAAGAACGTTACCTGCATTGAGTATAGCCTGATAGTATGATGGAATTGATTCTGTATAAGTTGTACCAGAGTCCTGAACATTATCATTCTTTGCAACATCTGTTCCAACTGCCCATGTCTGAAGATTTGCAGTTTCATTTTCGCTTAAGCAGATGTCTGTTTTAATTCCGTTTGCTTCATAAAGACCGATTACTTTTTCGTGGCGAACAGGTTCTGTAGCGCGTACAAAGTAACCTTTTGGATTTGTTGTTGCATCCTTGAATACACCTGATTTGTGTGTCTTACACTTGTAAGGGTGCCATGAACGGTAAAGGTTTGTTGTTCCCGGAACTTTACGGAAGTTTGCAAATTTAGCTACTTCATCAGAATCTGTTAAATCCCAGTCACTAAGAGCTTTCCAAATAGAAGCAGTTGCACTGCAGGCTGCAATATCAGTTTTATCTTCGTTATCATAAATGATGATAAGGTTTTCGTCAGAAGTGTGGAATACGTATGGTTCAGGAATAAATGTTTTGTCATAATTGTTCTGGTATTCATCGCTACCATTTTTTACAATTACAAATTTAAACTCCGGATGTCCGCTGTTACCAAGAGCGGTTAGTTTAGAAAATGGAACTGCAACATAATAGAATGCATCTGTTTCCTGCATGCGGAATGTTTCGTTATTTTCATGTGACCATGAATTGAATGAACCATGTACATAAATTGTAAGGTTATCTTCTATATTCCAAAGAGTTTTATCCATAAGGAAAATAACTTCTTTGTTTGTGTTATCAAGAGCATAGCAGCGAACTAAGTCAGAAGTAGAAGCAATGCCTTTTGAAATTATTTTTTCAGAACTAATTGGAACATATTTTGTTTCTGTGTCGTTCTGGCAGGAAATAAATCCTGCTGATGTACATGCCAGCACAAGGGCGGCGGCAGTAACGGTAAAGACGTTGCGTCTGCTGAAAATTTTTTTCATCATAAATCCCCCATAAAAAAAAGCGAAACATATTTCCCTCAAATGCACGAACGGCTTCTTTATGGGAAACTGTTTCTTTTGTGTTAAATCAGCGGTTCTGTTAAGAATCGTTATGTTAAATTGTGTACCCATTTGTTATTTTTTGCAAACATTTTTTTTCATATTTAAATGGAATCTGCTGTAATTGAAAAATATAGGGCGCGGGAGTATAATTTCCGTATGAAGATGACTTTGTTAGGAACCGGCACAAGCCACGGAATTCCGTGTATTGCTTGTAACTGTGCTGTGTGCCGTTCAGAAGATCCGCACGATAAGCGCCTCAGATGCAGTGCCTATGTAACCAATGAAAATCCGGATGGAACTGTTTCAAGCCTGTTGGTGGATATCGGACCGGAATTCCGCATTCAGGCACTTCGCAGCGGGATAAAGGCTGTTGATGCAGTTCTGCTTACGCATAGTCATGCGGATCATCTTCACGGACTTGATGATATAAGAATTTTTAGCCATACGTTGGGTTCGGACAGGCTTTCTGAACTTGTGCGCTCAAATCCTGAAAATGCAGGAATTGATCCTAAACTGCTTGCACAGTCCGGTAAGCGCGGAATTTCACTCTATGCAAATGCAGATACAGTAAGGGACGTAAAAAAACGCTTTGACTATATATTCCGTTCCGACACTCAGATTGGCGGCGGAAAGCCCAAACTGGAACTTGTAGACTGTTCTGTCCTTTACGGACAGCAGCCGCAGGAATTTGGCAGCATGACTGTAATTCCTGTCCCTATGAAGCACGGCGAACTTAACGCAACCGGCTGGCTTTTTTCTGTAAAAGCAGAAGACGGAATTGTTCATTCAATTGCATATTTAACAGACTGCAGTTTTATTCCGGAATCCAGCCTTAATCTTATCAAGGAGAAAGGAGGGCACATTGACCACTGCGTTATCGATGCCCTTCGGGTAAAGCCTCATTCAACGCATTTTGGATTCAGACAGGCCATGGAAGTTGCACAAAAACTGTGCGCCCGCCATACCTGGTTTATTCATATATGTCACCTTATGAGCCACGAAGAAATAAAGGCTTATGCTTCTGAACAGCTTAAGGATTTTCCTGTACTCAATAAAATTGTTTCAGAAGGCGGTTCTGTAGGTCCTGCTTACGACTGCCTTGAACTTTCAGTATAAAAAAATCTGTTTTTTAAATAAATTGTTAAACAAAAAAACCGCTTCGTAGTGAAGCGGCTTTCAATCGCGAACTTAGACAGTTTATTTGTTTTCTGTTGTAGCTGGCTTTGGAACGCGAACTTTCTTTACGATAAAATCGCTTCTGAAACAGCGGGCACAAACTTTAAGAGTTCTTACTTCACCGTTACCGAGGTCAGTTTTTACTGTCATCAAATTTGGACGCCATGTGCGTTTTGTGTGGTTGAAAGACTTTGAAACTTTGCTACCGTGCTGAACGCCTTTACCGCAGATATCACAACATCTAGACATATCTATACCTACCTTAATTTAATTCTGAATTAGTTCTAATAATATATAGAAATAAAGATTTTTAGTCAATAAGCGGAACAAGCCATTGTGATATTTTCAATATTGAAAATATCCTGCAGACGCCTTATTTCGAATACTGTTCTTCTATTTCGCGGATCTGGTCGCGCAGGGCAGCTGCCTGTTCGTATTCCAGGCGTTCGGCACAGTCAGACATTTCCTGACGCAAGGCCTTAAGAAGTTTTTCGCGCTGCTTTCTGTCAAACAGGTTGGCGGTTTTCTTAAGTGTTTCTACCGTTACGCGGGCAGTTTCTTCTGCTTCTTCCTTCTGGTGTTCAAGAATATCCTGAATTTCTTTTTTTACGGTCTTTGGAGTAATTCCGTGTTCCCTGTTGTATGCTTCCTGTAGCGTTCGGCGGCGTTTTGTTTCGTCTATGGCTTCTTTCATTGCGTCGCTCATGCGGTCGGCATACATTACAACCATTCCTTCTGCGTTTCGGGCAGCGCGGCCTATTATCTGAATAAGCGAGGTTGTGGAGCGGAGGAATCCGATTTTGTCCGCGTCTAGAAGTGCAATGAATGAAACTTCAGGAAGATCAATTCCTTCCCTCAGAAGATTGATTCCAATAAGAACGTCAATTTCGCCAAGTCGCAGTGATTTAAGGATTTCTACGCGTTCAAAGGTGTCTATCTCTGAGTGAATGTATTTTACTTTAAGTTCAAGCTCCGTAAGGTAGTCTGTAAGGTCTTCCGCCATCTTTTTTGTAAGGGTCAGAACAAGGCTTCGTTCGTGGCGTGCAATGCGTTCTTTTATTTCGCGGTAAATGTCTTCCATCTGGCCTTCGCTTGGACGTACTTCTACAATAGGATCTAGAAGACCGGTCGGGCGTATAAGCTGTTCTACAACCTGGGTGGACTGCTTGATTTCTTCCTTGCGCGGGGTTGCGGTAACGTAGATTACCTGGTTCAGCATTCTGGAAAATTCATCGGCTTTTAGCGGACGGTTATCCAGCGCACTCGGCAGCCTGAACCCGAAATCAACAAGATTCTGCTTGCGGCTGCGGTCACCTTCGTACATTGCGCCAATCTGCGGTACTGTTACGTGAGCTTCGTCTATCATGCACAAAAAGTCATTCGGGAAATAATGCATAAGAGTTGCCGGCGGTTCCCCCGGTGCACGCCCCGCAATCGGTGCCGAATAGTTTTCAATTCCCGAGCAGTAGCCCATTTCCTTCATCATTTCCATGTCATAGGTTACGCGGGTCTTAAGGCGTTCTGCCTCCAGAATCTTGTGCTGTGCGTTCAGCTCTGCAAGGCGACCTTCAAGCTCTCCTTGAATGCGTCCTGTTGCTGCTTCAAGCTGGTCCTGCGGAACGACAAAGTTTTTTGCCGGGTAAATGCTTGTTTCGTCAAGTTCTTCTGTTATCTTGCCGGAAATTACATTAAAGCGGCGGATCCGTACGATTTCATCCCAGTCAAGTTCAATTCTGTAGGCTTCGTCAAATTCCATGTACGGCGGATAGATTTCTATTACATCGCCTTTTATGCGGAACGTTCCGCGATCAAGCACCATGTCATTTCTGGTGTACTGTATGTGGCTCAGTTCAATTGCAAGTTTGTGCGGATCAAGGGTCGTGCCCTTTTCCAGATGAACGCGCATGCTTTTGTAAAGCTCAGGCATTCCAAGACCGTATATGCAGGAAACCGTTGCAATTACGATTACGTCGCGGCGCTCCATAAGGGAATAGGTTGCCTTCATCTTTAGCTGGTCAATTTCCTTGTTGATTGCAGCATCTTTTTCTATATAAAGGTCACGCGCTGGTACATAGGCTTCAGGCTGGTAGTAGTCGTAGTAAGAAACAAAGTATTCAACCGCATTGTTCGGAAAAAACGATTTAAACTCGCGGTACAGTTGAGCGCTTAAGGTTTTGTTATGGCTGATTATAAGGGTAGGGCGCTGAACGGCTTCTATTATTTTAGCCATTGTAAAGGTCTTTCCGGAACCAGTAACGCCTTTTAGAGTCTGAAATTTATCTCCGCGTAAAAATCCTTCAGAGAGTTTTTCTATTGCCTGCCCCTGATCGCCCGACGGCTGAAACGGGGATTCAACTACGAATCTGCGCATATGCCCATTCTAGCACAGAAGCTAGAAAATTTGTAGAGGCTGAAGCTATCGCAAAGAATCGTTTTTAAGTTCTTTCAGCCCCTGCAAAATTCATGCGTCTATTTTAAGCGGCTCACCATTGTTGTTATGTCACTCTTAGAAATTCCTTTTTCTACAAGTTTGTCTGTAAGTGCCTGCTGGAGGTCTTTTACATCTTCCACAAAATCAACACCAAGGAATTTCTGAAGTGAATATTTTACGGCTCCCGGACCGCGGTATTCGTAGATTCCCATTTCTATAGACTTGCAGTAGTCTTCCTGAATCTGATTCCAGGTTGCGCCGCAAAGACCGGCAAGAACTGCGCAGACAACGCCGGTCCTGTCTGTTCCGATTGCACAGTGAATTTGATACGGTCCTTCTTTTTCATTTATGAATTTAATAATTTTTTTAATTCCGCCGGCAAACTGTGAACTATCCGGGGTTTCGTAACATTGACTATAGGAGCAGTCTGTCATATAGAGTACAGCCTTGTTATTGATGATTTTCTTGTAGTAATCGATTTTCTCTTTGTATCCTGGTATTGTATTATCATCGTATGTAAAAGATTTTTGCTTGTCGTCAGAAAGGTTAATGTCGGCCTTTATTCCGGCTTTTGTAGAAAGCTCAGCTACATACTGCATGCGTGCTTTTGAAGTGTCCGAAATGCTTGCTTTTTCTCCGTCATTATATGGGTGATATGAGCGGTAAAGTTTTTCTGTTCCCGGAACCAGACGGAAGTTGGAAATCTGTTTTTGTCCTTCTGCTGTGTTTAGATCAAAGTCAGAAAGCTTTTTGCATCGTTTTGCTTTTGTAAGTCGTGTGCATATTTCTTCTTCGTCCTGAGAACTGTAAATTAAGCACAGGAATTTTTTTGCACCGTTTGATCCGTTGAATTTCTGGTAAATGTATCCGTCCGGAACATAAGGCGGCGGATTTATTACGCTGTCATTTACCTTAAAGTTATATGACGGCTGACCGCATTGGTTTGTTGCCTGAACGTCAATATACGGAACAGAACAGTACCAGAATCCCTTGTTGTGCCGGGTCATAGCATAATGTGTTCCCCTGTAGCTTCCGTCATGATCGTTTATGCCTTTGTTAAATTCTGCCTTTACAGAAGAAGGCTTTGAACCGTACAGCTCTTCGCTGAATAGGATTACAAACTGCTTGTTTTTAGGGTCGTCTATGAAGCATTTTTTTAAGTGTTCCTGAGTTATGTTAAGTCCTGTAATTGGATCAGGTGCTTCTGCCTGTTTTGTAACCGCATTTAGGCCGGTTGAATGAACACAGTATACACCTTTTTTAGAGGCCTGCATGTCGTCTGTGCAATATTTTGCAGAACTTTGTCCGTTGCCGTTTGTAATTAAGATTTTAACAGATGAAGCCTTCTTAAAATCAAATAGATAGAAGTTCTGGTGATCGCTGTCATATTCGCCGGTCTGTTCGTCAATTGGATTTGTGACAGTGATTTTTTCCGTTAATTCAATTCCAGGCCAGTCTGTTTTCTGAAGTCGTTCGTTTTCCGGAACGCTTTCGTCGTATGCTGCATTCCAGTAGTGAATGTGGTTATATTCTTTTCCGCCAGATTTTTTGCCCTGACGCATAAGGATTGCAATTCCATCATGCTCAAGGTGACCAAGATCTGTGTTTTTTCCGCTTTCAATCTGAATTTCGTTGTGGTCCAGAACGGTTCCGTCTGGAGATGTAACTGTAAGAATCCAGTTTCCTGGAACAATATCTTCTATTGTAATTCCGTTTGCAGCAGTTTGTTCTGTAAGTCCTGTAGAAATAGGGTCATTTATGCTGACATTGAATTTTTGGGCGATAAGGTAGTTGAATGTAACAGAACCTGTTTCCAGACGGTAATCTTCTTTTTTTGCACTGTATGGGAACGATAATCCCTGCAATTCACCGATTAATTTTGATGAATTGTACAGACTAGGGTGAATGGAATCATCAATTACCGCTCGGATTGTATTCATGCGGCCGTCTGATTCAAGTTTTTCAAAATTATAAAGTGCCTTTATGCCGTAAAGGACGTTTCCGAATGCGGTTGTCGTTTTTGAAACCTGAATTTCATTATCGCTACCCGGATTTATGTCTGTTACGGCACGGATTTTAAAGTTCGGGAGTTCTTTTTTGCTGCCGTCATAAGCTTTTACCGTAACAATCCGGTCAACGCCTACCGGAACATTTTCAATTGTAATGGAATCTTTGTTCTTTCCGGCATCAACTTCAACATAGTCAAGATGCGGTTCTTCATCTTCGGGTATATCATGACCGCTGATTCTTATGGATGCATATTTGATTTCTGATACATCCAGTCTGCGGGAACCTTCATAACTGTTTGATAGAGTAAGGGACGCAAACTGTACTTTTTTGTTCTCTACCATCAAAAACTCTCTTTGCTCCACTGCATTCTGGCAAGAACCAAATGCAACCAAAACACTAAAACCAAATAATAAACTTAAAAGAACTTTTTTCATTATAAACCAACTTTTTGTATATTTCCATAATACATTAAGAGTCGGTTTTGTCAAATTTTTTTTACAGTTTACTTAGTTTTCCCTTTACATCATTTTATATTGATGCAGTTTTTTCGTCCGGAGAAGCAAGTACAATCTTTACTTCCCGGTCTTTACCGTTGCGGTGAAGGGTAACAGAAACTGTATCGCCCGGCCGTTTGCTTTCTAATGCTGAATAATAATCCGCAATAGAAGAAATGGTTATATTGTCTATCTTTGTGATTATGTCTCCGCCAAGATAGATTATTGTGTTTCCGTAACCGTAGCGTACAGCCTGTGTACCTTCTACAATTCCGGCTTTTTCTGCGTTTCCACCTTTTGTCGTTCTGGAAACAAGAAGTCCGCGTGCAATGTCCAGGTTTGCATAGTTTGCAATTGTATTGTTCAGCTGAACAACAGAAAGTTCCAGTGTTCCGCGACGGACTTTTCCGTATTTTAGAAGGTCAGAAGCAACGCGGACGGCTGTTTCTGCCGGCACTGCAAAACCAATTCCGGCGCTTGAACCGCTGTTTGAATATATCATTGTGTTAATTCCGATCATGTTGCCGTTTGTGTCCAGAAGCGGACCGCCGGAATTTCCAGGGTTAATGGCAGTATCTGTCTGAATCATGTTGCGGATTATGCGGTTTGTGCTTGCGTCCTTAAGCGGGCGGCCAAGTGCAGAAATAATTCCTGTAGTCATCGTTCGGTCAAAACCGTATGGGTTTCCGATTGCAATTACTTTCTGACCGACCTTAAGCTTTGCCGAGTCGCCGAATGCAATTGTAGTAAGTTCAGTTCCCTTTGGCGGTTCAAATTTGATTACAGCAAGATCGCTGTCTGCATCCTGTCCGATAATCTGGGCTTCGTACTGTGTTCCGTCAGACAGTGAAACGTAGATTTTTGAAGCGCCTTTGATTACGTGTACGTTTGTAAGAACATAGCCGCGCTTGTCTATGATAGAGCCAGAACCGCTTCCGCCGTCCTGAACAATCGGTTCAAGGAACCAGTTTACTCCGGTTACCTGTGTATTGATGTTGACTACGGCTGGACTGCATTTTTCGTAAACTCCGATATTCTGCTTTTCGTCCATAGTGTATGTTGTATCTGTTGAAATCTGAACTGCATGAAGTGCATTTTCAGAAAGTGCGTCAGATTCATCTATTTGAATTGCCGCTAGTTCTTCTGTTTTAGAAACAACCTGTGCAGATTTTTCTGCTGGTTCTTCTTTTCTGCAGGTAAAAGAAAGAATCGAAGCAGTAATTCCTGCGGCAAGAACCATTCCGATTGAGGTATAAATTATTACCTGTGTTTTTGTGTAAAGTTTCATTGTTTTTATTCTAGCGAATTTGTTTTATATGTTCAATTTAAGGATTTAAATGATTTACAGGCTTTAAATTGAATTCAAAGGCTTTGATTTTGTTTAATTCTGCCTGAATCATTGTGTCTGTGTCTTCAAAGCCGTCTTTTTTTAATGTAAGCTTGTAAAATCCCGGAACAAGAGATTTTATGCAGAGCGGAGAAATGCCCTTGTACTGTCCGTTCAAATAAATCCTGGCTTTTGGAACGTCTGTCTGTATTGTAAGGACGGTTATGTCTTGCTGAATGAATTCTTCGCTGTCGGCTTCTGTTAATTCAAGATTCGGTGCAGAAGAGTCCTGCGCTGAAAGACAGATTCCGGTAAAGAGAAAAATTAATGTTGAAAGAAAAAATACAGTCTGGCTTTTCATTTGTAAAATCCTTTTACATTATACAGGGTGAATTCTAATCGGTAAACAGCAGGTCGTTTTCTACAAAGCTGAAGTAGCTGTTTTTTGAAAAAATAATATGATCTAGCAGTGCAATTCCAAGAATATCTGATGAGGCCTTAATTATTCGGGTTGTTTCAATGTCTTCCTGGGAAGGCTGGCAGTTACCGGACGGATGGTTGTGGCATACTATTATTGCTGCAGCGTTTTCCATAAGGGCTTCGGAAAAAATTTCTCTAGGGTGAACGATTGTCCTGTTTACGGTTCCCACGGAAATGACCCGTATCTGGATAATTTCATTTCCGCCGTTAAGCGTAATGCATAGAAAATGTTCTTTTGTCTGCATTGAATAGCTGCGTATAAAGGGAATGACATCCTTTGGCTGCTTTATAAGCGCTTCCTTGTGGCGGTTTCGCCTTCTTCCCAATTCTACTGCAGAGGCAATTGCAAGCGCTTTTCCCGGACCCATGCCCTTAATCTTTGTAAGGTTTTTTACTAAATCTTCTTCGTTTGAACTGTTCATCGTGTTCATTATAATTCTGGATAGCTGTTCAACCGGATATTCCTTTGTTCCGGTTCCAAGAATCATCATTATGAGTTCTTCATCTGTTGGAAATGTAAGTCCATGCTTAAGAGCCATTTCCCGCACGTTAGGTTTAAAAACATTGTTTGTCATCACTATATATATGCAGTTTTTTTTTTCAAATTCTGCATGATTCGAACAATAAAATTCATTTTTTTTAATTTTTTCCGAAGATTTAAGTATGAAGTATTTTAAATTCGATAAGAATGCTTATGGATTTGCATTTTTCCTGCTTGGATTGATTTTTTCGCTTGTTGTTTTTTCATGTCAGTCAACACGAACCTATGAAGCAGAAATTTCAAGGAAACTTTTGGGATCTGGCGTAATGACGGAAGATGCCCTTGCCGATTATTTTTTGTCTGTAAAACCCGGTGCCGACAGAAAGAAAATCAGGCATTTTGCTGGCCTTTATATTGCCGAAGCACGTGCAGAAGGAATCAATTCGGATGTTGCTTTTGCGCAGATGTGCCTTGAAACGGGGTATCTGACTTTTGGAAATCTGGTTGTTCCTGAAATGCACAATTACTGCGGGCTTGGCGCAATGGATGCGGCTCATCCGGGGGAATATTTTCCGTCGGAACAGATTGGTGTAAGGGCTCATATTCAGCATCTTCAGGCGTATGCTACAACGCAAGATGTTTCGCTGAATCAGGAACTTGTTGATCCGCGCTACAGCTGGGTTCACAAGGCAAAATTTGCAGAAGATATTTATGATTTGGCCGGGGTATGGGCTACAGACCCAGCTTACGGAGAAAAGATAAACGCAATACTGAATAAGATGGAAATGTTCAGGTAAGGGGTGAACTATACAGCTCTAAATTTGAGTTTTTACATACATTAAAAAAATAGCGGCCGGTTTTAACAGACGTTTATCAATCGGTCGCTATTTTTTTTATTGCAATTTAAATTAAAGTCGAAATTAAAAATAATATTCAACCTTTAAACCCGTTTAGCCAATCTGAGTTCCGATGAAGTCTTCGTCGTTCAGGATTGCCTGAATGTTAGGTATGTTTTTGCCGCCGGCGCAGATTACTGTCATGCCGCATTCGTCTGCTTTTTTAGAAGCAATCGGGTCAAACGGACAGTTTTTTCCCGGTGTCCAGTCGTCTCCAACCATTTTGCGGAAATCTTTCCAGCTGATTTTATCTATAGGTTTTGCATCCGGATTTTTTCTAGGATCGTCAGTGTATACTTTTTCAATGTTAGAAAGATTTACAACTGTCTTTGCTCCGTGTTTTTCTGCAAGAAGAACTGCGTCATTGTCTGTAGAAAATCCAGGATGCCATCCTGCAGCAAGAAGAATCCTTCCTTTAAATTCGATTGGTGCTGTCGGATCATAAACTACATCATTCTGGCAAAGATCGCCAAAACTTGCTTTTACAAGCTGAGCATTAAGACGTGTAGCCATAATTCCAATCCAGTCTGCTGCATCTGAAGCAGAAGAATTTCCGACTTTTGCAGAAATTTCTGAATATGCGTTCTGGTAAACGCGTGCCGGAGCACCGCCGCCCACAACAAGAATCAGCTTGCGGCTTTCATCTTCTGCAAGCCATTTTTTTACCATTGTAATGAAATCTGTAAGGAATGCTGTGTCCGGCTTGTCCGGAACTACAATTGAACCACCAACTGATAATACTTTTGTCATCAATATACTCCTACAATAATTGGGTTTGACCAGTATGAACTGTATTTTATAACTTTTCCGTTAGCTTCTTCCCAGATAGACTGAAGTGCATAACTTCTTGAACGGTGAACAGTCCTGTTGTTCGGTGCGCTTGGCTTTATTTCGTTCCAGCCGCGGCTGAACAGAATGTGCTGTCCGTCAAGGTTTCCAAAATAATACTGAGAAGGATTTATGTCAATTTGCCAGGCCTGAAATTTAAGTCCTGCGCCCAAAGCCGGATCAACAGGAATCCAGCCAAGACCCGGCAGGAAGAATTCGCACCACCAGTGATCAGAAGACTTAAGGTCTGAACTTACAAGTATTCCGCTGTCCGGGAGGGCTGGAATTCCGCATGCACGTAGCAGGGCAGTGTAAATCATTGCAAAGTCATAGGCATCTCCGGATTTTTTAGAAATCAAATCCAAAGAATCCTTGTTCGGCTTACCCAGCGTAAAGTTTTTGAGCATGTAATTATATATAAGTGCTGCCGCGTTGTAAGGATTTTTTTCTGCCTTGACGATTGTTTTTGCAAGTTCTGTAACTTTTGGATCGTCAGATGGCACGCATTTATCTGCCTTTGTATACATAGAGACAATATTTTTGTTTACGTAGCTGTATGAATCCAGTCTGCCGGAAGAAATCTCAGTGCGTGTTTCGTATGCTGTAACAGCAAAATTCTGCTTGAAGCGCCTTTTTCCGGCAGAAGTTTTTGTTCCAGAAGTCTGATGAATGATTGTATGCTGAAAGTCCGTAATTATCGGTTCCGGCGAACATTCTGCAAGTTTTACGGAAGGCTGAGCTGCAGTAATTACAGGACGGGGACAGCGCAGGATGATTGCAGAATCCTTGTCTCCGTTTGTTTCGTCAATGTCAACATTAAGCTGGATTATATAAGTTTTAGGAGAGATGTAGCTCTTTTTTCCGGCCTTTGTATCCATTGTGATTTTGCGGTTAACGGATTTGCCTTTTGCTGTCTGCACGTAAACGTATCCGCTAGTTGCGCCGTCAGGAACGTAAACCTGAATCTGGTTGTCATTCCATGAAACGTAGTCATAGTTATCTTCGTTTGCTTCAATAAATGAAAAATCTTCTGCGTCTGTGGTATTTTTTGAATCTTCGTTTTTGATTTCGCGGTCTACAGAAAAAAAGACTTTAGACATATCCCTGGAATTACCGAAGTTTACGCCGGAAATTGTAATAAGTGTTCCCGGAGTGATTTTTTCAGGTGTTACGCCTGTAATTATAGGAATCGTTATCTGCTTGTTCTGTGCAACCGGAACAGGTACTTCACTTGTGTTTGAAAAGAATGCAGGCTTTGAACGCGCATCCTTTGTTTCTACAATAACAAGTCCGTCCTTAATGTTTGCAGGTAGTACAACTTTGATTTCTGTGTCTGACCAGGAAAGATAGGAACTTGAAGTGAGTTTGTTTCCGCCGAATTCAACGTAACTTGTGTCGCGGACGCTTCCAAAATATTTTCCTGAAATTATTATAAGGTCGCCCGGCGCTCCTACCGGCGGAGTTATTGCGTCAATTACAGGCGTTTTTTTAAGATGAATGCTGAATAAAAAAGAGCCTGCAAAAAAAACAAAAGCAAGGGCACCCCATAGAAGTGTCCTTATTACTGGAGATTTTCTGAAAACGTAACTGAAAGATTTTGAATTATTCACTTAATTGATCCGGAATTCTGTTCATCGGAAGCTTGATTTCGATTGAATCATCGTTTTCTTCAAGTCCTGGAACATTTATTTTGATAGATATTCTATTGGGTTCATCAAATTCCGGTCTGAGTACGTCAACATTTGTCAATGAAGAGCTTAACTGTCTGTGGTTCATGTGCGGCCTTGGCGGTCTTGGTGGTCTGAATCCGTCCGGTCCGGCGTTGTTTTCCGATCCCATGTTGTTATACCTGTACTGGCTGGTGCCGGTGCTTGCCGGAATTCCGTAGTTTCCGTCAAAATTGCCGTCTACAATTACGCTCTGATTTTCTGAAATAGGAACGTGCTGTGTTCTTGTTACCGGTGTAATTGTTGCAAGAGTTTCTGGCTGAGCCTTTGACCTGTTTGTAATGCTTAAAGGAACTACTGCTACAACAACAACTGCAGCGGCTGCAACTGCCCATTTTACTGGTTCTGCCGGGAATTTATATACTTTTACGGTCTTAGTTGTTTTTGCGTAACTCATCTTTGTTAAAAGACGTTCGTAGCTTTTGTCCATAAAGTCATCTTTGAATTGGATGCTGTTTGAGTCCTTCTGGAATGTTTCTTTGATACGCCTTAAAGACTCAAGTTTTGCTGCACATTTAGTACAGGTTTTTAGGTGAGCTTCGTATTCCGCAACAAGCGACTGCGGAAGTTCCTTATCAAGATAGATTGAATGAATGTCATCAGTTGGGCAAGAATACATTTTCAGCTCCTATCATTTCTTCAAGTAATTTGCGGGCACGGAAAATACGAACTTTTACGTTGCCTTCCGTAATTCCTACAACCTTACCGATTTCTTTGTAGTTCAAGTCACCGTACTCTGCAAGTACAACGACTTCCCTAAGCTTTGGAGGCAGTCTGCTCAAAGCATCCTGAGTGTTTTTGATGGCTTCCCTTTTTAAGAGTTCTGTCTCTCCGGAATGGAAGATCCGTACGTCTTCGTAAAGGGCTTTCTCGTAAGCTTTTCTTTCCCGTGCCTTGCGCTTAACGTAATTAAGCGATGCATTTTTTACAACCCTAATCAGCCAGAATTTAGCGTCATTTATTGTAGGGAAAGTCAGCTTCTTTTCGTTGGCTTTAATAAGAGAATCATGAGCAAGATCTTCTGCAGCTTCTTCATCATTCACAATGCGGAATGAAATTTTAAAGAGCATCTGCATAGTCTCGCTGTAAATCTTCTTAAAGTCAGCGGGATCAGCCGCATTCAGAGGCTTTGTATTTTCAACCTGACCGTCCATATTAATAAAAGACACAATTTCTCCAATGGTTACAAAAAAATGTTATTTTGCCTGTTTTAATCCGTTAAAATCAAGGCTGCTTACAGCTGCACCTTTTGTACAAAATGTCATTTCTTCTTCAAGAGTAAAGCAACCTGTTTTAGGGCTTGTATTATATATTTTTTTAGATGATCCGTCGTTAAGCACAAGTTCCATTCTGGAAGTCGGATTTGCTGAATCAATAGTGATTTTTGCGCTTGTAAACGACAGCTCACCGTATGTTCCTGTAGTATTTGAAATCCACCAGTCCTGGTAGAAATCTGTTCCAGACGGCAGTGTAACTGTCTGATCCTGAAGGGAAATGATTATTGCGGCTCTTGTCGATTCATCCTCATCATGCATGTCTCCGCTGCAGGCTGTAAAAAGAAAACCTGCTACGGCAATTAAAACTAGTACTGCTTCTGCTGTTTTTAATGTTCTGTTCATTTTTTTTCTCCAAATTTTCTAAAATACAGTTTGCCGGAAAGCTTACTGGCGCTTCCAAGTTGGTCCCTGCGGAGTATCGATTATTATGATTCCTCTTGCAGAAAGCTGGTCGCGGATCTCATCCGCACGTGCAAAATCCTTATTCCTTTTTGCAGACGTTCTTTCTGCTACAAGTGCATCTATCTCTGCCGCTTCTGGGTCTCCTGAATGATCAGGAATAAGGGACGCTGCCTGTTTTGCGGCTTCTGCCTGTACGGCGGCAGCAGTTTCAATCAGCCTTAAGCCGATTACGCTGTCCATTCTGTCTATAAGATCAAGCGCTTCCTTTGCGTCCAAAGAGCCGTCCTTTACAACCTTGTTCAGTGCGCTGAATGCAACCGGAGTCAACAGATCGTTTTCAAGTGCCGCCTTAAATGTATCAAGGTAAGCGTTTGCCTTTTCTGAAAGTCCTGAACGGTTATCTGCTTCGCCTTTAGAAAAACATTTTCCTTTGCTCAAGGTTATGTTTCCTTTCTGTGCAAGTTTTGCAATTTTCTGAATAAGGGCAGCGCGACCATTCTTTGCGCTTTCAAGGGCGTCAAGGCTGAATACAAGCTGCTTTCTATAGTGTCCGCCCAAAAGGAAGAATCTGTAATCGAGAGGTTCAAAGCCCTTGTCTTTAAGAGAGAAACCTTTTTCCGGCGGAAGCGGAGTCTGAAGCGTAATGAAATGTCCTGAAGATTTAGACATCTTTCCGCCTTCAAGGATAAGGAATTCATTGTGAAGCCAGTAGTTTACCCAAGGACCTTCCTTGCGGTCTGCTTCAGAAAAACTTCCTTCGCTCTGTGCAATTTCATTTGTATGGTGAACCGGTACGTGGTCAATTCCGCCGGTATGAATGTCAATGTGCTTTCCAAGATACTTCATGCTCATTGCAGAACATTCAATGTGCCATCCCGGATATCCGCGTCCCCATGGAGAATCCCATGTCATTGCCTGATTTTCGAATTTTGATTTTGTAAACCAGAGGACAAAGTCTCCCGGATTGCGCTTGTTTCCGTCAATTACAACTTCCTTGCGTTTTCCGGCACCTTCTTTAAGTTCGTCAAGATTAAGGTTTGCAAGCTTTCCGTAGTCAGGGTATGTAGAAATATCAAAGTAAAGGTTTCCGCCAGCCATGTAGGTATGTCCGTTTGCTTCAATCTTTTTGATAAGTTCAATCATCTCCGGAATGTGTTCCGTTGCCTTACAGATTACGTCCGGATGGATGATGTTGAGCGCATCAATATCTTTCATGAATGCATCTGTATAGAACTGAGCTACTTCAAGAACACTCTGATGGCGTTCTTCGGCAGTCTTTACCATTTTATCATCACCGTTGTCGTTGTCGCCTGTAAGATGACCAACGTCTGTGATGTTCATTACGTGCTTTTTGTCATATCCCAGGAATGTAAGGGTTCTGTCCAGTATGTCCAAGAAAACGTAGGCGCGCAGGTTTCCGATATGTGCATAGTTATAAACTGTCGGACCACATCCGTAAAAGCCTACATAATTTTCGCGAACAGGCTTAAACTCTTCCATTTTGTGTCCCATAGTGTTGTATAACTTTAATGCCATAGAAATACCTCTTAAAATAATCTTCTTTTTATTCTAGTGAAATAAATGGGCTTGTTCAATTAAAATGGCATTGAATCTTATAAACACGGGACTGCTGTATTTCATTTTGAGTTCATGAGTTTTTCAAGTTCTGTCTGTGCGTCTGCAAGACCTGAATCTATGCTCTTGTTTCCGTTTATGATAAGGCGCATTTCCTTTCCAAGAATTGTATAGAATTCCGGCCATTCCTTTATCTGCGGACGGTAAACGCCGGTTTCAAGGGCTTTGCGTACGGCATCATACTGAGGAAATTTTTTAAGTACTTCCGGGTCGGTAAGGCTTGAATAACGGCACGGAACTCCGCCTGTAAATACAGATTTTTTCTGATTTTCGGGATCCATGATAAAATTCAGGAGTTTTCCGGCATATTTTTTGTTTCTGGAAGAAGAAGGAATTCCCAATGTCCAGATTCCGTAAATTGTTGCATTGTAAGCCGGACTTTCTGCATTCAGTTTTCCCTTAAATGCTTTGTAATCTATAGTAGAATTTTTTGTAGGAGTGTACCAGCCTGGCCAAGCTATGGCCATTGCGGCAGTCTTGTTTGTGATGGCCGCGATTAAGTCTTCCTTTTTTGCTGTGCGTCCGGTTTTTATAAGCTTAAGGTATGTTTCCATTGCCTTGTGCCATTCCTGTGTATTTACGCTTGGCCTGTTGTTTTTATCCAGAACCCAGCCGTTGTGGGCAAGCAGAAACGGCAGGAAGTCAACTACGATATTGTTTTCTGTGTCGCCGCGGTACATAAATCCAAGATTATGGTGTCTGTTTACTTCCTGGCAGATTTCAAGCATATCCTCTATTGAGTTGATATTTTCGACCTTGAAACCAGCTTCGTGTATAAGCAGTTTATTATATAGAAGAACTGTAACGTTACCATAATATGGTGCCATGTAAAGTTTTCCGTCTTTGTGGCAGACTGTTTTTGTTGCTTCTATGATGTCATCATCAAGCTGATAGAAATCTGTAAGGTCTGTTGCTATTTTGTTTGCAATAAATTCAGCAGTCCAAGAACCGTCAATCATACAGAGGTCGTATGTGCCGCTGTCTGTCTTTACATCAGAAATGATTTCGTTCCTAAGTTTTTCTTCCGAAAATTTTTTTACATTGCATTTAATGTTAAATTTGTGCTCAAATTCAGGAAGAAGTTCTGTTATTACATCTGCATGAGTTCCTGATCTTAAGGCAATGTTGAGAGTTGCTACAGAATGCTCGTTTTCTGATTTTTTTATGATTCCCAAAACGGCAAAAATTGACCCAAGGAAAATAACGAAGAATGCACATGAAATTATTAGGCGTGTCTTTTCTTTTTTCATAAAAACTCCGGTTTTAAGCGTATATTAAGTACTAGCGGAAATTTTCTTCCTCGTAGCATTTCATTGTTTCAAGAACTTCTGTCATGCAGGATTCTATTCTTCTGATTGGAATTGAACAGAAAATTTCTACAAGTTCCCTGTCCAGCTGGCTTCCGGCGCATAACTTTAATTCTGCAATGGCGTCTTCATACGGAAGGCTTGCCTTGTAAGAGCGGTTCATCGTAAGGGCAGAGTAGGTATCTGCAATGGCGATTATACGTGATTCAATCGGGATTTCGCTGCTGGCAAGGTGGTAGTAGCCGCTGCCATCCACGCGTTCGTGGTGGTATTTAATCCACGGAAGGATTTCCGAAAATGACGGAATCTGCTTAAGGATTTTTACACCGATTTCTGGATGGCGGCGCATAAGGTCCCATTCTTCCTTGCGCAGTTTTCCGGATTTATTGATTATTGAGCGCGGAACGCCCAGCTTTCCAATGTCCAGAAGAAGTGAAGCGCACTTTAAATTGTACGGGTTAATAAGAAGCTTGTAATTTTGCGGAAGAAATTCATACAGAAGCATGCTCAGGCGCTGTACGTGTAGGGAATGTCCGTCAAGATTAGGGTCTCCGGCTTCAAGGACTCCCACAATTGCCTTAACGACATCCATAGAGACAGATTCAATTCCTTCTATATATATAATAAAACATCTGGTAAGAATCAGGAAACCTACAGTTGTAATAAGCAGCGTAACAATTCGCCAGCTGTCTGCGTTCGGAGAATTGATTGCCGTAATGCAGCTTATTGAAAGGGAAACTGGAATCAGAATTAAAAATATGGATGCAGCAATTGTTGCTCGGTTCTTTTTTCTTAAAAGATTCTGCTTTATATAAAATTCATAAAGAATTATGGCAATCGTGATGAGGTTTATCATGAAAGATACAACTATAAAAATCGGATTAATCATATTCATTGGCATTTTCCTTAAGAATGTTTTTACAGCTCTTCTGCATAATGAATCTGGTTTTTACCGGCTCGTTTTGATTTATACAGGGCTTCGTCGGCTCTTTTGTATGCATTGTCAATATCTGTATCGGCACTGGTTATTTCTGTAAAACCAAACGAAGCATGCAGTCCCTTTATTTCATCAAGTTCAATTTTGCAGAGGCTTTCCATAATTTCAGAAAGAAATTCAATTACTCCATCCTTGTTATTCTTTCCGCGGACAAAGATTATAAATTCATCACCGCCAAGGCGGCCTGCAAAGCTTATTTTTTCCTGGGTAAGGCGTTCATATAGAGTCCACTTGTCAAAATTTTCTGTATTAAGGTGTTCTATAATTGCAGCTCCTGTAAGCTGAATCGCCTTGTCTCCAGCCTGGTGACCTAATGTGTCGTTTATCTGCTTAAAGCCGTCAAGATCCATAAGGCATAATGCCTGGTATTCATTATCCCTGTGACGGAGCACTTCTTCGGCAACAGAAAAGAATTTTGCTCTGGCAAGCAGGGCGGTTAATGAGTCAAAACTGGATTTAATTTCTAGTTCCTGCTGAAGGTGCAGGTTTCTTTTGTAAAGTACGAACTGCTTGATTTTAGCCCTCTGGAATGTGTAGTGAATTACAGAGACAAGAATAGCAACAAGAGTCGCGGTATAGGTGTCGTAATATGCAATCGAAAAAGTTTTAAACTTAAATGAAGTAAAGATGAACATTGCTGTTGAAAGCGTTAGGATTGTGGTAAAGCGTACCATCTTATCTATGTAAGAAATAGCACAGAGAAGGACGATAATCTGATATTTTACTGCCGGCATATATGGTCTTAGAACGGAATATAGTATTCCGAACGAGAACATAAGGAAAATCGTTGTATAGACAAAAAAAACATTGTATTTTTCTACTATTACCGGGAAAAATATAAGGCATGCTCCAACAATGAATGTTGCTGTAAGATAGGCGGCATAATATTTTATCTGGGAAGAGGTGTATCCAAGAAGATTTGAAAGGCTTAATGCAAGGTAAACGCTGATTACAAAAAATAGACATGAAATAATGCAGATAAGGAACCTGCGGTTTGATGCGACAATTAAATCTCTGCACTCTTTGTAAGTATCATTACTGTAACCATAGTTATTGAATGAAATTTCAAACATAGCCTCTCCTGCTGGAAGTGTAACAGCTTACAGTATTCACCTGTGTAAGTCCTGAAAATATGAACTTTCAGAACATTTTTTTACTATGGATATTTTACTATATGAATTGCATGCCGACAATTTTTTTCTGACTGTTTCGTTAAAGTTTCAGAAAAATTCCCAGCATGCAGTTCCGTTTTTTTTTTTTACGGACGGATTAAGGTCTTCGGGAAGATTCATACATTCCGCGGGCCCATTCATAGGTACTTAAATATGGATCCGGTTTTACTGTGTCTGAAGAAGTCCAGATTTCATCAATAAGTCCTTCTGCATTTATGCGGCCGATGCGTACATATCTGTAAAGATGCTGGTTTGTTCCGTCAATTTTTATCATTCCTTCCGGGGCGTCAAAACTGATTCCTTTTGCTGCCATGCGGACGGCTTCTACGTCAAATGAACCGGCTTTTTCGCAGGCAAGTGCCCAAAGATGAACGGCAATATGTGCGGCTTCTACTGGATCGCTTGTAACTGTATCGCTGCCGTATTCTGCCTTGTATTCTGCAACGAATTTTTCGTTTACAGGATTTTTAGTCGTTTCGTAGTAATTCCATGCAACAAGCTGGCCTTTAAGGTAATCCCTGCCAATCTGCTTTACTTCTTCTTCTGCAACCGAAAAGCTCATTACAGGAATTTTATCCGGTGTAATGCCGGCATCTTTAAGCTGATGGAAAAAGTTTATGTTTGAACTTCCGTTCAGGGAATTGATTATTACGTCCGGCTTTCTGTCTTCTATGTCATGAATTATGCTTGAAAAATCAGAATCTCCAATAGGAATGTATTCTTCGCCGCAGACTTCGCCCTTAAGCGAGGCAAGTTGTGCCTTTATGATTCTGTTTGCCGTTCTTGGAAAAACGTAGTCGCTTCCTATAAGGTACATTTTCTTTCCGATGTTTGTAGCGCAGTAGTCAATTGCCGGAATTACCTGCTGGTTTGGAGCTGCTCCCATATACATTATGTTCGGGCTGGCTTCCATTCCTTCGTATTGTACAGGGTACCATAAAAGTCCGTAGTTTTCTTCGACTATATGCTTTACGGCTTTTCTGGAAGCACTGGTCCAGCAGCCGAAAATTGTAGAAACCTTGTCTTCCAGAAGAAGTTTATGCGCTTTTTCTTCAAAAATAAAAGGATTGCTTCTACCATCTTCTTCTACCGGCTTTATAAGTTTGCCAAGGACACCGCCTGCTTCATTAATTTCTTTTATCGCTAGAAGTTCTGCATCCCTTACGGCAGTTTCGCTTATTGCCATGGTTCCTGTAAGCGAGTGGAGTAGTCCTATCTTTACGTATCTTTCAGATTCTTTTTTACAGCCGGCAGTAAGAAAAACTGACGCGGCAATCATTGTACAGATAATTTTTTTCATAAACTCCCCTATAATACGTCGTATGTTGTCATAAGGCCTTTTCCCTTGATATTTTCCTGAATAGGTTCAGAAAACTGTATGCCGGAATCTTTAAGCTGGCTGTATACGGAATCAGAAACCCTTATGACTCCCGGTGTTGCAATTCCTTCCATGCGGCTTGCAACATTTACTGTATTTCCCCATACATCATATATGAATTTTGTTTTTCCAATTACGCCGGCTGTAACAGGGCCGCTGTTAAGTCCGATTCTTATTGAAAACCTGATTTTTGCAGTTTTGTTGTATTCTTCAAGATCTTCGAGCATTCCCTTTGCAAAATTCAGCATGATTTCTGCATGTTTTTTGTTTGCAGAAGGAATGCCGCAGGCTGCCATGTAGGAATCTCCGATTGTTTTGATTTTTTCTACTCCGCAGTTTTTTGCCCTATCGTCAAAGCGGCAGAAAAGGTTGTTCAGTGCGCCTACAATTTCTTCGGCACTAAGTCCGCTTGAAAGTTTTGTAAAGTCTACAATATCTGAAAAGAGGACTGTTGCTTCGTCAAAGTTTTCACCGATAGAACGGATTTCGCCCTTAAGAGTGTCTGCAATCTTGTCTGGAAGAATTGCACGCAGGAGCTTGTCTGATTTCTCCTTTTCAAGGGCAAGTTCAGAAGTTCTCTGCTGAACCATTTTTTCAAGGCGCAAGTTTTCAATCTTCATTCGCTGCTGTTTCATGTAGAAAAACAGGATTATTGAGCCAAGTATTGCCGCAGAGAGCAGAATCCAGAATACCGGCATCTGATAGATGTACGGTTTCTGCACAAGAAGCATTGCTTCTGCATTTTCAGAATAGAACCCGTCTCCGTTTATTGCATTTACAATAAAAGTGTGCTTTCCCGGCTTAAGGTTTGTGTAAGATAAAACCCTTGCGTTGCTCGGTTCGCTGAAATTCTTTTCAAAATTTGTAAGTTTATGGGTAAATTTAATTCTTTCCGGGGCGTCAAAACTAAGCCCTGTAAATTTGATTTCTATGCGCTTTGTTCCTGGTTTTAACACAATCTGGCGGTTAGTATTTTTGTAAACCTTGTTGTCAACCGAAACACTTTCTATATGAACAAGCGGCATTACTGGATTCTTGTGGATTTTTGCTGGATCGTAGATGGCAATTCCGTCTATCATCGTAAACCAGATTCGTCCTTTTTTGTCTACAATACTTTTTGCAGTAGAGGTAATTCCTGCCGAAGCAAGTCCGTCGTCCCTGCTGTAGCTTTTAAGGTTTTCTCCGTGGTTTGTTCCGTTGAATGCTTCAGTAAGTTCGCTGTAACGGCATGAACAGATTCCCCGGCTGCTTGCAAACCAGACGTTGTTTTCATTGTCCCTGATGGCCTGGAATATTGAGCCGGAACCGTTTTTCAGGTCAGAGGCAATGCTTTCGTATTTGGCAGGAATTCCGGTTTCTGCAGACAGTTCTGAGCAGCGGGTAAGTCCGTTTCCTGTACAGATCCAGTATGAACCGTCTGTATCCTGTGTGATTTTAAATATTACGTTTCCAGAAAGTCCGTCCTTCGATGTAAAGTGCGAAATGATTTTTTCATCTTTCATGAGGTAGATGCCGTTTCCGTCCGTTCCGATCCAGACAATTCCGTTTTTATCTTTAAAGATGTCCATTACGTATTCGTTTTCAAGGCCTGTATCCTGCTTGAAATTCTTAATGCTTCCGTCTGCATGGATAATACTCAATCCAGTTGTTGTTCCTACGTAAAATTCTCCCGGAGAGCTTTCTATTGCAACCCTTACTTTGTTTCCTGCAAGTCCGTTGTCTGTCGTCCAGCTTGTAATCCTTTCATTTTTATAGAGAAGCTGTCCCGGTTTTTTGTAGCAGCTTACAAGAACGCCACCGTCTGAGGTAACCCTTACGTCTCGGATTCTTATGCCTTTTGTGTATTCTGTAAGCCTGTTCTGTACTTCTATATCGTTTTCGTAGCAGATAAGTCCGTTGTCTGTGCCGGCCCATATTCTTCCGCCCGGTTCTTCGGAAATGCTGTTTACGGCAAACTTAAGGGATTTCATTTTGAATTTGCCGTGGGTGAATTTACCGATTCCGTTTTTATCTGTTGCAACCCATAAGTTTCCTTCGCGGTCGCTTACTATCCTGTTTACGTGTGATTTTTCGGCAATTGTTTCTGCGTGCTCATGGTATGAGCCGTTTGCACGGACAACAATTCCTTGTTCTGTTCCAAACCATATATCTTCATTGTTTGGACTGTAAATTGAAATTGTAGAAAAATTATCCAGTATTGTGTTTGTCGTGATTTTTTCGGCATTTCCGTTAGAGGCACATACAATGCCCTGTTCACCAAGTCCTACCCAGTAAACGCCGTATTTATCCTGATAGATTGATGTTGCAAGGTAATTTCCAAACTTGTCAAATTCTGGCAGCGTGTGGAAAACTCCGTCAGAAAACAAGAAGAGACCCCTTTCATTTCCAGTTATGAGCCACACTCTTTCTGCAGAGTCGCAGTAAAATGCAGTGGCAATGATTCCGTTTGAAACTGTGCCTGATTCAAACTGAGGTGTAATAAGATGTCCCTTAGGAGTAATGTATACAACCCCGGCTGCGGTTCCAATCCAGATGTTGCCTTTTTTGTCTTCCATAAGGGCGCGGACAGAATTGTTAGGCAGACCGTTTGAAGTGGAGTAGAGGAAATTTTTTTCATCATGAGTAAGGATCTGAACCCCTTCATCATTTGAGCCGACCCAAAGCCTGTCCTTTGAATCTTCTAGAAGGACTCTGGCAGAACAGAAGCTCAGGTCATTTGATTCTGACTTTGTAATGGTGGTAAACTCAATTCCGTCAAAACGTACGAATCCTTCGTATGTTCCAATGTTTATATAACCGTCTCTTGTCTGCATTATGTCTGTAGATGTTGTTCCTGACAGGCTGCCAAAAGAATTCCAAGACTGATACACGTAGCTGTCAAAGAAAGAGGCTTGACCGAATATATGCTGGCTAATGTTCCAGGTCAGCAGAATAAAGAAAAATATTTTTTTCATAATTATATTATTTGTTCGAAATTACGAATTGGCAAATGAAAATTTAAAAAATACGGAAAAAACTCTGTAATCAAGCCTGCAAATATGATAAAACTAAGGTATGAAAAAAAGTTTTATCTCTGTGAATGGCAGGGGTTCTGAAAAAAAACTGCGCGTTTTTCTGATTGCCTTAAGGCTTGTTTTTGCGGCTGTCCTGTTTTTTTTAGTTTCCTGCGTTACATTTCCAAATTTCAGCGGTTCTCAACTTCCGGAAGAGTTGCCGGTTTATGAGCAGGTTGGCTGGAAATATGCCGGCGACGGCATTCAGCGCTACGATTATAAGAATTTCAAGATGGACTATCATGTAATCCGCATAGATTTAAGCAGAAGTTGGAAGGTTGTATCGTACCCGCAGGATGAAGGCTGGATAAAACCTATGTCTGTAAGCGTTTTTGCAAAAAGAAACGGCTGCGATGTTGCAATAAATACAAATCCTTTTCTGTTTACTTCGCGTGTCATATGGTGGTCAAAAATAAAGCCTATTGGAATATGCCGTACGGACTACAAAGACGTTTCTTCTGTTCATCCAAGTTTCTGTGCCCTTGCTTTTTATGAAGAAAATGGTTCCTTAAGGGCAGAAATTGAAGACAGTCAGAAGGAACTTATTAAGAAAAATCCGGTTCATGCATACGGCGGATTTCATACTGTACTAAGAAACGGCGTTATAAAGGAATTTGAACGCATAAATGACGTAAGGAGTGCGGCCGGTATTGCAGATGAAGGGAAGACTTTATATCTGCTTGTAGGAAAAAATCTGTCTTACATGGATACGGCAGAAATCTTCCGTTCGCTTGGTTGCGATTCCGCAATGGAGTTTGACGGTGGTTCTTCTTCGCAGATGTCATTGTACGGAAAGCCAGTTTTCTTTAATTTTCCGCCAAGAAATATTTCAGCAATAATGGGATTAAAGCGCGGATAAAGTGCCGATCAAAACAGTCAGGAATGCTGTTGCACTATATAGGGGAATCTATAAGTTTTTATAAGATTTTTAATATTTAATTGACGAATACAGTCGTAAGGGTTAGAATCAAATAATCATGATGTCAATTGCTACGAATCAGCTCATTAATGAATATTATAATCGCTACCGAGAGAACGAACTTGTGTTCACAAAGGACATTATGCGCATTCTTCGTATTGATCCTCGTCAGATCTATGTGAAGTGTTCGGGTGCCCAATGGCCTTGTATTATTAACTCTACTTCTTTTCAGCAGGCAAAGATTATAATAGGAACTTCAGGCGGAGCATTCCAGCAGATTACAAAGAAGGATGCTCCACCGGTAAACCTCAGGTACGGGTTTACAGAACTTGACGGCTCTCCTCTTGTATTTTTTGTAACATGCAGGGTTTCTGATGTTACTCCATATATGAATTCTCATGATCTTGCGGTTGTAACGCTTTCGTTTACTCAGCGTCCGCCGGATGATTTGATTTACAAGCTTGGAACTCTTCTTGCTGCAGATGACAATTTTACTCACAGAAAAGAAGACCGCATTGTAATTAACGAAGATTCAAAGCGTGCGCTTGGAATTGATAAAAAAGAAACAATTATTTACATTCAGAATATCCCAAGGCGCTGCATCTTATGGAACCTGTCTTTTTCTGGGGCAAAGGTTGTTCTCATGGGCGTTCCTAAATTCCTGGAAAACAAAGACTGCATAACCCGCTTTATGTTCTCGGAACCAAACGAAATTGTAGACGTAAAGGGTTTAATTGTTCAGTCATTTCCGGTAGAAGGTCGTCAGGATCTTGCTGCGGTCGGAATTAAATTTGATGAAAATCAGGTTCCGCTTTCCTATAAAATTCGAATAAACGACTATCTTTCTACAACCAGAAAGAAAATGCTTGATGTTGCTGCTGCAAATTCTGTAAAAATTCTTGATCCTGTAGAAGCTGCAAAGAATAATATCCGTAAGCAGCAGGAACAGGAACAGGGTGGTGCGGCTAACGCTGCTAAGCAGGCTGAAAAGCCGGAAGCCGGAGCTGAACATACTCAGACAGCACAGAATGCTCAACCTGCCGCTCAGCAGGCACCTGCGCAGGCTGCTGAATCAGCAATTTCTTCTGCTGGTACAGATGCAGCTGCTTCGGCTCAGGACGCTTCACAGGCAGTTTCTTCAGAATCTACTCAGCAGGCAAATGCTGCTGGAACAGCTCAATAAACATTTTATAAGGTATTATAATGAATCCGAAAAATCCATTGGAAACAGTTTTCTTTATTAACCTGCCGGAGGATTATAAATTCTCTGATGCAGCCATGCAGATTGATGCATCCATTCCGCTTCCTGTTCAGAAAAAAATTCAGGGCGATCCAAATGATTATGATATGAAGGATATTGCGCCGGAACAGGTTCTTGCAGGAATCCTTACAGTGCTTGCATACGACAAGCACAATGAACATCTTGACTATTATCGTTCAATAATCACTAAGGCTAAGCCTAACATCAAAAAGGAACTTACTGAAGCTGCAATTCTTAAGACAAAGAATGAAGACTGGGAACTTGCAGAAGAACTGTTCATGACTGTGCGTGGCATAGACCCAGAAGATATGGGCGTTGCTCTGAATCTGGCCCTTTTCCTGGATCAGCGTGCAGAAAGCCATCGCCGCGCAGGCCTTCTGGATGAAGCAGATGCATATGACAATGATGCGCTGGAATATTATAAGGAATCCATGAATGCTGAACCTGCAATTCCAGATGCATTCTTTAATGCGGGATTTTTCTACCTTAAGCAGCATGATTACCATGAAGCTAAGGGTGCGTTTGAAACATATCTTGCACTTACCTGCGATGCAAAAGACGAAGATATGGATGAAAATGCTAAATACAAGCAGGAACGCGCACAGGAAATCGTAGACAGGATTTCCAACGAAAATATGGATGATGCGGCTTTTGCCAAGGCATATAAACTTATTTCAACAGGAAAAGAGCAGGAAGGTCTTGATAAAATCCTTGCATATATTTCTTCAAATCCAAAGGTTTGGAATGCTTGGTTCCTTATGGGTTGGGGTTTAAGAAAGCTCCGCCGCTATTCTGATGCGCAGAAGGCTTTTGAACAGGCTCTTACATGCGGTGGCGATATAAGTTCAGAAACATACAATGAACTTGCAATCTGTCTTATTGAACAGAATGATATTACCGGCGCAAAGAAAAACCTTATGAAAGCGCTTGCAATTTCTCCTGAAGATACAAAGATAATCTCGAATATCGGTTATGTATGCCTTAAGGAAGGAAACAAATCTGAAGCCCAGAAGTATTTTACTGCCGTTTTGGAATATAATCCGAATGACGTGATTGCTGCTTCTGAACTTGCAAAGCTTGAAGTTCCTGAAAACTAGGTGGCAGACCGCAGGTTCCGGTTATTCCAGTTTAAGGCCGGCAAGGTTTACGCTGTCGCCGGTTTTGATTCCGTTTTTAGCGAACCAGCCCTGCGGAACTTCCAGTGCATAACGCACGTATCCTGTGCTTACAATGCTTGCAAGGCTGAACGGAGTCATGTCAAATATATCCTTGATTTTTCCGTCCTTTGTAATGTATGCAATGGAAAGCGGTGTTGGGGTATTTTTCATCCAGAAACTTAAAATCTGGTCATATTCAAAGATAAACAGCATCCCGGTTCCTTCCGGGATTTTTTTTCGTTCCATAAAACCGAAATTTCGTTCTTCCGGCTTTACGGCAAGTTCTGCATTTACGCTTATTGTACTTCCGTCTGATTTCTGAATGCTTAAATCTGCTTTTTTAAGATTGAATTTCCTTGCAGATGCAGGGCTTGCAATAAAAAGGCATAGTAATAATGCCGGTATGATTTTTGCGGTTGTGTTAAATTTTATTTTCATTTTGATTAAAGTCCCTTCAAGAACATTTCCTTTGTTATTTCTTTGCCAGATGGATTTACGCGTGACTTGTTCTGAAGTTCGTCAAAAATCTTTTGGTCAACGTATTTTAATGTAAGCGGACGTTCTAGTGTCATTGTAACGGAATCGTTTTTCCATACGGATTTTTCAGGACTTACAGACAGTGGATCTCCGTATTTTTTGCAGAGCGAACTGAAAACACTGTAGTGATCCATTTTTTCGCGGTCAATGTTTATTGTAATTATGTAAAGGCGGTCGTTGTAAAACTGGAACCAGCAGCGTTCTAGGTAAGAAAAGCCTGCGTACATGCTGGTGTCTGTTTCTATAAGGACACGGTTTTCGCCTGGAAGCAGAGAAACGTCTCTTTCTCCCTTGTAGCCGAAATCAAGATTATCTTTAAGTGCTTTCTTTGTTTCTTCAAAAGTCATGCCCAATTCAACTCCGCCGTAGCCTTTTGGAAGGTCTGCGGCATGAATTGAGGAAACAAGAAATGCAAAAAGAATCAGAATCAGACTTTTTTTCATAGATAGCTGTTTTTTTCGCCAGCTGTGCTGACTTTTCTGTAGAATGCAGCCTGCTTGAGCAGTTCTACGCAGTCTGGAACGTATATCTTGTCGCCGGTAAGGCGCGCGCTTTTTTCGTTTTCGAACTGAACAAAAGTCATGGAGTGAAGCTTTAACGGAATTCCGCACATGTTTGCAAGGTCTGTAAGTGTAAGTTCTGTCTGGTAGTTTCCGCTGAACTTCTTTGCCTTTTCTGCCTGAAGTGCGAGCATATCAATCATCTTGTGAACAGGATTTGTAATGTTTGAATTGTCCTGCTGACGGTATGAAGTCCACAGGCGTTCTGCGAATGTTGTTGTAAGGCGCGCAATAAGTTGAGGCTGTGTGGTTACCATCTGGTCAAAGTTGTTTCTGTTTATGACCATAAGGCGGCAGGGGCTGTGTGCAATTGCACTTGCGGATCTTGGTTTATTTTCAAGGAGTGCCATTTCGCCGAACATGTCGCCGCGCTTAAGCATGGCAAGGATTACTTCGTTGCCGGAAGCTACTTTTGTAATTGCAACTTCTCCTTCCTGAATTACAAACATGTCTGCGCCAGTCTGGCTTTCTGAGAAAATCATTTCTCCCTTTTCGTATGAGCGGGTAGAGCCCTGTTCAGGTTCAAATTTCCTGAAATTAGACATTGTGCTCAATAACTTAAAGCGGGTCTTTACATCTTCAAGGTGTTCGCCTTCGCGGCATTCTTTCATGTAGTGATAGTATGCGTAAAGTGCAATTGAATGCTTTTCCAGCTTGTCGTAATAGCGGGCTACGTCAAAAATATGTTCTGGTGTTTCCGTGCTGTTTGTCTTTATTACCGGCTGAGTTAAAAGTTCGTTCATTGTCCTCATGCGGTTTGCAAAAGTCTTAATTATCTTTAACGCAATCGGAGTGTTTTTTTCTATTAACTCAGGGTACTGGTCTTTGCGTACAGAAATACAGCGTGTATCTTCAAGGGCAATTGCATTTTCAATCTGTGAATGACCTGACATGCATGGAATGACGCCTACAAAGTCTCCGGGACCAAGCATTTTTACGGAAGCGCCTTTAGGGTCATTTGATTTGAAGCATCTGACTCTTCCTGCCTGAATGATAAGAAAGCGGTCGTTTTCTGCTTTGCCTTCTACCAAAATATAAGAGTCTTTCTTGAAATTTACGAACTGTAACTGCAGCAATTAAATACCCTCTACAATTTATTTTTTAAAGTATATATTCTTATCTGTCAATCACCGGAACCTATACTTTGCGGATGTCTGTTCAACAGAATTCAGCTGTTTTATCCGACAAAAATAATTTCTGTCTGAAGCGTAAGACCGGTTTTTTCCCTTACTGTATTAACGACAAATTCAACAAGAGTTTTTACGTCTTTTTGTGTTGCTCCGCCAAGATTTATTATGAAATTTCCATGAAACGGGGCAACTTGCGCCCTGCCGATCTGTTTTCCGCGGAGTCCGCATTCATCAATGATCATTCCGCTTGGTTTTCCAAAATCCCGGTTGTTTCGGAATACGCTTCCTGCGCTAGGGAAATTAAAATGTCCCTTGTCCTTGCGTTCCTGAATGTAATGGCGGTTTAAATCCAAAAGTTCCTGGTGATTTCCGGCTGTGCCTGATTCTAGGGAAAAGGTTGCGGAAAGAATCATTTTTTTTTCGTCCTGAAAAGGCGAAACCTTGTAGTCCCATTGGCTTTCATTAAACAGGATTTCTTTCTGTTCCAGTGTGTCTAAATCTATGTATTCTGCACTTAAAAAGATATCGCTTATTGAACGGTCAAAGCACCTGGCATTCATAAAAAGCGCTCCTCCTGCAGAACCCGGAAGTCCTGAAAACTGCTGAGCGCCCCAAAGGTCGTTTTCGGTACAGAAATTAACCATTTTTGCAACTGTGCATCCTGCCTGGCATTGAACGCAGGAATACAGGGCTTTTGACTGCGGCTTTTGAATGCTTTTTTGGCTTATTTTAATTTCATTTAATCTTGATGTAGAAAGCACGGCGCCGTCAAAGCCGCTGTCGCAGAAAACAATATTGCTTCCGCCGCCAAGGATGAAAAACGGGATTCCGTTTTTTCTGCATTCCTTAAGTACGTAGAGGACAGATTCATTGTTCTCCGGTTCAAAAAAAACTGGAGCCGGTCCACCGATTTTAAATGTAGTGTGGCGGTACATGGGTTCGTCAAAAAGAACGGAACCTTTGTAGAAACTTGAGTTTTTTACATCTGTGCCAAAAGCCTTAAAGTCTGCCATATGCTGATTATACAAAAAAAATGCCTGATTTGTCATGGCTTAAGGAATTTTTTTGACGGAAAGCTTTCGTAGGAATTCTTTATGCTGTCATAGTGTTCCGGACTGTAATAGCCGGTTGTAACGCGGTAAAGGACTGTTTCTTCCGGAACAGTTGAATCATTTAATGTGTATTTGATAAGCCGCTCTACGGCAATGCGTGTTTTTGTTCCTGAAAGGTAGCGGCGGCCTGTATAATAGAAAATACGGTTTATATATTGGAATTTGATTCCCTTGTCCTTTTGAACCGAAGATGCTGCTATGTCTGTGCCGCAGTCCGGCCGACCGAACATTGTGTCAATTTGGCGGCTGTATGGTTTTTCTCTTTCTGTTTCTATTACTGAAACAAGCATGCCATCCTTAAACTGAAATTCAATAAATTCATACGGACTTGACTCCGGATTTTTCCAGGTCAGTTTCCAGCAGGTTACTCCGTAGTGACTCAAGTTGCAGCGGTTCCATATGGCTTTATTGTTGTTTTTTTTAATCCACATCTGAACCTGTGCTTCTGTGCGTCCCCAGGTAAGGCCCTTGTAGCCTGCCTTAAGGTGACATGTGCGCAGTATTACAATAACGGGCATGATTACAAAAATTGCGGAAATAATTGATAGAAAAATGATTGAATTTCTTTTATTCATCTGCAGTTTCCTTTGTTTTCGCTGAAAGAAATTTTTCTGGGATGATGATTGCGTTTCTATAGTTTCCTAAAAGCAGGTTCATGTCGGCAAGAAGCATTGGTCTTGAAAATCCGTCTTTTATTATTTCCAGATAAAAACCGGAAGCTGCCAGAATTATTGCTGAAAAACCGGAAATTCCCATATATCTGCTTACGAAAGAAACATTTTTAAGAAGGGCTGCCATGGAAAAAAGGATTACAAGGATTTTTGCAACTGACTCAAGTCCTAAAATCATTCCGCCAAGACAGAACGCTGAAAAAACCGTGATGTAAATGTTTTCCTTGAGGTTCTGAAGTATTGTGGAATCTCCGTTGTCCGGGAAAAGAAAGATTTTTGCAAGCATTGTAAAAAAGAGTGTATGCGTAATAAGGCTCATTACAGACAGTACTGTAACAACAGGATTGTCTGAATGAAATTTTATATCCTTCTTTGTGGCTGACGAAACGGAAAGGATTCCCCTGAGATGAAGGATTGAAACTGTTATGAGCGCAATAATTCCGCTTATAAGATCCGGGGTCTGCTGTGCTTCTATTGTGATTTTTCTTGAAATTCCCGCAACCGTAAGGATTTCTCCCCATATGTTGTCAAAAAGAGGACTGTTAATGTTTGTTTTTACGGGAAGCATAAAAATCCACGAGGCAACCCAGATTAATGTCATTCCGGAAACTTTATAAAAATCAATGTCGTCATACCATTTTTTCTTCATTCTTCAATGATACTTCAGAAATCAGGAACTGAAAATAGAAAAATTGACTTGTGATCTTCGTTAGTAATAAGTTTGTCTGATTGTTCAAAAAATGTCGGCAACAGGCTTTATAATATGCTATAATTTTTTTCATGAGTATGAAGATGAAGGATATGAATGCAGATTCTCTTTTCAGTATGGCGCGAACTCTGCGGGAACCGCTTGCGGCTCGCATGCGTCCTAGGAATCTGGATGAATATATAGGACAGGATCATATTGTAGGAAAAGGAAGGCTTTTGCGCCGTGCAATTGCCGCCGATCAGCTTACGTCTGTAATTTTTTACGGACCGCCGGGTTCCGGAAAAACTACGCTTGCAAGGGTAATTGCAAATCATACGAAATCAAATTTCATTACTCTCAATGCGGTCCTTACAGGAGTTCAGGATATAAGGGATTCCATAAAGAGTGCAGAAGAGTATTTCAATCTTTATAGCAGGAGAACCATTCTTTTTGTTGATGAAGTTCACCGGTGGAATAAAAGCCAGCAGGACGCGCTTCTGCCATGGGTAGAAAACGGAACAATCATCCTTATTGGAGCAACAACAGAAAATCCGTTTTTTGAAGTAAACAGGGCGCTGGTAAGCCGTTCGCGTGTATTCCAGCTTAAGCCTCTTTCGCATGATGATTTAATGAATGCCGCTCATATGGCACTTGCAGACAAGGAACGCGGTTACGGCCGCTGGATTGTTGAATTTGAAGAAGGAGCGCTTGAACATCTTGTAGAGACTGCAAACGGAGACGCAAGATCGCTTCTGAATGCGCTTGAACTGGCTGTAGAAACTACTCCTGAAAAATGGGATCCGGATGCTTCTGAACCGGTCCCGGCCTACGGTTCAAAAATCTATATTTCCAGGGAAGCAGCAGAAGAATCAATTCAGAAAAAAGTTGTCCTCTATGACCGGGACGGCGACTACCACTATGACATAATAAGTGCCTTTATAAAATCTTTGCGGGGCAGGGATCCCGACGCTGCCTGCTACTGGCTTGCGCGTATGGTAAGAGCCGGAGAAGATCCGCATTTTATTTTCCGCCGCATGCTTATTTCTGCCTGCGAAGATACAGGTCTTGCAGATCCAAATGCCGTATCTATTGTAGAAAACTGTGCGGCAGCTTTTGACAGGGTTGGAATGCCAGAAGGCCGCTATTTTCTGGCCCATGCAGCGCTTTATCTGGCGACTGCACCAAAATCAAATTCAAGCATGGCCTTTTTTGATGCGCTTTCTGCGGTTGAAAAGGAAAATGCTGAAGTTCCGAATCATTTAAGGGATTCCTCACGGGATGCAGAAGGCTTTGGTCATGGTTCAGGATATCTTTATCCTCATGCCTATCGTGATCACTGGGTTGCACAGCAGTATCTGCCGGATGCACTTATAGGACGCGTATTTTATACGCCTACAACCCAGGGCTACGAAAAAACAATCCGTGAAGAAGTTTTAAGCCGCCGCGAAGTTCAGGTTGCGGCAATTCTTGAGCGCCAGCAGTTTCCGGGAGAAGAAGAATCTACCGCGGTTACAGGTAGCCGCAACATTCTGGAAGACCTTAAGGTTGACGGTGCTAAATCTGAGTTCGGAGCAAATCCGCTCAATGAATGGTGGGTTACAGAACATTTTAAGACAGACGGAAATGGAGAAAACCTTACGTTCAGTCCGCCAGATAAGGCAAGGGAAACTGCCCTTGATAAGGCTGACCGTCAGTGGAGGAGCCGGCTTGATTCCAACAGGGCAGAGGTGCTTCTTTCTGTAAGGGACACACTTATAGAAATGGCGGCTCTCTGCAGGCATCACCGCTCGCTTGTATGGAATGCAGATGATGGACTTTTAGTCTGGGAAGTATGTCGCAAGACACCGGAAGGCGTTACATGCGGTCTCTGCCGTACAGAAAAGGGAATGCAGATTCTTGAACAGTACGGAAGGACTTTGGGAGATCTGGATAAGCCTATCCTTCAGTTCAGACCAGAAAGTTCTTCTCCTGATTTTATGACGGTAGATAATTTCCGCAGTCTTATCTATAAATTCCAGTTTAAGGGTGCAATTTTTGACAGAATGTTTTTCAGGGATCCGTTTATTTCCCTGGATTCAATCAGCGCCCTTTCTGAATGTTTCAGAAGGATTGTGTTCCCCGAGCAAAAAACGGGCTTTGCCTTTGCCGGAGAAAATAATGAAGTAGAACCGGTTTTTAATTATGATAATGAAACTCCGCATTCTGATGAGGAAATTGAACAGACTGACTATAAAGAGGAATCCCCGCTGGCGCCCGGCTGGAGCGTCCTTATTTCCCAGAAGATTCCAACCAGCTCGCAGCACATAGGACTTCTTATAAGGGAACAGATTCTTTCGCAGTCTTCTATGGAACCGTATGAAGAAATCCTTGATAAGATGGAGGCCGCCGAACGTGAATTTTTTGGAAACAAGGAAATGCCGCTCTTTAACTGGAACGAGCTTACTGTAATAGAAAAATTCAGGGCGTCTGGGTTTAAGGTAAGGAGTTCTGTCCGGACAATAATTGAAAAACGGCGCATTACCTATGCCGAAATCCAGCGCTGGTTTGATACAGAAAGCAGTGCATACGGGCGCGCAATGCAAAACGCACTTGGCAGCGCAGACCTTCAGAAACTTATAATGCTTCTTGAATCTGCCTCGCAAAGTCAGATTTTTAACTGGCAGACGCAGGTTGCATTTTTCTGCATAAGTGCGCCAGATAACGCTATGTAAGAAAATATATGAAATGCCTTGAAAATTTTACATTTTCGGGGCATTTTCGTTGAAATTCATGGCACTAAAGAAAAATCTTTCATGAATTCATATTGCTACACCTAACTTAAATCCGTATAATTATGAAAATATTTACACAGCAGATGTATAATTATACAAACTTTTTGCTGAGGTTTAAAAAAAATGCTTAATTAAAGGGGGCTGTTATGGCTGATTTGAATTCAAATGATCGTATTCTTGCAAGGCTTTCTGAACTTGCAGAACGCAATGACCCTATCAACCCCGACTTGTATGCAAAGTATGACGTAAAGCGTGGTCTTCGTAATGCCAACGGAACAGGTGTCCTTGTAGGACTTACACGCATTGGTGATGTAGTTGGATACGAAGTCGGACCTTCCGGTGAAAAAATTCCGGTTCCTGGACGCCTTATGTACCGCGGTTATGATGTAGTTGACCTCATAAAAGACGCAGAAAAAAATGATGATTACTGTTTTGAGCAGTGTGCATATCTCCTTCTTTTTGCAGAACTGCCTACAAAATCAGAGCTTGAAGAATTCAGAAAATTCCTCGGTCAGTGCCGTGTCCTTCCGGCAAACTTTACGGAAGACATGATTATGAAGGCTCCTTCTCAGGATATCATGAACAAGCTTGCCCGCGGAGTTCTTGCATCTTACTCTTATGACAATGATGCAGAAAACCGCTCGATTGCCAATAACTTGCGCCAGTGCATTGAGCTTATTGCACGTTTTTCTACACTTGCGGCTTATGGCTATCAGGCTCGCCGCCGTTACTACGAAAACAAATCAATGTATATTCATAATCCTAATCCGGCTCTTTCTACAGCAGAAAACTTCCTGCACCTGATTCGCCCGGACGGACAGTATACTATGCTTGAAGCGCAGATTCTTGATCTTGCGCTTATCCTTCATGCAGAGCATGGTGGCGGTAACAACTCTTCTCTTACAGTTCATGTTGTTTCTTCTGCCGATACAGACACTTATTCTGCAATTGCAGCTGCTGTTGGTTCGCTTAAAGGACGCCGCCATGGTGGTGCAAATATCCGTGTTGTAGAAATGATGGATGACATAAAAGCAAACGTAAAGCACTGGGATAATGAAGAAGAGGTTCGTGCATATCTCTATAAGATTGCCCTTAAGGAAGCTTTTGACCGCTCTGGAAAAATCTACGGAATGGGACATGCCGTTTATACAATCAGCGACCCTCGTGCACTTCTCCTGCGCGACAAGGCTGAACAGCTTGCAAAAGAAAAGGGAATGCTTGACGAATTCCATCTTTATAATCTTATTGAACGTCTTGCTCCGGAGATTCTTATGGAAGTTCACCATACGGACAAGCGTATCTGCGCAAACGTTGACCTTTATTCTGGTTTTGTGTACACAATGCTCAATATTCCACGCGAACTGTTTACTCCTATTTTCGCAGTAAGCCGTATTGCCGGATGGTCTGCACACAGAATCGAAGAGCTTATTGCCGGTGGAAGAATCTATCGTCCTGCATATAAGAATGTCTGCGAGCCGCGTGAATATGTTCCTATTGAATTAAGAACTGCAAAAAAGTCATGAGCTTACAGAGAATAGACAAAATACTTTCTCACGAAGGATTCGGGACCCGCAAGGGAATTAAAAAACTTCTGCGGGTAAGCGAAGTAACTGTAAACGGAACAAAAGTAACCGATACGGGATTTCAGGTAAATCCGGATAGGGATGTAATTTCCATTGACGGCGAAGAACTCTGCATACGCAAAAATCATTACATCATGATGAACAAAAAGAGGGGCTATGTAAGCGCCAATAAGGACGGACAGCATCCCACTGTTTTTGATCTTCTTGATGAATCGTATAGAACTCCGTATCTTCAGGAAAACCTCCATCTTGTAGGCCGGCTGGACATGGATACAGAAGGACTTCTTCTCTTTACGACAGACGGAGCCCTTACGCACCGCATGACAAGTCCAAAATCTCATTCTCCGAAAAGTTATTTTGTCCGCCTTGCAAAAGAAGAAAATGAAGGTTCTCAGAAACGTATAGAAGAAGCATTTGAAAAAGGTGTACGCATTCCACCGGAAGACAACGAACCTGAAGCTGACTGCAAGCCTGCAAAAATCAACTGGCTGAACGGAACGGAAAACGTACTTACGATTACGGAAGGAAAGTATCATCAGGTAAAACGTATGTTCCGTGCCGTAGAAAATGAAGTTGTATATCTTAAGCGGCTTACAATCGGTTCATTAAAGCTGGATGAAAATCTTGCGCTCGGTGAATACAGGGAACTGACAGAAGAAGAAATAGACCAGCTTCTTAATCCATGCAGTGATTGAAAATGCTAGTAATTTAGTATATTATTTGGAGACGTTTAACACAGCCTAAAACACGACATTTAGTTTTCTAAATAGTCACTTCAGGAGTTTAAAATTGACAGATATTGAGATCGCTCAGAAAAATGTAATGATTCCGGTAACTGATGTAGCTTCTAAAATTGGAATTAAACCGGAGGATCTTGAACTTTACGGCCCTTACAAGGCAAAGCTTACAATGAAAAAACTCAGGGAGTTTCAGGCAAAAGCTTCAGATCCTTCTGGACGCGGAAAGCTTATTCTTGTTACTGCAATTACACCGACACCGGCCGGCGAAGGAAAATCAACAGTTTCAATCGGTCTTGGTGACGGACTTAGAAAAATCGGAAAAAATGCAGTTATTGCACTTAGGGAACCGTCCCTCGGACCTTGCTTTGGCGTAAAGGGTGGTGCCTGCGGTGGCGGACATGCCCAGATTGTTCCGATGGAAGATATAAATCTTCACTTTACAGGTGATATCCATGCAATTTCCATTGCAAACAATCTTATTGCTGCCCTTGTAGACAATCACATTCAGCAGGGAAATGAACTTGGTATTGATCCTAGGACTGTAACTTGGAAACGTTGTGTAGATCTTAATGACCGCCAGCTCAGGAATATTGTAAGCGGTCTTGGCGCAAGAACAGACGGAACACCACGTGAAGATCATTTCCAGATTACAGTTGCTTCTGAAATCATGGCAATAATCTGTCTTAGCCGTTCAATTTCTGAACTTAAGGAAAGAATTTCTAATATCATTATAGGAAAAAACTATAACCGCGAAAATGTTAAGTTTGGTGACTTGAAGTGTACTGGTGCGGTTGCTGCCCTTCTTAAGGATGCAATTCGTCCTAACCTTGTACAGACACTTGAAAAGAATCCTGTTTTTGTTCACGGCGGTCCTTTTGCAAATATTGCACACGGATGTAACTCTATTAATGCAACGTTGAGTGCACTTGCAACAGGTGACTACGTTGTTACAGAAGCTGGCTTTGCTGCTGATCTTGGCGCAGAAAAATTCCTTGACATCAAGTGCCGTGTTGCAGGAATTGCTCCAAGTGCAGTTGTAATTGTTGCTACAATCCGCGCCCTTAAGATGCACGGCGGCGTTGCAAAGACCGAACTTTCTAAGCCTGACTGCGCTGCCCTTGAAAAAGGCTTTGCAAACCTTAAGGCTCATATTGAAAACATCGGTAAATTCGGCGTTCCTGCTGTTGTTGCCGTAAACAAGTTCATCACAGATACAGATGAAGAAATTGCTCTTCTTGAAAAACTCTGTAAAGAAAACGGTTCTACTGCCGTTCTCTGCGAAGGATGGGGTAAAGGCGGTGAAGGTGCTGTTAAACTTGCAGAAGTTGTTGCAGACGTATGTGACAGCGGTAAGGCAGATTTTCATCACCTTTATGAAGACAGCCTTTCTCTTGACAAGAAGATTGAAAAAATTGCTACAGAAATCTATCATGCCGGTTCTGTTGAGTTTCAGGGTTCTGCCTTAAAGAAGCTTAAGGATTTTGAAGCTCAGGGATACGGAAAACTTCCTGTATGCGTTGCAAAAACTCAGAATTCAATCAGTCATGATCCAAAACTTGTAGGGGATCCGAGAGGATATGTTTTCCCTGTACGCGACGTTCAGCTTTATGCGGGTGCTGGTTTTGTTGTAGCTCTTGCCGGAGATATTATGACAATGCCTGGTCTTCCAAAGGCTCCTGCTGCGCTTAATATTGACGTTGATGATGACGGAATTATTTCAGGATTGTTCTAATATTCTGTCCTGCTCCATTTGACTATGTTTGTCATATGTATTAACATGTAAATCCCTGCTATCGAAAAATGACAGCAGAAGATTTTATATTCGTCCCTGTAGCTCAGCTGGATAGAGCATAGGGGCAGGAAGAAAGTTCTTTCGAACTTTCTTTTATTTACACGTAAAAAAATCCTGCGCACTGCTCGGATTTTCTTACTTACCTAATTGGAAGGTCGTGCGTTCGACTCTACTTCGTCGAAACATTGCCTATATATTTGTCCCTGTAGCTCAGCTGGATAGAGCATCCGCCTCCTAAGCGGAAGGTCGTGCGTTCGACTCGCATTTGGGACAAAAAAACCGTTGTGGCTTCACAACGGTTTTTTTTTGACGGGATTTTATTTTCTAGAAATCGTAGTATACGCCGCGTCTTACAAGAGAGGCAAAGCCGTCTTTGGAAATGTCCTTGTTTTCGCAGCCGTCATTGTAGTGGCAGATGTATGTTATTGGCTTTAATTCTGCTGGAATAATCTTTTTTAATTCGTTGTAGCTTGCGTGAACGGCATTTTCTGTAAAGGAACAATCGTGGAATATGGCTTCCAGCTTGTATTCAGAAGAAAGCCAGTTGATAAGCTCCGGGTCAGCCTTTGAATCGCCTGAAAACAGAACCTTTTCATCAATAAGAATTCCAAGAGAGTAGTAACTGTTTTTCCATGTGTTTTTGCTTGTAAAAAGATGCTTTGTCCGGAACAGCTTAAGGTTTATAGAACCTATATTTACGTTGTAAAACGGGCGCGGCGCATGCTTTATTGGTTCAGGTTTAATCTGTTCAAAGTAGTCTTCAAAGTTCATTTTCTGGCGCAGGCCTTCTTCGCCGCGGACAGCAAGCCCGCCTTTTAGAGAGTTGTTCCAGAGCAGTTTTTTATATTCATCTGTAATGATCATTTTAGGGCGGCGTTTAGTGCCGTACATGTTTGCAAGTGCAACTTCTTCAATTCCGCCGATATGATCTGCATGTGAATGAGTTATAATGATATTTCTTACATCTGTTATGTTTGAATCAAAATCTGCAAAGGCAAGAGGACAGAGTGAACCGCAGTCTACCAGAACGTGATCTTCTCCTTTAATAATAAGGATGTTGTTCTGAAAGTTCAGCTTTGTAAAAGCACTTCCTGTTCCCAGAAAAAAGACGGACAGCTGTCCTCCATTTGTAAATTCTATTTTGCTGTAAAAATCTCTTGTTTTCATTTCTATTAGTATAGCATAACAAAAATCTTTGGAATAGAATAGAGGAATGAATTTATCTGCAATACAGCATTTTGCTTACGATTCTTACTGCTATCAGCTGAATAATGATGATCTGGAAATCAGTATCATCACAGGAAAAGACGTTAATTCCGTTTTTCTTCTGTCAGGAGATCCTTTTGCAAGAGGAATAATGGGTGGTAACAACACTTGGGTCGGAACAGAAACCGAAATAACATGCAAAAAAGAACTTCAGAATCATTACAGATGGACTGTAAAAGTTTCTCCTCAGTTTAAGCGCCTTTCTTACTGCTTCAGGATTGTTTGCGGCAGTGAACAGGTTTACCTTACACACGACGGTTTTGAAACAAAAGAACAGTATGAAGATAAAAAACGCTACCATGCGCAGTTTATATATCCGTGGATGAACCCGGCAGACACATGCGTTACTCCAGAATGGGCTCAGAATACAGTATGGTATCAGATTTTTCCGGCTCGCTTCTGCCGTGGAAAAACGAATTATGTTCCGGAAAAAATGCTTCCGTGGCCGACTTCCTGCGAAGAACCGCTTCCTGTTATAAAGCCGTACGGAGAACCTGTTTACGGCGGGAACATTCAGGGAATCATAGAGCGTCTGGATTATCTTAAGGATTTGGGAATAACAGGAATCTATACAACCCCGCTCAATAAATCAACAAGCCAGCACAAGTATAATACAGATGATTATACAACGATTGACCCTGAATTCGGCGACGAAACTGTTATGAAGGAATTTGTAGCTCAGGCTCATGCCAGGGGAATCAGAGTTATGCTGGACGGAGTTTTTAATCATTCCGGCTGGTTCTTTGACAAATGGCAGGATGTTTGGGAAAAACGTGAAAAATCCGAATATGCAGACTGGTTCATGGTTAATGACTTTAATTTTGAAGATCCTGATCACGGTTACGGAAAGGGAAATTCCGGCAAGGGTAAATATTTTGCGTTTGCCTTTGTTGACTGGATGCCTAAGTTGAATACAAATAATCCTAAAGTGATTACATATTTAATTGACATCTGTACCATGTGGGTTAAAAAATACGACATAGACGGACTTCGCCTTGATGTTGCAAACGAAATAAGCCATTTGTTCTGTGTGGAATTGCGCCGTGCAATGAAAGCCTTAAAAAGTGATTTTTATATCATGGGTGAAATCTGGCATAATTCCCAGCCGTGGCTCAGGGGAACGGAATTTGATTCTGTAATGAATTATCCGCTCCAGAATGGAATTGCAAACTTTCTGTGCAACGAAAATTTTTCTGTAAAGGAACTTGAGTACGCTGTAAACCGCTGCTATTCAATGTACTACAGGCAGATAAACAGGGTTCTCTTTAATCAGGTGGACAGTCACGATACGATCCGCTTCCTGAACCGTTGTGACGGAGATAAAGTAAAGACCAGACAGGCTTTGGCGCTTTTGTTTGCAATGACAGGTTCTGTGTGCATTTATTACGGTACGGAAATCCTTATGCCTGGTGGGCATGACCCAGATAACAGAAGGTGCATGCCGTGGAAAGATATTGATTCCGGAAAATTTGCTTCTGAACAGGAATTTATGAAGTCGCTTATCTCATTAAGGAAAAATCATCCGGCAATGATAAGTCCGGACTATGATTTCATATATGATGATTCTGATCCGGAAGGAAAAAGCCGCGTGCTTCATCTTCTGAAGGTTTCTGAAAAGGATGATGAGCGCATTCACCTTTACCTTAACTGCTCTGGTTCATCATTTGATGAAAGAGCAGCCTTAAAGGGAAAGGAGCTTCTTCTTAAAGCAGAAGGTATTTATATTTGCCGTGAGCTTTAGGCCATGTGTGCGGCGGGGTTTGTTCATTTTTTGCTGAAGCAGCAGTTTATGACGCAGAAAGCCGCCGCCAGCGCACATACGTAAATAAGCGCAAGATATGGAAATACCGCCGGAAAAACAGCCGTAACGATTCCGCATACAATCGTGAACATTCCGATTGCGCTTGCGGTAAGGCTACATGTCTTTCCTGAGTGGACCAGTCGCCGCTTTTCTTCGGCATCTGCGCGGCTTTCTGAGAGCTTATCAAGGAATGACTCTGAGCCAAGGTATATTCCGCAAATTAAAAAACTGAGCCCAGCTGTAATGAAAGCCGCGGCTGTTACTGCAAGTTTTATGCCGGTAAGAATCATCTGTGCAGTTTCCCTTTCTGAATAAAGTCCATGCCGGCCATCTGCCGCCCTGTAGGACGCATCTGGCGCTTTGTTTCGGCATAAATATCATCTTTTTTATGTTCCCTGTGGCTGCTGCGGTTTCCTTTTTCATAAGACTTTTCTGAACCGGCCGAATGCTTTTTACCGGTGCCTGAATTATCCCAAATTGGCCGGATATTTCCGCTTCCGTTATTGACTGTTTCAAGCCATTCTGCAGGTTCTGGAACTTCAAATTTCATGTGTTTTCCGGTGTACGGGTGGTCAAATTCCAATGTGCGCGCATGAAGTGCAAGCCGCCCGAACGGATCTGTCTTTGCGCGGTAATTTTCGTCACCGGCAAGAGGGTAGCCTTTGGAAGCAAGGTGAGCACGGATCTGGTTTTTGCGGCCGGTTTCAAGGCTCAGTTCAAACATTGTGTGAACGCTTCCCGCGGCAACAATTTTATAGTGGGTTACAGCAGAAATTGTTTTGAATTCTGCGTGACCGTTTTTTACAGAAAGATTCCTGCTGTAGATTGAATTTTCATGGGATATTCCGGCGTGCGCTTTTTTCTCTTTAAGGGCTTTTCTTGCAGAAAGCTGGTCCGGCTCGTCCCCTGATTTTGGAACAAAGCCGATGTTGTGCGCATTGTAGGCAATTTCTGCATCGATTGTGCCTTTTGCCGGAAGAAAATGCCCGTTCTGTGGATTTTCAGCAACTGCGCGGTAAAGGCGTTCCGTTACCATTGTCTGCCAGTTATCCATTATTTTTTTCTGGGCATTTTCGGTCATTGCAAACATCATTACTCCGCTTGTATCGCGGTCAAGGCGATGAACAACGAATGGTCTGTGCGCGCTGGAGAAAGTTCCTTTTTTCCTCATTATCTGTTCAAGTGTTGCAATTGCTGTCTTTGCCCGGCTTCCCGGATATGGCACGCTTAGCATTCCGCTTGGCTTAAATATTATGCAGAGCGCTTCGTCTTCATAAAGGATTTCTATGCGTTCTTTCCCAAAGTCGATTTTAGTTTCTGACTTTGCCTTTGTGCTTTCATTCATCTTCGTCCTCGTCGTACATAAAATCAGCTTCCATTTCTGAAATTATTTCCATAAGCTGATTATATTCTTCCTCCGAAGCCTTTTTGATTTCTTCGTTGCGTCCGTCAATGATGAAGGATTCTGCATAGGCCTGAAGGCATTCGTATACAAAGGCATAATCTTCATCATCCAGATCATTAAGGGATTCAATGCCGGTAATGTCTTCCAGCATCGGAGTTAAAATATCCCTGATTTCCAGATTATCTTCTGCAATTTCTGCACTGTCTGCATCCGTAAACTGCTTTGCATACTGATATTCAGAGTCAACGTCCTTGAGATAGCTTTTAAGGCTCTTGATTAATAATTCGTCATCTGTCATAGGTACACAATACAACCAAATTTGATTTTTTTCTATGTTTTTTTTAGAAAATGAACAATTTTTAATTGACAAAAAAATTGCAAATCAATATAGTATAGGAACATTGCATTCCCCGATTGTGTAATGGTAGCACTTCAGATTCTGGTTCTGACTGTGGGGGTTCGAATCCTCCTTGGGGAACTAAGCTGAACGAAAAGTTCAGCTTTTTTTTTATCATTTGCATTTGGCCCCTTCGTATAACGGCTAGTACAGCGGATTCTCATTCCGTCAACAGGAGTTCGATTCTCCTAGGGGCTAAAAAAATAAAGCAGAAAGACTTCCAATACGGGAGTCTTTTTTTTTATATGCAGAACAAAGAATCGAACTGCGGAACGCGCGGTTTCAAAAAAAGCGAGCAGTGCGGAGCGTTTTTGAGTATTGCCAGCCAGGAGGCGGGCAAAGCGAACGCAGACGGATTCCTTGGCTATTAGAGAAAAAAACTTTAATCATTCCTCTATATTTCGAAAAAAAATGTTCAAAAAAAGCGTTCTAGTTCTATTTTTTTTTGTGACTCATATATATATAATTTGAGAAGTGTCGAAATAGGAGGCATAAATGAAGAGGTTTAGTTTATTATTTGTTGGAATTTCTGTTCTTTTTTCATTTGCTTGTTCAAACAGTACAGATGACAAAGCACAGAAAGCTTTCGTTGCTGCGGCCGCAAAAGGTCCTGTAATGGTAAATATTTCAACGCCTACAGGAAAGACGGTTTACAGCGTAGATGCAAAGACAAACCGCATTCAGACTGCTGTTACTACTAATGAAGCAGACTCAATTACGGTACGCAGAAGTTATTCATATAATGAAAATCTTGGAAGCCGTTCCATAGAAATTGAACATCCTTATACAAGAAAAGTTACGATTTATTATGAATCACCGGTTGCAACTGCGAACCCGTCACGCGGCTCTGAAGTGGAAAATCCTGTTCCGGTAAAAACTGTCCGCTCTGTAAAAGTCACAGAAGGCGATTCTTCCCGTGGAATTGCAGAAAAGGAAGAAGAAAGTTCTTATGAATATTATCTTTGCGAAGACGGTTCTTTGGACGGAATCCTTAAACGGGATTCTTATGGAAATGTCTGGGTTAAAAGTGAATTTGATTGATGAGGTGAGAGATGAGAAGTTTACGTGATATATTTATTATCGTCTTTTTTGTGCTTCCATTTGCTGTTTGTGCATATTCAGGTTTCAGGAACAGTGTTTACGATTACCAGAATAATGTCATTGACTTTTCGGACGAAGGTATTCCAGAAAATATCGTTGATGGCCGTGCGATAGCTTTTTCTCCATTGGATTTGAAACTTGGCGATATCTTTATTGATGCGGATGGAAATGCTCTTAAGGTCTACAGTATAACTACAAATCCAGACGGCAGCATGGATATTGAAACAATTAAGCCTGATATCCGCGAGGTTTTCCAATATATTGATATCCCAAATCAGACTATAGATGTTCTTGCAGATGATTTTATTATTTATGGTGAGGATGCTACAGAAGAATGGAATAATGGCATCTATGATATGGTTTATGATGAAGACGGAAATTTCATAGAAGATCCGGCTTCCCGCAGTGGTGCCACATGTGGTGGTATGCTTGGAGATATTTTTAAGGAAACAACTATATGTCCAAGAGTCAGCATTCCAATAAAGCTTAACAAGAAAGAAGGTGGTAAAGGCTTCTATGAAGAGCTGAAATCAGAGTTGAAAGATATTTCTGATAATTATTCGGATGGCTTTGAGGCAACAAAGTCAAAGTTGGAAGAAAAGAATGGTGGTTTTACAGAAAAAGATACTCTTACAATCTCTGTTGAATTTCCTTACAAACAGCGGACACTCAGCTTGACAGGTAATGTTGATTTACCATATGTAACTGTGATTACAAGAAAAAAGACCTGGAAGTTCTGGAAAAAATCATTCTGGTCAAAAGAAAACTTGTATCATAAGGGAAGCGCAAGATGTGAATTGAATGCAGATTTGCAGATAGGTTCGTCAGTTACATTTGCGCTTGCTGGTGCTTTCTCTGAAAAAAAATTGATTGGTGAGGTGGGACCTGTGCGGTTCTATAGCTGGTCCTCTGGAACAATGGCTGCTTCATTTGCATATCAGAAATATAATCACCTTGTATACCGAGGCGGCGTTTCTTGTGATTTGGATGGTGAGTATATCAGAGCTGTTCCGCATAATTTTAAAGCGTATACTCTTGATAAGTATTGTGGAAGCGGAGAATCGATGGAAGCCAGTGTTATTGGAACTCTCTCCTGGATGATGGGACCGGAAACAGGACTTTCTGTTGCAGGAATCAGTCTTGTAAGTATTACAGGAAAGGTCGGTGCTGAAGCGAAGATAGTTGTGCCAGTATTCAAAACTCTTAAGTTTGACGATTCTCGGTTAAATAATTATGGTGAGACTTCTATTACAATCAATGATGTTCCTTTTGATAAAGATAATCTTGGAACTGACTGGAGAAAGGTTTCATTTAATCTTTATGCAAAAGCCATGATTGATGCTTCCTGCATAAACGATAAAGTCTGTACAAATCTTTGGACCTGGAAGAGCGATCCGCTTATTTCGTTACCATAGTATGGATTAGGAAGGTGATTATGAAAAGGAGTATAAAAGATTTTGTTTTAGGGTTATTCTCTTTTGCTGTATTGTGTGCATTTTTTTCGTGCAGTAGCGACGCAGATAATTCAAATGAAGATATTGCAAAAGCATTGATTCTGAAGGGTAATCCTGCCGGTTCTGTAACTCAAACGCTGGATACTTGGCATCATGAATATAGGGAAGTGAACTATGGAGGAGCAGATATAGGTCACATTCTGGAAACTGACATGCAGTATTATCAGAATGAGTCAGATTCTTATAAATTGAAATACAATTATGAAAATTTTGATTCAACTTCAAAGACAGGAAGTTGTATTGCGTATATCAAGAAGTCTGACGGTTCAATTATTGGAAAGCGCACAATCGAAATTACAAAAAATATTGGTGGGGAATATGAGGTTTCCATTAAGGAATCAAAGTTTTCTTCTCCGGTAACAACGGAGACAGAGGCTGATGCTAATACAGAAACTGCGGCTGCAGCCTCGTATACAATATACAGGGATTCTGAATTTAAGGAAGAAACTTTATCGGTGCATTATAATCCGTCTTCCAATTATTCGGTTTCAGAATACAAGGCGCTCGAATATGATTCTACTGGTAAATGGGTCACAGAGGCTTGTATATATCTTCCTGATGTACTTACGTTTAATGAAAATAATAAAACAGTTTCAGGAACGAAGTATCAGATTGAGCATTCCGTAATAGTGGATGAAGAAGGAAATGACGGTAAATACGATACAGAAAAACTTACTGTTACATCGTATACAAAGAATATAAATACTGATTCTTATGATTTTGATAATCCGACTGTAACTTATTATCTCTATAAATTCGTCTGGACAGAAGAATCTGAAACAGAACCAGCAATGCAGTCTTCTTATGAGGCAGAATCTGATTTTGAAACTCGTAAAAGCAGGCTTTCTACACTCATGACCACTTTTGATAAAGAGAAAAAACTGCCATTGACTTATTCCTGGCAGGATCATGAAGGTAATTTGTATGCTTATTATACAATGGAATATGCGATGGAACCTGTAAAGCCGGAAATAGATTCTTCTGGTGCAACATCTGCTTATTATCTCTCTGATAAGAAAATGTATCTTTTCCAGTCTTCTGACAGTTCAAAGAAATATATGGCGGCAGAAAATATTTATGATCATAGATACATTTATACTGATAAGTATTCATCTGATGGAACTCATAAATGGGTTTATGTTTCTTCTGAAGAATCTTATTATGCAGATGATATAACTTCTTTAAGTTCTTCTTCAGTTACAGCAAGAAGTTGTAATCTTAATTCGTCATTAGAAAATCTTCCTTCAAGGACAGGTCATATAGGTTATGCCATGCGCTAGTCTATATGTCGCTGATTGGAAAATATGTCGAGGTAAAGCACTGTTAAGCTTAAACTCTTAATTTCGATATTTTCTGATTTGCAGTAAATATTTGATTATAGAATGTGCACAGATTTTTTACTTTGTGCGCATTTTTTTTGCTTTTTTTTATTGCCGATTGAAAATAATTTTTGTATTTTTAAAGGGACTGTGGAGGCGCTGTAATCGGGTTTGCTTTGCAAACATCGCAGGAGTTTCCTCGCTAGAGGAGATAGGACGCAGTGTCGACAAAGGGGAGGCTTCCCCTTTAAAAAAAATAAAAAATATTTTTAAGAGGTTAGATAGAAAATGGCAAAACAGTTGATGTTTAATGAAGATGCACGCAAAAAATTGCTTTCTGGTGTTGAACAGATTGCAAAGGCTGTAAAGGTTACTCTTGGACCTTGTGGACGCATGGTTATGCTGGACAAGAAATACGGAGCTCCTACAATCACAAAGGACGGTGTTTCTGTTGCAAAGGATATTGAACTTGCAGATCCATTTGAAAACATGGGTGCTCAGTTTGTACGCGAAGTTGCTTCTAAAACAAATGATGATGCAGGTGACGGTACAACAACTTCTACTGTATTGGCTTATGCTCTGGTGCGCGAAGGATTTAAATCTGTTGCTGCCGGAATGACTCCTATTGAAATTAAGCGCGGTATTGACAAGGCTGTTGCTGCTGCCGTTGCAGAAATTAAAAAGAATGCAAAACCTGTAAAGGATTCTGCTGACATTAAGAGCATCGCTTCTATTTCTGCTAATAATGATCCAGAAATCGGTAACCTTATTGCTGAAGCAATTGAAAAGGTTGGTAAGGACGGTGTAATCACTGTTGAAGAATCAAAGAACATGGATACAACTGTTGATACTGTAGAAGGTATGCAGTTTGACCGCGGTTACATTTCTTCTTACTTTGTAACTGACCGCGAAAGAATGGAAGCTTCTTACTCTGACGCTTACGTTTTGATTTATGACAAGAAGATTTCTTCTATGAAAGATCTTCTTCCTATTCTTGAAAAAGTTGCAAATGCAGGCCGTGCGCTCATCATCATTGCAGAAGATGTTGACGGCGAAGCACTTACAACTCTTGTATTGAACACAATCCGCGGAACAATCAAGGTTTGTGCTGTTAAGGCTCCTGGATTTGGTGATCGCCGTAAGGACATGCTTCAGGATATTGCAATCCTGACTGGCGGTCAGGTTGTTTCTGAAGAAGTTGGACTTAAGCTTGAATCATGCGGCGAAGAAGTTCTTGGTCAGGCTAAATCTGTTAAGATTGATAAGGATAATACAACTATTGTCGGCGGTGCCGGTTCTAAGGAAAATATTGCTGCCCGCGTTGCAGAAATCAAGAAGGCTATTGAAAAGTCTACATCTACATATGATAAGGAACAGCTCCAGAAGCGTCTTGCAAAAATCGCTGGTGGCGTAGCTGTAATCAATGTTGGTGCTACAACAGAAACAGAAATGAAGGAAAAGAAATTCCGCGTAGAAGATACAATTGCTGCAACACGCGCTGCCCTTGAAGAAGGTGTTGTTGCAGGTGGTGGAATTGCACTTATTCAGGCTTCTAAGGCTCTTGAAAACATTCCTGCTGATCTTTCTGAAGACGAAAAGGTTGGATACAAAATCGTTCGCCGCGCTCTGGAAGAACCAATCCGCCAGATTGCAGACAATGCTGGTATTGACGGGGCCGTTGTTGCTGAACGCGCTAAGAATGAAAAGGAAGGTGTTGGTTACAACGCTTACACAGGCGAATGGGTAAACATGATTCAGTCTGGAATCATTGACCCTGCTAAGGTAACAACTTCAGCCTTGAAGAACGCTGCTTCTATTGCAGGAACTCTCCTTACTACAGAATGCGCAATCACAGATATCCCTGAACCAAAGACAGCTGCCCCAGCAGCTCCTGGAATGGGAATGGATTACTAATAGACATAATTTCGAGGTTTTGAATATTATCAAAAAAATAGCGGGAGGGAGAGAAACGTCTGCAAAAACATTCTGCGATGCTGCCGCGTGAGCGGCAAACTGTATGGTTCCAAGGCATCGCAGCATGTAGCCCGCTAGCGGGCGTTTTTGACAGACGTTTGTCGACCGGTAGCTATTTTTTTTTGCAATTTTTATAAACTTGAAACTACGGAAAGAGCGGTAGCCATTTGCGGTTACCGCTTTTTTTCTGTATATTTGAATTATGAAGAAAAACAATAACATCATCATTATTTTCAGCTGCATTGGTGTAATACTGCTCAGCGTGCTTTTCTGCCGCATTGTACTTTTTGGAGACAGACAGGAATATCATCCTAAAATCGTAAATCCTGTAATAGACACAGATTCAGCCGGTGCGCTTTCAGATTCCTCTTCAGTTGATCAGAGTGCAGTGCTCACTTCATTCATTCCGCTTCTTCCTACAGAAACGCTTATGAGCACGCTTACGCTTGATTTTGACGGAGATAATCTTGATGATCAGGTTGTTGCCGTACACAAGGCGGGTTCTCCATATCTTTTTCTCATTGTAGGTCTTTATAATTCAGAAACAAATGCCTATGACCGCGTTGCAGAAATTTCTACAGAAATTTCAAAGGTGCGTACTTTTTCGTATAACGGACTTGATGTAATCGGTGACCACCGTACGGCTCTTGTGTACCAGGGAATGAAGTCAAACGGTGACTCTGTAATGAAGATTTATTTGTGCCGCAGAAAGAGGGGTGCTGTTGAACTTCAAAATATTGGTGATTTTGCTTCTGACGGAACAATATTTATCCTTCAGTCGGAGCGTTCGGATGCATATGAACTTTCCCAGACAAAGGGAGAAAGCTTCAGTGTATGGGTTTACAGTTCGGACAAGGCTGAAGAAGGCGAATCTAAGGCTGCAAATGCCGGCGTAAACCAGCTTCAGACAGAATATAAGTGGAGCCCGGAAGAACAGAAATACGTGATGAGCCGCCAGCTTAAGGTAAAAGGAAGCCGTATTGCGGCAAGGGAACTTGCACGAATTCAGAACGGTACTGTAGATACTTTTGCACAGTTCCTTGACGGACTCTGGTATAAAACTACAAGTACGGGTTCTTCGCCACGCTACATCTATTTTAACTATGACAGCAGGGAAATCATCTTCCTTAATGACGATACGGAAGGCGTTTATTCCTGGGAAGATTCAAACTTGCGTCGCAGCGGTATTTACCTTACTGTAATTAACACTGTAATTTCCAGCATGAAGCGCCGTTTTGACATCATGCTTACGGGCGTAAATGAAGTATACATTCATGTTCATGATGACGTTGGAATGATTATCAAGGAATCTAACCAGTGGGACGGAACCTACAAGAAGATGTCGTTCCAGAGCACTTTTGGTGAAGTAAAGGAAACCCTGATTTCTGATGAATACAAGGCGGCGCTCCTTGCAGAAAAATCAATCTGGCTTGATGATGAAGACAATTCCTATGCATTTAAAGACTGCGTCTATAGAATAAAAGGTACTGAAACGGAAGAAAACGGAATCTTTATAATCGATACTGTAGGTGACTTCCCAGTAATTCAGTTCAGGAGTAGGGCAGAAGATTCAATGCTGCAGCCGGCTTATGCAATGAAGTTCCATACTCATGAAGAAGTAATTCCGCCAAAAAGACGCCGCGACAAGCCTGAAGTAAAAATCGTTACGGATAAAAACCTGATTACGCTTACTCCGGTAAAGCTGTCTCCGGCTACCTGCTATATTACAGAAGGACGGCCGTTTACGCTTCATCTTTCTGATACGGATACACCTTCTTCTGTTGCTGCAAGACAGTAAAAGACATCATGTAAAATTATTTTCCTCTAAAAGTTTTCATTGAAAGGGCTGTATTACTTGAAATAAGCATTACGCGTCAATATAATGAATTATTATGACCGCTAATGAATTACGCTCAAAATATATTGAGTTCTTTAAGAGTAAAAATCATGCTGAAATTTCCGGACAGTCTTTAATTCCGGAAAACGATCCTTCTGTTTTGTTTACAACAGCCGGAATGCACCCTCTTGTTCCATATCTTTTAGGGGAAAAACATCCTGCCGGAACACGCCTTACAGACTATCAGAAATGTATCCGTACAGGAGATATTGATGAAGTTGGAGATCCAAGCCACTTAACATGTTTTGAAATGCTTGGAAACTGGTCTCTCGGCGATTACTTCAAAAAGGAATCAATTTCTTTTTCCTATGAATTCCTTACAAGTCCAAAATGGCTTGGACTTGATCCGCGCAAGATTTCTGTAACCGTTTTTGCCGGAGACGAAAATGCTCCCCGTGATGAAGAAGCTGCCGGTTACTGGAAAGAAAACGGAATGCCGGAAGACAAGATTGCATACCTTCCTGCAGGCGATAACTGGTGGGCAGCCGGTCCTACAGGTCCTTGTGGTCCAGATACAGAAATCTTCTATTGGGTAGGTGAAGGACTTCCACCGGTCGGATCAAATAAAGGTACAGACAGTGCAAACTGGATGGAAATCTGGAACAACGTATTCATGCAGTACAACCGCGTAGATGAAAAGACTCTTGTTCCTCTTCCAAAAAAGAACGTAGATACAGGAATGGGTCTTGAAAGAACAAACTGTATCCTTCAGGGAAAGACAAGCGTTTACCTTACAGAAGTTTTCCAGCCAATCATCGAAAAGGTAGAAAATCTTTCTGGCTACAAATACGGATCTGATTCAGAAAAAGATAAGTCTGTGCGCATCATAGCGGATCATAGCCGTGCGGCAGTATTTATCATCGGTGATCAGAAGGGTATTTCTCCTTCTAACGTAGGTGCCGGTTATGTATTGCGCCGCCTTATTCGCCGCGCTGTTCGCCACGGAATGAAGCTCGGTATCGAAAAATCATTCCTTGCAGACATTGCAACAGCCGTAATCGAAAACTTTAAGTGCGCTTATCCAGAACTTGAATCCAACTCTGCAAAAATCAAGTCTGAACTTACAGCAGAAGAAGAAAAGTTCCGCCTTACACTTAAAAAGGGTGAAGCTGAATTCCAGAAGCTTCTTCCAAACCTTATGAAGAATCCTAAAAAGATTATCAGCGGAAAAGTTGCATATAATCTTTATGAAACATATGGATATCCTCTTGAACTTACACAGGAACTTGGTGCTGAAAACGGCTTTACTGTAGACATTGAAGGCTTTAAGGAAGCAGAAAGAAAGCATCAGGAAGCTTCTAAGGCTGCTGACGCTGGACAGGCAAAGGGCGGTCTTGCAGAACAGAGTGATGTTGCAACAAAATATCATACTGCAACACACCTTCTTCAGCAGGCTCTTGTAAATGTTCTTGGCGATCAGGTTGCCCAGAAGGGTTCAAATATCAATAACGAACGAATGCGCTTTGACTTTACGTTTGAACGTCCTATGACAAAGGAAGAAATTCAGAAGGTTGAAGAAATTGTAAACCAGAAGATTAAGGAAGACCTTCCTGTTACAATGGAAATAAAGACTCTTGAAGAAGCAAAGGCAGAAGGTGCCCGTGCTCTGTTTGCCAACAAATACGGTGAACAGGTAAAGGTGTATACAATCGGTAAGGATGCAAGGAACGATTGGTTCAGCAAGGAAGTTTGCGGAGGACCTCACGTTCAGCATACTGCGCAGATTGGTGACTTTAAGATCCAGAAGGAACAGTCAAGTTCTGCCGGTGTAAGACGAATCCGTGCTGTAATTTCGGGCGGACTTCCGCTTGATCCTCAGTAAGAGTGATTTTGGTTAAGACAGGTTCTAAATCTGCAGATTTTGAACCTGCCGGCTGTTTATTTTGTAACTATCTATAAAATAAACGGTTTTATTAGTAATCCGGGTTGTTTTTACCGGGGTTTGCGATTAAAATATAAAGGTAAAAGGAATAAAAAATGAAACGTTTCGCCATAGCTTTGTTTACTTTATTAATGTCAGCAGCAGTATTTGCTCAGTCAGATCTGCAGGTTCTGGCAGTTGTTAAACTTAATAAGAATGAACCTATAACTGTAAAGCAGATTAAAACTCGTGTTGAAATGTATGAAAAACAGCGAGGAGCTTCTCTTTCTGTAGATGATCGCAAAAAGGTTCTTGATGCCCTGATTCAGGAAAAGCTTGTACTTCAGGCAGCTCAGAAAGCAGGTCTTACACTTACAGACAGTGTTGTAGAAAAAATGTTTGTTCAGCAGCTTTCTGCACAGCTTGTAGGACGCACTGTAACACAGAGCGAACTTGAACAGTTCGTTAAACAGCAGACAAACCTTTCTCTTGATGAATTCATGAAGCAGCAGATTGGAATGTCTGTTGCAGAATACAAGACATACCTTAAAAACCAGACACTTGTTCAGCAGTATATTTTCTCTCAGAGAGAAAATGAATTGAAGTCAGTTGCTCCTACAGATGATGAAATTAGAAGTTTCTATGAACTTAACAAGTCATCTTTTGTATGGACAGACATGATGAAGCTTTTCCTTGTAGTCGTTCCAAAGGGAGAAGATGCTGAAGCTGCACGTGCAAAGGCAAATGACCTTTACACAAAGCTTAAGGACAAGAAGATGTCTGTAAACCAGCTTACAGTTGAATCTAAGAAGGAAAACTCTGGTTTCCAGTCTGGCGAAATCATTATAAACAAGAATACAACAAGCGCACAGCAGCTTGGAATTTCATATACAGACCTTATCAGCCTGTTTGGAAACGAGAAAGATTATCTTGCTTCAGTTTCTGAATTTGATACACATTTCCAGTTCTACATGGTTGTAAAGAAGTATGATGCAAAAATGCTCGGTCTGAGCGATGTTGTTCAGCCGGATTCAACAACTACTGTTTACGACTATATCCGAAGCACATTGGGTGAACAGAAAGTAATGCAGTACTACACTGTAGCTGCCCAGGAAATTGCAGTTGGTCTTGATACAGAAGAAAATGTGGAGAGAAAAAAGACAGGTGATGCTCTAACAAAGCTTCTTTCCTGGTAAGGGGACTTGAATGTCTAGACGAATAGGACGAATCCTTGCATTCCAGGCTTTGTATTCCTGGGATGTAGGTGGTGTTGATATAAATGATCTGCTTACTTTTTCCTGGCTGGAGCATGACGATTCTGATGCCGCAGCAGGCGAAACACAGGAAGAAGAAGCTAAGTTCTGTCTGATTGATAAGCAGATGAATCTTTTTGATAATCTGACTGTAGAAAAAAAAGAAGAAATTTATATCTTTGCGCGTCTTCTTGTACGCGGTACAGTAGAAAATATCAGTCAGATTGATGAAATTATTAAAAGTCATCTTTCTTCAAAGTGGTCGCTTGAGCGCATTAATAAGGTTGCTCTGGCAGTAATAAGAATGAGTGTTTACGCCCTTCTTTATCAGAAAGATGTACCTGCCGTAATAGTAATTGATGAAGCTGTTGAAATTGTAAAGGAATATGGAATTGATGATTCCCACAAATTTACAAATGCGATTCTTGATAATATAAACAAGGATCTTTCAAAATAAGCTTGCGGTCTGCTGGTGCGTTTTGGCACCTTACAGGAAAAAACATAAGGCTGTCTGGATTAATTTGATTCGGGCAGTTTTGTGTTTATTTTGTTTATGGAGCTGAGTATGAAAAACGTGGCAGCAGGAATTATAAAATCCTTTCTAATTCTTTTCTTAAGTCTTTTATTTTTTTCATGTTCCAGATCGGCTTCCAGAATTTCGTTTACTTCGTCGCTAGATCAGATTGATGCGCTTATAAATCAGAATCAGTATGCAGATGCGGAAAAAGAGCTTGGTAAAGTAGAAAAATATGCTTACGGTGCGTGGGCTGAAATCGGAATTTTCAGAAGGTACTGCCAGATCGGTCGGACTGCAAAGGCCGAAAAAATCCTTTTGAGCGGATTAAAGAAAAATCCGGAAAACCTTGAATTAAATGCTGTTTACGTAAATTTCCTTATAAGAAATAACCGTCTGCAAGAAGCCGTTTCTGCCGGAAAAATGCTTCAGGGAACAAAGTTCGGTTCAATTTATTCTGAGGCCGTGCTAAAAGATACGCTTGAAAAACGTTCTTCAGATGAACTTGAAAAAGTTTTTCGCTCGGATGATTACTATCCTGTTTATTATGACGCTTTCCGCGGAACCGGAGACAATGCATGGCTCAGAAACTGCGCGCTCCTTAAGCTGTACAAGGGAGAATATACTTCTGCATGTATGATAAAGCCGCAGAATGTTTACGGCGCTGACGACGCATATTTCTGGGCCCTGGTTATGTTTGACGGAAGCTGTTTTGCAGATTCTATTCAGTACGGAGAAATTGCTATTCAGCTTATTGATTCAAAGGGGACAAGAGTCCGCAAGGCGGCAAAAAAGTCTGTTGTTGCCCTTGTGTCAGATTCTTACATTGCACTCAGCGATGCAGAAAGCGCTGAAACGGTGCGCTCTGCATATCTTGATTCCATAAAAGATGAAAAAAACGGCTGGCTGCTTCCGGAGGGCTATGAAACGGACTCTGAACTTCCTGTTATTTTTGTGAATAGTGCAAAATGGTCGCGCGACAACCTTGAAGAAGATAGATGCGTTGCTCTCTTGAACCTTTCTGTTGAAGCCTGGCCGGATTATGTTCCGGCACTTACAGCCTATGCTGATTTTGCAATGCATTCAAATGCGAAAATAAAGGAAGATAAGGCGGTAATGGAACTGCGAGATGCCGGGCTTGCGACCCTTGCAATGGAACAGTATGACAGGCGTGCGCGTATTCCTGTAAGCGATGCTGTTTACCGCATTGACGAAAGCCTTAAGCGTGTAAAAAGTCCCCTGCTGTATATTGTGCGCCTGGATATGCGCTATAAGCTTGAAACAAATCTTAGTGACCGGGAAAAAACTGCGGATATCTGGCGTATTCTTGAAGAAAACATGATAAGTCCGTCTGTTTTTGAAAGCCTGCTTTTGTCCTATGCGGAAAATTATTTTCTTTCCCTAAAAGATTATGAAAATGCGTGGGTTCTTTTTTATAAGTATGTTTCAAAAAAATACGGAATCGAAACAGATTCAAAATTCTGGGAAAACATAATACGCAACATTCATTCCTTTACGCAGGAAGAATGCGAACTTGCGGCATATTTTTCTGCCCTATCGCTCAGGGCAGAGGATACGCTTTGTCTTTATGAAAATTCTATATTTGAAAACGGTCTGAGCGGTTCAAAAGGGCATGTTTCTGCAATAGCCAGTGACCGTTCATGTATGAATCTTGCAATGGTGTACAATTCCCTGGGAAAAAGGGCTTCTGCCCTTGATTTATACAGCCGTGTTACCGGTCGCTGTACAGACATGTATTTAAAATCAATGGCAATGTACCGGATGGCTCTCATATATCATGCAGAAAAAGACTATAAAAATGCGCGCCGCTGTGCTGAATACGCGGTTTCACTTAATAAAAGGAATTCAGAAGCGCACTATCTTCTTGCAACCTTAAAAAATCTTAAATAGCAAAAAAAATCCTTCGGAGCGCAAAACGCATTGCCCGAAGGATTTTACATTTTTTTTTGAAACAAAAGTTATTTTTCGATAACAGCGATGATGTCGCTCATGCGGAGAATAAGGTGTTCTTCGCCGTCGATTTTAACCTGTGTTCCGGCATATTTATCGTACATGATGCTGTCGCCAACTTTTACAGTGATTTTTTCGTCATCTGTTCCTGGTCCGACTGCAATTACTGTAGCTGTCTGTGTTTTTTCCTGTGCAGCTTCCGGAATGATGATTCCGCCAGCTGTCTTTGTTTCTGCTTTGTCGTTTTTTACAAGAACTCTGTCTGCCAATGGTTTTAATGTCATTTGATATACCTCTGTTTTTAGTTCATTGGGTTTTCCAAGGATTTCTCCGTGGAAATTGATTCAAATTTTATTTCTACCTATAAATGTAATAAAAATCTGCTTCAATCGTCAACAAAAAAAATAAGTTTTGGGGAGGAATTTGGCAGTACTGCGGTTAATTAAATCAATTTGAAGTAAAAAAGTGGGTCAAAATAACTCGTTTTTAACTTATTGAAAAGGCGGTGGGGAAAAATGACTCATCCAGAAAAAAGATAATGTGAAAAATCCGGGTAATTTTCTCTTTTAGGGGCGAAAATGTGCATAAAATCATCTTTTTAAGTCAGTATTGTAAAATATCTGAATAAAAAGAAGCGAATTTAAAACTTGGCATGGAATTTGCATAATCTTTAGTAACAAATCTACAGGAGGCAAAAAATGTCAAATTCTGATTCTGTTCTTTCAATGTATCTGAAGGAAATTAATAAAATCCCGCTTCTTTCCTATGAAGAAGAAACGGAACTTGCTGTAAAGGCTGCAAAAGGTGATGTTGCCGCAAAGAATAAGATTATCAATTCTAACCTTAGATTTGTTATTTCGATTGCAAAAAAATACCAGAAAAAAGGTCTTGAACTTGAAGATTTAATCAGCGAAGGTAATATTGGCCTTATGACTGCAATTGAAAAATTTGACGTTTCAAAAGGATATCACTTTATTTCGTATGCAGTATGGTGGATTCGCCAGGCAATCCTTAAGGCTATCTGCGAAAAGAGCAGGGCAATCCGCCTTCCGCTTAACAGGGCAAATGAGCTTGTTAAGATTGAACATGCTCAGAAAGAGATTTCTTCCCTTGGAATCAGCATGACAGAAAAAGAAGAACTTGAAGAAATTGCAAATATGCTGAATATGGACGTTTCTCATGTATGCGAAATGATTAATATTGCACGTGATATGACTTCTCTTGATGCTGAAATTGCCGGCAACAGCAATTCTGCAACAACTCTCGGCGAAATGATTGAAGATTCTACTTCTGAACGCCCTGAAGATAAGGTTATTACTGAATCTATGATCAAGGAAATTAAGGCTGTGTTAAATACACTTAAGCCGGCTGAAGCTAAGGTTCTTTCCCTTAGGTATGGAATTGACGGTCAGAAGCCTATGTCGCTTCAGGAAGTTGGTGATGTGTTCGATCTTACTAAGGAAAGAATCCGTCAGATTGAAAAGCTTGCAATTAAGCGCATGCAGCATCCGACAAGATTAAGAAGACTGGAAGGATTTGTTGCTTAATTTGTATGAAGAAATAAGCTCATTGAGCCTGTCGAAATGAGCTTGTATGCTATATAAGGTGGTTTCGAGAGCCTCAACCACCTAATTAGTCAGTTCTTTTCATTTTTTACTGAGGTAAATGCATCGTATCTGGCTTGCATGAGGATTTCCTGATCCCGAGCAAGGTCTGCAATGCCTAATGTTAGGTTTCCCGCCTGTACGGTTCCGGTAATTTCGCCGGGACCGCGTAGTTTTAAATCACTTTCTGCAATTAAAAATCCGTCTGTATTCTGGCGGAGAACTTTCATGCGTTCTATTCCGGTCTGTGTAATTTTGCTGCTGTAAATAAGGAAGCAGAATGACTGGTCAGAGCCGCGTCCTACACGACCGCGAAGTTGATGAAGCTGTGCCATTCCGAAGCGGTCTGCGTGTTCAATTACAATTGAGGTTGCATTCGGTACGTCAACGCCGACTTCTATGACTGTTGTTGCGGCAAGAACCTGTATGCGGTTTTCCCTGAAATCCTTTAGGATGGAAATCTGTTCGTCTTCATCAATTCTGGAATGAAGCAGGGCGCATTTATACTGCGGGAAAACGTTCTGCGAAAGGTTTTTGAAATTTTCTTCGGCAGATTTTATGTCCTGTGAAGAATGTTCGGCGTCAATTGCCGGATATACAAAATACGCCTGATGCCCCTGTTCCAGCTGCTTTCTGACAGCTTCATAGGCGTTATGCTCGTTTCCTTCCTTTACTAGATAGGTTGTTACTGGCTTTCGGCCCTTTGGCATGGACTTGATTGTGCTTACGTCAAGGTCGCCGAACACTGTAAGGGCAAGCGTCTGCGGAATCGGGGTTGCGCTCATCATAAGAAGGTGCGGTTCAAGAGAGGTTCCCGGATTAGATTCTGAATGACGGCCTTTGTCTAAAATTGCCTGGCGCTGCACGACGCCGAATCTGTGCTGTTCGTCAATTACAACAAGGTGAAGGTCGTTGTACTGGACGTTTTTTGAAAACAGCGCATGTGTTCCGATTATAAGGTCAATGTTGCCAGCTTTAAGCTCCTTTAAAAGGCGGGCACGGCCGGCGGATTTTACGTTCCCAGTAAGGAATGCAACTTTCAGGCCGAGCGGTTCCAGCAGTTCGGCCGCTTTTTCTGCATGCTGGCGCGCAAGGATTTCTGTAGGTGCCATAAGGGCGCACTGACCCTTTAAGTTTATGGCCCGTAAGCAGGCAAAGAATGCAACCAGCGTTTTTCCGCTGCCGACATCTCCCTGTAAGAGTCGCTGCATTGTGAACGGATTTTTCTGCGGAACGGAAGAGTTTCCGGAAAACTGCACCCTGTCCTTGTAGCCGCGGTCAATGTCTTCATTCATCTGATGTATGACTCTAATTTGGTCAGCGGTAAGTTCAAAAGGCAGTCGCAGGTAAAGCTGCATCTGCATTGGGGAAAGATTTTTTATGAAGCTGTCAATAAATTCAGGGGAAAGCGGAGTTTCCGCTTTGACGCTTTCTGCTGTTTCATACGGTACAGCCGCATCCGGTAAAAATCCCTTGTGCTTAAGAGCACGGGTTGCAATGATTTTCTGAAAGAGAAAGAGTTCTTCGTAAATGAGGGTGCGGCGTGCTTCCTGAATTTCCTGAGGCGTCTGTGCTGCGTGAATGAGTTCTACAGCCTTCTGTTTTGGCAGAAGGTTTCTGGAAGAAATGTATTCGGCAGGGACTTCGTCATCTATTCCTCGAAGGTACTGCTGTATGGCCGCTTTTACTGCCTTACGCACTGTTTTTTGGGTAAGCCCTTCCGTAAGGTGGTAGACAGGTAAAATCCCTGAGTCCGGGAGCGGCATTCCCTTGAAGTCGCCAAGTTCCCCGGAGTCGGCAAGTTTTGTTACGTCAAAATCTGTTGACTGAATCTGGCCGTATTTTTCTGTAAAAGTACCCGTAACGGCAATTATTGAGCCAGCAGGAAGCGAATGCTGAAGGAAAGTGCGGTTAAAGCATATTAGGCTTGCAGAAACAACGCCATCTGTAATGATGATCTTAAGCGTTTTCATCCTGCCGTAGCCGAAAAATTCGTGTGCAGTAACCTGTGCTGCCGTATGAACCTTGCCGAACCTGAATTTTTCCAACGGAATCTGCTGTCTGCGGTCTTCGTAGTCTTTCGGATAAAATGAAAGCAGATCTCCTGCTGTAAAAATGTTAAGCTTGGAGAATAGCTTTGATACCGCAGGACCAACGCCGGGAAGAGAAGAAACCGGAGATTTTATGTCGTCAAGCTTCATCGGATTAATCTGCTTCGCTTAGAACGGAATGATTGCAATGATGTTAATGAGCATTCCAATTAGTATGTTTCCGGCAATTAATGACAGGAAAAGTACAAAACTTGAAATTAAAAGCGCATTTTTGTAGCTGTTTGGTTTTCCAAAAGAAAACGGTTTGGAAATCCTGAATACAGTGTTTGAAATGTATCTGTCTAATGCCTGCCAAGGAGAATCGTAGTTATTGCTGGATTTACTGAAAATAGCAACGCAGTAGCGCACAAAAAAGATGAGAAATAGAATGATTCCGATTGTTGAAACGGCGTTCCACAAGAGAAGAACGATGTTTGAAAGAATTCCAGCAATGTAGATTCTGCCGGTTTTTCCGATTTCCTTAAGAAGTGAAGAAAGCATTGTAAGCAGTCCAAGCGAAAGAATCGGTGTAAAATCGAACATTCCTATGCGGAGCGGAATTCTGTAGAACATGTTCATGTACGGGTCGCAGAGCTGTGAAAGGAATTTTCCTACAGGGGAATAATTTGCTCCCGGAAACCATGCAATCAAAATGCGGATGAAGCAGATCGTCGTATATAAAGATACCGCGCTTGCTGCAAGATAAAAGATATTCTGAATGATTTGTACTGAACTGTTTAACACATTACGCTCCTGTTACGCCGGCATTTATGCCGTCCATATATTTTTAATCTGCGGCAGTTCATTAAGCCTTTTTAGCGTTTCTTCGGAAGAAGAAATCGTAAGCTGTGGATTTGCCTTTACAATATACGAACCTATATTCGTATCTAAATGAAAATATACTGAACAATTGCCCGGTTGACCAAACAAAATATCACGAATTTTTGTAAATTCCGATTCTGATGTTGCGGTCGGCTCCAGTTCAATATGAATTTCCTGAATTGATTTTGCCTTAAGGCTTGTTATGTCTTCAATGCTGTCTACAATAAAGCTTGGAGCTTCGCGTGTTCCGTCAACCTTTCCCTTGAATGCATAAATGGTCTGATCCTGAATGGAAGGTCGCATTGTTTCCCATGTTTTAGGGAAGAATGTAAGGTCAATTTCTCCGTCATAATCCTGAAGTTTTGCAAATGCCATATTTGTGCCTTTTTTTGTGCGTATCTGGCGCAGGTCATGAAGGAAGCCAAGGATTATATAGGATTTACCGGCATTTCTGTTTGCCCATGAATTCTGTCCGCTGGAAGCAAGGTTTTCTTTAAGGAGCTTGTCTTCTTTTGCAGCGCGGTCAAGTTCCTTTGCCGTAAGGGTTACGCTTGTGCGGATTGTCTTTGCATAGTCATCAAGAGGATGTCCGGAAATGTAGCAGCCGATAATCTGCTTTTCTTCGTTAAGTTTTTCCATCTGAGGAATGTCTGGAATTTCTTCAAACTTAAAGTCTGCGTATACCTTTTCATCTGTGTCGCCAAAAAGGTCACCCTGGCCGTTATCTGTTCCGTTAAGCTTGTCGTTAACATACTGGATTGCCCTGTCCATGTTAAAAGAAAGGGTAGGTCTGTTCTGTCCCAGCTTGTCGAATGCACCGGTTTTAATGCAGACTTCTATTGCCTTTGAGTTGAGAGGGCGTTTTTCGCGCCCTTCTTCATCTTTTATTGTTAATGGAATGCAGCGTTCCAGAAAATCCATGAAAGACTTGTAGTCGCCGTTCCTTTCGCGTTCTTCTACAATGACTCTTGCGGCTTCTCGACCCATACCTTTCATTCCGCAGAGGGCAAAAATGATGTGGCCGTCAAGTACGTCAAATACAACATAAGAACGGTTTATGTCCGGCGGATCAACTGGGATTCCCATGCGCTTTGCTTCTGCAATATAGAACGGAACTCCGTCTGTAGAGGTAAGTTCGTTTGTAAGGTTTGCAGCCATGAATTCTGCTGGGAAGTGACATTTAAGGTAGCCGGTTCTGTACGCAAGAACTGTATAGGCCGCAGCGTGAGATTTGTTGAATCCGTAGCCGGCAAAAGGAATCATGATTTCAAAAATATCGGCGGCATGCTGTTCTGTAAATCCCTGTGCAATTGCGCCTTCTATGAATTCCTTTTTCTTTCCCATAAGGACTTCAGGCTTTTTCTTACCCATGGCACGGCGCAGCATGTCTGCACCACCAAGAGAGAATCCTGCGATTTTCTGGGAAACCTGCATTACCTGTTCCTGGTAAACCATAACGCCGTAGGTTTCTTTAAGAAGTCCTTCAAGGCATGGATCAGGATAATGAATTGTTTCAGGCTTCCATTTTCCGTCAATATACTGAGGAATGTAGTCCATTGGACCCGGACGATAGAGCGCATTCAACGCAACAAGCTCTTCTATGCACCGCGGCTTTACCTGCCTTAAGATTTTCTGCATTCCCGGCGATTCAAACTGGAATACAGCAACAGAGTCGCCGTTACAGAACATGTCGAAGGTTTCTGAATCAGTTTCGCTGGCTTTTTCCGTATGGAATTCAGGAGTTCCTTCCTTGCGGTGCCGGTTAATAATGTCCTCCGCATATCTGATTAAAGAAAGCGTCTTCAGACCGAGGTAGTCGAATTTGACAAGTCCGCACGGTTCAATAATATCCATCGTAAACTGTACGCCGACTTCGCCTGTCTTAGGATCCTTAAAAATCGGAGCCCAGTCCGGCAGGGCAGTAAGCCCGATTACCATTCCCGAAGCATGAAGACCGGTATTGCGGTTTACGTTTTCAAGTTTTTTTGCAAGCTCAAACAGCTTTGTGTAGCGCGGATCATCCAGATAAGGCTCAAGACGTCCGCCGTCAGGAGCCGGAAATTTTTCTGTAGGATGGAATGCATCCTTTAACTTTGCCTTAGGAGAATCCGGGACACAGGATTTAAGCATGTTTACTTCGCTTAAAGGAATTCCCAGAACGCGGCCTACGTCGGCAATACACTGCTTTGGCTTTAATGTACCGAATGTTACGATATGACCAACCTGCGGGTCACCGTAAAGGTCGCGTGTATGCTGGATGATGTCCTGCCTGTAGTCGAAGTCCATGTCAACGTCAAAATCAGGCATGGAAACACGTTCAGGGTTCAAAAAGCGTTCAAAAAGAAGATTGTATCGGAACGGATCAATGTCCGTAATTGTCATTGTATAGGCAACTATTGAACCGGCACCGGAACCGCGTCCAGGACCGATCGGAATGTAAGGCTTTGGTCTTTTATTTACGTTGTCGTATGTAGATTTTGACCAGTTTATGAATTCCCATACGATAAGGAAGTAACCGGAAAATCCCATCTTAAAGATGATTCCAAGCTCGTATTCTGCGCGGGCTCGGATTTTAGGCGTAATTTTTGGGTATCGGGCACGAAGGCCTTTTTCTACAAGGTATCTTACGTAGTCATCTTGATTCTGTGTATAGTCGTCGTGAGTCTGGAATTCTTTTGGAAGTTCAAAGCGCGGAAGACAGCCCTTAAGTTCCGGCGTAGAATACTGATGAATTGTAAGGTTGCACATGTTTGCAATCTTGATTGTGTTTTCGTATGCGTCCGGTACGTCCGGGAAAAGCTGGCGCATTTCCTGTTCTGTCTTAAAATACCATTCCGTGCGGCCGTCGCCCATTGTCTGGTGAGGCTCGTTCAAAAGTTTCTTAAAGCCGATGCAGCGGAGAGCGTCCTGCGCTTCTGCATCTTCCTTTTCGATATAGTGAATATCATTTGTGACTACAAGAGGAACGTTCAGCTTGCGGGCAAGCTTTATCAGCTTCTGGTTAATTTCTTTCTGTTCCGGGAGCCCGTGATCCTGGAGTTCAATGTAATATCTGTCTGGACCAAAAAGATCCCTGTATTTGATTATGAGCTGCTCGGCGGCTTCTTCTGAATCGTTCATGAGCGTCTGTGGAAGTTCGCCGGCAATACATGCAGAAAGGCAGATTAATCCTTCGTGGCGCTTTTTGAGCATTTCAAAGTCGATTCGCGGTTTTCCAAAGTAAAGGCCTTCCGTGTATGCGTCTGAACAGAGCCAGGACATGTTCTTGTAACCGGTTTCGTTTTCGCACAGAAGTACAAGGTGATAGTTTTTGCGACCGTATTTTGTCCTTTCCTGTTTAAGATGGTCGTCGCCGACATAAAATTCGCAGCCGACGATAGGATTTATATCGTTTACGTGGCAGAGCTTTTCAAAGTTGAGTACGCCGAACATGTTTCCGTGATCGGTAAGTGCCAGGGCAGGCATGTTAAGGCGTTTGGCTTTTGCAACGAGCTGATCCAGTTTACAGCAACTGTCCAATAGAGAATAGTCAGAGTGAACGTGAAGATGAACGAACTCCGCTACAGGAGTGCCCTCTGGGGCAGGATCGAATTTGTGATAGTCAGCCATTTCTGTTTATCTCCTGTTTTTTCTGAATGAATTATCTGAGTTGCGGCTGCCTGCCCCAGGTTCTGTAAGGAAATTATTATCTTGTGCGAAAAGCAACAAGTTGCTTATTCGCACGAACGAATCAGGGGCAGGATCAAATTTGTGATAGTCAGCCATTTCTGTTTATCTCCTAAAAACAAAAAGGGAGGGGAAAGCCTTCCCCTCGGCTCAGCCCTTGCGGCTTCGCCTACCCCTTCTCCTAAGGGATACTCCCTTAAAATCCCAAGTTACTGGGCGGCAACTGCCTGTACAGCTCCAAAGACTCCAAGGCTTATAAGAAGCATTATTATACCAGCGAGGAGGACTCCGCATACTACTGCAATTACAGTTTCCTTAAAGTCCATGTCCAAAAGGCTTGCGGCAAGGGTTCCTGTCCATGCTCCAGTTCCAGGAAGAGGAATTCCGACAAAAAGAAAGAGGGCAACAAAAAGTCCGTGACCGGCTTTTTCCTGAAGTTTCTGCCCGCCTTTTTTTCCTTTTACAAGGAAGAAAGTGCACATTTTACCTATGATTTTTTTGTCCTGTCCCCATTCCAGAAATCTTCTTGCAAAAAGATAGATGAACGGAACAGGAACCATGTTTCCTAAAATACAGACCGCGTATGTAATTATCATTGAAGAAACGTTGTCTGGAGACATAAGTCCCAGTGCAGTGGCAACAGGAATGGCTCCCCTGAGTTCAATCAGAGGAATCATTGAAACTATGAAAATCCGAAAATACTTCTGTAACATAATGGGATAATTATAAAGTTAAACTTAAGGCTAATCAATCGTAAATCTAACCTTACCTACAGCTTAAAGTCCCAGATTTCCTGCTGGAGCTTGACGATTGATTTTGTGTTTTGGGTTGAAGATGTGCGGAAGTTGTCCAGACTCTTTATAACGCGCTGAAGGTTATTCATGATTTCTGCCATGTGCTGGCGCGTTGTGTGGGTTGTTTCGCTCAGAAGCTTCATTTCGCGGGAAATTTGTTCACCGCCGCTAATCATTTCTGAAGCGCTGTTGCGAACGGTTGCAGTAGAGTTTGTAATAGAACGGATTCCCGCAAGAACCTGTGTATTGCCGGCAGACTGTTCTGTCATTGCCTGCGAAATGATTTTTTCCTGATCCTTTACTTTCTGTGAAAGTTCGTAAATCGTGTTGAACTGGCCCTGAATCTGCTTTGTGTTTGATGCAATGGAAGAAACTGATTCTGCAAATTTCTTAAGGCTGTGCTGAATGTTCTTTGACTGTTCGCCGGACTGAACCGCAAGCTTACGGATTTCGTCTGCAACTACGCTGAATCCCTGACCGGCTTCTCCGGCATGAGCAGATTCAATTGCTGCATTCATTGCAAGAAGATTTGTTTCTGCGGCAATTGCCTGAATTATTTCGCTCGCCTTAAGAAGTTCAGAAGACTGGTTCAGAACCTCATCCGCCATGGAAACTGCCTGAATTACGCTGCTTTTTCCTTCTTCGGAAGCGTCTGCAAGTTCATTTACTGATGTAGAGTTTTTTTCAAGAATTGAAGTTACATTGTTTACGTTTGCAACCATTTCTTCTACTGCAGAAGATGACTGGGAAACGCCGGCAGCCTGTTTTTCAATTGCGGCATTAAGGTCCTTGATTCGTATAAGAATCTGGGTTGTAGTTGCATTTGCATCTTCTACGCTCTTTGACTGGTTTGCCATGTCTTCGCGTACGCTGGAAACGGAACTTTCTATGTTCTGGAAGCGGATAACAGAATCTTCAATATTGATGTTAAGTGACTCAGAAGAATCCTTTGAAGTTTCAGAAGAATGTCGGAAACTCTTTAAAAGCTCTTTTGTAACGTTAAAGAATTTGTTTGTACCGTTTATAAGTTCACCAAGTTCGTTTCTGTTTGTTACTTTAAGCGGCTTTGAGCGGTAATCCTTTTTTTCCAGATCGTCAAGGAACAGGTTAAGCGTTCTGATTACAGAAGAAATTTCCTTTACGTTGTTGAAAGTGTTCAGGGTAATTGAAATTACTGAAACAAGGAAAACTGGACTTATGGAAAAAAGGATGTCACGCGCATTTCCGGAATTGTAAACTCCTGGCGTAGAAAGAATGCTGAATACGGCAAGGACTGTTCCGATGATTGCAACTCCGTTCATTATCACAAGTCTTCCCGTTATGGAAAGGGTATTGTCTTTTCTTGAATAGTGAAGCCATATAAGTTCCTTTTCAAAAATAGAAAGGTAAAGGCTGTATGCAATTGCAGAAATCTGAAGGAATGTACCGCAGTAAAGCATTTCAAAGTGAAGAAGTACTTTTTCACCCTCAAACATTTCAAAGTCGAGTTCTGACTTTTCTCCCCATAAAAACATTGAAAGCGGAATAAGGACAGCAAATATAGCCGGAATAATAAGAGAAAAGTTCCTGAGTTTTTTTACAAGACCGTTGCAGCGTTCAAGATCCTGGTTTGTGCCATTAAAAGTGAGCAGGTTTTTCTTGAAAAAATGCCATGCAATCTGCGGAGCAACAAGTGAACCCACAAAAAGTACTGCTACCGGTATGTTCAGTACCACAGTCTTTAATTCTTCCAGAGAAAGGGATTTTGAGATGACTGAATTGATGCAGAAAAGAATGACAGGCAATATAAAAATCAATGTAAAGGTTTTAATTGATCTGTTTGTAAGTACGACTGGATAAGGATTTTTTTGTGCCATAGTTAAGCCTCTTAATTCAACTCAAAAACTGTAATGTAATGAGGTTTTTATATGCAGGCTTCAATCTGTAGATTTTAAAACCTGCTGAAAGTATTTTCTGTACTATTTTACAACGAGTTAAAGTGTTTGTAAAAGAGAATTAATGTTAAATATAGACTTTAATATGACTGAAAAAAATTGCTGAATCTAAGTGAATTTTTCTGTTTAAAATCCCGGATTATCTGTTATATTTATGGTATGAAAAAAATCTTATTTGTTTGCCACGGCAATATCTGCCGTTCTCCAATGGCAGAGTTTATATTTAAAAAAATTGTTAAAGATGAAGGGCTTGAAAATGATTTTGTAATAGATTCAGCCGCTACTAGTACAGAAGAAATAGGGAATGACATTCATCCCGGAGCCAGAAAAAAACTCAGGGAAATGGGAATTCCTTTTGAACCGCGCCATGCACGACGCATTACACCGGAAGATTATAAAAACTATGACCTTTTAATCGGCATGGATGTAGAAAACATGTATTACATGCAGCGTGAATGGGATAAGGATCCTGAAGACAAGGTAAAGCTCCTGCTGACATATGCCGGTCGTGACCGTGATATTGCAGATCCATGGTACACGGGTAATTTTGATGAAACCTATGATGATTTGATTGCAGGTCTTTCTGGATTGATGAAAAAACTTAAGGCTTGAAGTGAAATTTCCGTGGAAAAATCTTAACGCACTTTTGCTTTTCCTCTTTTTTTTAAGCTGCTGCATATTCATCGGCTTTTCTGTAAACAGGGTCTACAGGTTTTCTGTTGCTGAACCGGCTGTAGAAAATCCAAGTTCCCTGCATGTCCTTGTGGGTGCAGAAGATTCCGAGCCGGAATTCATGCACAGATTCTTTTTGGGAGTTGATTCTGTATGCAGCCGAAACGATGCAGTTGCAGAATTTCTGCAGCCGCCTGTCGGAACGGAATTTTGTACTCTGGACGAATGGTGCAGCTATGCGGAATTTGTCTGCGCAGACATTCTTATCCTCTATTCGGAAAACAGCGCGTATAAGGTTCGTTCGCTTTATGACGTTCACGGGAAATTCATTCCGGTAATAATTGCCGGTCAGTCTGATCCTTTAGGGGCTCAAGTCTGCCGCATTACAAATGACGTAAAGGGAGAGGCAGAAGCCGCCGTAAGGGAAATGATTGCCGGAAATTACAGGAATCCTGCCGTTTTTCGTGGAAAAAGTTCATGTGCTGCGGAATATGACCGGCTTATTTCAGTTGCAGAAAAAGAATTTGCCCGGCTTTCTGGGGCCTCAGCAGAATTTGAAAGCCGCGGTTTGTCCTATACAGTAATTGATGACGAAGTGCGTCAACTTTTACCGAATCTTGTACGCAATGACGGAACTGATATTGTGCTCTGCTATTCTGCAGACGAAATAAATGTTGTTGCGCAGATCATTGTTGACCTGAACCTTACGGATAAGGTTTCTGTAATGGGCTTTTACGCAAACGCAAAGACTGAAGAATTCCTGTATAAGGGAATTGTGTACTGCGTTGTAGGGGTTGAGCCGCAGGAGATGGGCAGGAATGCGGTGGAGGAATTTTTCACCTGGAGAAAAACCGGTTCTGCCCGCCGGGAAATTCCTGCTGCTGTAAAGATAATCAGGGGGAAGCGACAGTGAAACTTGGAATACGCAAACGGCTCATACTTCTGTTCCTCTATGCTGCTGCAATTGAATGTGCCCTTATGCTTGTAATTTCAGGGGCAATGTGGATTACAACAAATTTTATCTCAAGTTCATATAATTCAAACCTTAAGATTCAGGAATATCAGACAGCGGCGCAGAATGTTCTTGAAAAACTTGAATCCTACATGAATTTAAAGTCCTATGAAAACATAAACGGTTACTTGCATTACAAGGCAGAACTTGAAAAACTGAGCCTTGATTTTGAAAAAAAGCCATGCCATCAGAAAACAAGGCTCTGCGAATATACAACCTACAAGTTTTCCGAGTCATTTTTGAACTATTCTGAAAATGCGGTTTTCCTGCGTCGTCAGGGAAATTTTTCAGGCGCAATGGAAAATTTTAACAAGGCAAAGAATGCTTACATGTTCTTTTCCAAGTCGATAGAAAAACTGAACCAGCTTTATTTTACGGATAACATGAACCGTTACAGTGCGGTTCGTGTTTCGGTACGCCGACTTGTATTTTCGTCTGTGCTCATAACGGCTTCTGTTTCTGTTGTGGTATCATTCCTACTTTTAATGTTTGTTTCTTCAATTATACAGCCTCTTACAGAAATTTCAGAAAGTGCCAATCAGCTTGCAGAAAGAAATTTTGACATTCCTCTGTTTGAATATAATAAATCAGATGAAATCGGAAATATTTGCCGCGCATTTAACAGGATGATTCTTTCAATCAGGGAATACATCGATACAATCTGGGAAAAGGCCATCCGCGAAAATGAACTTAAAGAAAAAGAAATGAAGATGACGGAACTTTACCAAACAGCAAAGCTTACGGCTCTTCAGGCGCAGATTAATCCGCACTTTCTGTTCAATACGCTTAATACCGGGGCGCAACTTGCCATGATGGAAGGCAGCGACCGAACCTGCGACTTTCTGGAAAAAGTTGCAGATTTTTACAGGTACAACCTTCAGTTTTCATGCAAGGAATCTGTATTGGAAGATGAAGTTCATCTAATTGAATCTTATGTCTACATAATGAAAGTGCGTTTTGGAGATCATTTTAATTTTTACAAGGAAATTACTTCTGAACGCCTGAACATACCTTTTCCGGGAATGGTATTGCAGCCTCTTGTAGAAAACTGCATAAAGCATGGTATCGGTCATATTTCTAAAGGCGGAAAAATCATGTTCCGCATATACGATCAGAATGAATATGTAGTTATTTCCATAAGCGACAACGGTGCAGGTTTCCCGGCAGAAAAAAGAAAGCAGATTCTGGCAGGAATTTCTGAAAAAATGCCGGAAACTGTGATACAATCTAGTGATGACTCTGGAACTGGAGTCGGACTTACAAATGTAATTTCAAGGCTTAAGCTCTTTTCAAAGAACGAGAGTGTTTTTGATATAAAAGAATCGGATGAAGGTGGAACAGAATTTGTGATCAGGATAAAAAATGTATAACATCTTATTGACGGACGACGAACAGATTGTAACGGATTCTCTCGCTTTTATTCTGGAAAAGAATTTTCCGGAGCTTTGTACTATATTTAAAGCCGGTTCTGGAGCGGAAGCAATTCAGGCCTGCAGGCAGAATAAAATAGATATTATTTTCATGGATATAAACATGCCGGGCATTAACGGGCTGGAAGCGATTGGCGAAATAAAGCAGTTTAATCCTTCGGCTGTTGTAATAATTTTAAGTGCCTTTGACAAGTTTCAGTATGCGCAGGAAGCAATGACTCTTGGTGCATTCCGTTATCTTACCAAGCCTGTAAACAGAAATCTTGTAACTCAGACTGTAAGGAACGCAATGGGAATTATTGATTCCGTGCAGGGTAAGCTTTCAAGCGACATTGAAATAAAGGAAAAACTCAGTTTTGTGTCAAACATTGTAGAAAGCGACTTTATTTATTCTTCAATCTATTCACCTTCTGATGACCGTGATCTGGGCCGCTACCTTGACTATTTTAAGATTACTGAAGACAGCTATTTCTTTATCTGCCTTGAACTTCCGGCTACAATCGGAGAAAATCAGACACGCTATGAATGTTATATGACACTCCGCGACATTATTTCTGCTTCTAATCCGTGTATTGTAGGTCCATTAATGTCGAATAGGGTTGTAGCTTTTGTTCCGGTTGACGGTACGGGAGATGAACATTCGCATTTTATATGGCAGCAGGAATTTATACGCGGTGTTTTTACTCATCTTTCCATGAAAATCAGCATGAACGTAAAGATTGGGGTTGGAAAAATCAGTTCGGATCTGTCTGCAACTGTAGAAGCGTATAATACGGCTCTTGATGCGCTTAATACCATTTCTGACGGCGGCGGAGCGGCATTCTATTATAAGACGGAATGTGCAGAAAAAGCCGGTACAGAAGATTTACTGCGCTATGAACAGCATCTTTTAAGCCGCATTGCAGCAGGTGATGTTTCCGGGGCAAAAAGCCAGGCAATCATATGGGTTAATTCAATTTTTTCTCATTCTCCGGATATTGATTCAGTGCGTAATTCCGTGTTCAAGCTGCTGGTCATTGCAAGAACGTCTGTAAATGAATACCGCAAGGGCTATTCCGACGAGTCTGCGTTCAGCACAACTTTTTCTATTCTTGGAAACTGCAGTACAAAAGAAGATTTTGAAAACTACCTGGTTCCGCAGATTGAAGACTGTGCTGTAATAATTTCTGGCAGCAAAAAGAATAAGGAAAATCCAGTAATTTCAAAGGCAAAGGCTTATGTAGAAGCCCACATAGGAAGTGAAATTTCACTTGACCAGACTGCAGATTCTGTCGGCGTAAATCCGTTCTACCTCAGCAAGCTGTTTAAGGAAGAAACCGGAAGCAATTTTATTGATTTTGTAAATGATGTCCGGCTTGAAAAAGCGCGCAATCTGCTCAAAAAACTTGAACTAAGCATAAAGGAAGTCAGTTTTGACTGCGGTTATTCAGACCAGAATTATTTTTCCAAGATATTCAGGCGGAAATTCGGCATAACACCAACCGAATACAGGAATTCATTATGAAAAAATTGCTTGCATTTACATTTATATTTTTCAGCATTTTGCTGACTTCATGTTCAAAAAAGCAGCAGGTATTTCATTCGGCTTCTTCTGCAAAGCCTTTGAAAATAGGCTTTTCAATTGACACTCTTATTGTTGAGCGCTGGAAGCAGGACTGTGAGCTTTTTATTTCTACTGCCGGAAAGAATGGTGCAAGCGTAATAATAAAGGATGCGGCAAACAGCGTTACAGAACAGATAAAGCAGGTTGATTCCCTTATCTCTCAGAATGTTGACGTGCTTGTTATTGTGCCTAAGGAAGCTTCTGCATTGAGCGGTGTGCTCCTTAAGGCTCGCAAAAAGAATATTCCTGTAATTTCTTATGACCGGCTGATTCTGGATGCTCCTGTTTCCCTTTATGTTTCTGTAGACAGTTTTAAGGTTGGAAAACTTATGGCAGAAGGAATCCTTAAAGGTCTGGATAAGGGAAGTATATGGTCTATTCTTGGTTCAAGCGAAGATAACAACATGAAAATGATTGAAGAAGGAATTCACAGTGGGCTTGCAGGTTCCAAGGTTTCTGAAGAATTTAAATTCTTCACTCCTGACTGGAATTATGACCTGGCCTATGCAAAGATGAACGGCCTGCTTGATGACGGACTTATTCCTTCTGGCGTAATATGCGGAAACGATGCAATTGCAGAATCTGTACTTAAATCTATTTCTGAGCACAGGCTGGGAATGAACATTCCGATTGTAGGGCAGGATGCAGATATTCTTGCCTGCAGAAGGATAGTTGCGGGGCTTCAGGCTGCCACCGTTTACAAGCCGATTCAGGAACTTGCATCTATTGCCGCAGAATGTGCATGCCGCATTGCAAGGGGCGCTCCTGCAGAAGAATGTGCCCAAAATATCGGCTCAATAAAAAACGGATACGGGACCGTACCGGCGCTTCTTCTTGAACCGGTTCTTCTGACCGGCGAAAACATGATGAATGTTGTTGTAAAATCCGGTTTTCATTCCTATGACGAAATTTACAGATAGTATTAATAACGCCGGTTAGTACTTTTTTAAGGTTAAAATAATACTAAAAATACTAAAAAAAACAGGATTATCCGTGCCTGGAATGTAAAAAAATCCCAAAAATACAAAAATATTCTAGAAGATTACCCGTTTTCATTTCAAATATGGCTCTATACTGATATCAGAAAAAAGAAATGGTCTCCGTCTGGAGATTTATAAGGAGTCATGATGAAAAGAATGGTAAAGGGAATTATAGGAGCTGCAATGCTTGCAGTTTGTACAGCCGGTTTCGTTGGCTGTTCTGGTTCTAAAAGCGTTCAGGTTGGTATTGTACTTCCAACAAAAGATGAACCGCGCTGGATTCAGGATGAAACTTCGTTCAAGAAGCTTCTTGAAGGAAAAGCATCTGTTGAACTTTTGTTCAGCCAGGGTGATCCAAACAAGGAAAAGCAGAATGTTGAAGCTCTTTTGAACAAGGGAATCAAAGTTCTTTTGATTTGTCCGCATGACGGTGCTGCTGCTGCCGCTGCTGTTGAACAGGCTAAAAAAGACGGTGTAACAGTAATCAGCTACGACCGCCTTGTAACAGATACAAATGCAGTTGATTATTACGTAACATTCGACAGTTTTGAAGTTGGTGTTGCTCAGGGTCAGTATCTTATTGATCGCGCAGAAAAAGGCAAGAAAGGTCAGTCATTGTATCTTTATGCCGGTGCTGCTTCAGACAACAACGCATTCATCTTCTTTGAAGGTGCATGGTCAGTTCTTCAGCCAAAAATTGCAGACGGTACATTTGCAATCCGTAACTCTGATAAGGCAAACGCCCTTAAGAATAAGAAATATCTTACACGTTCAGAAATTGCAGATATCATCAACCAGGTAACAACAGACTGGAACTTTGATACAGCTAAGAAAAAGGCTGCTGATAACCTTACAGTTTCTTCTGATTCAGAAAAGGGTAAATGTTTTGTTCTTGCTCCAAATGATGGAACAGCACGTGCTATTGCAGATGAATTTGCAAAAGACCCTGCAGTATCTTCTTACATCATTACAGGACAGGATGCTGAACTTGCTTCTGCTCAGTACATTATTGACGGAAAACAGTCTATGACTGTATGGAAGAACACAGCAATCCTTGCTCGTGATGCTATCACAATGGCTCTTGATATTCTTGACGGAAAAGTTCCTGAAACAACTTCTACTTACGACAACAACGTTAAGAAAGTTCCAGCTAAACAGACAGCAATCACTGTAATTGACAAAGGAAACGTAAAACTTCTTGCAGAAGCAAACTACAACGGAGCAGCAACTGCCTTGAAGTTCTAAATTAAAGTTTACCGCAGACAGATTCTGCGGTAATGCTTAAAAGTTCCGGGATTTCCTGTAATTTTTAATGGACTTTCCGGGTAAAAGAATCTGCTGAGCATAATCGTGTGCAGGACATACATAAATATCCGGGTACGTTTAAAACGGTCAGGCTCAGTGGATTTTTTTTTGCAATTTCAGTTTAAGGGGGAAACGAATGGCAAAGACAATTCTAGAAATGGCTAATATATCAAAGGAATTCCCCGGAGTAAAAGCTCTTGATGATGTAACATTCAAGGTTGAAGAAGGTCAGATTCTGTTTCTTGTAGGAGAAAACGGAGCCGGAAAATCAACTTTGATGAAGGTTCTTTCAGGCGTATGGCCATACGGAACCTATACAGGACAGGTAATCATTGACGGTGAAGTCCAGCAGTATAAAAACATAAAGGACAGCGAAAATGCCGGCCTTGCAATCATCTATCAGGAACTGGCACTTATTCCGGAATTATCCGTATATGAAAACATATTTCTGGGACACGAAATCAAGAATTCAAACGGAACAATCAACTGGAATGAAACAATCATTCAGGCAAAAAAATTACTGGACAGGGTTGGACTTGAAGTTGACCCAAGTACAAAGGTAAAGGATCTTGGTACAGGAAAGCAACAGCTTATCGAAATTGCCAAGGCGCTCAGCAAGAATGTGCGCATCCTTATCCTTGATGAACCTACATCTTCCCTTAACGAAGATGACAGCGAAAACTTATTGAATCTTATTCTTGAGCTTAAGAAGCAGGGTGTAACCTGCATCATGATTTCGCATAAGCTCAAGGAAGTACTTGCAATTGCAGACAAGGTAACTGTTCTTCGCGACGGAAAGACAGTTGCATCCCTTGACCGCAGTGAGCTTAGTGAAGAAGTAATCATCAAGCACATGGTCGGAAGGGAAATTAAGAATATCTATCCAAAAAGAGAGCATGTTGCAATTGGTGACGTAACATTTGAAGTAAAGGACTGGAAGGTCTATGACTACAATGTTTCCCGCCAGCTGCTTAACGGAATAAACCTTACGCTCCGAAAGGGAGAAATTCTTGGTCTAGCAGGCCTTATGGGTGCAGGACGTACAGAATTTGCCCTCAGCGTATTTGGTAATCCAAGAAAATATAAGGTAGAAGGAGTTGCACTTAAAGACGGCCACATAATCAATTATGCAAAGCCGAAAGATGCAATTTCCGACGGATTTGCTTATGTTTCTGAAGACAGAAAAGGTGACGGACTGATTCTTGACCAGGACATTAAGCAGAATATTACTCTTTCTTCACTTAAGTCGCTTACAAAGAACTTTGTAATAGACAAGAACAAGGAAATCATTGAAAGCGAACAGTACAGGAAGAACCTTCATATTAAAACTCCGTCAATTGACGTAAAAGTAAGTTCACTTTCCGGCGGTAACCAGCAGAAGGTTTCGCTTGCCAAGTGGATGATGACACGCCCGGACATCCTTATCCTTGATGAACCGACACGAGGAATTGACGTAGGGGCAAAATATGAAATCTATACACTTATGAACCAGCTGGTAGAGCAGGGAATGAGTATCATCATGATTTCATCGGAGCTTCCTGAAGTTTTGGGAATGAGTGACCGAATCTGCGTAGTTTCAGGCGGTGTAATTGCCGGCGAAATGAGTGCAGAAGAAGCAACTCAGGAAAAAATCATGAAGCTTTGTACAGAAAACTAATTTTCAGGAGATTATTATGAATGACATTATTAAGATATTGAAAACAAATATCCGACAGTACGGTATGTTCATTGCATTGCTTACTGTAATGCTGTTCTTTACTATAACAACAGGCGGAACTTTTATGACCGCCCGAAACTTAAGCAACCTTTTTGACCAGACAGGTTATGTTGCAGTTCTTGCAATCGGTATGACCCTGGTTCTTATTATCAGACAGATTGATCTGTCTGTAGGTTATGTCTGCGGATTTATTGGTGCTCTTGCTGCCCTTCTTATGAAGAATTCTTCAATTCCTGTGGCAGTTATTGTTATCGGTGCTATGGCAATCGGTGTTATTATTGGTCTTTATCAGGGATTTCTGGTTGCAAAATGTGCAGTTCCAGCCTTTGTAGTAACTCTTGCCGGTATGTTTATTTTCCGAGGAGCCCTTCTTCTTGTAACTGGTGGTACTGGTACAATCATCGTTAAGAATAAGGCTTTTAATGCTCTTGGAAACGGCTTTATTCCAGATCTTTTCCGCCACGATGTTCCTCATGAATTCAAGATTCCGTTCCATGTAATTACTATCGTTCTTGCACTTGCACTTGTTGCTTTCCTTATTATAACTGGAATCAAAGACAGAAAGAACCGCGCAAAGTACAATCTTCAGGATGCTCCTTTCCAGCTCTTTATTGCAAAGATTGCATTCATGACAGCGCTCATCATGTTCTTTGCAGTTAAGCTTGCTCTTTATCATGGTCTTTCATGGACAGTAGTAATTGTTCTTGTTGTTCTTGCACTGTATGCCTTTGTAATGGACAACACAGTTCTTGGTCGCCATATTTATGCAGTCGGAGGAAACCCTGAAGCTGCTGAACTTAGCGGTATCAACGTTCAGAAAATTACAATGTTCGTATTCTGTTCAATGGGTGCCCTTGCTGGTCTTGCCGGAATTCTGTTTACAGCACGACTTCAGTCTGCTACACCTACAGCCGGAAACGCATTTGAAATGGATGCAATTGCTTCCTGCTATGTTGGTGGTGTTTCTGCAGCCGGCGGTTCAGGACGCGTTACTGGTACAATTATCGGTGCTCTTGTAATGTCTGCCCTTACAAACGGAATGAACCTTATGGGAATCGGTATTTCTTATCAGTACATTGTACGCGGTGCAATCCTTATTCTTGCCGTACTCTTCGACGTACGTGCACGCCGCATGAAGGTCTAGTCAAGTCCTGCCGCTGTTCTGCGCGTAGCGCGGAGTAACGGCAGTTTTTTGAAATTGTCTTATGTTACCCTCAATTTAAGACTGCCCCTGAAAATGGTTCATTTTCGGGGGATTTTTTTTGCTTTCTTCTGTCTTCTATATGAAATTTCCGGTGATTGAGAAATATTATGCTTTTCACTATAATATATGATTATATTTCGGCGAAAATTTAGTTTATTATATAGAGGAAATTATTTATGGAAACAAAAGAAGTTCGTGTTCGTTACGCACTCCGTTCGCTTTGCTCACTACCGAGTTTCTGCTTTGCATAAACTCGCACGGTGCGAGTTATTACATATAATAAAATTATTACACATAAAAGGAAGATATTTATGGAAACAAAAGAAGTTCGTGTTCGTTACGCACCTTCTCCAACTGGTATGCAGCACATCGGTGGTGTTCGTACTGCACTTTTTAACTACCTGTATGCCCGTTCAAAGGGCGGAAAATTCATTCTTCGTCTTGAAGATACTGATCGCACACGTTATGACGAAAAATATGTAAAGAACCTTTATGACACAATGGCATGGCTTGGCATTGACTGGGATGAAGGCGGCGACAAAGGCGGTGAATACGGTCCTTACGTTCAGAGTGAACGCTTTGAGCTTTACAAAAAATATGCAATGGAACTTGTAGAAAAGGGAGAAGCCTATTACTGCTTCTGTGATGCAGAACGCCTCGACCGCATCCGCAAGATTCAGACAGAAAACAAAATGGCTCCTGGTTACGACAGAAACTGCCGTCACCTTACTCCTGAAGAAGTAAAGGCTAATCTTGATGCAGGAAAACCATATGTAATCCGTCTTAAGGTTCCAATGGAAGGAACAACAAAATTCCATGACCACATTTTGGGCGACATTGAATGGAAAAACGAAGACATTTCTCCGGATCCAGTTCTGCTTAAGTCAGACGGCTTCCCTACATATCACCTTGCAAACATTGTTGATGACCACTTCATGAAAATCAGCCATGTAATGCGCGCACAGGAATGGATTCCTTCAACTCCTCTCCATGTTCAGATGTACCGCTCATTCGGCTGGGAACATCCTGAATTCTGCCACCTTCCTATGGTAAACGGTCAGGACGGAAAAAAACTTTCTAAGCGCCACGGTTCAACTTCCGTAAACGAATTCCGTGCACGCGGTTACCTTCCGCAGGCAATCGTAAACTACGTTGCAATGCTCGGCTGTTCTTACGAAGAAGGAAAGGAATTCTACACTCTTGAAGAACTTGCAAAGAACTTTAACCTTGAACATTTGAACAAGGCTCCTGCTGTTTTTGACTACAAAAAACTTGAATACTTCAACGGAAACTATATCCGCATGCTCAGCGATGAGGAACTTTACAAGTGGACGTTGCCGTTCATTACAGGAACAGGCGACGCTGCACTTGAAATCAACCCTGAAAATCCTCAGCCGGCTCCAAAAGTTGGACCTGAATATTCAGGAATTGCTTTGGGCGAAGACGGCGAACCGGTTTGCGTAGACAAGAGCATGAACATGTCAAGCGCAGACGTAAAGGCTAAGCTTCTTGCACTTATGCCTCTCATCAAGGAACGCTTAAAGTATCTTACAGATGCAGCAGAAATGGTTCACTTCCTGTTTACAGAACCTGCTGTTCCGCCAGTAGATCAGATTATTCCTAAAAAGATTGATGCAGCCAAAACAAAGGAAGTGCTTGTAAAGGCAAAAGATTTTGTAAAGGCTCTTCCTGGTCTTGATCACGAGGCAAGTGAAGAACTTGCAAAAAAATATGCAGAAGAACTTGGAATAAAACTCGGTGACTTTATGATGCCAATCCGTATGGCTGTTACAGGAAGCCGCGTTTCTCCTCCGCTTATGGGTTCAATCTTAATTCTCGGTGTAGAAAAATCACTTGAAAGAATTGAAAGAACTCTTGCAGAATTCTAAGTAACTAATCACGCGCAGGTATTGTTAATTATATGTAAAATATCTGCGCATGAAAGGTGTAAAAAATGGATGATAAGCAGTTTGCAATGGACGTTCTGTGGAACGATTTCATTGACATCGTAAAGGTAAATATTGTTTCCGGTGCCTATACTTTTTTAAAGTCCGGTGATGATATAAAGGAATATCCTGATATTTTTACGATGCTGGAAAGTACAGATAATCTTTCTCAGGTTTATGCAAATGATCTTGCAGAATACAGAAGTTTTATTGCAAGAAAAGGCCTTATAACAAGTGTCTTTGAATCGTCCAGAAACAGCATTAATTACCGCAGGATTGTGGGAAACCAGTACCATTGGATTACTTCAGAAATAATCCGTCCTGCAGATTTTTCCCTTCAGAATCCTATTGCGCTTTTTACAAGAAAGCTTGCGGATGAAAAGATTTGTAACGAAAATACCGCTGTACGCGAATTGAATTTTGACTTTCATAAAATCCTTCAGGTTGATCTGTTTTTTGATACATATTCCATTATCAAGGTAAGGGATGGAGAAGTTCCTAACGGCGAAAGTTCAAAGAAATTCCTTTCTCAGTGGCTGCTTGAAGTTGTGGAAGATGGAATCGTTCACGCGGACGACTCTGATGTTTTCAAGCGAATGACAGAAGTTGACTACATGCGCCGTTACTTTTTGGAAAAGAGGGGAAACCTTCGAATTCGTTACAGGCGCAAGACAAACGGCGAATTCCGCTGGGTTGTTTTTGAAGCTGTTCCGTCCCCTGATTTTACGCTGCAGAGCCAGAATATAATGATTTATATTCGCGACATTGAAGATGAATATGCAGAACAGCTCCGCCGTCAGAAGTCATTGGAAAAAATCAGTTTTGAAGATTCCCTTACAGGACTTCAGAACAGAACGGCTTACAATCAGACTGTCCAACTTATTTCAAAGCGCACGTCCGGTTCATGCGGAGTTATTTTTTCTGACCTTAACGGCTTAAAGTACATGAACGACAATTTCGGTCATGCCGCCGGCGACAAATATCTTAAATCTTTTGCAGATTTTCTTAAAAAATCATTCAGGACAAATTCGTGCTACCGCATTGGTGGCGATGAATTCGTAACCATAATTCAGGACTGTACGGAAGAAGAATTCAATGCCCGTACAACATCATTTATTTCCTGCGCACAGGCCCTTAAAGACACTTCTGTATCTGTAGGTTCTGCATACGGAATTCTTCCTGTTTCTCTTGAATCCCTGGTAGAAAAAGCCGAGCAGGTCATGTATGCCGCCAAGGCAAAGTACCATCAGGAACATCCGGAAGTTGTAAGGAAATAGGCAGACTTAATATTTTTCTGATTTTTTTTATAGTCAATTAATAAATATTTTTCTCTGTATATACATGAACAAAATTGAAAATCCTCAGAAAATGATTAATGAATTTTTAACAAATCTTTCCGTAGAACTTTTGTATGGAACAGGGATGAGATTGAATGAAGTTCTAAGTTTAAGAATTCTTGATTTAGATTTTGAGCGTGATGAAATTACAATCCACTATGGAAAAGGTGCAGCTTCCGGCAAATATAATGAAAAATGGCGATCTAAAAGGTTACAAAGTGTATTTAAAAGGTTTACGCCTAAAATTCTTTGTATAATGTTAAGTATATGCTACAATTGAAAATATAAAGGTAATTTTATTTATAAACGCAATTTTGATGTTTAGGAAAATTAAAAGGATACGAAGAAATTGTGTTATGTGGACGCCCGCACTGGGGCGTAAAGGAAAAAATGAAAAATAAAGAATTTATAATTGAACAACAAAAAGACTTTATTCAAGATCTTAAAAATAAGACAATAAATTTTATAAATACAATTGATAAATCAGAAATTGAAACGATACTTTTATCAGGCAGCGTTTCCCGTGGAGATTTCTTTCCCCGTCAAAAAGAAAACGGAGAATACAATGGTATGGTGGACTTAATAGTAATGAGAAAACATGGAAGTAAAATATCTGCCGGAGATATTTTTGGACCTGATCAAGATCCGCCAATTCCATATCATTGTGTAAAAATAAACAATTTATGGTTTGCAATATTCTTTACAGACTTCATTGATACAAATATGTTTTCCTATTTTGATGAGCCTCGCAAATTCTCAGTATTGGAATCACAGATTTTGTACGATCCAAATAATTCATATAAGAATGAACTTTCAAAAATAAATGAATTTACGCAGGAAGATTTTAAAAACAAAATAAATGAATCTTTAGGCTATATTCATTATCTTATATCTGATTATAAGAAAGACCGTTGGTACCGAAGAGATGCCTTTATTCAGATGCATGAAAATTTGAATACCGCAATAAGAGCTGGTGTTCGCGCCCTTTTTTATCTAAACGGATTTTATTCACCTGCAGAGGATAGGGCAATTTATTATTCACACAGTTTACAAAAGCTTCCTGAAAATTATGCAGAAGTAATTTTACAAATATGCAATCAAAATACAGATTCAGAAGAAGATTATTTCAGGAGAGAAAAACTTTTTATGGATAAAATTGTAAAATATATTGAAGAACAGAAAAAATAATGTATGGAAAATATAATTTTTGATAAATGGATTGAAATAAAAAAAGGAGTAAAAGTTCGAATAAAAAGAAAAACGAACAGTGATAATTCTTCGGTTCTAATTCTAGAAATAAATGAAGATGGAATTTTCAAACAGAAGGTTCTGTTTGAAAAAGAAAGAAAAGTATTTGATGAATCAGGAAAAATTATAGACTTTGGAGATGCATATCCAATTGTAACAGAGTATGGTAAAATCATGATTACAAAAAAGTTTATAAATGTCTGGATATAATAATCGTATAACATGCGCTTACGACCTGCGGTCGTTTGCATTTATGGAAATTATTTACTAGTGCCCTTACGCGCACGATGCATCAAATCGGATGTCGCAGTCAAGCCCGCCACCGTTTAAGCTCGTAGTTGGAAAAATTGTATTGATTTTAAGAAGGTAGAAGAAGCTTGTAATAGCTTCAAGAAATAAAACCTTACATTTACTTCCTGCTTCCGGCAAAATTCAAAGAACCTTGCCGGGCAGTGCTATTTCAGTCTTTTATCTGTGATAATTTTCAACCTGTTCTGTAATCAGCGGGACAAGCTGCTTTTTGCGGCTTACAACGTCTTTAAGGAAGTAGATGTTGTTTTCCTGCTTAGGGAATGTGATGAACGGTTCAAATTTCGGGTCGTATTCTATAAGAAGGACGCTTGAAAGCTGCGTAATGTCTGTTACGAGCAGGGCTGCAAACAGGTGCTTTCCAGAACGGCGTTCAATTTCAAGTTCTTCAAGGAATTCTTTCTTGCGGTCAAGGATTTCCTTAAGGTTTCCTACTTCAATCTGACTGATTGTATATGCAGATTTTGCTTCCTGGTATTCCTTCATATCCTGATGAATTACTTCTGTTGCAGTTCGGCCTTTAATACGGCTTCCGGCTGTAAGGATTTCCTTTCCGATTGTCTGAATGTCCAGATCTGTAATGTTGGAAAGGTATTCTGCAGTCTGACGGTCAATTTCTGTTGTTGTTGTAGACTGAAGGATAAGGGTGTCGCTTAAAATTCCGCAGAGCAGAAGACTTGCAATATCTTTTGGAATAGGAATTTTTGCTTCCTGGTAAAGACCTGTTATTATTGTAGATGTAGAACCAATCGGCTTGTTGATAAAAGTAATCGGATATGTTGTAGAAAGTGGCCCGATTCTGTGGTGGTCAATTACTTCCTGAATCTTGTAGTTTTCTACGCCCTCTACGGCCTGACTCATTTCGTTGTGGTCAACAAGTACAAGGCGGATATTCGGTTCGTTTGTAAGGTCATGCTCAGAAATCATTCCTATAACTTTGCTTTCTGAATCGATTACTGGAAGTCGGCGTATAGGGGAATCCTGAAGAATCTGGCGGATTCTGGAAATTGTGTCTTCCGGGTGAACTGCCTGAATTTCTGCGTCAGCCATAATTGAAACCGGAGTAGAGTATGCAATCATCATTACGGTGTCGCTTGTTGTATAAGGACTCATGATAACGCTTACACCGTTTTTCTGTGCCATATCCTTAAGTTCTTTGTCCAGCATGTAGCCCGAAGTAATGATGAGAAGGCGTACTTTCTGTTCAATACACTGGCGGTAAATGCTTTCGCGGTCACTTGTGATTACAATAAGGTTTTCGCTTGAGTGAGCATTGAGCATCTGTGTAAAAGTTTCGTCGCTTGCTGCGCCCACAAGAATTGAGGCCTTAAAAATATCTTCTTGATTGTGAACTACCAGCGGTTGGGCATTCATTGTGCGGATTATAAGACCAATGCTTGTTGAAATGTTTGTCTGAAGTTCCGGGTTCAAAACTAGAAGAAGCTGCTGTGCAAATGCCGAGTAGTGCAGGAGTGATTTGTAGTGTCCTTCCTTGTCTACAACTGGAAGTGCCCTTAATTGGGAATTCTGCATTTTTCCAAGAGCTGCCCATACAGATTCATCTTCCTGAACGACATCGCATGTGTCCTGCATGTAATATTCAACCTTAGGAGTAAGGTTTGACATGTATTTTGGAGACGTAACGTTAAATTTCTTGTAAATGTAGTCAGTCTGGGGATTAAAATGTCCTGCCCTTGCTGCTTTGTAGTTACTGAATCCCTGAAGCTGCTTCAGCATTGCATACGCTGTTGCTGAAACTGCTGAGTCTGTGTCAGGATTTTTATGACCGAAAATATATACGGTTTTATTCATGGTATCCCTCTATTTCGTTATATAGTGCTTCAAATAATGTTGCCTTATCGTTATTTATTTCCCTGATTGTCTTTGCCATCTGCTTTGCAAGGTATAGGACTACCCTGAATCCCAGGATTGGTTCCTGTTCACATAAGTGAAGGAATTTTTTCCCCGAAAGTGCAAGCGTAGTGCAGTCAGTTTCTGCCCGAACAGTTGCAGACCTCGGGTCGTTTCCAATCAGAGCATTCTCTCCGAAAAATACGTTCTGTGCAGAAGAGAAATTTGCCAACGCAATAACATCTCCTGCCGGGGTTGTTCTTGTTATGTTTACCAGACCAGAATAAAGAATGTAGCAGAAGTCTCCTTCATCACCTTCTTTTATAATCAGGTCGCCTTTTTTGAATTTTTTTACGATTATAGAATCGTAAACTTTGTGCAGGACATCAACGTCTTCCTGCTTTTTTATGTCAAAATCCGAAAAAAGAGGAATGGAATTAAGTTTTTCAAGTACAATAGAAAATTCATCCATATTCTAGTCCTCCATTGGTTTGCCTTTTACAAAGATAGCCTTTGTGTTTCGTTGGATTATAAAATCATCCGGGGGCGTAAGAACCGGCTGATTGCTTTTAAATGTTTTTACCTTCTTAAGGTTATCAATAATCTTTGCAATGTTCGGGTTTTTCTGAGCTTCGCGGAGGGCGTCTTTTCGACGCTGCTGGAAGTTACCGGTGTTCAGAAGAAGCCCGATCAATACGCGCGGATATCTAAGGCTGCGGCGGTATTCAATGTATGTCTTTCCGATAAATGCTTTCGGGATGTCTTCAATAAGGATTCCGGAATCGGCGTCGTCGCTTATAAGGGCTCTCATTACGTTGCTGTAGCCCATTCCGCTGGATGCACTTGCAAGAAGATTGTGCTCATAGTCAGTCGTAAGAATGATCTCATCGCAGTGAGCCATGTGCAGGTGTTTCTGAAATTTTGAATCAATAAGTTCGGCGGCAATGTACATTCCTGGGTTCAAATTTGACATTGAGATAGCGGCAAGAACCGTGCGCGAGTCAATTTCAAGGTCGGAATATTTTTTGGAATGGTCAGAAATAATAAGTGCGCGTTCAGCCGTATTAATAAGTGCCTTTTTAAGGACGTTTTCATCGGCAAAGTCTCCGAATACGTAATGTATGCCCTTAAAACGGTTTTCATCCATGATATCTTCAATTTTTTCTGAAGGTGCGTCGTTAATCATTACAATAAGGTCTGGCGTTATTTCCGGATTCTGATTTATGATGTTGTCCAGAATTTTTTCAAAACCGCTTCGCCAGCCGCACAAAAGGAAGTGCCCTTTTAAATTTCGTAGAGTCATAAGTCCCTTTTCCTTTTTCATTTGAATATCCATAAAGTACGATGCCAATTTACCAGTTACGCCGGAAAGAACGAGCATGCCGAATATAAGAAGAAGAAGGCTTGCAATTCGACCTGGAACTGTTGCAGGAGAAAATTCGTAATATCCGGCAATTGTTGTTACAAGTGTAAACCAGATTGAATCCCACATGGAAAGGATTCCTGCATCCTGTTCCGTACGGAAGTTTACATATGTAATTACGCAAAGAATGATGGCAATAGAAAACCAGAACCAGGTGAACGGGTTCTTTACAGAATATTTGAGGTTCCTTAACAGTTTTTTTCTGAGCTGAGGTATTTTTTTAGCCATCGGTTTAATATATCAGAAAAATAATACTAATTCTATTGGTGAGGATTATTTTCGCAGTACTCTTTGTATGCAATGAGTTCCGGCCTGTATTCAAAATGCATGTTATCCCAAACAATCCAGGTTCCGCCCCATATAAATCCTTCTGCTGCAAAAGCTTCTATAAGTTTTTCGGGCGGGGTCCAGCGTTTTGAAACCGGTGTAAGGTACCAGTCATCGGGACGCAACTGTTTCTGCCAGCCCCAGTAAATGACTTTCTGGTAGTAGCCCCTTGGAAGTATGTCTATTGCCAGCCCAAGACTGTGAAAGGATTTTGATTTAGTGTCTCTTACTGAGCGCCATGCATATCCGTCTGTCCTTGAAAGGGTAGAAAAAAACGGCTGAAGTTCCGGCTGTTTGGAAAGTGCCATGATTTTTTTTGAAATGCGTTTCATCGGAGCTTCGATTTTTTTATGGATGTTTATGGATTTTGTAAGGAAATCAATTTTTACAATCTGCTGCTCTGTTGATTCCCTTGTTCCTGTGTCATAGATTGCATCGTATAGAAACGGCGGTTCAATTGCGCCGTTTCTGCGGTTTTCTGTTGAAGTAAACTGCTTTATACGGATTATGTCGTCTTCTGTAAATTCAGACGGTTCCGGAATTTTAAAACTGTACAGATAAAGCATTTTTCTGTAGTTTTCTGAATTTTTAAGTTCTTCGCGTGGTAAAAAACGGCTGTCGCTCCAATAAAGCTCGGTCGTTTTTGTATTTGTACCGTTCAGCCGTGCAGATGTAACTTTAATCAGCCAGTCGCCGGCTTCCATGTCATATTTTGAATTGAATTCTACGTCCGGATAGGCATTCTTAAACAGAAACAGAAGTTCAGGTTCGTCAGCCTTTCTTCCCGGAAGGGCATTCAGACCGCAGATTGCCAGAATCAGCAGTGCACAGGTGAGTATGTTTTTTCTGGTAATTTTTAGTAATCTGCTCATTCTGCCTTTTCCTGCCGCCATTAAGAAAAAAGTTTTCTTACTCCGTCCATGTATTTGTTTCCGCGGTCAAATTCGTTTGCGAACATGCCGAAACTTGTCGCGCCCGGGCTGAAAACTGCAATTCCGTCTTTTTCAGAAGAAGAATCAATTTCGTTTTTAAGGGCTGAAAGCATTTCTTCAAGAGAATTGAACGGACCTTTATATTCTGTGCCAGTCTGATTAAGGGCTGGAAGCAGTTTGTCTGTAGCAGTTCCGTTAAGAAGATAAAGCGATTTTACTGGAACTGCCCCCTGAACTTTTCCTGTGAGGGTATTGATAAGCGGATCAAGTTCAAGACCTTTGTCTGTTCCTCCAGTCATAAGGTAAACAGGTTTTGCAAAAGACTGGCTTGCGGCGGCTGCTGCTTCCGGCACGGTTGCGCAGGAATCATTGTAAAAGCGTACGCCCTTGTATTCGTGGAAGAACTGAAGCCTGTGGTCAATTCCCGGCCACTTAGACATTATCTGAACGCATTTTTCTGCCGGTACATCCATAAGCCTAAGGACAAGTGCCGCATTAAGGGCGTTTATTTTCATGTGTTCGCCCGGCACAATAAGTTCCTTCATTATTGTTTCCGGTTCGTTCATTCCCGGCAGAATAGCTTTTCCGGCAAAACTGCCGTCCGCTTCCCTTGTCTGGAAAACTCCGTAGGTTCCAGCCGGAAGCGGGCTGAGGGCATAGCGCAGAACTCTGGCTTTTGATTCGCCTGCAAAAAGGTCACCCCATGTTCCGCCCTGTTCCGGTCCAGTGCCCGGTTCGTCGCCTTCCATATCAAAGATGGAGTAGTCGGAAGCGGACTGGCCTGCGTAGATAAGGCGCTTGTCGGCAACGTAAGGTTCCATTGCGTGGTACCAGTTCTGATGGTCCGGAACGATTTTTGTAATTATGGAAATTTTTGGCTTTAAGGAACCTCGGCCCCTTAAGTCTGCAAGCTGCCAGCTTGAAAGTTCCAGTACGACGGGAGTTTTTTCTGTCGTTTTTTCTAGGAATGTAAGCGGGCTTACTGTTATGTTTCCGCCTAAGAATGCAGTGTATCCGGCGCTGTTCAGACCATAATGAATTGCACTTACAGTAGAAGATTTTCCCTTACTTCCTGTTACGGCAATAACGGGAGCCTTTGTAAAATGAAGGAAAATTGAAATATCTGTTTCTATGTTTTTTGCTGCAGAAAGATATTTGTTTCCTTCTATTTTTACTCCGGGATTTTTTATTACACAGTCAGCATTTTTAAAATCTTCTATGCAGTGTTCGCCAAGTCTGTATGTTAATCTTGATGTGTCCAGTTCCGGATCTGAAGCAAGTCTGTCGATTGTAGGCTTAAGCTGTTCCGCAGTCTTCATGTCTGTTGCAAGAACATAAGCTCCGTGCTTAAGGAAAAAACGTACGCAGGCTTCTCCGCCGCCGTTAAGTCCAAGTCCCATTACAACAATGTGCCTGTCCTTTATGTCCGAAAGAGTATTGAATATACAGCCAGACTTGTATGTGTGCATGCCAGTCTCCTTTAATCTATCTGGAAGTAGAAAGTGCGCTCTTTGCCTTAAATCTAAGGATTGCTTCAGAAATAAGCAGTTCTGTTAAATCAGAAAATTCAAGGCCAGCTGCTCCGCACATTTTAGGGAACATACTTATAGGAGTAAATCCAGGCATTGTGTTTATTTCGTTAAAGTAAAGATCGTTTGTGTCTTTATCAATAAAGAAATCTACGCGGCTTAATCCTGCTGCATCAAGTGCTTTGTATGCCTTTACCGCTGTTGACCTTACTGTTTCAATAAGATCCGGAGAAAGGTCTGCTGGAATCTTAAGGGAAGCGCCGTTCGGGTCATTGTATTTTGCATCAAAGTCGTAGAAAGTGTGAGTCGGAAGAATTTCTCCCGGAATATAAGCCTTTACGGTTTCTTCTTCGTGATCTGGGGCAGCTGTTGTGGAATTTCCTGTAACGCTGCATTCAATTTCCCGTGCGTTAATCGATTTTTCTACAAGAACCTTGTCATCCCATGAGAATGCAGACATTAATGCGTAGGAAAATTCTTTTGGATTTGTAGCTTTGTTTGCTCCGTTTGAAGAACCTGCGCAGCATGGCTTAACAAATAACGGGAAGCCGAGTTCATCTATGCAGCGCTGGAAAATTTCGTCATAGCGCCCAGAGTCGTTAAGATCTGATCTTTTTATGCAGATGTAAGGTACAACCGGAATTCCAACGGCCTCAAGAACCTGCTTTGTTTTTTCCTTATCCATAGTAAGGGATGATGACATAGTAGGGCAGCCTACAAACGGTATGTCAGACATTTCAAAAAGTCCCTGAATTGTTCCGTCTTCGCCGTAAGTTCCGTGAAGAACAGGGAATACAACGTCAATCTTAAGTGCCTGTTTTTCTGTTACGAATGAAGCTTCCTTTGAGCCCGGACAGATTCTGATAAGGTTTGCAGGATCTTCCTTTATAGAAAGGGCTGCTGAACTGTCATTAATGATTCTTTCGTATTCAGCCTTGTCCTGAAGATACCATTTTCCTTCTTTTGTAATTCCGATAAGGATTACAGAATGTTCTTTTTTAATTCCTCTTGTAACTGCTGCGGCCGAGATAAGTGAAATTTCGTGTTCTCCGCTTCTGCCGCCGTAAATTATTGCAATATTCATTTTGTTTCCGCCTTATTTTTTCTGCTGGAAGCCTGCTTCTGCTAGCGCAGTTTCTGCTTCCTTGATTTCGTCGTATGGCATTACATAATCCTTGTAGATTATGGAATTTTCGTGGCTTTTTCCTAAAAGAAGGACGATGTCGCCCTTTCCGGCCATTTTAAATACTTCGCGAATAGCCTGCTTCCTGTCATGAATGATGAAAAGATTTTCGTTCATCTTCATTCCTTCCTTTATTGAGCCTTCTGCAATCATTTTAAGGAGTTCAACAGGATCTTCGCCCCTAGGGTCTTCATCTGCAAGTATGATTTTATCGCAGAACTTTGCAGCAATCTGACCCTGAAGAGGTCTTTTTGTAAGGTCGCGTTCTCCGCCGCTTCCAAAAACTGCATAAATCTGACCCGTGCAGCGTTTTCTTACCGGCGGGAAAATTGTTTCAAAAGAACTAGGAGTATGTGCGTAGTCAACAATTACTTCAAAAGGCTGGCCTCTGTCGATTACGGTCATTCTTCCCTTTACCGGAGTAAGGGAAGATACTTTTGCTGCAATTTCTTCAAAAGACATTCCCGTTACAGATGAAACTGCTGTAATTGCAGCCATAATATTGTAGGCATTGAAAGCACCTGGAAGTTTTGCCTGAATCTGAATGCGCTTAATTTCCCTTGGAAGAACCGGATCATAGTTCAAAGGATAGGAAGCGTCTGCTCCGTCTGCTTCAACTGTAAAGTCTAGCCCGAATCTTGCAGATGCAATGTTAAGAGCCTTCATGTAGCGCAGGTTTTCAGGAATTTTTGGCAGTGCTTCTGCTGCTTCCCCTGATTCTGCGGCGGCTTTTCCAGCTTTTCCTAGGGTTGTAAAACCGTAAACGTGTTTTTTTGTAGAATTGATAAAGAATTCTGCGCTAGGATCTTCAAGATTTACAATTCCAATAGAAGGAATCTTTGTGTCTGCGCCGGCAATTGTCTTTATGTGGTTGTGCTTGTCCAGCGCCCTAAAAAGATTAGCCTTGTCGTTCCTGTATGTTTCAAAATTCTTGTGGAATTCAAGGTGTTCCAGAGTTACGTTCATAAAAACGCCGCAGTCAAAGAGCACGTTTCCAAGACGGTTTGTTTTTGCAGAAAGTCCGTGGCTTGAAGATTCAACAACTGCATATTTACAGCCGTTCTCAAGCATTTCATTTAGATGATGATGAATAATCGGTGCTTCCGGCGTTGTCTGGTGCTGCGGATTAGGAAGGGCGTCTCCGCCAAAAGAATATTCTACGGTAGAAATAAATCCGGCTTTCTGACCGCACAACCTTAAAAGCTGCCAGATAAATGAAACTGTAGAAGACTTTCCTTCCGTGCCGGTTACGCCTATTACGATAAGTTTTTTTGAAGGATAGTCGTAGAATGCATCCGAAACAGGAGACATTGAAAAACGTGCGTCCTTTACCTTTATGAATGCAGGATTTACTCCTGAAGAAAAGGTTGAATCAACGGGTTTTCCGTCTTTAGTTTCGCCTGTAAAGCTTTCAAGATATTTTCTTGCGATGATTTCTGCTGATTTTTTCTGAACATGTTCAGGAATTTCGCCTTCAAAGACGATTGCGGCAGCGCCTTTTTCTATGGCTTGCGGAATGAATTCCTTTCCGTCTGTGTGTGTTCCCGGAAGTGCAAAGTAGATTGAGCCTTCTGAAACTTCCCTTGAATCAAAAACTAAATTCTTTATGACAATGTGACCAATGTCTGATTCCTGTACAGCAGTTTTTCCGTCTGCAGCAACAGTTTGATGTGTAAAAGATGGCAGTAACTGTGATAATAATTTCTGCATGTTTAACTCGAAAAAAAGAATTATGTCTGCGCCGTAAGTCCTGATTTTTTTAGAAACCAAAAAACGCAGAAATCTCCGGAAGTGCTGAACGCAGAATGCTGGAGATTCCCTTTAAGTGTATCGTTTTTAATGTCAGTATGCAATAAAGTTAAAAGTCAGTCTTTTTTCCAGGTTCTTGTAAGGAGAGGAACGAGCATTCCTCCGATTGCATTCCCGGCAATTACCGTAAGGACTACAATCAGATTTTGAACTGTGAATGCGTCCTTAAAGCCGTTTGCAACACCGTTGTAGAAAGAGTTTGCAATCGAGTGGTCAAAACCGCTTAAAATGAATACCGGAATGTAGATGAAACATCCGAAATAAGAATTTTTCTTCCATGTATCTACTGCAAGGAACATAAGGAGTCCACAGAAAATACCTGTAATAAAAAGGCGGAGTGCTGGAGCCGAAAGTTTTGCAGCATAGATTTTTTTTGCAGGCTCAACAATGCACGGGAATGCATATGCTGCAATCATGCCTAAAAGGTATGTAGTCAGCAGGTTGAATGCAAGAATAAGTATTACAAGCTTTATATAGTTAATGTCTTTAAAATGATAGGCGATGTATCCAACTTTTCCTGTGTAAAGGTTAAAACCGTAAACACAGATTGTATAAAGTCCGGCTGCGAATAATACGGCGCCAAGCGGAGCCCAGCCTTTAGCCATACAGGAAAGATAAATCGTTCCGCCTACACAGATCATCAGTCCTGATAAGATAGAAAGTTTTATATTGTTTAGCATGATGATATAATTGTATCATTAATTAAAGGGTGTGACAAACGGGAAAAAGTTTTTTATAATGGAAAATATGTACGAAGTCAGGGTAACGGCCGATTTTGCTGCGGCTCATTTTTTACGGGATTATAACGGTAAGTGTGAAAATCTGCACGGGCATAACTATAAGGTTTATGTTCATGTGCGCGGAGAAAAACTTAATGAAGGCGGAATGCTTCTGGATTTTACGCTTCTTAAGGCTTCTCTCAGGGAAGTTATAGGGAAACTTGATCATACAAATCTTAATGATCTTGAATATTTTGAACAGAATCCAAGTGCAGAGCGTATTGCAACTTATATCTATAAAAAGATAATTGATTTGATGTCGGCAAAGGGAACGGACCTTTCTTATTCGACTGGAAAAAAAGATGCTGTTCTTTATGCAGTTGATGTTTTTGAAACTGATTCCAGCCGCGCAAGATACATTCCTTATCCATAAGGTTTATCATGACATTTGAATTTGTTCTATATAATATAATTCTTGGAGCAGGGCTTGCCATGGATGCTCTTGGAGTTTCTGTTGCAAATGCGGTTTATAATCCAAAAATAAAATTAGGTCAGGTTCTCATTATGACCGGCTGCTTTGGACTCTTTCAGTTTATAATGCCTCTTGCCGGTTGGCTCTGCGTGCGCACGGTTGTAAATTTTTTGTCAGCAATACATCCGTTTATTCCGTGGATTGCAGGAATTGTCCTGATTCTTCTGGGATTAAAGGTAATTCTGGAATCAAGAAAAGAAGATAAAGAAAAGCAGGGCGTAATATGTAGTTCCATAGGTATCCTTTTTTTTATGGCACTTGCAACTTCAATCGATGCGCTTTCTGTTGGCTTTACAATTGCAGATTATGATTTCCTGGTGGCATTTTTTTCTTCACTGATTATCGGACTTGTAACGTTTTCTATATGTCTTTTTGGTGTTGCACTTGTAAAGAAATCTTTGCGCATTATGAATTTTAAGGCAGAACTTTTGGGTGGAATAATCCTTATTGCAATCGGAATTCTGGGAATTATAAGGATTTTTTTTTAATCTTTCTATTTCCTAAGAGCCTGTAAAGTTCTATACTTAATATTACCACTAAAGTGGTTTTTTACAGGAGTTTTTATGAAAAAGTCAATCAATACAACTTGTATTCAGGGCGGATACACACCAAAGAACGGTGAACCGCGCCAGATTCCAATCGTACAGTCAACAACTTTTAAATACGATACTAGCGAAGATATGGGAAAACTTTTTGACCTTGAAGCAAGCGGTTATTTCTATACTCGTCTTCAGAATCCTACAAACGACTATGTAGCTGCAAAAATTGCTGAACTTGAAGGCGGAACTGCTGCAATGCTTACTTCTTCCGGTCAGGCTGCAAACTTTTTTGCACTTTTTAATCTTTGCGAAGCAGGAAGCCACATTGTTGCATCTTCTTGTATCTACGGTGGAACTTTTAATCTTATTTCTGTAACAATGCGAAAGATGGGAATTGATGTTACATTCGTTGATCCTGATGCAAGCGAAGAAGAACTTGATAAGGCTTTCCAGCGCAACACACGCGCCATGTTCGGTGAAACAATTGCAAACCCTGCTCTTACTGTTCTTGATATTGAAAAATTCGCTCGTGTTGCACATAAGCACGGTGTTCCTCTTGTTGTAGACAACACTTTCCCAACTCCAATCAACTGCCGCCCGATTGAATGGGGTGCAGACATTGTAACTCACGCAACAACAAAATACATGGACGGTCACGGAGCTTGTGTTGGCGGATGTATCGTAGACAGCGGTAAGTTTGACTGGATGGCTCACAAAGATTTGTTCCCTGGCCTTACAACTCCTGATGCAAGTTACCACGGAATTACTTATGCTGAAAAATTTGGAAATGCAGGCGCATTCATTACAAAGGCAACTGCTCAGCTTATGCGTGACTTTGGATGTATTCAGGCTCCACAGCATGCATTCATCCTGAACCTTGGACTTGAAAGCCTTCACGTACGCATGCCACGCCACGTAGAAAACGGACAGGCAGTAGCTGAATTCCTTGAAAATCATCCAAAGGTTGCAAAGGTAAATTATTCAGGTCTTAAGTCTGATAAATACTACAGCCTTGCACAGAAATATCTTCCTAACGGCGGATGTGGTGTAGTTAGTTTTGAAATTAAGGGCGGTCGTGCAGAAGCAGAAAAGTTCATGAAGGCTCTTAAAGTATTTGCAATTGAAACTCACGTTGCAGATGCACGTTCTTGCTGTTTGAACCCTGCAACAGCAACTCACCGTCAGCTTACAGAAGAACAGCTTAAGGCAGCAGGAATTCCTGCAGGTCTTATCCGCCTTAGCTGCGGTCTTGAAGACAAAAACGACCTTGTAAACGACATTAAACAGGCTTTGGATTCAATCTAATTTGAACCAGTCTTAAATTAAAGCAGGGGAGATTCTGTCCCTGATAACACCATAAATCCTGAAGATTCTGGCGTATAATTGATTTTTTTTATGCGTCTGGATGATTCGGGATTTTTTTTTATAAAAAATAAATAATTTTATAAATCCTATTGACAAAGTAGGTTATAGCAGTGTATATATTATATAGATATAACCTATTAGTTAGGTAGGTAAATAAATCCGGTATACGCTGGAATATCAAAATGGAAAAAAATCAGGAGGCGCATATGATTTTCTACTTTGAAAAAATTGTTCGGGAAAATTTTAGGAACGGAGTCATGCGTCTCTGTATTTGCTGATCCGCTTAGACAATTTTTATAAACAAATCAAACTATCAATTTAAATTTTATCATTAAAGAGGAAACTAATTATGGCAGATACAAAGAAATTACATTTTGAAACATTGCAGATTCATGTTGGACAGGAAACAGCCGACCCGGCTACAGACAGCAGGGCAGTACCGATTTATCAGACAACAAGTTATGTCTTTCACAACTCAAAACACGCAGCAGACCGCTTCGGCCTTGCCGACGCAGGTAACATCTACGGCCGCCTTACAAACACTACACAGGATGTGCTTGAGCGAAGAATTGCGGCTCTTGAAGGAGGTGTAGCCGCACTAGCAGTTGCTTCCGGTGCAGCGGCAATTACCTATACACTTCAGGCACTTGCACAGGCAGGAGACCACATTGTTGCTCAGAAAACAATTTACGGCGGAACATACAATCTTCTGGCTCATACTTTAAGCCAGTTCGGTGTAACTACAACTTTTGTAGATGCTCATAACCTTAAAGAGGTTGAATCAGCAATCCGCCCTGAGACAAAGGCAATCTATCTTGAAACTCTTGGAAATCCTAACAGTGATATTCCAGATATTGATAAAATTGCAGAAATTGCACACAAACGTGGACTTCCGCTTGTAATCGACAACACATTCGGAACTCCGTTCCTTATCCGCCCGCTTGAACATGGTGCTGATATTGTTGTTCATTCAGCAACAAAGTTTATCGGCGGTCATGGAACTTCTCTTGGTGGAATTATTGTAGATGGCGGTAAATTTGACTGGAAAAAGAGCGGAAAATATAAGCCGATTGCAGATGCAAATCCAAGCTATCACGGAATCAGTTTTGCAGATGCAGTAGGGCCTGCAGCTTTTGTTACATATATCAGGGCAATCCTTCTTCGCGACCAGGGTGCAACACTCAGTCCGTTCAATGCTTTTCTTCTTCTTCAGGGAACTGAAACTTTAAGTCTGCGTCTTGAACGTCATGTTGAAAATACAAAGAAGGTAATTGAATTCCTTAAAAATCATCCAAAGGTTGCAAAGGTAAATCATCCGTCACTGGCTGATCACCCGGATCATGCACTTTATGAAAAATATTTCCCTAATGGGGGTGGTTCAATCTTTACGTTCGAAATTAAAGGCGGAAAAGATGCTGCATGGAAGTTCATTGATAATCTTAAGATTTTCAGCCTTCTTGCAAACGTTGCTGACGTTAAGTCTCTTGTAATTCATCCGGCTTCAACAACTCACAGTCAGCTTTCTGACGCAGAACTTGCAGACCAGGGAATTACACAGGGGACAATCCGCCTTTCAATCGGTACTGAACATGCCGATGACATCATCGCTGATCTTGAACAGGCTTTCAATGCAATTTAATTTGGTTGACTGTTGATTATATTAAGATAATAAAAAAATAGCGTTAAGGAAAGAAACGGTATTCCTCATATTAAGTGGAATGCCGTTTTTTTTTATTTCTTAATAAAATTTTCTTTTACGTATTCTGCTGAAAAAAATCCGGCAATGGCACCGTCGCTGCAGGCGGTTACAATCTGCCTTAAAGGCTTTGACCGTACGTCGCCGGCAATGTACAGACCTTTTACTGGGGATTCCATTTTTTCATTTGCAATTATGTAGCCGGCTTTGTCTTTAGGGAGTGTTTCCAGAAGTTCAGTCCGTGGAAGCATTCCGGCAAAAATGAATACGGCGTCCGTAGTAAATTTTTCTTCTTTAGAAGTTTCCGGGTCGTATACAGTAATTCCCGTTACTCTGCCGGAACCGTCTATGCTTTTTACTGCGCGGTTAAAGTGAACCGTAATTTTTGGATCGGCTAGAACCCGGTCGGAAAGTGCTTCCTGTGCACGAAGCGTACCTCTCCTGTGGAAAAGGTCTACGTGCCCTGCAATGCCGGAAAGATAAAGTGCTTCTGAACATGCGCTGTCCCCGCCGCCAATGACAGAAACGTTTCTTCCCTTGAAGAACGGCCCGTCACATACGGCACAGTAGGAAACTCCCTTTGCGTATAATTCTGATTCTCCCGGTACGTTCAGTTTTGAATGCTCTGCTCCTGTTGTGTATACAACTGCCGGGGAAATATATGTTTCTTTTGTCGTCACGACCTGAAAGAGACTTCCTTTTTTATAGATAGAAGTAACCTGCGCGAAAACTGTCTTTGCTCCAAATGATTCAGCCTGCTTTCTGAGCGTGTCTGTAAAGGATGTTCCGTTTGTTGCCGGAAAGACTCCCGGATAGTTTTCCAGCGAATCAATCTGCGCAATCTGTCCTCCGGTCCCGGAACCGTCAATCATTATTACTGAAATTCCGCTTCGTGCAGCGTACATTCCGGCGCTAAGCCCCGCAGCACCTGCACCAATTACAATCAGATCTGTATCTATCATGCCTTAAGTATATATATAAAAATAAGATTCGTACAACTGGGAATTTACCTGTCCCGTCTGCTGGTCATTGTACACTGTTCAAAAATCTGCTATTCTTTTACACGAAACATAGTAAATAAAAGGAAACAGGTATGTTGATTAATGGATCTCAGATAGTAATTGAATGTCTTATTGAACAGGGTGTAGATACAGTTTTTGGTTATCCGGGAGGATGTATCCTTAATATCTACGATGAACTTTATAAGAATTCAAACAGAATTACACACATTCTTACAGCTCACGAACAGGGAGCAAGCCACGCTGCAGACGGTTATGCACGTGCTACCGGAAAAGTCGGTGTCTGCATGGCAACAAGTGGTCCTGGTGCAACAAACCTTGTAACTGGAATTGCAACAGCTTACATGGACTCAATTCCTGTAGTTGCAATTACATGTAACGTTGGAAAGGCTCTCCTTGGCCGCGATTCTTTCCAGGAAATCGATATTACTGGTGTTACTCTTCCTATTACAAAGCATAATTTCCTTATTAAAGATATTTCTGAACTTGCAGATACAATCCGTCAGGCATTTTACATTGCACGTTCCGGCCGTCCGGGACCAGTTCTTATCGACATTCTTAAGGATGTAACAGCTCTTAACAATATGTACGAATTTGAACCAAGCAAAAATCCTGATGAAATTGCTTCAAAGATTTTGAACAAGGCAAGCGTAAAGAGAGCAGTAACGGTTCCTTCTCCAAAAGAAACTGACCTGAAGAAAGCTGCTGAACTTATCAATTCTGCTGAACGTCCTATCATCTATGCCGGCGGCGGTGTAAAAATCAGCGGTGCAGAAGATGAACTCCTTAAGTTTGCAGAAAAAATTTCATGTCCTGTGAGCGAATCCCTTATGGCACGCGACTGTTTCCCGGCAACTCATCCTCTTTGTACATGGATGGTAGGTATGCATGGAACCTACGCAAGCAACATGGGAATTACAGAAAGTGACCTTGTAATTGCAGTTGGTGCGCGTTTCAGTGATCGCGTATACGGTGATGCTTCTAAATTTGCTCAGCAGGCAAAAATCGTTCACATTGATATTGACCCTGCAGAAATTAACAAGAACATTGACTCTACTGCAAGTGTCGTAGGTGACGTTAAGGAAGTTCTTTCTAAACTTATCGGTCTTGTAGAAAAGAAAGATCATTCAGAATGGCTTAATCAGATTAATGAATGGAAGAGAATATATCCTTCATGCTACGACAAGAATCCAAAGGATTCAATTAATCCTAAGTTTATTTGCGAACACATTCACGAAGTTGCAGGCGATGACTGTTTTATTACTACAGAAGTTGGTCAGCATCAGATGTGGACTGCTCAGTTCTATCCGTTCGGAAAGAAGCGCCGCTTTGTTACTTCCGGCGGTCTTGGAACAATGGGATACGGAACAGGTGCTGCAATCGGTATTTCCCTTTCAAAAACGGGAAGCCGCGTAGTTCACATTGCCGGAGACGGTTCGTTCCGCATGAACTGCAACGAACTTGCAACTATCGGTCACTACAATCTTCCTATCGTAATCGTTGTAGAAAACAACAATGCGCTTGGAAACGTACGCATGTGGCAGCGCCTTTTCTACGGAAAACGATTCAGCCAGACAACACTGGATATCGGTCCGGACTGGGTTAAGCTCGCTGATGCCTATGGAATCCAGGGCTATAAGGCAACCAACGCAAAGGAATTTGCAGAAGTATTTGACAAGGCATTTAAGTCCGGCAAGGCGGCAATTATTGATGCACGCGTAGACCGTGATGAAATGGTTCTTCCGATGGTGCCGGGTGGAAAGCCGATTTATAATATGATTATGGAACTTTCAAAGGAAGTAATGAGCAACGACTAAATTTCTTTAAGTTCTGATCGAAAAAAAAACTGTAAGACAGGGCTGCTGTAACAGGCGGCTTTGTCCTGTATGGGAGCTGTATGTACGAATCTGGTGAAGATTATCTTGAAGCCATCCTCATGATATGGAACGAAAAAAACGAATGTCATGCTGTTGATGTAGCTCACAAACTGAATGTTTCTAAACCGAGCGTAAGCCGTGCAATGGGAATACTGCGTGATGAGGGATACATTTTTGTGGATGAAAACCTGCATATCAATCTTACAGAAAAGGGCAGGGAAAAGGCTCAGGATATTTATGACAGGCATCAGCTTCTGACGTGCTTTTTAGTAAAGATTACCGGAGTTGATGAAGAACAGGCGGAACACAATGCCTGCCGCATTGAACACGTAATTGATGCTGATATTGTTAATGGCATCAAAAAGTGGATGGATGAAAACTAATTTCTAAAGGTTGTTATATGGAACACGGAACTCATACACAGGATAATCATGCTGCCTTGTGGCACGGACGTTTTGCAGAAGGCCCGGATGCCGAAGCAGTTGCATTTGAAACATCAATTCACGTTGATGAACGCATGGCTTTAGATGATATAAAGGGAAGCCGTGCTCATGCGGCCATGCTAGGTCATGCCGGAATTATTTCTAAGGAAGAAGCAGAAAAAATTATTGAAGGCCTTAATTCCATTGAAGCAGACCTTAATAACGGCTCACTTAAGATCGATTATTCTGCGGAAGACATTCATTCGTTTGTTGAAGCAACCCTTACTGATCGCATCGGTGAACCCGGTAAAAAAGTTCACACTGGAAGAAGCCGTAACGACCAGATTGCACTAGATGAACGCCTTTATCTGTGCCGCTTTATTCCGGATCTTCAGAACAGAATCCTTACTCTTGTGGATTCCCTTGTAAAAATTGCAGAAGCTCATACAAAAGACATAATGCCGGGCTATACACACATGCAGCATGCTCAGCCGGTAACTCTGGCTCATCATATGTGTGCATGGGGCTGGATGCTTGTACGCGATTTTGAACGCCTTTCTGATTCTTTAAAGCGTATAAAGATCAGTCCTATCGGTTCCGGCGCCCTTGCAGGTTCGGGGCTTCCACTTGACCGCAAATTTGAAGCCTCTCAGCTTGGTTTTGAAAGCATTACAATGAACAGCTTGGATAGCGTTTCTGACCGCGACTACTGTATAGAAGTATGTTCTGCCTTGAGCCTCATTCAGATGCATCTTTCGCGTTTCTGCGAGGAAGTTGTTCTCTGGTCTACTACAGAATTTTCTTTTATTGATTTAAGCGAAAAATGGTCTACAGGCTCTTCCATCATGCCACAGAAAAAGAATCCTGATTTTGCAGAACTTATTCGCGGACGCACAGGTCGTGTTTACGGCGATCTTATGGCACTCCTTACAATGATGAAGGCGCTTCCGCTTGCATATGACCGCGACATGCAGGAAGACAAGCAGAGCCTTTTTGATGCCTGCGATACAGTAATTTCCTGCGTTTCAATCTTTACTTACATGATTTCTTCTGCAAAGTGGAATCTTAAGGCAATGAACGAAGCATGTCAGGACGGATTCCTTAATGCTACAGATGTTGCAGACTACCTTGTGCGCAAAGGGATGCCTTTCAGAACTGCTCATGGAGTAAGTGCTCATTCAGTTCGTCTTGCTATAGAAAAGGGCTGTAGGCTTGAAGATCTTTCCCTGGAAGATTTTAAGGGCTGTTCAGAACTTATTGAGTCTGATATCTTTGATATTATTCCGCCGGAAGCCTGCGTAAATGCGCGCAAGACAGACGGTGGTCCTGCAGAAGAAAAAGTAAAGGAACAGATAGATGCATTGAAGGTGTTTGTAAAGACAAACGCTTAAGATAACTGCTTTCGGTAGAAGGCTCATGAAAAAATAACGGCAAAGCCGTTCGTCAGGAGAATGATGATGAAAAAACTGGTAATGTTTGCAGCTGCATTTCTTATGATTGCAGCACTTGCAGGTTGTAAAAAAGTTCAGAAAGAAGATAACTCATTGGAAGAACTTCAGAGGCGCAAGGTTTTTGTACTTGGTCTTGATGATTCTTTCCCTCCAATGGGATTTCGCAATGATGACAACGAAATTGTAGGTTTTGACATTGACCTTGCAAAGGAAGTTGCAGCCAGATTAGGCGTAGAATTTAAGGCCCAGCCAATCAACTGGGATGCAAAGGAACTTGAACTTTCTACAGGAAAAATTGACTGTATCTGGAACGGTCTTACAATTACTTCTGAAAGACTTGAAGCACTTGCTTTTACAAAGCCTTACCTCAATAATGCTCAGGTTCTTGTTGTAAGGGCTAACAGCGGAATTAAGACTCTTGAAGATGCTGCCGGAAAAATTGCTGGAATTCAGAGTGGTTCAAGTGCACAGGATGCTCTTGTAAACAACACAGGATTTAAGAATTCACTTAAAAATATTATTCCGTTCAAAGATAATCTTACAGCAATGAACGATCTTGAAAACCGCGGAATTGATATTGTAATCATGGACAGCGTTGTAGCAGCCTATGACATTGCTCAAACTGGAAAACCATTTGAAATCGTAGAAACTCCGCTTGAAAAGGAAATGTACGGTATTGCATTCCGTAAAAACGACCTTAAGCTTCGTGATGCAGTTCAGGCTGCTCTTGAAGAAATGGCTGCAGACGGTACTGTTGAATCTATTTCAAGAAAATGGTTCGGTTCAGACATTACTGTAATCGGTAAGTAATCTCATTAAAATATGAGCATTCGTTACATCAAAATGCTTAGAGCCATGCTTGATGGCTCTTTGACATCAATTGAAGTTTTCTTTCTTACTCTCATATTTGCCCTTCCTCTTGCACTTGTTATTGCAATGGGAAGGATGTCAAAAAATAAAATCCTTTCCTATTCAACTAATGTTTTTCTTATGATTATAAGGGGTACACCGCTCATGCTTCAGCTGCTTGTGGTGTATTTTGCTCCGGGACTTTTTTTTAACTGGCTCCGCTCTTTTGGCTATGAGGTTAATTTCCCTGGGAACGTTTCCCGGCAGCAATTGTTGCGCTTTCTGTAAATTATGCCTGCTATTTTGCAGAAATTTACAGGGGAGGTCTTGAATCTATTCCTAAAGGCCAGTACGAAGCATGTACTGTTCTGGGATATTCAAAAGGCCAGTCATTTTTTTATATAGTACTTCCTCAGGTTGTAAAGCGAATTATTCCTGCAATGGGAAATGAGGTTATTACCCTTGTAAAGGATACGGCTCTTGTTTCTGTAATTGGAGTTGCAGAACTTCTTCTAGTTGCAAAGGAAAGGCAGAGCGCTTTGTTTTCGTTTATGCCGCTTTTTATAGCCGGTGTATTTTATTTTGTTATGAATGCCCTTGTTTCGTTTGCATTCATTAAGATAGAAAAAAAACTGTCATATTATCGTTAGTCTGGTTATCTTATGGAAGAAATTATTAAAGTTGAGCATTTGAAGAAAACTTTTGGAACTGTAAATGTCCTGAATGACATTTCTTTTTCCGTTCACAGGGGAAAAGTTCTTTCAATAATCGGACCGAGCGGTTCAGGAAAATCTACAATTCTTCGCTGTGTAAGTCAGCTTGAAACTGTAACAGACGGTTCTATTACGATCTGCGGAAAAAAGCTTGTTGACGGCGGAGTTTATGCTCCAAAAAATGAACTGCACGAAATTGCCCTTAAAACAGGGCTGGTTTTTCAGAATTTTAACCTTTTCCCGCACATGTCGGTTTTGAATAATGTTGTCGATCCGCAGGTAAAAGTCCTTAAAAAATCTAGGGAAGAAGCAGTTTTTACTGCGCGTGCTCTTTTAAAGCGCATGGGTCTTGAATCAAAGGAACGCAATTATCCGTGCGAACTTTCAGGCGGTCAGCAGCAGCGTGTTTCTATTGCAAGGGCGCTTGCCCTTAAGCCGGAGGTTCTTTTCTTTGATGAACCTACCAGTGCACTTGATCCGGAACTTACAGGCGAGATCCTTGCTGTTATAAAAGATCTTGCATCAGAAAAAATGACAATGGTTGTTGTTACTCACGAAATGTCTTTTGCAAGGGATATAAGCGATTATCTTTTCTTTATGGACGGCGGAATTATTGTAGAAGAGGGTAAGCCTGCTGACATAATTAATAATCCTAAGCAGGAAAGAACAAAAGCGTTCCTTTCGCGATTTAACAGTCTGTCATCTTCAAATTCGTGATATAATAAATGCGGTTTTCTGGAGGCCAAAATGAAAGAAATAGCAATTGAAGAATTAAATGAAAATCCATTCAAGTTGATTTCAAAGGACTGGTTCCTTATTACTGCTGAAAAAAACGGAAAAACAAACATGATGACTGCAAGCTGGGGCGGTCTAGGCGTTATCTGGAATAAGACTACTGCCACAGTTTATGTAAGAAAATCACGTTATACAAAATCTTTCCTTGATTCTAAAAAAACTTTTACGCTCTGTTTCTTTGACGAAAAATACCGTAAAGAACTTGGTTACTGCGGAAAAATTTCCGGTAAGAATGAAGATAAAGTTGCTTCCTGCGGTTTTACTGTTGATCATGTTGACGGAGCTGCTTATTTTAAGGAATGCCGTATGGTTTTTGTCTGCAAAAAAATTTACAGTCAGGAAATGGCGGCAGAAAATTTTGACACTGATTCAGAAAATCTGGTCAGCACATTTTATAATGATAATGACTGGCATGTTATGTACATTGCAGAAATAAAAAAGGTTTACGTAAACTGAATCTGAAAAAATGATGTTCCGTGCCTCCATGTACAACCGCTTGCGGCGGAGTTTTTGTTCATGCAGTGCGCGTTCACAGGAGGAACAATGCTTTCTTTTCTTCTTCCCGTAATTTATATTGCGTTTATAAGTCTGGGGCTTCCAGATTCCATTCTGGGGGCGGCATGGCCGGTTATGGGAGCGGAACTGAATGCTCCGCTTGAAGCTTGTGGTATAATAAGCATGATTATTGCGGGCGGAACAATTGTTTCAAGCCTTATGAGCGACCGCCTTACCAGAAGATTTGGCGCCGGATTGGTCACTTCTGCTTCCGTTGCGCTCACAGCTGCCGCTCTTTTCGGTTTTTCCATCGCTCCGAATTATTCAGCTCTCTGTCTGCTGGCAGTTCCGTATGGTCTGGGTGCCGGCGCCGTTGATTCAGCATTAAATAATTTTGTCGCATTGCATTACAAGGCCAGGCATATGAGCTGGCTACACTGTTTCTGGGGAGTAGGAGCTTCTTCCGGTCCGTACATAATGGCATTTTACCTTACCGGTAATGCCGGATGGCACGGCGGATACAGGGCAATTTCATTCATTCAGGTGGTTTTAACAGCTCTCCTTATTTTTAGCCTCCCTTTGTGGAAAAAAGTTTCTGACCAGTCAGAATCGGACTCTGTCAATGAAGCAATTGAATCAAAATCTGCAAAAAAAAATTCGGAAGTAATAAAAATCCGCGGAGTTCCTTATATTCTCATTGCATTTTTCTGTTACTGCGCAATGGAACAAAGTACGGGTCTTTGGGCTTCCAGTTATCTTGTAACTTTCCGCAATGTAGAACCGGAACTTGCAGCTCGCTTTGCGTCATTTTTTTATCTTGGAATTACAGGCGGAAGGCTTTTAAACGGTTTTGTTGCAGAAAAACTCGGCGACCGGAATATGATACGCATTGGTGCATGCACGGCTGCTGCTGGAATTGTAATGGTTCTGCTTCCTTTCAGTTTTGATTATTCTGCACTTGCCGGACTTATTGTAATCGGGCTTGGGTGTGCACCGATTTATCCTTCCATAATTCATGCAACACCGGATAATTTTGGGCGCAGCAATTCGCAGGCAATTGTTGGACTTCAGATGGCAAGTGCCTATACGGGAAGCACGCTGATGCCGACTCTTTTTGGCGTTATTGCTTCTAAAGCGGGCATTGGCATATATCCGCTTTACCTGATGATTTTTGCGGCTGTAATTCTTGCGGCTACAGAAAAACTGAACAGGATGCTTGGAAAATAGAATGAACAGATTTTCAGTAAGAAATTCAAATATAGAGATTTTACGCATTGTCGGAATGCTCTTTATTATCCTGCAGCATGCGCTTTCTGTAGGACTCAGTTTTGATTCAATGCCGGAAATTTCCGGAAGTCTTATTTTTATGCAGACTTTTATTGGCTGCACGGGCTGGCTTGGGAACATGCTTTTTATAATGATTTCTGGCTATTTTCTTTATGATTCAAAATTTTCGCTGAAAAAAATCCTTATGCTGTGGTTCCAGCTCTTTCTGTATTCTGCAGGAATCTCGCTCATCGTTTATTTTTTCAAGATTCAGATTTACGGCGTTACCGGAACAGGGTTTTGCTTTACCCGACTTGTCGACAGGCGTTGCATGAAATTTTCGGAACTGATTTTTTCTTTTATGCCTTTCTGTACTGCGCAGAACTGGTATGCTACAAAATACATTGTCTTTCTGTTTTTTGTTCCATTCCTCAATGTGATGATAAGGCAATTGGACAGGAAAATGCACGCACGCCTTATTCTTTTAATGTTTGTAATTGTAAACGTGTTTTCTATTGTTCCCTTTTTTGACGTTTACCTAATAAATGACTACTCGGCATTTTTCATGTTGTTTTTTGCTGGCTCATACATGAAAAAATACGATGATTTTCTTTCCTGTGTAAGCGCTGCGAAGTTTATTCTTGCCGGAATCCTGGTGCCTGTACTGTACATGGCTTTGCGCTTCTTTCTGCTTTGCTCCTACGGAACAATTGATTCTGTTTCTTTCGGAGCGGCTTCGCTGGTATTTTCTTCTCATTTTTACAGCCTGATTCTTACGTGGTCAGCAGTTTCTTTGTTTGCGGGTGCACTCCGTCTTCCTGAAAAGCATTTTTCAGCTGTAAATTTGACTGCATCTTCTACGTTCGGAGTTTACTTACTGCACAATCACAATTATTTCAGACGGAATGTCTGGATGGATTTTTTTAACCTAAATGAGCTTTTTTGTGGCGATTTCTTTATTCCATCGGTAATTGTTGCGGTTCTCGCGGTTTTTGCAGTCTGTTCCATTATAGACATTTTAAGAAAGATTTTTCTGGAACCGCTTTATGACCGGCTTATAGATTCCTTTTTAAATAAATTGCATCAGTCTTTCAGGAAGTCCTGATTTCTGCAGATAAAGTCGCAGAATGTGCAGATGTCTGAAGTTTTTCCAGGAAAGTGAAGATCTTTTCTTTTTAGAAGTGATGAAAGGCCTTTTTCAAAGCAAATCTTTATCATTCTGTTTCCGGCGGCGTTTTTCATTATCTCTGAAAATTCCATATGAATGTTTCCGATGTAAAGCGGTTCGTTTTCATTTGAAAAACCGCAGCACGGAGCGATGTTTCCGTCTGGATGAATGTAGAAAATGTTCCCCGGTCCCTGGCAGAAGTCTTCCTTAAACCAGACTTGACTTTTCCATGCTTCCTGGTTTTCGCTCTGCAGCGAAGGCAAGAATCTGTACACAAGGATGAACATGTCGTCATTTTCTATTGCCATTTCGCCGGTGCCGTTGCTTTTAAGGTCTGTCTGAATGTCTGCATCAAGTATTTCTGCAAGGTCTGTAAGGCATTTAAGATCCTGCTGTTCAGAAAGCGCAGGGTCAATTACGGACTGAATTACAATAAGTTCCGGATCCTGCCAGATGTTTACGGCAGTCCTGCAGAATACGGCAATTTTTTCTGCATCCTGTCCGTGGAAAGCGTCAAAGCTTATTCCGATTTTTCCGTCGTAGCCGGCATTGTAAACTTTGAGAAGAGTCTGTTCTAGCTGTTTCTGTGTGTTCCACCAGACTGCGTTTGTCATAATCCGGTCAAAATTCATGTTATGGTTTACAGCTTCTTCTATTACGGCGCATAAAAAGTCCGTGCGCAGAAAAGGTTCCCCACCTGAAAATCCTACCTTGTTTATGAATGGAAGGCCGTCCGGTGCAGTGTGGCGCGCAGTTTCCCTAAGAAAAATTACGGCATCCTCTTTGCTTAGATTTCTGCTTGTTCTTGGAACAAAGCAGTGAGCGCAGTGCAGGTTGCATGCATCAGTAAGGGCAAAAATAACTTCAGACGGTGAAAATTCAGAACCTTTTTTCATTTGATTCAATTATATGGAAATTTATTTTTTTTGGCGATAGATAAGGCGGTTTTCATCCCGATAAAAAAAATCACAGATTGAATTTATGTTTTTAAATCATTATTATAGAAACGAAATCATTTATTCCGCATCTGCGGATATATCAGGAGTTAATACAATGATTAAAACAGTAAAAGATGTAGATCTTAAAGGTAAACGCATTATCATGCGCGTTGATTTTAACGTTCCAATGAAGGACGGAGTTGTTCAGGACGACACTCGTATTATGGCAGCTCTTCCTACAATTAAATATATTCTTGAACAGAGCCCACGTTCACTCGTTCTTATGAGCCACCTCGGCGATCCTAAAAAGGACGTAAAAAAGGCTCAGGAAAAAGCTGAAAAGGCTGGAAAAACATGGACAGACGCTGATGCAGAAAAGTTCATCAACGGAAAGAACCGCATGGCTCCAGTTGTAAAATACTTTGCAGAAAAACTTGGAAAGGAAGTTACATTCCTTCCAGATGCACTCGGACAGAAGGCTGCAATCGACGCTCTTCCACAGGGTGGAGTTGCAATGCTCGAAAACGTTCGCTTCCACAAGGAAGAAACATCTAAGGATGCTGCAGAACGCGATGTAATGGCAAAAGAACTTGCTACATACGGAGACATCTTCGTAAACGATGCTTTCGGTACAGCTCACCGCGATCAGGCTTCTACAGCTTCTATCGCAAAGTTCATGCCAGTTGAATCAGTTGGCGGCTTCCTTATGGAAAAAGAAGTTAAATACATTCAGCCAATGGTAACAAATCCAGAAAAACCAATGACTGCAATCATCGGTGGTGCTAAGGTTTCTTCAAAGATCGCCGTTCTTGAAAGCCTTATGAAGAATGCTTCTACACTCATCGTTGGTGGTGGTATGGCTTATACATTCCTTAAGGCACAGGGACACGCTATCGGTAAGTCACTTGTTGAAGATGACTTCCTTGACACAGCAAAAGATCTTCTTGCTAAAGCTGAAAAAGCTGGCGTAAAGATTCTTCTTCCAGTTGACCATGTTGGTGGTGCAGAATTTGCTGATAAGGATCCTGTTGCAGTTGATGCAGTTGACCTTCCAGATAACCTTATGGGTATGGATGTTGGTCCTAAGACTGTTGAACTTTACAAGAACGCAATCCTTGCTTCTAAGTCTATCGTATGGAACGGACCTGTTGGAGTATTTGAATTCGAAAACTTTGCAAAGGGAACTGAAGCTGTGGCTCGCCTCGTTGCAGAAGCAACTTCTAAGGGTGCTATGACTGTAGTTGGTGGCGGTGACTCTGTTGCTGCTGTAAACAAGTTCAATCTTGCAGACAAAATGAGCCACGTATCTACAGGTGGTGGTGCTTCCCTCGAATTCCTTGAAGGAAAGACACTTCCTGGTATTGCAATCTTGGCTACAAAATAGTTTTCACACGGACAAGTGGTCGAGCCACTTGCCGTGTAAAGCATTTAATCTCCCGACAGACTCCTTGCCTTCGGCAACTCGTCTGCGGGAGAAATCAATTTCGACACGACAGCTTTGCTGCGTGTCAAATCATATGGAGACAATAAATAATGGCACGTACACATTATATCGCCGGAAACTGGAAAATGAACACAACTAAGGCTGAAGCAGTTGCTTTGGCAAAAGACTTGGTTGAACAGCTTAAGGGAAAAACAAACAAATACATGATTGGTGTTCCTTTTGTATACCTTGATGCAGTTGCACAGGTTGTAAAGGGTTCAAACATCATCCTTGCAGCTCAGGACTGTGCTGCAACAGATAACGGAGCTCACACAGGTGAAGTTTCTACAGCAATGCTCAAGGACATCGGATGCCAGTGTGTAATCCTCGGTCACTCAGAACGCCGCCACGAAATCGGTGAATCTGACGAACTTATCAACAAAAAGGTTCGCAAGGCTCTTAACGATGGTCTTGAAGTTGATCTTTGTATCGGTGAACTTTTGAGCGAACGCGAAGCAGGTGAAGCAGAACAGGTTTGTGCTTTCCAGCTTTCTGCAGGTCTTGCAGGCGTTACAGAAGAACAGATGAAGAAAGTAACAATCGCTTACGAACCAGTTTGGGCTATCGGTACAGGTAAAACTGCTACTCCAGCAGACGCACAGGCTATCCACAAGTTCATCCGCGGTTACATTGCAAAACTCTACAACCAGAAGGTTGCAGACGAAGTAATCATCCAGTACGGCGGATCAATGAAAGCTTCTAACGCTCCAGAACTTTTGGCTCAGCCAGACATCGACGGTGGTTTGATTGGCGGTGCTTCTTTGAAGGCTGAAACATTCGTTCCAATCTGCGTACTCTAATCGCAAGTTGTAGAATAGAATAATAAATTATGAAAGGCAGGCTTCTTCCGGATGGGGAGGCCTGTTTTTTATTTTCGTTTTAGGTTTACTTTTTATCGGTGCTACATTAAAATAGTTTCATTATGAAACGAAGCAGTGGTATTTTAATGCACCCGACATCATTTGCGGGTACTCCTGGTATAGGTACGCTCGGAAAGGCTGCCTACGAATTTGTTGACTGGCTTGAATCTGCACATCAGTCTTTGTGGCAGATTCTCCCGATTGGTCCTACAGGCTACGGAGATTCTCCGTATGCATCTTTTTCTACATTTGCGGGAAATCCTCTCCTTATTGACCTTGATACACTGGTTGAAAAGGGATGGGCAGACAAAAACGATATAGTTCCTGCTGACTACATAAAAAATGAAGGTCCTGTAGAATACGGTTCTGTTGTCTGGTGGAAGATGCCGGTACTCTTTAAGTGTGCTGAATACTTCCTTAAAAATGCGGATAAAAACAGTCGTGTTGCTTACGAAGCATTTAAAAATGATAATTCTGCATGGCTTGATAATTATGCTAACTTTACAAGTATCAAAGCATATTATGACAAGGAAGCTGAAAAGAAAGGTATAAGCGGTTCTGCTCAGATGTGGAATGCTTTCTGGCCAAAGGATCTTGCTTCCTGTGATCCAACTGCCGTTTCAAAATGGAATGCAGAACATACAGAAAATATCGAACAGATTAAAGTAATTCAGTTCTTCTTTGCTGAACAGTGGTTTGCAGTAAAGGCATATGCAAACAAAAAGGGTGTTTCCCTTATCGGCGATATCCCGATTTTCGTTGCTGCTGACTCTGCCGATGTATGGGCAAACCAGAAATTCTTCCAGCTTGACCAGAACGGAATTCCAAAGAAAGTTGCCGGTGTTCCGCCGGATTACTTCTCTGCAACTGGTCAGCTTTGGGGAAACCCGCTTTATGACTGGGATGCAATGAAAAAAGATAACTATTCATGGTGGGTAAAACGCACTGAACGCATGACAAAGCTTGTTGATGTAGTTCGCATTGACCACTTCCGTGGATTTGAAGCTTACTGGTCTATTCCTTATGGTGATCCTACTGCAGTAAACGGTCAGTGGATTCCTGGTCCAAATATTGATCTCTTTAATGCTATTAAAAAGGCTTTGGGAACTCTTCCTATCATTGCAGAAGACCTTGGTGTAATTACAGACGGAGTTCGTAAACTTCGCGATGACGCCGGATTCCCTGGAATGAAGGTTCTTCAGTTTGCATTTGATCCTAACGAAGCCGGAAAAGACGGAATGGTAAATGCATTCCTTCCTCATATGTACAATACAAATGCAGTTGTGTATACAGGTACACACGATAACGACACAATGCAGGGTTGGCTTGACAGTGCAAGTGATGAAGCTGTTCAGCTTGCTGCAGAATACGCATTCGGCCGCAAGGTTGAAAAATCAGAAGCACGCAGACTTTCTGATTCAGGAGAAGTATGCAAGGCTTTGGTTAAGACTGCAATCGCTTCCTGTGCTGATTATGCTGTTATTCCTATGCAGGATATCCTCTGTCTTGGTGCAGAAGCCCGCATGAATACACCAAATACCCTTGGTGGAACAAACTGGGGCTGGAGAATTAAGCCGGACGGACTTACAAAGGAAAATGCAGAATGGCTTGCATTCATTAGTGATCTTTACGGCCGTAACCTTAAGACAAAATAAATTTCGGTTTGTGTAATTTTACGGACTGAATGACAGGTGCACTTCCGCTGAATCTTTTATGGATTTGATATGTACCCATAATTCTGGACACATATTATGAACTAGGAAGAAGAAATGGATGCTTCCCTGAATTTTACAGGAGGCATCCATTTTGTTTTAACCTGAATTCTCTTGTTGTTATAATAATCTATATATTCA
>JAXJSC010000021.1:0-318127 GCA_036310305.1 Treponema sp. | reverse complement strand
TTGATATGTACCCCTTTTACTGGACAAAAGTAAAAGGGGTATTTTTATGCGCTATTCATTTGAATACAAAAAGAAATGTGTTGAATTGTATCGACAAGGAATCTGGGTTGAAACTCCAGATGGTTTTACAGATCCAAGAAATTTTCACAGTATGATTCGGAAATGGAATCGAATTGCTGAAAATTGCGGTATAGAAAAACTAAAGCATGAAAAAAATAAAAAATGGAGCCAACAAGAAAAAAACGAACTTATACTTCAAATCCTTAGAGGTAATTCTATTTTAGAAGTTGCTTCAAGAGCAGGAATTAATGCAAGCATGCTTAATAAATGGTTTAATTTATATCAAAAATATGGTTATGATGGATTTAAATATATACCAATAGGACGACCAAGGAAAACTCCAATCATGAAAAAATCCTTAAAAAACAATACTCAACTCACAGAAGAAGAACGTGAAGAAATAAGTCGATTAAAAGCGGAGATTGAACGGCTAAAAGCGGAGAATGAAGTAATAAAAAAATCCATGGCCTTGAGACACGCAGAATGGGACCTGCAACTCAAGGCGAAAAAGCAGAAGTCCTCAAAGAACTCCGGAAAAAAGGATACAAATTAAGTTATCTTCTTGAAGCTGCAAAAATGTCCAAATCAACTTATTACTTTGAAATAAGTAAGAAAGATGTGATTGCAGAAAAAAATCATACTTTAACAATTGAAATAAAGGAAATTTTTGCTGAAAACAAGCAAAGATATGGAGTTCGTCGTGTTTATAGGGAATTAATTAACCGTGGAAGAGTTGTAAATCATAAACGTGTACAAAGAATTATGCATACTATGAATTTAATGGGAAAAAGAGCAAAAGAAAAGTATCATTCTTACAAAGGAAAAGTTGGTAAAGTAGCTGAGAATATAATTAACAGAGATTTTAATACAACTGCACCTTTTCAAAAATGGACAACTGATATATCCCAATTTAGTTTTTCTTGGGGTAAATGCTATCTTTCTCCAATTCTTGATATGTATTCAAATGAAATTATCGCTTATGATTTATCATTAAGTCCAAATATGAATCAGATAAAAAGAATGTTAAATAAAGCTTTTGATAAATTTTCAAAAGTCGATGGGCTTATTTTTCATTCTGATCAGGGATGGCAGTACCAACATAGAGTCTTCAGGACAGCCTTGTCTGATCATGGAATTATTCAATCCATGTCCCGGAAAGGCAACTGCTATGATAACTGCATTATGGAAACATTTTTTGGAAGATTAAAAAATGAGTTGTATTATGGACATGAAAAAGATTTTAAATCTTTTTATGAATTTTCAGATGCCATTGATGAATATATAGATTATTATAACAACAAGAGAATTCAGGTTAAAACAAAATGGATGCCTCCTGTAAAATTCAGGGAAGCATCCATTTCTTCTTCCTAGTTCATAATATGTGTCCAGAATTATGGGTACATATCAAACTTGAACTTTATTTGTCCAACTTTAGGGGTACACTTCACAAGCTTAACCACCGTTTTTTTTATTTAACCACCTTTTTTACATCTGTGATGCAACTATTTTACTTCAGTTACAGAGTTGATTATGTTGAACAACTCCTTGAATCCGGTTGCAAGAAGCTGGCGGTCAACCTCGTTTGAAGGAGACATAAGATAAAGCCTTTTTGAATATTCTTCTGCATCATTATGCGCAGCCATTATAATCCCCATTGCCGCAGCATCAAGAACATTTACGTTTGCCAGGTCAAGCACAAGATTTGTTTTTTCGATAGTTGAATAAATTTCAGACTGAATGTTCTGTGCAGTATAAGCGTTAAAATCTCCGCTTAAAGTAAGCAGGATATAGTCAGAACCGTCTTTTTTAGTAAATGTCAGCTGTTCCATTTTATCGCTCCTAATTCATCAATCTAAATGCTCAGAATCCAGATTCTGAACGAACTCTTCGTATTTTTCCATCTGCTTAACAACATCATCACTGTCAAACTGAGTCATTGTCTCATAAAGCTTAGACTTCATTGAATCAGCCTCTGCCTTATCAGATGCATTAGAACGAAGATATTTCATTACAAGAACGCTTACATCGTCTTCCATTTCATGACTCATGAATTTAACAAGTTCATCATACTCAAACTGAGCCATTCGCGCTGCTGGATACATTGCATTTGCAACCATATAGCGCTGAATTCTGTCTTTTCCGAATTTTTCACCACGAAGAGAATGCGATTCAATAAGACCGTCTGTACATGCAAGGACAATATCATTCTTATTAAGCTTAATCTGCTTAATTGAAATATATGGAGAAATATCCTTAACAAATCCAAGAATATGTCCGCCACCCTGAATTTCAATTACGTTGTTATAGGCTTCCGTATATAGAAGAATTGCAGGAATTCCGCAGTTAATGTAATACATTGTATCGTTTTCAAAATTAACAATGGCAAACATTCCGGCAAAAATCGTTCCCTTCTGAAGGTTATCGCGGATAAAGCGGTTTACCTTAACAACAAGCTGCTTAAAATCATGTGTATCAGAAAGATATGCGCGGATAATCTGCTTAAGGATGACCATACTCATGGAAGCAGCAATACCCTTACCGCTTAAATCGCCGACAACAAACATATGCCTTGTATCTGTAAGGCGGATCATGTCTACAAATTCTCCACCGATATTATGCGCCGGAACCATGATACATCCTGCATCCATTTTAGGATTATTCAGAATATCAATATTGTCCTGAATAGAAGTAATGATCTGGCTGGACATGCGAAGCTCTCGGTTTACAGTACCAATAATTTCCTTGTTTGAAATATTTCGCATAAAGAATCCGAATACGAAGAAGTATGAATAAAGCTTTTTGAAAACATTAAGGTCATACTGCTTGTAATGTTCCTTGTTAACCTTAATTCCAAGGAAAATAAGACCATGAACGTCACGGCCTTCATTAAGAATGAACATTGCATCTGAATAAGTTTCTGCAAAAAGCCTCTTGAGGTCATTTTTATATTCCATAAGGGTATTGTCAGAATCTAGTTCAGAATAGGCAATAATATTTCTTCCGTCATTTAACAGGGATTCAAAAAGAAGTCCATAGTTTGAAATATGCTTACTCTTCTTTGAAGAAGAATATGCAACCCTGAACGTATCGTTTCCACCGTTAATATAAACGGTCATCGAAGATGATTCAGCGTTTGTCCTGAATATATTGAACATTGTCTCTGCAATATCATCCATTTCACCGCTGTAATCTACATTTGCAAGATCTTTTTCAAAGGCAATAGCATAATCAGCACTATGACCAAGCCATGACTTGGATATAAAGTTATTGATTGCAGTAACAAGTCCCAAAATTATAACGGCACCTAAAGATGCAAGGAAAACAAAGAACACAGGATGATTACTGTTCAATGAATAAAGAACCATGAACAGGGCTCCCATAAGGAATGCCGGAATGATGTACATGCTTACAGACTTAACGATAAACGAAAATACGTTTCGTCCTGATGGAGTAGTATTCGTATACGACGCCATAGGAATAATGACAAAAGCCGGAATATATACAACATAGCGAAGTACAGAAAATCCCTTTATGTACTCAGTTGCAAAATCAAGTCCCATAGAGAAAATCCATGTAATCAGAATTGCAATACTGTATACATACCCCTGAAACTGTTCAAGTTTTGTACCTTTCTGCTCATTCCTTAAAAGCATTACAAAGCACATAAAGCCCGGCAGGAAGAAACGCAGGAGGAATTTATATACAGTTACCCATGTCCACGGGAAGAATTTTCTTGCCTCCCCCACAAAAAGATAGGCTGAATCAATTTCCAGACCAAAAACTTCTGTATGACGTACAGTTTTGAACGTAAACATTACAAGGAAAAAAACTCCAACCTGAAGCAGAGTTTTTATTGTAAGTACAAAAGAATTTGTATATTTCCAGGCATAATAAGGCATACAGAACGCAAGGTTTATAAGCATACAGCCTTCAAGGAAAAAACACATTTTTACAAGATTGGAAAAAAGTCCTGCAGTAATCATGTTTCGTGTTGCATAAATAATCGTAAAGAACGAAACATTTATTGCAAGCAGCATAAGGTTAGAAATAATAGGATTAGTATTTCCTGAATATATATCTTCCTTGCGGTCAACATAAAGAGTCTCACATATCAGAAAAACAGACATCAATAAATTCAATACTAAATACAACATGTTAGCCTACCTTTACAACCATCATTGTAATGTCATCGTGAAGCCTTTTGTCGCCGTTATAGCGCATGATAAGGTCAACCACATCATCAACAAACTGCTGAGGAGATTTTGACGCACTTGAAATAAGAGTATCCTTAAAGATATCTGTATCACCAAGTTCAACGCCGCTGTCATCCATAACTTCTGAAACACCGTCCGTTGCAAGAAGAATTGTATCTCCACGGAACAGGCGCTGCTCGCTTACAGAAACATCATCCATATCAATAATTCCAACAAGGCTGGCATTAGAAGCAAGAGACTTTATACGGTAGCCGTCCGGAGCTCTTGTAAGGATGATAGGATCCGACATGGAAGCATTGATGTAGGAAATCTTCATAAGTTCCGTATCAACAATTCCAAGGAAGAGAACGGTATATTTATCCTGAAGGTGCATTCCCTTTATGGCCTTATCTACAGCCTTAATCAGACCTACAAGATCATTCTTATTTTCCATGATTTTTACAGTATTCATTACAAGACCCATGATAAGGGCAGCCGGAAGACCTTTACCGGAAACGTCTCCAAGCATAAGCAGCGTTCTGGAACTGTCAATCGGAAGAACCGTATAATAGTCACCGGAAACGTTTACAAGCGGACGATAATAAGCCGCAATCTTAAGGTGAGGAATATCAGGCATTTTATGAGGAAGAAAGGAAACCTGTGTTTCTGCAAGCTGCTCCCATTCCTTTGTAAGGGAAGAAATTTCTGAAAGATTTGCAATAATCTTTGTACGGTCAAAGAAACGGCAGAATTCTTCCTGAAGTTTTGTGTATATGTTCATGTCAAAAAGACGTGTATACCTGTTAAAGATAAAACAGTGAATTCCCTGATAGCAGATAAAAAATCCCCTAGCCTGCCTGTAATCAGAAACGATACCAAGATTCTGACCAAGATAATAAAATCCGTCAGTCCAGGTAAGTTCAAAATTTGAAAGGAGGCGTTCCCTGATTTCTGAATATGAAGAAATTCTGTTAGGACTGTTATAAAGAACGTAATTCTTTTCACGGTCAATAAGAAGGACTGAACAGTCTGCCTTAAATTCAAGGATATCAGCAAAAGATTTATAAAGATCATCATAGGAATAGCAGAAACGGAGCCGGTCTATAAATTCTTCAAGATAGGCTGTTTCGCCGGATTCAAGATACTTTTTACGAAGAACCCTGTCTATGGCATGGCGGACAGCAGCTCCAGAGACAAGAAAAATAAGAAAGACGCAGGCAGGCACGCCGGCAAGAATTACAGGAAGAGCATTTCCAACATTCTTCATTACAAGAAGCAGAGAAAGAGCAACCGACAGAACCAGAACGGCGGAATTTACCATTATATAAAAGACTTTCTTTCTTGTTTTATACATATTCACCCCAGTATGTTAAATCAGACAATACTAATTATAACATAAATCGGCAGATATGATGTAAAAAATGAATTTAATTTGCAGGCAAAAAGCATTCAACCGGTAGAACCGACCCAAAAAAGGGATTTTTTGCAATTCTACCGGTTACGTGGATTATTAATCCAAAGAAGAAAGCTGTAAAAGCTTAGGATTTACTGTAGGATTTTCAAGTTCAGAGTATTTCTGAAGAAGTTCCTTCTGAGCACTGGAAATGTGCTGAGGAATCTGAATTATAATCTTGATGTAAAGGTCGCCGCGGCGGGCCATGTTTCCAGAAACAGGGACACCTTCGCCCTTTACGCGCAGAAGCTTTCCGGAAGCAGTTCCGGCAGGAATCTTAATGGCAATTTTTTTGCCGTCAAGAGCATCTATAGTGATGTCTGCACCAAGAATAGCCTGAGAGAAGGAAACTGGAACAGCACAGTATAAATCCTGTCCATCACGCTCAAATACTGGATGAGTATCTACATGAAGGATTACAACAAGGTCTCCGGCAGGTCCGCCGTTTTCCCCTGCGTCCCCTTGATGCGGAAGAATAATACGCTTTCCGTCATCAACACCTGCAGGAATTGTAAATGAAATCTTTTTTGCCTTCTGAACTACACCGCGTCCGCCGCAGTCCTTACAAGGCTTGTCAATTTTTGTACCTGTTCCACCGCAATCAGGACAAGGCTGCTGAACTGCAAAAAAGCCTGCACTTCTTCTGATCTGACCGGTACCGTTACAGGTAGGACATGTCCTTCTTGAAGCTCCCGGCGCACAGCCAGTACCCTTGCAGGATTCACAGGTTTCATTGTGCTTAAAATGAATGTCTGCTTTTGTTCCAAAAACAGCGTCTTTAAATGAAATGTTTAAATCATAGCGGAGACTTGCGCCTTCTACAGGACCGTTTCTTCTGCGGGAAGAACGGCTTGAACCGCCGCCAAAAATATTATCAAAGATATCACCGAAGCCGCCGGCAGCACCGCCGAACAGATCGCTAAAATCATGGAAAGCATGAGAATACTGAGCACCGGCTCCACCGCCACCCATTCCGTCAACACCAGCAAAGCCGTACTGATCGTACAGAGGACGCTTTTCTGAATCTGAAAGCACCTCATAAGCTTCTGTTGCCTCGCGGAACTTTTCTGCGGCTTCCTTATCATCAGGATTTCTGTCCGGGTGATATTTTACCGCAAGTTTACGATAAGCCTTTTTGATTTCGTCTTCTGTGGCTCCTTTTTGGAGACCTAATACTTCATAATAATCACGCTTTGCCATTTTCAAAAAACCTTTCGCTAAATAATATACTAAAAAACAACCCTCTTTACAATGCAAAGAGGGTTAAACTTAGACAAACCTATTTTATGTTAATCGCCTGAAAAATGACTCCCGGTCCCGGCCCGTAATACAAAACCGCACGCTAGCGTGCTACACGCTGTTTGTGGCAAAGGAACTATCAATTGCCGCTATAGCGGCAACCACAAACAGAGTGTTTTTGTATTACGCTCCGCTCCCTCCGTCATTTTTACCTGTCGCAATTATAAATATGTTTATCCAACCTTAAGTACAACTTACTTATCATCGCTAACTTCAAAATCTACGTCGTCGGCTTTGCCTTTGTTGAATTTTGAATTGTCAGAAGATGAACCTGCGTCACCAGCAGCACCTGCATCAGCAGAGCCCTGAGCTCCGGCTGCACCGGCACCTGCGGCACCCTGCTGCTTGTACATTTCTTCTGCCATCTTGTAAGAAGCCTGCTTAAGTTCTTCGCTCTTAGCCTTAATGTCAGCAGTATTTCCGCCTTCAATAGCTTTCTTAAGGGCTGCTACTGAATCTTCAATTTTCTGCTTGTCTGCATCAGAAATCTTATCTCCCATTTCCTTGAGAGTCTTTTCTGTCTGGTAAACAAGACTGTCAGCTTCGTTCTTTGTATCAATTTCTTCGCGCTTAGCTTTGTCGGCAGCAGCATTTGCTTCTGCATCCTGTACCATGCGGTTGATTTCTTCTTCGCTCAATCCAGAAGAAGAAGTAATCTGGATGTGCTGTTCCTTTCCTGTTCCAAGATCCTTTGCAGAAACGTGAACGATACCATTAGCATCGATGTCGAATGTTACTTCAATCTGTGGAACACCACGTGGAGCTGGTGGAATACCTACAAGGTCAAAGTTACCAAGTGTACGGTTCTGAGCAGCCATTTCACGTTCACCCTGAAGTACGTGAATAGATACTGCAGTCTGACCGTCAGCAGCTGTAGAGAATACCTGGCTCTTCTTTGTAGGAATTGTAGTGTTGCGTGCGATGAGCTTAGTCATTACGCCGCCCATTGTTTCAATACCAAGTGAAAGTGGAGTTACGTCCAAAAGAAGGATATCTTTTACATCACCCTTAAGAACACCACCCTGAACTGCAGCACCGATAGCAACAGCTTCATCTGGGTTTACAGCCTTTGAACCTTCTTTACCGAAGATTGATTTAACAACTTCCTGTACTTTTGGCATACGGCTTGAACCACCAACAAGAAGTACTTCGTCGATTTTGTCTGTAGAAATACCAGCATCTGCAAGAGCCTTGCGACATGGTTCCTTTGTGCGTTCAAACAAATCTTCTGTCATCTGTTCAAACTGTGCACGAGTCAAAGTCTTCTGCAAGTGTTTTGGACCTGTTGCATCAGCTGTAATGAATGGAAGGTTGATATCTGTTGAAGTCTGGCTTGAAAGCTGAATCTTAGCATTTTCTGCAGCTTCACGAAGACGCTGCATAGCCATAGCATCGCCGCTCAAATCAATACCAGTGTCATTCTTGAATTCTTTAATAAGCCAGTTGATGATAGCACGGTCCCAGTCATCCCCACCAAGGTGAGTATCACCGTTTGTAGATTTAACTTCGAATACACCGTCAGCAAGCTCAAGAATAGAAATATCGAATGTACCACCACCAAGGTCGTATACAGCGATTGTCTTTTCCTTGTCCTGATCCTGCTTAAAACCGAAAGCAAGAGCAGCTGCAGTTGGTTCGTTGATGATACGTTTTACATCAAGACCAGCAATCTTACCAGCGTCTTTTGTAGCCTGACGCTGAGAGTCGTTAAAGTAAGCAGGAACTGTAATTACAGCTTCTGTAACAGGTTCTCCAAGGTAGTCTTCTGCAGTTTTCTTCATCTTCTGAAGTACGAATGCAGAAATTTCCTGCGGAGAATACTTTTTCTTTTCGCCGTTCTGTTCAATTTCTACGCGGCAGTCAGCACCGTTATCAAGTACTGTATATGGAAGCTTTGTTGCTTCACCCTGAAGTTCACTGAATCTGTGTCCGATAAGACGTTTTGCAGAATATACAGTATTCTTTGGATTAGTTACCATCTGGTTTTTTGCAGGCTGACCTACAACACGGTCTCCCTTAGCTGTAAAACCAACGATAGAAGGAGTTGTACGTCCACCTTCTGAGTTCTGAATTACAACCGGTTCACCGTTTTCCATTACGGCAACACAAGAGTTAGTTGTTCCCAAGTCAATACCAATAATTTTACCCATTTTATATACCTCATTTCGCGGTGGTTGAGCCTGCCTAAACCACAATTTTTATTTTAAGGTCATTTTGACAGGCTCAATGACCCATATATACATTTTCATAGGGGCGCCTGCCCCTCGCTTCAGCCGAAACGGTAATTTCGACAAGCTCAATCACCGTTTCGTCTTCCGCTACCCCCTCACCTAGGGCTCCGCCCTAAAACCCGTTTAGGCTTTTGGAACGCTTACCATTACCTTAGCGTGACGAATGATTTTTCCGTTCAATTTATATCCTTTCAGATAAACCTGCTGCAAAGTTTCTTTCTTTACTTTTTCATCCTCTACACGACCGATTGCTTCGTGTTCATCAGGATTAAATTCATCGCCTTCCTTGCCAAAACTTGAAAGGCCATATTTGCTTTCAAGCATGCTTACAAGGCTCTTGTTTATCATTTTTATTCCGTCAGCAATAGTCTTGGCATCTTTTGCATCCTTAGCCGCGTCAATTGTACGGTCAAAGTTATCAAGACTGTCAAGCAAATCACCCAAAAGAGAGGCATTTGCATAGGCCACAGCCTCTTCTTTCTGCTGCATCATGCGCTTGCGCCAGTTGTCATTTTCAGCGGCCTTGTAAAGAGCTTCCTTTTTAAGCTCTTCAATCTGAGCTTCAAGGGCAGCAATTCTTTCTTCAGGAGTCTGTTCCTGTTTTTCTTCAGTTTTTTCAGTTTCTGCAGAAGCAGCTTCAGCCTGATCAGCAGCGTTTTCTGCCTGATTTTCAACTTTTTCGTTCTGCTCTGTATTCTGATTTTCGTCTGACATCACATTGTCCTTTCTGTTTTGATTTCTACATATAAAATACTAATTTTGAGAATAAATCGTCAATAAAAATTTAAAATTTTTTTAATTTCATATATACTGAATTCATGAAAAAAATAATTTTAGCTGCACTGTCAGCATTAGTTTTTACAGTAAATGCGTTCTGTTTTACAAAAATCGATTTTGAAAACGGAACATCCATTCTTTTTGAGCCATGCAAGGACGGCTCCGTCAGGTTTGAAGCAACCGGGCAGAATCCTAAGGCACCGGGAAAAGACTTTGAACTTAAGCGCACAAAAGCAGATTCAGAGTTTACCCTGCAGGACGGAAACATCTATGTATGGCAGAATTACGTGCTGATTCCCCTGGAAGACGGCTACACACTTAAGGCAGACGGCCGAGAACTTTACACAGCCCGGCTCAGCGACGACGGAAAGCTTCTCCGCGAAAAGCGAACCTGGAAAACCGCAGAACGATTCTACGGATTCGGACAGGCAAGCCGCAAGGCAAACCTTGCAAACCAGTCATTTACAATCTACAACGAATCAAAATACGGTGATCACGCTTATATCTTCATTCCTTTCTATGTCACTGACGAAAGCACTGCTGTTTTTTACAATGCAGGCGGAAAAGACAAGATCTATTTTCAGGACGGTGATGATCCTGAACTTTACAGGACAGAATTTCACAGGGTTGAATACTTTGTAAGCCAGAAATCCAGCGTAAAGGAAGCCGTATCAGACTTCTACAAAGAAACTGAAAGTCTCTGCATTCTTCCGGAATGGGCTTACGGATACATTCAGTCAAAATACGGCTACAAATCTTCAAGGGAAGTTATTGAACTTGTTGACAATTTCAAGAAGCACAACATTCCTGTATCAGGCGTTGTACTTGACCTTTACTGGTTCAAGCATATGGGAGACATTTTCTGGACATCATCTGATTTTTCAGACTATTCAGCAATGAATGACTACATGGAAGAAAACGGCGTAAAACTTATTACTATTACGGAACCTTTTTTTACGACAGAATCTGAAAATTTCCAGGAATTAAAAAAAGACGGACTTCTGTGCAAAGATTCAAAGGGAAAACTTGCCTTGTGGCGCGAATGGTGGTGCTTTGATGACAAGTCAGGAGGTGTTTTTAATCCCCTCGGGAAAAAAGCTTCATCATTCATGGCAAAAAAATACAGCGCAATGCTTGATTCCGGAATTGACGGATTCTGGACAGACCTTGGCGAACCGGAAGGAGCAAAGGAAAACATTAAATACGGAAAATACGCAGAACTTGATTTTCACAACTACTACAACTTTTACTGGACAAAAGCCCTTTACGAAGGCGTTCATTCTGTAAAACCAGATCAGAGACTGTTCATCTTAAGCCGCTCTGCAGGAACGGGCTCAGGAAAATTCAATGTTTCAATCTGGTCCGGAGACGTTTCAGTAAGCTGGCCGGCATTAAAAAATCAGATTGCATACGGACTTAACACAGGTATTTCGGGCCTTCCTTACTGGGGAAGCGATGTAGGCGGATTTGTACAGCCTAATTCACCGGAAGAACTTTACTTAAGATGGCAGCAGTTCGGCGCATTTACCCCGGTTTACAGGGCCCACGGAACAGGAAGCAGGGAACCATTTGCATATTCAGAAAAAATTGAAAACCTTGTTTCAAAAGTCATTAAGACAAGATACAAGCTTCTTCCATATATTTACTCAACTGCAAGACAGACAATGCAGGGACTTCCTATGATGCGCGGCATGTACTACGAATCAGAAAAAGCTCCAGCCAGATTCCTTGATTCTCAATACATGTTTGGAGACAGCATTCTGGTTTCTCCAGTCATGGAAGAACTTTCTGACACAACGGAGCACACTGTATGGCTTCCAAAAGGAACCTGGTACAACTTCTTTACAATGGAAAAAATTACTGCATCAAACGACATGGAATACACAATGAACGTAAACCTTGAAACAGTTCCGGTTTTTGTAAAAGCAGGTTCAATCATTCCTATGAAAGAAGAAGGAAAGGACGTAATCCTTGCCGTTCCTGAAAAAGGTCTGAAAACTTCATTTACATTGTATAAAGATGACGGAAAAACAGAAAGCTACAAAAACGGTGCCTATTCAGAGATTATACTTACTCTAGACGGAAACAGGCTTTCTGCAAAGACTGCCGGTTCAGAAGAATTTCTTGTAAAAGAATTTGCAGTAATTCTTCCGGGTCAGATGTCTTTAAGCAGGGCAAGAACGGTAACTCTTGACGAACTAAAGGCAGGAATTGAACTGTAAAAACTGCACAGAATAAGACTGCTTTCCGTGCTAAAAAGGACACGGAGCAGTCACGGAAACTGTTTCGCCGCTTACAGGATGGTTAAATTCCAGCCTGTAAGCATGAAGCATCACCCTTTCTGCTGGTAAACCGCCGTAAAGTTCATCACCTAAAATCGGGTAGCCGGCAGAACTTAAATGAAAGCGTATCTGATGCGTCCGGCCTGTATAAAGCAAAGCCTGTACGCGCAGGACGCGCCTTCCCGAATAGTTTATTTCTTCAAGAACAGTAAAATCAGTTTTGGAATAAAGACCGCCTTTTTCTGAAGGAACTTCTCCCCATCTGCATGCCTGGCTTTTTGCAGAAATGCGATTCATGTATTTTTCCACTGTAAATGAACTGCCTTTGGAAAGGCGCCTGAATTTTTTAACGGAAGGACCTTCATTTGCAAGTGCAATGTATTCTTTTGTAAAATCATGCCCGGCAAACATTTCCTGAACAGCTTTATTTACAGAACGCTGCTTTGTAAAAAGGATTACTCCACTGGTTTCGCGGTCAAGGCGATGCATGATGCCTGCATATGGCGGATTCCTTAAAGAAGGGTCTTTTGCCCAAAGATAGCGTACGACAGTATCATGAAGGTTATCGCGTTTCTGACCGCCGACAATAGTTTCTTCCGTCGGAAAAAGGGCAGGCTTATTAACACAGATTAAAAAATCATCTTCGTAAAGGACATTTTCCCCTGTAAGGTCAAATTTAATGTCATCTAGCTTTTTTTCATAAAAAAAACGTTCTTCATCAAAATTAACGCATACCGTGCTCTGCCCCCTGAGCTCAAAAGCCGGACGACGGCACTGCCGCTCATTTACCTTTACAGAACCGGACAGGATGAGGCGGCGTATTTTTGAATTGCTGCAGTTTTCCGGCTCATTCAGTTTTAACGGGAGCTCTTTCCTGAGGAATTCGTCCAGCCGGATTCTGTCTGAAGAAGTAAACACATAGGTCATAGTACTTTGTAGTCCGGTCCTTCATCCGTCAAAAACAGAAGGGATTTGCACTGCTCCATGCACACGTCGTTTGCAAAATTTTCAACATCCATGCATTCAGGGCTTAAAAGATCATCCGGATTGTAGCCGGTTTCAATTTCTAAGTTTTTACCGTCACTTACAACGCGGCTAAAAGCGCCGTTTAGGCGGACAATATCTTTTACGGCGGCAAAAACCGGCATTGCATGCTTTTCTTCATATTTTATCTGAAGGAAATTAAGCTGCATTTTCTCTATTTCTTCATGAGAAACGCATTCCGGCACAAAACCGCTTTTAAAATCACAATTATTTACACGCTGCCATTCTGCAAAATCAGAAAAAAATTTTGAAGCAGGCATCTTTAAAGGCTTTAAGACAGAAAGAAACCACGGAACTGCGCGGCCGGCTGAATAGAACGTGCGTGCGGCAAAAGCGACATCCCTTGCAAGACGGATATTTTCAGCACTGAAAAGCCCAGAAACTCTTGCAGTAGACATAAGTTCAGAATCTTCTGTCTGAGGAAAATCAATATGATTAGGATACTGCGCCACCGTAAAATCAAGGCGGTCAAAAAATGCCTTAAGAGAATCCCCAACTGTATCTGCAAACGAAAGGTACACGCCAAAAACGAGCCCTGAATTATTGAGCGCGACGCAACGTCGGGAATAGAATTTTTTATCAAACAGGATACCCTGCCCCTTTCCAGTTCCAGGCTCAGGAGAAAACTTCATTTCTACAGAACAATTTATGTTCATGCACTGACGGCACAAATCCCTGTCTATGTTTGCAGGATCAACCAGAAAGGAGACGAATACGTCCGGAGCTTCACGCTCAACTGACTTAAGGAATTTTAAAAGCCTTCCTTTATCTTTTGCAAGAGCTGCATCGTGAACAGCAAGCTCAGTCACACCGTTTTTAACGCATTCACTGAGCTTTAATTCAAGTTCATCACCTGTATAATCAAACTGTCTAATCATCAATATAAATTATTAAAGAACAGGAATTCCAGCTTTTTCACAAGCCTTTAATTCACTTTCCGGCCATTCACTTACCTGAACTTCGCAGATATGAGCTTTTCTTAACAGGAACATACAGAGGCGAGACTGTCCAATACCACCGCCAAGAGTATAAGCGAGTTCACCGTTCAAAAGCTTTTTCTGGAACGGAAGTTCCGCGCGTTCTTCACAACCGCGTTCCTTTAGCTGACGGCGAAGGCTTTCCGGACTTACACGGATACCCATTGAAGAAAGTTCAAATGCACGGCCAAGAGTTTCGTTCCATACAATGATATCACCGTTAAGACCAACGTGTCCGTCTCCGGCATCACTAATCCAGTCATCATAGTCAGGAGCGCGTCCGTCATGGATTGAACCGTCAGGAAGCTTTCCACCGATTCCTGCAATAAATACTGCACCGTATTTTTTTGCTACAGCGTTTTCGCGTTCTTTTGGAGAAAGATCCGGATATTCTCGCAGAAGATCATCTGAATAAACAAGCTTGATTTCCTCCGGAAGAATCGGTTCAAACATTGAATAGCGGTCATAGATATAGAATTCTGTGCGCTTTAATGTTCTGTAAATCTTCTTTACGATGTCAAAAAGATAGAAAACGGTTCTGTCTTTTTCATCAATTGCCATACACCAGTCCCACTGGTCAACATACAGCGAATGCACTGCGTCAAGTTCTTCATCCGGACGGATAGCATTCATGTCTGTATAGATTCCAAAGCCCGGCTTGCAGCCAAGTTCTGTAACTTTAATTCGCTTCCATTTTGCAAGTGACTGGACGATTTCCATTTTCTGACCATTCATCCCCTTTACATTAAAGGAAACCGGCTTTTCTACACCGTTCAGGTCATCATTTATACCTGTTCCCGCAGGAACAAAAAGAGGGGCTGTAACGCGTGTAAGATTCAGTTCTGTTGCAAGAGAAACCTGAAAAAAATCCTTTATACTTACAATTGCACGTTCAGTTTCTTTAACGTCAAGGATAGGTTTGTAATTTTTTGGTAATTCAGACATTTTTTTCCCCTTATATATCTATTTCCCACCGTAATTAATCAATGTCGTAACGCATGACGGAGCAAGAACATTTTCATAATCAAATTCTTTAAGGCCGACTACGCCAAAGAAATCAGAAACAGTTCCTCCACCCTGTGCTATAAGACTTCGTGCTGCCGCAAGAGTTCCTCCTGTAGCAATAAGGTCATCAACAACAAGATAATTTTTTCCACGCTGGATATCACTTTTATGAGCTTCAATTTCTGCAGTTCCATATTCCAGATCATACTTTTCTGTATACGTTTCTGCCGGCAATTTTCCCTTTTTTCTGATAAGCAAAAGAGGCAGTTCAAGACGTTCTGCAAGAGGCGCACCAAGCAGGAATCCACGGGCTTCTACAGCCGCAATTCCATCAATCTTCTTATTGCGGTACAAGCTAACCATCCGGTCAATGCAAATTTTAAATGCTTCCGGATTAATGAAAATTCCTGTTACATCATAAAAAAGAATGCCTTTTTTTGGAAAATCAGGAACTCTTCTGATTGAACTGTCAAGAATTTCTAAATCTTTCATGATACCATTCTAGTGTTGTTTAGAACGTTTTTCAACGGATTTTTTACCGGAGAGAATATATTTTTTCTATTATGGAGAATCATTTTTTCAGGATTTTCTGGCAGAGCAGACTGAGCCCATACCGATCCGCTTTTCCCTTGTATCTTCTAGAAGAGCCTTTAAGGTTTCTGAATCTTCTGATTCAATTGCATTCCTGAATTCTTCCATTTTTGCCTGAAAATTTTCTATGTGAGCAACAAGCTTTTCCTTATTTGAGATAAAAAGTTCTGTCCACAAAGGAGCATTTATCATGGCAATTCTTGTAAGGTCTTCAAAACTGCCACCGCCGAAGGCCGTAATTTCAGGATCCCCTGCACTTTCTACAAGAGCGCTTGCAATTACGTGACACAGTTGGCTTGTAAATCCAATCTTATAGTCGTGAGTGTCACAGGTTGTATCTGTAATGCGCGAAAATCCCATTGCGTAAATAAGTTTTCTCATCATCGAAAGGTTTTCAAGGCGATTAAAATCCTGCTGACAGAGAATATAATTATGATTTACAAAAAATTCTGCCTTTGAATTAACGTATCCTTCTTTTTCTCCGCCAGCCATAGGGTGACCGATAATAAAATCAACATCGGAGCGGAGTATTGACGGAAGTTCTTTTTCAAAAATTCCCTTTACGCCGCTTATATCCGTTACTACGGCACCGGATTTAAATTCGTTCCTGTGAACTTTTAGAAAATCTAGGGTAGCATGAGGATAAAGGCATACAAAAACTACGTCGCAGTCAGGGAGCATTTCTGAAACACGGTCAGACGTAAAGGACCTGTCTGCAACGCCTTCTTCCTCTGCCAGGGAAAGACAGGCTGTACTTCTGTTGCAGACATATATTCTGCCGGAAGCACCTTCTGCATTCAGAACATTTTTTCTTATGGACTTTGCAAACGAGCCGCCCATTATTCCCAAGCCTACAATTCCATATGTAAGATCCTTAAGTTCCATCTTTACTCCCATAAAAGTCCGCAAAATCAGCGTGACTGATGCTTTAAAAGTCCTCGCTTAAACTGAGGGATGCGTGCACAGGCTGTTGTATTCCAACCGGAACGATCGCCGCGTTCAAGGAAATGATATGCAACGCCTGCAATCATTGCACCGTTATCACCGCAGAGCTTTAAAGGCGGGAATATGCAGTTCAGATCAGTTCTTTCTGCAAGCATTGCCCTGAGGCGTGAATTTGCCGCAACTCCGCCGCCCGCAACAACTGTTTTAAGACCTGTATCTTCCACAGCGCGAAACAACCTGCTTGTAAGGGTTCTGCACGCAGTTTCCTGAAATGCCGCACACATATTCTCTACGGAATGTTCGTATCCGTCCTTCCAGAACATGTCGCACTGATGAATTACAGCTGTTTTAAGTCCGCTGAAACTCATGTCATAGCGGTGTTCATCGCCGTCAAGCTTTGGAACAGGGAATGCACAGGCTTTTGGATCGCCGTTTTTTGCAAGACTGTCGATTCTGACTCCACCCGGGTATCCAAGCCCATAGAATTTACTTACTTTGTCAAAAGCCTCACCTACGGAATCATCTACGGTTGTTCCAAGAACTTCTATATCATCGAAACCGTTTACCTTGCAGATTATACTGTGACCACCGCTTACAAGCAGTCCAAGATACGGATAGGCAATATCATTTTCCAGATGAGCGGCATAAAGATGACCGAGCATATGATTTACAGCAATAAAAGGCTTATCCCATGCCCATGCAAGAGTTTTTCCAAAAGTAAGGCCTACAAGAAGGGAACCCATAAGTCCCGGACGGTTTGTTGCCGCAACTGCATCAATATCATTCATAGTCATTCCGGCCTGATCCAGCGCCTGACGCACAACAGGCAGAATCCACTCTGCATGCTTTCTGCTGGCAATTTCCGGAACAACACCTTTATATATCTGATGAAAAGGAATCTGAGTTGCAACAACATTACTGATTATTTTTCTTCCGTCTTCTACAATTGCCGCTGCTGTTTCGTCACATGAAGACTCAATACCAAGAACTCGCATACTACACCTTCTTAAATGCACCTATCTGAACATACCGGACGTATTGAACGGAGCCGAATCAAAACTTACATACCGCGGGGAACTTTTAACGCTCCCGAATTTGATACGGTAGAAAACCTGTAACCCTTATCCCTTAACTCCGGATAGAATTCTCTGAGGATTCCGGGAAGGATTTCCGCTGACCAAACGTGCCCTATCATTATAGCGGTACCGTTTTTATTTGCAATAGACAGGCCTTTCATTATTTCTGCAATTATGTCTTCACGAACTTTTTTGTTATCAAGAAAGACATTGCGTTCATAGTAAGAATAACCCAATGCCTCTGCAACTTCAGGAACCGCCGTTGCAGAATTAGTCCTTGAGTCCAGAAAATACAGGCCTTCATCGCTTGCAAATTTCATTACATAGCTCATTAAGACTTTATCTGCCGTAATAAGAGAACCTTCGTGGTTATTCATTCCTGTTACAGGACCAATTTCCGTTACATTCTGAAACAATACCGAGCGGATCTGATTTTCGCTCATCCCGGCTGTGATTGCGCCCGGACCAGGATTCATATTTACATTGACTGCCTGCATAGGCTGATGAAGAATAACTTCATTACCGCTTGAGCGAACCCTAGAAGCAGCTTCACGGGAAAACTTAATTCCCGGGAGGACTGCAATAGTAACAGGGAAAGGCAGACTTATGCATTTTTCAAGCTGAGAAAGATTGTGACCGCCGTCATCAAAAATGATTACAAGGCGAGCTCCGTTTACTGCCGGAGGAACTGCAGGAAGCTGAGGAGCCGTATTTTCCAGCGGATTTACTTTTGTTTCTTTTGTTTCCGGCTCGGAAGGAGGAACAAGCTTCTGCTCTGTCTTTTTTTCAGGCACAGCAGGCTTTTCAACAGGCTCAAATAATATAGATTTCTGATCAGAAACAGATTTCTTTTCTTGATGAGAAACCTTTTCAGAACTTTTTACCGGCTGAGAAGATTTTTTTTCTTTTGAATTTTCATCTGCAGAAACCGGAGCCCTTAACGGAACCGGCTGCTCTTTTTTTGTTTCCGAATGCTTTTCTGACTGAACGGCCGCAGACTGCTGTTTTATTCTGCCGGAAGAACCGTGACCTGAAGAAAATACATTCACAAGAAGCAGGGCTGTGCACAATCCGACAACGACTGCAGCAAGGGAAATAATGCTGTTCAGAGGAATATATACTTTAGCCTTCTTCTTTCTATTTTTTCTTTTTTTAGCCATATAAAACCTTTAAAAAAACAAAAACGGCTGCCGTTTGACAACCGTTTTCATTTTATTGATAAACTTTTCCTGTGTCTACAAAACAACAGACACATTCTTTTTTTTTGGATACCACCGCCGGCAGTACCCACCCCTCTTATCCGATGAACTCTCTCCAAATGTCCGTACCGTTACAAGAAAGTATGTATATCCAAAGGAATAACTCTCACAAAATTCCTTCAGAAAAAGTTTATATTTTACACAAAAAATATACGCAATTTTCGTGCCAACTTCCAATAAAATATTTAAATAAATATTTTCTGCCATTTTATTTAACATTAACCGCGGTTAATTAAAAAACTCTTAAAAATATCAGTTTATGACTATTTTTTTAGTCTAATAATTTAATACACTTGTATATTTTTATATACTATCATACCTAATTTATACCATATGTACCATAAAAAATACCATATCATATAAATAAAATGGTATATCTTTTTATAACTAGGTACTTTTTTTTCTTATATTTTTAATTGAAGAGCCTTTTTATTTTCATTATACTAAAGAAAAAATTATACGAGGATATCTATATGTATATTACATGTTTGGACTTGGAAGGAGTTCTTGTTCCTGAAATTTGGATTGCTTTTGCAGAAGCTACAGGAATTGAAGAATTAAGAAAAACAACAAGAGATGAACCTGATTACGACAAGCTCATGAACTACAGAATTAAGATTTTAAAGGAACATGGACTTGGCTTAAAGGAAATTCAGGATACAATCGCAAAAATAGAGCCTCTTCCAGGTGCAAAAGAATTCCTTGATGAACTCAGATCATGCACACAGGCTATAATTTTAAGCGATACTTTTGAACAGTTCGCTGCTCCGCTTATGAAAAAGCTTGGTCTCCCGACAATTTTCTGCAATACGCTTACAGTTGCTCCAAACGGAGAAATAACAGGCTACAAAATGCGCTGTGAAAAATCTAAATACACAACTGTAAAGGCTCTTCAGTCATGCGGTTTTGAAACAATTGCATCCGGAGATTCTTTTAACGATTTAGGAATGATCCAGGCTTCAAAAGCAGGATTCCTGTTCCGCACAACAGACAAAATCAAGGCAGATTACCCTCAGTATCCTGCATTCACAGAATACTCGGAACTGCTTTCTGCAATCAAGAAAGTTATTTCAGAATAAGTCAGGAAATCAATCAAAAAAAGCCGTAACAACCGGAACTCGTTTTTGCTTCTGTAAGGGCAATTTCAGTTCCGGCCGGTTACTGCGTCATTCAGTATGCGTAAATCATTTACTGGCAGTTAAGAATCTTTTCTGCAGTTGCAACAAAACTCTTTATATTGCAGAGTTCCTGATTCAGATCAACATAATACAGATTGCTTGTTCCAGCTTTATAACTTTTTACCAGTCCGCAGTCCTTTAAAATCTTTACATGATGAGAAACAGCCGGTCTTGAAAGGCCTGTAAATTTAGTAAGATTCTGAACGTTTATGCCAGTTTTTCCAGCTTCAATCATTTTTATGAGCAGAGTACGCCTTACATCGTCGCCCATGGCAACAAAAAAATCACTGCACTTATTTAAGAGTTCACAGATATCATCAGCAGCAAATTTTTCACTTTCGTTCATCATTCTATTACCCTAAACCTCAATTATTTTATGAGCGTACAAGAAGCAGGCAATCTCCGACACAATAATCATAATGACATAAACTTTAAGGCAAAGCTTTGATGCATTATCCTGAAAAAACAGGTTCTTCCAGTAAAAATCTTTTTCACCTTTAAGCGTAAAAAATACGACCACATTATACAAAATCAGAAGAAAAATTGAAACTTCTGAAAGATTCATTATAAACAGGTCATCTTCTGTTATCCCGGTAAAAGTCTGAAGCATTACAAAAAGACTGACACATACAAGTGCATTAATGCCGCAGTTCCAGACAGATTGAGTATAGCCGCCCGAACCTGCAAAAATTGCAGCAGTACCGCAGGAAAACAGAGACATAAAAAAGAATGTAAGCAGCAGGAACGAAGTAAAAACATAGAAAAGTCCCCACCCCGTCTGCGGTTCAGAAATCAAGAAAGCATAGGATTCTGCGGTTCTTGCCAAAACAGGCAGGGAAACAGACAGAGAAAGCATGAAAAATACAATACCGGCAATTCTTAGAAGGACAGACTTATAAGCTACCATAAAAGATTTTCCCTACGCCTCGATTTCTGGGATGCGGCGCTTTAATTCAGCCATGAACTGATCACCAGAAACCCCCTGACGTAGACATGCAAAAAGACAGTTGTCTCCTGCAACAGTACCAAGGATTTCATCCATATTCATGTTATCAAGGGCATTAGACACAGTGTTTGCATGCCCTGGGAAAGTCTTGATGACAACAATATTTCCACTCCAGTCAATGCTTACATATCCGCGCAGAAAATCCTGAACATAAATCAGTTCTGATTCCTGGCGTTCATCTTCTCCCGGCAGTGTATAGACATATCCTGAATTACCGTCTGCAACTTTTCCAACCTTTAATAGCTTAAGGTCTCTGGACAGTGTTGCCTGAGTAACTTCAAAGCCTTCTTTTTCCAGATATGCAAGCAGGGCTTCCTGACTTTCAATTCTGTAATTCTTAATGAGCTTTCTTATGGCCTTTAAACGTGTCAGTCGTTCTTTCACAAATGCCCTCTTATACAGCCTGCAGTGCAGACAGTGGAATATTTATGCAAAATTATAAATAAATATTCATCATTATGCAAGTTTAGGTAATAAATGAATTCCCAGGCACGAATGAAGAATCCGGCGGATAGCATCCGGGTATGTAAACTCCGGTTGAATCAGTAAAAGGAAAGTTCTGTAAGAATCAGTTTTAATTCGGCGTAATCATTATACAGGCGGGACAAGGCGGCTGTATTCTGCTGCATCTTAAGGTCGTATTCAGAGATTCTTCCGATTCTATAAAGGTTTTCGTATTCAGAAAGCCGTTCTGTCTCAAGCATAGCTGTTTTTTCCATTGAGATTCTGTATGTTTCGTACAGTTCAAGGAAACCTTTCCGTTCTGCATCTGAACTTAAGTGACGACGGGTAAGCCGCTCTTTTTCAAGACCGGTCAGATGGGAAAATTCCGATACAGACTTAATCAGGTTTCCGCCGGAACGTCCGTAAAAAGGAATCGTAAGCGAAAGGCTGAATGCCCATGTTCCCTCTGAAAAATCAGGAAAATCATAGTCAGAAACGGGAGAAACCATGGAAAAACCCGCAGTAACATACGGAAGGGAACCTGCCACCGATTCAACATAATCAAGCAGTTCCACATCAAGATAAGAAATTTCCCTGTAATCCCTATAATACACAGGCCCAGAAATCAAGAAATTCTGCCTGCAAGAAGAAATAAAATCTTCCAGACTGAATGAAATTTCTTCTTTCCGTATTCCCATTTCTGCAAGCGCTTTTTCTGAAGTAATGATGTTCCTGTTTACCTCTACAACAGACTGAAAGAACTGCATTTTTTCAGAAATTTTATCGCTAACATTTACTGCGGTAACCTTACCCATATTAAAAAGCGACTCATAGTCTTCTGTCTGTCGTTCAAGAAGCTCATACTTTTCTGAATAAAGTTCAGAAATCCTTCTGTAATAAAGATAGTTTCCTACTTCTGAAACGTATTTATAAATTCCGTCCCTGACTGCAATATCAAACTGAAGGTCCAAACTCTTTTTTCTGGAAGCGTAATTATTCCTGCCGTAAAAATTGTAAATCGAAATGAATTTTCTGCTTCCTGCAAGAGGGACAGAAAGACTTACAGATGGAATGCAGCTGTAGCAAAAATCAATCTCATCAGAAAGCGATAGGTAAATATTTCCCGACAGGGAAGCGCCTAAACTGCACGCTCCCGGCAATTTTTGTATAAAATCAAAAGCTGGCTGGGAATTGAAGCTCTTCATTCCTTCTTCATAATCTCCTTCAAGCGAAGATTTTGCAGAAAACGTACACTTCGGAAGAAAAAAATTTCCGTACTCCTTTATTGAAAGAAATCCTAGATTTTTTTCAATAAGAGCCTTTCTGTAAAAAGGAAGGGCGTAAAAATACGTAGAGTCAAGGCATGCTTCGCTTAAAGCCTTAACTTCGCCGTTTTTATGGTTTGGAATAAACCCAAACTCAGCCTCCATGCCGGCCTGGGAATACAATCGGCAAAGAGCAGAAAGCATTGAAATAACGAATATAAGTTTTTTCATACAGTAAAATCCAGCTTCTTTAATAGAAAAGTCATAAGGCGCTGATTATCCAGCACAATACGGGCATTTACTTCAAAGCCCGGCTTAATCTGATACGACTCGCCCTTTCTGCTCCTTAATTCCATTGAATCAACGTCAGCATATGCCTTAAAGAACAGTGTCCCGGAATCCGAAACCTGGGAATCAGGCTGAATAACCTTAAGGGTTCCGTTAATTCCCCTGTATTCATAATACGGAAAAGCCGGAAACCTGAGCTTAACCTTCTGTCCTGTCTTCAGTCGTCCCATTTTTTCGGCAGGAATATTAAGTTCAATGCGGCACGAATCATCTGCCTTCGGAACGATATTCAGAACTTTTTGATCCGTAAAGATATAGTCTCCCGGATTAAGCGAAGAAATTTCCTGAACAAAACCGTCAATCGGCGAAACAATCACAAGATTTTCAAGAGAAACCTGAAGTTGCTTAAGCTGCTGGTCAATATTCTCTTTTTCAAGACGAAGAGAATCCAGTTCCTGCCGGATTGAGCTTATAAAAGACGTACAGAATTCTTCCTTTTCAAGAACAGCTACATCAAGCTGGTACTTAAGAGATTCAATTTCGCTTCTAGTCGTTGCCGACTCAGGAATAAGAAGTTCCTGCGAATACAGATAGCCCGCACGCTTGATTTTTGCCGCAAGAAGATTTTTCTCTGCCGTAAAGGCCTCGTATCTTGCCCTGCAGGTCGGGTTATTTCCGCAAAAAACATCCCTGTCACTTTCATAGCAGCTGATCATTTCGTTTAACCCTTCGATTTTCTGAAGGTTTTCCGTCCTTTGAGCCGAAAGAGCCTTGTGCTGCGCAGAAAAAGCTTCTCCCTTAATTGCAAAAAGCTTCTGCCCCGCAAGGACATAGTCTCCAGGCTTATAGAAAAGACTTTCAATTTCTCCAGAAATAATGTTCTTTACGTAGGAAACATTCATATCAGGCCGGACAATTCCTTCTGACCTTATTACTTCATCCATCCGTCCGAAAACTAAAAATCCCAGAACAACTGCTACTAAAGAAAGCGCTACATATACAATTCCGTGAAGGGCCCGCGGTTCCCTGTAAAGAAAAATTTCTGAACAGATTCCGGTCCTTTCTTCAGGATAAATTACTAGTTTCTTCATTTTGAGCCCTCCACATCTGATAATACTTTCCCTTTTTCTGAAGCAGCCTTGAATGCGTTCCAGATTCCACAATGCGCCCCTTATCAAAAACGAAGATATTGTCGCACTCGCGGATTGTAGCCAGCCGATGAGCAACAATTATCATCGTAGAATTCCTGCCGTTCCTGTGGATTGTATCCATTATGGCTTTCTCGGAAATTGAATCCAGGCTTGCAGTAGCTTCGTCCAGGATAAGAAGAGACGGCTTTCTCAGAAGAATTCGGGCGAGGGAGATGCGCTGGCGTTCACCGCCGGACAGAGTAGCTCCCCGCTCGCCCACAACCGTGCTGTAACGGTCTGGAAGAGCCGAAATAAAACCGGATGCCTCAGCGGCATGAGCGGCAACGACTGCATCCTTTAAATCTGCGCCGTCGGAACCCCACAGTATGTTTTCAAGGATGGTGCCGCTGAAAAGCAAAACGTCCTGGGGAACATAGCCAATGCACTTACGGTAGGCGGCAGTATCAAGTTCGCGGCTGTTAATTCCGTCAACGAAGATTTCTCCCTTATCTGCCCTGTAAAACTTCATTATCAGTTTTGTCATTGTTGTCTTACCGGAACCGGAAATCCCCACAAAAGCCACTTTCTGCCCCGGCTGAATCTTAAGCGAAACATTTTTTAATGCAGCTCCCCTTGTTCCGTAAGAAAAAGTCAAGTTCTTTACTTCGATTTTTCCCTTTATGGATTCCAGCTCTACAAGTTCATTTTCGCCCTCTGATTCTTCCGGCATATCAAGGATTTCACTTAAGCGGTCAGAAGCAATTGCAGCTTCCTGAAGAAACTGCTGCAAGTTTAAAAGCCTGGACAGAGGTCCCAAAAAATACCCGGAAAGAGTTATAAAAGAAATCAATTGTCCTAAAGACAGGGTTCCCTTAAAAATCATTATGCTTCCAATCCAGTAAAGTAGCAGCGTACCAGTACCGGAGATAAAGTGCTGCAGGGCATTTTCCGCATTAGCCATAGAGCCAAGCTTTATGTTTCTTCTTATGCATTCAACAATCTTGCCTTCCGTACGGTCAAATGCAGAACGTTCTGAAGACAAAGCCTTTATTGTTGCAACTCCGTTTACACATTCTACAAGAGCCGACTGTTTATCAGCTTCCCTTACCGAAAGTGCCCGTATATTCCTCTGGAACGGCTTTACAAAAATAGCCGCAACAACTGCAGATGCCACAACCGGAATCATAGAAACAAACAGCAGCCCCGAACCAAACATAAACAGAAAAATTCCGCCTATTATAAGCATGCACGAATCAATTACAACAGAAAGAGTTGTTGAAGAAACGGCATGCCGTATAGTATGCGTATCCCCGATTCTTGAAATAATTTCACCCGTCTTCCGACTGGTAAAAAATTCCATTGGAAGCCGTAGTATATGCCGAAAATAGTCGCATATAAGCAGAAGGTCAATCTTACTGCTCATATAATTCATAAGCTGGTTCCGTGCAAATTCTGTAAGAACCTGAAAAAGAATCACAACAAGATACGCAGACGAACACAATGTAAGAGTGTTTTTAAGTTGAGAATAAAGCACATCATCTATAAGAAACCTGAAATAAAAGGCAGATGCCGCCCCAAGAATACTAAGAAGCAGTCCTGCAATAAAACATTCCACAAGAGTTCTCTTATACGGCAGAAGGAGATATGCAAACCGCCCAAAAAGAGATTTTGTTTCCTTAGTACGCTGAAACTTCTGTTCAGGCAAAACTACAAAAAATACCCCGGACCATATATCCTTAAATTCTTCCACAAGAATGCGGCATATTCCTTCTGCAGGGTCAGCCACAATTACCCTGTTTTTCTTTATTCCATAAACAAGAACATAATGATCAAGAACATCTTTCCTTACATGACATATAACAGGAAGAGGAACATCCAGATTCAAATCTTTATCACTGCTCAGCATTCCACGGCAACTTAACCCCAGAGCTTCTGCACCTTTCACTATTCCAAGTCCCGAAGTCCCCATAGAATCCGTACCAGAAAAATACCTGATTCTGCTCACAGACACTCTTTTCCCATATAATTTTGCCACCGATGCAAGACAGGCAGCCCCGCAGTCAGTTTCATCATGCTGCATTACAAGAACATATTTTTTCACAGTATCCACCAGTTATTTTAAATTAATCACAGCCAGAACTTAAATTCCCAAACTTAGCCTGCTCTAATACTTTCTGCTTACAAGCCCGCAAAGGATTGAATAGTTTTCCTGAAACCCGTTTCCTGTTGCACTGGACTGAACATAAGCTGCATATGCTTCCCTTATTGCAGCATAAAGCGGAGCAAGTTCGGGATTATGGGTAAATGAATAACCGCATATCTCTCCTGGGAAGCCCATACAAGCATATCCACCGCCCGATTTAGTTGTTTCTGACGCAGACGAATCAACAGGAACACTATTCACATTCGAACCCCTTACCGAGCTTCCTGCATAGGTATTGTAGCCGCCGTTTACAGAAATCAATCCTGTAAAATCCAATTTTTTGCAATTTTCATGCAAAGCTTTCATTCTTTTCCTCCTGAGTGTGTAAAGAATTTTTATATAAAACCGAACCATACGGAACAGTTTTTTCCATAACAAGGTCATGCCTTACATCACAGTTCCATGTACTACTGTTAATTAGCTTCCAATCCCTGTCATTTTCCATCTGAAAAGTCTGCCACGAATAAGGCTGTCCTTTTTTATACATTACAAGCACAGATTTTTTAGAAATCCTTTCCAGTTCCATAAGCGCACCGCACGGATCAAGTACAGATTCCCAGGCACCGGCAACAATCACATGATCAAATTCTTCATTCCTGTACGGAAGACATTCCAGCCGAACCGCAATTCCATATTTTGAATCATTAAGGACTGAGATAAACTTTACGTCCGGCAGATTCTCCCTGAACTCATTTTCATCCGGTTCATAGGTTCCGGTTACGACAAGAATTTTTCCGTTTTTATACTCATTTACCGACTTTAAAATTTCAGATGACGAAATGCGCTCCATCTCCAGGCTATGAATTTTTTCTACATCACTTGATTTTTTGTACGAATCAAGAACTTCGCGCTGCTCCATCCTGTATGCAGAACATAAGTGCGGTATTCTTTCTGCAATCAACTGCCTGTAAATATACATATGCGCCTTTACGCAGCGCTCCCATGTCCATTCCCGTGCACTCTGCCAGGCATTATCCTGAATAACACTGTAAGAATCATAATCTAAGATTGCATTCCTTAAAGTAACAGCCATTTCCTGTGGCCGCTCCGGCAGGGCAATGCAGTTCCGTCCCGGTTCTGCATACATATCCATGCCAAGCCCTTCCCGCACCAGAAGCAGCGCCCCAGAAGCCATTGCTTCAAGCCCCGTAAGTCCGAACGGTTCGTAGCGGCTTGGCATTACAACAATATCCGCAGACGCATATGCCTCGTACAGCCTGCCGTCTTCAAGGAATTCCGGCTTTTCAAAAAGACTCAGGTCAAGGCACGGATCAATATATCCCCGCCCATAAAGACAAAACCGCACATTATTCCGCTTCTTAAACCTTGGCCCCAGAGCATTTACCGCAGCAATAAAATCATAAAATCCCTTCTGCACATCTTCAAACCGCCCGAAGTAACATACATTCAGCGTTCCGTCTTTCCGCGCAGAACGCTTGTTCCTGTAAAATTTTTTTGTACGAAGTCCAAGAGGAAGCACCACAGGGGCACACTTTCCCCCTGCAACCTTCAGCACGCTTTTAGCAGAAAAATCCGAATAAGCCGCAACAACGGCACTGTTTTCCAGAGCACATCGCTCTACTTTAACTTCCTGAAAATACAGGTCATTCATATTGTTTGAAGTAAGCAGATCCGTAAAAATCAGATGAGAAGAATAAAATACATTTTTATCAAACCGGAAAGGAAGAAATGTCTGACGGTCATTGCAGTGAATCACGTCAGGACGAAAACTTTTTATAAGAGGATCAAGCTGGGCACGAAACGATGCAGCAACTTCCAGAATCCTTGCATCAGGTGAAAATGCTTCAAACACATGGTCAGGAGCAATTACATAATCAACCGTTTCATCCGGCAATGGTGGCTCATCATCCCTTAAATGAAAATACACGCACTTTACATCCGCAAATTTTCTAAGTTCCCTTACATATTCACGTGTAAAGGTTCCCAATCCGCCAAAAATATAGCCAGGATGCTCTGTTGTAACAAATAAGACTTTCAATTTAAAAACCCCGTTATACAAACTAAAGAAAACCGCACGCGCTGTTTCCTTCACCTTATATAACGGGGTTGACTGATGATTTTATGCATTTCCCGAAAAAAAAATTAAATTATTTTTTCAGTAACGGCTCCAGAAATTCATTCCACATTTTTTCGTTCCATTTAAATGTCTTCATAAAGGAATTATCAAGCATTCCAAATCCGTGACCGCCCCAGTCATAAACCGCAATATTGCAATCAACGCCCTTATCCTTCATTGCATCATAAAGGGCAAAACTATTCCTGTAGTCAACAACCGGATCATCCTTACAAACAACAATATACGAAGCCGGCATGTCTTCCGGAACATTAATTTCCATAGAAAACTCATTTCGCTTATCTTCAGAATGCCTGCGTCCAAGAAGACTCTTTCTGGACCATCTGTGGGCAAGTTCATCATGCATGGAAACAACAGGATAAACAGGAATCACATAATCCGGCCTCAGGCTTACCTTATGATCAAGCCCAAGAGCCTTAAGTTCATCATGGCTTTCCCATAAAGCACCGGCCATAGTAACCAGGTGACCGCCGGCCGAATACCCTATAAGCCCAACCTTATCTTCATCAATTCCGTACTTATCCGCATTTTCCCTTACAAGCTGAATCGCCCTCTGAACGTCCTGCATCATGGCCGGGTAATGAAATCCGTTTTCCGCAGTCCTGTATCGCAGGGTAAACGCCGTTACTCCTTTGCCGGCGAACCATTCTGCGCTTTTATAGCCTTCATTGTAAAGTCCAAGATGATGATAGCTCCCGCCCGGACAGATTATTACAGCCGCCCCTGTATTTTTTTCCGCAGCCGCCGGATGCACATACATGACAGAATAATTTTTCTTCATTCCGGGAACATTCTTCCATAAATAGACAGGCTTTCCTCCGCCCGCATAGACACTGTTAAAACAAAAAGCAAAAAGCAATGCACTCAAAAAGCAAAATTTTCTCATATACACATTTTACAGGCTTTTTCGCATTTTTCCCATAGAGAAGAAACAAAAAAATCAGTAAAATCAAAGCGTGATAAAGAGCGTAATAAATCCTCGACCACTGGATTTTATAATTGCCGCATTTTTTTTAGCAGGAGCAGTTTTTTCAGTCATCCTGAACCGCCCACAAAAAGGCAGCGTAATTTCTGTAAGCGCAGACGGCAGAAAATATGAATATTCCCTCAAGCAGGACGGAACCTATTCTGTAAACGGTCCTCTCGGCAAAACCGTATTCCAGATAAAAGACGGCAAAGTACGCATCATCGATTCACCCTGTGCAGGAAAACAGTGCATTCATCAGGGAACAAACCTCCCTTTAGTCTGCCTTCCGAACAGAGTAATAATTACAATGGAAAAGGACGGAGAATTTGATGCAGTCTCAGAATAAAACCGCCTACCTTGTCTCTCTAACACTTTTCTTTTCCTATGTAGAAATGCTTCTTCCCCGTTTTACGCCGTTTTTCAGACTTGGACTTGCAAACATAGTAATTTTAAACTCATTTTCCATGCCGCTTTCCGCATTTACAGTCCTTCTTTTAACAAAGGCTGTTGCCGCAAGCATGATGAGCGGAACTCTTTTTACACCGTTTCTCTTAATTTCAGTCTGCCAGTCCCTTGCAAGCGGATTTTTAATGTATTTTCTTAATTACGCCACATCAAAAAACAGACTACTCAGCCTTTACGGAATTTCCTGCGCAGGTTCAAGCCTTAGCGCAGTCGTTCAGCTTGCACTGTGCGGACTTTACCTTGGAAGCGGAACCAAAGTTTTTAATGCCCCGATGCTTGTCTTCAATGTTTTTTCGGGTTTCCTTACAGCATTTTTAAGCGGACTCATTCAAATTCCAAAACACGCTCCCGAACTTTTACATTCTGCAGAAGGAAGGGCGCCTGCCCTTTCGCGTGCACTTCGTTGCCCGCTATCCCCTCTCCTAGGGTTGCACCCTAAAACCCGCCCTGCAAAAATCGTAGCAGCCTCAGTTCTTCTGCTTTGCGCCGGAAGCATTTTCTTCATAAATAAAACAGTCATCCTTACTGCAGCATTTCTAATGGCTCTTGTACTTCAGGCTCTTTCCGGCAGAAAAATCCTGATTCTGCCGCATGCCTGCATGTGGATTTTCATACTTGTTTCCCAGTTTTTAATCCCAGAAGGTCAGGTACTGTATGAATTTTCCGGGTTTACCATAACCGAAGGCGCCCTTATTACGGGCCTTCAGAAAGCCCTTAAGCTTTCTGCGGTAAGTGCATTAAGCCAGTGTGCAGCAGGCATAAAAGCCCCGGAAGACACCGTCATCGGAAAAAGTCTTCTATATTATAAAGCCCTGTCAGATGAACTTCGCAACTCAAAAGGCTCAATTCTTTTTAAGGTACGCACAGCCCTCTCCGCAGAAAAACTGTATGTGTAAAAATAGATAAATTTTCCACCCCGGAACTATATCGAATAATCTATTCAACGCAGACAGCAGCCGGAGTTCCGGCTGTAAAAAATATTTTTCCTTTCAAGCCAGCTGTATAAAGCACGGCAGCGTCTTTTTTTATTATTACAAAGTCAAAATCCCTGTTTTCGCGCCAGAATGAGACAGCCTTCTCTGAGCCCATTACAAAAAGCGCTGTACTCAGGGAATCCGCATACAGTCCGGAAGCACATACGGCTGTAACTGCAACAAGGTCATTTTCTACAGGACATCCGGTTCTTCCGTCAAATATGTGAATGTAGCGCCTGCCGTCTTCGCCTTCAAAAAAGCGTTCATACCCGCCGCTTGTTACAACCGCACAGTCACTTACTTTTATTCCGCATACAGGCTCACCGCCCCAGGGATTCTTTACGCCTACAGTCCACGGCGAACCGTCCGGCTTATTCCCTAGCACCTGAATGTTTCCACCCAGATCAATAATTGCAGATTCTATTCCCGCAAGAGAAAGCATTTTCAGCACCCTGTCGCCGGCAAAACCTTTTCCTACAGCACCAAGATCCATCATCATGCCGGGTTTCATGCTTATCCTGAATTCCGCTTTTCCCGCAGAGTCTTCTGCCGGTTCAATTTTTATATTCCTGTAATCAACAAGCTTTAAAAGTTCTTCTATTTCCTGCTCATCCGGAATCCTGAAATTCCCAGAAGTAAATCCCCAGGCCCTTGTTACAGGAAAAAGCACCGGATTCAACGCTCCGTAAGTTCTTTCCGCCATCTTTATAGAAAAATCAACAAGGCCGCAGATTTCCACTCCGGTTTTCACGCCTTTTTCCGGCTCTTCATTAAGCATGTAAATCAGGCTGTTTTCTTTTGTTGTAGAAATCAAATCCTCGCATTCCAGAAGGCTTTTCCTGGCTAGCCTGTTTGCTTCCCGACAGTTTCTGCCATAGGAACGCACCGTCATGAACGTATCCATAGCCTGAAAACTCAAAGAATCACTTTTCCTTCCGCAGGAAACAAACAAAAGACATACAAAACAGCAGACAAAAAATCTTTTCATAATCAGCATATGTTAGCAGTTATACAGATTTTCAAAAAGTAGAATATACAAAATATTAATTCTCAATAAGACCCTGATGAGACAATTTCTCTACATATTAATTGCTGTAAAACAGAATAAGAAATATTTTTTTTATCAGGGTAAGTTTTGCCCGCCTTAAACGTAACCATATAAAAAATATGGAAACATGTAAAAAAAAGGAGAAATCATGAAAAAATTGCCATTACTTCTTGCAGCATCAGTTTTTGCTGCAGGTTCTCTGCTCATTTCATGTGCAGATTCAGCCAGCGACTCAATTCCCGCAGCCGCACTTATCTTTTCACAGCAGAATACAGAATCATTTTATGATTCTGGAGATGCTAAATATGTTCTGATGAATGTACCTTACTCAAAATTCTACGCAAATGAGGATATTTCTTCCGGTCAAATGGAACTGGATGCTGTTTCCAGCGCAACAACAGCTAAAGCAGCCTCTACAACGGGGCTGGCAAAAAACACATACAATAATAAAACTTACGATGGAACAAGCTTAATTGCTGTTGACATGCTTGGAGTTACAGTCCCTGTAAAACTTACGGAAAGTGCCTATGAAGCAATGATTTCAAAAAAAGTACCGGAAGGAACAGACATGGGCGCCGCAGAAAGCTATGCATTCCAGGATCTTTCTGAAGAACCGGCTGCCTACAAACCATGCCGCTACTCAAAAAAAGGTAACTACTATTTCGACTCATTTACTGGTGCAGAAAAAGATACTACGGGTCTTAGCATTACAGACTATACAACAACAGGCGGATTCGGAGACTACATGCTCAGCCTTAACGGAGTCCTTACAGCCGGTACAATCAATGGAGAAGCATACTCTCTTTACGGTGTAATTCTTTCAACTTCAGACAATATGAACTATGCTCTTTACATCCTGAACAATATATGGCAGGGAGCAAGAGTTACAAATGTAGAACTTGCATGGTCGGTTATTGGAGGTCAGGAACTTAAAAAAGCTCACGGCTCATCAAAAGATAAATTCTTCCAGTACGCAATGAACGGCAAGACTTTAAAAAACATTAAGCTTCTTACAAGTACAGGAATTTATGACATTCCAGCAAACCTTAAACTTGACGAATACTATACCGGCTCCGAACGATGTACTGCTATACTTGATTCAAATGATGCTGCAAAACTCAATGTAACAATTCCATCTGTATTTACAAATCCAACTGTAACAGTAACTTATTCGAGCGGTAATCATCAGACAGCATGCATTGCAGATGCAGTGACTCCTTCAAATGGTTCTGTAACACTTTCAGAAGCCGTTGATACAGAAGCACACGGAACATACACAGTTACAGTAAAAAGTGATAATTATGCTCCAAAAGTAATAAGCATTTACGGTCCGGTAACAGCTTCTCAGATTACAAGCCTTAACGAATACATTATTAAAGGTAATGCTTATGTACAGGCAGATTCCAGCCTTACAAAATTGAACTCCTTTATAACAAAAGCTCATGAACTTCTTAAAAGAACAGACGCCACTACAAATGAAGCTTCTGAGCTTATAAGCGAACTGTCATGCTGCATCACAGAAGCAATCTCTAAAGGTATAACAGTTGAAGAAAATGCATTCACTGCTGTTGCAGGTTCAACAAAGAGCAGAACATATAAAGGTCTTTTTAATCCTACCATCCTTAAACCGGAATATGACAGCATCTGGCTTAAATATATAACTCCAATTACAGGAGAAGAAGCCGCAGCTCAGACAGCAGCAATGCTTAAGGCTTCCATAAGCGGTCCTACATACGGAGAAAACCTTACAGAAGAACAGAAAGCCGCAGGTCTCTTTAACTGTGAATTCCAGCCAGATGAAAATGCCCTGCTTACATTCTCTGTTGATTCAAACGGAGCCTACACAATGTCTGATGGAACAGATACATATACATATTCTTATCTTGGAATTTCATACATGGGTGCAAATGACAACTGGCATGCATACTGGCCTTCAATTTTTGAAGAAGGACAGTATGCATGCTTTGAATGTTCAGTTTACAAAGCATCCGTAACAAATGGAAATTACACATATATCATGCTCTGCCCTGATACACCAGAAGAAACTTATCATATTGAATTAAGGTACGGAACAGACTTAAATGACCTTCAGATTGCCTTAAGCGGGAAATATGCATTCTGGCTTGCAGCTGGAATTCCTCAGAATGCAGATGCAGAAATGATTGAAAACGTAATTAAACTCTTTGTTACAGAAAATCTTGGCGCAGAATAAATAAGCAACAGGTTAAATTTCATGCACAAAGCGCGGAAAATGCTATTTTCCGCGCTTTTTTGTTTGCCAATATAAAATTTCTCTCTTATAGTTTAAATGGGACTAAAACAGGGGCTGCAAAAATCTTTATTTCGGCCTCATTTGTGTCCGCTAATGCGTTTTTAAAGGGAGAACAAGTTATGAAATTTTACAAATGCACAAAATGCGGTCAGATTCTGGAAGCCGTTGACTCAAAATGTGACGGAATTACCTGTTGTGGTGAACCAGTAAAAGAACTTAAGGCAAATACAAGCGACGGAGCTCTTGAAAAACACGTTCCTGTTGTTGAAGTAAAGGGAAACAAGGTAACTGTAAAAGTCGGCTCCGCAGAACATCCAATGCAGGATGACCACTGGATACAGTTCATTGAAATTGAAACAACTAAAGGCGCTCAGCGCAAAATCCTTAATCCAGGCGAAAAACCGGAAGCAACATTCGAACTTAGCGGCGAAGAATTTGTAAAAGCCTACGAATTCTGCAACAAGCACGGACTTTGGGCAAACTCATAGAAAAATGCTCAAGCGTAAAAGCTGTTCCTTGACCGGGAACAGCCTTTTCTTTAGTATCTTAATTAGCTTGAATAAAGAGTTTTAAGTAGCCATAAAAAACAGCGCTAAAAAAACAGATTTCAAAAACACTTTTTTGTACCGTCGCGTAAGCGGAAACGTATATAGTTCCGGGGGTACAAAAGCAGGTAGCACGCTGACGTGCGGTTTTGAAATCTATTTTTTTCTGGAAACTATTTTTTATTTCAGTATATATTAACTCGATATTCATGATAATTATGAACGCTGACTTTACAGCAGCGATTCACGTATTTTAATCACTTTATTTAGACTTGATCACTCTTAAAGGACAGGTACTATGAACACAACAGATTTTCACAAAGCAAAAGCTGAACACAAAAAGCTTTCCATGGTAACTTGCTACGACGCAAGTTTTGCACGCCTTATCGACCAGACAGACATCGATTTAATTCTTATCGGTGACAGCGCAAGCATGGTCATTCACGGAGAAAGCACAACAATTCCGGCAACAATTGAATGGATGGCAGAACACACAAGAAGCGTCCGTAACGGAACAGAAAAATACATTGTTTCAGACATGCCGTTTCTATCTACACGCAAAGGACTTGAACATGCAGTTGACTGCGCCGGGCGCCTTTTAGTTGCAGGCGCAAACTGTGTAAAAATAGAAGGCGTATTCGGTCAGGAAGAAATAATCCGTCACCTTGTATTAAGCGGAATTCCAGTAATGAGTCACCTGGGACTTACCCCGCAGTTTTTCCAGGCATTCGGTGGCCATAAGATGCAGGGAAAGACAGAAGAAGCCGCAGAAAAAATAATTGAAGAAGCAAAAAAGGCAGAAGAACTCGGCTGCTGTTCAATTGTACTCGAATGCATTCCAGCCGCACTTGCAGAAAAAATCACCCAGTCTGTATCAATTCCAACCATCGGAATCGGTGCCGGCGTAAACTGCGACGGCCAGGTTCTTGTACTTCAGGACATGCTTGGAATGAGCGGATTTAAGCCTCGTTTTGTAAGACAGTATCTGAACGGTGCCGAACTCATCAAAAATGCACTGAACCAGTACGCTAGCGACGTGCACACAGGAGAATTTCCTAAAGCTGACGAGATTCGGTAAAATACATTCTGAAATGCGTTAAAACACAAAAAAAGCCGCCCTGTCAGGATTGCACTGACGGAGCGGCAAAACCAGCACAGGCTGTCGGAGTCAGCCTTACTGCTGCTGCACTGTAATATTTTTCATCCAGCGCCGGCTTTTCAAGAGGAAAACGCTTATTATAAGTCGCACAAATTCTTCCATAGAAAGAATCAGATACACCCACCATATAGGAAGCTTAAGCACATACGCGCTGAAAAATCCCAAAGGCACACCAAAAATCCATGGTCCCGTAATGTTTACCGCAGTCATGAACTTAGTCTGACCGCCGCTCTGAAGCACACCACCTCCAATAACCATGTTAAATACTTTGGCTGTAAATACAAAAGCAAAGGCAAAAAGGATTTTTACTGTAACAGCCTGGGTTTCAGGTGCCACATTAAAAAGCCGTACATATAACGGTGCAAGCGCACACACAGCGGCCCCAATTACAAGACCAGCTCTCACCGTAAGGCGTACAAAATTTCCTGCCTCAGCCCACGCTTCCTCATCCCTTCCAGCACCAAGAGAATTACCTACAATAATTCCAGAAGCATTTGCAACCCCGCAAAGTGCGCCTATTGCAATTCCCTGAATCGGATACATAAGCGTCATAGCAGCACACGGTTCTGTACCTAAATGCCCGTATATAACTGCATACATGTTTTCACTCAGAGCCCAAAGAGCTTCTCCAACAAGAATCGGCCACATTACAGAAATAGTCTTCAAAAGAAAATCTTTCTTAAAATGCAGGGTTGGTCGCATAAAAAGATTTTTCTTTTTCTTTTCCCGGATAAACAGACAGCAGATAATCATCATTTCCACACATTGAGAAATAACAGTGGCTAGAGCCGCACCCGCTTCTTCCATCCTTGGAAAAATCCAGATTCCGTAGATTAAAAGCCAGTTCATTATTGTGTTTGTTAAAATAGCTGCAACACCGGCAACAGCAGGAAGCTTAGCCCTATTCATGTTGCGTAGTACGCAGGAAACAAACAGCGAAAATATTGAAGGAAAATATCCCAGTGCACGAATTTTCAGGTATTCTGCAGCCTTAATAACTGTAATGCCGTCATCAGAATAAAAACGCATTACCTGAACCGGTGCAAAAACAGAAAAAGCAAAAAACACAACTACAAGAAGCGTAGAAAAATACAAGGGAAGATAAAAACTGTCCCTTACCCCATAAGAATCCTTGGCTCCCGAATATTGAGAAATAAGTATTCCGGCCGCAGTAACAATTGCCGCAACCGTAACCGTAAACAGAGAAGTAAATTTTCCGGCAAGACCAATACCGGCAATACATTCACTTCCCATAGAACCAATCATAATCTGATCTATAAGAGAAAGCGAAGCCTGCATAAGAAACTGGACCGTTACCGGCAAAGCAATTTCCCACAGTTTTTTCTTAAATTCTTTATTCATCATATTGACAGAATACAAGCGCTATAGTGTAAAATCTAGCTTAAAAGAGTTGTTTTTATAGCACAAAACTACTATTTTTAATTGTACAGGAAAGGAATAAAAGCTTATGACACAGTACAGGGAACCCATTCACGAAACAGTTTCTCACGGAAAAAAGACTTTTCCCTATGCAGTCTATCATGCACGCATTCCGGAATGGCTATTAGGATTTCCGCTTCACTGGCACGACGAATTTGAAATAATTCTTGTTACCTACGGTCAGGGACTTTTTACAGTAAACAGCAGGACAAGCCTATGCCATACAGGAGACGTAATAATCATTCCGCCAGGCTCAATTCATTCAATAGAAAGAAACCAGAACGATTATGTTGAATATTTTAACATTCTGTTTTCCTTTTCACTGCTTGAAGAAAATCCCGAATCTCACTGTTTCAGGAACTTTCTTACACTGATTTCCGAAAGTACCTGCCTTAAAAACTGCTTTCTGACTCAGGAAAATCCGCTCACAGCAAAAATTGCACCGCTTGCAAAAGATTTAATCGACCATAGGGATGAAAAATATTCCGGCTACGAACTTATGATAAAAAGTCGGCTGTACGAAATTCTTCATCACCTTATAAAAGAAAACCTCAGTGACGAAAAAGCTTCTCCGCAGAGCGAACGCGAAAAAGAAAATGCACGAAAGCTAAAAAAAGTCCTTTCATATACAAAGGAACATTTTGCAGAAAAAATTTCCATTTCGGAAGCAGCCTCTCAATGTTCCCTTTCAGAAAGCCGCTTTATGACTTTCTTTAAAAATCAGACGGGAACAAGCTATGTGCAGTACCTTAACGACTACCGCCTTGAAGCCGCAGCCGCCCAGATTCAGAACAGTCACACGCCGGTAACAGACGTTGCCCTTCAGAACGGATTTGAAAACATTTCCTATTTTATACGTTCATTCAAGAAAAAGTTCGGCTGTACCCCGCTTTCATACAGAAAGCAGTAAAAAACAAAACCGGATGCCCGACATTTTTTTCAGGATTTTATTTATCTTTAAAAACTCGACATTTACCCTATTAAAATGGTATATTATTCAAAATTAATACGCCACAGCACCCTATAGAGGTAAAAATATGAAAATTATCAAAACAGCAGAAGAACTTAAAGAAATCCGAAAAAGCCTTGAAGGCAAAAAAATCGGTTTTGTTCCAACAATGGGCGGACTTCATGCAGGACACCTTAGCCTTGTAAACCGCGCAAAATCAGAAAACGAAGTAACAATCGTAAGCGTTTACCTGAATCCAACCCAGTTCAATGACAAGAAAGACCTTGAAACTTATCCTGCAAATTTTGAAGACGACGTTGCACTTCTGGAAAAAGCCGGAGTTGACTACATGTTTACACCGACTTACCCGGTAATGTACCCGGACGACTATAAATACAAGGTAATCGAAACAGATTTTTCCAAAACACTTTGCGGTGCAAAACGTCCGGGCCACTTTGACGGAGTCCTTACAGTTGTAATGAAGCTTTTTAATCTTGTACGCCCTACAAACGCATATTTTGGAGAAAAGGACTACCAGCAGTACCAGCTTTTAAAAGGAATGATAGAAGCATTCTTCCTTGACATAAACATTGTTCCATGCCCGATTGTCCGCGAAGAATCCGGCCTTGCATTAAGCAGCCGCAACAGAAAACTCAGTCCGGCAGGCCTTGCCCTTGCACCGGAATTCCATAAGATTCTTGCAGACAGCGATACAATCGAAAACAAGCACAAAAGACTTGAACAGGCCGGCTTTAAGGTTGACTACATCACAGAAGTAAAAGGACGACTCTATGCAGCTGTATTCCTTGAAGACGTACGCCTTATAGACAACGTATAAGACCAGAGCATTAATTCACCCCTCCAGCAGGGATTATTTTTAGGAGAAAACATGGCAAAAAACATTCTGCTTCACGTAACAGGTTCTATTTCTGCATATAAGGCTGCATACCTTACAAGCATGCTTACAAAAAAAGGATACAGCGTGCGCGTAATAGAAACAGAAGATGCCCTTCAATTTGTCGGCGAAGCAACCTTTGAAGGCTTAAGCCACAATAAGGTAGAAAAAAGCATGTTCGGCAATGCGGATCCAATTCCTCACATAAACCTTGCACAGCACTGGGCAGACTTAATAATAAGTTACCCTTGCAGCGCAAACACAATAAACAGACTTGCCCAGGGGCTTGCAGACGACCTTTTTGGTGCAGTCTGCCTTGCAAACAATTTTGAAAAGCCGCTTCTTATTGCACCGGCAATGAACACAAACATGTTCCGCCATCCGGCAGTTCAGGAATCGCTAAAAAAACTTGAAGGCTGGGGAGCCGTTATTCTTCCATGCGGAGAAGGCGAACTTGCCTGCGGAACAACAGGAATCGGCCGCCTTTTAGAACCGGAAGAAGCATTCAAATATATAGAAAAAAATCTTCCGAAAGGCTGAAAACTGCAAGACTTACCGTTGAAGCATAAATTGGAGCATAAGATGAAAATCCTTATTACAGGCGGCGGTTCAGAAGAGCCTATAGACACTGTAAGATACATAACCAATTTCTCTACAGGAAAAACTTCCTGCTTCCTTGCAGAAAAATTTGCAGAAGCTGGAAACGATGTAACCCTTCTTACAGCAGAAAAGGCCTTTCATCCAGCAAAAGAAGTGCCAGGCCTTAAGACTGTGTTTTACAGGACATTCAGAGACCTTGCTTCCAATTTAAAAAATCTCTGCGCCGCTCAGGCTTATGACGCCGTAATCCACGCAGCAGCAGTAAGCGACTACAGCGTTTCTTCCATAATAGTAGACGGAAAAGAATTTCTTCCGGAACAGATTGCAAAAGTTCCGAGCGGCCTTGAACTTACAGTAAAAATGAAGAAAAATCCGAAGCTTGTTGACTCCATAAAATACTGGGCAAAAAAAAGTAAAAAAAATCCCGTTTTAATTGCCTTTAAGCTTACTTCAAAGGCAAGCATGGAAGAACGCAGGGTTGCCGTAGAAAAAGTTTTTTCTTCAAACCAGAATTCTTTCCTTGCACCGGATTATGTAGTTTCAAATGATTTAAGCGAAATTACACCGGACTCACACCCGTGCAGGATTTTTTCAAAAGACATGAACACAGCCGCACTTGCAGACAATCTGAACGGACTTTATAAAGAACTTGAAAAACTTACAGCACAGGAGAACTCATGATCCTTACACTAGACGTTGGAAACACACAGATTACAGGAGGTCTTTTTGAAGACGATAAGCTGGTACTACAGTTCAGGCGTACAACAGCCGTAGGAAACAGTTCCGACGAAATCGGACTTTTTCTGCGCTCCGTTATCCGCGAAAACGGCTTTCACTGGCAGAAAATCGACAGAATCGGAATCTGCAGCGTAGTTCCTTCCATTAATTATTCAATCTCAAGTGCCCTTTCAAAATATTTTAATCAGGAAGCGCTCTTTATTCAGGCGGGAATAAAAACAGGATTAAAGCTCAAATATTCAAATCCAAGGGAAATAGGTGCCGACCGAATTGCCGGTGCAATCGGAGCCGTAAGCCTTCACCCAGACAAAGACCTTATAATAATCGACATGGGAACTGCAACGACCATTGACTGCGTTACAAAAGACAGAGAATATCTTGGAGGCGCAATCCTTTCCGGTCTTAAAATCAGCGTTGAAGCACTTGCAAACGGAACCGCAAAGCTTCCTTCTGTAGAAATTTCAAAGCCGGGGCACATTTGCGGTACAAATACGGTTGAAGCAATTCAGTCAGGACTGTATTATGGTAACGCTGGTGCTCTTAAAGAATTCTGCCGCCTGTATCAGAAGAATATATTCAAGGATGAAAAACCTTTTATAATCGGAACGGGAGGTTTTGCCCGAATCTTTGAAGAGTACAGCCTGTTTGACGAAGTAAGCCCAGAACTTGTTCTTCTTGGAGTAAAAAAAGCATTGGAGATGAACTCTTAGAATTTCATTAGATTTTGAGGATTGATTTATGGACATCACGATTTTAAAAGCAAAACTTCACCGTGCAACTGTAACAGATGCAAACCTTAATTATGAAGGCTCAATCAGCATTGACACAGAACTCTGCAAAGCAGCAGGAATGCATAACTGGGAAAAAGTAGACATCCTTAACGTAAACAACGGCGAACGCTTTTCTACATACATCATTCCGGGAAAAAAAGGCGAAATCTGCCTTAATGGTGCTGCAGCAAGAAAAGCCTGTCCCGGCGATAAGGTTATAATCGTAACATATACACAGATTCCGGAAGAAAAAGCCGACGGCTGGCAGCCAAAAATCGTTCTTTTAAATGACGACAATTCAATAAAAAACATAAAGTAAAGACATAAAATCCTGATTTTCAGGGCGATTGCACAGTACTTTCTACTTCGCTATAATTTCCCAAAGGAAAAAAACATGAACTCTAACATTAAATTCATAGACGGCGGAGTATGTGCCGCCCAGGGTTTCACCGCTAACGGTGTATTATGTAAAATAAAGGCAAGCCGCACGACAAACGACACTGCCCTCATCTATTCAGAAAAGCCATGTTCAGCAGCTGGTGTATTTACTCAGAACCGTGTAAAAGCAGAAAGCGTTAAGCTGAGCAAAAAAAACATAGCAGACGGACGCATTCAGGCTGTAATCGTAAACTCAGGAAATGCAAACTGCTGTACCGGTGAACAGGGTGCAAAAGTTGCTTACCACATGGCAGAACTTGCCGCAAATGCAACTGGCTGTTCTCCGGATGACGTAATCGTATGTTCAACAGGCGTCATCGGTGCCCAGCTTCCTGTAGAAAAAATCGAAGCAAAAATTGATGAACTTGCAAAAGGCCTTTCTAAAGAAGGCCATAAAGAAGCTCGCATTGCAATCATGACAACAGACACTCAGTACAAGGAATGTGCCGTTCAGTTCACTGCAGGCGGAAAACTCTGCAAGATGGGAACAATGTGCAAGGGTTCAGGAATGATTCACATCAACCTTGGTACAATGCTTTCGTTCATCACAACAGACTGTGCAATCAGCCCAAAAATGATCGAAAAAGCACTCCGCGAATCAATTAAAGGAACTTACAACTGCGTAAGCGTAGACGGAGACACATCTACAAACGACACTCTTGTCCTTCTTGCAAACGGAATGGCTGGAAACGCAGAAATCACTTCTGAAGGCGAAGACTACGACGCATTCCTTGCAGCCCTCAACAAGCTTAACCGCGTAATGGCAATGAAAATCGCTGCCGACGGCGAAGGAGCAACACGCCTTGTTCAGTGTACTGTAAACGGCGCACGAACAGTAGAAGAAGCACGCGGACTTGCAAAGGAAGTCATTTCTTCAAGCCTTGTAAAGGCTGCAATGTTTGGAGCAGATGCAAACTTTGGCCGCTTCCTCTGCGCAATGGGTTACAGCGGAATCGAATTTGACCCTGAAAAAACAAATATCTGGTTCACAAGCAAGAGCGGAGCAAAACGCTACTTTGAAGACAACGACAATTTTGAAGTTCACGGTGAAAACAGCGTAAAAGTATACGAAAACGGCGTACCTCTTGTATTTGACGAAGACAAGGCTAAGAAAATCATGAGCGAAGAAGCTGTAGAAATCTTAGTTCAGTGCGGAGACGGAAATGCAAGCGGAACAGCATGGGGCTGCGACCTTACATACGATTACGTAAAAATCAACGGCGACTACCGTACCTAAAATACAGGCTCACACCCGATTGTTAAAAATTTTTTAAATAAAATTTTGCTTTTAAAAAAAAAGTAGTATAATTGTGGTGTGAGTTTTTCAACATTTAATAAGCAGTTCAGTCCGGACAAAGCCAGGTTTCTCTCTTCTCTTGCAGTGAGCATTATCGTAATGTCTGTTGTCTTTGTCCTTACAAATTCCATACTTAACAAAAGCATTAAAACGGCAAAGGAAGAATACATAAACCGCTGTTCAACAACCCTAGACGGTTATTCAAATGCAGTTTACTTTTACCTTAAGAACTACAAAACTTCCCTTGAATCAATTTACGATGAAAACCTGTTAAAGACAGATAATGAAGCAGAAATCCGCAAATGGGTAATACAGAACCGTCCTCTGCTCCATGACGATTTTAAAAGGCTTTTTTACATAAATAAAAAAGGAATAGCCTATATTGAAGATGACATGATTGTTGATGTCTCTGAAAAAGGATATTTCAAGGAAATAAAGCCTGTAAGCGGAAAAATAAATGTAAGCAACGTATATTGCACCGAAAATGAAATAAATCCTGTGGTCATAATTTCAATACCTTATGTAGACAGTAACGGAGAAATAAACGGAGTTTTAGCAGCATCCATTGAAGTTCAAACCCTGTACAAAATCAAAAAAGAAATAGTAAAAGATAAAAACTTTGATCTTTACCTTCAGGATCGAGCCGGAAAATTCATCATCCACATTGATAAAAACTATATCGGTAAAACCTTTACTCCGAACGATAGCAAGCATAATTACGTAACTTCAGAATTCATTTCCTCAAGTGCCCCAGGTTATGTAGAAACCATAGATTCCAGAGGAGAAATTATAGATTTATTTTACACAAAGCTACCAACTTCAGACTGGATTCTTGCACTAAGTTTCCCGCGTTCACAGCTGGAGAAAATTTACCAGAAACGAAACAGGGAACGTTTTGCAATCCTTGCCATTTCCTTTATTGCAATTTTGATACTGCTTTTTGCACAGAAATATGTTCTTTCATACTTCTACCAGAAACAGGCAATTAAAATTGATTACGATTCCGATACAAACCTCTGGACAAGGGAAAAATTTGAAGACGTAGCCGCAAAACTCATAAAATATTCCCCGAATCAGAAATACATGCTCATCGAATCCGACATAAGGGGATTTAAATTCATAAACCAGAATTACGGCGAAGAAACTGCGGACAAATTAATCTTCTATTTTGCATCAAAATTAAACAAAATTACAAAAGATTACCGCGGAATCATCGGCCACGGATATGCAGACCGCTTTTATTCACTTATCAAAATCAAAAACGTTACTCCTTCCATGACGCAGTTCAAGATACGCCTTGAAGAATTAACTGAAGAAATAAAAAAATATGACATTCCGTTCTACCCTAAATTCGGAATTACATTCTTTAATACAAATTCAAAAAAAGACATAAGCATCCGTGAACTGATCGGACAGGCAACATTTGCAAAAAGCTCAATAAAGGACAACATGCTTACTTCCTATGCAATTTACAATGCCCGCATTGTTGATAAAATGAACGAAACACAGTTCATTGAAACAAATGCTGAACAGGCTCTGAACAATAATGAATTCTTTGTTTTGTACCAGCCAAAAATCCTTCTTTCAAATGATAAAATTGTTGGTGCAGAAGCTCTTGTACGCTGGAAAACTGCTGACGGAAAATTCTACACGCCTGACAAATTCATTCCGATTTTTGAACAGAACGGATTCATTAAAAAACTTGACTATTACGTATATGACAAAGTTTTTAAGTTCATAGACAACCAGCTTAAAAACGGCGGACCTGTAGTTCCAATTTCTGTAAACATGAGCCGCAATCACAGTAAGCCTGAACGATTCGTAAATGAATTCATGCGCCTTTTCAACAAATACAATATTCCGACGAATATGATTCAGATTGAAATAATCGAGCGCTCCATAATGGAATACAATACACTCCGCGAAATAACAGAACGGCTCCACAACGAAGGATTTACCGTTGCAATGGACGATTTTGGAAGCGGAGAATCTTCCTTAAATATGCTTTCCAAGGTTCCTGTTGATGTATTGAAGTTTGACCGTGACTTCCTTACCTCTTCTACAAATGATGACGGTTCAATGAACGAAAGGGCCGCAAAATTCATTGCAAGCCTTCTGGAACTTGGCCGAAACCTTGAAAAAGAAACCATTTTTGAAGGCGTTGAAACAGCTGCACAGCGTGACTTCCTTAAGCAGGCTGCCTGTGATCAAGTTCAGGGCTACTTCTATTCACGCCCGCTTACGGAAAATGATTTCATCGAATTCATGAAAAATCATATTTAGCTTAAGTGCATAAAACATCTGCTATATTTGGTAATTGCTCAAAAACTGGTAATACGATATTGTATCTATAAATAATTAAAACAATACGGAATTACCAATGGAAAATACAGAAACACAGATTGAAAACCTTACTGCAGAACAGTGGTCACAGGTACTTGTAGAAGCACTTCCATACTTTAAGAACTGGTGCGGAAAAGTCGTAGTCGTAAAATACGGCGGAAACGCAATGCTTAACGAAGACCTTAAGCAGGCCGTTATGGAAGACATAGTTCTTCTTAATACAATTGGAATCAAAGTTGTTCTTGTACATGGCGGCGGCCCTGAAATTAACCACATGCTTGACCGCGTTGGAAAGGAAAGCAAATTTGTAGACGGACTGCGCTATACAGATGCTGAAACAATGGAAATCGTTCAGATGGTACTTACAGGCAAACTGAATAAGGACATTGTAGGTATCCTTCTTCAGAAAGGCGGAAAAGCCGTAGGTCTTAGCGGTGTAGATACAGGACTTATCCGTGCCAAAAAAACAGACAAAGACCTTGGATTTGTAGGTGATGTTACAGAAGTAAATCCTGACATCCTTGTTTCTCTCCTTGACAAGGGATTCATTCCTGTTGTTTCTACAGTTGCTCTTGGCGAACAGGGCGACTCTAACCGCTACAACATCAACGCAGATACAGCTGCCGCAAAAATTGCAGTTGCACTCAAGGCAGAAAAATTCGTTCAGCTTACAAACGTACCAGGCGTACTCAGAAACATTGACGATCCTTCTACATTGATTAAAAGAATCGAAAAAACTGCAATCGGTTCCCTTAAAGCAACGGGAATCATTGCAGGCGGAATGATTCCGAAAATCGACTGCTGTCTTACAGCTCTTGAAGGCGGTGTTCCTCGTACACATATCATTGACGGACGCGTTCCTCACTCCCTTCTTATAGAAATGTTCAGCGATCGCGGTATCGGTACAATGATTTACTAAAAAATCCTTAAGTTCATAATACTTAAAAAACGGCTGTTCAGCGGGTAAACCTGCCCGTCCGGACAGCCGTTTTTTTAAGTGTTTTTTTCTTTATTTATTCTTACTCTATGCTAAAATTAAAATTATGAGTATATCAAACGGAAAGAGATTCAGCCCGGTTACAACCAGATTTATTTCTACATTCATAATCTGTGTAATCGTAATGTCAATTGAATTTATATTTACGGGCTCAATTGTAAATGCGGAACTGCACAAAGATGAGCAGCGCTACTATGACAGCAACAGTCAGATGCTTGAAGGCTACGCAAAAGCAATCCACTACAGCCTGGAAAACTACAAGACCTCGCTAATGCTGGCAAATAATGAAAAAATATTGCAGACAAAGAACCCGGTATTAATTCAGGAATGGTTAAAAGAGCACAAGCCCCTTTTTAACAGTGATTTTCATGAACTGGCCTATGCAGATTTAAAGACATTCAAAACTTATTTTGACAATGGAACCGTCGTTCCTATTGGAAGCTTAAATATTGAACCGCACACAGCAAAAGCCACGCCCGATGATTTTATATGGGACATACTATACACCGACCTAACAAATGAAGCAGTGTTTCTGCTGGAAAAACCAATTTTTGACGAAGATGACAAAATACAGGGATATCTTTCCGCATCTGTAAAGCTCGAAAAACTTGATCAGATTGTAGAGTCAATCAGCACCGCAGAGCATATTTCCGTTTATATTCAGGACCGCTTCGGAAAGTTTATTGTTCATCCAAAGCCGGAATACATAGGAAAAAAATATACTCCGGCGCAGGAAAAATATAAGATTGCATCCTCTTCCATTATTTCCAGCCAGACTGCCGGAATTACAGAAACAGTAGATGAAAACGGTACTGTCGTTGACTTAATGTACAGAAAGATTTCTGACTGCGGCTGGATAATATGCATTGCAATTCCAAAAGTCGGACTTAAACAGATTCAAAAGAATAAAATGATGACTAAACTTCTGGTTTTCATAATTTCATTTTTCTCTCTTCTGCTCCTTCTGTTTCTAGAGATGTACTTAATCGATCATTTTTACAAGCATCAGCTTATCGAACCGATTTATGATCCGCTTACTGGCCTTATTACAAGACAGCGATTTGAACAGCTTGTAGAAAAACAGCTTAAAGTTGAATCAAAAAATAAAATCATGATTATCGAAGCTGACATCAAGGGATTTAAATTCCTTAATCAGAATTACGGAGAAGAAAAAGCTGACGAACTTATAAAATACTTTTCTGAAAACCTTAATAAACTTGTCTCACTTTACAACGGTGTTGTTGCGCGCGGCTATGCAGACCATTTTTACATCATGCTTAAAGTTCATAATGTCCGCAAAGCCATGTCGGAATTCAACATGAGGCTTCAATATTTTGACGAAAGCGTTAAAAACTCGGAAATTCCATTCTTTCCTAAGTTCGGGATTACATTTATACGGCCGGATTCAAAAAAAGGCGTAACTGTAAAGGAACTTTTGGGGCAGGCTTCATTTGCAAAAAGTACGGTCAGGGATAACATGATTGAACCATATGCAATTTACAATGACCGCATCCTTGAAAAAATCAATGAAGAACACTTTATAGAAAACAACATGGAGGACGCACTTGCAAATGAAGAATTCTATATCGTATACCAGCCTAAAATCCTTTTAAGGACAGATAAAATTGTAGGTGCTGAAGCTCTTGTACGCTGGAAAACTCGCGAAGGCAGATTTTTTACCCCTGACAAATTCATTCCGCTTTTCGAAAAGAACGGCTTTATTACAAAGCTTGACTTTTATGTTTACGACAAGGTTTTCCAGTTTATTGAAAAACAGCTGAAAAACAACGCTCCGATTGTTCCGATTTCGGTTAACATGAGCCGCAACCATAACAAGCCAGAAAAATTCATGCATGATTTCATGACGCTTTTCTCTAAATACAATATTCCTCCGCATTTTATACAGGTAGAAATTATTGAACGCTCTGTAATGGATGACAATACACTCCAGGAAATTACAAACCGTCTGCATCAGGCAGGCTTTACCGTTGCCATGGACGATTTTGGAAGCGGAGAATCTTCGCTTAACATGCTTACAAAAGTTCCTGTAGACGTACTTAAGTTTGACCGGGATTTCCTGCTTTCTTCAATGAATTCAAGCGGCTGCCTGGACGAAAAATCTGCAAGATTCATCAGAAGCCTTCTTGATTTAAGCAAGCACCTTGATAAGGAAACTATTTTTGAAGGTGTAGAAACCCAGGAACAGCGGGACTTCCTTAAATCTGCCGACTGTGATCAGGTTCAGGGCTATTTCTATTCAAGGCCGCTGGAAGAAACTGATTTTATTGATTTTATTAAGAAACATGATTAATAAATAAAAAAGGGGCTGACTAATAAGTTAATTTCGGTGGCTGAGGCTCTCGACTCGTAAGAGCACGAAGTATACCACCAAATATAGCATACAAGGTCATTTCGACAGGCGGTTTATGAGCTTGTCGAAGGGCTCAATATCCTTGAAGTTCAAACTTATTAGACAACCCCTTTTTTTATTGCTCCAAATTAAGCAATTTAATTAAAAAGCGGTGTAGAAAGATAGCGGTCGCCAGAATCAGGAAGAAGGACTACAATCGTCTTTCCCTTGTTTTCTGGGCGTTCAGCAAGAATCTTTGCAGCCTTAAGGGCAGCTCCACTTGAGATTCCTACAAGAATACCTTCGCTGCGGGCAAATTCGCGTCCTTCTGCAAATGCATCGTCATTTTCAATTGCAATTACTTCGTCATATATTTTTGTATTCAAAACATCCGGAACAAAGCCTGCACCGATACCCTGAATTTTATGAGGACCGGCTTCGCCTTTTGAAAGTACAGGGCTTGAAGCAGGTTCAACAGCAACAACCTTTACAGAAGGATTCTGTTCCTTAAGGTATTCGCCTACACCGGTAACTGTACCGCCAGTACCAACACCGGCAACAAAAATATCTACCTTGCCGTCTGTCTGTTTCCAGATTTCAGGACCTGTTGTTTTTTTGTGGATAGCAGGGTTAGCAGGATTTACGAACTGTCCCGGTATAATGCTTCCCGGAGTTGCCTTCTGAAGTTCTTCAGCCTTTTCAATAGCTCCCTTCATTCCCTTTGCACCGTCTGTAAGAACGATTTCTGCACCATAAGCCTTCAGAAGGTTGCGTCGTTCAACGCTCATTGTTTCAGGGAGAGTCAGGATTGCGTGGTAGCCCTTTGCAGCAGCAACAGCAGCAAGACCAATACCTGTGTTTCCAGATGTCGGTTCGATAATTGTTGCTCCCGGCTTAAGGATTCCCTTCTTTTCTGCATCTTCAATCATTGCAAGGGCAACGCGGTCCTTTACACTTCCGGCCGGATTAAAATATTCAAGCTTTGCAAGAATTTCTGCATTTTTAATTCCGGCAGCCTTAGAATAATTATTCAACTTTAAAAGAGGTGTTTCCCCTATAAGTTCCAATGAACTCTGTTTTATATCACTCATAACAAACTCCTATAGCTCATTAAGTTTTTTCTAAAAATAAGTATAACACTAATTCCTACTTTGTCAATAGGAATTAAATGATTTATAAATCAGAACTTCATTTTTTATAGCTATAAAATGATTTCTAGCAGTACAATTTCCTTATATTACTGTACTAATCCATGTAATTTCAGTATTCTTCTATAAATAATCTTTTTCAGGAGCACCAGATGGGAAATCCAAAAGTATTGAATAACTACGGAAGTTTTGACGTTACATTCGTAAAGGGAAACGGCGCAACTCTTACAGACATAAATGGAAAAAAGTACATAGACTTTCTTGCAGGAATTGCAGTAAACGTTCTTGGACATAATTACAGGCCGCTGGTAAAAGCCGTAAGTGCACAGGCTAAAAAGCAGATTCATGTATGCAATTACTTTACAAGCGACATTGGAATCAAATACGCAGACAGGCTTCTTGCCGCAACAGGATTTGAAGGAGTTTATTTCGGAAACTCCGGTGCAGAAGCAAACGAAGCTGCTATTAAACTTGCACGCAAATACGGTCAGCTGAACGGCGGAATAAAACGCAAGACAATCATAACCCTGGACAAATCATTCCATGGACGCACTCTTGCTACATTAACAGCTACAGGACAGGCAAAATTCCACCCGGATGATTTTGCGCCTTATCCAGAAGGATTTAAAACAATTGAAGCAAACAACTTTGAAGCATTAAAAGGTGCCTTTGACGAAACTACAGCAGCCCTCTTTATGGAACCTGTAGAATGTGAAGGCGGCGTAATTCCTCTTGATCCGGAATGGGCAAAGGCAGCCGCAAAAGCTGCACGCGAAGCCGGCGCAATCGTAATGTGCGATGAAGTTCAAACAGGCATGGGCCGCTGCGGTTCCCTTATGGGAAACACACTTCTAGACATAAACCCGGAAGTAGTAACATTTGCCAAAGCCATTGCAGGCGGCGTTCCAATGAGTGCCTGCCTTTACCGTGGCAAGGGAAACGTTTTTAAGGCTGGCGATCATCAGTCTACATTTGCAGGAAATCCACTTGCATGTGCAGCCGCAGAAGTTGTTCTTGAAACAATTACAAAACCAGGATTTTTTGAAAGCGTAAACGAAAAAGGCGAATACATTAAGAAAACAATCGCCGGCTGGAACATTCCATATGTAAAGGACATTCGTGGCCGCGGACTTGTAATCGGTGTTCAGATTGAAAAAAATCCGGTAGAAATAGAAAAAGCCTGCCTTGCAAAAGGACTTCTCTTCTCTACTGCCGGAAGCGACGTACTGCGCTTTGTACCGCCATTGAACATAACATACAGGGAAATAGACGCCGGTCTTGCAATCTTAAAGGAAGTGCTTGACTCCCAGAACTAAACAAAAAAAAGGCTGACCTACAGAGGTCAGCCTTCATTATTTACAGCAAAAAATTTTCTGATTATTTCTTCCAGATTTTTTCACGGTTAAAAGTCTGAACGCGATCAGGACCTACAGATACGATTCCAACCTTTGTTCCTGTATAGTCTTCAATGAAGTCAACATATTCTTTTGCAGCTTTTGGAAGCTGACTGTATTTCTTAAGTTCCTTGATAGACTGTTTCCATCCTTTGAATTTCTGAAGTACAGGTTTAGCCTTGTTCAATTCAGGAATGCTTGCTGGGAAGTCTGTAACGATTTTTCCATCAATGTCGTATGCTACGCAGGCTTCAATTTCTTCCATTTCGTCATATACGTCAAGGTGAGTAAGGACAAGGGAATCAATTGAGTTTACGTGACATGCATATCTTAAAGCTACAAGGTCAAGGTAACCGCAGCGGCGTGCACGGCCAGTTGTAACACCAAATTCATTACCAGTATTGCGTACATAGTCACAAAGTTCGCCTTCTGATTCAGCATTGAATTCTGTTGGCATAGGACCATTACCTACGCGAGTTTCATAAGCTTTGAATACACCGTAAACCTTGTCCAAAGCGCGTGGTCCGATTCCTGAACCGCTTGAAGCACCGTAGCTTCCTGAAGCTCCAGAAGAAACATAAGGATATGTACCTGAATCAATGTCAAGCATTGCGCCCTGTGCGCCTTCAAAAAGGATATTTTCCTTGCGGATTTCCCACATTTTTGAAGCAATATCGATTCTCATCTTCAAAAGCTGTTCTTTATACTGATTCAAGAATTCTTTATCTGCATCATCAAGATCGTTCCACTTTTCATCCCAATCCAAATCAGCAAGACGAATACCGTCACGTTCAGCTTTCTGGGAATATGTAGTTCCGATTCCACGACCTGTTGTTCCGATAGGGCGCTTGCGTGCTGCATCACGATCTTTGTCCATCTGGCGGTAACCAGGCAATGTGATATGAGCGCGGTCAGAAATAAATACACGACCTTCCCAATTTATGCCGTTTTCTGTAAGCATCTTAAGTTCATTAAAGAGTGCTTCCGGTTCAATTACCATTCCTGAACCAAGAAAAACTGTTTTATTAGGATAAAGGATTCCAGACGGAACCTGGTGCAATGCATATTTTTTGCCGTCAACGACGATTGTGTGTCCGGCATTAGCTCCGCCGGCAAAGCGGCATACATATTTTGCATCCTGTGCAAGATAATCTACAATCTTGCCCTTTCCTTCGTCACCCCACTGGGCACCCATTACAACAACGTTCATCGTGTACCTCATCTCCGCCGCAGCGGAAAATTCACTTCGTTAAAGATATTCGTAGAAGCACCGCAAAATCACAAGTGTTTTTACTCACCGATAATATCACAAAGATAAAAATTGCTCAATGAACCAGAAAAAAAATCTGCATTTTAGTATAAACACTATACAGAATACCCCCCCCTAAATGATACAAACGAATGTTAAAATAAATTTGCTTTTAGGAATAAAGGCTTGTACAATTAAACAATAGGTATGTAGAATTCTTAAATAAGGAATAAACATGACAAAATCGGCGAGAAAAATTATACAAATGCTTGTTTGCGTTGTTGCCTGTTTTCTTCTGATCATTCAAATACGCTATCTTGGAGCCAGACAGGGAAAAACTTTTGTATTAGGCTCATACGTTCTGAATACAACCGGTATTATGGGAACTCTGTCGTCCCTTACAGCCCTAATCTGCTATCTTATGATTTTCATAGAGTATAGATACGGAACGGTAATCGGCATTTCTATAATTTCACTAGAAGTCCTGTCAAACTTATATACAATACTTAAATCTCATACACTTAACTCCCTGCCGGGACTGATTACAAGCCTTTTTGCTGTAACGGCAATTCTTATCATCTCCCGGATATACAGAAAAAGCTACAAATCCAGCCACACAGACCTTCTTACAGGCTTAGGAAACAGAAGAAGCTTCATCGACAAGATGGAAGATAAATTCCTTATCGGAAAACCGTTCACCCTTGCCTGCATAGAAATAATGAACTTCAAGAACATAAACGGAATGGTTGGAATTCAGGCGGGCGACCTTATACTAAAAAAAGCATCAGAATTCCTTAAGGGATGCATTACAGATGAAGACCGACTGTACAGAATGACAGGCGTTACTTTCATGATTGTTTTTGATGAAAATTCTGACGTAGAAACATCCCTTAAAAAGATAATGGAACTTGAAAAAAAGCAGGTAGATTTTGTTTACTCAAAAGATCCTGAAAACTCAGTTCAGGAAGAGCAGACTGTCTGCTACAAGCTTGCAATAGGAATTTCTAAATTCCCGGATGATGCAAAAGACTTTACGACTATAATCCGCCACGCGGATATAGCACTGGCTCACGCACAGAATCAGACAGAAAATAAAGTTATTACATATAATGAAGAACTTGAAAAAGAACAGCAAAAACAGGCCGAAGCAGACAGACTTATAACCGAAAGCCTTGAAAAAGACTGGTTCTACCTTATGTATCAGCCGCAGTTTACGCTTGAAGAAAAAAAGCTCCGCGGATTCGAAACGTTAATCCGCTGTAAAAAGCCGGACGGCTCAATCGTAAGCCCGGCATTCTTTATTCCGGCAGCAGAAAAATCAAACCTTATCCTTAAGATTGACGACTACGTTCTTAAGCGGGCAATAAACGAATCAAAAAAAATGCTCGAAAAGACACAGGAACTATGCACTATTTCCGTAAATATTTCTGCAAAAAACATTTCATCAGAAGGTTTTGCAGAAAAAGTCATAGATTTAATAGAAAAGGCAAATTTTCAGCCGGAATGCCTTAAAATCGAAATTACAGAGTATTCCTTTGTGGAATCGCTTGAAGTTAACGTAGAAAACATAAACAAATTAAGGGCGCATGGAGTGCAGATTGCCCTTGACGATTTTGGAACCGGCTATACATCCATTGCTCAGGTAATGAACCTTCCTGTAAACCTTTTAAAAATCGACAAAAGCCTTATTGATGAAATAGAAAGTAGCCAGAAAAAGCGAAACCTTGTAAATTCCATAATCAGCATGGGTCACATCATGAACTGTGAAGTTATTTCTGAAGGCGTAGAAAACAAACAGCAGCTGGATATTCTGCGCACTTACGACTGCGACTTTATTCAGGGATACGTCTGGTCAAAGCCGATAGAATACAATGCCGCCCTTGAATTAAGTCAGGGCAAGGCTGAATAAATTTTACGGCTTATTAACATAAATGTATAAGTTTCCCTCATATATGTTGATTTTCCCTCTGTATTGTTCTATAATCATGCAATTATAATTTAGGAGTAAATCATGGCTTTCTTTTTCAGTGAACCTTCACACACTTTTGATGAATACCTTCTTGTACCGGGTTATACAGGACCGGACTGCATTCCGGCAAATGTTTCTTTAAAAACTCCGATTGTACGATACAACAAAAAAGCCGGAGAAAAATGTCCGCTTACAATGAACATTCCTATGGTTTCTGCTGTAATGCAGTCAGTTTCAAATGACACACTCGCAGTAGCACTTGCAAAGGAAGGCGGAATCAGTTTTATCTACGGTTCTCAGACAATCGAAAATCAGGCTGCCATGATTTCACGCGTAAAGCAGTATAAAGCCGGATTTGTTACAAGTGATACAAACATCCGTCCGGACCAGACACTTACAGAACTTGTTGCAAAAATTGAAGCAACAGGTCATTCAACTGTAGCCGTAACAGATAACGGTGAACACAACGGAAAACTCCTTGGAATCATCACAGAACGCGACTTCCGTCTTGACCACTGCCCTGCAGGTGCCAAAGTACAGGACTACATGACTGTTCTCGGCGACCTTGTAAAGGCAGAAACAGGAATTACTCTTGAAGAAGCAAACGACCTTATCTGGAAAAACAAAATCAACCAGCTTCCAATTGTAGATTCTGACGGAAACCTTCAGTACCTTGTATTCAGAAAAGATGCTGCAAGCCACGAAGAACATCCACTTGAACTTTTGGACAACCAGAAGCGCTATATTGTAGGTGCCGGAATTAACACACGCGACTACATGGAACGCGTTCCTGCCCTTCTTGAAGCTGGTGTAGATGTAATGACACTTGACTCTTCAGAAGGATTTACAGAATGGCAGGCACGCGCACTTAAAGACATCCACGCAAAATGGCCGAACGCAAAGGTTGGTGCCGGAAACGTTGTAGATGCAGAAGGATTCAGATTCCTTGCAGATGCAGGTGCAGACTTTGTAAAAATCGGTATTGGCGGCGGTTCAATCTGTATTACACGCGAACAGAAAGGTATTGGACGCGGACAGGCAACTGCTACAATCGATGTTGCACGCGCACGTGACGAATACTACAAAGAAACAGGCATTTACATTCCTATCTGTTCTGACGGTGGTATTGTACATGACTACCATATTACACTTGCACTTGCAATGGGTGCAGACTTTGTAATGCTTGGCCGCTACTTTGCGCGCTTTGATGAATCTCCGACAAACAAGCTCATTGTAAACGGAAACTACGTAAAAGAATACTGGGGCGAAGGTTCAAACCGCGCACGCAACTGGCAGCGCTATGACCTTGGCGGCGCAAAGAAAATGGCTTTTGAAGAAGGCGTAGATTCTTATGTTCCATACGCAGGAAGCCTGCACGACAACGTAAACCTTACAACAAGCAAGGTAATTCACACTATGTGTAACTGCGGTGCAATTACAATTCCGGAACTTCAGGAAAAAGCAAAGATTACCCTCGTAAGCCCAGCCTCAATCCGCGAAGGTGGCGCCCACGACGTAGTAGTAAAAAACACAAGTATACATGCTGAGTAAATAGAATCTGCGCAAGGATTGCGCAGAAAAGAGAAGAACCGAAGGTTCTTCAAAGATACGAAAATGCATGGACGCATTTTTGTATCTTAAACACAAGCATTCACGCTGAGTAAAATAGTCTGCGCATGGATTGCGCAGATTTTTTACATCAAATTCGATCCAATCGTTTTCAGTTCAACCTTTAATTCTTCATCCTTTGTAATTGAATAAATCAATTCATTCAGATCATTTCTTGTAGCCCAGCAGTCCGGAAAAACACCTGTACCTTCTCCATGCCACAGATTAAAGGAATCCATTTCATGTAATTTCATAATTGACAAAAATACGACAATTTTAGAATAAGGTAATTTTATATTTAATCCGTGTGCAAAAGAAGCGCAACCATGGGAATTTTCACCAATTACTATAACATTTTCATCACCAAAAATCCTTTTTGCAAAAACAACGGCAAGTTCACTGGCACTGGCACTTTTCCGGTCAATCAGCAGAATAAGTTTCCCATTAAATTTCTTAGGTTCATATAAATAGTCGATTTCTTCCGGCTTGTTTGTATATAATTTTTTAACAGGAGACTTTCTCATTTCTATTTTTTCCTTATTTAATTCATATTTTGTATCCCGATTATTAATACAAGCCCAATTATATCTGTAGAGGACATATACCGGTGAATAGAGCAAATCATAATTCATATAATCTTCGATACTGCATTCATCAATATAATGCCACATATCTCTTCCTGTATATAAAAAAGAATAAAACCCAAACGAAGGCGTTAAATATCCACCTATATTTCCGCGTAAATCAAGAACAATGTTCTTTTTATTGCAAAACTTTTCCCCGCATTCTACATACTTTTTTAACATTACTTCTGCACCGTTATACTGAACAGTATCATAATCAGGAGGCAGAAAAAAATTCATGCAGAGGTAAGCAGAATCAGCAGTCTCTATTTCCCTGTATTTCATCGGAAGTTCTGGAATAGTTTCGTCATCATGTAAGGAAACAGAAATGTTTTTTCCATTAAACTCAAATTCCTTTTTTTGTATTGGCTCCGAACTTAAAAAGCCAAGCCTGTAGACATTTTCCCCTTTCAAAGGATAATAAAACAGTGTATCTAAATCTGCTTTATACTGCGCTCCGTTTTCCACAATGCCCTTACCTTCTTTTACAAAAAAGTCCCTGCCTTTCTTTTCAAGATAAATGTCTGACCAATAAACAATTTTTTTATCGTTAATAAAAAAATATTCACCGTTATTTACAAAAGAAAAATGAAAGTCGTTAATATACGGCTTTAAATTCAAGATAATTTGAGCTAAAAAATCATCAGTAGAAACCTTATTTTTTTTCGGATTCAAACCAGAAATTACATCTTCTGTAAATTTATCGATTTTAAATCCCCGCTGAACCATGTCCGGATAACCTGCACAACCATTAACAAGAAGATAACAAAGATGCTTCAAATCATCCCGGCATAAATTAAAATCAATATTAGACTTGAATTCAGGAGAAGGAACAACATATATCTCCTGATATGTGCATGGTTCAGTTTTAACAAGTTCCTGTTCTGCAAAAACACAAAAATTCTGCACAGACACCAGCGCAGCCAGAACAAATACCTTTTTAATTATAAACTTTTTAATCATAAACAAGCCTTTTTAACTCTAAAGAATGTTTTTAATGTCCTCCAGTACAGAAAGAGCCTTCAATCCCGTCTGAAGCGTAGATTTTAACGGAGCTTTGCCATCCAGAAAATCAACCGCATTCTGCACCATGTTGGAAAAATAACCCGTTTTCTTTGGAATTCTTACAGACTTATCCGGCAGAAGGGAATAAAAACCAGAATACAGTTTTGACTCCTGACGCGTATAGAATTCATGGATTCCGTTACCGATTTTAAAGCGGCCTTCAGTTCCGATTACTTCAACTTCAAAACCAAAATAACGACTACGGCCGCTGAAGAAAAGATTAATGTCATTACAGACTTCACTTTTATAATGAACAGTTGCATTCCTTACCACCGACGGATTTTCGCGGTCATAATAAACCGCAGAAAGTTTTGGCGAAACAAGAAGAGAAGTTTCGCTAGCCGGATCAAAATCGTCCTTTTCAAGTAAAAACTGGACTATATCTACAAGGTGGGTTCCGTCATGCAGTAAGCTGTATTCACCGGAAGATTCTTTTTCCGGATTATATACATAAAGCCCGGAATCAAGGCGGGCATTGATTGTCTGAATTTTACCGATTCTGCCCATAAAATTTTTAGCAAGAATGTAATCTGTTGCAAAACGGCGTTCATGATTTACAAGAACAGGAACCTGTCTGGTCTTTGCTGCAAAAAGCAGTTCACGTCCTTCTTTCATATTAAGAGCAACAGGTTTTTCAAGAATGATAAGCCGTGGTTTTGCATTTATAGCATTAACAGCACACTGCAGGTGACAGTTTTCATTTACTGCAACGGTTACAATATCAGGATTGTGAGACGCAAAAAGATTTGCCACATCCGGACAGAGCGCTGTTCCGCGAACATAATGTCCCCATTGCTCAAGTCTTGCACGGTCAGTATCGCAGCCGGCAATAAGTTTTATACGGCGGTTAGCCTTTAATGCCATAGTATGACTGGCAGGCTGTTCCCTCTTTCTGTCAAAACCAAGAGTAAAACCTATCCGGCCGGTGCCAACTATAGCAGCTGTATACTTTTTTCTTCCCATAGAAAAATTATATCAATTTTTTTTAAATTTAACTACTTTGTTAAACGAACTTAATCTTCAAGAAATGCTTCGGCTGCCAGAAGGATTTTTCCTTCAAAGTCAAAAAGTGCCTGATTTTCCCACGTGCTTAAAACATTATCGCATGTAATCCAGTCGCCGCCCCAGTAAAATACACCGCTTCCGCCGGCAGCCTTACAGGATTTTATAATTGACTTAAGCACGGCTTTCTGCCCGTCTTCTGTTGCAGCTACAGTAATTCCCGTCTCACTTAGCGACGTAAGTTTTTCAGCACCGGATTTTTCCTGCTCCTTATAAAAGACATTTGACTTTTCATCGTTCCAGCCTGTTGTCCATGCCCAGGAAGTTTCAGCAACAACAACTTCCTTGTTAAAGACCGCCTTAAGTTCTGCAATATTCTGCTCTAGTTCTTTCTGCGTACCGTGATTTTCAAACGGATAATAACTTATACCAATGACATCAAAATCAAGTTCTTTAAATTTCTTAAACCACCATACAAGACTTTCGCCTTTAGAACTTGCAAGATGAACCATGATTTTTGCATCCGGACAAAGATTTCTTGCAGTTTGCGCTGCAGAAGAAAAAACTTTCCTAAAATTTTCTGCAGTTTCATCGTTCTTATATGATGAGCAAGAAATTTCTGCAGAATCCTCTATTGATACAGCATTACTTTTAGTTACCAGAAAACCTGGATTTATTTCATTGCCAAGCTGAATCATGTCCGGTAGAGTTTCCTTTAATGCGGCCAGAACCTGTTCCGTATATGCGGAAACAGAATCCTGTAATTCCTCCACAGAAGAAACTGAATCCCATGCTGCCGGATACTTCTGGTTAGCGGGATCAGCCCAAGAGTCAGAAAAATGAATATCCAGCAAGAAATTTAAGCCGGATTCCTTTATGCGCCTTGCAGTTTCAACCGTACGGACAAGATCATTATGACCGGCAAGATCAGCATCCGTCATATCCGGCGAATGCCATAACCGCAGGCGGATCCAGTTTACTCCGTACTTCTTTAAGAGACCAAAAATATCAGAGGCATTTCCATTTTTATCACGATACACACCGCCATTTTCTTCAATTTCATAGACCATGGAAGCATCAAAACCATGCATAAAAGAAGACGCTTCATGCCCTTCGGACAGAATTATTGCAGCAGTTTTTGTACTGTTGGATTTTTCTATCCCCGCGCATGAAGCACAGAAAATAACTGCATAAAACAACACCGCCATATATGCCGGCATCCAAAAAGAAAAACGACATTTCATAAAACATCAAACAGGCAAAACTATGCCTTAAAGTTCAGCGCACTTACAACAGCGGCAATACCGGCACGACCTACGCTGGAACTTTTTCCAACGCCCCAGACCTGTGTACCATCTTCTTTTGTAATCTGAACATAGGCAATGGCACATGTGTCACTACCAGTTCCGATGGAATGTTCGCTAAAGTTTGTAATATTAAACTTAGGAGCCGGAGTCTGCTTAAGAGCATTTACGAATGCATCTAGCGGACCGTTTCCGTTTGCGGCAACAGCGTACTGCTTTCCGTTCCATTCCAAAGTTGCCATTGCAGCAACCTGTTCCGGAGCTTCACTTCCGCGTTCGCCTTCTATATGGCGTTCTGTAATTTCAATTACATTAAGAGGAGCCTTTGTTTTAAGCCATGCTTCTTCAAAGGCTGCATAAATTTCTTTAGGCTGAAGTTCGCGCTGTGCCTTATCTGCAGCATTCTTAATAAGCTCCCCGAATACAGGATGCATTGCCTTAGGCATAACGATTCCGTAATCCTGTTCCATGATAAATGCAGCTCCGCCCTTTCCGCTCTGACTGTTAATGCGGATGATTCCTTCGTACTGCCGGCCGATATCATGCGGATCAAATGTAAGGTACGGAACATCCCAGTAGTCATTAGGCTTCATGTTTACGCGGGCAGCCATTCCCTTTCGGATTGCATCCTGGTGTGAACCGCTAAATGCAGTAAATACAAGTTCCCCAGAATATGGCGTACGTGGATGAACTGTCATACCTGTAAGGCGTGTGTATGCTTCAACCAGCATTGGCATATTTGTAAAATCAAGTTCAGGATCTACACCCTGTGTGTACATGTTCATGCCGACATTTACAATATCCAGGTTACCTGTACGTTCACCGTTTCCAAAAAGACAGCCTTCTACGCGGTCAGCTCCAGCCAAAAGTCCAAGTTCACACTGAGCAACGCCTTCTCCACGGTCATTATGGTTATGCAAAGAAATAATCACATTTTCACGATCGCTGATGTTCTGGCAGAAATATTCAATCTGGTCTGCAAACTGGTTTGGCAGCGCACATTCAACAGTTGTAGGAAGGTTCAATATAACCTTGTTTTCTGCAGAACAGCCCCATTCAGCCTTCACTGCCTCACACACTTCCAAAGCGTAGTCGATTTCTGTTGTAGAAAAACTTTCCGGCGAATATTCAAGCTGAATTTCTGTTCCTTCACTCATAGAAAGACAGTTTTTAACACAGCGGATTCCGTCGATTGCAATCTGCTTAATTTCTTCCTTTGATTTATTGAAAGTGTACTTTCTCTGAGACGGGCTTGTTGAGTTATAAAGATGGAAAATTGCCTTTTTGCAGCCTTTCAGGCTTTCAAATGTGCGCTTTATGAGCTTTTCACGCGCCTGGCACAAAACCTGAAGTGTTACATCTTCTGGTACGTGATTTTCTTCGATAAGGCGGCGCATAAAATTGAATTCAGTGTCGCTGGCACTAGGGAAACCAACTTCTATCTGCTTAAAGCCGATTTTTACAAGGAGGTCAAAAAATTCTAGTTTCTGTTCTACGCCCATCGGATTAATAAGGGCCTGATTACCATCACGCAAGTCAACAGAGCACCACATCGGAGCTTTAGTAATTGTTTTTCCCGGCCATGTGCGGTTTTTAATCGGTACCGCCTCAAATGGCCTGTACTTTCCGTTTGGATTCATAGAAACTTTCATATTGCACCTCGCATAAAAAAAGACCTGCCGTTTAAGGCAGGTCTGTAATTCACTGTTCAATAGATTACACCACTACTTACCTGAAACGGCTATCGAGAAAAACTTGATAATAGAAGTAGCAATGTCTTAATCATGTTTTTAATATAGAATATTTTTGAAATATGGTCAACGCGAAAAAGAAATCAATCTGGAAAACAGTTTTCATAATGAAAATTCCCCCCTCTCCCCCATCTTGAAGAACCGCCTGCAAACGGATATTATAGAAAGACATTTGCATTTCTTATATAGGAGGTGAACCACTATGGTTCCAACATTAATTACACAATTACTTTCAACAAAACCGGAAGGACAGAAAGTTACTGTCTGCGGATGGGTTCGCACTGTACGCGACTCAAAAAATCTTGTTTTTATCCAGGTAAATGACGGAAGCTGCTTTGCAAACATTCAGCTCACATTTGACCGAAACGCTCCATCTAATAATGCAAATGTAAATAATATCGAAGAAGAACTCAAAAAATTGAATACCGGCGCTTCTGTTCGTGCAGAAGGTCTTTTAATCGAAAGCCCTGCTTCTGGCCAGGCTGTAGAAGTTACTCTTGAAAGCCTTAAATGTCTTGGTACCTGTAATCCGGATGAATATCCATTGCAGAAAAACAAGATGTCTATGGAATACCTTCGCACAAATGCTCATCTTCGCGCCCGCACAAACACTTTTGGTGCCGTTTACCGTATTCGTAACCAGATGGCTTATGCAGTTCATTCATTCTTTCAGGAAAGAGGCTTCCAGTATGTAAACGCTCCTGAAATTACCTGCTCTGACTGTGAAGGCGCAGGAGAAATGTTCCAGGTAACTACCCTTTCTATGGAAAAGATTGCTGAAATCGCTCTTGAAAAGGGTGCAAAGGGAATGAAGCCAGAAGATGCTGCAAAACTTGTAGACTACTCAAAGGACTTCTTCGGAAAGAAGGCAAGCCTTACAGTTTCAGGTCAGCTTGAAGCAGAAACAATGGCTACAGCCTTGAGCCGCGTTTACACCTTCGGACCTACATTCCGTGCTGAAAACTCAAATACACCTCGTCACCTTGCAGAATTCTGGATGATTGAACCTGAAATGGCTTTCTTTGACCTTGATGACGACATGGACATTCAGGAAGAATTTGTAAAATATCTTTTAAACTGGGCTTTGACAAAGTGCCGTGCTGACCTTGAATTCTTTGACAAGAGAATCCAGCCTGGCCTTATTGAACAGCTTGAAAAAGTTGCAAAGGCAGACTTTGTACGCATTTCATACACAGACGCAATTGCAAAGCTTGAAGAAGCTGAAAAAAATGGCGCTAAGTTTGAATTCAGTCCTTACTGGGGCTGTGACATTGCAACAGAACACGAACGATATCTTACAGAAAAGATTTTCGGCTGCCCTGTAATGGTTTACAACTATCCAAAAGACATCAAATCTTTCTATATGAAACAGAATGATGACGGAAAAACCGTAAAAGCCGTAGACGTTCTTGTTCCTGGAATCGGTGAACTTATCGGCGGTTCTGAACGCGAAGAATCTTACGAAAAGCTTGTTGCAGAAATCGAAAAACGCGGAATGGACAAGTCTATCTACGACTGGTACCTTGACCTCCGCAGATTCGGTACTGTTCCACACTCTGGATTCGGTCTTGGATTTGAACGCCTTATCCGTTACGTAACAGGTATGGAAAACATCCGCGATGTAATTCCATATCCACGCGCTCCAAAGTTAGCAGACTTCTAGTCTGCTAACTTTAACGAGTTTACTTCGTAAAAATTAATACAGCACTTGATTTCGTAATCAAGTGCTGTATTATATATATTACTGAATGAAATCGATAAAATCTTTTTTTACAAGAATCTTACAGACTTTCTACCTTACTACGGCATTTTACTTTAAGAACAATCTTGATGCCTGCGCCTCTGCATGTGCATTTAACTTTATTTTTTCATTCATCCCGATTCTTGTTATAATCCTTACAGTTTTTGTAAAGGTCCTGCACATTTCGCCGGCCGTATTAGAAGGCTTTGACCGCATTCTTTCGCTTGTAACAAATTATATTGACGTACACAAAATCATTGCAAAGCTGCCGGACAGATTCATCATCTCATGGGGAAACCTTTTTCTTGTACTTTTTATAGTCTGGATGGCAAGGAAGCTTTTCCTTTCTGTAATAAAAGGACTCGGACAGATTTTTCATACAGAAGCACCTGCTCGCCCTGTTCTGAACCAGATTTTAACTTTTGCCGGAGAACTTCTTGCCGTAATCACATGCGCAATCGTGTTCTTTGCCGCATTTATAATGCGCCAGATTTTTACGCTTCCTTTTTTTTCTAAAATCACGGAACTTTTCCCGCTTATTTTCAGTTCATTTTCAAGCAAACTTGTAAACTGGACGCTTTTTACAATCATCCTGACATTTACCGTATGCGCCTATAAATTTGCATCAGGTTCTAATCCCAAAAAACGGCAATGCCTGTTCTGCGGACTTTTAACAACTGGGCTTTTTTACGGATTCATATTTATAATTTCAATTTTTATGAACAGGGCAAACTACAACACGATTTACGGATTTTTCGGAAAAATCATAATCCTTCTGTTTGAAGTTTACGTCTACTTTGTGCTTTTCATGTATTTTGCACAGATGCTCTATGCGCTCCAGTTCTTTAATTCGCTGCTTTTGGGCGAACTTTATTTTCTTCCTAAAGAACAGCCAAATTCCATTAACGATTTTGTAAGAAAACTGCTCTTTGTTACTCCGTTTTCCCTTATGACACGCGACAACCTTGTAAAATACAAGGCTGGTCAGGAAATTTTCAAGAAAGATGACTATTCTGACTACGTATACTACATTGTTTCAGGAATTGTCTGCGAATACAGGAACGAAAAAAAAGTCCTTTTTGAAAAAGGCAGTTTCTGCGGTGAATACGAATTCCTTCTTAACTCAGACAGAACCGGTTCTGCAACCGCAATTACAGACTGCACGCTCATAAAAATTCCAGCACTGGACTTTTCCCTTCTTTTAAAAAAGAACACAAAAGTTGCATCAATTGCAATGTCGAAGCTTGTAAGCTTCAGGAAAATTTTTGACTGACAAAGCTTGCATTTCATCCTGTAGTGGACGAAATGCAAGCATTCTGCTATATTTCTAAGATATATTGTTTTCAATTTTAAGGAATTTCTGATGACGAAGTATATTTTTGTAACAGGTGGTGTTGTTTCTGGTCTTGGCAAAGGAATTGCAGCGGCTTCTATCGGTCTTATTCTAAAAAATCTTGGCCTTAGCGTTGTAAACCAGAAGTTTGATCCATATCTTAACATTGACCCGGGTACAATGAACCCTATTCAGCACGGAGAAGTATTTGTAACTGATGATGGAGCTGAAACAGATCTTGATTTAGGCCACTATGAACGATTTACAGATACATCTTTGTCTCAGTCTTCAAACACAACTGCCGGTCGCGTTTACCTTACAGTATTGAACATGGAACGCGAAGGGGCATTCCACGGCGGAACAGTTCAGGTAATTCCTAACATTACAGAAGAAATCAAGCGCCGCATGCTTCTTTCTACAAAAGAGACAAAGGCTGACGTCATCATTACAGAAATCGGCGGTACAATCGGTGACATTGAATCGCTTCCATTCGTAGAAGCAATCCGCCAGATTAAATACGAAGTTGGCGAAGAAAACTGCTGTTACATTCACCTTACTCTTGTTCCTTATATCGGTACTGCAAACGAACTTAAAACAAAACCGACACAGCATTCCGTAAAGGAACTTCAGGAACTCGGAATCAAGCCTAACATCATCATGCTCCGCACAGAACACGAAATTGACCAGGCTACAAGGGAACGCCTTGCAAACTTCTGTAACGTTGAGCCGGATCACATCATTCAGAACCTTAACGCACGCTCAATCTATGAAGTTCCGCTCCAGCTTGAAAAAGAAGGAATCGGCAAGGCTGTATGCGATGCCCTTGGAATCAAAAAAGGACCTGCAGATCTTTCCAACTGGAAAGAAATGGTTGATAAATTCAACAACCCTACTCAGAGCGTAAAAATTGCGCTTGTAGGAAAATATGTTGCGCTGCACGACGCATACCTTTCTGTTGTAGAATCGCTTATCCACGGCGGAATTGAAAACCTTGCTTCCATCGATATCGACTGGGTTTCTTCAGAAGAACTTACAGACGATGCAGCAACAGAAAACCGCCTTAAGGATGCAGATGCCGTAATTGTTCCAGGCGGATTCGGTGACCGCGGAATTGAAGGTATGATTAATACTGCTAAATACTGCCGCACCCACAAAGTTCCGTATTTTGGCATCTGCCTTGGAATGCAGATTGTCTGCATCGAATATGCACGCAACGTACTTGGCTTTGCAGATGCAAACTCTACAGAAATGGACAAGAAAACAACTCATCCAGTAATTGACCTTATGCCGGATCAGAACGGAAAGATTCTTGGCGGAACGCTCCGTCTTGGAAAATTTGAATGTACTGTTTCAGAAGGAACAAAAACTCTTGAAGCATACGGTTCATCTACTGTATGGGAACGCCACCGCCACCGCTATGAGTTTAACAACAAGTACCGCGAAGACTACAAAAACGCAGGACTTGTTATTGCCGGCGTAAACCCAGAGCGAGACCTTGTAGAAATTGTAGAAGTTCCGGAACACCCGTGGATGGTAGGCGTTCAGTTCCATCCTGAATTTAAGAGCCGCCCTAACAAAGCCGGCCCGCTTTTCCGCGAATTTGTAAAGGCTGCCTGTGCCGCAAAGAAGAACAGATAGTTTTTAATCCCTTATAAAAAAAATGAACGTACGTATGTTGAAAAAACATCATGCGTGCGTTCATTTTTTTTTACGGATATATGCATATTTAAATCTTGCAAATAGTTACAGATGTATGTATCATCTATAAGGGTGGAATCTTTTGAAAAAATTAACATAGTAAAAAATTTTCTCAAGACTACGGAAGAACGCATATGCTACCTTGTTGCAGACAAGGATTTGTCCGAAGAAATTGCTGTGCTCTATAAGGATGAATATACCGTCATCGACCTTGCCGACGATTTTTCTCCATACAAGCCGTTCCTCAATCTTATAAAAGACGAAAACCCTGACCTGAATCTTGTTTCGCAATTTTCATATTCCGTACAGACAGAATCCTTTGTTACATTCTTTAAGAGCGGTCTTTCTGTTGAACGCTATGACCTTCCTATTCAGAATGAACAGATTTATGAAATAAACCAGTTTGTAAAGACAATTTCTGAACTTTTTAAAATTTATAACAAGAAGAATTTTATATTCCTAAATTCGCAGAACATCTTTAACGACACGATAAAAATTCTTGATAATCTTGAAAAAGATTTCTTTACAGGAAAACTGCTTTTCTGCTTTGACGCAAACATAAAGAATACTTCTAATGCGGTTCTGGACTTTATGGAAGAGCACAACACAAAGCCGAATTTTCTTTATTTAAAGAACACAATTTCCAGAAATCCGATTTCAACAAAAAATCCGCTGCTTGATTACGAGCATCATTATTACGGAAGTGAAAAATTCTCCAAGCTGCTTTTTAATAACTTCCAGAAGATGTTTGAAAGCCTGCACAACAATAGAATTTTCATGTCTTATGACCAGTTGAAAATCCTTATTACATGGTGCAAGAAAAACCTTCCGAATTTCAATTACTCGCAGTATCAGAAGAGAATTCTGTATTTTGAACTTGCGCTTGATTTCTTTATGTGCGAAATGCCGGATGAAGCAATACTTTACCTTAATGACATTGTTGAATCTCCGGAAGACGACGACCTTACAACGGCTTCGCTTTTCTATCTTGCACGTATTTTTTACGAAAAGCAGTCAGGCAATCTTGCAAAAAAATATGCACTTCAGGTTGCACAGCGCCTTGAAACTAAAAAAGACTCTGCATACTACGCCCTTCTTGCAATGCTTGAATTCCAATTTGTAAAGCGTGGAAATGTAGAAATTGCAAAGGAAAAATATCTTGAAGCCCTTGAACGCCTTGATTCACAGGGATTTGTAAACAATTACATTTCTACAGGTCTTTCCGTTCCGTGGAACCTTATTAACGACGTAGATTCCCGTAAGCTTCTGGAAAGCATAATTGATACCTGTATGGCTATTTCTGCAAAGACCGGCAATAAACACCTTTTTTCTACTGCATGCCACTGGAAAGGAATTATGAGTTCCCATTACGGCGAAAGCGAAAACGCCATGAAATGGTACAACAAGTGTAATGCAATCCGCACAGAAATCGGCGAATTGATTCCTTTAATCAACATAAGAAACGGACTTTCCTATGAATCTCTGTGCCGCGCCCTCTATAAGGATGCCTATAATCAGGTAAACGGAATCATCAATAATCTGTACAACCTGAGCGACTATACAAGAATTATTGACTGCCTTAAAAACATAGGCTATGCACTGTTCTTCTCCCGTCATTTCAAAATTGCATACGATATTTTCTCAATGCTCCTTCACTTTCTGTACCTGTTTAACATGGAAGAACAGACGACCAATTCGTTCCTGCCGTCTGCAAGCGACATTCTGATGTTCATGACAATCATTGACTTAAATCAGAATGAAATGATTCACGCAAAAATCAATTTCGGACAGATAGAATCTGACTATGAAAACCTTACTATGGAAGACAAGCCTATGCTTGCCTTTGTAAGGGCATTGATTTTTGCAAATGACCATCGCATTGAAGAATCTGTAACAGAAATTGACAAGTGTATTGCACAATTCAAGGAAATAAAAAGTTCTCTAAGCCACAAAATTTGTTTTGTATACTATGAATATGCAATCTGCATGGACAAAATGGGGCAGCCGGAAATTGCAGAAAAGTATCTGAAAAAGGGCTTTAAGCTTGCAAAAGAAAAGAATTTTTCCTATTACACAAAAGACAAAAAATCAATAACACTTAAGGATTATGTTGACGGAATTGAAGAATTTGAAAAACTGAAAATTGACCTTGCATTCCTTAATGAAAAGGCAGAAAAAGAAGTCCTCCTAACTCAGCTTCATAAACGAATTCATGATTACCAGTTCCTGAACAAAATCAAGAGCAACAATCAGAAATCTGTGCCTTTCCAGCAGTACATGGAAAATTCAATGCAGCAGATTTACGAATACACATTTGCCGACTCAGTTTTAATCGGTGAACTTAAGGATGATACTATAAGCGTGCTGTATGAACACCACAGGGCAGAAATAAGGGAAATTTCTGAAAAAGTATGGAAATCACTGTTCAAATCTTCTTTAAGCAGGGAAAACGCACAGTTTATATATAAGCCGAATCTGGCCCTATACTTTGGAAACATTTCTCAGTCGGGAATGAATATTGCTATAATCATTATTTCATCGCCGCAGAATCCACTTACTATAGAAGATGTTTCTACATTGAACATTGCGCTTGCATCAATTCAGGCGCAGGCCGTAATTTACAAACAGGATGAAAACCTGCTGTTCCTTTCTACAACAGATACGCTTTCTCTTTTGAACAACAGGCATGCCCTGCAGCAGCACATTACAATTGAAGGCGACCGTATAAGGCGCTTTGAAATACGAAAGAAGACAAAGCTTCAGGTTTCAATTGCTTTCATTGACTTGGACAACTTTAAATATTACAACGATACCTTCGGTCATAATGTTGGCGACATATTGATCATGTCTTTTGCAAAGCTTCTTTCAAAAATCTGCCGCCAGTCAGACTTTATTGCCCGCTTTGGCGGCGATGAATTTGTAGTCGTAATGAACGATACAGAAACAACCGAAGCCCTGAATGTCTTTAACCGCCTTGTAGAAGGACTTAAAAATGAAGACTACTTTATTCCTGCAATAAAGGAAAAACTCGGAGTGAACACACTGGAAATTCCAACAAAAAGACTTTTGGGATTCAGTATGGGTATAAGCACAAACCAGGATATCGAAGAAATTTACAAGCTAGATAAGGTTCTGGAAAACGCTGATAAGGCTCTTTACTACTCAAAGAATTATCAGAAAGGAAGCTGCTCAATCTGGTCAGAAGTAAAGGATAAATTCCACTCATAAAAACATATTTGAGACAGCTTAATTAATTCACACAAACCTTTGAATCTGATACAATCAAGGAATAATCAGCTTAATGCTGCAAGTTCTACAAATATTTTTTGACAGCCGCAACACGGCGCAGGATTTTATATGTCACGCTCAAAAATTGTTGTTTTGGATTTCGGGAGCCAATATGCTCATCTTATTGCAAAAAGATTCCGTATGCTTGGTTACTATTCAGAAATTGCCCTTCCATCTACAGACCTTTCAGTTTTTGAAAACTGCCGCGGAATTGTTTTTTCTGGTGGACCAAGTTCCGTTTATGACGAAAAAGTTCCTGAATTCAATTCAGAAATTCTGAACCTTGACATTCCGATTCTTGGCCTGTGCTATGGACATTACATTGTTCAGCTTGGATATAACGGAAAAGTCGGCAAGGCAGAAACAGGCGAATTTGGATTTGCAGAATTAAACCTGAATCCGGACGTAAAATGTCCCCTTTTTGAAGGAATTGAACCAAAACAGCAGGTATGGATGAGCCATCAGGACGGAGTTCTTGCTCTTGGAGAGGGCTTCGAAGTTGTAGGAAGCACAAAAGACTGTCCTTTTGCGGCAACGCAGAATCTTGCAAAAAAACGCTTTTCACTTCAGTGCCACTGTGAAGTAAAGGATACTCCTTGCGGAAACCAGATTTTTGAAAATTTTGCAAATTTCTGCGGCATGGAAAAAAACTGGGATCAGGACACGGTTCTCAACGTAATACTTGAAGGAATAAAAAAAGATGCCGCCGGACGAAACGTTCTTCTTTTCCTTAGTGGTGGCGTAGACTCTACAATTACATTTGCGCTTTTAAACAAGGCTCTTGGTCAGGACCGGGTTTTGGGTCTCCATATTGATAACGGATTTATGCGCAAAAACGAAAGTTCAAATGTTGCAGAAGCATACAGAAAATTCGGTTTTAACAATTTTATTGTTGAAGATGCTTCCGAATCATTTCTTAAAGCAATCAGCGGACTTACAGATCCTCAAAAAAAACGAATGGCTGTTGGAGAAAACTTTATAACGGTAAGAAATGAAGTTGTTGCAAAGCAGCATCTTGATGAAAGTCAGTGGCTTCTTGCTCAGGGAACACTTTATCCAGATATTATTGAATCTGGTGGAACAAAAAATTCAAATACAATTAAAACGCACCATAACCGTGTACAGGGAATTCAGGAACTTATTGCAAAGGGACTTATTATTGAACCAATCCGCGACCTTTACAAGGATGAAGTACGCGCAATCGGTAAAAAATTGGGCTTAAGCGATGAGCTTGTAATGCGACATCCTTTCCCGGGACCGGGACTTTCAATCAATGTGCTCTGTAACGACGGAAAAAGCTGGACAAACAAGGATGAAGATGAATTTAAAGCTGCAAAAAAAGAACTTGATGAAGTAAAAATTGATCAGTTCTGCGAAAAATGCACAAAATCCATGGAAAGAAGCGTTCTTCCTGTTCGTTCTGTAGGTGTTCAGGGAGACTTCAGAACATACAGATTCCCGGCAGTACTTTCCTTTAAAGAAGAAACTTCTGACAGCGACGGATTCTTCCATGTTCCTGGAAAACGTGAAAAAGTAGAAGCAGCTTCAAGTGCAATTACAAACAGCGCAAAATACTTGAACCGCACATTGATTAAGCTCTATCAGAAACCTGGAATAAAAGATGCTGATTTAAAACTTCAGGAAGGCTACTGTGACAGACAGCGCCTTGACCAGCTGCGAGAAGTTGATAACATTGTTCTTACCGAACTACATAAAACCGGCTGGTACAATAAAATTTTCCAGCACCTAACAATTGATCTGCCGTATGCAAGCTGTAAAAATCATGCAAGTTTTGTACTGCGTCCTGTTTGCTCGGAAGATGTTATGACGGCGCGTTTTGCATGGATTGATTCTGAAGTAATGAATTCCATTCTCAGGCAGATTGCTGCCCTTGAATTTGTTGATGCCGTTTATTTTGACGCAACAAACAAACCGCCGGCAACGTTTGGTTGGGAATGATGAAAAAATGACATCCCTGTCATTTTTTCATTACGAGTTTTGCATTCGCAAAACTCTGATTGTTTTGCAATATTAAAAAGGCGCCGTCCATGGCGCCTTGTGACATTTGCCGGGGATTTCGCTGTGGACATCCCTGTCATTTTTTCATTACGAGTTTTTCTATTGCAGAGCGGAGTCGAGGTACTGGATTTTTTCGGGGAGAGCGGGGTCATCTATTATTATGCGCAGAGTATCAAGAAGGTTCGGGCGCTCCGTCCATACATCCGGAAAAAAGCCCTGCCCTTCTCCGTGCCAGCTATCAAGGCCGTTCATGCAGCCTGTAAAATCTGAATACGAAGCCTGAATTGCAATCTTAGATTCGTTCAGTCGGTAATATACAATATTTCCGTACGCCATGCATCCGCTGGAATTTTCACCGACAAGAATCACATTGTCTCCAAAAAGATGCTTTGCAAAAATCACGGTTTCTTCTGCAGACGAACCGGTATTACGGTCAATAAGAATATACAGTTTGCCTTTAAAATACGGTTCCGAGATTGATTCCTTTATTTTTGCTATTTTATTTACATCTACACCACTTTTAAATATTTCTTTTGCTTCCACAGTAATCCTGAAACAGTTTTTCTTAAAATATTTCAAAAGCTTTTTAAAAACCGGAAAATACTGAACATCAGGGCAGAACTTCTTTATATACTCTAATTCTCCCTGAAGCACGCACGGAGAAAGGACGCATACATTTTTATTCTGATCCTGTTTTTCAGAAATGATTGCTGCAACCGCATTTATATAATCGTCAAATACTTTTTCCCTGGCTATTTTCTCTTTCTGAACATAAAGACCCGTAAGGAAATACAGGACATAAGTGTCGTTCCCGCCACCGTTACTGCGAAGATCAAGAATTACATTTTCCTTATCCTGACAGTCTTTCCCAGCAGCGCAGAACCTCTTGAGATTTTTTTCCGCGCCTTTCCTATGCCTGGAACTTTCATCCGGCGACAAAAGCCTGCTTATGGAAATATAAGCGCTTTTATCTGTAAATTTTTCACCGTACCTCAGGCTTTGACGCACCCAGATAGCAACTTCGCTGGAAACCGGAACCAGAACAGAGTTTCCGTCAATCTGAACGGACAGATTTTCTGCCCACGGAGTAAAAATTCCAATTCTGTATACATTTTCTCCCTTTGACGGATAATAAAACAGGTTTTCCTCTTTTCCGAAATATTTCTGACCTTCCTTTAATCCGTAAAAGCCAAGGGAATTTGAATCCGGCAACTCTTTTTCTACAAGATAATATGAGCCGTTTTTTTTCTACAAAGAGATCAGAATAAAAAACAAAAGACTTTTCACACATTTTCCACCAGAAATCATAGTCTCCAAGCCAGAGCATAAAATGAGAGTCATTTATTTTATCTTTAAGTTCATCCTTTATTGCGCACAGAAAATCTTTGTTTTTTGCAGTAATCAGTTCATTCTGATAAAAAATATGCGGATCCTGTGCAAAAATGCGGTGACAGACGTTTTTCTTAAACTCATCCAAATTTAATCCGCGCAAAACTGCCTCATCATACCCTGCATAACAGTTTTTCAGGATATAGCAAAGTTCATCAAGATCTTTTTGAACCTGACCGTAAGTTACAGATTCCGGCCAGCCGCAGTACTCATAGGATGTCTGAATGTTCCTGTATTCACAGGAATCGCAGGAAAGCGCATGTTTTTTTATTTCAGGAATTTAATTGCCGCAGGCGGACAGCAAAAAACAACTAAAAATTACAGCAAAGAAGGTGGATTCTCGGCTAACCTTTTTCAAATAGATCTCTCCTCTATATACCTACATAGGTTTTCATCATACTAAGGGCATTCAGAATGCGCTCCATAATTACAAAACTTTCTGAAGTAAGAGATTCAATGTTATCCCCTTTTGTATGAAACAGTTTCCATGTTTTAGGAATCATGCCGTCCAGCTGACGGCGGTCAAAATATTCAGGAATCTTCTGGTTTGTAACATAATTTTCCAGAACCGGTACGCGGACAAGATCAAACATATAGCGACTGGCTTCATCTGCCGGTAAAAAAGTGATTGCAACAGCCGGAATTCCGCAGGCAATGAATCCGGCATTATCACTGTAAGATACCGGAAGCGTTACAAAATTACCGCCGCTTGCAGTCCGCAAAAGATTTTCCGTTCTGTCCTTCAAATCCATAAAGCGGCGCCTGAAATCAGCGTTTACTTTTTTAGGAAAGACAGTCCGGCTTATTACAGGAACTGTTCCGCGTCCTACGCAGTCAAAGACAAATACATCATCATCTGTAATTCCAAGGCGCTTAAAAACAGATGCAAGTCCGAATGCGCCCTGATCAGAAACAGAACCGCCGCCGTTACGCCCGCCGGAAATTTCTTCTCCGTCTGTAAAAATAAGCCTTACGTTATGAACCGTTCCCAGAGCAGAAAGCCTTACAGCCCAGTCCATAAGCGCAAATACAGACGAACTGTTGTCGTTTGCACCCGGGCTTCCTTCAAACCGGTCATAATGAGCAATTACGGTTTTAATCTTAAAAGCCGGATTATATGCGTCTTTAAAAAATTTAACGTAAATATGCTCGTGACCGTCTATCGGAAGAACAACAGCCTTTACTCCGCGGGCCGCCAAATATTCAACGATAAAATCGCGACGATTGCATGAGGAAGATATGAACTGTTCAAAAGATTTCCAGTCTGGATTCATGGCTATATTATAACACAGTTTTTAAATGATACAAAAATTCTTCTTTTCATTTGATATTTGAACCTTAAACTTACAGATGATTAATTGAAATTCATTTGTTCTTTTCTATATAATAAGCGCATGAAAAGAATTTATATAGGAAACTTAAGTTTTTCCACAACAGAAGACGACCTTTCCAAAGCTTTTGGAGAATACGGAGAAGTAATTTCTGCAGAAATCATCAAAGATAAATTTACTTCGGCCTCTAAAGGATTTGGATTTGTTCAGATGCCGGATGACGACGCTGCCTTTAATGCAATCCGCGGGCTTAACGGAAAAGATCTTGCAGGAAGAAAAGTGCGAGTCAGCATTGCAGAAGATAAACCGGCCCGTACAGACAGACAGAAAAAGACGTTTTGACAAAAATTAAAAATCTGTCGTATTGAAAAAAAACGCATAAAAAAGTAGAATAAAGAAATTTTTACCACAAAAATTCTAAGGAGACATAAATGTCAACACCATTGGAAGAATACCTTGCATCTTGCGGCGGAAAACCAACTGCTGCAATGTGTGCCTATGTTGCAAATCTTCAGCAGGTAGCTGCTGTTGGTCCGGATATTGCAGCCAGCATCGTAAACGAAATTGAAAATCAGCGCAGCCACCTTAAACTTGTTGCTTCAGAAAACTACTGTTCTTTGAACGTACAGGCTGCCATGGGAAACCTTCTTACAGACAAATACGCAGAAGGATATCCTGAACACCGCTACTACGGAGGATGTGTAAATATCGACGCTGTAGAAAACACTGCTGCACGCGAAGCAGAAGCTCTTTTTGGAGCAGATTACGCTTATGTTCAGCCACACTCTGGTGCTGACACAAATCTTGTTGCTTACTGGGCAATTCTTTCTGCAAAGGTAGAAACTCCAACTCTTGAAGAACTTGGTGTAAAATCTTTGAATGACCTTACAGACGAACAGTTTGACGCACTCCGCAAGAAGTTCGGAAACCAGCGCCTTATGGGTCTTGACTACTCTTGCGGCGGACACCTTACACACGGATACAAAATGAACGTATCTGCACGTATGTTTGAAAGCCATCCATATGGTGTAGACCGCGAAACTGGTCTTTTGGACTACGACGCTATCGAAAAGCAGGCAATGGAAGTAAAACCTTTGATTCTTTTGACAGGTTTTTCTGCTTATCCACGCAAAATCAACTTCAAGCGCTTCCGCGAAATTGCAGACAAGTGCGGAGCAGTATTGATGGTAGATATGGCACACTTTGCAGGTCTTGTTGCAGGTAAAGTATTCACCGGTGACTTTGATCCGGTAAAATGGGCAGACATCGTAACAACTACAACACATAAAACTTTGCGCGGTCCACGCGGTGCCATGATCCTCTGTAAGAAAGAATTCGCAGACTACGTAAACAAGGGTTGCCCTATGGTATTGGGTGGTCCTCTTGGTCACGTAATGGCTGCAAAGGCAATCGCTTTCAAGGAAGCACGCACTCCAGCTTACCAGGCATGGGCTCAGCAGGTTGTAAAGAACGCTGCAGCTCTTGCAGAAGGATGTAAGTCACACGGAATGCCACTCCAGACTGGCGGTACAGACAACCACCTTATGCTCGTAGACGTAACAGGCTACGGTCTTACAGGTAAACAGGCAGAAGCTGCATTGTTCGCTTGTGGTGTAACTGCTAACGCTAACGCCCTTCCTTATGACAAGAACGGTGCATGGTGGACATCTGGTATCCGTATCGGTACTCCAGGTCTTACAACTCTCGGCATGAACGAAAACGACATGAAAGAAGTTGCAGATATCATCGACTTTGTACTTAAAGGAACAAAACCAGGACTTACAAAAGAAGGAAAACCTGCAAAGGGTAAGATCGACCTCGATCCAAAAGTTCAGGAAGAAGCTAAAAAGCGCGTAAACGCTTTGCTCCACGCTCACGTTCTTTATCCGGAACTTGACCTTGACTTCCTTAAAAAAGCATTCGTAAAATAAACGAACTAGGATTTCCGGTGTATAAAAGGCTGCTGTCTGAAGTAAACTTCTAACGGCAGCCTTTTTTTACATGGAAAGGAAAATATTAGTTCTCTCCTTCTCTTGTTTTTTCCGTGTTTTTTGTATATTCTACCAGGCATAAGCCGTATGGCTTTTAGCGGTTCGTGACCATCCCGCTTTATCAAAACTACGGAGTATTTTTATGAGTCGTTCAGAATCTGAACTTGAAGGCGTAACTCTGCTTGGTAACCAGAATACCAGGTACACTTACGACTACAATCCCAGTCTTTTGGAAAAATTTCCAAACAAACATCCGGACAACGATTATATGGTAATGCTGAATTGCCCGGAATTCACTTCTTTGTGTCCTAAAACAGGACAGCCTGATTTTGCAGAAATCCGCATTAACTACATTCCGGATCAGTTCATTGTAGAATCAAAGTCACTTAAGCTTTATCTTTTCAGCTTCAGGAATCACGGAGATTTTCATGAAGACTGTGCTAACATAATCATGAAAGATTTGATTAAGCTTCTGGATCCTAAATATATCGAAGTAGAAGGTATTTTTACTCCGCGCGGCGGCATTTCGATTTATCCTTTTGCAAATTACGGAAAACCGGGTTCTTATTACGAACAGGTTGCCCGCGATCGTCTATTTGCAAGCGTAGACAGACGAAACAGCTGGAAATAAGGCGGAATTATTCATGAAAAAAGCAGTTGTACTCTCTTCCGGTGGACTTGACTCCACTACATGCATGGCTCTGGCTGTACGTGATTACGGTAAGAAAAATGTTGTTTCTGTTTCTATTTTTTACGGACAGAAACACAAAAAGGAACTTGAATGTGCACGTGCGGTCAGCAGGTACTACGACATTCCTCACTACGAATTTGATCTTTCTTCAATAATGGCGTACTCAAACTGTTCGCTTCTGGAAGGTTCTACTCAGCAAATTGAGCATAAAAGCTACAGCGAGCAGGTTGAAAAAAATGCAGACGGCAGGGTAAATACCTATGTTCCGTTCCGCAACGGCCTTATGCTGAGCGTATGTGCAAGTCTTGCCCAGGGACTTTTTGAAGATGAAGAATGCGACATTATAATCGGTGTTCATTCCGACGACGCAGCTGGGAATGCCTATGCTGATTGTTCCGTTGAATTTGTAGACACAATGAGCAGGGGCATTTCCATAGGAACTTACGGAAAAGTTAAGGTTCTGGCTCCGTTCTATAAAAATAACAAAGCCGGCATTGTAAAAAAAGGTCTTGAACTTGGCGCTCCGTACAACCTTACCTGGAGCTGCTACGAAGGCGGCGACCGGCCGTGCGGAGAATGCGGAACCTGTCGTGACCGCGCTGCTGCTTTTGCCGCAAACGGCGCTGAAGACCCTATAATCAGCGGAAAAAGCCATTAACACCAAAAAAGGAATCTTTTATGAAAAAAAACGATACAAATCTTTCTATATTAAACACATTGTTTGCAGTTTCCCTTGTAATTTCAAACGTGGTTACAGGGAAACTTATCTACACAGGAATCAGCATTTTTGAAGGTTCAGTTATATCTCTTCCGGGCGCCGGCATCTGCTACGCATTCACATTTCTGTTTACAGATGTAATCGGCGAAATCTGGGGAAAAAAACAGGCAGATAAAACTGTTCTGTTCGGACTTATCGGACAGATTTTTGCGACACTGCTGATAATTATGACTCAGTACCTTCCGGCCGCCGACGCAGACATGCAGAAGGCTTACAGCATGCTTTTGGGACAGAACTGGATTTTTGTACTTGCAAGCCTTGCGGCCTACATCTGTTCGCAGCTCTGGGATGTATGGGTATTCCATAAAATCCGCGAAAGGGTTGTTGCAAAAACAGGAAACTCTCATTCACGCTGGCTGTGGAACAATGCTTCAACCATGACAAGTCAGATTATCGACACGATTGTATTCATTGCAATTGCATTCGGGCTTGGATTTGGCTGGTTCTTTAAGAGCGAAATGCAACTTACCCTTCTTTCCATGATGATCGGGCAGTATGTGTTCAAGTTCATTCTTGCAGTCCTTGATACGCCGGTCTTCTATCTTTTGACCCACCAGAGAAAATCAGTTCAAGGCTGTTAATCATTCTGTATTCTAAACGAAAAGACGTCATAAACGTCATCTTTCGTTACCGCATTTTTGCTTCGCAAAATGTGCTCAAAAAAAAAATTAGGGCAGACATATGTCTGCCCCTCATTTATCTATCAGTCTTTATATGCTTTCCATGCTCTGGAAGCGTCCAGAATCATTTTGGCTCCCTTGAACATATCAAGACCGGCTCCATTAGGATACTGATTGTTTCCGCCGCCATTTCCATTATTGAAAATAACATATGTTTTCTGCGATTCCAGTTCGTACGGAAGAACATAGCGGTATATTCCGTCCCCTATATCTTCCATTTGAACTCCTGGCCAGGAAGCATTTGATTTAGAACCGCCTTCATTATAGATGTAGGCATAAACCTTATCTGCAGCCCAGGCCGGCCCCATGGCCTTTGAATCAAGATAAACTGCTGTATCTTTTTTATAGAGGGCTTTCTGATAAGCATATTTTGCAGAAACCTTTTTGCCCTCTGAAGAAACCGCAGAAAGAACAACTTGAACGCTTTTTCCGAATGCAATGTCCTTTCCAATTTCAATTACATCGCCGTCCTTAACAGGTACAGGAGCTGATTTTCCGACAATTACAGAAGCATTCCTACAGTTTCTTACAGAAATGCGCAATTTAAGGCTGTCATCAAGGAAGTATCCGCTTGGAACGGAACATTCAATTTCGCTCTTAAACGGAACCTGCTTAATTTCCTTGTTGTAAACAACAGAAACCGATGAAGCCGGTACAGTTCCGTAAAGTTTTCCCTTTTCAACTTTAACAGTTCCTCCCCTGACCTGTTCTGTATATTCACCATCAGAAATCTTTTTAACAGGAACACCATCAAACTTCTTTTCTGCATAACCTGCATTGATTATGACAAGACCGGAAGATCCGCGCTCAATAAAGAGAACTTCCTTTTCTCCTGTAGGATTGGAAAGTTCCTCTGCCTTACCCTGCATTACATTCCTGAAAAAATTAACTTCCGAAACCTGAGGATCCTTATAAAGATTGCTTCCTGCATCTCCAATACGGTTTTTGCCCCACGGAGAATTCTTTGTACTTCCCATAGGACGATTAAAGAAAAGCGGAGTACCGTTTTTGCGCGCAGCAATTACCGCCCATGCAAGAATTATTTCATTGTCCCCAATTTCCTTGTACGAAGCATCATTACAGTAATTGTCATGGCTTTCTACCCAAGTAACAACTTTTTCTGCGTGTGCTCCCTTTGGAAGAAGATTATCGCCTACAAAATCCACAGAAAAATCACGTTTCCCAGCCGCATCCCTTAACCTAAAACCGTAAAGGGAATTTGTAGTCTTCATATATTTCTGATATGCACTCAAGCGGGAAGAAATTGAATCATCATAACCGGTCTTAATGTCCTTTGAATAGGAAATGTTTCCGCCTTCCTGAAGAACTTCTCCATACTGGAAAGCTGCTCCGTTAGAAAGAACTACAGGCCAGAACCTGCTTGAAAATTCCCTTGTATAACCTGCAGAAACATCGTCCGGCAGTTCAATAAGTTTTGCAGCATCATAGCGGAAACCGTCGGCTCCGTCTGCAACACAGCGCTTTAAGAACGCCAGAATATGATTCTGAACATTCGGATTCTGAGTATTTAAATCCCATAAGCCGGACAAAGAAAACTGAGTTTCTTCGTAACGGTCTGTTTCTGACCAGTTTCCGTTCTGAGGATGAAAACCGCCGCCTTCCATATTGCGGAGAGCGGGATCAATTGCAGAATATGTTGCCGTACAGTGATTTATAACTGTATCAACAATAATCTTTATTCCATAGCGGTGAGCTTCCGAACACATTGAAATAAATTCTTTTTCTGTTCCAAGCTGATAGTTGCCAACAACATACTTTACCGGCTGATAATGATAGTACCATTTGCCGTTTCCAAAAATTTCAAGACCTCCGTCTTCTCCTACAAGACACTGACTTACAGGTGAAGTCTGAACGGCAGAAAATCCAGCCGCAGCAATTTCACTCAAATTAGCCTTGATTGTATTAAACGACCAGCACCAGGCATGAAAAATTGCTCCATTTTCAACTGTCTGTGAAAGTCCCGTTTCCGTAATGGCAGGTTGTGCCGCAGCATTCATGAAAGTAAAAAGCATAATAGAAAAAGCAAGAATCCCCTTTAATGTTTTTAGTTTTTTCATTGTAACCTCCGAAAAAGATTTCAGATTTTTATTAGTTTAGCGGTAAACCTTATTCAGAATATGTTCTCTTTTAAAGTTTGTCAACATTTTTTTTTTGTGCTACAGTATTTTTAAGAGGATTTATGACTTTAAAGGATATTGCAAACGAATGCGGCGTAAGCATGATGACTGTTTCTAACGTAATAAGCGGAAATCATAAAAAAGTTTCTGCTGCAACAATAGAGAAAGTAAATGCCGTCATAAAAAAGTATGATTATGTTCCGAACCTTATGGCCAGAACTCTTTCTTCCAAATCTTCTCATTTAATACTTCTTGTTCTGCCGTACATTAAGACTGAAGAACTTTCGTCAATATATAACCAGTACCTTACAGAACTGACTGCAAGTATAGAGCGCGAACTTATGGAAAAAGGCTATTACGTCCTTCTCCGTTCAGTTTTTGAGCCGAAAGATATAGAAACCATGTACAGAACCTGGAATATTGACGGTGCAATTTTTCTTCTGCCGTTTTTTAATGAAACGATTCCAATGGTTTCCGACTACCAGAAAAAGAATTTCGTACTTATAGATAGCTATGCCTCCATACCCGACGTACTCTACTCCAGATGTGATGACGAGCACGGATGCTTTATTTCTACAGAATACCTGATTAAATGCGGTCATAGGAAAATAATTTTTGCAGCAGAACATGCAGGAAACCTTCTCCTTGAACAGCGTTTTTCCGGCTATAAAAAGGCACTAGAAAAATATGGAATTGAATTTGATCAGAAAAATACCCGCCCTATTGTTCCTAATTTTGAAGGGGGACTTGAATTCGGCAGATCTCTTTCAAAAGACAGCCTTGATTTTACAGGGATTGTAACGACAAGCGACATGTGCGCCATTGGAATCATTCAGGGAGCAAAAGAAAAAGGCCTTTCTATACCTGAAGATTTTTCAATAATAGGTTACGATAACCTTTCTGTAGGGAATTTTTCCAATCCGCGCCTTACCAGTGTAGACCAGCAGACAGCCGAAAAAGGTACTAACGCAGTTCACATGCTGCTTAAAAAGCTTGCAGGAAATACAGAAAATACTGTATGCAACACTTCAACCAGGCTGGAAATACGTGATTCTGTAAAAATTCTTTAAATTTTTAAATTTTTTGCTTGATTTATTCAAAAAGGTGTGTAAGATTTATTTTAGTTTAGCGCTAAACCTTTAAATAACCTTTTTCTTTAGGTTTTATTTTTTCGGGAAGTCTTAAAGCTTCCTGCATAGTCACACTTATGTGGCATTTTAATGGAGTTTTCTATGAAAAAGTTTTTTTCGTTCATTCTTGCCGGAAGTCTTGCACTTTCTTTATCTGCCGCTCAAAAAAACGGAAGAACAGAACTTAAGGTATGGGAATCTTCTGGTCCTGAAAGCGCCTTCATTCAGATGGCCATCCGGGAATACCGCAAGATTAATCCAAAAGTAAAAATTACTTATGAAGCTGTAGGACACACAGACTCCAGGGCAAAAATTGAACTGGACGGACCTGCTGGAGTTGGCGCAGACATTTTTGTTTCACCTCATGACCACATAGGAGCTCTTGTTGCAGGCGGTAATGTACTTCCGCTTGATGACGCAGAACGCTACATGGCAGATTTTTACGACATGGCAAAAACCGGTTCAAAATATGAAGGTACTTACTATGGTTACCCTCTTGCTGCAGAAACATATGCACTATTCTACAACAAGGCACTTATAAAAAAAGCGCCAGAAACCTGGGAAGAAATAAAGAAATTTGCCGCAAAATTCAATAACAAGGCAGAAGGAAAATATGCCATTGTTTGGGCTGTTGGTGACGGCTACTACGACTACATGTTCATGGAAAGTTTTGGCGCACCACTTTTCGGCAAAGACGGTTCAGACAGAAAACAGCACAACCTGAACAGTCCCGAAGCTATAAAGGGATTAAATTACTTTCAAAATCTTAGAAAAACTGTACTGGATATTCCTGCTGCAGATGCAAATACAGATTTCTGTAATGCTGCATTTTCTGAAGGAAAAGCCGCAATGATAATTACAGGTTCCTGGTCAATTCCTACATTCAAGAACGCTGGAATCGATTTTGGAGTTTCAAGGCTGCCGGCTTTTCCAGAAACAGATCACTCAACTTCTTTTTCCGGTGTAAGGCTTGCTTTTGTAAGTGCATACTCTGAACATCCGGAAGAAGCTAAAGAATTTGCCCGCTTCATTACATCAAAAGAAATGCTTGAAAAGCGCTACGAAATGACAGACCAGATTCCGCCGCGCAATGACATTGACATAAAAAATCCTGTTGTAAACGGATTTAAGGAACAGTTGGCCTATGCTCGGGCAATGCCTTCAATTCCGCAGCTTGGAACCTACTGGTCAGCAATGAATGCTGTATATGCAGGAATCTGGGACGGCGAAAATGTCCGCACAGACCTGAATGCAGCCGCAGCCGCAATGGAAGCCAGCAAATAATGCATAAGGCTGCACTATAACCCTGCCTCCAAATTTTGATTTAAAAAAGTTCGAGAGGGTATTCTGTAAACAGATCCACCCTGCTTAAATGCCGGAGACGCGAATACTCCGGCATTAAGTGAAAACGAAATTTTTACAGGAGAAAACATGAAAAAATTAAGCGCACTCAGTTTTATTTTTTTAATTTTATCATCATTGGCTTTTGCACAAGATTCAGACGGAAAGAGTAAAATTTCATACAAAACATGGACAATGATAGGCCTTCAGTCTAAATTTTCTACACAGAGTGAAAATGATCCGTCTAAAAAAGGCCTGGACATTGACAGCGTTTCTTTTGGAGCGGTTTCCTACAATAAATTTGAAGGCCGCTTTCTTCCGGAATGCCCAGTATTCATAGAACTCTGCCTTGCAGAAACACAGCTTGACGACACGCTTTCGCCAGACGTTCAGCCAATTTACCTTATGCAGAGAGACAAGGATGGAAACTATTCAGTTGAAATAGAAGACGGCCTTAAAGATTTTGCAAAAAACATTTTCAGTAACACAGTTTCTTACTCTGCGCAGTCAACAGACAACAGTCAAAGCGACAAAAAAGGACCGGGAACAGCACCGTATCTTGGTCACCTTAAATTCGGAATCAACACACCGTTCATAAATTTTGTAAGTGGATTTAATTATGCCAAACCGGATTTACGACAGCCAGTCCTTTGGAAAACAGTTGATAATTCATGGGACGCAGGCTATCAGCATACAGGTGGATTCAACCAGTTCTCTTTGGGAAACGGCATAATTTCGCTTCTCAAGGAAAAAACTGGATTTGAATTTTCAGCAGGATTTTCTCCAAACAAATCAGCAGACAGAAAGGGTTCTCTGTACGGTCATTACGGCTGGCTCGGCATGAAAAAAGATGAATTTGTAATTGATTTTCAGTCGAACGGTATGTATGATAACGGTCACCTCTTTTATGATTCAGTTGAACAGGATCTTGTTCTTGGAGCAAAAGACAGCTTTTACATAGGACGCGGAAAACTTTCCATTGCAGGTCAGGGACTTCTGTCACTTCATCAAAAATACGCAGATAACTCAGAAAATTCAGATTTAACACAGACAGCAGACTATTTCGGCTATTCAACAGACGTATTTTATAGGACAAAATCTTTTGAAGGAATTAAAAATCTTGCTGGTCAAGTACGAGCAGAATACAGCACAGCTTCATTCCTTGTAAATGCAAGTTACAGACTCCGAGGAATGCAGGCTTCCATGCTATACGTAAGAGAAAACACAGACGACGGAACTTTTGATCTTTCTGAACAGCTTGGTGTTCTTAACAGCCAGAACATCGATTTTTACGGAAGAGTTTACCTTATGAACAGAAGATTGAATTTAAGCCTTGCTGCCGGAGCAAAAATACCTTTGGAAGACCTCAGTTCAGATTCTGAATTCAACAAGACAAATTACTGGGCTGCTTCTGGAGTCGCCGGCTGGTACCCTGGACGCTGTGCTTCAAAAATGGAACCGCTTTATACACAGACAGGCGGAGCAGAATTCAAATTCATTCCGGAAGCAAAATATGAAATTCCAAATACAAAAATCACAGTTGGAGCTTACGGAATCATGAACCTGCGCGCATACCGGTATGATAAAGATGAAAATGGAGAAGAAATCGACTCTTATCAGGAAAACAAGTACGCAAGTTCAGACTCAGTTTTCCGGCTTAATAAGGCAGGCGCAAATCTTTCTATAAAGGATATAAACTCTATAGTTCAGAAACTTGAATTCTTCTACGGACTTGATAATGCAAACAGCGTAAGGCTGTTTAATACGCTTGTTTCTCAGGTTGAACTGGCAGGCAACATAAAGGTTGCAGCAGGAGTCGGCTTAAAAACAATTAAATCAACGGATGCAGCAGACAGCTATGACAGCGACTACAACAATCCGCTTGCATTCTCTGTAGGAGTTGCAAAGAAGCTCAGGATTGCAAATGCGCCTACTGTGTACGCACAGTTTGTCTACAATATGGATTTATTCAAAAAATTCGGCGAAGGACAGGATAATCTTGCACTTGAGCGCTCAAACGTAAGCGAACGCTGGGACAAAGGTTCAGCTGCAGGTACTGTAGACGCAGTTGATTACTACGACGGAAAAGCTGCCGTAAGAGCCGGAATCAGATGGGATATATAATCAGGAGGATGACCATGAAAAAAAATCTGCTTATTTCTATCATTTTAATTTTTGCACTTTTATTTTCTGCCTGCTCAGGTAATCTGCATGAACCGCTTGAAGAACTTATTGCCGGCGGAACGTCTGATTCCGGCGGAAGCAGTTCAGCAACTCCTTCAGAAGGAACAGAATCAGGAAACAGTTCCGGTTCAAATTCCGGCTCTGAATCTGAACAGCTTTCTGAAATCTATTTTTACTTTAAGGCCGCAGAAGGAACTTATCCGGTATGGCTCTGGGACAATGACGGTAACGGCGGAGAAGTATATACAAAGGCAAAAAGCTGGCCTGGCGATAATATGACATTCCTTTGCAGGACGGCTCAGGGCGACTACATCTACAAATATTTTGTAACGGAAACAAACCTTATGCCTACAAACCTCATAATCGGCGGAGACAGCAAAGTCTATGAAGGCGGTTATGTAAACCACGGACTATACTACGCCGGCGCCCAAACAATAGAAGTAATTTCAGACGAATCAGTATTCTCTGACGGTTCAAACTAAAACCGAACGGGCAGACTGGGTTCCTTGCATAAAATTACATGCACGGAACCCATATTTTTTATATAACAGGGCACAGAATGATTCTTGATTTTTTTTAAGGTAGCACTACAATATTTACACGGGCTTTTTCAAAAAACAAACAGATTTTGAAAAAACTCTTACCCCCTCAAATTAATATTTTTAAGGACAAGCAAAACAGCAGGAGTCTTATGATTTACAGATACACTTTCGGTAAACCGTTCAACACAGAATCAGTTGTAAATTTCCCATCTGATGCAAAAACTTTTACAGACAAAGCAGAACTTTTCCCTTACGGAAAGACAGATCTTTCTGACGGCTATAATTTTTCTTACGTTTTAAAGGAAAGCGACCAGATTTTTGGACTGGGTCAGACCGTTGCAGGAATCAACAAGCGTGGCAAAGTGTACGAAAGCTGGTGTTCAGACGATCCCTATCACACTGAAGAAAAAGAATCCCTTTACGGTGCACACAACTTCATAGTAATTAATTCAAAAGAGGATGATAAAACTTTCGGGCTGTATTTTGACTATCCAGGAAAGCTTGTAATTGATGCAGCCTGGTCAAAATTTGACACGCTTACAGTAAAGGCAGAAGAACCGCATCTTGACGTATATATAATTGAACCAAAAGCAAAATGCACTAAGAAAATTCTTTCTGTTGTAGAACAGTTCCGCAGCATAATCGGAAAAAGCTACATTCCTCCGCTCTGGGCATTCGGTTACATGCAGAGCCGCTGGGGTTACGGAACAGAACAGGATTTGCAGAACGTTTACGAAAACCATAAAAAATACGGCATTCCGCTGGACGCAATTTTTCTGGATATTGACTACATGGACGGATTCCGTGACTTTACAATAAACAAGAACAATTTTAAGGATTTCCGAGCAGCAGTTAAAAATATGAAAGACAGGAACATTCACATTGTTCCGATTATTGACGCAGGAATTAAAGTAGATCCGGAATCTGACATAGACAGGGAAGGACTTGAAAAAGACTTTTTCTGCAAGAAGGCTGACGGAAAACCTTTTGCGGCTGGTGTCTGGCCCGGACTTTCTCATTTTACAGATTTCCTGAATCCAAAAGCCCGCGAATGGTTCGGTTCAAAATACAAGGCTCTTGTTGACAACGGAATTGACGGCTTCTGGAACGACATGAACGAACCAGCCCTTTTCTATTCAGAAGACGGACTTAAAGAGGCCTACACAGAAATAAAGAAAAAGCTTTCAAACGAAAATCCAGACGTTTACAACACCTGGGACATAAAGAACATCATTCTTGGCGTACAGAACAACATGGACGACTACAAAAGTTTCTATCACCGTGTACCGTCCACATTTGCAGGTGCCCTTGCAGAAAAACAGGAAGCAGAATCAAATGACGGAACAGTTTTAGTCCGCCACGACAAAATCCACAACCTTTACGGCTGCAACATGACACGCGCCGCTGCAGATTTCTTTGAAAAAAACTGCAGTGACAAAATCCTTATGATTTCGCGCGCTTCCTACATAGGTATGCACCGCTACAGCGGAATCTGGACCGGCGATAACTTTTCTTGGTGGAGCCACATTCTCATGCTCTTAAAACAGCTTCCATCACTTAACATGTGCGGATTTCTGTATACCGGTTGTGATTTAGGCGGCTTCGGCTGCAATACAAGCCGCGATCTTCTACTCCGCTTTTTGAGCGTCGGCATTTTTACACCCCTTATGAGAAATCATTCGGCTTTGGGTACCCGCGAACAGGAATGCTACAAATTTGAAAATCCGGAAGATTTCCGCGCAATTGTAAGTTTCAGATACAGGCTGCTTCCTTACCTTTATTCGCTTTACCAGAAATGCGTCGAAGAAGGAAAAATGTACTTCAAGCCACTTTCTTTTGAATATCCTTCTGATCCTGTTGCACAGAATATAGAAGACCAGCTTTTAATTGGAGATGATTTAATGATTGCTCCGGTCTACACTCAGAATGCACAGGGACGAACAGTCTATCTTCCTGAAGCAATGACATGCGTAACATGCGGAAGTGGAACCGGACTGGACACAGGAAAACCTGTAATGAAAAAGCTTAAAAAAGGCGTTCATTTTATTGAAGTACCTCTGAACAAAATCGTCTTCTTCATAAAGAAAGGACACAAAATTCCTGTTGCAGAAAGTGCAATGAACACCGCAGAACTTAATTTAAACAAAACAGAACTCTGGTAGGAAGCCTGAATCTTAAGTTATAAAAATAGCGGGAGTGAAAAAAACTTCCGCTATTTTTTTGATTTTACGCTTATTTAATTCGACTGCCTGTTTCTGTCTGCAAGGTTTATAAGCCATCGTTCTTTTTTAAGCCAGAAATGCGCAATTGCAGCCTTTGGAATGTCACTAAGCTTTACAATTGCGTACATAACATAAGGCGTAAGCGACGTAAAGAAAGTAAGGACAACCATTCCGCCTACAAACAGAAGGTTTCCTACTGTATCGCACACCGCGCCCATCTTTGTATCTCCCCCGGTTCTTGAAACAGAGTACTGCGAATTAATTAAAGCCCACAGAGGAAGATAGCATGCCGCAATTATAACCAGGTAGCAGGCAATTTTCTGCGCTTCAAGCGTAAGGTTCTTAAAGACAAACGGAATCAGCAAAATTGAAGCAAATCCAAGCAGCGTAAACATAAAGCCAAAAACCACAGAACCAGTAATTATCCAGTTTTTGTAACGTCTGCTTTCTTCAAGACGGTTTGCGCCCAGTTCCTGCCCTATTATTACGCCGGTACTTGTAATGATTCCGCTGAAGCAGACAAAAAACAGGTTTGCAATTGCAAAACCGGCTGCCATTCCGGAAACAACTTCTGCACCGCCGCGCGTATTGTAAAGTGCCACAGAAAAAGTTTCAGAAAAAGCCCAGAACACTTCTGAATAAAGTATAACCAGAGTCTTCCTGAAAATCGAAGCAAACAGATTTAACCTGACCTTGAAGACAGAAACAACAGAACACACAAACGGTGGACGCTTTACAAAAAGATAAATAACAAAAAGAAGAAGCTCAACAGCGCGCGCAATGCAGGTTGCAATGCCTGCACCAACAACTTCCAGACGCGGTGCACCAAGATTTCCGTATATAAAAACCCAGTTAAAAAAAGTGTTTACAAATGCCGCTGCAGTAGAAAAAACAAGCGGAGGCCGAACATCTTCGATTTCCCTTAAAGAAGACGCAATTGACTGGGCAAAAACCATAAAAACCCATGAAAGAGCAACTGCCCGCGAATAATCCTGTGCCTGATCAAGAATCGCACCTGCATCGGCATTTACAGTTACCATAAGGTTAAATACAAAGCGCGGAGCCGCATAACAGAAAAGCGCATACAGAATACCAAAAAAGCCCGTAGAAATAATCTTGAACTTAAAAGTCTGTCTCATTCCTTCGGAATCCTGAGCTCCTTTAAACTGACTCATAAAAATTCCGCCGGCAATACAGATTGAATTAACAAAAATCATAAAGACAAAATTAATCTGTCCAGCAATATTTACTCCGCTCATCTTTATGTCACCGAGTCCGGCAACCATAAAATTATCAATGAGTGACACAAGATTCATAATCAAAAGCTGAGCCATAACCGGAAGTGCAATGGAAAGGGCGCGGCGATAAAAAGAGGCTGTACCGATATATCTTCTGAATGAACAGTTCATTCTTCAATTAAATATCAAACCAAAAACAAGAGCAATAGGGTCAATTGTAAAACAAATGAAAATTCATTATATTATAAGTGATTGTTTCAGAAACTTTATAGAAATTCTGAAACAGCTTCAAGTCGCTACAAGCGAAATTTTTTATACATATCATAAGGGGCTTTCCAATGGCTACATGGTCAAATGCAGACACACTTTCTTCATGGAAAAAGTTGATGTCATTAAAAGGCATGGTAAAGGTTGCAGACGAACTTTCTTCTGCAAATGCAGTAAAACGCATTCAGGAATATTCAATTCCAATGGCAGAAGGACTTACTTATAATTATGCTGCAAAACAGGTAAATGAACAGATTCTTAAGACTTTGCAGGAACTTTCTGACGAATCCCAGCTTCTTGAAAAATTCGAAGCTCTTTATAATGGCGAAGTTGTAAACACTGGAGAAAAACGCATGGTTCTTCACCAGCTTACACGCGGTCAGCTTGGCAAAGATGTTATGGCAGACGGTGTAAACAAACGCGAATTCTACATCAATGAACAGAAAAAAATTGCAGACTTTGCAGATGCAGTTCATTCCGGAAAAATCGTAAACGAAAAAGGCGAAAAATATACTCAGGTTTGCCAGATTGGTATCGGTGGTTCAGACCTTGGTCCACGCGCAATGTACCTTGCACTTGAAAACTGGGCAAAGGCAAACAACACATTCAAGATGGAAGCAAAATTCATCTCTAACGTAGACCCTGATGACGGTGCAGCAGTTGTTGCTTCTCTTGACCTTGCACACACAATCTTCATCCTTGTTTCTAAATCAGGAACAACACTTGAAACACTTACAAACGAATCATTTGTAAAAGACTTCATCAAAAAAGCAGGTCTTGATGTTTCAAAGCACATGATTGCAGTTACTTCAGAAACTTCACCACTTGCACATAACCCAGACTACATGCAGGCATTCTACATGGACGACTATATCGGAGGACGCTTCTCTTCATGCTCAGGCGTTGGCGGAGCAGTTCTTTCACTTGCATTCGGACCAAAAGTATTTGCTGACTTCCTTGATGGTGCTGCAGCAGAAGACAAAACTGCAACAAACAAGGATATCCGCAAGAATCCTGCATTGATGGACGCACTAATCGGAATTTACGAAAGAAACGTTCAGGGCTACCCTGCAACAGCAGTTCTTCCATATTCACAGGCTTTAAGCCGCTTCCCTGCTCACCTTCAGCAGCTTGACATGGAATCAAACGGTAAGAGCGTAAATCGCGACGGCGGAAAAATTGACTATGTTACAGGTCCTGTAATTTTCGGTGAACCAGGAACAAACGGTCAGCACTCATTCTACCAGCTCCTTCACCAGGGAACAGACGTAACTCCTCTGCAGTTCATCGCATTCAGCGAAAACCAGACAGGAAAAGACGTTATCATTGAAGATTCTACAAGCCAGAAAAAACTCTGCGCTAACGTTGTTGCTCAGATTGTTGCATTTGCATGCGGTAAAAAGGATGCAGATCCAAACAAGAGCTTTGCTGGAAACCGCCCTTCATCTTTGATTTACGGAAAACAGGTTAATCCAAAAACAGTTGGTGCACTTCTTGCTCACTTTGAAAACAAAGTTATGTTCCAGGGCTTTGTATGGAACATCAACTCTTTCGACCAGGAAGGCGTTCAGCTCGGTAAAAAACTTGCAAAGGCCGTTCTTTCAAACAACATGGAACCAGCACTTAAAGAATACGCAAGTCTTCTTATAAAATAACTAAAGCTGGTTCAGCAAAAAGCACTGGTTTTGATTTTGCAAACCAGTGCTTTTTTTTTTGCATTTTTTTCAGAAAATAATGCAGCTGAATAAAATATATAAATAAAAAATTACTTCATTTTATAAAAAATAAAATAAAAACTTGTAAATTCCAGAAAAGCAGTAAATAATTAAAAGTCATCTCAAAAAAATGCAGTTTTTCGGGATGCCTTAAAATATACAAACAGTACGGAGATGTTTAGTGTGGAGTTACAATTTTGTTGTTCCTAATCTGATTCTTTTAGGAATATTCCTGTTTTTTTATTTAATGCAGCCTCATTTACCGGTAAGCAAGAACCGCTCCTTTTTACGGCTTGTTCTGGTTGAAATTTCTGTTCTGATTCTTGATCTTGTTTCTGTAAAATGCCTTGATGATTTTTCTGCCTATCCTGTTAGGCTGCATCTGGCACTTAATGTCCTCTATTTTATTGCATTTTTAGTCAGAATTGTATTTTTCTTTCATTTTACGGTCGTTTTGTTTTGTACCCGCTATAAAAAATCACCGAAAATACTGCTTTTAACTTATTCAGTTTTTTTAATATGCGTGGGCTTTGCCGTCGCAAACCTGTTCGTTCCAACATTGTTCGTAATCGACAGTTCCGGATATCACCGGTGGAAATTTTACAATCTGATTTATGTATGCGCTTATTTTTATATTCTGCTTATATTTATATTAATGTTCACCCATAGGAAAGAATTTAAAAAACATTCGCTAATTTGTGCAGCCATATACAATTTAATTCTTCTTGCAGGTTATCTTGTAAGGCAGTTTTTCCCACATTATCTGGTCATGGATTTTTTCTGCATGATGGCAATTGTCATAATATCCCTTTCATTTGAAAACGCGGCATATTATATAGAAACAAGAACCGGAGCCTTTAACCTTATTTCTCTTGAAGCTTTGCTGAATGAAAAGAAAAAAGTTCATTCTTTCATTTTAGGAATTATAATTCGTGATTATGAGGGCATGAGGGAAATATACAGCGGAACAAAACTGGATATTGGACTTTCGCTTATAGCAGATTTTCTGAAAGAGAATTATTCTGGGCTGTCTGTCTTTTATTTGAACAGCGGTCGCTTTGTTCTTGTCGGGAATGCAGAAAATTATTCTGCAGAACTTATAAAAGAAGAAATAAAAAACAGGTTTTATTCTCCATGGCAGCAGGAACAGATTGACATGGAATTATTTTTGGAAGTGCGTTTTGTTGAAGTAAATAAGAGTTTGCAGACTTCTAATTCTACAATTCTTTTGCAGGGACTTTTGTCTGCATTTAATATGCTCAATAACGTTCTTGATTCTGACATGCAGATTTCTAATGAAACATTAAGAATGATTGAAAAAAATACAGAAGTAAAACGTATTGTCCGTAATGCAGTAGAGACAAAAAAAGTTGAAATGTTTCTTCAGCCTCTTATATCTACAAAAACCAACAGAGTCATAGGTGCAGAAGCTTTAGCGAGAGTCCGTGATGCAAACGGTGATATCATGCCTCCAGGAATTTTTATTCCTGTTGCGGAAAAAAACGGTTACATTAATCTTTTGGGCGAACAGATGTTTGAAAAAGCCTGTGAATTTGTAAGTACTCATGATCTTAATGCAATAGGGCTTTCTTGGATAAACGTAAATCTTTCTCCTGTACAGTTTTTACAAAACGATTTGTGTACGAAATTCTCTGAAATCTTAAAAAAATACAATGTAAACGCAGATAAAGTACATTTGGAAATTACAGAAGAAGCAATGATCGATTATGCTCTTTTGCAGAAACAGATTCAGAATATGAAAAGTGCAGGTTTTGAATTTGTATTGGATGATTTTGGAGCTGGTTATTCAAATGTAACACGTCTTAAGCATTATCCGTTCATAAACATAAAGGTTGATATGGAAGTTGTGTGGGATTATTTTAAAACACACGAAGCAATCCTGCCGGCTTTGATAAAGGCCTTTAAGAACATGGGATTTACAGTTACAGCAGAAGGAATTGAAAACGAAGAAATGGCAGAAGGCATGAAATCTTTGGGATGTGACTATTTACAGGGATTTTATTTTTCCCGCCCTATCCCTGCCGAAGAATTCGCTCAAAAATATTCAGGCGATGCGGGAAAATAAATCATTGGCACCTTCGTTATTGTCCCTCCCCCACGCACAACGAATCTTTGTAATCCATATTTTGTATAACAAACGTATATTTTATTACAGACAGTACGCCATATAAGGAAGAAGAATTCCTTTATCGTGTTGAACAGGCGCTTTCTGGAGGAGCGACTTTAATACAATTGCGGGAAAAGAACCGGTCCACTCGGGAATATATAGATCTTGCAAACAAAGTTCATGAAATTGCAGGGCACTATAACATTCCGCTTATAATAGATGACAGAATAGACGTAGCGATGGCAGTAAAAAGCGAAGGCGTCCATCCGGGACAACGACCAAGGTAAAGACTGTCATTACTTCACCCCAGACGCTTTCTGAAATATGCAGTGCAGTTCCTATTCCTGTAAATGCAATCGGCGGTTTGAACAAGAATAACCTTTCTGTTCTGAAAGGAATAAAGATAAGCGGAATATGTGTTGTTTCTGCAATAAGTATAACGACCCTACAAAATGATATGTACCCCTTTATAGTTTTTTAATACTCTTCAAGCTATTTTAGTATAAAAACAGAAGGCAATATGATTTTTTTTCATCCATTTATTTATAATACAAATAAACAAACCAATGCCGGGAACCAGACTCGAACTTGACTAAAATCGAAGAACCGTTAAAAAACAAGCCGTCAGGGTTGTTTTAGGTTCAACGGCAAAACGTCTCGCCAAGATTCATCTTGGCGCACGAAAGAGCCAGTTCGACATTTCATAAAATGCAAAAAAAAAAATGGTGATTTAACTCAAATGTCAAAATCACCATTATTGCTGCCGGGAACCAGACTCGAACTTTGATAATAGCAAATCCGTTAAAAAAAAGTCCACTCAGGACTTTTTTAGGATTTACCAACCTGTGCCAGTTCGAAATTACTCAAACAATAAAAAAGGTGATTCAGTTATAATAAACCAAATCACCTATCTACGTGCCGGGAACCAGACTCGAACTGGCACGGCCTTTAACAGCCGAGGGATTTTAAGCACTATACATATATATACATCTAAATAGATAGAAAAGTATCTAAACTTATCTAAACGCAATTATTATTTATAATTGCGTTTTTGTCAAATACTAACGAAGCCTATTTAAGCGTAAAGTGTTTTTTTTAGACTTATCTAGTTAAAGTACCCCAAAAAAGTACCCCTGAGACAGATTTATCAATTTTTCAGCATATTATAAATATAGATAGAAGCCCCTACTCCGGCCGCCGCACCGACAGAAAAGGAAACAATCCCGACTTTTACATTACTTTTGAAGCGGTTGCTTTCTGATGTCTTCAATGATTTTTCTGCTTCTTTGAGTTGTTTCTGTAATGTCTCCAGTTGTTCTTTTTGCGTTCTGGATGAGAGTTCTAGTTCCGTCAGTTGCTTTTCGGTAACTGCATATACCTGTGATATTGCCGGCTGCAAAGCCAATTCCAAAAGCAAGAAACAAAGCACGATTTTTTTTAAGAAATGAACGGATTTTTTCATTCATCGTTTCCCCCTGAATTATGATAAATAGTGTTCATTTCTTATAGTCATGATTGTGAAAAAAGGCTCCCGACATAACGAGAGCCTTAAATGTCATATTGAACTTAAATTCATTGATGACGAAACAAATCTGCCGCTTATATAAATTAAATATATAGCGTCATGGTGGATGCAAAAGTCTTTGTTTGTGTATTAGAGCCTGCAGCACCACAAGAAACTTTTTCGCTGGAAGATACAGAAACAGATCTTGTTGTTCCATTTGAAAATTTAATGTTTACTGTACCTGACCAGCTAGAAACAGTAGCCCCGAACCATCCTATATGGGTGGAAGAAGACTTGTTGCTTGAGTCTGTATAAGTTGTTGAACTGCCTGTAGTAGTTGTTGAACTGCCTGTAGTAATTGACCAGCTAACAAGAGTTGCCCCACTTACATTTACGTACACAGTAACCTCTGTTTGTTCTACCGCTATTATTCCGTTTTGCCATATAAGCGAATTAACGGCTACCTTTACCGTTATAGTTGCCGTATTACTTTTTTTAAACCATGCATAAAAAGTTCGGTCTGTATTTGTAGATAATGTAGAAGTAAGAGAATAAATACTTGGAGCAGAAGATGTAGTACTTCCTGTTGGTTTTGAAAGACTCCATCCATAAAAAGAATAGCCTGATAACTTAGGAGAATCCCAAGTAAACGTCCCTTTTTCTTTAAAAGCTCCGGAAATGCCAGCTTCCTGATGATTCCATCCGCCTGGATCTATAGCCGCTTTTGTTGTTACTGCATATTTATTATAAGAACTGCCTCTGAAACTGTTCCCAGAATATACAACTGTTTTAGAAAAAGAAGTAACATTACTTCCGTTGTCAGGAAAAAGATTAACAGGATTTCCCGTTTCGGTGTCCTTATATGAACCGCTGTAATTCCGCTGGACAAACATATATGCCCCGGACTGTATTATTTTATACGTCCATGTATGCTGTGCATACGGCTGTCTGTTTGTCGCAATCTGGTAATCACCCCGTTTTATATGAAATACTGAAGAGAAATAAACATAATCGTTATAAAACATAAGCCCAGAATCATATGCAGTCTGTGCAAGCCACGCAAGAAGCGAAGACGAAAGCCTTAAAGCTATCCCTCCGTAACGAGGACGTGTATTTGATTCATAAGGAAGTTCATAATCTGTATTTTTATAACGAAAATATATTTTAGATGCCATACAATACCCGTTTAGTAATAGAAAATTTCGCCATTCACAGACCCGCTTTTTTTATAAGGAATTACCAAAGTAGAAGATGCTGTCACATCGGAAGCAGAAACAGAATCAATATTTGCAGAATCTGCGGATATTGAAGTACCAGAAATTACGCCTGTATTGCCATTAAAGGAAATTTCTTTTGTTCCTTTAATTTTCATAGATTTTGCAGGAGTCTTTGTATCCGTGCTTTCTGAACTTTCTGGGTTTATAGTAATAAAAGCATTTGCATTACTTGCTCCGTATCCCTTTACCATAAACACGCCGCTTATAACACTTTTTAAGGAAGTAAGGATAAAGTTTGCAATTTTTGCAATAATACCGTTTGTTCTGTCATAATGAAAGAAAGTGTCTGAATCTGCCGGATTTTCTATATTTGCTGAATTTCCGATATTGAATTCTCCTGTTTCCAAGTTCCAGAAATTAGTATCATCGGCGGTAACCGCATTACTTTCAATTTTTCCAAATTTTGCACAGATTGCAGCAAGATCTCTAACTGCCATTTTATCAGCTGTAATTGTGCCGGCATGGATCTTATCTGCTGTAACGCAATCATCTGCAAGTTTATTGTTTGTAATTATTTTTTCTGCTAGATCGGAAGCACTGGTCGGCTGTGCAATTATGGTTTTAGGATTGGACCATTCACTTACGGATAATGTTCTTTCCCTTACTCGATAATAATAAACAGTATCCCTTGGATTAGGAGCGCTGACAGTTATTTCTCCGTCTAAAGCAGTATCATTCTGTCCTTCAAGAGGCAAAATTTGTACAAATTGATTAAGAGAAGTTAATGCATATTCGTTTTCTGAGCCTTTCCATAAATCTACATCGCTTTTAATGTCACCTGCACCGTCATATGGTTTGAACCAGGACTGCTTATCTTTACTGATTTGAATTTCATAGCCAGCGAAACCATATACATCAGGATGAGAAAAATACAGAATCGCATTTCTTCCGTTTGCTTTAGCTTCGCAACTTGGAACAGAAGGGAGCCATGAAAGATAATTATTTAAGTCGTAAGTTATAGAAGTTGAACTGTTTGAATTACCTGATTCATTTGAAACAGTTATTGTAAATTTCCAATCATCAGAATCAAAGTCTGAAGGTTCCGGATATTCATTGTTACTTCGGTCAAAATAATATGTAAAAATCCTTGATTCCAATCCTTGCTGAATTATTGTCCCGTTTTTGCTAACAGAATAAACAGGGGTTCCGTATACATTTAAGTTTGCATAATCCCATGTAATAGTAATGTAATCTTTCTCTGCAATTGCTTTTATGTTGGTCGGTCGAGGCGGTAACCATGTTTTATATGACGCAGTATTAATATTTACTGTTGTATATTCACTTTCTAAACCGTAGATATTAATGCATTTTGCACGAACTAAATAACCGGCAAGCGTTGCTTCCTCTGGGTAACCGTCAAGAGAACGATTAAAAGTGTAAAATCCTTGACTCTGAGCCCTTTGAATTTCTGCCCACGTCGTGCCGCCGTCTTTAGAAAGTTCATATACAACATTTGCAATGTTATTTTTAATATCGCCTGTCGTTATTACAACAGAAAGGGAAATGCCATTTTGCTCTGCAATAGCAGAAACCGCAGTCGGAGCGTCAGGAGCGTCGGAAGAGGTTCCGGTGCTAAGTTCTTCTTTAAGTGCCTGCAAGTCTGCCATTGTAATAGACTGCGATAAAACTTTCTTCTGCTGAGCTGCAGAATGTGTAAAGTTTGGAATATATACAGGTAAATCTTCAGATTCTGTATATATTTCTTCGTTGTAATCCTTAAGTGTAAGCGTTACTCCATTATCTGTCGGCTGAATTGCTGTAATGATAAAATCACTTGTTACAGAATCAAAGCTGCCGTTGCTTATATATCCGTAAGAAAGTGTATCATGCACGTGTGGAACTGTTGCAGCTGAAACAGATATAGGATTTGTGAAAGTAATTTCTGTTATGCGTCCTTCTGTTGATGCAGTAAATTCAAGGGCAAGCGGTCTGCAATAATAAGGACCTATGCATTGAATAATTGCACCGTACCCGTTATATCCGTCCGGGTAATCTTCAAAATACTCAATCGGAGAATAAAGCTTTGCGCCTGTTATTAAAGAGCTGTCGTTACTGTAAATTAATTCTTTAATTTCTGCATCACCAAGCCCGTTGCACAAGGAAGGATGCTGAACTTTGATTTTACTTAAAAGAGTGTAATATATACCTTCTTTCCCGACTTCGGCAGTGTAGATTTGCGGGCGGAGATTTGCTTCTTTTAAAAGCCGCATTCCAAAAGCCCAGAGCTGATAATAATTTGTAATTCCGGCGACGCTCTTTTCTTCAATTACAGAATCTTCCGTTAATTCTAAGGCGGCAGGCTTTATAAGTTCTGTGTCCTCCTGGAATTTCTTGTCTTTATTGATAAAAGTAAATCTATATGCGTCTGTTCTGCGCTTAAGAGTCTTTTTGTAGCTAAAATTTATGATATTCTGTGGATTCAAAACAGCTATTGCATTCTGTTTCTCGCAGTCTACGGCTACAGAAAGTTTACCGTATATATTTTTATATAAAGAACCGTATCCAAGCGCACATAAAGAATCAAGAACAGAGCTTTTATCCGTACCTTCAATCAGAACTTTGTTTACTCTCCAGTTCTTTTCTTCACAAATTTCGTACCATGCGCCGAATGCGGCAAGGTCTATTTCTGTATCGTCCATTGCAGAATGTGCATGCTGATCAAAAGTAAGCACTTCAAGAACCCATGCAGCAACGTTGTCCGTAATGTCTTTTTCATTGGTCCACGCCGAACCGTCCCAGACTCTGGCAAGAGCCCGGCTTTCTACCTGAATCGTTTTAAGTTTATCTTCGTTTTTTTCTGTTGCCTCAATATGAAAATATAAAAGCGTCTGATTCTGTCTTAATTTTTCATTGATTATTGTTTCCGATTGAAAATGCCCCAATTCCTTTGACTGTTCAACGTCATAAGATAGAGACTGAATGTAATCTACATAAATATCTTTAGAACTTGCACCGGACGGCGTTGTATCAGGCGAATAAACCCTAACTGCAACTGGATAATCTGAATCAATTACATCATCATAATTAAAAGCTGCATGAGCTTCATAGCGGAAGTCAGAAGCAAGCTGTCCTTCAACAACATTGTATATGGACTCTGCGCCGCTTCCCTGGGCAGAAACAGTTTCATCATATGCTTCGATTTCTTCATCAATACATATTTCAAAAAGATAAGTTCTAAAGAACCAACCTTTTCCATAATTAATATAATAATCCCCTGTATAATACATCTTTGAGTCGTCCCAATTGAGATGCTCGCCGCTTACATGAGACCATTCAGATTTAAATGCCGAATGCGGTCTGCTGTCAGTCGCCAAACATGTATAGCCTACCCATTCTTCATGATGGATTACTTTTCTGTCATGATGAACTACTTTATTAAAAAATACATTTGTCCATGTAGCTTCGTCTTCCCGCCCTTCTGCTTTTAGTTTGTAATAGTCTGTAGAGTATGCAATGTTTACACGGCGTTTCTGACTGGACGCTTTTCCATTGCTTGCATAATTTATAAGACCGTTAAAACGAATTCCTATGTTTGCACCATAAGAATATTTTTCAAGTTCAAAAATATTATCTGAAGGAGTATCAGAAATTTTCTGCTTTGGCGCCTGCTCAATTCTTGATGACCAGTCTGGATAATGAAGATTCTCGCCGTTCTGCATTACAACTACATAAGAACGATCTGTATCAAATAAAGAAGTTTTCTTAAAAAAACGTCTTCCATTTGTTATCTTGTTGTTTCCGCCAAAACTACAGACAAGGACATCATCAATATATATGTTCTCAATGTACTGTAAGCCGTAACCGTTTGAAACAATAAGATTGTAAATCTGTGTTTCTCCTCGGTTTCCTACAATTGAAGTGTAGCCTTTTTTTTCGTTGTCTCCGCCGGCTAATACGTAAGGTGAAAAAAGATTGTGTCCTATAAGGAAAGGGATAGTCTTACCTTTTGCAGATTCATTAGAAGCGCCTTTTATAAAAGGGCGGCTTTTCATTTCTTCTGTGTCATATGTCAACGAAAGCTGATAAAGGATATAATCCCTTGCTGATATACTGTTAGAAGATGTTGCATCCTGCTTCGAATGCTCTCTGTCTGAACTGCCAGAACCTGTGCCATGAGAACCAGTGCCAGAACCCGTACCATGCGGCACCGTTCGGATTAATATAATATCTCCGTCTTTGATTACATATTCAGAATCTTTTTGCTCACCATTAACAATTATACATTTATCGGTTAATTCAGCTTCTGAAAAATTATCCTTTAAACTGCTGTTTATCTGAACTTCTTTTTCTGTGTACGCATCGGAAAAATCTTTATAAAATCGAACTGTCATTTTTTTCTATCCTCATTGCCATATAGTTATTTTGGCGTTCTACATCCAAGGCGCAGCTTACACGAACGCCGTAACGGGTCATGTGAATTACAGTATCTTTGGCAAGATAGAAAACAATATGAAAATGCCCTTTCTCTAAAAAAGTGGCAATGTCTCCAGCTTCTGGAGTTTCAATTTTTGCAGCATTAACACGGGTTTCTCCCGGCTTCAATATGTCGTTCAAAGGATTCCCGTTCCGGCGGGAACATTCAAGGACTAGCCCATAACAGTCCATACCGTCCATTGACCGCCCGTTTGTTTTGTATGGAACCGTTAAAAGATCTTCGTAGTAAATCAATAATTGCCCTTATTATTTTCAGAGTTAAATGTTGCACCTGGAAATGTCATACTTAAGCGGTCGTCTGCATCAAAAGTAAATTGAATCTGATTGCCAGAACAGCTTACTTCTCCATAATGATGTTTAAAAGTGTTCAACGGAGTAACAGTCCCGTCTTCATAAAGAACGCCCGTTACATCAAGGTAAACATCATAATTTTTCAGTACGATTTCTGTGACAGAATCTTCAAGGGAAATATTAAGTTTTCCGCCACCGTCAAAACCGTGGTCGTCCTGATTCGGTGAATACTGAAACGCACTTGCCTTGTAAACTTTATTTTCAAAAGTGCAGTCTTTTACATCGTTGATAAAATAAAGGTCAGTACCATTTTTGTCATAAAGGTGAACCAGATAAGGAAGGCTGTACCCGCCCTCTCTTTGTGCAAGTTTTTCAAAATTTGCGTTCATACTTCCTCACATGATATACGAATTGTTTTTGTTTTTTGTCCGCTTGCAGATGGCGTTGATGTCATTCTGTATTCGGTTAAAGTTCCTTTGTTTGTTAAATCCGGGAAATAAAAATTTTTTACACCGGATAAAAGAACATCTTTATACCATGCCCAAAAATAAGCATATTCACATGTCTGTGAGCAATCGTCCTTTAATGCAATGGAAAAAGTAAATTTCTGCTTGCTTTCAGAATTTTTCAGAAAGCGGCGCTTTGTACCGTTTTCAAAAGTAATTTCTGTATAATTATCCGTCGTTCCTGTCTGCAAGTCGTATGCGTCGGAATTAACGTTATTCGGCCATGTTACGCTCATTGTATACCTCTTCTATGATAGTCGAGTTCCGTTTAAGTTATGAACTGCAAATTTCAATTCCCGTGAAAAGCTGCCGTCAAGTAGTCCTTCTGACACAGATTTTTTCACAAGAATATTAATCTGCTTGCCGTCAAAAGACGGCTCTATCTGTGCATATTCTCCCAGTTCATTTGTTATGTTGATTGGAATATTAAGATTTCCTCCGGACTGAGTATTTGAAGAATTTGCCATGTTCCACAAAGCTTTCTGCTGCTTCTGCGTCAAAATCATTTCGCCGCTGTTTACATTTGCCTGCACATGGTCGCCCGTGTAGCTTGTTCCCGGAACAATACCACCTGTTTCAAAACTTGGACGCTGCGGTCTGTTTGCAAGCATTGTAGCAAGCTGCACCGTTGCGGCCGCACCGGCAATTCCGGCATTAATAAAGTTTAGCGGCGGAGGAGCAGAAGCTAGAGCCGTAATTACTGCCATGGCAGCCTGTGCCTGTCCCATTGCAAGTTCCATTGTCCACTTAGCAAGGTTCATTTCGTATTCTTTTTGAGCGGTTTCTCTATCAAGTTCCTGTTTTTTGAGCACGTATTCTTCGTAGCTGCATGCGCCGGATTCGTACAGTTTTTCAAGAATATCCTGTTTTTCTTCGGCTTCGCTTTTTATGCTTTCAAGCTCACGTTCTGCAATAGAAGTAACAGCGGAATTGACAACGCTAAGGGCGTTTACAATTACATTTCCAACATTTTGAGCACTTTCTAAAGTTTTCTGAAAATCCAGAGAATCTATTGATTCCTGGCACTGATTGATAGCCTCGCTTACTTTTGCCGGATCCAAGCCGAGCGACTGAACTAAATCTGTATTTTTCTGCAAATCTTGCAGCTCAACAAGAGAATCTTTTAATTCTGTCATCTGGTCCTTTACTTCTTTTACAGAAAACTGCTCAACGAGTTTCTTAAAATGTTCATCGTTGGCAGACTGGGCTGTTATTTCAGAAAGTTTGTCTGATTCCTTTTTGAGTGCAACAAGCCTTTTTTGAATAATACCTGTTGACTCTATATCAAGCCCGTTCGCATCTGTTACAAGTTTTATGTAAGACTGTAAATATGCATTATAAATCTGCTGCTGTTCTTCAAGGGCAGAAACTTCTTCTCCTGCCTGTCGTTTTGCTTCGCAACTTCGTCTTATCTGTGCTATTTCTGCTTCACGGGCCTTGTAGTTTTCGTCAATGTATTTTTGCTCGGCGGAATTGGCTTTAGCAATTTCCTGCTCTTCTTTTAAGGCTTCTGTAAGTTGCTTTTCAAGGTTTTCTTTTTTTCCCAATAAATCCGACTGCTTTTTCTCAAGTTCAATAAGTTCTTTTTTACCGTCAATTGATTCGGAACTAATTACCGCCAAATCACCCTGCAAAGATTTTTCCTCTTCTATAGCCAAGGTTAAATTATTTTTTTCTTTACGAAGTTTTTTATACTCGTTTGTTTCTTCTTCAGTGCGCTCTTTTCCTTTTTCCTTTAATTCGTTATATCTCTCTGTAACTTCAACAAGACGTTTTTCTTCATCAGCAAGACTGACAATTTGCTCTGTTGTCTTACCACCTGCCGATTCTAAAGCTTTTATTTTTTCTTCCAGCGCTGAACTTTCTTTCTTAATTTCTTCCAACTGATTTTTTATACTATCAGAAGGTTTTATATCAGAGGTCTTATTCTCAATCCCCATGAGCTTATTAACTCCGCCGGCAAAATCAGTAACTTTTTCTACGATACCTGTAAAAAAACGCAATACCGGCGCAGAGACTTTAGCAAAGCCCATGCCAAGCTGTTCTTTTAGGTCGCCCCATGCGTTTTTAAACTGTTGGCCGGCACCTACGGCTTTAGCGGATTCTGCTGCCATGCCTTTATACTGCTTTGCAACCAGTTCAATGGCTTTTCCGCTCTTTAATTCTTCCTGAGTAAGATCTTTGATTCCGCTAACCTGCCGTCCAAGAGTTCCCGTTGTTCCGTTGAGTGTAGAATTCAGTGCATTTACGGCGGAATTCATGTCCATTGCACCGGATGCAGAAAGGTCAAGCGCTGCGCTCATAATGTCCTGAATCTCTGTTTGTGTTCTTCCAGCGGCGGCAAGGCGGCTCATCATCGGAAGAAGCTCTTCGTCTCCGATTGTTCCGACTTTCTGCAACTGCCCCGCAAATTCTTTTAACTGCGATACATTTGATTTATTAAGGTACGGATTATTTTTAGCAGCAGCTTCTAACTGCTTTTCGGCTTTAATCTGATTAAGGGCAGATGTGTTTAAGTCTTTTATTACGGATGACACTAGCTGGATGCTTTTTGTTACCGCATTAAAGGCTACTCCTAACCCACTTACGGCACTTCCAAGCTTTGCAAAAGTTGACAAATTAATTTGTTTTTTTAAGCTGTTTATTTTAGAAGTTACTTTATTTATTCCTTTTTCTGCATCGTCCGAATTTGCTTTTATTTTTATGTTTATGTTTTTGTTTGACATATAATTTCACCTCATTTATAATATCCATAGTCAAAAGGAGGTGTGCTATGTTTATAACAATACTCAGTATTATTATAGTATTCCTCATTGCCCGCTACATTTGGAACCATATCGATTTATTTGATGATAAAGAGCCTTATTTTTTAGATGAATAGACTTAGCCATTTTTGTAATAGGATTATTTTTAACTTGAGCTGCTATTTTGTTCATTTGCTTTTCAAAGACTGCGAATCCTGATACATCCGTTTTACTTTGAAGTTTTATATTTATTTTTTTTTCGCTCATTTTTTTTCTTTCCTTTTTTATATAGTATAGTTATAATTTGATTTTAAGGAGGAGATTATGATTCATACTATTTTAGTTATTGCTGTTATAATTTATTTTTATATTTCCCATAAGCAAAATAAAAAAAACGAACAGAATAAAATTACTCGCTCCGAATGGGAAGAAAGTTCCAAAATAAAGATTGAGTATCCTGAAAACAAATTGACATATGAAGAATGGGAGTCGTTAGAAGATTATAACGAACCTTTAAAATTAACATCATCAGAATGGGCAGAACAAATCTTAAAAGAAAAACTTACTAAAGAAGAATACCTTGATGATGTAGATTCTGAAATTGCCTGTTGCTGTACTTCCTTTATGTGCGATTAATATAATTTCCTTAAAATCTAATCAGAGAGGTACTAAGTATGTTTGAAGCAATTTTATTTATTATCACTGCTATATTTTTTACTAAACTCATTAAACATTTCCTCGACAATACAAAAGAATCTGATGAAGACATTCCGTATTTTCTTGATGAATAAGTGTCTTTTATTGTATTTATAGTCTCTTTTTTCCTTTAGCCAGCATTTCAAATTCTTCAAGCTGTTTCTGTTCTTCTTCTGTAAGAGGCGGTTCAATATACCACATTCGTTTTAAGCGGTTCATTGACGCTTTATATTCTGCGCTGTCATTTTTCCCCGGCTTATAACTTCTTATCTGTATTATGTCGTTTAATTTTGTATCTTTTAAGCCTTCCAGAAGTGCGGTAAATTTATACCAATGCAAGGACTGCCCGTCTAAAAGGTCCATGCCGTAATAATGCCGGAATGCCGCATATATGTATGGACCGTCTTTTTCGTAATCCAATAAAATTGTACTGTCTGGGCTTACTTCTTCTTTTTGTGGGAGTTCCCTTTCTGGAAACGCAAATGCTATAAGTGCATTCAATCCGTTCTGTCTGTTGTACGGAACTTTTCCTGCATACATAAAATCGTAATCTTCAAGAGAGTGCTTTTCTTTTAGCATTCTTGAAAAAGTTATGAAAAACTGAAAATCTGTATTAATTAAATAAACCTTGCCGGACACTTCTACAGTATTCGGCAAGGTCTTTTTTGAAAGGTCAAACATTAATCACCCAAAGAATCAAAATCGCCTTCTGTAAAAGTTGGCGCACCATTTACGCCTAATGTTACATAACCGTTTTTAATTGTTCCGTTAATGTTTGCAGTTGCGGACAGTGTAGCCCCGGAAGTATTCCATGAGTTCAAAACAAGAGTTGCGCTTGCTTTTTCTGCATAGTAATACTTTGTTTCTGTGCCTTCTTCTGTTACGCTCTTTGAATTAAAGATATGCACAATCAGAAGGTCTTTCTGTGCGTCCGCACCAAGGGCTTTCTTCTGATACAATTTGTACATCATATCAAAATCAGGATTTCCCTTGTAAGTTGTAATTGCAAGCTCTGCACTTGGCTTGTAATCCATAAGTTCAGTTGTCGGATGTTCGTCCGCAATGTAGTCACGTTCTTCTGTTACAGGATTCATGCTGATTTCAAAATCAGTTGCCTTTTCAATGCGAACCCAAGAAGGAGACTGCTCTGTTCCGTTGTTTACATAAACGCCGACTTTGTGCTTTTTAACAAGTTCTGTGTCTGCCATTTTATATACTCCGTTTATTTAATTTCTTCTCTGATAGTCAGTTCAATATCAAGCCCGCTTGCCTGGTGTTCTACCGTTCCACAGTCATAAAAATATTTAATTTCTCCTGGTATTATGTCCGAAACGGAAGAGCCTAAAGAAAAATCAGAAACAAAAAGGCGCTGCATGTTTACGGCCGTTTCTTCCATTGTTCTGACACATTCAGAATGCTTTTTGCCCCGGAACATCATACTGATTGTAAAGCGTGTTTCTGCCTTAAATGAGCCGTCAATATAAGTTTCTGTAATTTCCGTTTTTTCAGGAATAATCACACAAAGATTGTTTTTCTCATAACGTGACAAATCAATGCTTCCTATAAGCACGTCTGATTCAGTGAAAATTTCAAAGTTTTCACAGATTAAGTTTTTAAGGTTCTCTGCGCAATCCATTATTTACCCCCAGTATTTAGCCAGTGTTTTATCTACCATTTTTTGAAGTTCTGAATCAAAATTAGCAGTTTCAAGAATGTTTTCTGTCTGTTCAATAAAGCCTTTCGGTTTTATATTCCAATTTGCCGCCCTTGCAGTTGAGCCGGAATATCCATAGTTCTGAATAAATGCCTTTGGAAATATCCGGCTTCCGCCTGCGCCCTTTGGATAAATGTTTGCTTCTGACCCGTCTTTTTTTACCCGGAATGCATAGGCTTTTTGCAGCTCTCTTGTGGCTCTGTCTTTATGCTCTATACTGTCTTTAATTTTCTGCCGGACAGTTTTTACACCCTGCCGGGCTATTATTCCTAATGCCTGTTTTTGGATGCTTGTAAAGCTCTTTGCCGTTCCGGCAAGTGCCTTCTGTACAGCTTCGACTTCTGCATCTACTACAATCCAGTTATTTTGTTTTGCCATGGTGATATAGTTATAATTGTTTGATAAAACCCCCGCATTTTTTTGCGGGGCTTAATTCTCTAAAACCCGCCGTTCAAGGGAAGTTTATAGCAGCTTATTTCTTCAAGGAATCTGTCTGCCTTAAAGTTATTGAACGTGCGGCCGCCATTGTCTGCAAAACTTGTAGAACTTACGGCAAGGTTTCCGCCGGCACTTTCCCACATAAGAGTGGCAAGGCGTAAAGCGGTATCCTTTATTTTCTGCGGGACCGTTTCATGTCCGGCTCTGTAAGTAACTTTATAAACGCTGTCAGAATAGAAAACGCCTTTCCCCAGATTGTATTCAAGGTAGTTTTTGTCCCTTACCCTAAAAATACCTGTGTCTACTGCGTTTCCATTTACTTCCACGCTTATAAGTTCAATTAACGGGAAAGCTGCAAGTTCAAAGAGTTTGCCGTCGTCGCCGTAACGTTCTGCAGTGTATTCAGAACTTTCAGGATCATAGCCTAAATAATTCTGAATTGCTTCGGTAGCGGCATCACAATAATGCTGAACTAGTTCTTCATTTTCCGGGAACTTTCCGACATAATCTTCAAGTTCCTCTTTTGTAATGTATGACATGGTTTTATTCCTTTTCCTTTGCAACTTCTGCAAGGTTTGCATTAATGAATGCAGTTGCAAGGAGTTCCGGCACTGCTACAACATCGCCTGGATTAAATGCACCATAAGAACCCCGCAAAAGTTCTTTTACAAGAATCTTTTTTGTTTTCTGTCCTGTTGTGTTTGCTGAAACCTCCGCATTTGTTTCTGTAGTCTGAACTACGTTTTCTGTTTTTGGTGTGTTTGCTGAAACCTCCGCATTTGTTTCTGTAGTCTGAACTACGTTTTCTGTTTTTGGTGTGTTTGCTGGTTTTCCCATGTTTTACTCCTGTTTTGTTGATTTATACAAATAGTCATAAAGAATAAAAGCCCCGAACTATAAAAAGTCCGGGGCAATACTTTTTTAATTTATTGTTTTGAATTAGAGGACTTAATTAAGAAGCCTTAATCTTAAGGCGTGCAAATGCAGCTGGAAGTGTTGGCTGTCCGTCTGCAAGTGTGTGGCCAAGGAATCCTACCTGATTTGTTCCGGCATACTTTTCATTCAGAACGGTAATGTCGATTCCTTTCCAGTATGCAAACCAGTAATGGCTAAGGTCGCCAAGAACGGCAACATAAGAACCGCCTGTCTTTGCGCTTGGTGCATGTTCTGATTCAATTACAGGAAGACCGAGCAATGTTGACGGCTCTCCGTCCTTAAGGGCCGGCTGCCACAAATAGCGGTTTTCGCCGTCCTTAAGTTTCATGATGTCCTTAAGAATGTCTGTATGAAGAACCCATACTGCCTTATTGCGGTACTGTGGGCGCAGAGACATTTTCATATTGATAAGGTCATCGGCGGAAATCTGTCCGGCTGTTGCAGTTTCAACGTCACGGCTTGTAGGAATACCGTTGGCGCTTGCAGTAAATACGCCGAGTGGCTGATTTGTTCCAGTTCCTACCGTGATACCCTTTTCAAATGCTTCACGCAATTTGTAAGAGAGTTTTTCCCTTGTAAGGGAATCAATAGGAAGTGCAGAAGTTGCAAGCAGTTTCTTTGTCAAAAGAATCTGTTTTACAAGATCTGTTGGAGCAAGCTGACGCTTTCCAAATTCCCAAGAAGTGTCTGAACCGATTTCAGAACCTGGAATTTCATTTGTCCAAGAAGCGTCCGAAGCATCCTCTTTTTCATAAGGAACGCCAAGGCTTCCGGCTGCTGTTACAGGAATCTTGCGAACTTTGTTGTAAAGAACAGCATCTTTTTCAACTTCCTTGATAAGTTCCTCAAGATATTCTTCCGGCGCAAGTGCTGCACCGCCACCACCAACAGACATGTAAACTTCGCCCGAACGTTTTTCTGCAGTGAAAAAGTCCTTGCGCTGTTCACCGTCTGCATTTTCTGCCTGAGAATCAGAACGTGCTGCTGGAACGTCTTCTGTAAAGCCTTTCAATGCCTGTTCCCTTTTTTCTGCTTCAATTTCTGAAGTAAGTTTTCTGACCTGAGCTTCCTTTTCTGCATAGGCTTTTGCTTCTTCGTCTGTGAATGAACGACTTTCTGCTTTTGCCTTTTCGTTCATTTCCTTCATTTCGGCAATGATTTTTGCCCTTTCTTCAATCTTATTCATAGATTACTCCATTTTTAGATAAGGTGTTCGAGTTCAAGAAGCTTCAAGCTTCTTTCCCTTTCCTCAATAGTCAAAAGCGCCTTTCTTTTTTCTTCCCTTGCAGCTTCTTCTTTTGCCCTTGCGCTCTCCAGCTCCTTCTTGGCTCTGTCCAGTGCCATAGAAGAACGGGCATTAATTGAAGTTTCTTCGTATGCAGGGAAAGTTACTGCGCTGACTTCATAAATCCGGCTGATGTCGGTAATTGTTCTTTTTGGTTTGTCTGTGTCGATTCCATCCCATTTATCACCACGTACACAGAACATAAAACTCATTCCGCTTACATCTTCACGTTTTACGGCAGAATAAAGATTTTTCGCTTCTGAATTGTTTTCCGTATCAAGATTTACACGGATATGCATTCCGTCATCTTTGACTTCCATCTGCATAGTTGAGTTTTTATTGTTGTTTCTGCTTCTGGCAAGAGGCGTCATATCTGTGTTGTGATTAATAAGGAAGCGCACGTCTTTAAGATCGCATTTGTCGAGGGCGTGCCGTGAAATAACTTCTGTGTAATATCTCAGATCTGTTTCACGTTCAAAAACAATCGGTACACCTTCAAGATAAGAACCGTTCTCTTCGTTTTTCAAAGCCCTAAGCTCAAAATCAAAACTTCTCAATTCGTCTGTATCGTTTTTAAAACTTGGTGTCATAATACAAAATCTCCATTTTGCCTTTTTAAAAGATAGTCAAAAAGATTTTTCTTGAAGCGAAAGTTTTTTTATTTTATAATTTTGGTATGGAAATAGAGGAAAAAGATTTACAATATTTATTGGAAAATAAAAAGCATCACATAAAAACTAAAGATACTCTAATTCAGAATCTTATTTGTTTAATTGGTTTTTTATTGTCTTTACTTCTTGCCAATTTTACAGATTTATCTTTAACAAAAAAAATTGCTATAATTACCCTGGGTGTTATATATTTTATTATCTTTGGACTTTCAGTTTACGGCTCTAATTATTCTGTAGAAGCACTTTTGCATGACATTTGCTCATGTTCTAAAGTTCATCCGTTTTCTTTGATTGTAATAAAAAACAAAAAAGGCGAATATTTATTAAAAAAAGATAACCGCTGGAAAACATATCTTTTTCCATACAAAAGGACGCACGTAAACGATTTAGAAGATTTAAAGAATTTTATGGCTTCTGCTTTTGGAGTAAATGATTTTAATATCGTAAAAACAGAAAAAACTTCTATTTCAAAACATTCTGTATCTGCTCAAACTATAAAAACTTACGAGCATACTTTTTATAAAATAGATTTTGATTTTAACCTTCTCCCAGAAAAAAATAAGTTCAAAATAAATAAATCTATTTATAAATGGTTTACAATTGACGAAATAAAAGCAAACAAAGACATGATTTCAAAGAATAAAGAAACAATAGATTTTGTAGAAGCCAATTTTTAAGATTTTTACAGTAATGACTTTATTATTGTGAACTTAAAAATCTATTCAACCGAAAAAAAGATTATGAATACAACTTACGGCATAATCTGGAAAATATTAAACACTCTTGACCTAGCCTTAGATTTAGAATGCGTTCCGCCCGAAGAATTAAGCGCAAAAAGGTTCAAAATTACAGAAAACCGCTTTCAAAATTATCTTCTAATGCTTCAAAATGCAGGATACGTTGACGGTGTAGAATGTTCAGAATCTATTGACGGTTCAATAAATTTTGACATTTCAAATATTAAAATCACGCTTGAAGGCATTCAATTTTTAATTGAAAACTCAATGATGAATAAAATTGCAGTTGCAGCAAAAGAAATCGGTTTGAATGTCGCTGAAGCAGGAATTATGGCTTTGCTAAAACCTTGACAAAGACACTTAATGAACAGATAATACTGTTAGCTCACAGTTTCGCTGTGTAGTGAACCAGAAGTAGAAACGTTTCGGACGTTTGCGTTAGGCTTTTCGAAGCATTGTTCGCGTCTACTTCGCCTTTTGTTAGGAGTTCGATCCATAAAAAGACAGCTTCTGATTCCATGGCCTTAGCAGTCATGAACCCCATGCAAAGTTCTACAGAATAAAATGTATCTCCATTCTGTTTTGTATTCATAATAGTTATATACGCCATCCCTTGTTTCCCATTTTTAAATTTAAAATTGCTTTTGTATTTTTTAAAGTAAACGTCTTTTCGCCCATAAAAATCTTCTTCTTGTTAAGGTTTTTACAGTAATCTTTGCAGTTTCGCTTTATTTGACAAATTAAAGAGACTAATATATTATTTGTTTATACGCATAGCCATGATAAGACTATGCACTGCCTAAACCGGAAACGGCAAGGAAACCCTAATAAGAGTTCGTGAACTTCGTGTGTCATGCGAAGGGTAAGCCCATATCGAAAGATATGGGTTATTTTTTTAGCTCTAGTGAATAAAACGAATTTCCATTTTGAACCGTTTCTTTTATAGTAATGTAAACATTGCACGTTGTTCTGTTTTTTGTCTTAAATGTTGCTTCATACTTCCTAAAACTTTTTATATCTTTTCTTCCGTAATAATCTGGCTCTGATTTTACAAACACAGATTTTTTATATAGTAAATTTATCTTCTTGACTGCTTCAAAATGTTGCTTTGCTGTAAAACCGTTTTTAGTAGACATATAAACAGCTTTTCCACTTATTAGCTTTTCAATTCCTCCTTTTGTCAGTTTTGCAGATTCTCCTGTATTCTTGTTTGTATATGTTCCAGTTTTCTTTTTGAGTTCCTTTTGAGCCGTTTTTCTAAAATCTCTTATACTTCCACCCTTAGAAACAAATCTTCCGTTTTCATCCCTGGGATGTTCTTCTTCATCCCAGCGGAGTTCTATTCCTCTTCGTCCGATGTATCTTTTTTTTTACCGTCTGAATCGTCGTCTTTGGAATTGTCGCCAAGAGCCTTGTAGTTTTCAAGCATCATGTGCTTGTCTGCATACGGTTCATTTACCTTTGGAAGATTTTCCATATCCATAATTTGATTGAGCGTATAAATTCCGCTTGTAAGTCCTTTGACGTAACTGTCCATTCTGGACTTATAATCAGCACGGAGCATCGTATCTGTATCAAACTCTACATAATGAGTTTCCTGAAGTTCATACGGTAAAAGACGGTCCAGATATTCCTGAATCCTAACAATCCAAGGCGTTAAAGTGTGCTGCAGGAAGTTTGTATTTGCCTGTTCCATGTTCGTAAACTTTGAAGCTTCGCTTCCAAGCATAAAAAGCGGCACTCTAAAAATCTTTGCAATTTCCTTTTCAGAAAAAGCACGGTTTTCTACAAGCTGACTGTCGGAATTTCCGTTTATATTAATCGGCTGAGCTGTAAGGCCTTTAGAAAGAATGAGCGGTTTATTTGCGTTTTCTTTGCCACCATAAGCAGAAAGAAGCTGTTCCGTGAGTTTCCGGCTGTCTTCTTTGTTCCAATTCTTGTTTTCAACCGGAACATTTACCATAAGTTTAGAATGAATTCCACCGTCAAAATAATTCTGCGTATATTCTTCAAGCTGCAAGCCCGTTTTTGCAGAGTGCGTTGAATATTCCATTGGAGACAAGCCCCGCAATTTATTGTATTTAATTGCAGGAATATGCAGGACCGCACTTGAATTATATTTATAGGTGCGGCCGTCTACCGTATATTTATAGTACACGTCTTTTTCGTTATCCATGCAGATTTCAACACACTGCGGATCAAGAGGATACAAAGCCCGTACCGTATAATCAGGATTTCTTTCTACAAAAACAAAAGCATTTCCCTTTAACAGAAGATGAAGCATAATCTGCTGAATAAAAGAATACTTTGTATCATAAAAATTAGGGTTCCTATGAAGGACTTTTGCAAGAGAAAGATTGTCTGCCCGTTCCCGTCCGTTTTTGCCTTTTTTGTATACATTAATGCTAAGACATGCGACTGCATCCGCAATAATATTTACGCAAGCATTTACGGTTGAATTTGCCAGCATTTCGCCTACGCTCATTTTTGGCGAATAATAAAATACAGTGCTGTTTGTATACGCAGAAAGCGGCAGGTATTTTGTATCGTTTTTAATTTTTCTAATTTCAAGTCCTAACAGTTTCATTTAGTTACCCTTTTAAACCCCATTTTATAATTCTTGCGTCTACAGGCTTTCCCTTGTTTACGTTGATAGAATTAATCAGCGAATTAAAGACAATCTTTCCGTCTTTTACGACAACCCAGTGCCCCGCAAGATTCCCATATTTGTATTTTACGGGTGTACAGTCTTTAAGTTCTTCTAGTTCTTTTTCAGCCGTCAAGGTTTTCTTGACAACTGATACTGTCCGCCCCGTAAGCCACTTAATGAATTTGTCTGCATCAAGAACTGTACAGTCTGAATCGAGAATCTTTTCATTTACTGCCCGGTTCACAATTTTGATGTATTCAAGTTCATCGTCTGGATCTATGCCGGAACAAAATATATAGCACATTGCAAGGCAGGAGTTTTCACCAATCTGCTGACAGTTTTTTGCTATTTCTTTTGCTGTTGTCTGCGGAAATTTCATATTAGCCCTCTTTTGAATAAAGCTTGCGGATTTCTACAAGTTTAGTTATTACAAAAGCCATTTCGTCCTTTATAATTTTTCTAAACTCGTCCGTCTGATATTCTTTCTTTATAGTTAAAGAGTTAACAAGGTTTATTACCCTGTTTTGTTTTATTCCTATGTATATTTCATCTGTGGAAATATGATTGTATGTAATCCATGTCAGAATCTCGTCATAGATTCTTTCTAAAATATATTTACTGCGCCATGTGTCATAACCTTCTGGATGAGGAAGCCTTGCTTCCATTCCGTCCAAATACAGCTTTACCCAATCGGACTGTTGCCGGATAATTTTTCTTTCCAGCTCTTCACTGCCGATTTTTAAGCCCTTTATGCGGATTCTAAAAAATCCGTTTTTTGCCATTACTGAAAACCAGATAACTAAAATCATTATGAACATCATCACAAAGACTGAGTTACTGCCATTGAGTACAGATGAAATTGCGTCCCACATAGTTCTTTACCTTTTTATTTTAATAGTCAGAAATTTCTATTAAGGCTTTTGGCTTTCCTTTTTCAAATTCGTTATGTACTTCAAGCTGTCGTACTATCTGCCAGCAGTCGTCTTTTAAGATTTCTATTTCCTGTAAAAGGTCTAAAATAGAACTTACCTGGTTGTCGCTGTCCCGCCTTACATTGTCGCCATGAGTAAACGTCATGCAAATCTTTACAGGTTTATCAATAGGATCTAAAGGCCGCTCTTTGTGCGTTTTTAAAATGTAATATGCTTCCTGTTCCCATGTCTGATATTGAATGCTCGGAATATTTTTCCCGTTCTTCAGAAATTGCCTTGAATTCTTTTTGCTTGGAGTTTCTAACGGAATTATGAATCTATACATAAAGGAATAGTCATAAAAAAAGGCGCATGCTTTTACACATACGCCCTTTAAAACTATTTTTTAGATAAAGCCCAATCCAAGACATAACGGCTAACTGATTTACCTTCCGCCTTTGCCTGTTCCTTTAACAGTTTTATTTCTTCTTCAGTTCCGCTTATTGTAGTACTGAAAAAGATTTTAAGCCGACCTGTGGGTTTTCTGCCTGAACCTTCACGAGATCCACCTCTTTTATGTTCGCTATTTATTGCCATTATTTTACCACCAGAACAATAATAAAAATAATTAATGCAAGTATTCTAAAAATATCTGAAATTATATTTATTTGATTTTTCGTTATCATTTGACAAAACCTCTTTCAAATAATAGACTATAAAAACAAGCAAGGTTGCCAGCCTTACTTGTTTTTGTTTTACTTCTGATTCTATTTAAGAATCAGAGCCAAAACTGCAACAACGAGCAAGCCGAAACTGATTATTAGATTTGCGATGTCTAACCAGTTCGGCTTTTCTTTTTGGCTTTCATTTTGCTTAGCCATTCATTCCTGATATTTATAATAGTACATTATATAAGTTTATATGACATGCATAAAGCAAAATCAAAGATTTTTTAGTTATTAAAAAATTGCATCTTCAATATTAAAATTACTCTGTGCTATTTCATCGGCAAGCGCAACTTCAAGGCGGTTGTTTGCCATTATAGAAGTAATAACGCCGTCTATTCGTTTTGTCGTTCGGTTTGTATCTGGCTTTATCGGTTTAATGTTTCCGTTTGCGTCTGGCTTTACTGTTGCGCAGCTCACCATCCATGTCATAACAGGGTTATTATCAATCAATTTTCCGTCTGCAATAAGCTGTTCCCAAGATTTAGAAGGCTCACTCATTCCCGTTATGCTCTGCGAAAAATCAACGCATACGAAAACATCGCTTAAATCTTGTATTAAATGCGCTGCAAGATTTCGGTCATATGCAATTTCCTGAACGTCATAAATTTGCGCATCATCAATAATTTTTTTGAACATAAAGGAATAATCAACCGTTTCGCCCGGTGTTGCAAAAACATAGCCTTCTTTTATCCAGCGCCTAAAAAGATAACTGTCGCCACGCATTTTGTTTTCAATCTGCGCTTCTGGAATAAAAAAGTAATGCTTTGCATAGCGTTTGCCGTTTTCAAGTGCGAAATACCAGGTAAAAGCTGTTATATCCAGACGTTTTGAAAGGTCAATTCCGCCCCAACAGCGCAAGCCCCGCAAAGTGTCTTCGTTAAAACGGCGGTTGCATTTCTGCCATTGACTTTGCTTTATCCATACGTCGGCAACATTGAGCCATTCATTCAAGTTTTTCGTGCGGAAAGATGCTTCATCAGTCGACTTCTGCAGAGCGTTTGTATATTTCATCCGTAAGTCGTCAATTTCAACGCTTACATTAAGATTAGGATTTGCTTTATACCAGTTCTGCTCGTTTTTCCAATCGTCTTTTTTATCGAGTTCGTAGATCATGCAGAAATACTGCTCGTTTTCGTAACCTCTTGCACGCTCCAGAATCTTTGAACAGCGTTCGTATTCTTCAAAACAAGGTACGTTTCTATCGTTTCCTGCGGTTGTAATTATGAATAAAAGAGGTTGAGTTCGTGCAGACATACCCGTTTCAATTACGTTCAAAAGCTCGTCTGTTTTATGAGCGTGGTATTCGTCGATAATGGCGCAGGAAGGATTCAAACCGTCCAACGTATGAGCGTCAGAAGAAAGGGCTTTCATATTTCCATCGCCGCATTTAAGTGAATGAGCGTAATTCTGAATGTAGCGCCTTAATGTTTTTGAATAACGGACTGTATTTTTTGCGTCATCGAAACAACGGGCCGCCTGGTCTCTTGTAGTTCCTGCCGTTATGGCTTCTGCTCCGGGTTCTGTAATCAGATCATAAAGGGCAACTCCTGAAGAGAAAAAAGTCTTCCCGTTTTTTCGTGCAATCTGAATGTATGCACGACGAAAACGGCGAAGTCCGTTATCAACTCTGCGCCAGCCGTAAATGCTTGCAATTATAAACTGCTGCCAAGGTTCCGGCATAAAATTAGTTCCGGCAAGTTTTCCTTTTGTATGTGTCAATTGAGTAAAAAACAGTATGGCTTTCTGGGCTTTTTCATGATCAAAGTAATAAGGAAATTCGCCTTTTTCTGCCTGTTTTATGTCGTCGATATGCCGCTGAATTGCGAGCTTTACTTTCTTACAAGCCGGGATTTTGTGAGTAGAAATATCTGAAATGTATTCCTGATAAGTGAAATTAAAGGGCATTGTTTTAGTATAGTCATTTTTATATTTTGTATTAAACTATTGACAAATAACAATTAAAATGATACATTATATTTAGGTGGTTCGTTGAACCGCATAGAGAAAATCTTGTTAAAAGGAGTAAGGTATGAAGAAATGGATAAAAAAATACCTGCGAGAAGTAACTCTACTACTAATCGCAGGTGTAATCCAAATCCTTGTAGCTTTGATTATCGCTAAGATAACCGGCTAACGGGGAACAAGGGCGGCGGATTAAGGTCTTCCGCTCTTGTGTATTCATATCTTACTTCTTAGGGGGCTATATGTCAACTGAAAACGAAAAAGAGCCTTTATGGGTAAAAATTCTTCTTGCTGTTGTGCAGGGAATTATAAGTGCTATTGTTCTTTTTGTTTGTCTTAAAATCTTCGGAGCTATCTAAATGGACGAAATAAAAGAAACATCTGAAAAACCTAAATATGTAGGGTACGGCTATCACGGCGGCGGAAGAAAGAAAGGTAGCGGGACCGGACGCAAATACAAAACATTTTCTTTTTCCTGTTCCCCGGAAGAATACGAACAGATTAAAGCGAAGATTGAAGAAAGCGGATTAAAACCTTCGCATTTCTTTGTTAAAAAGTCTCTCGAATAGTTTTAGCGGACTGTCTTTTTTGGCAGTCCGTTTTTTGGTGGCTTTGGTGGTACAGGCTCTCCCTTGTCTCTTTTTTCTTCATCATCTAAGTTAGATTTCGAAATACAAAAATTATCAGACATATTATTCCCGCAGAAAACAATAAAACATTAAGGGCTATTAAAAGAGTATCTATAAATTCAAAACGACTTTTTATAATCTCTTTATTTGTTTTGTTAACTTCATTTTCGTACACTATCCAGTTATTCTTTATTGTTTTCATTCTGTCAGATGCACTTAATAGAAAATCCATAAGACTAAATGTCAAACATAGGGCAAAACATAACCACGAAAATTCAAGAATATGAATATTTTTAGCATTTTGCAAATTTACGAACTTATCCATAAAAGCAAATGATAAGCCAAAACTTCCCGCCGAAAGTTTTAAGAGCCAATTCCAAAATCTCGACATTAATTCTTTATAATCGTTATATCTTTTTTCAGAATCTTTTAATGTTACTTTGTAATACCTACAGTTATATTTGTATTCATCTTTTTCTTTTTTTTTCACAATTAATATTCCTCCTTGATTATATTTAGATAGTCAATAAATGCGCTTATCTTGTCTAATAACTATTGACAATAAATAAAAAGAGTGCTATTTTTAAAACATCAAGAGCAGAAATGCAAGGAGGTGATTAAATTGAATGTTGAAAAGAAAGCCAAAATGATTGAAGCAAGTGCGAAACTAATTGCAGCAGTCGCCGCACTTATCGCTTCAATCACAGGATTGCTTGCTCTGATAATTAAGTAATCCTATAGCAAGGCTCTCGGAGAGAGTGCCTTGCTTTTAGAATAATAATTCTAAATTAAGGAGATGTCAAATGAAAGGTTGGATATTCATTCTTATATGTTGCGTAATAGTTGCAGTAAATCTAATATTCTTTATCTTTTAGGAGTTTTATAAATGGCAGGAACAAAAAAGCAAGAAGGAAAAGAATACTCTTCAAACTGGGGCGGACTTCGAGAAGGCAGTAACGCCGGTAAAGGTCGCCCTAAAGGCAGCGGAACAGGTAAAAAATACAAAACCTTTTCTTTTTCCTGTTCCCCGGAAGAATACGAACAGATAAAAGCAAAGATTGAAGAAAGCGGATTAAAGCCGTCTCACTTCTTTGTTAAAATGTGTTTAGGTTAGTTTATTGAATTGCCGAGGATTTCTCGGCAATTCATTTTATCCATTCCCTCTAAGCGACTTAATGAAGTTATCACCTTCATCTTCTTTCTTTGGCTCAATCTTAATTTTTGCTCTTTCCATTGGTGTAACGCCGAATTTGTGCATAGTGCGATTAAACCGCTCCATATTTTTTGAATACTCGGCTATTAAATCCACATCTTTAAACTTATTCAGTTTAGAAAGATACTCTCCTACGCTTCCGTAATTGTCCAAAACAGAGAAAAGGCAGTCCTGCGCAAATCCATAATGCAAAAATGCGTCTGTAAGTTCTGGCAAATCAACAATAGAAATTAATCCCTTGTCTAAAAGTGGCGGAACAACTTCCTCCCATTTTTCCGCAGCTTTTTGAGACAATACAGTTGGAATTGAAAGTTCCTGTAAACTGTCAATTTTTACGCCTCTGTTGGCATGTCTGTCCTTTCTGAAAGTTCCGTCTTTTATATGATCTTCTGTACTTTTAATTGGTCTTCCCATGTATGTATAGTCATAATTTGCTGCCCTTGCCACCGATAGCGTTTTTTTTGGCAATGCATGCGAAAAAGGGCGGGTGTTGGTGAAAGACTTTTCTACCTGAGTTTTTCAACCGGGGGGGGCTATTCGCTCTTATGGAAATTGTTGTTTTCTTTCAAAGTTTTTCTTGAATGACAAGACCAGCACATCGGCTGCAAATTGTTTTCATCATAGAATAATTCAATGTTTCCTCTGTGCGGTATGATATGATCCGCAATCTTTGACGGCTTTCCACATATAAAACATGTAGGATAACGCCTTAAAAAATCTTTGCTTATCTTTCGCCAGCGTGCAGATTCATACAGATTATGCCATGCACTTGATTTTCCCCTATATGTAAAGACTTTACGAGTCCCTTCTAAATTTCTATGAAGATAACAGTATTCTTTGCCTTCCTGGCATGTACGGCCGCATCCGGGCTTTTTACAGATTTTTGTTTTCATATTGATATAGTTAAACAAATAATCACGATAACGTGAACTAAATACAGGTAGTCGTGACATGGCTTCATAACGGGCTTTATTCTGTTTTTCGTCCTTGAATAATAACAGTTGTTCCATGTTTTACTCCTTACTCAGCAAGTAAACATATTTCATTTTCAATATCATCACCTGTTACTTTGTCGCAATAACCTGTAATGTTGTAACTGTGTATATCATTATCACTTGTAGCAACTCTGATAACTGCTTCATCATCAAGCCCTTCAAGAACTTCTAATAATTCTTTTTTAGTCATTTTCTTTTATCTCCTATCAATTGCATTGTACAATCGGTCTAGTTCTTTATCTCTCTGCTTCTGCAATCTGTAATGAAGTTCAATCATATCAAACCATTTTCTTTATGCTCTTGTTGGTATTTTTTATGATCCTGCAGAACTTTTCCCCGGTTTTTCAAATACCAGTTATGTTTATATTCTTTTCGGTCACTCATTAGTATTGCTTTCTCCTAAATTTAATATCTTCATTTATTCACACTCCTTCAAAAATTGCTCTGCTTCTGCTTTCTCAACGTTATAATCGTTAATTTCCATAAAACCCATTCCTTGAAAAACGTGAGAATATAATTTTTTAATAACGTCTTTTGCTTCTTTTAGTTCCTTTGAGTACTTCTGCCAATTAGCAAGTCTTACTTCTGTGACACTTATAAGGTTGTTTACCTTATCCTTCTTTACAAACCCCAGTTCATTCATAAGTTCTTCATACAATGGTGGTGTCCTCTTGCTTTTAAGTCCCTGCTTTAAGTATCTAATTGCAAACTTGATTTCTTCTTTGTCGGTCATAATTATTTACTCTCCTTCAAGAAATCTTCTGCCCTCTGTCTTGCATACTCATCTGTATTGTCTAACAAGTCTTGTATGATTGTTTTGGCATAGGTGAGTTTGTCTGTTGTATCTTCAAGTGCAATATCAACATCAATTCTTGCCTTTCGTTCGTCTGAAAATAATTTGTAATTTTCAAGAGATTGTTCAAGTCTTACATCTGCAAGATGTTGTTTTTGTTCTACTTGCTTTTTAAGTTCTGCGTTTTCCTTACAGATAATCTCAAACCCTTGTTGTAAAATCGGATCTTTAAGTGCAAGGCTTATTCTGTTTTTCATTTCTTCTTTTGTCATACTTATTTCTCCTATTCTTCAAATCTTTTTGCCAAAACTTTTAATGCTTCGTTTACCATCAATTCGATCGGTTCGCTGTATTCGTCGTTGTTTCTTTCTGTAATTATTTTTATGATGAATAAATACTGCTCAACCTTTTCAATGTCTGCTTGTTCAAGTTTCATTTTGCATCCCCCAGAATTTCCATACCTAAAGCCTTTGCTATGTCATACTCAAGGCGTGCACCTTTTGACATTCTCCATGTTTTAAGAAGATATATTGCATCGCAGTCGCATAAAGCTTTTATGTCTTTTTTCATGAACTGCGCCCAGGTAAAATCTTTTTCTTTGCCTTTGGCGTCATACTTTACCGGATTATAAACATTGTATCCGCTCAGCCGGAGCTTTAATTCTGCCCTTTCAAACTGCTTGCGGTAAATAAATGCCGGAAGCCCTGTCACCATTCCACTGATATAAACTTTCATTTTTCCTCCTTGCGACTTAAAACATCAGAAGCTGACCTTCCCGAATGTCCTCGTCAAAATCCTCTTGTTTTTCTTCCTTGCTGCCGTCCATTATTTTATTGAGCTTTACCCCTCGCCTTTTTACTTCCGCTACAGGTTTGTCGTTCAACTCCTTGCAGACAGCCATATAAAAATCATTTTCGCCCTCGCTGTATAAGGCATGAATTACACCGTCATGTGCGGCGGCAATAAAATTTTTTATTACGTAGAACTCCCCCTTTTCCCTAAAAAAACTCTTGTATCTGCGGAGCACATATTCCGCCGCAATGTCGGCTTTATACTGCACTTCGTCATAATCCAAGAAAAAGCGTTTTGTTTTCATTTCCTTTCGTACTGCCCTTTTGCATAGCAGTGTAAAAAGAAGCCACAACTGCCCGAACGCAGATTCATTGTTATTCATCAAAAACGAATACTGAAAGGACAGACATTTTTCGTTGTCCGTTCCGTTTATGTCACCTTTTGGCAAATCCTTAAGCAGTTCCGCTTTTGACTGAAAAGGCAAAAAATAATTGTATTCGTCCGCAGTTCCCCGCATGTTCCCCTCTCTTTTTTGCGTGTAGTTCCTTGCCCCGGAAACATTTAGAAAAACTCTTCCCAATTCTCCAGCGTCATATCCCTGGGTTTTACGGTCCTGTCATCCCTTACCAGAGCCCTGTGGCCGTCTTTGTATACCCAGCGATAGCCACAGAAAACAACAAGCTGCTGTTCTGTAAGTTCGGATAGCGTCATAACCTTGTTTCTGCCCTGAGCATTCTTGCACTTTTCGCATTCGTATTTTTTTTCATACAGGAAATACACTTTGTCAGTATTTCCGTATCTCCATGCCTGCTTGTACATAACACATGAAAGCGGTTTAAGTTCCTTCTGGAAAACAAGGCGTCTTGGCAGTGTCTTGTTTGCCCTTTTTATTCGCTCATAGCAAAACGGACAGTATGAATAAACGCTGCCTTCAGACAGTTCTTTTCTTGAAATTTCCCGTTCCCCAAGAAGATAGCTTTCCGTGGTGTTCTGTGCATACTGTTTCATGACATCCGCAGCAGATACTATTTTTTCGCTCATGAATACATAGCCTCCCACTCTTCAGCCGAATACGTTTTATCAGGCTTTTTGCGTTCCGGCTTTTCGGATTTTGTGCCCCGCAACAAAAAACTTGAACGGTCAAAATTAGCCGGAAGACAATTAACAAAAGTTTTGCTTTTCACAAAGATTTCAAAGCCCATTTTCTGCGAGACATAGCAGTCAGGATCCTTCAAAACCTTTACGTAGTTCTTACACGCTTCAAGAACGTCGGAAGAGTGACGCTGGCTTTTTCGAAGGTCAGAAAGTGCCCGGTAAAAAGAGCCGCACTCGAACTGAAACACGTCTTTTTCGCATGGAAGTTCTGCGTCCTTGAATATTTCAAAGACCTGTTTTGCATAATTGTGTTGAGGTTCTGAAAAATTAGGATTAAAAGGCGGTGAAGACGGAGCCGGCGGAGCGGATTTTTGCAGCTGTTCTTTTTCCCCTTCTTCGTCTCCTTCTTTTTCTATTTCTTCTTCTACTTCTATTTCTTCTTCGTTAAAACAAATATTTTTTTGATTTAACAAATTATTTTTTGATAAATCAAAATCGGTTGAATCATTAGAAACCGTGGATTCAGTTTTTGTAACAGATTTTTCAGAAGTTTTATCCGCCGATTTTTTGGAACCGGCAGCACTTCTTTTTTCTGCAATTTCTATAGATTTATCAATGTTTGCTTTTACAGAAGTAAAAAACAGTTTTTCAACGGGATTAAGATCATCAAACTCAATGTTTTCAATTCCATAACAGTTGATTATGTACATAAGGCGGCCATAAACTTCCATGTTACCGTTGGAAAACTCTTTAGCCGCTATATGGTAATTTTCAAACATTGTATATTTCTGATTCATATAAACTCCAAGTTATGCCGTCTGTCCGGCTGCCAAACGTCTTTCCGTTTTGTCAAAGGAGTTACATATAAGAATCAGAAGGGAATATCTTCTGGAAATTCTTCGCTGTTATTTACTTTTTTCGCAGTTCCGTTAAAGGCGTTTGTTGCAGCCTGTACGCTTGCCGGTAATGGTGCGGAAGGTTCCGGGGCTTTAGGGAATATTCCCTTGTAACCCGTTTTCTTTGTTACAACCTTACAGATTCCTGTATGTCCACGCCATGAAGCATAATTAAAATCACCCCGCCCGATTCCGAAACAGTCAAAGAAAGAAGTCATCTGTTTGTTCCACTTGTCAATGTCTTCCTGCGTAACGAGTGAATTATCGTTTTTGTATGTTCCAAGTTTTGGAATGTCGAAAAAATCCATTATCCTTGGATTGTATCCGGCTTTTCCCTTCGCCTGTACTTCAACTTCTACATAAAGGCTGCCGTTCTGTGTTGTGTGTTCCTGAGCACGCTGAATAATAAATTCATATTCCCCGTCTGCCAAAACAAGAGTCTGCATAGGTTTATATCCGAATCCAAAAGCCATATTTAATTACCTCCGTTTGTTCGTTCGTTTACAACGCTTTTAACTTCTTCAAGGGTTTTCGTAACGCCTATTTCCTTTATGCGCTGCTTATACGATTCAATTTCTTCTTCCGTAAAAACAGGTGTTCCGGTTGAAGTAAACGAATTCTTAAGAATGTAGCCAATTTCTGTAAGCTTCGGATTTGAGTCTTCTGCTGGCTTAAGGTTTTCTTTATAATCCGGCGTTTCTTCATCTGTATATGGAATTCCGCCTAAATCTTCTGGGAAACACTTTCTGAACGCCTGTGCTTCTGCAACCTTTTTGATCATGGTAACCGGCTTTTCGTTCCACATTTTGTTATGCTGGTGATATTCGCTCAAAAAGACTTCATGAACAAAAGGATGTTCCCAGTCTTTGCGGTAAATGGTACATATTGCCTTGATATCATCGCCTACGCCTTCTACTGTAGTATTAAAGCCGTTCAGAAGCCCCGTACGCTGTGCACGCTTAAGATAAACTTCATAACCTACAACCAGATTGAAGTTATTACCGTACTTTATTCCGTAAACTTCCTTTTTGATTGGATTAAGGCCATAGGCACAGCATATATCTATGAACTGCGCTTTTTCTTCTTCTGTAAACTTCTGTAGGTTGCCTGTACTTTCAAGCCACTGAGTAGCAATTTCCCGGTAGTTTTGCGGGGCTTCGGCAACTTCATTTTTCTGCGGAATAACTTCAAATTCCATGTTTTGCTCCTTTTTTTGATTTATCAGCTTTCAGTCTCTGCTGCATTTCCCTGAATTCAGACTGCATCTTTTTCATCTCAAGAAGATGCGCTTTTTTGCCGAACAGAAAAGCCTGCGTTTCCGGATTGGAAATAAATCCCGTTTTTGCAAAAACCTTGTTTGCCTGTTCTTCACACTGAGCAAGGACAGCATAATCAAGCTTTCCGTCAGCCTTAAAAAGAGACCAGTCCAAAAAGTATCCCTGGCAAGGTTTCCCGTTATTAATCTGAAGAATTATTTCATCCTGAGTAGAAAAGCCGAAATAACTCTGGCATGCTTTCCAATCGTCAAATTCAATAGCCTTATGATTTCCGCATGGCCATACGGGAGTTGCAATAATGCGCTCATTGTTTACCCTTACTTTTTCAATTTTTACATTCATATAGTTTTGCCTCCCTTTGACCTGTAATATTCAAAAAACTCGCATGGATTTTTTGAAATGATTCTTACAGCCTTTTCAAACTCACGTAGTTTTCTTTCATACTGAAATTCTTCTTCATCCCAGTCTTTCAAGGAAATTTTTTTATAAAGCCCTTTTGTCCGGCTTACGCAGATAAAGGAACATTTTTTATTTGGATCCTTGCGGTAGTCCCACAACGGACGGGAAACGCTCGCAAGATGACTGCGTAAAGCCCCGGAATAAATCTTTAAGACTTCATGCTTTAAATCTTCTGCAGAAAAAATCTGATTGTCCCTAAAGACTTTTTCCAGAACTTCATATACAGCAGGCTTAAGATTCAATGTATAATCTGTTTTATTCATGCTTCCCCCTTATTTTTAAGAGCTTTCCTTCTGTATGCTCTTTTTTTGTATTCCAACTGCCTTGCCTTATAAGCCTCTGGATCAAGACGGCTTATAAGGTCAAAGCTCGGACGCTTCCCGGTCTGTTTACCAACTAAAGCCCAATAGGCATTGTTGAGCCTTTCTGGATTATTAGAAGTAATCAGAATACCCAGTAAATACCAGCGTTCCGGGATTGTTAGATCTTGCGAATGGTGGAGCTCATAATCTGGCATTGAAAATTCGCAATAAGCTCGTTTCATTTGAAAAACCCCGGCATAGCCAACATTAAGCAGACAAGCCCAAGGCAGAAACATAAATAAAGCAAAAAATCTTCTGAATGGTCGTTTCCCGGTTCAAGATCCACAGTTTTAAGAAAACTCAAAAAGATTTTCTTAAAGAAGTTTTGTTTTTTATATATCGTTCTGCCTTTTGGCAATCTCTTAATTTCTACATCAATCACGGTTCCCCTCCCGTTTCAAAAAAAACCGCCAGCAACCAAGGGCACCTGAAAACCCCTAATCACTGACGGCTGCAATATTTTCTAATTCCCTATTAATCATGAGGAAAATATAGCCATTAGTTATTTGTTATTTGTTCAGGTGTATTTGCTGTTCTTACTGTCAAGTAAGAACTAAACCTAGTGTACTAGGTTTTATGTACGCTTTCCGTACATCTATTAATACTATAGTACGCTCTGCGTAACCTGTCAATTATTTTTGTACGTTTTTCGTACTTTTTTTGCGAAAATATAAATAAGGAGATAGAAAAGTGGAATATTTTATTGACCGCCTAGAAACAAAACTAAAAATAAAAAAAGTGTCTCAGTCTGAGCTTGCAGAGAAAATAGGAATTCGCCGTCCAACAATTTCTGAATGGAAAAAAAATGGTTCTATTCCAGCGGCAGACATCTGCCTTAAGATTGCGGAATACTTAGGCACAAGCGTTGAATACCTGGTAACCGGCAAAGAAAAAAACTTAAGCAGTGTAGAACTTACTCAGGAAGAAGAGGAAGTGCTGGATGTATGGGAAGATCTTAACGACTTCCAGAAAAACACAATCAAAACTCTTTTGGAAAGTTACAAAAAAGAAAATCAGGCAGAGCTAAAAAAAGATTCCGTGTAATTAAGTATAGGGGCAGCTCAATGGGCGTTATATAACACTGTTATATTTTCCCCATTGCAGGGCACAAAAAAAAGGGAGCGCTTAAAACTAAGCACTCCCCCGGAGGAGAAAAAGAGAGTAAACCAAGAGGGGATTATTACTCTGCACTTCTATAGTCAAAAGAAAAAAAAATCCGGCAGTGTGCAACGCATTAACTGCCGGACAAAAACGAATTAATTTATAAGGAGGTTTTAATGCCTGAATCTATAGTCGGTCGGCTGTTTTATATTCTTTTTTTGTTTCCAGCCATAAATCAACATCTGCCTTTTTATAGCAGAATCTTCTTGCAGTCAGTTTAATTCGTGGAATATCCAGACGGTCCACACTGCTAAGGCTTAAGCCTAAATAATCCGCAAGCTGCTGCCTTGTTAATACTCCCGCAGATTCCGGGAATCCTTTCTTTTCCTTCATCTATAACCTCTCGATTTTTCTTTTTTCTACAAATATAGTTAGTTTACGTCTCTATGATTATTTATTATTGATAAGTTTTCTAAGTAGTTGTATATTAAAGATACAGGGTCGTTGACCCGGTGAGAATCTTAATTAAAGGGAGTATACAATGAAAGAAGCAACAAAAAAGGCTCTGCTAAAAGTTGTGGAAGAACTTTTCAGAGCCGTTGCGGAAATCCTAATAGGTGTTATCTTACTGATAATCGGTAAGAACATCTAACGGGAGCGGGTCAAGCCTTAAATGCCACTAAAGCTTGACCTATGTTTCAGAGTATACTCCCTAGGGGGCAAATATGTCAACCAAAATGAAAGACTTCATTTTATCTTTAATCAAAGCGGCCGTACAAGGTGCAGTCACTGCCATTATAGTGATAATCGGCTTAAAAATTTACGGGGTAATCTAATGCCAAGAGGCGGAAAAAGAGAGGGTGCAGGGCGCCCGTTTGGAACATTAAAAGGTAGAACAGTAGAATATAAGACAATCTCTATTTCCGCCTTGCCGGAAGAAGTGGAGCAGATAAAGGAACTTGCAAAGAATTCCGGCAAGTCGGTCAGCCGCTTTCTGGTTGAACTTGCATTGTCCGGCAGTAATCCGCTATAGCTCTTTACTGCCCCGCAAACCGTCTTTAATTCTGTATTCAATCGGCGTGTTTTTTATGTAGCGCCTTGAGTTTACATCAATGTTTGCAATTCCTAGGTATTCACTGAATAAATAATTTTGAGCGTCCTGAATCTGCTGGGAATCAGAATCCAAGATATGGCTTGCATAGTGTTCTGCCATTGCTAAAGTTTTGTGACCCGTCTGTGTCTGAAGAATTCTGAACGGCAGACGGTCCGCCATTAACGAGCTGTATAAATGCCGCCATGCATGGAATTTTATTTCCCTTACCTGTTCCGGGCTCATTCCGATTTTAGAAAGAGCATCTTTAAGGCCTCTTATAAAATAATCGGAACATACCGGACGGGTCGGGTTAAAGTCACCGAAAAAGACAAAAGAATCCATTTTTGCCCCCAGCGGATTACGTTCTGCAAAAGCAAGTAAAAGCGATGTCATGACATGCGGACAATATACAGCCCTGTTTTCTCGGTTTTTTGTACACTTTAGTCCTTCCTGTTCGTTCCAGGAATGGCGCACATAAATGCAGTTTTCGCCAAGATCGCCCTTTTGTAGCGCCCGTATTTCTCCAAGCCTTAAGCCCGTCATTAAGGCTAAAAGGTTTGCAAGTTTCATACGTTCATCAATCCATTCAACGGCAAAAACTGCCCTAACCTGTTCTTTAGTAAGAATTACACGTTCCTTTGATTTTCCGGAAAAGCTCATAATTCCGGCAGTAATGTCTTTTTCAAGAATTTCGTTATTGTAGGCATATTTCAAGGCTTTCTGCCCTGCCCCGTAAATCTGTTTTTTTGTTCCCCAAGCTAAAGGCAGTTCATCAATTTTATTTAAGAAATTCCTTAAATCCTGCTTCGATATATCGGCAATCTGTCTGTCCTTAAAAAAGGGAACCCAGTATTTAAGGATATGGCGGTAACTCTTCTGGATATGACATACAGTTAGTTGCCGGTCATGGCGCTTGCATTCCTTAAGGTAATCGCTTGATTCATAGTTCCAGAAGTCCAAAAGATATCGACATAATTCAATATCTTTTTTTGAGCCAGAAAGAGTATATGTTTTTATAATGCCCCTTGCCTTAAGTTCTTCCAGAAGCACTAAATAATCATCTTTTGAAAGTTCATTCTTTACGGAATTAATAAGAGAAAGAGTTTTAATGCTTGTTTTTTCTTCAGGAATTTCTGCATTTTTGGAACGTCTCGAAATGCCTTCTTCAAGCATTTTGAATGCTTTTTTCATTGCTGCGGCTTCTTTAGTTTCGCCCGTGCTTTTCCATGGAAGCAGAACCGTTTTGCCGTTGGAATCTGTAGTCTTAAAACGTACGTAATAAATGCCGTTTTTGTCTTTGCGCTGAACTAAATGGAACGGATAGGCACTGAATTTCGTCATTAAAAACCCCCGGTAAAGTACATAAAAAGGGTAATTTTTGTTTAAAAAGTACCCCTTTCGGTACCCCTCTACAGTTTTTTAATACTTTTCAGGTCTATTTAAGTATAAAAACGAAAGGAAATAAAAATTGTTCGGTACTTATTTACTTATAAAATAAGTAAATAAGGTAATGCCGGGAACCAGACTCGAACTGGCACGGCGTTTGACCGCCGAGGGATTTTAAGTCCCTTGTGTCTACCATTCCACCATCCCGGCGACTTGTTAATTCTATATGAAAATAAAGACTTTTACAAGTAGGGCTTTTAGTATATTATCTATACATGTACTCAGACACACACTTTCATTTTGAACACACATTTATCAGAGATAATAAAGAAAAAACAGTAAGCGGCTCCGAAATTCTTGAAGCAATGGCAAAAAGAAACTGTTTTTTCGGGCTGGACATAGGAACAGAACCAGAAGACCTTATAATGCGTCAGGCCTGCCTTGATTCTGCCATAGCCGGAATCAGCGATTCATGGGTTGCAGACAAAGTACGCAAATTCATATATTTTTCTGCCGGAATATGGCCGTCTGTAGAAGACATAAAGAACCGCCACGAAAGCATGAAAAAATTAATTCATCAGATTGAACTTGCAGAAAATTCAAAAGACAACGATACATTAAACAGAAAAATCATAGCCATTGGAGAATGCGGACTTGATCATCACTGGAATCCGACTGGAGTAGACGGACGTAAAGAAAGCGATTTTAACACCGAAATGTACATGGCAGAACGCGAACTTTTTGAAATGCAGCTTGAACTGGCAAAAAAAATGAATCTGCCGATAATAATTCATAGTCGCGATGCTTTTGAAGACACTCTTGACTGCATAAAAAATTCCGGATACGACAACGGAATAATCCACTGCTATTCCTATGGAATAGACGAAGCACGCGCATTTTTGGACAGAGGCTGGTACATAAGTTTTTCTGGTGGAATTACATATACAAAGAAAAGCAAGCTGGAAGCCGCAAAAGAACTTATCAACTTCATTCCGGAAGACAGAATACTGTGTGAAACAGATTCCCCTTACCTTGCACCTGTTCCTCTGCGCGGCACGCTGAACACACCGTTCAACGTAGAGCATACCTATAAATACATTGCTGAAATGAGGAACATTGAACCGGAAAAATTAAGTGAAATTGTCGATACAAACATTCCGCGACTTTTTTCTATTCAACTTGACTGAACAACCCGCTCATTTCATCGCGCCATGAAGCACGGTTGTCCCTGTCTTCCATTTCAATAATCTTTTTAATCTGAAAATGCCGCTGATCCCTTATGTTTTCATAATAAAGAACAGCAAAGCGGCCCTGACCGATATATGCAATTTTTTCGTTCTGGCCCAAAGTTTCTGAACTTTCAAGCATTTTCATAACACATTCAAAGTGCATCGGCTGACCTGAAGCCTTATCACAGATTGCGCTAGCCATATCAGTAATGCGTTCGTTGCATTTTGGACATATGATTTCGCGTGACTTAAGTTCTTTTATTGCCTTTTCTTTCTGCAGGCGCATTTCTTCGTTTTCATGTGCTACATAATGAAATTTTTCTGCTTTAGGCGCAGTTTCATGATTTCTGTTTGAGTTACGGTTTTTGTTATTCTGATTTTTAGAATCGTTCCAGTTATGATGTCTTCGACCGTGTCTGTTTCTTTCCATAAATAATCAAGCTCCCGTTCCGAGCCGAAATTCAGTCACGGAACTGCAATTCATCAGGGTCTTCAACCAGTTTACGGCTGATAACCTGTGCAATCCTGAATATTGCGTTGTTTAAATAATCTTCATCATGAATCTTTTCCCTAAGCTCAAGCAGCCTTGGAGAAAGCGATTCTTCGCGTTCAAGAACTAAAGTTGAAACGGCATCTCTTCTTTCAGAAATCATAAAAGCTCCGAAAAAGCATTTTCTATATGATAGACACTGGGGTATCCCGGCATATCAAGAACAATTACATCAAAACGAATATAGCTGTTACTATATTGTCGATATTTTAATAGAAAACGTTTAGCCGTTTTTATAATTCTTTTTTGTTTCCTTATATCCAGAACAAGAGAAAGAAGTTCAGGATTTCCGTTAGGGAGAGTTTTTACTTCTACAAAGACCAGCGTGTCATCTTTTTTAACAATGACATCAATTTCTCCACCCGGAGCCCTGTAATTCCTGAAAATAACAGAGTATCCGCTGGATTCAAGAAATTTAACCGCCCTGTCTTCGCCGTCATTTCCGATCTGCTTTGTTGATATATGCAACTTTATAATTCTTCAATTTCACTTACATCAGCATCTGATTTTTCTGCAGAATCAGATCCTTTTGAAGGAACATAATCATAAGGATTTATTTCCTTCCCGTTTGTAAGCAAATAAGGTATCTTCCATTGCTTAAGGGCAGCAACATGATACGCCTTTGCCGTTTTTCCGGCTGCAAGGAACATATTTTTGCCATCCTCAAAATATACCGGCTCTGAAAAACATACTCCCAGACGTATTTTACTTATATCAAGTTTTGCCAGATCCTTCATTTAACTCTCCTAACTACTTTCATTCTATAATATTTTTCTATTATTCACAAGAACGGAAAAAATATCTGCAACAATTTCCCAAGTTGATTCAGGAATCATGCTACCTATTTCCTGGACAGAAAGAATGTCAGCTGCAATTTCATTTTTTATGACAGGAACATTATTTTCTTCTGCAATTTCAAGAAGACGCTCTGCAAGCCTGCCCTTTGCCGAATAACTTATGAACGGAGCTTCCGCGTTTTCTGGATATTTTAATGAAACAGCCTTTTGATTTTTCATCACACCACTCCGTTTACAAATCCTATTTCGGAGTATCCGCCATAAAATTCGTTGAATTCACCCAGCTGACAGAATGCAATTTCTGCATCCGGATATTTTTCTAACAGTGCGTCTTTTATTGCCATGTCTAATTCATATTCTTCTGTAGGTGAAATAATAATTCTGGAACAAACATTCTTTTTTAAGAAAAAAGCAAACCCATAGGAATGGTTACAGAATTTTAATAGAAGTGTAAACTTTTCTGCATTTTTTTCGATTGGATTTAAGAAAGCACAAAAACTTCCTTCGCCTGACTTTTCCTCATCATCGGAGGTTGTATATGTAAAAGGAATTTTTATCCAGTTTGATTTTGCATGAATTCCTCCGGTCTTAAAGCCAGTGTGATTAAACACTGCAAGAAGCCCAGCTTTTGAATCAGAAAAATCAGTGCATTCAAAAATTTTCTTAAAAAATTCCCTTGCTGGATTTGAATCCTTTTGACCGAAAGACGAAGTTTCCCCAAAACAAGAAGACATGTTTTCGTTTCCGCCTAGGATTTCGCTTACAGCGTCCTCAGAAGGAACAATGCCTTTCTGCTCAAGAATGTAGGCAGTTACAGCCGCAGCCTTTTCCCTTCCCCTAAATTTCATTCCTATTGCTCGTGCCTTAATAAAAGCAGAGCGTTCAAAGCGGACTTCCAGATTGCGCATCTGATTATAAACAGAAAGCGTTATTTCATCAGGGGTTAAACCCATTTTTTTAAAATAACTAATAAGCTGCGGATCAGAGATTTTCCCTGCCATATCCAGGGCAGAGTTTATTTTCTGAAGTCCTGCATCCTGTACAATCATCTTTACATTCTGCTGCTGAAGCACTATGCGGTTATTTTCCAGCCGGATTGTAGTAAAAAAGCCCATTCCCGGCTTTAACGGCAGTTCAGATTTTATAGAGAAACGGCCTCCGCCAAAAGCCGCAGTATAAGAATTGTTTCCATCTTTTTTAATTATACGTACATAAACAGAACTGCCCTCACTTAAAGTCCGTTTTACAGACCCGTTAGTGAGGGCAGCTGAATGCACTACAACATCAGTTTTCATGCAGTATGCTTATTAAGCCTGTGCAGCACCTGTGTGCTCAGCAGACTTTTCAGCTTTGATTGCTTCTTCCTGTGAGTGAGCAGCAGCTTCAGCAGCTTTGTTCTGTTCGTTGATGAAGTTAGAAATCTTACCACCAAGCAATTCCTTAACTTTCTTATCCTTACCGATTTTGTCACGGAGGTAGTAAAGCTTAGAGCGGCGTACTTTACCGGCACGAACGATTTCTACCTTTACAATGCGTGGGCTGTTTACAGGGAATACACGTTCAACACCAACACCATAAGATTCCTTACGAACTGTGAATGTCTTGCGAGCACCAGTATTCTTAATGCAAAGAACGATTCCTTCATAAACCTGAATACGTTCTGTTTTACCTTCGATAATCTTGAAGTAAACTTTTACAGTATCTCCTACTTTGAACTGAGTTGTAAAAGCTCTTTTCTGTCCTTCTTCAATTGCTTTAATAAGATCCATTATAAATCTCCTGAGTCGGCAGGTTTTGCATGTTTTTTCTTTTTCTTTGAACGTTTCAAAGAATGAACCTGCTCTGTTATTTCCTCAATCATCTTTTCGGCTTCTTCAGAAAGCTGTCCGTTCATGCGTGCAGTCCAAATCATATCAGGTCTGTTGCGCAATGTTTTTTCCAAACGTTTCTTAAGCCTCCACTTTCGGACATTTTCATGATTACCAGAAAGAAGAACTTCCGGTACTTCCATGCCCTTGAATACACTCGGCCGTGTATACTGTGGATATTCAAGAAGCCCGTCGCTGTGACTTTCCTCTACAAGAGACTCGCTTGAAATTACGCCGTCCACCAGTCTGTAAATGGTGTCCACCATAACTGTTGCAGCAAGTTCCCCGCTTGACATTACATAGTCACCGATAGAAATTTCGTCATCTACGTAATAGTCAATTACCCGCTGGTCAATACCTTCGTAGCGTCCGCAGATAAATATGAGTTCATCCTCGCGACTTAATTCTTTTGCTTTTTTCTGCGTAAAAGGCACACCGCCCGGAGTAAGATAAATTACCCTCTTGCGCTTTGCATTTACACTGTCCAAAGCCCGGCTTAATGGTTCAGTCATCATAAGTTGACCGGCACCACCACCGTATGGAGCGTCATCACATTTATGGTGCTTATCTAGAGCAAAATCCCTGATGTTCACCAAATCGTAGGCAATAATTCCCTTTTCAACCGCCTTGGCCATGATTGAGTTTTCAAAATAAGCCTTCGGAATCTCTGGGAATAAGGTCAGCACAGTAAATTTCATGGAATTACTCCAGAATCCAGAGGTGCATCAGCTGAATAGTCTTGTTTGTTACATCAACATCCTTTACATGCTGCAAAGTCAGCGGCACAAGAGCCTTTCTAACCTTTCCAGATGAAGAATACTTAATGTCATCTGCAAGAACAGTGCAACTCTCGGAGAGAGAAACTTCTAATAAGTAACCTGCTCCGCCTTCCAATACGTCTGTGATTGTTCCGACTGTTTCTGCCGGCGCAGTCACCGCTGCCGTTCCATTGTCACCCTTCCAAATTAAAGAGCAACCTTTTAAATCTTCGATATACCACTCATTCTCTTCAAGAGGATGAGCAAACTTACGGTCAACTACAAGTTCCCATCCATTGTACTTGCGTACTTCTTCAGGGGCTGCAATTTCCTTAAGCTTCATGTACAAGGTACCGCATCCTTCTTCTGCACTTTCTACAGTACATTTTCTTGAATCAGAACCGTGCCTCAAAGTTACTTCTTTTAATGCTGCGATATGCTCGTAGTCTCCAGAAGCACTTTCAACTTTAAATTCTCCGGTAACGCCGTGAGCGCCACGGATGAAACCAACAACAAGCTGCTCTTTACTCATCTGTAAGCTTAATCCAGAATATCAAGACTGTAGCGCTTTCCGTCTTTTGAAGCAGAAGCACTAAGAACTGTACGCATAGCTTTTGCAATGCGACCGTACTTTCCGATTACTTTACCGATGTCACTTTCAGCAACTTTAAGTTGAAGAACCATGCCTTTTTCGCCTTCAGTTTCGTCCACTGAGACCGCAGATGGATCATCGACCAATGATTTTGCAATGTATTCGATCAGGTCTTTTTCCATTTTCGTTCCCTTATTAGACTAGTTTGCAGACTTTTTAGCAGCGATTTTCATCAACTTAGAAACGATGTCTGTAGGCTGTGCACCAACACCAATCCAGTAATTAGCACGATCCATGTCGATAGAAACCTGGCGTTCTTCTGCTTCAACTGGCATAAAAGTACCGATTTCTTCGATGCAAACACCGTCACGCGGGCTGCGTGAATCCTGAACTACAACACGGTAGTAAGGACGCTTTTTTGTACCGAATTTCTTAAGTCTGAGTTTGACCACTTTATAACCTCCACAGAACTCAACCGAATGTAGCCGAGTTCCGAAATTTTAAAAACATACAATGACATCCATTGTGAGCTTGAGCACTTATTCTATAGAATTACAGACATTTAGTCAATGTGACGGTAGCCGTTGAGCTGCATGAGAAATCCTATTCATGTTTAAAATTGAATTATGCGTCAGCAAAAACACGTCCGTCGTCAAGCTTAACCTGAAGCTTCTGATATTCGCAGTGAAAATCGTTCTTAAGGCGATCAAGATAGCGGGCACATTCCCACCTGCACATCGGCAGATCATGAAGAAGATAGTTTCCGCATGTTTCAGGAGTTGTAGCAGGAACCTCGTTCTGTGTAATAATCCATTCAAGACATTCGATTGTAAGGTCTCTCATATTCTGAACTGTGTATTTTCCTGTCATAATGATGTACATACCTGTAAGACAGCCCATCGGTCCTACATATACAACATCTTCCTTTACCTTTGAATTGCGAAACCATGTTGCCATAAGGTGTTCAATTGAATGAATTGCCGCAGGAGCCATTGCCGGTTCATGATTTGGCTCTGTAATCCTGAGATCATATGTAGTAAAGCCCTTGTCTTCACGGGAAACATAAATTCCCGGTTTTAAATGTGTATGGTCAATTGTAAAGCTCTGAATAACTTCCATAAAATTCCTGCCTATGAAAAAATTTCTAGAAGAAATATATCACAGCACAAAACTGTATACAATAGAAGAGATTATACTCTTTTTTTATAACCGTCCCAATTGATGAAATTAACTTAACTTGACCGCCTGTTCTACGCATGATAATTTCTGTGCAGATTACAGGAGAAAATATGATTGTTTTCTACATTGCAGTTCTGATGGCCGGTTTTTTAGTACTTGTAAAAGGCGCTGATATTTTTGTTGAAGCAAGTTCATCCCTTGCAAGGATTTTCAGTATTCCACCTGTAATAATAGGGCTTACGATAGTTGCCTGCGGAACCAGCCTGCCGGAACTTGCCGTAAGCACTACGGCGGCTTTAGGCGGAGCAAACGAAATTGCGCTAAGCAATGTTGTTGGCTCAAACATTTTTAACCTGCTGTTTATTCTTGGAGTATGCGCAGCAATTAGGGCGCTCCCTGTGGAAAAAACTTTTTTAAAACGGGATTATCCGGTTTCGCTGATTACAACTGTTTTAGTTCTAGCAATTACTGCGGTGGGCACAATAAAAGGGGGAAAAATTCTTTCACTCGCAATGGAAGCTGAGGCGGGACTTGTTTCCAGAATATCAGGAATCTTTCTGGTATTGATTTTTGTATTCTATATAATATGGATTATTGCCGAAGCCCGCCGAAATCCGCCAAAAGATGAAAAGGCTGCGAACGCTCCTCTCTGGCAAGTTTTTCTTCTGACTTTGATTGGACTTATTCTTATAATCGTCGGAGGGAAAGCCGTTGTCTGCGGAGCCCAATATACTGCACGGTTTTTCGGGCTTTCTGAAACCCTGATTGGCCTTACAGTCGTTGCGGCTGGTACTTCACTCCCTGAACTTGCAACTTCACTTATTGCAGCACATAAAGGAAAATCTGAACTTGCGGTCGGAAACATAATCGGATCAAATATTTTCAACCTGCTCTTTATCCTTGGAATTTCTGCTGTACTTCATCCTGTTACAGTAAATGCCGCTTCCGTATACGACATGGCAATTCTTGCAGCGGGCACGGCTCTTACATGGATTTTTTCTGTAACCGGCAGAAAAATCGGGCGCGCAGAAGGCATAATAATGATTGCATTATACTGTGCTTCAACCATTTTTGCGGCATTGCGGTAAAAAAAACAGCAGGCTTTATAGGAATCAGCTTCTAAAAAATATACATTAAATACTGCCATATGATATAATTTTTTACTATAGGCAGGAACGCTGAATGCATTTTCTAAACGCAAAAACAATTTTAAACTCGCAGGGAATAAACATCTACCGCGGATGTTCACATGGCTGCATTTACTGTGATTCGCGGAGCAAATGCTACCAGTTTACGCACGACTTTGAAGACATTGAAGTAAAGCAAAACGCTCCTGAACTTCTGGAAGAAGCCCTGCGCAAAAAACGAAAGCGATGCATGATTGGAACCGGCTCTATGTGCGACCCGTATATTCCTGCCGAAAAAGAGCTGCGCCTTACACGCCGATGCCTGGAAATAATCGATAAAAATAATTTTGGTGCAGCGGTTCTAACAAAGTCAGATTTACTCCTGCGCGATCTGGACATTCTTTCACGCATAAATCAAAAGAAAAAGGCTGTAGTGCAGATGACGCTTACTACCGCAGACGATGAACTGTGCCGCAAAATTGAACCGGGAACATGCACTACAAGCCGCCGTTTTGAAGTCCTCTGTGCCTGCCGCGAAGCCGGAATTCCAACCGTAGTCTGGCTAAGTCCTATCCTGCCGTTTTTAAACGACACAAAAGAAAACATAGACGGCATTTTGAATTACTGCGTACGTGCAGGCGTACATGCGATAATCTGCTTTGGCATAGGGCTTACGCTGCGCGAAGGTAACCGTGAATACTTTTATTCTGCACTTAACCGGATTTTTCCGCCACGCGCCGGGGAACAATCCATAAAAGAACGATACATAAAGAATTTCGGATACAGCTACATAGTTTCAAGCCCGCACGAACGAGAGCTTATGGCTTACCTTTCAAAGCAGTGCAGTCATAATCGCATCATGCTTGGTGCAAAAAATATTTTTAACTGGATAAAGGAATTTCCTCAAAAAGATCCGCTGCAACAGAACCTGTTCTAATTCTATTCAGAAAACTTCCTTCAAATTCAACCAATAGCATCCTTTAGCGAACGGACATACTTACGGCTTACAAGGACTTCTTCACCGTTTGACATTTTTACATACATGCGGCTATTTAAGGCAGGACGCACAGATTCAATCTTCCTTACGTTTATAAGATGAGACTTTGACACCCTTATAATTCCGGCAGAACGGGCCTGTTCTTCAACCTGATACAGGCGCAGCTTTACGTTGTAGATTTCTTCAAGCGTATAGGCAAAAACCTGTTCTGAATCTGCTTCAAAATAAAGGATTTCAGAAAGCGGAATCTGAAGCCGGCTGTCGCGGTTACCGAAAGCTTCAATTTTAGGCTGTTTCTGTTCCGGCTCCGGAACTGTTTCCTGGACGACAACTGCCTCTGAAATATTTTTAGTATCAAGAATGTCAAATCCGAAAATTGCAATATAGAATATGCCGGCAGCACATGTAAATCCAAGTGTGTTCATGTCATAACCCGGAATAACGTGGAACAGCTGGCAGAAATAAAAAATGATTACGGTTAGAATTGCAACTGTAGTTATAATGAACTTGCGTTTTTTTCGCAGATTTTTTTTTCAACTACAGATTTAATCAGAAGCCGCATTACGACAAATACATAGCTTATGCAGAGTGCGTCGATAACATAATGAAAGATTCCGTTTGTATATTCAAAATGAGGGAAAATTCCGTTTTCTACAAATCTGTATGAAGAATAATAAAGATGATTAAACCGCATTCCCAGAACCATAAAGTAACTGAGCGCATGAAATACTGCAAGGACATTCATTATTATTGGATGACGTTTTTTTGCGCACAGAATCAGGACAAAGCCTAAAAGTGTAAATGGAATCCAGGCGCGGCAGATATAAATAAACTGCCATATAAGAAGAGCTTCGCTTTCTGTCTGTGCATGCATTAGGGCTAGATAACCGGCATTATTAACTGCTGTAGCAATACTGTAAAAAAACAGCCATCCATGAGCAGGCTTGGACCATCGTTTTATTATGTAAGCACACAAATAAATCATCAGTATAACGCTAACATACTGAACAGTAAGCAGCAATTTATAAAGCAAAATAATCTCCTCTCTAAAACTCCCCGCCAACATTCGCACATGAAAAGCATGCAATTGTTAAATATATTATTAAACTAAATGAAAAAATTGTCTAGGTAGTAGCATAAGCTTGCGAGTCGTTGGAGTACCCGCGGTCGTAGCTGGCGTACGACCGCGCGGAGCGATTTTACGCAGTAAAATCGCGACAGTTTAATCTGAACGACAATGAAAACAGCATTTAGGCATAAAAAAAGACCTTCCGAAGAAGGTCTTTTTTCACATCAAACTAATTAGCAGTTTTACGTCGCTCCGCTCCGTGCTCTGCATGGAAATTATTTACACGCCGCTCACGCGGCTTACGAGTCTGCAAAGTACTTAATTGTTCTTACCCCTTCGCGCAGGGGCGCTCGGCATTTTCGGCGGTTGCTGCGTCACTCGCAACCTTATTCCCGAAAATGTCTGTGATGTGTAGCTGTTTTCGTTAGAGTACCCGCGGTCGTAGCTGGCGTACGACCGCGCGGAGCGATTTTACGCAGTAAAATCGCGACAGTTAAATCCGAATGATAACGAAAACTCATATTTGCATAAAAAAAGCCTCGCTTTGCCTTTTTTTTATTTTTTTTGAATTTTTAACAGTTTTTTCTCATGTTTAGGAGTTTTATTAAAAAATTTTTTATTCATTTAGTCGGGTAAAAACTCGGAGTCCAAAGGGCTTTTTCCTGTGCTTCTTTCATCATATCAAATAAAAGATTGATTCTTTTAACTTTATCAGCGATATCAGCATTCATTGATGAAAGCATTTCAGGGGTAACATCTTTTACAAGATTCTTTCCATGCTGAACAGCACGGAAGAAATTAATTACCTGAGCACTGTTTTCATGTTTCGGTTCTTTGCGATTATGGACCAGGTTTCGTGTAAATCTTCTAAATCAATCATCTTTTCCTTATAAAATCTTTGTATACTTCAGCGTTAACTCTCTTTTTTGGGTACTTATCGCCGAAGTATAAGTATACTTTTTTTACTATAACTGGAACAAATCATCCATAGTTACTTCGGACTGAACTATTCCACTATATTTATTATGTTTTAGTCCATAAGTTGTTATGAAAGTGTGCTGCAAAGCCTTTTTTGTTTTTGTTACTTTCTTAAAAAGACTTGCTCGGTTTCTAAGAGTTTCTTCATAGGTATCGCTTATAGCAAATTCATCAGAAGAAAATTTTATTTCACAAATATTTATTACTTCATCATTGCGGTCTATGAGCATGTCTATTTGTCCCCCAGACCATTTTGTTCCATCATTATCAATAAATCCTTTACAGCTCCAAGAATAAATGTTGCTTAATACCCCAGATATGCCTAATTTTGATTTTATCTGCTTTATATGATGGAAACATATTTGTTCGAAAGAATATCCAGCCCATGAGTTCTTATCACCGGTAAAGGCAAAGTTTGACCAGAAATTTTCATCCTGACTGTTTCCTTTCTGTACGAAATTCAAGTAAAAGAGTGTAAATAAATCTGTAAGCTGAAACAGACTGTCGCGCTGTTCTTTTCCAATAGCGTTATATTCGCGGATAAAATCACATTGAGCTAAATTGGAAAGAATTTCTGTAAGAGTTCCACCTTCTTTTATATGTGTTGCTTCTTTAATCTCTTCTCTAGTCAATCCTTTCTTTTTCTCTGAAAGTGCTTCTACAACTTTTCTATAATTTTTTGAATCCTTAAATAGTGAACGGAAGAGGAATTCATACTCTGTTTTAAGATTTGCATTTTCCTTAAAGAACAGATTATCAATATTTTTTGTAAGAGGAAGATCTTTTCTAAGCATATCCAGATAATAAGGGATGCCACCAAGGATCATATAAAGCTCCAGAATCTGATGACGGTTCATTTCAATCTGTTTAACCTTCTTCAGAAATTCCTCGGTTTCGCCAAGATTAAATGGAGCAAGATAGATGGAACAACTTGTTCTTCCATAGAGGCCACCTTTATCACCGACGAATTTATTTATCATCCATGTAGTTGCAGACCCACACACATAAAGTTTAAGAAGAGTTTTATTGGACGGCCACATATTCCAGAAGTAAGAAAATGCTGCCAGGAAGTTGCTCTTTTGCGTATCCATCCATGGAATCTCATCTAAAAAAACAACAACTTTGTCCTTATTTAATGAAAGAAGATAGTTTTTTAATGCTTCAAAAGCCTGGAACCAGTCCTGAAGCTTTTTAATTTTTGTGCCGCTTTTTTCTTTAAGTACATTCTGAAATTGTGTCAGATGCTGTACTCTGGTGGCCTTATAAATACCTGTAAACCAGAAATCAAATTCTTCATTAAAGCACCGTTTGATAAGGAATGTCTTTCCAACACGACGGCGGCCATATACAGAAACTAATTCAGATTTATCTGATTCAAAGCACTCTAATACCTGCTTTACTTCTGCTTTTCTACCAATTATTTTGTCCATAATTGCATTTTCTATCATAACAATGAAAAAAGCAAGGATTCTTCAGCGATAACTCACTTTTTTTGACAGTTATCGCTGAGAAATAATAAGATTATAATATACAAATTATTATGTTTTTTTGAAAGAACAGCTATTATTCACTTTCAAACCACTTGATTCAAATTTTAATTCAGACTACATCCATAAGCTTCACCTAATAAAACTCTTTTATTTTGAAGTCATATAAAGAGTCTCATTTGTTGTTCTATCATTTATAAATGCCTGTAATTCTGAATTATCCACTTGATAACCTTTTTCTTTCCACATTTCTACTAATCTTAGAATCTTAGCTTTTCTCTTTTCTTCATTCCTTTTTGGATAAACCCATCCTTCGGAAGCAAATCTTTGATTTACCATTGTCCACTTTTTCATATCATAGACACCTTGAACTTTATCATATTCGTAAAACCAAGCTTTTCCATCAGGGTCATGTAAATTTAAACCATATTGATAAAAATGGGTTTCACCTGCTAAAAAATCCAGGATTTTGAACCCAGACTTCTCTATGCTTTCTCCTTCAGCATCCTCTATATAAATTTTTTTCATATTTTCCTCTTAAAAATCATTTATTCCAAACTTTTTATTTCTCTAAAATTATATTTAAAAAAATCTTCCCTCATGGATTTTTAATCTTTGCGGGCATTTATATTCATATCTATAGTAGACGGAATAAGTTCTTTTCCGCATTTAGGACAAAATCTAGAATTTTTATCAATTTGTTTTCCACAATACACACACGCTTTTTTTGTATCTTCAATAGTCTTTTTTCCACATGAAGGACAATAATCTGCAAAAAAACTAACTTTACCACCACAATACTTACATTTCATAATTAATAATCTCCTTGAATTAATCTATCAAAATTATTCAAAACAAATTCTGTTTTTACTTGATTAATAAATTTTTTATCATTGAGTAAATGGCCTACTGTTACCAGAAAACCTCCTACATCAAGTTTTTTTAATGATTTTCTAATCATTTCTGGATTATCTGTTGCAGCTCCGACAGCACTTCCCATTGCTACAAGAATAATATTACTTGTCGATGCAATAACATTAGAATAAGTGATAATTTTTCTTGTGCGTACTTCATAAAGTTTTGTATCAGCCTCCGAATCTAATCCAAATGTAAGCCGATGAATCATTGCAATAATTATATTAATTGCTTCTGCTAAAGCCGCCTGTTTTCCGACATTCAGGACATTTGACATATCTAATCCATATTTTGCCAATGTACTTCCAAGTTTTGGATTAAAAGTTGTAACAATAGGTAGTGGAAGACTATTTTTAGAATTAACGTCAGATAACAAATGAACAGCCTCTTTTGCAAGTGAAGTTCCTACAATTATTTTGCCTTCCATTCCCTGATTTGTTAGTTTGTCAAAAGTATTTTCAAGAACCAATGCAGTATTTGCATTTGATTTAAAATAATCCCGTAAGTTATTTGAGCCTACATGATAAGAATTAAATTTTGCATCCGTAACCGTACTAGTTGCAATATTTGCAGTTCCAAATATCCAGCCAAGCACAGGATCATGACCTAGAGTTGCTGCACGATGGCCCAGCTTCCCATATCCAGAAAGCGGGCTTCCAAATTTTTCACCACCAATGTTCAAATCAAATGGAACTGGATGAGAAATAATTTCATCTAGAGAAGGATTATACAGACGATGGCTTCTATCATCTGTTGCATTATGAGGATCAAATTTCTTTTCTCCCAATGTATTCCTTGCAGATTCCTGATCTCCTAACCTTTCTTTAAAATCTGTTAAAAGATACTGACGGGCACATTGCAGGGCAGTTGCAAAAAATAAAAATGCAATATCCTGACCGTGAAGTTTTGTTCTTTTTTCAAACTCTTCTTCAAGGTCAGAAATTACACCATCAGCATTACCGGCTAAATCTGCAACACGCTGACTTTCTCCAATCACTTTATCTGTCGCTGAAAACAATCTGTCTGTGTCTTCTTTCAATGAAGCACGCTTTGAACGCAATTCTTCCAAACCTTTCATTTTTTTCTTCCTTAACAAGCCAGTGCTTCCAGACGTTCTTTATAGTCTTGTGCTGAATCCATCATTTCCTGATATTCTGGAGAAGAACTTTGTTCCATACAACTTTGAAGTTCAATAATTGTCTGTTCGTATTCATCAAGCAATGCTTCGTATTCAGATTGCTTTTTTCTCCAAAGATTACAATTTGCAAGAAAAGCATCAGCCTGTTTCTGAAGCTTAATCTGATATTCGCGGGAAGCTCTTTTGTAGCCAGATATTTGCCCTTTAAAATATGCTTCGCGGTTTGTTTTCTGATTTATTCCTTTTACAAAGCCGGTTTTTGATTCTGTTGTATAGGATGTGTCAGTTTCTCTATCAATCTTAATAATTTCTTCAAGAATATTTTTTAATGGTTCTGCATAATATTCTACAGATATATCAAGCCAATCCTGTTTCCATAAATCATTTGTATTAACATTCAAAGAAAGATGAAGATCTTTTTTACCTTTTACCTCGATACTTTTGATGGCTGAATATTTAATGAATGTGTACCCCTTAAATTGACCTGAAGTACGAATATAAAATCCAGAAAGCATAAATAAAATGCCATCCTTACATTTTTCAGCATCTGGATTTATTACCCCACTATCAATGGAATACATTGCAGCCATATCAGCTTCAAATAAATTTTTGTCAAATTTTAAGAGATTGGATTTTTTATCAGATGGAAATGTTTTGTAGGAATAGAAAACCCAATATCGTTTATTATTATAAGTTAAATCATAGTCAGCTAATTCTCCGCAGTATTTTTCTACAATTGCTGCAATTTCATCATGTTTAGACATTTTTTACCCTCCTATTATTTATGTTTATTAATCCAATCTGACATCTTGTCTAGAAATTTTTTAGGATTCCTTAAAAAAATAATGATAAAAAGAATTAAAAGTAATATACCTAAAATTTCACCCATTTATTTTTTTCCTCTTATAAAAAAATTTTAAACTAATTATGGTCTATCTATTTTCGTAGCTGTACTCAAATTAGATACAGCCACGTTTTTTAATAGTTTGGTAGTTTAAATAATTTCATCTTAAACTATCTAAATACCTTTCTTATTTATTAAACCTTTATTATGGACAAACCATATTTAAGAATTGTGCACATTTATCTCCTACAGACCCAATCAAGTATGAATCTCTCAATTCAATCCATGGAGAACCTGTCACAGGTCTTCCTACCTTGTAAATCTCAAAATTTGACTTTCCATCTGTCACCGCATCAGCTTTATTCCAGCCTCTTACAAGGCTTATTGAATTAAACGGAACCTCGCCATATGAAGAAAAATAAATACTATCTTGTGTAACTACAAACCCTTTCTTCATCGAGCCAAACAGAGTTGCATCATATATAGCTACAATATCATTTGCACTGATTTTATTGTGTGCTATATAATCTACAGCCTTTTGCAATTTATCTGTTGAAATATTTTCTACCAGACACTCACTTCCTAGAAATTTACTTACAGCTTCTTTTACTGTCATTATAACCTCCTGTTTTTTCATCTAAATCATTTATATTTTACTTCGCATCCCACGACATCTAATGTCATGAGTATCTTTTTTATCAGTACATCTTCTCTGTACGTTGTAATTCTTCCTTCACCTCCTCCACCAGTTCTTCCGGTCCCAGAACCTTTACTGTATGGCCTTGTCCCAAAATAAAGCGCAACAGTTCCTTCTTTTGGGTGGTCTTAAACTTCAGGTACACGCTTCCGTCTTCTCGTTCTTCAAGAATTTGGCTGCTGTGCCAGATTCGATTTGTAGCGTAAGTTGCAATTTCTTTATCAAACAGAAGCTCTACTTCAAGAGGCGTTTTATCACTAAGCCAGACACCCATTTCCGAATCGAAGTAATCGGAAGTTTTAAAATCTTTTGGGATGCTGAATTTTTGGGTAGTCATTTCAGCATTTTTCATTCGTCCAAACGAAAAAATACGGATATCTCCTTTATCATGACATTTACCGATTACATACCAGTTTCCTCTCTGGCAAACTGCATGATATGGATCTATTGTTCGTTCCATAAAAGATGATTTTTGAAGAGGCCTGTAATCAAATGAAATAGCGAACCCTTTTTTGATAGCGTCAAAAATAGTTGTGAAAAGTTCTGGTTTTATATTTTCTATTCTATCGGGGATAAAGGTAATCCTGGGATTTAAAAATGATGTATCTACAGTTATGCGATCTGGCAAACAATTTGTAATTTTTTGAAAGACTGAGCGAAGCTGATTTTCTAACGGGGTGTTGCGGTACTGCTCTAAAAGTGGATTTAATATAGCGACAGAAAGCGCTTCTCCCTCGGTAAGAGGAATACTTTTTATAAAAAAATTCTTTTCAGTGTAATGATAACCATGACTGTCACTTTCAATAGGAGCGTTGAGCGTATCGCGCATGTATTCTATATCTCGCTGGATTGTCCGTGAGCTATAACTTCCATCTTCAATGGATTCAGCAATTTCTTTAGCCGTATAACATCTTCCAGACTGTAACAGCTCGTCAATTTTTACAATGCGCCAGTTATTAATTTTTATCTGTCGTTCCATATCTTTTTATTCTGTAAACGTTTTAGTGCTAGTCAAAACTTGTTATGACAAAATATGTTTTATTATACACCTTGAAATGTCAATTCGCAACATTTTTATACCTAATATGTTGTGATTTAATATTCAGAAAATTAGATTATCGTTGAAGAATATATGCATGACCTCAGATGATATTCAAACTAGACTTGGAGAGAATGTAAAACGCATTCGTAAGGAACAAAAATTGACACAATTTCAGCTTGCTGAAAAAGCTGATCTTTCTGAAGAAACTGTAAAGAATATAGAGCTTTCAAGGTGTTGGACAAGTGATAAAAATCTTGCAAAACTTACAAAAGCTTTGCAAGTGGACATTCATTGTCTTTTTTTACCAGTTTGTACTACATTTGATAAAGATTCAGAAGATTCTACAGTAATTAAAAAGGCTATAGCAGAAAATTTGAAGAATTATGTTAATTCCGTTCTGGATGATCTCACTTCTAAAAAATAAAATGACAATGCCATGGGTGGTAAGGGATAAGATTTTTATGGCATTGTCATTAAATACTACATTATTAATTTGCTGTTTCTGTTGCTAATGTAATTGTGTTTTCATCAGGTGTTTCACCTGTAAAAACTCGTCTTGTAGCATCCAGAACTTCTTTACAGTTTGCAGAAAAATCTTTTCCTGTTTTCTTAAGCTTATCTTTTACATTTTTCAAAGCAGGTTTTGTTTCTGCATAATCTGAAACTACTTTGCCAGTAACTGCAAGTACTGTGGCGGCAATACAGGTTCCAATTAATCTCTTTATCATAAAAATCTCCTTGAGCCTTTTTACATGCTCTTGCTTGTATTATAGAATGATGATAATGACAACTAATGTCATGGATGTTTTTTTCTTTCCTTTTTATGCATCCTTAGAAGAAATAATAGTAAAACCTGTAGCTCGATCGTGTTTTACAGTTTGTATTGAACCATCTTGCCTTGTCTGAGTTTCTGTAACATATCTTGTGTTTTTGTCTGAAGCCTTTGGATTCTTGTATGTGTAAAAATTACAATTATCCATGAAATCTGACATTTCATTGTATCTGTCTACTAATGCATTGTAGTCATTTACATTCTTGTCGTACTGCTTACGGACTTCATTTATGACATAGCCAGCAAGAGCAATACCACCTGTAATTAAAAGTTTTTTGAACATAAAAAATCCTCCTGTGATTAATATGTAAATAAAGATTAACATAGGAGATATGACAAGAATTGTCGTACTTTAAATTATTATAAAATAATTCTTTCTCGCAACCTTGCGACCTGGTCTTGCCTCACAGTGAACTTGTGAAATATGCCGCCGTGCGTGGATATTTCATCTCTTTTTCCAGTGATTGACCGGCGTTACGATCACACAACCCCGACTATGACTACAAGGTCCTTTGGATCCGTCGTTGCCATTGGTCGGCCTTGTATTCACTGTGATTGGCAAGACCAATCTGGAGAGACTCTTAATTGCTCGAAAATAACGAAAAAAGCCGCGAAAACAGGACTCTCAGTTCCTGATTTCACGGCTTGCAAGTTTACGAACAGCTACTTTCTTCTATTTTATCGCTCTTCGTCTGAGCTTCTGCGGATGTTTCTTTGCTGCAGTCTCTGCTGGCGGGATTCAATCTGCCAGTCAAGACTTCCGTTTTCCCATCTGCTTTCATACTCATCAAAAGTCTTTGTCCCGTTACGGTCCATATCATCGGCTAACTATCTGAACTCGCTTGCGGTTCTGCCCTGAAGGAAGTTCTTAAAACAGCTGATTGCATGATGAAGTTTTGCAACAACTTTCCGACAGCGGTCCGTAAAGTTGGAAACCACATAATCAACCTTGTCGGTCCAGGAGGCTTCAGAAGAATACATTTCAGATTTAAGCTGCCGGTCAATATTTGCTACATTGATTTTAATTTTCTCTTTTTCATTAAAAAAAAAACCGCGCGAGCGGAGCTTTTTTGCCTGACTAACTAAACTTAGCAATTTTCAGCAAAGTACTTAATTGTTCTTACCCCTTCGCGCAGGGGCGCTCGGCATTTTCGGCGGCTGCTGCGCCACTCGCAGCCTTATTTCCGAAAATGTCTGTGATGTGCATGAGTTTTCATTAGAATACCCGCGGTCGTAGCTGGCGTGCGACCGCGCGGGAGGATTTTACGCAGTAAAATCCGACCAGTTCAATAAAACGACAATGAAAACAGCTCTCAAGGCATAAAAAAAGACCTTCCGAAGAAGGTCTTTTTTTAATTCACATTAAACTTAGCAGTTTTCTGCGAAATATTTAATAGTACGAACCATCTGTGATGTGTAGCTGTTTTCATTGTCGTACCATGAAACAACCTGTACCTGGTATGTATCGTCGTCGATCTTAGATACCATTGTCTGTGTAGCATCGAAAAGTGAACCGAACTTCATACCGATAACGTCTGAAGATACGATTTCGTCTTCGTTGTAACCGAAAGATTCTGTAGCAGCAGCTTTCATTGCAGCGTTGATTCCTTCTTTTGTTACATCTTTACCCTTTACTACAGCAGTAAGGATTGTTGTTGATCCAGTTGGTGTTGGAACACGCTGAGCTGAACCAATCAATTTTCCGTTCAATTCAGGAATTACAAGACCGATAGCCTTTGCAGCACCTGTTGAGTTTGGAACGATGTTCTGAGCACCTGCGCGTGAACGGCGGAGGTCACCCTTGCGCTGTGGACCGTCAAGGATCATCTGGTCACCAGTGTAAGCGTGGATTGTTGACATGATACCAGAAGCGATTGGAGCGTAATCGTTAAGAGCTTTAGCCATTGGAGCCAAGCAGTTTGTTGTACAAGAAGCTGCAGAGATGATGTTGTCATTCTTTGTAAGAGTCTTGTGGTTTACGTTGTAAACGATTGTTGGAAGATCGTTTCCAGCTGGAGCTGAAATTACAACTTTCTTAGCACCTGCTGTGATGTGAGCAGCAGCCTTGTCTTTTGCACAGTAGAAACCTGTACATTCAAGAACTACGTCTACTTTGTTAGCTGCCCATGGACAGTTAGCTGCGTCTTTTTCTGCAGAAATTTTGATTTCTTTTCCATCTACGATGATAGAATCTTCTGTAGCTGATACAGTGTGTTTTCCTTCACCGATGCGGCCCATAAAACCACCCTGTGCTGTATCGTACTTCAAGAGATGAGCAAGCATTTTTGGGCTTGTCAAATCGTTGATAGCAACAACTTCATAACCATCAGCTTCAAACATCTGACGGAAGGCCAAACGACCAATACGGCCAAAACCATTAATAGCAACTCTAACTGCCATGATTAATCTCCTAAAAAATTAATTAGTTACTTCAAGAATAATGAATTTTAATTTATTCGTCTATAGAATTTCATTCTTTTCCACGGCTTAATTTTTTTTATTTTATCAATTGGATATAAGTTTACCGGAAGCATCAATTGAATAGGCTGAAGTAGAATATTCTTCCCCATTCTGCTGGCAAACCTTAATCTGATTATAATATAATCCCGGATTTGAAATTACAACAATTCCCTGCGAACTCAATTCTGAATAATCCCTGTCAAAATATACCGGATAAACAATTGTATCGTCCGTGATTCCTGTAAATGTAACACCACCCATCACTGCAGAAGCACCAGCACCTGTCGTTGATTTTACCTTAATCCTTGATAGCCTTGTATTATTGCTTATGGTAAGCATTTCAGAAGTTGTTACAATGTCTGTTCCTACCGATGCAGCAGCAGTTCTGTTTACGGTTACATTTGAAAGTTCTATATTACCGCCTATACAGTTGATAAAAAAATTATCATACCTGTAACTGTCAGTTTCAATTGAATCTACATTGATTGTCAGATTCTGGATTTTTATGTTTCCATTATTTATTGTAAATAATCCTTTATTTCTTGCTTGTATAATACCGCCTTCAACAGAATCTCCTTTTATTGTAATTTTAGGGCTATAAGAACTACTGCCGATTGAAGCATCTTCATTATCATCTTCTGATGAACCATAGTAAATTGAATCAAAAGTTCCTTTTATAATTATTGTATATTCCTCCGTTCCGTTGGGATCAAGTGCCTTAACTTTCTGTACTGCCGTATTAATAAAATCAAAAGGATCAAAATAAGAACCCGAAGCAGTTGAAGAACCGCCGGAAGCAACATAGAAAACGCGGTTTTCCTTTAATTTTAAAAGTTCTTCCGAAATATAAAGCACCGCAGGTGTCCCAGAAAAATGTACGGAAGTCCCGTTTGGAGTCCATTTGTCCGTGCACATATTTGCAAAAACATTTATTTCTTCTGTGCATGTATATACGCTGCTTGTACACGCGGCATCAGAATAAAACGTAAAGGTAACGGAATATACTCCCGGAGAAACCTGTGCAGACGCATTTATTGAAGAAAGATAGAATCTTGCCGGTAAATCCGCAGTAAAATCAAGGGTTTCAGTTACTGTCGTTCCGTCGGATTGTTTCCATTCTGCTTTTGCCATAGGAATTTTAGTCTCATCATATACAGAAACAGGAAGCTCTACAGTTCCAGTTCCAGCCTGATATGGTTCAAGAACAAACGTAAAATCATGTGATGCTGCGGAAATTGTGCGGTCTGTTGTATCTGAATAAGTAAAATACTTTTTTGCTGCAGAAGAAGAGTCCAATGCATTTATTGTAAATCTGTACAATCCTGTAGGAATATAAAGAGAAAAAGTCCCGTCGTCATTTATTTCAAACTCTGACATTCCGCCAGAAACATATACTCCAGAAAACTTAATGTTCAATTTTGAATAATCTGGAACAGCACTTCTTGAATCGGAAAGATTAAAGCTGGTACTAAAAGCGGCGTCATTTTGTTCAGAACAGTTTATTACAGCCCTGCCGGTTACCTTAATCAAGTCAGATGAAGCTGATTCTTTCGTTACTTCGTTCAATAGAATCAACTGTCCTTCAGAAACTGAAGAACCCTGAGAACATCCAGTAAAAAATAAATATGTTAAACCAAAGAGAACGGCAAAAATCTTTTTCATCATATCCTCCAGATTATTCCGTGACCGTAAGCAAAAGAACGGCATTTGTCTTTACATCTTTATACGTGCCGGAAATATGTACAAAATAATTTCCGGCAGGATAACCATCCGGAAGTTCAATTTGATTTCCGGAAATAATGCCGGACGGTAATTCATAGTCGTAATAGCAGATTTTAGAGATTCCAAACGTGCTGAATTCGTTTTCCGGATAATCATATAAAGCTCCGTTAATTGAAACCTTTACTGTTACAGTATGAGTAGTACCGTCCCTGGGAACAGAACTGCTGCTCAGGCTAAATATAATTTCATCACCAAGAGCTGTATTTATTGTTGCAGAACCGGTAGAAGGAACAACAGCAATTTCTCCATCTTTTAACTGCAGAATATAATTATTTTCAATTTTAAAAATTGAATACGGATCTTCCTCTGTATTATATGTACTGTAGTCGGATGTAAGGACTGCGCCGGCCGGATCATTTGTATAAGTTGACCTGTAAAAATAAATTTCTGAACCTTCGATATTTTCTAAAATATTGAAAACAGCTCCGAACTTCGTCATGTTAAGATTACTTCGGATTGCAGGATTCTGTTTTACATTGTAATTATCCCATATATTAACAGTTCCCTTCAAGTAAAGCTTACTTGATTCAACAAGTGCTCCGGCAGACTTTGAATCTCCTGTTGTAATGTAATTTCCTTCAATGGTCGTATTTTCCAAAGTTAATTTTGAGCCTGAACCTGCATACAGCCCGGCATCCGGGCCGACAGAAACATTATGCTTTACCGTGCAGTTTTTTAAAAGCGCGGTCCCCAAAATTTTAATTGCAGCCTTTTGAACTCCATCAGTATTTGTTCCGCTTCTATAATCGTTATTCTGAATAACACAGTTGGACAGCGTAATACCGGTTACACTGGAATTGATTTTTATAAGCGGAGCAGTTGAAGTTTTTCCGGACTCAGGAAGATTCGTTTCATCTGTAAAATCAATTATTGCTCCGCCGTCGAAAATAAGATTTGAGATTTCAATATTTGATGATAAAATTTCGAGCAGTGCAAAATTAACAGGATCTGCAGATGAATAGCGGTAAAGCGTTGCAGTAACTCCTTCTTGTGAAAGCAAACTTAAGCTATTTAAATCTGTTCCCGAAGAAAGAGCTTTATTGCACACAAACACAGTTCTTTCTGATTCATTAAGTTTAATCCGCTCTGCAGCCGTCGCAACAGTCTTTACTGCCTTTTCTGCAGAAATACCGGAATTAGAATCGTCGCCATTTAAAACATCAATGTATACGCTTTCTAAAGTCCAGCGCGCATATAAATCTATTGACTTGGAAAATCTCTGCTCGCCTGAAGCAAGCGGCTCTGTAAAACCAGAATCCATATACCAGCCTTTAAAAATCAGCCCGGAATGAGAAATATGATTTTCGTAACCTGTAAAATCAAGTTTTGTAGAAGAATTAAACGTAGTGACCGGGGTAAAGGAACTTTCCCAGACGGAAATGTTTTCATTTTCAAATGGATTTATATGGTAGGTAACAGTATAAGGAGTATTCAATTCTGAATAAGAAATTTGAGAACTTGTAGAAGATGAAAACGGCTTTATGTCTACAAACTGAATCTTTTTAGAAATTACGCTTCCATCAGAGCCTAAAAAACTTAAAATCAAATAATAATAACCGGCGCTAAGATTTGAGCCTGAAACTTTTATTACTGCATTTGCCCCGGAATCTGCCTGAGGCGTAATTTCGGCACCGCCCGATACGGATACAAACGAAGTGCCGCTTAGTTTTTTTAATTCTGCAGAAACGCTTGAACAGCCGGCCTTTGGATACTGAACAACAACCGAATAGGAACCGCTTCCTGTTTCATCAAGAGAAAGATTGATTTCTATGGAATATTCCTGAGTTGCAGAAAGTTCTTCTTCTATAATGCAGGACGCGGCCTTTACAAGTGCTGAATCAAGTTCAAGGTAAGCGTCCAGAGAGAATTTCCATTTTCCTGAGCACAATGCATAAGTCTGAGAAGCAATTTCGTCAGCAGAAGTATATGTATAAGTTTTCAGTTCGCCGCTTCCGCTTATTGGTGTCAAAGTCAGTTCGAATTTTTTAAAGCTGCTTAAATTTATATCAGGAGGGACAATGTTTCTGCTTTCGGTTGAGGAAGATTCAACTGAATCTGATTTAACAGCCGGTCTGAATGAAACGCAGCACAAATCAGAAGCCTCTGTTTTTTCAGAAAGAATACCAGAAAGCACTGCGGAAGAAAGGTTCTGCCCTGTACCATCAGAACAGGAAGCCGTAAGCACTAAAAAGAGGAATGAAAAAATTGCCGTAAAAAAAATATTTTTTCCTTTCATATAAACTTTCCCCAACTAATTGATTTCAATCTGCACGGTATCTCCGTACTGGTTGCCAGAACTGTCTACCACAACAACAAGAATGTCATATACTCCGGCCGGAAGACTGCTGTAATCCCATGAATAATGATTTTCTGTTGTCGTATAAATATAGTCTGCATTAATTATCCATATATATTGCGCATAGCCGGAAGCTGCACTTAAATTGAGAGTATGAGTTGATTCATCAACAATGCTGTCTGCGGAAGGCAGTTCAATATCCTTTTGACTATAATCAAGATCCGGCGGATTAATTACAATTCCCGGATTTATAGGAATTACCTGCCACTGTGCCGTATAAGTAACCGGATTGTAATCAAATTCTTCTTCTAATAGATTAACATATTCCGTTCCACCGTTTTTCGTCCATCCAAGGAATTTATAACCGTCTCTTTCCGGTGGCATTGAAAAATCAAGATCAAGAGTATCGACAGGCTGAGTATACACGCCAGGGTATGAATATGAAGTTGAACCGTCGTTCAGATCAAAAGTGACGGTTGAGGATTTAAGTCTGTAATACAAACTTACAGTATAGCTATATACATTTGAGGAAGATATTTCAAGATTCCAGGATCCAAAAGAATAAAATTCATATCCATTAATATCCGTTTTAGCATAAGTCTGCGCCTTTGCATAATCCATTTCATTGTATAAGATAGGTTCTGTAATTACACTTCTTAATGCTTCATTTTCATTATATCCATCTTCATATTGCTCAAACATATGCCGAATGGTTATTTTATAAGTATAATCAGTTCTCTTTACCCAGTGAGCAGTATAACTCAGCGTAACAAAATTTATCCAAGAAAATGAATCACCTCCATCGTATGTATAAGAATATCCATATAAAGATTCTGCATTCCAATAGTCAATTTCATATTCATCACTATAACCGACATCTGCAGGACTTAAAGATACAGTTACATTTTTACCCACATAATATCTTCCTGTTTCAGTATGGAATGGCTCTGAATTTACACCGTCATAGAAATTAACAGTAATAACTTTTCGTTTATATTTTACCTCAATTACAGTTGAATCATCAGATGCAGGAACCTGCTGTACAATATCTAAAAGTTCAAAACCATTCCTTTCATAATACAATCCAGCAGTATTTTGATAAGTATTCCATGATTCATCAGTCAAATCTTCAACTTCGGTTGACTCACCAAAGTAAGATTCTCCACTCGCTGTATACAGTTCAACAGAATAATCATCTTCTGTTTCTGATTCCAAAAGATACTTTACCGTATACTTATACTTCCACTTATAATAAACCGCTACAACAGTAGAACCGTCTGCATTTATTATCTGTTCATCAACAGACTGTGCTTCATAGTGAGAATCAAGTCCGTCATCATCTGGCGTCAGAAGAACAGCTTCAGTATATTCTCCTTTTTTGCCGTACTGAGTTTTTGTTTCGCTAAATTCGAATTCACCGGTATCTTTGTTCTGCAGGTAATGTTTTACGGTATAAGCGGCATCAAGATACTCATAATAGATGTATACTTCTGTACTTCCGTCTTCCAGAATAATCTGCTGGTCAATCTGAAGTGCACGATACTGTGCATAAGTGTAATTATCCGGAAAATCTGCTTCAGAAAGGGGCTGGGCCTTTGTATATGAATCAACCTGTCCTTTTCCTGTAGTCTGCTTTACATCTGCGTAAACAGTTTCATCATCCTTGTCCTGAAACATATGATGAACCGTATACTCAACATCTTCTATAAGGCGCCATTTAGCAACAAAGGAATATAACTCAAAATTTACATAGACACCCTGCACAAGGCCCAAACCGTCAGTCATTACAGAGGCAGGTTTTGTAGTCCCAAAACATTTCCAGCCTACAATCCTATAGCCGGGCTTACATTTACATAGATCAATATATGGAAAATCCTTTACAGACGCTATTGTTCCGAGTAGAAAATATTTTTCAACACGCTTATATTCACAACCGCTTGTATCCCCCGGCAAACAGGAATAAAAAGAAAATTGAGTCAGTAGCGGAGCCTTAATTCCGTCATCAAGGTCGTCAAACCAGGACATGTCGCAGGCAGAACAAAAAACACCCGCCACAAGAATGAGAATGATTGAAATGTATTTAAAAAATCCGTTACGAATCATTTTCATTTATAGTATACCACCTATAACCTTAAACCGACACAAAAATACGATTCCATGAACATTGTATGCATTCTGTTCATCGGTTCGTAAACAAGTTCTGTTCCAAGTTCAAGTACAAGCTTATTAGTTGTCTGAAACCAAATAGAAGTTCCGCCCTGACCGCCTATGTATGCAAAATAGTCTTCAGACGGACTTGTCCTGATAGTTGTATTATTATGATACGATACGTCATACTTTATAAAAATTGCGTTCGCACCGCCCTTTATGTTCCAGAAAATATGATTTTTTAAAAGCTCTTTCTGCCAGATTAAATTTGACTCAAGCCTTATAAGCGGAAAATCCAGTGAATAGAATACGTCAGAATAGGTAAACTCTGTAAACGAGCCTTCCATGTTAAGCCCGAGTCTTACTGTCTTTATAAGAACCGGCATACAGTAGAGTTTCGCATTAAATGATGGAACAAATTTTGAATCACTGTATTCAAAAAGTCCTTCTACAAAAGTCGGATTAAGCATACTCATTCCGACCATTGGAGTAACATCAAATTTAAAATGGGCATTCATAAAATCACGGCGTTTTTTCCTTAAAGCATCTCTGGCAAGGCGCTTTTCGTTCCTTTTGCGCTCTTCCTCTTCTTCCCGTACAAGACGTTCAGCTTCTTCTTTTTCGCGGGCAAGCCGCTCCTGTTCCAGCCGCTCCTCTTCCTTCTGTTTTTCCAAGGCAAGCCGTTCCTGTTCTGCCCGCTCACGTTCTTCTGCCTCCCTTGCGAGTCGCTCTGCTTCTGCCTTTTCGCGGGCAAGGCGCTCTTCTTCTGCAAGTCTCAGTTCCTCTGCTTTTCTGCGTGCAATTTCATCATAATAAGGATTAAGATTTATTTCCCCGGATGTTGAATTGAGTCCGCTGGGGTTGGTTACCTTAAGGTTCCAAAAACCGCCCGAAGTTCCTTTTACAATAAAACCGGATGCAACAGCCGTTCCGTCTGCATTGCCCTTTGAACTGAATTCCAGCTGACACGGAAGTTCTTCCTTAGTTTCCGAATTTATAAGCACTGCCACAGATTCTTCCGTAATATTGGAAATTACGGCAGGAACCATGATTTCTTCTTCTGAAATTGCCTTTACCGCCGGATTTTTTTCATTCACTCTTATTTTAGGTTCAAGAGCCTTTGTAATATCAAAGAATTTCCATTCAGAAACCTGCGCCTTTCTTCCCAAAAAATCGTATGCCGTTATCTGATATTTATAGCGCCCGGCCGGAATTGAAAATTTTATTTCATTTTTTTCGGTCTTATATAAATGAACATTGTTTTCATCATCAACAGAGACTACGGTAACTTCGTATTCAAGGGCATTTTCGTCCGCTTCCCAATTCAGTTTCTGCTTGAATTTGGACTGTCCGTATGCAAATGAGAAGATCAAAATATAAAGAAGGATAAGCGAAAATCTTTTATTCACCATACATCTTTCCTGGATCTACAGTCTTTATTTCTGAAGGCAGACCAAAATTAATTTCAAAGTTGAATATGGATTCTGAACTCTTCTGTTCTTCAAAACCGTCTGCGGCATGAGAATATGCAGTAACATGCCATTCAAAGCCGCCTATATCCAGCTGTGCAAGTTTCTTCAGGCGCACAGAAGTCTTCTTTGTTCCATTTACTTCGTACACCTTCTTGAGCGTTCCGTCAATTTTTTTCTGATACAGTACAAAGTCATAGTCCGTAGCGTCTTCTACAGGTTTCCATTCAAAATCAACAAAGCGGTTGTTTCTGAAAAATGCACCGTTCATTACAGTTCTGTCTTCCGGCTTTAAAAGTTCTGCCTTTTTTAGGGAAGGAATTTCTTTTACTTCGAATGAACGGAATCCCTGAGCCGAAAGATTTTTGCCGCCCGCAGAAACAGCCTTTACAGTCCAGCGGTAGAAACCTGCCGGAATGCGTTCTATTCTGGCTTCTGATTTTACTGTCCTTACGCTCTGATAACTTCGGTAAGAGCCGTCCGGCTGAAGTTTTTCCAGCTCAAATACTGCGCTTGCGGCAGGATCGCCGTATTTCCATGAGAACAGAGTTTTTTCGCGTACAGCCTTAAGCCCAGAAATCTTTGCAGAATCTTCTGGCAGAGAAAGCTGAACGGTTTTCCTCATCCTTACTTTGAATGAAACGTCGGAAGGATTACTGTACCTGAACGGACGGAAATCGCTTTCCCTGCTTACTGCCTGTACCGTAAAATACAGTTCCTTAGGTTCCCTGTTCATTGCTGATTCAGGAACCGCAATATCAAATCCAGTCTTTTCTATATCTGAATATTCTGCAATAAGAGTTTCTGAATCTGGGTCATAAAGCCTGATGTTATAGTAATCTGCCTCCGGCACTTTTGCCCATTCGCAGTGAACGATCCTGTCGTCATAAAGCGTAATTACACTGTTTTCCGCAGGGGTTGCAATTACAGGAGATGCAAGATTATCAAGTACAAAGAGCTGCCTTGTTTCTGAGCGGATTTTTTCTGCTCCCAAACCGTTAGAAATTTCAACGCGCCAGAAATATCTTCCGCCATTAAGGTCAATGCCGTTAAATTTGATTCCGTCAGATTCCTTTTCATATACAAGTTTTTCAAAATTACTTGCAGAAGAAATCTGAAGCACATAAGTTTCCTTTGAATCAGGCGACATGAGCGAACTGTGCGTATAGCGGCACGTAAAATCCATGGCAGAAAGCTTTGTTCTTTCTACTTCATAAAGATCCGGCGGGTAAACCAGCCTGCAGACAGCCGGAAGGTATTCCTGGACAGTGAATTTCTTTGTAACAGACTGAAGTACTTCGCCGTCTGCGTCTGTCTGAATGACCTTCCAGTAATATGTACCAGCAGGAATCTTATCTGAGCCAAAGCGTTCCTGAAACCTTGTTTTTTCTGTCTTCCTGCTGAATACAACTGAATTAAAGCCTGAATCTGAAGCAGCAACAAGTTCGTAGCCTGCACTTTCTGCATTTCCCTTCCAGCCAAAAGAAAGGGAAATTCCGTCTTTTTCTGCAAGAAGCACTGTTCCGTCAGAAGGAAATACTGTTTCCGGCGGCAGTGAAATTCTCTGTTCAGAAACCGTAAAGCTTCTTACCGGAGAAGTTCCCCTGTATTCTATTGAATTTTCGCCGTAATACGGAGTTACAGTCCAGTAATAAGTTCCACTTTCAAGAGAATTTAAAGAAACGCGCTGTGCGAGAATCTGTTCTGACAGTACAGGATTCTTCATATCCCTTGATTTTGAAACATCCAGCCTGTAGAATTCGGCATGCCTGTTTCCTTCCCATGCAAACGGAATGACTGGAGCCGTCTTTTTATATGTGAATGTTGAATTATCTGCCGGAGAAGAAAGCATAACAGGAGAAGCATAATCTACAAAGATTCGTCCTGATTCCGCAGATTCTTTCTGCTCGTTATAGAAAATGCGCCAGTACATTGCGCCTTCTGGAAGCGTATCAATATAGCATGATGTCTTTTCCTTTATGTGCTGCGTTTGTTCAATTTCAGAGAAATCCTTGTATAGGGAAGTCTGAACAACAATGTCGTCATTTTTTTCCGCATCAAAGAGAGTCCATGCAAGTTCAACGCGCTTAGGTTCTCTGTCAAAAGAAAGGATATGAAGTTCTTTTGGAACAGAAGTAACAGAAATCCTGCGCTTTTTAATGACAACATCAGGAACAGACTTTTCTTCTTTCTTTTCACCGGTCTTAGCTTCCAGCTGTTTTTCGATTGTAACCGCCTGCCCCTTAGAAATGCTTTCCTTTTCACCGGAAACTGTTTCTACCCTTGCAATACCGGCCTGTACCGTAACGGAGTTTACACCGCTTCCAGAATTTGTAACTGCAGAAATACGGCTTCCCGGTTCACAGGCAACGTCAGAACCGTCTTCAAGTTTAAGGTGAATTGCCTTGTTTTCCGTTACAGACGTACTGTCTACAGAGACAGAACCGTTTCCCACGCTAAGATAATATCCGTTTTCATTGTAAAAAACCTGAATCATCGTGCTGGCAAGGATATCAATTTTTGTACCGTCTTTGAAACAGATTGTTGCATAGCTCTGCTCTGCCGTACGAATTTTATCAGCATTGTACAGGGGCGCATTCTGCCACAGGCGTTCCCATACAACCCTGTCGTTGAACTTTCGGTGAGCAATTTTATATTTGTAAACTATTGTTGCAATTGCTTCCTTGTCGCGTCGTATTGTATGCCTGTTCATTTCCCTGAAGAAGAATGTAAGGCTTGTACAACAGACTGCAACACCCATGAAAACAATGAATGCATCAAGTAGCCTTGACTTTATTTTCTTCCTCATCCAGATTAACCTTTTCAAAATCAGGAGTTTCAATACCGAGCAGTTTCCTTACGTCATTAAGAGACTTAGGACCTTTCGGTCCGACTGCACATTCACAGTCTTCATCAAGAACAAAGTCCGGTTCGTTAGTCCTGAAAAATTCCGTTATGTTGAATTGAGGCATATTTACAACGCCGTAAAAATGCTGCTTACCCTTTCCTTTTACTTCAAACGTTACAGGAATCTGCTCAACAATAATTTCGAGTGCTGAATTTTCTTCAGAAATCGTATAATTATTTTCAGGGCAGCGTATGTAATCCATCTTAATCAGATTGTAAGTATCTTCCGTAAGCAGAATGTCTGTTCCGCACGGCTTATTGGAAGATTCTGTACGGCTTGCAAGATTTACGGCATCCCCGATAGAAGTAAATTCCATTTTATGCATGGAGCCCATAAAACCGACTGTTGCGCGTCCGGAATTGAGTCCGCATCCAATTCTGATATGAGGCTTGTATTTTGCAAGAGGGTCGTTTGCATGTTCTTTAGTAAATATTTCTGCATCCTTATTGTATTTCATAAGGGCATAACGCATGGCAACAGTTGCCCGGATTGCATTAATGGCATCATCGCGGCGGTGAACTTCGTGACGCATTTTAAGGTATTCTTTTCCAGGGTCGCCGTCTTCTAGCTCTTCAAACTCCAGACTTTCATCCCTAAGAACGCCCCAGCAGGCCATAATTGCGTCGCCTTCAAATTTATCCGGGGTTCCGCCTGTTATGGAAATGCAGTTTACCATGCGACTCATGTAATCATTCAGGAACTGGATTATTTCTGCAGAAGACTGTTCGCCAAAACGCTTCTTGAATCCGTCAGAAATTGCAGTAAAACCGCGGATGTCGCTGAAAAATATAGTTATGTCCTTAAGGTGAGGATCAAAGTCAATTTCCTTGCGTACAATAGCCCTTGCAACTCCCTTGTTTGTAAGGCGGGAAACTGTGTTCAGAATATCGCGTTCTGCAAGGGTACTGCGCATAAGTACACCGATTTCGTCATGGCGTCGTACGCGTACAATATCGTCAAACAGGGAAGTATTAAAGTTACCCTGATTGATTTCGTTTGAAATTGCAGTAAGCTTTTCCATAGGACTGGAAATTGATTTTGAGAAAAACCATACGATACAGATTGCAATTGAAAGGATTGCGACCGTAAGATAAATGTTTCGTTTTGTCGTAGAATTTACGGCTTCAAGAATTATGCGCATTTCTACTTCTGTAATTACAGAGCAGTTTCCGTTAGAAAGTTTTTTATACGCACCGATATATTCAACACCGTCGGAATTTTTATATGTAATCTGCTTGTTGTCAGACTGACTGTGAATCATTTCTTTAACAAGATATGTGTCGTTCATATCCATTGCACTCATCATGCAGATAATATCTGGATGAACCAGAACGATTCCTTCGTCATTAACCATAAAAGACTGATTTATTGCACCGGAAGAAAAATTTTCGTTAAGCTGCTCAGAAGAAAAGCAGAGGAGGACATTTTCTGTCCGGTTGTTACTGACTAGCGTACAGTAAATTGAAATCATAGGAACATTGAAAAACGGTGAACAGTTATCTAGCTTAATATTTGCTGAACCGGAAGTCTGTCTTTCTGCAGATTCCTGAGTTATATATTCCTTAAAAAGTGACGGTTTAATTTCGTGATAAGCGAAGAAATAGGCGTTTGTATATGTACGCCCGGATGATAAAAAGCTTATTCCGGCGATATCCTTGTTTCGTTCAAAAAAACGTACGGAATTTTCGCGGTTCTGGGTTTCGTTTTTTCCGCTGGTATCAAGCTGGTCAAAAAACATTCCGGCCGCAGAAACTATGGAAGAAATACGGGTTTCACAGTCCGCTGCCGTACGTGTATTGATTGTCATGTTGTTGTCTTCGGCATTGATCAGTGCATCTGCAGAAACAAAGTAAGATACAAGAACTGTAATAAGTCCAAGTGAGATTATAATCATGCAGGAAATGATGCCTACTAATTTAGCACCAATATAACTTCGTCTAGCTGCATCTTTTTCAGCCTTTAACTGCTGCTTTTCCTTGAGAATCTTGTCCTGTTCGTCGGCCTTATTTTTAAAAGGTTTTTCCCAATCATAAGCTTCATCTGAATAACCGGGATCAAACTTTGTCTTTTTGGCTACAAAACTTCCGTATGATAAACTGTCCATATGCGTAAAAACCCAATATATTATCGGCTATTTTGCGCTATTTGTTTAGTAAATTTTACGGAAACCGCATGCAAAGTTTAATTGTATAACGTGAATATCTAATTTTTAATTGTTTGCAAAATTGCAGAAATAATTCCGCAGCGGGTCCCAGCGACGGCGAAAAGCAAGGTATCCCCCTTCTGAGGAGCCTCCTTACTTTCCGCCTGCGTCCCGCCGCTATATTATTTCTGCAAACTTATCAGAAAATAAAAGTCGATATTCAGGGTAAAAAATGTTTTCCTTCTTCACGCTATTTTTTTACAGATCATCTAAAACTTTGCATTCGCATTTACACATGTCTCAAGCGAACAGCAGGCTGTTAGAGCCAGCGGTTACTTTTATGGAAGAACCTTCGGCGAATTTTCCGGCGAGTAGTTCCTTTGACAGAGGATTTTCTACCCAGGTCTGAACAGCCCTCTTTACAGGGCGGGCACCAAAGGCTGGGTCGTAGCCTTTTTCGCAAAGGAAATTAACTGCGCTTTCATCAAAGGTAAGCGTAATGCGGCGGTCTTCCAGTCTGTGTGCAACACGTTCAAGCTGAATGCGTACAATTCCACCGATACAGTCTTTTCCGAGTTTCTGGAACATTACAGTTTCATCAATTCGGTTCAGGAATTCCGGACGGAAATGCTGCTTTAAAAGCATGTCAATTTTTGCACGGGTTTCAGGGCTGACAGTGGTGGTTTCGAGAGCCTCAACCACCGAGCCGTTCGAACTGCTCTCTGAAGATTTTTCTGCATCATCCAGAATAAGTTCGCTTCCCAGATTGCTTGTCATTATGATGATTGTGTTCTTAAAGTCCACAACACGTCCCTGACCGTCTGTCAGACGGCCGTCATCCAGAACCTGAAGCAGAACATTGAATACGTCAGGATGCGCTTTTTCTACTTCATCAAATAGGACAACGCTGTACGGACGGCGGCGAACTGCTTCTGTAAGCTGACCGCCTTCATCATAACCTACGTATCCCGGAGGCGCTCCAATAAGGCGGCTCACACTGAATTTTTCCATGTATTCCGACATATCAATTCGGGTAAGCGACTTTTCATCATTGAACAGAAAGTCTGCAAGAGTTTTTGCAAGTTCCGTCTTACCAACACCTGTAGGACCAATAAACAGAAATGAGCCGAGTGGTCTGTTCGGATCGCTTAAGCCAGAACGGTTTCGGCGAATTGCATCGCTTACAACCTGAACGGCTTCGTTCTGACCTATAACCCTTTTATGAAGGACTTCCTCAAGCTGAAGATATTTCTGTTTTTCGCTTGTCATCATCTTTGCAACAGGAATTCCTGTCCAGCTTGAAACAACCTTTGCTATGTCTTCTTCTGTTACGCTCTGACGCAAAAGACTTTCGCGGCCGGGATTATCTTCCTTGTTTTTGTTGGCTTCTACAGCCTGTGCAAGCTCTTTTTCAAGTCCCGGAATTATGCTGTACTTAAGTTCAGCGGCTTTTTCAAGATTACCTTCGCGGGTAAATTTTTCTTCTTCAAAGCGGGCTTGCTCAAGTTTTTCCTTAAGAGTTCGGCTTTTGTCAATTTCCGACTTTTCATTCTGCCACTGAAGGCGCATTGCATCCCTCTTACCGGAAATTTCTGCAATTTCCTTTTCCAGTTTTTTAAGGCGTTCCTTACTTGCAGGATCATCTTCCTTGCTGAGCGACTGCTTTTCTATGCTCAGTTGAAGAAGCTTTCGTTCAACCTGATCAAGTTCTGTCGGCTGACTTTCTATTTCCATCTTAAGGCGGCTTGCAGCTTCATCCACAAGGTCAATTGCCTTATCCGGCATAAAACGGTTTGTGATGTAGCGGTTGGAAAGAACAGCCGCACTTACAAGGGCTTCGTCTTCAATGCGCACTCCATGATGAATTTCATACTTATCCCTTAAACCGCGCAGGATGGCAATTGTATCCTCAACAGTCGGTTCAGAACAGTAAACCTGCTGAAACCTTCGCTCAAGAGCAGCATCCTTTTCGATATATTTGCGGTATTCATCCAGGGTCGTTGCACCGATTACATGAATTTCTCCGCGGCTGAGCGCAGGCTTAAGAAGATTGGATGCGTCCATACTTCCTTCGCTTGCACCAGCACCTACAATCGTATGAAGCTCATCAATAAAAAGAATTATCTGTCCTTCGCTTTTTGTAACTTCAGTGATTACAGCCTTCAGCCTTTCTTCAAATTCACCACGGAATTTTGCACCGGCTACAAGGCTTCCCATATCAAGGGAAAGAAGCCTTTTATTCTTAAGCGATTCCGGAACGTCTCCGCCCGCAATACGCCTTGCAAGTCCTTCTACAATGGCTGTTTTTCCTACGCCAGGCTCACCAATTAAAACAGGATTATTCTTTGTACGGCGGCACAGTACCTGCATTACACGCCGGATTTCTTCATCACGACCGATTACCGGGTCAATTTTGTCTTGACGTGCACGGGCAGTAAGGTCTGTACAGAACTTCTGAAGGCTCTGCATTTTGCTTTCCGGATCCTGGCTGTCTATAGTCTGGTTTCCACGCACAGATTTAAGGGCTTCAAGAACTGCTTCATAGGTAATTCCATTCCTCTTTAAAAGTTCGGTGACCCGGCCGTCAGATTTTGTCATGGAAAGAAGCAGATGTTCACAGGAAAGATACTGATCCTTGAACTTAGACATTTCATTTTCTGCCTTTGCAAGAACCTTTTCGGCCTCGCTGGAAAGGCGCATCTGAGTATTTCCGGTAACCTTTGGATATGAAGAAAGAAGTTCCTGTACTTCTGATTTTAAGCGGGAAAGATCAGCGCCTATACGTTCTATAACAGGAGGAACAATTCCGTCCTGCTGATCCAAAAGGGTATACAGAAGGTGTTCAAGACCGATTTCCGAGTGGTCATTTTTTTGTGCAAGGGCGCTTGCGTTCTGGAGGGCGTCCTGCATTTTTAGTGTAAAGTGTTCGTAATCCATATTTGCCTCCATCTTTTCTTAAAATCTAAGAAGAAAAAACCGGAACGGCAACAAAAAAATGCTCTAAAAAAATATAAAAAAAAGCGGAAAGATTATTCTTTCCGCTTTTCATAAAATCTGTAGAGTCCTATGCGTTTTCCTGGGAATCTGAAGCTTCTGCCTTTAACTTGTCTTCCCTATTGGAAATATCTCCGTTCAATCTACGGATTTCCTGAAGGATCTCAACAACGGCTTCTTCACTTGCAGAAAGCACTGCGCTGTCATCATTAAGGAATTTTTCAGCAGCAAGAATTCCAAGCTTTTTAAGCTGTTCATCCTTTTTTGATTCAAGCTGATGCTTTTCTATGCGAATTACACTTTTGTCACTAAAATCCTGAACGGCATTTCCTGCCTGAGCCAGAGCCTTTTTTGAGGACTCCACAAATTTATCCATTCCAGATTTAAATTTTTCCTTTAATTCTTCTTTGTCCATAAAAAACTCCTGATTACTTTAAATATACAGCGTTTCTGCCAGATTGCAAACAAAAAAGAACTGCCGGCTGATCTTTATTTTGACGGACGCTGCAGCGCAATTACCGTAAGGTCATCTTCCTGAACGTCTTCCTTGCAGTATGCATAGTAAACATAGTTCGGATTCTTAGGCTTAACTTCGTTTCCATCCTTATCCTTTGGATAAACCGCATATTCTGAATACCCGCTGAAATGTTCTTTCAGGAAACTGTCTATGGCTGTATCAACCTCTACCCAGTCTTTTGCAGTGGCAGTTACAGGCCTATAGATACGGAACACTTTTTCTACCGCAGCAAGAGCCTTAATGCACTCCTCTACAGTTCCCTCGCAGTTAGAAAAATCGAATTCAAGAATTTCCCCGGCAGTCGGATTCTTTTCTTTCGTAAGTATGTATTTCTGCCTTTTTAAAACCGCTTCAAAGATTGCCTCTACGCGCTTTTCTCCAAATTCTTCCTTGTCTGTTTCCCATTCAAGGTTTCCGTATTCGTCAACAATCTGTTCACCGTCAGAATTAAGCTTTGGCTTTAGAATCGGCGAATAATCATGATTTCGTTTTGCGCGTCCGTTTTCTTCAATACCGTCAGTATACAAAAGAAGGATGTCTCCTTTGTTCAGAGAAGCCTTTTCTACTTCAAAACCGCCCTTCATCTGAACCATAAATGACGGGAACGGTCCTACTGCAGGTGTCTCCTTAAGTTCGCGCCTGTTTATGACTCCAGATGCACTGTCGTAGATTCTGTATATTTTATCACCGGCATGGCACATGTATACGGTTCCTGTCTTGCTGTCATAAAGACAGATTATGAGGGCAACAAATTTTCCCTTGATATTGAGCGATTCAAGGAAGTCGTTTGCCTTGTAAACAAATTCTTCCAGCTTTGTACCGTTCTTTGCAAATGACCAGGATTCGGCCCACTTTCTGTAAAGGGTAGCAATTATTGTTACAAGAATTCCCGCCGGCGCTGCATGGCCGGAAGCATCGCACTTTACAAGCATGTAATAGCGGTCGTCAAGTTTTTTAAAGTCAAAATAGTCGCCTGAAACTCCAGCCGCCCCCTTATAATATGCAAACTCAGATACATTATCATCCGCCTGCCTTGAAACATTCTGCTTTATGTTTCCGGCTAATGGTTCCAGCGGTACAAGTCCCTGCTGAATTTCGCTTGCGTTAAGCTGAAGGTTCAGTTCCCTTGCATTGAACCCCAAATCCCTCTGCAGCCTGTTTACAGAATCACCAAGACGGCCAATTTCATTGTTCGGCAGATTCTTGATTTCGTTTCTGAGGAGTAGTTCTTTGTTGTTTTCCTCTGCAATTTCCTTTACAGCCTTTTCCAGACGGGAAATCGGACGTACCATTCTTGAAGCAAAAATCAGGGCTGCAGCAATTCCCATGGAAATTGCAACGAGCGCAATGATAAGCACGGAATAAATAATGACTTTTGTTGAATAGTCTACGTCTTCAATCAATGCAGATGTATCAACCTTTACAAAAATGATTCCCCTTATCAGATCTTTAGAAGCACCAGAGCGGAAAAGTACCGGCCTGTAAAAAAGATATTCCGTTACACCGCGGTCAAGCCTGCTGTCATTGTATTTTGGAATGGAGCCCGCAGACTTCATCGAAAGTTCCGTAAACATTCCGTTAAGCTGGACGTTTATCTGCTTCATCATCTCGTTGATTTCAAGACGACGCGTAGAATCTGCTGAACGACTTTCCCTGCTTAAATCTGCAAGGCGATCAATATATTCGCTGCATGACGCAGACGCTTCTTCTGCAATCAGGCGGCAGTTTTCCATAGCCTCTGTCTCCATTGCCACATTCTTTACAAGAAGAGAAACACCCGGCTCTATGCTTGTCCTGTTTTTATTCAGGCGGTCAACCTTTAATTTTACGTCTGGATCATTAGAAGCCCATACATGCAGCAGGGATTCAGAACCCTTTGCCTGTCCCTCATTTGAAGGGAGCCCCGCAATCGTTACAAATTCTGCTTCCGGTAAAGAAGTCATCTGCTTAGGAAGCTGGCTTAATTCAAGAACATCTTCCGCCGGAAGATAAGACCTTGTTCCTGAAACAAGTCCGGAAAGAAGAACGTCCACGCGGTCATGAAGTCCCTTTGCAAGGGTTTGATTCTGTTCGTTAATCATCTGGGTACCAAGACTTACAGAAAGAAGTATGATGATGAATACAACAAGTGAAATTGTAAATCCAGAAAGCGAAACCTTAAGCGTTCCCTTGCGCTTTTTATTTTCAACCAAAACCTCTTCCATAAGAACCCCTTTAGAAAGCTGATCAATCAGATTTTTTACAGAAAAATAATCACGGCAGTTTTTTATGAACTCAACGCCGAATACAATTATTCCAGTCAAGGAAAGAACAAGGATTACCCCCAGAAGGACGGCTCCCATGTAAATTCTGAAGGAATAATTTTTTGTAACAGCCCTCCACTTAGGCTGATAGTCATAGTCATTTTCAATTTTTACTGTTCCGCTGGTTGTTATGTTCAGTGCAGCAGAACCAGTCATGCAGAGTCCGCGGTCAGAATGAATTACACCGACATAATAAGCGCCCTCTTCCAGAACATTTCCAAGCTTTACGGATGTAATGCGCTCATTTGAAGCAACCTTAAAGCGACCGTCTGCAGCATTAATTACAAGATCAAAAGGACTGTGACCATCCCTGTCGATTACAACAGAAGTAACGGTTCCATCTAGCGTAAAGTCTTTTCCGATAATGTCTATTTCAACATCGCCAAAAACAGATTCCTTTTTGTTGATCTTGCGAATCTGCGTACGCGGATTATATTTGTTCAGAAGAAACGGAATCTGCGCAGGTTTACCTGCATAGCCGGCTTCATCAACAGCAGAAACGACAAGAACGTAAAGACCGTTTTCATAATTTTGGAATTTTGTAGAATTCATCTTTGTTTTTATAAGTTCTGCAAGCCTGCGTTCCTTTTCAAGAGCCTTTGAATTAGACTTTATAAGTCCGTTCATATAGTCCTGAACTTCAGATTTCTTAAGCCTTAAAGGATGGCGCTCTGTTGAAGCATATTTTCTGCTTACCGGACAGATACGGAAAATTTCGTAGTTATAACCGGCAATATCCGTGTCTTCCGGATCAGGATTCCATTTGATTGAAAAAGTATTGGAAATCAGGCAGCCTGCATAATCCACATCTGGCTCTACAAATATAACCGGCTTTGGAGGCGTTAAGTCCAGATTGTAGGAAAAAACTGACGGATCAGACCAGTTACCTGCCCGATCCATTACGCATACCTTAAAATACCAGAGCCCTTCCTGATCTGCAAAAACATTTACAGTCGAAGCAGACGGAAGACAGAGGGAATACTCGTCAAGTTCCGGAGTAACGGAAGGGTCGCGAGACCAGCTGTAGACGTAGCCGTCCACGCCGGAAGAATCTTTGGGAAGAGAAACCTTAAACTTTGCCTTCTGGCTGCGAGTTCTAGAACCTTCTAAAATCTTTTCACAGCTGACAGAAGCCGAAGCGCAGGCTGTATCCGGAGCCAAGAATCGAATCCTGTACCTGTCATTTTTTTCTGCTTCCTGCCAGATAAAAGCGACTGCGCGTTCTTCTTTTAGCGGGAATGGATTTGAACAGCGGTTTTTGCCGGTTTCTACATGAGTCTTTTTCCATGTAAATCCATCCTTTACGGCATAGAAAACTGATTCCGTACTGCCGTTTCTTGCATACCAGGAAGCATAGATATCATCATCTATTGAAAAAAGGACTACGCCGCGTGCATTTCCTTCTTCTGCAATAAGTTCTGCAGAGCGCGGAATTACGCCGCCCTTATTAATCCTTAAATAGCAGATTTTTGCGTCTTCTGCCCCCGGATTATTCCTTTCCCACGCCACATGAATTTCATCGTCATAGGAAAAAGCATTCGGAAGCTGGTTGTCATAATTTAAATAGTCAGGTTCCCTTGTCTCAAAAGAATTTTCATCAGAAATAAGAACCGGATCAGACCAGTTTTTTCCATCATCAGTAGAACATGAACTGTATATCTGATATGTAATCAGGTTTTTCTGCTGGTACTGGCACTGGAACACAAGGAAAGTTCCCTGAGAATTAGACGCAACCGCCGGCGAAAACGAGTTCTTGTATGAATCGCCGGAAAAAATCTGCTTGAAATTTGACCAGTGAAGCCCGTCTGAAGAAACCGCGCCGTTTATGTAAAAATTGTGTGTAGAAACATTTCTTGCGCCGCCAATGTAACTCTGCTTTGCTGCTGAACAGAAAAGCAGGAACTGCCCGCTTTCCGTTGCAAAAATACGAGGAGCAAGGTATTCTGCATTTTCATTCGGGAAATCGTATCTTCGGAATGAACGGCATCTGTCATTTGAAACAAAGGTTGAAATGCGGTTTCCGCTGCTAAGTGCCGCAAGCACCACGGTTCCTGCAGAAGAAACAGCCGCAGAATAAATGTCCGGAATTTCCCCGGAATACGAAAAAGGCCCCGCAAATTTATCATTGTTTACCCAGACACCTTCTGAATTTTTATAGCGCACGCTGATATAAATGCTTTTTTTTGCCTTGTCAATTTCCTGCCAGAATGCATAGGAATCAGAGCCGTTTGAAACCGCCTTACAGAATCTTGCGTCGCCCCTGGAAACAGTTTCCGGATCGTCCCAGTAAAAATCCTGCGGCCAGGCACAGAAAACCGAGAGAAACAGACCTGTTATTGCAAATAGCTTTTTAATTTCTGAAATCACTTTCATTATAGAAGTTCAGCCTTAATCCTTTTTCTAAGTTTATCAATCTTTTCAGTATGATTTCTAGAGTCTGCCCAAATCTGATCAATTATTTCGTTTGCCCCCGCGTAATCATACGAGTTGTATTTTTCCATTGCTTCCTGATATTTTTCATTTATTTCAAAAGTAATGTTTACAACCTGTGATTCAAGTTTAACACGAATTCTGTTTTTTAACGACTTTGCTTCTGAATTTCCACTGTATTTTGCAATTGCCTGATCTGCTTTTTTAAGCGCCTGCTTTAAGATTTCCTGATCTGTGCCAGCTTTTCCAAAGAGAGCCTTTGCCTGTGCAAGAAGTTCAGCTGATTCAGCCTTGCCTGTATCCGTAATCCTTACCTTAATTCCCATCTCGTATTCAAGTTCAAGAATAAGTTCCTTAAGTCCCGGATATTTTGGATTCATTTCTGCAAGGTCTTTAAGTTCATTGTAAACTTCTACCTGCCTGTCTTTTTTCTTATAGTCATGGCGAGCCTGTTCAACCCTTGCCTTAAAGCGCTGCTCAAACTGCTCCGGATTCTGGAATTTCTGAATCTTAAGGCGAAGGATGTTTGCATCCTTGTTTCTTGGAGCAATTGATTTTAGTTCATCCAGTTTCTTTAATGCACTGTTAAATTCGGCAGCAGAACCGGTCTTATCTCCGTTTCTAGAAAGGCTTACTCCGCGGTCAAAATTCTGGTTTGCAATACTCAGAATCTGAGAGATTTCTGCAAGCTTGTCTGTAGGATAGCGGCCGTTGTTTGCCTGAAGGGCAACATCAATAATTCCCGCCATATTGGAAATTTCACCGTTTTCAATTTCCGGGAATACAATGTTCCAGCGTTCCTGAGCCCTGCTCAGATACATCTGAGCCGCAGTATAATTGTCATTGCGGTATTCATCATCTGCCTTGGCAAGATATGCGTCAACTTCATCAAAGATATAGACTTTCTGCTTTTCCTTAATGTCTGTAAGAAGCCTGCTTACTGTAGCAGAACTTGAACGACTGAATTCTTCATCGTAATCGTCTTTAAGTGATTCAATATAGTAATCGTTTGCCTTGTAAGCCTGATCCGTAGCCCTGTCAAAGTTTTCCCGTGAGAGCGACTTTCTTGAATCCTTCATGGACTCATCACCCTTACGCCTGTTTGTTTCGGCACGCTTTACGTATTTTTCTGCAACAACAAGGCTGTCCTTTGTCTTTACAACAACTTCATTAAGGGCAACAATTGAGTCACTGATGGAATCATCGTATTCTGTGTAAAGCGCAGAATACTGGCTCTTTATTCTTTTCTGTCCCTGGATAAGGACGTTTCTTGCCTTTTCAATATAATCCGCAAGTTCCCTTGTAGTTGTAACGGCTTTTTTGGCATAACGGCGCGTAGAACCGGACCCCTGGTCATTACCAATCATGTCATTGATTTTTTTGCAGTCTGACTGAGCCTTTGCAACATATTTTTTACCGCAGCCTGCATAAATTTCTGCAAGCATCCTAAAAAGGCTTCCTATAGAATTTTCTGCATAGCCTGAAATTTCGTTTTCATAGTCGACAGAAACTTTTTCAAGGGCACCCCATTCAATAATCCTGTCATTCAATGCAGTTCCCGGCGTTGTGCGTTCTGAATCAGATTTATCTGCAGAATCCCTGGAAGCCCTTTTCCTTGAAGCAACGTGTACGCCGGCCGACTTCTGTTCCTCCAGCGCACTTTTGTACATCGTCCCCCAGTTAGACTTTCTGTACGAATCATTCTGAACGCTCTTAAAGATTCCGTCTATCTGAACGACTGCATCCAGAATCTCTGAACTTCGCGAAGTTCCGTTAAGCTCAGCTTCTTCTATATTTTCCATTTTTGCAGCTTTTTCTGCCGCCGAAGCATGCGCAGAAATTTCAGTTATATTTGAAGTAACGCGTTCAGCAACTGCTACCAATCCGTCAATGTAATCAACCGAAATACTGTATTTTGGAGAAGCCTTAAAAAAATCTTTTCCGTCCGGTTCCTTTAGAAGTGCATAAAGTCCGTTTACAACTTTTGCGCAGTTTGCAGCCTTGCGGATTGCCTTAAGGCTTTCCGGATCAGGATCCTTGCCGACAGTCTTGAATTTTTCCACCGAATATTCAGAAGCAAAACGGTTTCCCAATTCAAAAATACGGTTTACTGTTTCGCCCTTCATCTTTTCTACAGAAATATTCCACTGTGCATCTATTGCGCCCAGGATTCCGCTGTCGGGATGATAGTTATCCCTCCAGCCGCGAACAGAATCTTCTGCAAGCGAAAGATATTCTTCCCCATGCTTAAGATAAATATCCTTTTCGTCATTTCCTGCAGACCGGGACTTAGTTTTTTTAGCAAGCAGTTCCTTATCAAGTTTTTTAAGTTCAACCGCACCGTCGTTTATTTCGTTACGGATTTTTGCCGCTTCCATAAAAACCTGGCGAACATTTGAAAGCGCAGAATCAATCTGGCTGTCATGACCGGTTTTAAGCGCCTTTAAATAAGCCTCTACCGCAGAAGAAATTCTTACCTCATACGGCTTGTACTGTGCAGAAAGGGCCGTCATTCTGGCTGTAAGCCGTTCCGCCTTTTCCACAGCAGGATTACTTTCAAAGCGTAGGGCAAAATTTTCCTTAAGGACATTAAATCCTTCTGCAGCCTTTACTGCCGCATTTCCATATTCGCCCTTTGCAACAAGTTCCCTGGTTTTATTCTGAATTGCACTGTATTGGTACATTGAAACAAGATAGTTCGTATCCTTTATGACGTTCAGCCTCATGTCGTGCGGATTGCGCTCAAGCGAAAGAATCCTGTCTGTAATATCTTTAAGTTCGTATTCCCGGCCTTCTTCACCGTTTTTAATTACATCTACAAGAGTATTTACCTGATTTGAATAGGAATCCCTCATTTTCATTATAAGATTGATTCTTTTCTGAACGGCGTCAAATTCCTTAGGATATGCAGAAAAATATTTATTCAGTTCTGCAAGAGCTTTTTCATAATCCTTATGAACGTCATCATTGATTAAAAAATCAATTTCCTTAAGCGTCATTACGCCTTCTGCCTCATGCTTTTCCCTGCAGATTCCGGCGAAAAGAGAAAAAATTGAAATGACAAGTAACAGTATTCTTATCCGCATTTTTATTGTTTTTTTATTATACTCTTCATATATTTACGGTATAATTCAGTGAAGATTAAAGCAGAAAAACCGAAAATATAATACAGTATAGAATGATTTTGTCATGGCGTCGATTCTTAATTTATTTCCTCTTGCTTGCCGCAGGTATCAAAGGCTTTTCACTTGACCTGAGCGACACCAGTACAATTCTGTCCAATTCATTTTACGACATGTCAGGCGACAACGAAGGAACCACAGGATTCAGATCCCTTTTGATTCCTACCGGCGGAAGACCTGAAAGCCTTGGAAGCGCCTATACAGGTCTCTGCGACGACATAAGTTTCTTTGACTACAACCCGGCTGCATCTTCTGTCCTTGAGCAGTCAGAAATAGCGCTTTTCCACAACTCATGGATTGCAGACTCCGCAATGGAAACAATTGCAGCTGCAACACGTTTCGGTAATTTCGGGCTCGGCGGAAAAATAAGCTGCTTTTACGTTCCTTTTTCGGAATACGATACATTCGGCACAAGAACAGCCAGCAGCTACTATTCAGAAACAACAGCCGTCTTTAACGCATCCTATAACTTTTTTTCGGGCTACAAATTCCGCGGTATTGCTGCCGGTGCAAACATAAAGGTCGGCTGGCGCGCCGTTCCAGACTATACGGACAATTACAGCGGAGAAATAATTTCTCAGTCAGGACTAGAACAGTCTGCCCTTGCCTTTATGGCAGACATAGGACTCCTTACCCGCTTTAATCTTGGAAAACTGTACGACTCTAGGGACACAAACTTTAAGATAGGCTTAAGCATTACAAACCTTGGTGCCGCTATAACCGGTTTTTCTGAGTCAATAACGATTGATGATCCGCTTCCAACAACAGTCGGAATGGGTATTTCCTACAAAATCATTCGACCGCTTACGCTAGCACTGGAATTCAGACAGCCGATTAACCTTGCTGACTTAAGCGAATATCAGATGTTCTATTTTTCCGGCGGAGTTTGCGCAGATATTCTGCCGTTCTTCTCTGTTTTAGGCGGTTTCCAGCTTAAGGGTGCAAACCCGCGGTTCAGCATCGGCGGAGAATTCGAAGTCCTTAAGGTACGCTTTAACGTAAATTATTCGCTGGATTTAACCACATCATTTAATCCGGTAAACAGAATCAGCCTTTCTGCAAAAATCAGGCTCGGAGACAGAGGCCGCGCAGAGCAGATGGAAAAAATTGATGAACTTTATAAACAGGGAATACTTTATTACACAGCCGGAGAATATGAACTGGCAATAAACACATGGAAAGAAATTCTTCTTATAGATAAGCTGTATGATCCGGCAATAAACGCAATCAGTTCAACAGAAAAATACCTTAACATGCTGAACGGAGTCCAGGAGCTTTCCATACAGAGCGACAGTTCCAATTAATTCAATAGTTAAGCAAAAAGAAACGGATTGCTGAATCAGTAATCCGTTTCTTATTTAAATGTTTTTTAGTGCTTTCTGCAGAAAATCCTGTAGTTCATCCACGGGAAAATCTGATGCTGGGCTTCAAGACCTGTAAGCCATTCTGTACTTACCGTATTTGAACCGAGAGCATCAAAAACAGCCGTAAAATCATTTATTCCCTGCTTAAAGCGCATTTCTGCATATTCAGGATAATCATCATCGTTTATCATTTTTGCCCAGCCCAAAGACTGGCAGAACATAAGTTCCTTTGCACCAAGGTTAAGAAGGCGTGCCTTTAAGCCTGTTTCCATAGGAAAACGGTCAGCAAGGTCAACCATGCGTTCGCTTGCCTTGCGGATATAGCGCATCATCCAGCTATTCTTGCTTGAAAGCAGGTTTTCTCCGTAGCCTACGCCGCATGAAGCTCCATAATACGGCTTAATGCGCTGCAGTTCAAACGGATTCATGATAAATTCTTTTGGAACAGCAAGATCAAGTCCGCTCGAATCAGCCTTACGGATTACAGCCTCAAGCCAATCAATTCCTTCTGCCCATTCAGACCTTAAACGGTTTGTATTAATTGTTACAACCATGCAGGCTTCCTTGCCGTTCATAAGAACTTCGGCAGCAGAAAGCTTCTTCATCTTTGCATTTACAAACGAATCTGCATCCTTAAGGCATTTCGACATAGCTTCAGAAGCGTTGTAAACGTTTTCCATTTCGTTTACGTCGCCTAATTCAGAATCATCAATTTCTGTCTTGTTCCAATATTTATATCCGAATGAATAGCGGATTTCACCCTTTGCAATGAACGGCTCCAGGTCTTCCGGCGGTAGCATGAATCCGACATCGCGCATTTCGTTTCTGTATTCAGCAGAACGCGCATATCCGTCTTCACCAAAAATTTCCTGATCAGAATCATAGTCGCGTCCAAAGGCAACAAGCGCATTTGTAAATCTTGCCGGGCGGAAAAGTCCGTCATTCGGCTCAATTTCTCCAAAAAGGAAACTGCGAGAATCCAGAATAGTATAGTTCATTCCATAATCATGAAGTGACTTTTCTATTCCGTTGTAATAACCTAGTTCCGGCAGCCAGAAACCGTCCGGCATTTCTCCAAAGAAACTGCGGTATGCGTAGATACCTGCTTCAACCTGAGCATTAAGGACTTCAGGCATGTCATTGTAGAACGGCATAAAGATATCTGTTCCGCAGGTAGCAAGAATTTCTATATAGCCTTTTTTCTGATATTCATGAAACTTCTTTACAAGGCGGCAGCCGTATGCTTCAAAAGTCTTTTTATCTTCCTGTGCTTTTTCAAAAACAGCCTTTGCATTTTTCTGAAGGTCGTGCATCTCTGCAGTTCTCTTTATTTCCTTCATGCCGAATTCAATCCGTGCATCCAGCCATTCAAGATACTGCTTCTGAATCAAGGAATCTTCCAGAAGAGTACAAAGAACCGGTGACAGCACAAGAGAAAGCTTAAATTTAATACTGTCCTTTTCAAGATTTTCAAACATTCTGAGAAGCGGCAGATATGTACCGGAAATTGCTTCAAAAAGAAAATTAGTCACAGCCGCATATTTTTTTGCATCTGTACCAGAATGTCTTATGTATTCCTGCGAAGAATTCAGCACAAGTATTAATTTTTTATTTCCCATTTTTTTATATCCTATTTTTTGAAACAAAGACTAATATTTTATGTCAGGAAAACGACTCCCTGTGATTCTTGTAATGTTCTAGAAGCATGCTGTCAAAACCAGACAAACGCATCAGTTCCGAAACTTCTCCTTTTCGTCCCGGACGGATGTCAGAAAGGAAAGCTGCGCCCTTAGGCATTTCCAATACTTTTGATGAAGCAAGAATATCTATAATTCCATCAAGGTTGAACAAAAGATCTACGCGCAGATACCGTCTTCCAGCAGGAAGAAGCACATACTGACCGTTATCTTCTTTTGAAATTTGAATGTCAAAGAATTCATCAGGCTTAATCTGATCTTTTTCAGAGAAAGAATTTATTCTGAGCATCATCTGACTGATGTCTGCCTTTGTAAGCGACTGCATGTCAGAAATACTAATATTCCAGTATACAAATGCCCAGGCAGGATTCCTAAGCATGATTTGAACTTCAGTAGAATTATAAGAGCGGACAGAAATATCATCACTGTTCATCTGTTCCGCAATATCTGTAATCACCATTTCATTTTCGTCAGGTGATTTTGCCAGCTCTTCAGCAATATCAAGAATCTCTCCAATCAGGAAACTGCGGTTCAAATTTTCAGGTACATCGATTCCGTAATCATCGGCAATCTTAAGTAAGTCCGAAAAAGAAAGCGTTTCCAGATATGTACGACTAATTACATTTTCCATATTGTTTTAATTTTCTAAAAAATCATAGTGTTAGTCAAGCGATATGAAGAATAAACGCACCTCAAATGTATATTAAATTTTACATAATGATTTTTTTACTTTAACGCCCTTCCCTGTCTTATTTCGTTTTCCCTGAAGTATTTCAGCATGGAATTAAGGACACGTTTTTTATTACCTGTCCAGAGCGGCGCTATGAGGATTTTTTTTGCACCGTCACCCGTAAGCCTGTGAATGACAATGTTTTCTGGAATCCTTTCCACTACATAGCCGAGCATTCTAAAATATTCATCCATTTCCATGCACCTGAACAGCCCCTTCCGGTAATCTTCTGCAAGAACCGTACCTTCTAAAACGTGAAGCAACGCAATCTTAATTCCGTCCGCACCAGCATTCAATGCATACTGTACCGTCCTCAGCATGTCTTCCTGCGTTTCCCCCGGAAGTCCGAATATTACATGGCATACAACATGGATTTTGGGACATTTTCCCTTAAGCCGGCCTACAGCCATATCAAGTTCTTCGTTTTCATAGCAGCGGTTAATATATTCAGCCGTTTTCCTGCAACTGGTCTGAAATCCCAGCTCTATCATCACAAAAGTTATGTGCGAAAGCCGTTCTATTACAGAAACAGCCTCGTCACTAAGGCAGTCCGGCCGGGTTGCAATTACAATGCCGGCAACTCCAGGACAATCAGCTGCCTCAAGGAATTTCTTTTCCAGTTCCAGCAGGTTTCCATATGTATTAGTGTGATTTTGAAAGTATGCCAGATATTTTCCAGAAGGATTTTTTTCCATTACAAGCTTTTTCCCCCGTTCAATCTGTTCTGATACAGAAAGCACGGCGTTCTGCGCAAAATCCCCCGAACCGGAGCTGCTGCAGTAAATGCATCCGCCGGTTCCTTTTGTACCGTCGCGGTTAGGACATGTACATCCTGCGTCCAGGCTTATTTTATAAACCTTGCACGAAAATACAGAGCGGAAATAATCGTTTGCTGAATAATAGATACCGTTTGAATAAGACATAAAAAAAGCCCGATTGAAAAATCGGACTATGATCCTTGGCAGAATCGAACTGTCGACCTACTGCTTAGAAGGCAGTTGCTCTATCCAGCTGAGCTAAAGGACCGTGCAATTAATATAACTGAAACAATTTATTTTATCAAGTATTTGCGATATGCAATACTAGTTATTTTCGTCGTTTTCGCTTATAGCAACAGCGCCAAGATGAAGGGCGTTACTGTAGCTGGTTGTAAAGGATTCATCACGGCCAACACCAATGGCATAAAGCGCAACATACCAGACTCCGCTTGCCTTTGCAGTAGAACTTATAGTTACATCTGCGTCGCCACTCTGCGGTATGACCTTCTTGTTTTCTGAGCCCTGTTTTCGCCCGAAGTCAAAATTATAGTTTTCCGTAACGTTTCTGAGAGGAACACCGTAATTTGTACCGCCGGAACCTGATTCGCAGCCGTCACCTACAAGGATGCGCGCACTGAACATTTCTTCACTCTGATAGTTAGTCAGGCGGATATACACAGTATCATTTGTATCTGTTTTATTTGCAGGAATCAAAGGATCATTGCTTGTCCCAGAAGCTCTTAACGGCTGATATTTTTTTGTTTCTATAATATAAGTTGCAGCATCGGCTTCATTTGTAGAACTGATTTTTGTGCTTATTGCAGAAATATCACTGTTCATTGTTTCGTAGTTATTGTAAATGCGGTAGTAAATTGCAGTTCCCAAAAACTGATACGGGCTGTCGTCACTTGTATACTGTGCATTTGAAGCCTGCTGAGTTTTAAAACTGCAGTAAGCCGTTTCATAGTTTGCAGAAGGGTTACTGTAATTGGCAGAAGTAATGGTCGGAACGTTATAGGTAGATGTAGGAGCGTAAAGATAATATACAGCGTCCATTCCGCAACTGTTCAGGACAAAAACACTGATGAAGAAAAAGACTATATTCTTTAAATTCTTCCTTATCATTTACACTCCATAATATTTAAGCTGACTAAAAGCCTACTCTTCTACAGAAAGGGTAATGCATTTTGTTTCAGCAAGCTTTCCCCATGAATCATCAGGATTTGAGTTGAAAAGTTCTTCGTAAACTTTCTTTGCTTCATCAGCATTTCCCTTTGATTCAAGAACACGGCCAAGACTGAACTTAGCATGAGCAGACTGATCAAAACTCTTGAATTCAGCAGCTTTTCTGTAAAGATTTTCTGCTTCATCAAGATTTCCGGCATCTTCATATGCAACGGCTGCATTAAAGTAAGAAAGAGGAGCTGTATAAGCCTTCTTTGATTTTTTTGCAGCAAGAAGCCAGTTTTTTGCAGCTTCTTCATAGTTTTTGCGGCTGAATTCAATTTCTGCAGCAAGCATGTCTGCGCGAACACCAACAACACCGCCCTTTACTACATACGAAACAAGAGACTTAAGTGCTACGGCACGGCGGTCTTCAAGTTCTGCATCAGAAAGGTTTGCTGAATCCTTTGTCATTGTGTAAGCAATTGAATCAACGTCTGCAAGACCTTTTTCATTATTTTTTTCAGTAACTGCAACTGCTGTTCCAAAAACAGCAACAACAACTACAAGGGCAACAGCAACTGCAACAAGTACAAAACGAACTGATGTTACAAAATCTGCTACCCTTTCACTTACTGATACTTTCTCAAAATTCGATTCCATTTTTTTTACTCCAATTAATATATACTATTTATTACCATTATTTTCCCGAATATGCAACTCATTCATAAGCCTGGAAACATAAGTTCTTTGAATTCCAAGAACCTTTCCAGCCTTTGTCTGATTCCAATTGCATTCTTCAAGAATCTTAAGTAAATATGACCTTTTAAAGCTGTTTACAGCATTATGCAAAGTCCTGTCGCCGGCCGGATCTGCAAGAATATCTGCAAGTTCTTCAAAAGAACCCGATCCGGAAATCTCCGTTCTATCGTCCATTACAAGCCTTAAATCTGCTTTCTGAACGACAGGCTCGCTTCCAATTATGCAGGCACGCGCAACTGCATTATCAAGTTCGCGTACATTTCCCGGCCATGAATACATTTTCATTGCAGCAACTGCGGCTTCAGAAAATCCCGTAAAGGATTTTCCATATTCGCAAGAATACTTTTTTAGAAAATGCACTGCAAGCGGCATGATATCATCAATGCGTGCCCTTAACGGCGGAATGCGCACAGGAAGCACGTTCAGACGGAAAAACAGGTCTTCCCTGAATTTTCCCATGCGCACCATTTCTTCAAGATTACGGTTTGTAGCAGCAATAATCCTTACGTCTACATTGATTGATTCAGAAGAACCAACCTTTTCAAACTGCTTGTCCTGAATGATTCTTAAAAGTTTCGGCTGAAGCTGGAGCGGAATTTCCCCTACCTCATCAAGGAAAATCGTACCGCCGTCTGCCATTTCAAAGCGACCTTTCTGATTCGAATCGGCACTTGTGTAGGCACCTTTAATATGACCGAACAGCTCGCTTTCCATAAGGGTTTCTGTAAGGGCTGCACAGTTTACGCGCACAAAAGGCTTGTTTTTCCTTAAACTGTGGATATAAATCTGCTCAGCAATAAGTTCCTTTCCGACTCCGCTTTCTCCTGTTACAAGAATAGAAGAATTTGTTACGGCCGCCTTCTTTATAATTTCCATAAGGTCCTTGATTGCCGGGCTTTCTGCAATAAAATCATGCAGCTTTACGGCAGAAACATTTGCCTTTTGAGAAATTCCGGAAATCTGATTCAACTGAAAATGAATCTTTGAGTAATTATCAAATGCACCGGCAGCAATGTCAGCAATAGAAGATGCAATTTCACTGTCATTTTCCGTAAAGTCAGAATTAATCTTATTAAAAAGACAGATGATTCCATGAATGACATCGCCCTTTACTACAGGAACCAGAATAAAAGAATCGATATTCCTTATGTATTCCTTAAGGAACGAACTGAAAAACAAGTCAGCCTGAACTTCATTTTCCAAAATCATTTCACGATGCTTCATTACCATTTCCAAAACACCGGAAACTTCAAGTTCTGCACCGACTTTTTCTTCCTTAGATTCATCTATTTTTGTTAAAAGGAATACTCTGCTGCCCTGTTCAACAGTTATATAACAAGCCTTGCTGCAACAAATAAGACGCATCGCCTCTCTAAGAATTCGAAAGGACAATGCGTCTTTATCACTGTAATCTGAATTGATATAACCGTTGATTTCGATGAGATCCTTTAGTGTATCAAAAGACAACTGATTCATCAAAACCTTCAAGAATTGTTATTTCTTCAACAAATCACCGATTGTATACGCTCCATCATCCTCGCTGTCTGACTGAGCCATATACTGAGAGATTTCATCTCTCTGCTGCTTTTTCTTGAATTCACGTACAGAGAATGCAACCTTCTCTTTTTCTACGTTTACTTCAACAACAAATACGTTGATTTTGTCGCCAACGTTATATTTTTTGATAGCTTCTTCAAAAGGAGTATCGCGGTCATCGCTCAAATTTGCCTTGTTTACGAGACCTTCAATTCCGTAAGGAGCCTTAACGAATACACCGAAATCTGTTACAGAAGTAACTTCACCTTCAAGTGTTGAACCCGGCTTGTATTCATCTGCAAACTGCTTCCAAGGGTTATCAGAAAGCTGTTTAATTCCTACCTTAATGCGGTGTCCTTCTGCGTCACATTCAAGAACAACAACATCAACTGTCTGGTCAACTTCAAGTTCACTGCCAGGATGCTTAACTTTCTTTGTCCATGAAATGTCATCAGCATGAAGGAATCCGTCGATACCTTCTTCAAGCTGAATGAATGCACCTGCGTTTGTAATCTTTACAACTTTACCAGATACTTTTGTTCCTTCAGGATATTTTTCACCGATTGTATCCCATGGGTTTGCAGAAATCTGCTTGATACCAAGAGAAACGCGGCCAGCCTGAATGTCATAGCCCAAAATCATTGCTTCAACTTCGTCACCTACGTTGAGCATATCAGAAGGCTTATTAACTTTCTTTGTCCAAGAGAATTCACTGATGTGAACAAGACCTTCAATACCTTCTTCAAGTTCGATAAAAGCACCGAAATCTGTAAGCTTAGTTACTTTTCCCTTGATTACATCATTTACATGATATCTTTCCTCAAAGTGGATCCATGGATCTTCTGCAAAGTGCTTGAGAGAAAGGTTGATTCTCTTTTCTGCAGGGTCAAGGCGGATAACCTTAAGTTCAATTTCCTGACCTTTCTTTACAAAATCCTTTGGACGTGCAACGTGACCCCAGCTCATATCATTGATATGGAGAAGACCGTCAAATCCGCCAAGATCGATGAATGCACCGAAACTTGTAAAGCTCTTTACAGTTCCCTTTACAGTGTCACCAATCTTGATGTTGTTGAAGAATTCTTCACGCTTTGTATCAATCTGTTCTTCAAGATATCTTCTGCGGTTAACAACAACATTTGCTTTATTATCTGAATAAATGCGATCAATATAAAAATTTGACTTAACGCCAATTAAAGATTCAGCTTTTTCTACTTTCTGGCTGTCAGACTGACTGATTGGCAGGAAAGCATGAATATCGCCGCCAAGATTTACATCGTAGCCGCCCTTTACAATTTTAGAAATCACGCCTGATACAGGGAGCTTTTCTTTGTATGCATGAGATACACTCTTCCAAAGACGCTTTGCATCTGCCTTAGTCTTAGAAATTTCCGGACCGTTGCGGCCAAAAACCTTTACTAAGAAAACTGAAACTTTGTCCCCTACATTCGGCAAGTCACCTTCGAACTCCTCTACGGGGATTCTACCCTCTGATTTACAACCTACATCGAGAAAAACATAATCGTCTGATACAGAAATAACTTCTCCATCGACTACCTGTCCTTCTTCAGGATTAGAGAGATTGTACAGAGACTCTTCTAATTGTGTCTGGATAGAACTCTTGGAGTTCAAAGAATCTTCCATTTCCACTTCCATTTCTTCCATTTTAAACCCTTATTTATGAATTTTGTTTAATATTATCTCACAAACCATATCTATGGTCAAGTTAGAGGTATCGATATAGACAGCATCTTCTGCAATCTTAAGTGCACCTTCTGCCTTGTTTCTGTCAATTTCATCACGCTTGCGGATTGATTCCTTGATTTCTTCAAGGGTCATATTGCTTACACCCTGATCAAAACGTCTCTGAGCCTGCACGTCCAGCGATGCATCAAGATAGAATTTATATTCAGCCTGCGGAAAAACCACTGTTGTCATGTCGCGACCTTCGCAAACAATATCCAGACTCTTTGTTATTTCCTGCATGCGGTCATTTACAAGATGACGTACCGGTACAATTGCAGAAATCTGGGCAACATTCTTGCTTACCCTGTCATCATGAAGATGATCTTCAACATCAACTCCATTCAATACAAGCCTTGATTTATTATATTCAAGCTTCTGTTTCTTACAGAATTCAACGACTTTTTCCTGAGCAGAAAGGTCTATTCCTCCGTCAAGAAGAGCCATTGTCAAAGCCCTGTAAAAACTTCCGCTGTTCAGGTAAGTAATGTCAAGTTTTTTTGCGATTATTGACGCAATCGTACTTTTGCCGGTTCCTGCCGGACCATCCATAGCGATTATCATATTTCCTCCATAATATAAACTTCGTATCAGCGATGCGCTAGCGGTGAACTGCTATTTTTTACACAACTTTAACAGACCAAGCACTTCTTTTTCGGTAAGGTTACGGAATTCGCCGGGCTTAAGATTTCCGGTCTCTACGTTTCCAATCCTTACACGGGAAAGCCTCTTTATACCGATTTCTTTAGAAGCAAAGACATTTCGGATTTCGCGGTTCTTTCCTTCTACAAGCACAATCTTTACCTTGCGGGCATTCAGTTCCCTTGCAGACTTGCACTTATAGAAAACCCCGTCAACCCTGAGTCCCTTTTCAAATTCTTCGCAGAGAGTACGAGGAAGCGGCTGGCTTGCTTCTACAACATATTCCTTTTCCAGTTCACTAGAAGGATGAGAAAGCTTTGCTGCAAAATCTCCGTCATTTGTAAAAATAATAAGTCCCTGGCTGAACATATCAAGACGACCAACATTGTACAGACGTTCTGAATAGGCTTCCTTTAAAAGAGAAACTGCAACGGGCCTGTCCTGTTCATCACTGGAAGAGCATACATAGCCGGCAGGCTTATTCAGCAGTACGTAACGTTTTTTTTCTTCTGCAGTAACTTTTTTACCGTCAACGCATACTTCATCAGAATCAGAAACCTTTGTTCCCAGTTCCGTTACAACTGTTCCGTTTACAGTTACCCTTCCGTCTTCAATTATTTTTTCACAGGCGCGCCGGCTGGCTACTCCACCATGAGCCAGAAACACCTGAAGCCTTATTTGTTCCTTTCCGTTATCTTGCAAGTTCAAACCTCTGTTCTTCGTCTTCATCAAGTTTTGGAAGTTCCGCAATACTGTTCAAATGGAAGAATTTTAGGAATTCCTTTGTAGTTCCAAACTGAATTGGTTTACCCGGAACATCCTTGCGGCCCACTTCCTTAATAAGGTTGCGTTCAACCAAAAGCCTGATCATATTATCTGCACTTACGCCGCGGATTTTTTCAATTTCACCGCGGGTAACAGGCTGTGAATAAGCAATGATGGAAAGCGTTTCAAGCGCAGACTTTGAAAGACGTCCTGAATTCTTTTCTCCGTAACGTTCCCTCAGTACATCCCAGAATTCTGACTTTGGAACGAGCGTCCAGCCACCGGTAATCATGGCAAGTTCAATTCCGGAAACTTCAGAAGAATACTTTTCCTTAAGGTTTTCGATACAGATTTTTACAACGTCTTCTGAAATCTGAGCAATATTTGAAATCTGCTTTTCTGTAACAGGCTCACTTTCCAAAAACAAAACAGTTTCTACAAGAGCAGTTTCTTTTTCTAATTCCATACAATCTTCCAGTTTATAAATATTTTACAGGCTGAAAACTATTCATCATCCTCTGATTTTTCGTCCGAACATTCTTCCGAAGATTCAGGGTTTTCAACACGGTCTATAGTTATTTCAAAATTTTCAAAACTCTCTGTTGAATCAAGCCTCTTTACCAGCTTGATGTCTCCAAAAACCTTGTTCTGCATGATCTTTATCATGCGGAACTTAACGGCTTCCAGAATAGCCATGAACGCACAAACAACATCCATTGTATTTCCAACCCTTGTTATAAGGTCAGAGAACATACACTCATTGTTCTTTTCAAAAAGTTCGTTCATGAGCGTAATTTTTTCATTTACAGAAATTTCCTCATACATATTGAGGATTTTTTCATTGGAGTACTGGCTGACCATTGACTTGAACAGCTTCTGCATCTGCTGCAAAAGTTCCCATGTATCAATTTCTTCCCAGTCATTTTCGCGTTCTTCAAAAGGAAGCGTACGCTGAATCTTACTGCGTTCAAAATTCCAGTCAGAATTATCTTCCTTTTCTTCCATTAATTCAGACAGCTTCTTGAATTTCTGATACTCAATAAGTTTCTCTACAAGCTCTGCGCGAGGATCTTCGTATTCTTCATCATCATAGGTAATTTCTACCGGAAGCAGCATCTTACTCTTCATATTAAGAAGCATTGCTGCCCATTTATAGAATTCGCTTAAATCCCCAAGGTCAGTCTGAGTTGCAAAATCCAGATACTCCAGATACTGTTCAGTAATTTGAGCAATAGGAATATCATAAATATTTATTTCGCTTTTATGAATAAGAAACCACAGAAGGTCAAGCGGACCCTCAAATTCACCTGCGCTGAATTTGCGCTTTATTTCCTCTGATTCATCTTTTTCGACCGTCATTATTGCCTGCTGTCCCAGCGCACCCTTTGCTTCCATGTGCTCCGCCTTTGCATAAATTTCCGAAAAGAACCTGCGTTTCTTCAGGGCATTTTTCAACCCCCTGTGAAGAAAGTCTGCCCAGGCAGACAGCAAGCTTTTCCCTTAATTTACTGTCGGCAGATTCGTTCAAAATCTCAAGAGCTGGAATCAAAACAAATTCTCTTTCGTGCATGCGCGGGTGCGGCACTTCTAGAATTTCAGTATGAATTACATCATCGCCAAATTCTTCTATATCTATATCCAGCGGTCTAGGACCAAAACGTATTTCTTTAGAACGGTCGCGGCCATATTCTGCTTCTATTTTATTAACCGATTTCAGAAGCAGAAAAGGATCTGCTGAATCAGAAACAAACCCCTTTACTGCCATATTATAGAAATCTGCCTGATCTTCTACATACATAGCTTTGGACATATACAGGCTTGAACATGTCATTTCCGCAAGAACCTCAGAAAGAGCCCTGCATGCAGATGCAAGAAGTTCCACAGATGACATTCCGTTATATTCCGTATTAGATCCCAAACCAAGTATGACGCGTTTCAAGCTTAAAACAATCCTTCCTGTGCCGGAATTGCAGATGCTTCTTCAGAAGCGGCATCTTTCTTTGCCTTCTTCTTAGATTTATCATCTTCTTTCTTTACTACATTGCCGTCTTTATCTCTTAAAACAAGTTTAGGGAAAAGCATTTCCTGAAGTTGCTTTTCAATGTTGTCGGCAAATTCTTTATTCTGTTCAAGGAATGAAACTGCATTTTCATGTCCCTGTCCAACCTTAATATCTCCCTGAGTAAACCATGCACCCTTTTTATCAATAAGGCCGTGCTTAACGGCAGAATCCAAAAGACTTGCACAGCGGGAAATACCCTTTCCAAAATAGATATCAAGTTCTGTCTTGCGGAACGGAGGCGCAACCTTGTTCTTCACAATCTTAACGCGCACACGGTTACCTACAGCTTCTTCATCACCCTTACCGTCAATTGATTCGATACGGCGAATTTCAAGACGAACTGAAGTATAGAACTTAAGAGCCTGACCGCCTGTTGTTGTTTCAGGATTACCGAACATCACTCCAATCTTCATACGGATCTGGTTAATAAAGATTACGATACAGTTTGATTTTCCGATTATTGCAGTAAGCTTTCTTAAAGCCTGGCTCATAAGGCGAGCCTGCATACCCATTACCGCATCCCCCATTTCTCCTTCAATTTCTTTCTGAGGAGTAAGGGCCGCAACAGAGTCAACAACAACGATATCTACTGCCCCAGAACGTACAAGGCTTTCTGTAATTTCAAGAGCCTGTTCACCGCTATCCGGCTGAGATACCCAAAGGTTATCAATATCTACACCAAGATTCTTTGCATACTGAGGATCAAGGGCGTGTTCTGCATCAACAAAAGCCGCAATTCCTCCAAGTTTCTGAGCTTCAGCAATTGCATGAAGCGCAAGCGTAGTCTTACCTGAACTTTCAGGACCGTACATTTCTATGATACGACCGCGCGGATAACCGCCAATTCCAAGCGCTTCATCAAGCAGGATTGATCCGGACGGAACTACATCAATTCCTTCTGCATTATTCTGATTTCCAAGCCTCATCAGGGAATTCTGACCGTACTGCTTTTCAATCTGAAGTCTGGCAGCCTCTAAAGCCTTAAGCTTTTCTGCCATAGTACTGGAAACTTCTGCCATTTTCCAACTCCATTTTATATAATTTCTGAGGGTCCTGAACTTTGCAAAAAAGATGCAGACCCGCAAAAAAGCCCTTTTTCCTCATATCTGCATAAAAGCAGAAAACCCGCAGGACTTTTTCAATTTATATATACGGATTTATATGTATATTACTGCATTTCCCTATAAATAAAAATCGCTTTAACATGAATTTTTTATAAATAAAGGACTTTTTAACGCCCAAAAATCATCCGGAAAGCCCCAGAGCCTATTTAACGCTCTGATACACAGCTTTTCCTTCCAGACGGAGCTTATCATCCCTTGTAGTTATGCGCGCAAGAACCTTTACAGGCTTTTCAACTTCGATTACAGGAGGAACGGAAAAATGAAGCGGAACAACACCGTCCACCCTTTCCATCGAATCATAGCCTACAAGGAAATCACACAGATATGAATTTTCTGTTTGAATGACATTGGAAACACGGCCGGACCATACAACCCAGCAATCAAGATAAAGCTTAGGCTCCTTAAGAACATGACTGTAATCAGGAGAATCCTTTATTGAATCAAATCCCGGACTTACAAAATAGCCCATAAGCTCATTCATATTGCGCTTAACAAATACGGAAGCATTTGAATTCAATATGCGGTTCACTTCTATCTGAGCAAGGTTATCCCTATATGACTGAAAATATGACAGAGCCTTTTCATAGGATTCATAAATCTGACTTGAAGAAAGAATATATGAAAACGCCCCAGACGAAAGATCCTTTTCCTGAAGGTCACGCTTTTCGCTTACGGTAAGCACTAAAGAAGAAAGGTCTGCGCGTTTTCCTTCAGAAGGACGCCTGTACGGCATAAAGACAAATGCAAGGAGGATTCCAAGAATGCATGCGGCAGCTGGAATTCCAATTCCAATAACCTTATAGGGATTTACTCCAAGAGGTGGATAAAACTGTTCAATCATTCCGGTATCTATCCAGCGGCAGATTGTAGAATAATCACCTTTAGTGCGTATAAATTCCATTGCCTTTAGCGCAATTTTATTTTCCGGTTCATTATCGATTATTTCAAGATAATAAGTAAGCGCACGCCCTGTATCTCCACGACGAAGAAAGAGGATTGCCTGTCCCAAAAGCAGGTTTGTATCCGTAAGCTTAATGTTTCTGGCACGCTGAAAATAAGTTGAAGCAGTTCCAAAATCACCCGCATATAGATACGAAATTGCAAGCAGAAGATAATAGTCAAAGTTCTGCTCGTAGATTTCAGAACGACCTTCGAGGAGTTTTACAGCCCTGTCAAACTGACGCATGGCCATGTATTTTCTGGCAATTTCAAGAACATCAGAAACCATTTAGCGCTGCCTCAGTTTTTCCATAATAGCGTCAAGTTCCGCGTGGAGCCTTAAAATTTCTGCACGGTCAAGATTTTCAGCCCCGCTTTCAAGCGAATTGATTCTTTCCAGCAATCCCTGCACGTAAGACGGATTTAGTTTTTCTGCAGTAATTGAATTAAGGTCAAATTTTACTTCTGGAGTTTCTTCCGGCTTTTCTTCATTATCTGTATCCGGAGGAAGGTCTTCTTCGTAATCATAAGGCTCATCCTGAACGGCAGGCTCTTCTGTTTTGTCCTTACCCAGTTCAGTTTCAATTGCTTCCTTAAGTTCGCGGGAACGTTCATTTCTATTTTCCAGGTTTTCCCATAGCTTCATGATGATTTTATAGGCTTCTTCGTACTCGCCTTCTGTATATTTTTCAAATGCCTGATTATAAAGGTCTTCAAATTCCTTTACAGAATATTTTTTTTCTTCAGGTGCATTTTCATGCTTCTTTTCATACCACTCAACAAATGCTTCGCCTTGTGCCGGCTTAGAATCTGTAGAAATTACCATATAATAAGAAAAGGCATGCTGTTCCCCCGGAGCAAGCATAACGTCATGCCATACAAAGGAAAGCGCCGAATTATTATACGAAATTACTGAATCAAAATTGCGCTCAGAATTAATTACCGGAACCCAATTAGAAAGCATTGCAAAATCCTTGTTGCATGCAGTAACAACTTCCGGCTCAGTAACATCTGCACCAGAAAGAATGAACTGCAGGGAAACCTTTGAATCGCTGGACATAACCCACTTTACATCCTTCAGCTCACGGAACTGACGCTCTGTATTAATTTCCTTTTCCTGAGAAGTAGAAAAATGAGGTCCTGTCTTTTCTCCAAGGACGGTATCAAGAACTGTCTTAAGCGCAAAAGAATCCGCTTTCTTTCCCTTGTTCATTACAACGGCGGTAACCTTTATTACTTCCGATTCAATTGATTCCGGAACATCTACCTTTTCATATTTTACAAAAAGCCGTGCCTTATTTGGAAGAATATAGACCATCTGTCCACCGCGTTCATTTTTACGGCAACCCGTTACAACTCCTACAGTTTCATTAAGGCGGTAGATGCGCTTTCCAATCTTCAAATCATAGAACGAAGTAGAAAATTCATCCGTAACGGCAAACAGGGATACAGGAACCTCTCCCGAATTGTAAACTGACATCTGACAGTTTCCGCCGGCACCCCTTAACCGGTACCTTACTTTTCCAACCCTTACATCAATATTTTTTGCCTGGAAGGCACCTTCGTCTTCTACTGCGGCAACAACCTTTACTTTTTTTTCTTTCTTTGGTTTTTCAGGCTTTTCTGCCTTTTCGGCCGCCTTTGCGTATACAGAGAATGATAAAGCGAACAGTACAGAAACAGCAACTATTTTAAGTAAAACACTTTTCATATTGAACTCTCCTACTTACGCTCATCCAGAAGCTTCTGCGTCATGGCAGCCTTGCGCTTCAGGTCGCTTAAAAGATATTCCGTATCATTTTTTACGTCAGCATTTTTCTTCTTTTCTTCGTCAAGCTTTTCCTTAAGCTGTGAAATTTCATGCTCAAGTTCAAGCGTCCTGCGTTCAAGGTCAGAATTGGTTCTCTGCATATCAAGAAGCCTTCTGCGGGCATCGCTTGTACTGTCTGCACCAGAAAGCTTAAGCTGGCGCTCAAATTCTTCCTTTGCAGCAAGATACTCTTCGCCGGTTTCCTTAAGAAGATAGAGAAGCTTTTCTTCCCTTGCAGCCTGCTTGATTGTTCCAAGACGGTACTGGGCAGCATCTGCCTTTGCATCATCAGAATAATCATTAACAATTGCAGAATACAAAACTTCCGCATCATCATAATTGTAAGACGCAAAGAATGATTCACCGATCCAGTAAAGAGCAGACGGATACATTTCATGTTCCGGATATTGGTGGCAAAAATCGCTTAATACAAGCACGGATTTTTCATATTCACCCATGCAGTACAGAGCTCTTCCCCGGTGATAGAGCACGTACGAATCATACGGACTTTCCGGAAAATTCTGCATGTAGGTTTCGCAATCCTGGTATGCATTCTTGTATTCACCGGCATACATTTCTGCCGTTATGAGCATATACCATGTATCTGCATTGAAATTTTCAGGATAGGAAATTGCCTTCCTGAGCAGGAATATTGAAGAAGTCCATTCACCTGCACTAAAAGCCTTTGCTCCCTGAACAAAGGCAGAAGCAGCAAGCCCCTGCGCGGCAACAGGAAGAGAGAAACTCAAGGTCATTAATACAACAGCTGAAAACTTCTTCATCAAATTCATTTACTAATTCTCCCATTTAAGCTTTCCGGAAAAGAATGCAGATCCGGAAACCACTACATCAGAACCGGCTTCAATCACAGAATCTATAGTCTGCTGATTAACCCCGCCGTCCACAGAGATAAGAAAATCAAGGCTGCGTTCCTTCCTTATGCGAACAAGTTCTGAAATTTTTTTTACACATGACGGAATAAGCGACTGACCGCCAAATCCAGGGTTTACAGTCATTACAAGTACAAGGTCAACGTATTCAAGAATTTCTTCAAGCGCAGAAACAGGCGTTGAAGGAACAATTGAAATTCCTGCTTTCTTTCCAAGGCTGTGAATCTGCTGGACGAGCCTATGCGAATGAATACATGCTTCATGATGAAAGGTAATCCAGTCTGCACCGGCAGCGGCAAAACTTTCTATCTGAAGTTCAGGATGTTCAACCATAAGATGAACGTCAAAAGGAAGTGACGAATACGGCCTTAAACTCTGCACAACAGGCTGACCGTACGAAATCTGAGGAACAAAGCGTCCGTCCATTACATCAATATGAACAGCTTTACCGCCGTTTGATTCTATTGTTTTTAATGCCCCTTTCAAGTCAGCAAAATCTGCGCTGAGCAAAGATGGCGCAAGTACTATATTTTTCATTATTCTACAATAATAACAGATGAAAAACATATTGTAAATTGTTTCTGTCATATAAAGAAAGAAAACAGATTCCTGCCGTCCGAAGCAAAAAAAATTACCGTTAAAAAAAATTATTTAAAATACATATTGACAGATTGAAAGAATCCGAGTATAAACTTTACCCCGTTTTTTATAAAAATTTATGCAATTTATTGACTAAATACTCCAATCTGATATAATAGAACTTACCACATATGAATATTCAGACTGAAAAAGGATTAAAAGAAGCTCTTGCCTTTATGGAAGCCGGAAACTTTTCTCAGGCGCGGAAAATAATTCAAAGCACCTTTGAATATTCACTGGACAGTCAGGAAGTAATCATTACTTCAAATTACTGCAATAAATGGATTGATGCCGTAAACCGGCTCCCTGACCTTCGGGATGAATCTGAAAGAGGGGAAAGCCTGCTGACTGAGTGGAAAAACTTCTTGGATTACTTGAGGACCCAGGAAGAAACATACCAGCCTGCCTACTATGCAACCTGCCGGGGGATTTTTTCCCTTGCGCTGCAGAATTTTTCAAGGCTACTGGATGAACGATCTCCGGTACAGAAAGCAGAAATCCTGCGAAAGACAGGATTGTGCTACAAGAAACTGGGAGAATTTGAAAACGCAAAGATGTGCCTTTCAGAAGCCAATTCGCTTCATGGAGGCAGGGCAGACGTTCTTGCAGATCTTGCAGACTGCTATGCCCTTTGCGGAGAAGATAAGGCTGCAAAAGTTCTGTTTAGGGAAGCTTTTTTCATTGACTTCAAGAATGTCCAGCTTGAATTCCTTGATTCAGAACTTATCAAGTGCCTTGTTGAAAAAACAGAAAAGAAAGGGTTTTCAGGAGAGGAACTGAATGCCTGGATTCCGGTATACGGAGTTTTATGGGGTGTATTTACGATAAAGCGTACAATGCGTCCTCAGGAAGTCGGCAAACTGCGACAGGAAATTTATGCCATGGAAAATGAGCAGAAAGATCCATCCAGGGCTTCAAGACTTCTGGTTCCTCGCCTGATATACAAGTATTTTTGGCTCATTGATTATTGCCAGACAGTCAACGACAGTCAGATGATCAACGAGATTTTACTGAAAATGAAAATTCTTGATACGAACGTATATAACATGTACGTGAAGTAGAAAAGATGCAACGGTTATAGGGTTTATAAATACAAAGGGGTTTTTTATGGCTGAAGAATTAATTAAAACCGTTCAGGACATGCTCAAGGAAGAGACCTGGACTCGCGCAGCAATCGGTAACTACACAAAAGAGAAAATCATTGAACTTGCCGGTATCGTAGAAAAGGCACGCAATGAAAACTGTATTGACGAACTGCAGGCAGTATGTGAAGAACAGCTGTCACACTCAAAGGACAGTATTATTGCCCTTTACATCAGCGGTATGATTTCACTGCAGAAAGGAACTCTTGATAACACACCTCTTGTTAATCTCGTTGATATTTTCCAGAAGAATCACAAAGAATCTGTTGTTGAATACCTTTGTAACAGCATCCTTGCTGACGACCCTAACAACAAGTTCGCCCTCAGAACACTTGCAGAATTCTACCGTTCATCAGGAGATGAAAAAGTATGGGATCTTTACACTCAGATTGTAAAGATTGACTTTGAAGAAGCAGAACTTGCAAAAGCTCTTGCAGAACACTATGAAACTTCAGGCGACACTGAAAACGCCGTTGAATACTACAAGAAAGCAATTCTAAGATTCGTTACAGCCGGCAACATGAACTCAATCAAGGAAATGTGGTCAAAGCTCGTTCAGCTCATTCCTCAGGAAATTGACTTCTTCCAGCTTGTAAAGCGCAAGATTGCAAAAACACTCGGCGAAAGCAAGACAGACGTACTTCTTCAGGAACTGTACTACTGGTACAAGGACAACAAGAAGTGGGACATTGCAATCAGCCTTCTTAAAGAATACCTTGCAATTGACCAGAAAGATAATTGGGCACGCAAGGAAATCATTGACTGCTACAAGGGAAAATTCAATGGACACAGCCATCTTGATGACTATATCCGTTCTTCTAACCTTTCACAGAACTTCCGCAATGTATTTGAAGCCATCAACGACTTTGAAAAGCACATTGCATTTGACGTAAAGAGCTTTGTATATCACCGTGCATGGGGTGTTGGTATTATCCGCAAAGTAGAAAATGACACACTCACAATCAACTTCGGTTCAAAAGCCGGAATCAAGGAAATGAGCCTTAAAATGGCAGTAAGTGCACTTACTCCGCTTGCAAAGGATCACATCTGGGTTCTTAAGGCAAAGAACTACGTAGTTGTAAACGGCGAAAAAGTTGAACTTGCAAAGCGCGTAAAGGAAGACAAGGAATGGGCACTCCGCACAATCATCAAGTCTTTCGGAAACAGCTGCGACTTCAAGAAAATCAAGGCAGAACTTGTTCCATCCATCCTTAAGGAAAGCGAATGGACTTCATGGAATACAGCTGCAAAGAAAATCCTTGAAACAAACTCTACATTCGGCGTAAATCCAAACGACATCTCTCAGTACATTGTTCGTGAACACGAAATCAGTATTGAAGAAAAGCTTGCAAACGAATTCAAGGCTCAGAAAGCATTCTTTGCCCGAATCGACATCCTCATGAAATACATGAACCGTGAAGAAACAGACAAGACAAGCGAACTGTTTGCAGAAATGTTCAACTACTTTGCAGCATTCGTTAAGACATTTGATTCTTCAGACGGAACAATCAAAGTTACAGAACAGATTGTTGCTTCTTACCTTGTAGTTCAGAACGTTGCTGCCGTAAATAAACACTTTGCAAATACTTCAAAATCTACATTCCAGGCTATCTACGATAAAATCGAAGATCCTCGCGAAATGTACGAACTTTTGAAAGATACAAAGAACACAAGCCTTCGCCACGACTTCCTTATGAACATCAAGCTGCTTCCTAACTGGGCAGACGAATACATCAGGCTTTTCCCGACTGTACTTTCAGGCGACATGCTTACAACTCTCATTAACAGCGGCTTTACAGAAAAAGTTCAGAAGCTTGCTACAGCATGTTTTGAAAACTGCCGCGACTTCCGCTATGCAGTACTCTTCCTGTTTGAAAACTGCCAAAACGACGAATGGTTCAAGAGTTGCGGCATTCCATACGAACGCCAGTTAATCACTTTGATCCAGCTTATTGAACTTACATTCCGTGAAATCAACAATCACGTTAATTCAACAGAAAACAAGAAAATCAACAAGAAAGCAACAGACCTTCTGTTTGAACACGATGCCCTTGTAAACTACATGTTCTCTAATGATGAGCAGACTGTTAACCGCATGTACACACTCATCAACGACCTTGCGGACATTGATCCTTCTTACAAGGCTCAGCTCCGCATCAAGATCATTGAAAAATATCCGGACTTCAAGTTCCACGTTACAGAAGAAAAAGCTTCTCAGCCTAAGGGTATGCTTGTTACTGCTAAAAAACTTGAAGAAAAGAAAGCTCTTCTTGAAAAGATTCAGACTGTTGACATTCCTGAAAACGCAAGGGAAATCTCTGAAGCACGCGCACAGGGAGACCTTAAGGAAAATGCTGAATACAAGGCAGCTAAGGAACACCAGCACTGGCTTAACGAACAGGCTACAAAGCTTCAGGCAGAACTTAACCGTGCCGTTATCTTTGATCCTACAACAATTACAACTGCAATGATTTCATTTGCAACTGTTGTTACACTTCACAATAACGATACAAATGCTGATGAAACTTACACAATCCTTGGACCATGGGAATCAGATCCAGATAACAATGTTGTTTCTTACATGGCTCCATTTGGAAACGCTATCATGGACAAGAAAGTTGGAGAAGCAGTTAAGTTCTCTATCAACGATCACCAGTACAGCTACACAGTTAAAAAGATTACACCGGCTAAAATCTAACTGATTGTAAACCGCAAATAAACTTTATAGCTTAAGTAAGAAACCTTTTGAACACCAGCGTTCAGAAGGTTTCTTTTTTTTAACAAAACCTATATAATTAATGTGAAATATAGACTCAATTTTTCAGGAGAAACATATGCCGGCCGTAAAACTTACAGACTCAATTTACTACATTCAAGGTGATACAAACGTTGGTGTTGTAGTCTGTAACGGAGGATTCAGATCCAGAAAAACAAAATCAGTTTACCTTATTGATTCAGGAATGAACTCAAAGGACGCAGAAAGAATCTACGGCGAACTGGAAGCTCTTTTTCCAAAAGCCAGAGGCGGATTTAAGGTAAAGGCAGTAATCAATACACATTCACACGCAGACCATTCCGGTGGAAACGCATTTTTTACAGAAAAAACAGGTTGTCAGATCTGGATTTCTGAAATTGAATCGGCAGGTCTTTTAAATCCTGTAATTCACGGTGCAATTTTCAGCATGGGAAACCCTATAATAGAAATGCGCATCCCCTACTTTATCCAGAAAGTTTCAAGACCAACCCGCTTTGTAAATGAAAAGACAGTAATTAAAATCTCCGGCGGAAAAACAATCTCCTTTACAAGTCTTCCGGGACATTCTTTTGACATGCTTGGAGTAATAATAACTGATAGAAAAGGCAGAAAGGTTCTGTTTGCAGGAGACGCCTTTTTTGGAAGCCTGCACATCATGCGCTACTGGATTCCATACGTGTATGACCTTGCAAGGTTCAAGGAAACCCTGGAAAAGCTGGACAGAACAGAAATGGACTGGTATGTTCCGAGTCACGGTGAAGCAGTAACAAGAATAAACGAAACCGTTGAACTTAACCAGATTGCGCTTCTTTCAACTGAATACTGCATAATCCAGGCACTAAAAAAACATAAAAAGCTTTCTGAGGATGTCCTTATTAAGGAAATTGCCGACATGAACGACATCCGGTTCAGAATCGTTCAATACAACCTTATAATGTGCACGCTCAAGTCTTACCTTACTTACCTTTACGACATGAAAAAGATTGAATTTACTATTGAAGACAACATCATGTACTGGAAGCTTACGGAAGAACCTGACGTGCAGGAACAGCGCTAGTCGTCAAATCCAGGAATTACGATTGATTCATCCCAGTTTTCTACAATCTGTACGCCGTTAGAAGAACCTATGCGGTTTGCACCGGCAATAAGCATGTCTGCAGCTTTTCTGGAAGTTCTGATGCCTCCAGAAGCCTTTACACCAAAGTCCGGGCCTACTACCTTGCGCATTAATTCTACGCAGTGCACGGAAGCTCCGTTAGGAAGCAGTTTTCCCTCCGCATCTTTGGGAGTAGCAAATCCTGTAGAAGTCTTTACAAAATCTGCGCCAGCACGCTTTGCGCACAGACAACATGTATCTATAAGATTATCGCTGAGATAACAGGTTTCAAGAATTACTTTTACAATTATCCGCTTTCCGAGTTTTGCACCTGCAAAATGAGCTTCTTCCGTTACACCGGCAATATCAAGCTCAAGTTCGCCAAAACGGCAGTCAAGGGCAGAACCTAGGTTTATAACCATATCTATTTCATCAGCACCGTTCATAACGGCTTGCATTGTTTCATTTTTCTTATCCTGAGTAGATATCTGTCCCAGCGGAAAGCCGATAACAGTACAAATCTTTACGTCTGAAAATTCAAGTTCCCTTTTGCAGACTGGAACATAAAATGGATTAACGCACACAGAAGCAAATCCGTATTTCTTTGCTTCCTGGCACAGACGGGAAATATCTTTAATACATGCTGTCTGGGAAAGCATTGTGTGGTCAATGAGTGATGCAACTTTTTCTTTTTTCATGAGTCTATTATACCTTGAAATCTTAAAAAGTCTAGGTTAGAATATTTATATCTTATGCCTTAAGGAGAACACTATGGCTTATAAAATTAATGCAGATTCATGTGTAAACTGCGGTTCATGCGAACCAGACTGTCCGGTTGGAGCAATCTCTGAATCAAATGACAAAAGAGTAATTGATGCCAATGTATGTATCAGCTGCGGAAGCTGCGCTGCTTCATGCCCGGCAGAAGCTATCTCTGAATAATTTCATGATAATGGCTGCCCTGCCGTAATCCGTACAGGCGCAGCCTTTAATTTTTTTTAAAGACAGGAAATATTACAAAAAATGAACAGAATCGTTTCTTCACTTAAAGAAAATCTTTCTTCCGTAGCAAAAATTTTGCTCATCATATTGCTCTGTGGAGTTTCTGGCATTTTAATTGCCTTTCCTTTATGGAAACTGGCTTCTATCTATCCTGCCGTTTACACCGCAATAGCACTTACGCTTATTTCTGCGACCCTTATCTTTTACATTGTGCGCTATTTTGCAAAAATCTCCGTAAAAAAACGCATACGCACAGCCCTTAAAACACTTTCTGTTCTACTCTGCTCCGCAGGTTCGGTTTTTCTTATCCTGAACCAGCATAGGATTCTTGGAATTATTGCGCTTCTTTTAATTCCTGTTTTTTTCTTCATAATTAAAATCTCTCTTTATGAAAAAGAAACTGAATAGGCTTTTCTGCCTGACAATTTTTCTGTTTCAATTTACATCTCATCCGGAAATACCTGTTTTTAACAAAAGCACTTTTCCGCGCATAGAAAAACTTTCTTCAACAGACATGATGTTCAGACAGCAGCAGGAAGCATTTTTTTATAACGAAAAACAGATTGCCCACGATACCCCTGACGACATAATACTGGAATTTTACCTTTACATTCCCCAAAAAGGCGACGACCTGCTTTCTGTAGGAGCTGACACGGGACTTTCTTACGACACAATTGCCTCTCTGAACAACCTTAGCGGCACATATGACAGGATTTACGGAAAAGAACTTATCATTCCGTCTACAAAAGGAATTTTTATCCCGGAAGAACCGTCTTCTAATCTTGAAATAATGATTTATCAGGAAAATAAAAATTTAATTAATCAAAACAAAATTCCATGCTATAATATAAGCGGAAAAAATTATTTTTTTATTCCAGGAGGGAAACTTACATCGACTCAACGGGCTTATTTTCTGGATTCATCCATTCAGCTGCCTTTAGATAAAATCGTAATAACATCCGGTTTTGGATTCAGGAACAGCCCCGTATATAAAACATGGAAATTCCACAAGGGAATTGATCTGGCTGCCGAAACAGGAACTCCGGTATACGCCTGCAAATCAGGACTTGCCGCAGCAATACTTATTGAAGACCCTGTATTCGGAAACTGCATCATCCTTTCCCACAACAATGGATTTGCAAGCGTGTACGCTCATCTGTCAAAAATCATGATAAAAAAGGGAGACTATATACGCGCAGGAACAACAATTGGCCAGGTTGGACAGACAGGCTTTGCAACCGGCCCGCACCTTCATTTTGAAATCAGGCAGAATGGAACTGCAACAGATCCTGAAGTTCTTCTTAAAGGTGCAAAATAAAAAAAACTGGACGTTATTATGTGTAAAAAATTTAAAAAAACTGCTGCAATACTGTTACTGTTATTTGCCGGATGCGCAGTTTTTTCAGAAACATTCAGGGTCAGGAAAGTTGAAACACTAAGCATTCCCGGTGATTCCCTGAAAGCTCAGACAGCAGAGCTTAAAATAAGTGATTCTCTTGCAGTAATGTTGCCGGAAGACCGCACTTTTCTTGAAGGAATAGAGCTTTCAATTCAGATTCCAAGAATTGTTGCAGACTGGCGTGATTCTGTAGCAATGTCTGTATACAGCGACATAAAGCCTTTTCCATCCTCTTCACAGATTGACTACACGGGAACAAAGCTTACAGTTCTTCCCCTTCCTGCAAAAATTTCATGGATTGCGCAAATTCCCCTTACAGAAACAATGCCACAGCCGCGCGATAATTACATTTCATTCCTGAACATCATTCCGGACACTTCAAGCGGATATGTATTCATAAGGTTTCAGCCGGCAATGAAGGGCGTTCCCGACGAAGTATATGATTCCACCCTTACTGTAAGCGTAAAGCCTGTCCTGAAAAACAAGGGAATGCTTAAACTTTCTGTAAAGGACCTGGACGGAAAGAATGTTTCAAGCGAAAATTTTATTGATGACGTACCAGTTACCCTTAAAAACGGAAAGATTTTGCTTGATCCAGGAATTCACACCCTTTCTGTGCAGAATTCCAGCTACAGGAACGAAGTGCGTTCAATCATAATTGAGCAGGCAAAAACAACGGACGTAAATCTAACCCTTAAAAGCACGGAACCGGCATTAAGCATTTCTGCACCGGAAGGAACCCAGATTTTTCTGGATGACAAACCGTTTACGCGAACAAACAGGGAAATCCCGATTTCTGAAGGCGAGCATAAAATCCGCTTCAGCTTAGGTGGCTACGAAATGACCCGCGCAATTGAAATTCAGAACGGAAAAACATACAAGGTAAACCTTACGATTGACCTTGAAGTAACAGACGAATAGGGAAAATTTTAAATAGAGCAAGAAATCCCAGCCATACCCAGTTCAAAAAAAATTCCACCATAATGAAAAAAAACATTAAAGAATTCTGAGGTGGAGGGCGATAATAATAATACCGGGAACATTTTCCCCTCCCACCCGTGTTCCCGGTTGCCTGATGGGCATGGCGCTGCACAAAGCAGCGCCTTTTTTATTTAATTTGGTTAATATTTTTTTTGCATATATTGAAGAAAATTGACAAAATACGTCAAATTTCATAATCTATTAGAATGAATGTAATAAAGAAATCTACAGTAGCATGGTTCAGCATATTGTTTTTTGCCGCAGCAGTTATCGGCAGCATGCTGGGCTTCGGCATATCGGAAACTCAGAACATTAAAAATTCAGAATACATATCAACATTTGACACAGCACTTCCAACAAAGCTCCTTGATATAAACGGCGAGTTGATTACGGAATTTGCCTCTGATGAAAAACGCGAAATCATCAGCTTAAACCAGCTTCCTCAGCACATGCTGGACGCGCTCCTTACACGCGAAGACCGCATTTTCTATTCTCACCACGGATTCAGCTTTAAGGCTGTAATGCGTGCCGTTGTAGGTAAGCTTACCGGCAGGTCTCTTGGAGGAGGTTCTACCCTTACGCAGCAGATTGCGGGAACCATTTACTGTGACCGAACAGAAATGTCCATCATGCGAAAGATAAAGGAATTATGGTGGGCCGTTCAGATGGAACGCCGTCTTTCTAAAAACGAAATTCTTGAACTTTATCTCAACAAGATTTACTTTGGCGGCGGTACTTACGGTGTAAACGCAGCTTCCAAATATTATTTCGGTCATTCGGCAGAACAGATTACTCCGGCAGAAGCTGCAATTCTTGTAATCCAGCTTTCTAACCCGGCATTCTACAATCCTTTTGATCATCCGAACCGAGCCATGGACAGACAGAAAGACGTTCTGGATTCCATGGTTAAAGCAGGTTACATTTCAAAGGCCTATGCAGAGGAATCGTTTAACGAATTCTGGGGAGATTTTGACTACACCAGGACAAGTTCTTCTGCATACCTTATAAGGGACGACAAAGCACCATGGTTCAGTGAATACGTGCGCCGCGAACTTGGCAACATGATTTACGGTTCACAGAACATTTACACAAGCGGATTTACTGTAAATACAACTCTTAACCTTAAGCACCAGAACCATGCACAGCGCATAATGGAAAAATACATCCGTATTGCAAACACCCGCTACCAGCAGGAACACACTTCACGTTCCGGCATTGCATCTACAACTTATGTTCCTATGACAGAACTTCTTTCGCTTGTATTCAATATTCCTTCATTAAAGGTAAGCGAACAGAGAACAGAAAGCCTTGCAAATTCCGTATATATGAATCAGGTGAACCCTATTCTTGACGTAATGACAATGATGACTGGTGTAGATTCACTTAAAGTCAGCATTATCAACAGGGTTAATGCAGAAACAAAGAAAGAAAACGAAAAGACAACAATCGAAGGAACAATGATTTCCCTTGAAAACGATACAGGATACATTACGGCTCTTGTAGGCGGATCCAAATATGACCAGGAAAATCAGTTTATCCGCGCCGTTCAGGCACGTGTTCAGCCGGGTTCTGCATTCAAGCCGCTTTACTATACAGAAGCAATTGATTCGCGCAAATTCACTCCTGTAACTCCTATTTCTGATACACCGGTTGTATTCCATACAGCAGACGGAAAACCGTACATTCCTTTAAACTTTAAGGGTGAATGGGAAGGTGACGTAGAAGTCTGGTATGCACTCTGTCGCTCAATGAACATTCCGTCACTTAAGGTCCTTGACGGAATCGGATTCTACGCAGCAATCAACAGAGCTGTTTCGCTCTTGGGTATTTCTAAAGAAGAACTGCCTAGCCGTGCATTTGTTCCAGGCTACCCTCTTGGACTTGGCGTATGTTCTGTTCGTCCTATAGAAATGGCAAGGGCATTCAGCATAATTGCAAGTGGCGGTAAGGAAATTACTCCAATGGCAATACGAACCGTAGAAGATAAAAACGGAAATGTAATAATGAATCCTGAGCGGGAAATCCGCGAAGCCCAGCTTGCCAAGGGAGAAGGAATTCAGGTTATTTCTCCGCAAACAGCATTTGTAATGACAAAAATGCTTGAAAACACTGTAAACGGTCCTGGTACTTTGAGCGCACAGAGCTGGAAGTTTGATTACAAGACAGATAACGGTCAGAAATATACAATTCATGCCGGCGGAAAAACCGGTACAACGCAGAACTGGGCAGACGCCTGGACGGTCGGATTTACGCCGTACAATACTTCTGCATTCTGGTTCGGATTTGATAAGCCAGGACAGTCGCTTGGTCTTAAAATTACGGGTGCAACTCTTGCCGGATTTGCATGGGGTGACTACATGCGCGAAATCCACCGCGGACTTCCTGCAAAAGACTTTAATAAACCGGCAGAAGGCGTCATTCAGGTTACTGTATGTTCTGTAAGCGGTAAAATTGCAACTCCTGAATGCGGAAAACACGTTACAACACAGTGGATTCTTGAAGGAACCCAGCCGACAGATATTTGCCACCTGCACGGTGGAAAAACTTCTAACTCTGCGGCACTAGGAATTTCAAGACTTAAGAATGAAATGTACCAATCCGGAGCAAGAAGCATGCGCACATACGAAGCTTCTCCGCTTAAATTAAACCTTGACTTCCTGAGCGGTGTTGAAGTAAATTCAAGCAGAAAAGAAGAAAAGAAAGCTTCTGAACCGGCAGAAGAAAAACTCCCGGATTTCAACTACCTTATGGAATAGGATTTTGCGTATAAGATGCTTGTAAACATAAAAGACATTAAGATAAAAAAGCGTGTCCGCCATGATCTGGGCAATCTAGAAGCCCTTAAGAACAGTCTGCGCACTTATGGTCTTTTGAATCCTATTACCCTGAACGAAAAATACGAACTGATTGCTGGTGAGCGCCGCCTGCAGGCTGCAAAACAGCTCGGCTGGACTAACATTAATGCAGTCATAATGAACAATGTTTCTGACGTAGAAGAACTGGAACTTGAGCTGGAAGAAAACAACCAGCGCAAGGAATTTACAAAGGAAGAACTTCTGGAAGGCTACAGGCGCCTTGAAAAATTAAGAAATCCGTCTTTCTTCAGGCGCCTGTTCAAGCTCTTGAAAAAATTTTTTGAATATTTTAAATCACTTTTTTCAAAAAAGTAAAGGTCAGTTTTCTTCGATCTTATACTCTCCCGACTGGATTTTATGATAAATTTCTTCCCGGGGCATAGGTTTTCCGAACAGGAAGCCCTGAAGTTTTTCACAGCCAATTTCTTTAAGGAATTCGCATGCTTCTTCAGTTTCTACGCCTTCTGTAAGGGTCAACATGCCGATTTCTTTTGCAAGCTTAACGATGTTCCTTAAAATCACTTTTGATTTTTCATTTGATCCAAAATTCTGAAGGAATTTCATGTCAATTTTCATTACGTCAAAATCATATTCCTTAAGGACATTGAGTCCTGAATAACCCGAACCAAAATCATCCAGCCAGAGGGCATAACCAGAACTGCGGAATTTTTCTATTGCCTGCTGAAGGCCTTTATCATCCTCTGTAATTGCACTTTCTGTAATTTCGACATGAATGTATTTTTTATCTACGTCATATTTTTTCAGCATGCGCTCAACTTCTGCCGCAAGGTCAAAAACCTCAAAATCAAGGCGGGAGAAATTTATTGAAGCCGGAATAAATTTTACGTTGCGTTCGCGCAGTTCAGAAAAATCGCGGCAAACCTGTTCAAGCACGTACATGTCCAGCTTGTGTATCTGCCTGTACTCCTCCAAAGTATTTATGAACATGGCAGGCATAAGGAATCCGAACTGTGGGTCTTTCCAGCGTGCAAGTGCTTCTACTCCACACAAAAGTCCAGTAGAAGAATTTATTACTGGTTGATAGTAAACATGAATGTATTTATTCTCAATCGCACTGTCAATATTGTTTATGATGTACTGCTTTCTATGAAAATCAAGGTCCATTTCTGAAGAATAAACGCAGAAATTCCTTACATAATTTTTCTTGATTGTCTTGCAGGCGTAACGGGCATAATCACATGCAACTATAGGAAGAATATCCCGGTTTTCTGGTCTGTATGCACCAGTCTTAAGCTTCATCTTTATTTCACTGTCAGAGTTTTTTATAAGACTATCAACAGATGAAAGTTTTTCAACAATATTTTTATCTTCTACAAGAACTACAAAATTATCATTTGAAAAACGAGCAACAAGTCCGCCAGGAAATGCCTTTTCAACAGCCTGTGCAACAGTCTGGAGAAGTTCGTTTCCCTGTGCAAATCCGTATTTTTCGTTGTAATTTTTAAAGTGCTCAATATCAAGGAAAAGGAAGACGAGCGTAGTAAAATCAACTGCATGATCATGAAGAATTTCCATTGAACGCGAAATAAAATAGTTCATGTTCGCAATTCCGGTTATTTCATCACTTATGGAAAGTCGCAGAAGGATTTCATTTGCATCTTCAAGCCGCTCCTCTTTTAATGCCTCTCTCATTTTCTGCTGGTAGGCATTAAGGGCAGCAATAAGCACGGCAAGCCACACTATAAAAAGATTTACTTTTGTGGCATAGCTTGCAGGAACCGCACTGTTACATATGGCATAGAAAAATGCATACGAAGAAGAAAGGAACAGTATTGTATACAAAGGACGCCACACAAGAAAGCAGAAGGCAAAAATCGTCATTGTAATAAGAGTTACAAACTGTTCCCCTTTTGCATAATCAAGAAATGAAATAAAAACTCCAAATCCCATGCAGATTACAGAATAAAAGACATTTATTGTGTCAGATATCTTTTTATGAAATTTCTTTTTTTTAAGAACAACATAGGAATTTACGAACATTACGGCAGATGCAAGAATCAAGGAAAGATAGCATAAGCAGTGCGTTACGACCCACTCAGAAGAACGTGTAGAAGTCCCGGTAACTACCATGTACCCTACGCTCAAAAGCATCCACAGTTCCAATATTGTTACAACACAGGAAAGAAAAATACCTGAACGTGCATTAGATAATTCAAAAAACTTTTTAATATAAGGAGAATACTCTCCTATTCCTAAAAAACGCTTTATCTTTTTTAACATAATAAACCCTTTATTTAATTTTACACCTGCTTTCTGATTTTTTTAAATAAATTTAGAGTCTGCTGTAAAAAAAAGCCGCATGACTCAACAAAGAATCACACGGCATTTCTGGCTGGAAGAAAATGATTTAGATTACCTTACCAATAAAGTACTTTTTCTTTCCTCGGCGGATTATGATAATCTGACCTTCAATAGCCATTGATTTTGTGATCATGACATTTTCATCTGTAAGGACGTCTCCGTTTACAGAAACAGCCTTTGCATTGATGAACTCGCGGGCTTCGCGGCGGCTTGAAGCAATCTTGTTGTTTACAAGCACGTCAATAAGCGGAGCTTCTTCTGCAAAATCAAATGAAGGAACGCCTTTCATTCCGCTCATAATATCTTTTACAGAAAGGCCCTTGAAATCTCCGGCAAAGAGCTTCTGGCTGATTAAAACAGCATTGTCAGCTTCTTCTTTTCCATGCAGGTCTTTTACAACTTCCCACGCAAGGGTTTTCTGAGCAATACGTGTTTCAGGAGCAGCCTTCTGCTGTTCTTCAATCTTTTCAATTTCTTCACGTGAAAGGAATGTGAAAACTTTAAGGTATTCAATAACCTTTGAATCGTCAGAATTGATAAGGTACTGATAGATTTCGTATGCTGAAGTCTTATTTTTATCAAGCCAGAGGGCATTTCCTTCTGATTTACCGAATTTCTTTCCTGTTGCATCAAGAATCAAAGGCATTGTGAAAGCATAAGCCTGTTTATCAAGCATTTTGCGAATAAGGTCTACACCTGTTGTAATGTTTCCCCACTGATCACTGCCGGCAACTTCCATGATACAATTCTTTTCCTGATAAAGATGAACAAAGTCATAGCCCTGCATGAGCATATAAGAAAATTCTGCGTAAGTAATGCCGTTTTCAAGGCGGCGGCGGATAATATCCTTATCCAGCATGTAATTAACATTGATGTACTTACCAACATCGCGCAGAAAGTTTAAGAATGAATAGCCTTTAAGCCAGTCATAGTTATCTACAACTTCTGCCTGAGGTACAATTTTAGAAACCTGCGCCTGAAGCCCCTTGATATTTTTATTTACAGTTTCCTCAGAAATAATTTCACGTTCTGCTGTAGGACGTGGGTCACCGATGCGGCCTGTTGCACCACCGCAGAGCAAAACAGGATGATGTCCTGCATTAGCAAGACGCTTTGCCATACACAATGAAGAATAATGACCAATGTGAAGACTGTCTGCAGTAGGGTCTGTTCCCCAATAGAAACTGAAAGGCTTTCCGTCCAGAACTTTCTGTAATTCACTTTCTTCGCCGGCGATATCTTTAATCAAGCCGCGCCATTTTAAATCTTCAAACAATGACATATTTCACTTCCTATTTATTTTTTTTATAATTCAGTATACTTAATATAGAATTTTTTTTAAAGTAAGGCACTGATATTATGAAAAAACTATTTCTGATGCTTATATTAGCTTTTGTTTCTGTTTACAGTTTTTCGCTTGGAATAGGCGTTCAGCTTGATCTTGAGCCGGGGATTTCTGCATGCAGCTCAGAAACATACTTTCCGTGCGGAATTGCCTGCTCCATAAAGACAGACAACTATCCTGTAGCATTGGGAATCTGTACTGACTGCGATGTTACAAACGGAAGTCTAGAGGCATATGTAACTGCGGACTACTGGATTTTCCAGCATGCAGTAAGCAACCGGGGAATATTTTACACCGGAGCAGGAGTAGTTGCCGGAACAGGATTAATCCGGGAAAGTATAGATTTTTACGCCGGGCCAAGAGCGGTAATCGGCTTAAGCTGGATTCTTTACGACGGATTTCTGGAGACATTCGTTCAGACAGGCTGCCAGGCGGAATTCAGGACAGGATGGTCGGACGACATTGCTGTAAAATTTCCGGTAAACACAGGAATAAGGTTTTATTACTAGGAAAAAACATCCACTCTAGTAAAAATTCAGTTTCCATGAACCGTTACCGTCTGCAGAAAGAAGTTCAGAAAGAAACGGAAGAGTTGCTTCAAGATAATCTTTTAAGCCCCAGCATGGATTTATGACAAACATTCCGCTTCCGTAAAGGCGGGGTTTTGCACTTCCGATTGATTCCTGAAGGCTTACTTCTACATGGGAATCTTCTTTATCTATGCAGAGTTCTGCATCAAGCACTTCTGCATTCTGATTTTTGTTTTTAACGGCAGCCAGAAGAAACTGCTTCATGTTTTCTATATATTCAAGTTTATTCTGAAGCAGCGGATACCACAAAAGGATTCCTGCCCCGCTCCATTTTTTATGTACGGCAGCAAGGATTTCTGCGGCATTAATGTAGTCAGATTTTTCTTCATAACTTGGGTCGCAGAGAATGTAGCCGCGCTTTATTGCCGGCGGAGTATTTTTCTTTAAGAATGAAAAACCGTCTGTATTTTCCACAAAAACTTTTCCGGGAAATGTTCCAGAAAGCACTTTTTTAAGAGATTCGTATTCAGCCTTATGAAGTTCCGTAAAAAACAGGTTGCAGCCTTCCATTGAATTTTTTGCCTCTATAAGCGGACTTCCGGGATAAAAGCTGAGCAGCTCTGTAAGATTCAGTATTTTTGATTCTGTAAAATGCTTAAGTTCAGCAGGAAAAGGCGCAGTACAGAAAGAACTGTATTTTTCCGGATTTTTTAGATAGTCCTGAAGACGCAGTATTCCACGGGAAGCCTCACCGGTTTTTACAGCCCGCTCATCAGAAAGGTCGTAAAGTCCGCTTCCGGAATGAGTGTCAAAAACCGTGTACGGCTTGTCTTTCTTTGAGTAATATTCCGCAGTGTAATTAAGAACAATATGCTTAAGAATATCTGCATGATTTCCGGCATGAAATCCGTGTAAGTAAGAAAGCATTAAAAACCTCTAGTTAATTCTGTCAATTTCCTCAAGCCATACGGATGCACTTGCATCACTAGGCATTCTCCAGTCTCCGCGTGGAGAAAGGTTTACAGTTCCGACCTTAGCTCCGTCAGGCATACAGCTTCTCTTGAACTGCTGTGTAAAGAATCTTCTGTAGAAAGTCCTGAGCCATTTCAATTTAAAGTCATGGTCAAAAGGAAGATCAGAGCAGTCTGCAAGGAAAAGAATTTTTTCCGGAGAAAAACCGAAACGCAATATGTAATAAAGGAAGAAATCATGCAGTTCATACGGACCTACAAGATCTTCTGTCTTCTGAGAGATTTTTCCGTCCTTTGGAGGAAGCAGTTCTGGAGAAACAGGCGTATCCAGAATATCCTGCAAAACTTCTGAAAGCACAGGGGTTTCAGAAGCGGCTTCATCCTTGAACCAGTTTACAAGATAGCGTACCAAAGTTTTTGGAATGGAACTGTTTACGCCGTACATGCTCATATGATCACCGTTATATGTACACCAGCCAAGCGCAAGTTCGCTTAAGTCGCCGGTTCCAATTACAATTCCGTTTGACTTGTTTGCAAGATTCATAAGAACTTGGGTACGTTCCCTTGCCTGTCCGTTTTCGTATGTAACATCGTGAACATTTTCGTCCTGGCCGATATCCTTAAAATGCTGGCGCACGCTGTCTGCAATGCGAACCTCCTTTAAGGAAACGCCGGAAGATTCGGCAAGCTTACAAGCATTATTATAGGTTCGGTCTGTAGTACCGAAGCACGGCATTGTAACTGCAAGGATTCCAGAACGGTCTATGCCGCAAAGGTCAAATGCCTTGCAAGTTACCAGAAGCGCCAGCGTGCTGTCCAAACCGCCGCTCAGTCCGATAACGGCAGAAGTACAGCGGATGTGCCTTAATCGCTTTGCAAGGCCTTCAGCCTGAAGCTGGATTACAGCGGCGCACCGGCTGGAGCGTTCTTCCACAGAAGAAGGCACAAACGGGTGACTGTCTACGTAACGGCACAGGGAAGAAGTTTTTATGCGCGGCTGGCGTATTTCGGCCGGAATGATTCTATAGAAAGGGGAGCTGCCGGCCGCACACTGAGAAAATGTTGTGGTGCGGCGACGTTCCTGAAGAAGGCGTTCAACATCAATGTCTGAATAAATTATTCCGCTCTGAAAGAGTTTTGATTCAACAAGCAGAGAACCGTTTTCGCAGATAAGGCAGTGTCCGCTGTACACAACGTCCTGTGTTGATTCATCATGGCCGGCGTTTGCATACAAATATGCAGAAACAGTATGGGCAGACTGCATTTTTACAAGGGAACGCCTGTATTCAGCCTTTCCGATTATTTCGTTAGAACCGCTGAGATTTGCAATTACAGTAGCTCCAGAAAGCGCTGCATTTACAGACGGCGGAAGAGGAACCCACAAATCTTCACAAAGTTCAAGTCCCAGAACAAAGCCGGAACCGTTTGAATCTTCTATTAATATATCTGTACCAAATGGAACAGAATGAAACTTTTCTGAAAGGTTAATTTCTGTCCGTCCAGCATTGGAAGCCGGAGAAAAATAGCGGCGTTCATAGAATTCACCGTAATTAGGAATGAATGTCTTTGGAATTACGGCAAGAACCTTTCCTTTTTGTATTACAGCTGCACAGTTATAGATGGCATTGTCAACAGAAACAGGAAGTCCCACAAGAATCACAGCTGAAGTAGAAGCTGTTTTTCTAGCAATAAACTCAAGGGCATTTACAGCAGCCCTCTGCAATTCTGTCTGAAGGAAAAGATCTCCGCAGGTATAACCGGTAACAGAAAGTTCCGGAAAGACAACAAGCGAACAACCTTCTGAATCTGCCTGTCTGACAGCATCTACAATTTTTTCTGAGTTAAATGAACAGTCGCATACCTTTAATTCTGGTGAAGCGCATGCAACTCTGTAAAATCCGTAATTCATGAAAAAAGTCTAGCACTTTTTGGAGGTAAATTACAATCCTTTTTCTTAATTTAGTTAGCGAAGGGCTTTTCCATCCTGAAATGCAGTTCCAACAATGTCGCCAAGCTGTATGTATTTATGATTTACAGGATCGTATGTAATCGGTTTAAGTTTTAACGGATCAATTTTTCCATCTGTTAATACGCTTTCTTCCGCAAGGACATTTACAATGTCACCTATCATATAACCGGAATTTTCATCGTAACTGACAAGCCGGCACTCAAGCGCCATGGAAAGTTCGTTTATCACAGGAGCGTCTACATTTGTACTTTTTGTAACAGTAAATCCAGCTTTCTTTAATTTTTCTGGTTCTTTGTTTGCAGATACAATACCAACATAATCACATGCCGCAACATGATCTGAATCTGCCATGCTTACTGTAAAAGCTTTTCTATCAAGTATGTTTTTTACAGTCTTGTGATCAGGACTGAGACAGACACCTATCTGGTTTGTATCATGGATTCCACCCCAAGCTGCATTCATAGCATCCGGCGTTCCGTCTGCACCATATGAAGCAACGATTAAAACCGGCATAGGATACATAAATGTTTGGGTTCCAAAAGCAACTTTCATAGATAAACCTCTCTAAACTGTTTTTTTCTTTGATTCGATATAACCAGAATCTTCCAGATACTTCCGGCGTGTGATTATAAGATTGATAAGTTCCTGATACATATTGTAATCTACTTCCAGCGCAATAGGAAGAATATAATATTCTGTTTCATCACAATAGCGTTCAATAAATTTACAGTCAGTTACGTAACCAAGACTGATCATATTGCTTATGCGGTCTGCACATTTAAGGACTTTTGCCTTTGGCGAACCGGATGTAAGTATTCTCTGAAGAAAATCAGATTTCTGCTCGCCTTCGTGCTTTGAAACTTCCAGAATAAGCTCCCGGACTGCCGGACCTTCTGAATCAATTGCTACGATTCTTTCCTGATCAAAGCCCGGAATATCTTCTATTACATCATGACAGACGCTTGCCTTAAGCATTACAGAATCAATGTAACCGTAGTCTATAAGGATTGCCAGCGTATCCATCTGATGCCGGAACATGTTGCCACCGGCATGACGCGCCTTACCAATAAGTTCGGTTGCCAGCTGCATGTACGGAGCAAGAAAAATGTTCTTAAGCTGAAGCATATGGGCCGAATCCATTTTTTCCGGTTTGTCTACACGCATTTCATATTTTCCCATGACTTATGCTCCTTAGGAGAATACTCCCATTTTCCTCAATCCGTAACAAGAAAACAGGGCAACAATTAAGGTTCCGTAAGTATACCAACTGTTACCCTGCTATATAATATCATGCTTTTTGATTTAAAGCGAATTTACATATGACTGAAGTTTTTCAATCTTGCGCTTTGATTCTTCCATTTTTGCGCGTTCTGCTTCAACAACTTCTTTTGGAGCATGCTGTGCAAAGTTACCGTTGAGTTTTGCTTCGCTCTTTTTTACCCAGCCAGTTTCTGTTTCAATTTCTTTCTTAAAGCGGGCAATAAGGGCATCTTTATTGATAGAACCGTCAACAAGGATGAATGCTTCAAATCCTTTACCAACTGTACCAACTGAACTTGCAGGCTTTGCATCTACAAATTCTACGTTTGCAACACCGGCAAGAAGCTTAATCATTTCTACCTTTTCGCGGCAAACTTCTGCTTCACTACCCTTTGTAATGAGAACGGCAATATTAATCTTGTTTGCAGGATCAATTCCGCATTCTGCACGCAAAGCACGAACCTGACCGATAAGGTCTTTGAGAGCGTCAAAGCGAGCCTGAACAGTTGCGTTATCGCGTTCAGCAACAACTTCCGGGAACGGTGCATTGATAAGCATTGCGTTGTATTCTGAATTGCAGAAAATCTTCTGTGCGCCGGTGGATTTGCGGTTTGCAACAATTTCAGCCAACGGAAGCTTAGAATAGATTTCTTCTGTAACAAATGGAATGAACGGATGAAGGAGTCTTAATGATTCTTCAAGTACGTTCAAAAGAACTGAAACTGCGCGGTCCTTTTCATGTTCGTCGCCGTGCCAGAAACTGAGTTTTGTAGCTTCTACGTACCAGTCACAGAATTCATTCCAGAAGAATTCCATAAGGCTTGAAGCAGCGTCGTTGTAGCGGTAGCTTTCAAGAGCTTCGCGGTTTGCCTTTACGGCAGCGTTCAGGCGGGCATAAATCCATTTATCAAGTTCTGTAAGATCAGCATCTGTTACAGGAATTAAAGTTCGTCCTTCAAGGTTTCCAAGAATGTAACGGCTTGCGTTCCATACTTTGTTACAGAAGCGGCTTCCGAGTTTGAACGAATCTTTATCAATAAGGATATCCTGTCCCTGAGCACACATAAAGCTCAAAGTGAACTTAAGTGCGTCTGAACCGTACATATCGATGATTTCAAGTGGGTCAATACCGTTTCCGAGAGATTTACTCATCTTGCGGCCCTGCTTATCGCGAACAAGTCCGTGGATGTAAATATCGTGGAAAGGAGCCTTTCCTGTAAATTCAATGGAAGCCATAATCATGCGGCTAACCCAGAAGAAGATGATGTCGTATGCTGTAACAAGAGCACTTGTCGGGAAGAACATCTTAAGGTCTTCTGTTTCTTCCGGCCATCCCAAAGTACTGAACGGCCAGAGCCATGAAGAAAACCATGTATCAAGAACGTCTGGATCCTGTTTGAGCTTATCAGCCTTTGCGTGACACTTTGGACATTCTGTCGGGTCTGTACGGCTGACAATCATTTCGCCACATTCTTCACAGTACCATACTGGAATGCGGTGACCCCACCAAATTTGGCGGCTTACACACCAGTCGCGGATATTTGTAAGCCAGTGTTCGTATGTGTTTTCCCATTTTTTAGGGAAGAACTGAATTTCACCGTTTTTCCATGCAGCAAGGGCCTTGTCTGCCATCGGCTTCATCTTAACGAACCACTGGTAGCTCAAATATGGTTCAACAACTGTCTTACAGCGGTAACAGTGACCTACTGAGTGAACCATTTTTTCTTCACCCTTGAACAAACCAAGAGCAGTTAAATCTTCGATTACGAGTGCACGAGCCTGTTCAGGTTTGAGTCCGCGGTATTTTTCAGGAACGTTTTCATTCAACTTTCCGTCTGGAGTCAAAAGATTGATAACTTCAAGATTGTGTCTCTTACCTACTTCCCAGTCGTTAGGGTCATGGGCAGGAGTAATCTTTACCATACCAGTTCCGAATTCTTTATCTACATATTCGTCTGCAATGATTGGAATTTCTTTTCCTGTGATAGGAAGCTTGAGTTTTTTTCCAACGATTGAAGTATAGCGTTCGTCTGTAGGATTTACGGCAACAGCAGTATCACCAAAGAAAGTTTCCGGACGGGTTGTCGCAACTTCGATTTTTCCAGAACCGTCTGCGTATTCATAGTAAAGGTGATACATTGCACCCTGAGTATCTTCGTGATCTACTTCATCATCTGCAAGAGCAGTACCACAGCGTGGACACCAGTTTACAAGACGCTGACCTTTATACATAAGTCCGCGTTCGTACAATGAAACGAAAACGTCGCGAACTGCGAAAGAAAGACCTTCGTCATAAGTAAAGCGTTCACGGTCCCAGTCTGTTGAGTTACCGAGCTTTCTCTGCTGCTTTACGATAATGTCGTGATGAGCATTTTTTACTTCCCAGGTGCGTTCAATGAACTTTTCGCGACCAAGGTCGTTGCGGGTCTTGCCTTCTTTTTTGAGCTGGCGTTCAACTACGTTCTGAGTAGCAATTCCGGCGTGGTCTGTACCAGTTACCCAGAGAGTGTTGTCACCCTTCATACGATGATAGCGGACAACGATGTCCTGTAATGTATTATTCAAACCGTGTCCCATGTGAAGTACGCCTGTTACGTTCGGCGGAGGAATTACCACGGTATAAGTTCCTGTCTTTCCAGAACAGTCCTTGCATCCGCATTTCTTTACATATTCTGCGTGAATCGGAGACTCTTTGTCACTTGCAGGCTTAAAATAATTGCCTTTGTCCCATTCGTTGTAAATTCTGTCTTCAAAATCTTTTGGATTGTATGCTTTTTCTAATTCAATGGCTTTCATAATATTCTATTGTAGCGAATTAAACATTTTGTGTGAACCTCTATATAAAAGCAAAACATGGAAATCAATTTTCAAATGAATCACCTGTAAAAGTAACAGAAAGATGAAAAAATGATTTCCATGCTGTGCCGTGCAGTCTAGAGAATGTCGATTTTTTCGCCGGAAAGGGCTTTGTTCATGCTGCGCACTGAACAGAATTTTCCGCACATGCTGCAGGTCTCACTGTGATCGTCTTCAGGCTTGCGACTGTCGCGGATTTTTCTTGCAGTTTCAGGATCAAGGGCGCAGGCAAACTGTGCTTCCCAGTCAAGTGCGCGGCGTGCATCAGCCATTCTATCGTCAATTTTCCGTGCACCCGGAATTCCTTTTGCAATGTCAGCGGCGTGTGCTGCTATTTTAGAAGCAATTATCCCCTGCTTTACGTCATCTACGTTTGGAAGTGCAAGATGTTCAGCCGGAGTAACGTAGCAGAGAAAGCTGGCTCCGTTCATTGCGGCAATTGCGCCTCCAATTGCACTGGTAATATGATCATAACCCGGAGCAATATCGGTGACAAGAGGTCCCAAAACGTAGAAAGGCGCTCCCATGCAGATTGTCTGCTGAACCTTCATGTTTGCGGCAATCTGATCCATCGGGACATGCCCCGGACCTTCCACCATTACCTGTACATTGTGTTCCCATGCGCGTTTTGTAAGTTCACCAAGGCGGACAAGTTCTTCTATCTGGCATACGTCGGTTGCATCGGCAAGACAGCCCGGACGGCAGGCATCACCAAGAGAAACTGTAACATCATATTTTTCGCAGATATCAAGGATTTCGTCATAATATTCGTAGAACGGATTTTCGTTTCCTGTCATGCTCATCCATGCAAATACAAGCGAACCGCCACGGCTTACGATGTTCATCTTGCGCTTGTGTTTTTTTATCTGCTCGATTGTCTTGCGTGTAATTCCGCAATGCAGGGTTACAAAGTCTACGCCGTCCTCTGCATGAAGGCGGACAACGTCAATAAAATCCTTTGCAGTAAGGGTTTCAAGATCGCGCTGATAGTGGATTACGCTGTCATATACAGGAACAGTTCCAATCATTGCAGGACATTCTGAAGTAAGTTTTTTTCTAAAAGGCTGAGTGTTTCCGTGGCTTGAAAGGTCCATTATTGCTTCTGCACCCATATTTACGGCGCTCATAACTTTCTGCATTTCAATGTCGTAGTCCTTGCAGTCGCGGCTTACGCCCAGATTTACATTAATTTTAGTACGGAGAGCAGAACCAATTCCTTCCGGATCAAGGCTTGTGTGAAGGCGGTTTGCAGGAATTGCAACCTTTCCCTCTGCAACAAGGCTCATAAGGCGCTTTTCATCAATGCCTTCTTTTCTGGCAACTGCTGCCAGCTGAGGTGTTACGATGCCCTTTCTTGCGGCATCCATCTGTGTTGTATAATTCATGATTTATTCCTTAATTTTTTAGTCTGAATGCCGGGTTTGAATTATTCCTTAAAAAAACAGCTACCGGTCGTTAAACGTCTGTCAAAACCGCCCGCTATTTTTTAGCAGTATTTGAAACCCCGCCTTCATTCTATTTAGTTTACTAAAACCTGCCATTCACGGTAATTGTGCATAAGGGGGCCGCTGCCTTTTCCAAGGTCAAGCATGGCGGATAGCGCGCCGGAAATGTATTCTTTTGCGCCCGTTATAGCTTCAGAAAGCCCCATTCCCTTTGCAAGGTTTGCCGCAATGGCGCTGGAAAGCGTACAGCCCGTTCCGTGCGTATTCGGGTTTTCTATGCGGTTGCCGTAAAACCAGATTCCCTTTTCTGCAGTGCCGTCTGCATTGCCTGTTCTGGCCTTACAGTCATACAGAAAATCATTTGCATCGTTAAGATTGTGTCCGCCTTTTATAAGCACTGCACAGCCAAACCGTTCAGAAAGAACCTTCGCTGCATTTTCCATAGAAGCTGAATCAGTAATTTCCAGCCCGCACAAAACCTGTGCCTCCGGAATGTTCGGCGTAATCACAGTGGCAAGAGGAATTAATTCTTCTGTAAGATTTTTGAGCGCGTCATCATTTAAAAGCCGTGAACCGCTTGTAGCAATCATTACCGGATCCACAACAATATTTCTAAGGCTGTATTCCCGTATTTTTCCTGCAATGACGCCTATAAGCGGTGCAGAAGAAACCATCCCGGTCTTTACAGCGTCCGGAAAAATATCCGTAACAACCGCATCAATCTGTGCGCCAAGAAATTCCGGCGTCACTTCCATTATTCCAGAAACGCCGGTCGTGTTCTGGGCAGTTAAAGCCGTAATAGCGCTCATGGCATAAACGCCGTTGCACGTCATGGTCTTTATGTCTGCCTGAATTCCGGCGCCTCCGCAGGAATCGCTTCCTGCTATAGACAATGCTGTCTTCATTCTGCCTCCACTGGCGGACTTTGCTGAACTTCAGGTCAGCTTCCCGCATAAAAAAGCATTGTTCCCCAGGCGGTGCCCTCAAGGGGAAGTTATATACATATTACGCAGAACCTTTCAGAAAAGAATATTTTCTATCTTTCCGGAAAGTTCCTCATAATCGTTTCCGTAAAAATTGCTAAATTCCTTAATGCGTTCAGTATTCTTACGGCTGGTTTCGTCATATATTCCGCAGGTCGTAAACCCCGCCCTGTAAGCCGTCCTTATCGCATAGAGAGCGTCCTCAAAAACAGCAGTTTCCTCCGGAGAAGTTCCAAGGTAATCCGCAACTGCAAGAAATGCCTCCGGATGATTTTTAGAAACCCGCATTTCCGAAGTAGTAAACATTCGCTCAAAAAAATGCCCAATACAAAGACGCTCCACAGCCGGCATAAACGCTTCCCTGTCTGTGTTCGTGCAGATTACCATCTTTATTCCGGCATTTTTTAGTCGTTCAAGCAGAGCTGCAACCCCGTCTTTAAGCGGAATGGTAAACCTGTATGCATCCATGATTACGCCGTTTATTCCGGCACAGATTTCAGCAAGGGATTTTTCAAGACCGTATGCGCGCTTAAGGTATTCAGCGCCTTCCTTCATGTTCATTTCCAGAAGCTTATCGCCAAGTCCATCCTCTGCCTTAATTCCAAGTTTTTCAAGATAAATCTTACCGGCATCATTCCATACCGGCATTGAATCAACTATGGTTCCGTCAAAATCAAAAATCGCAGCCCGAATCATACAGTTTCCGAAGCCTTTTTCTTTAAATCTTCGCTAGCTGCCTTTATGTCTTTCTGACCGTAAATTGCACTTATAACAGAAATTCCGCAGATTCCCGTACCCTTAAGCTCATGAACGTTATCCTTTGTAATTCCGCCAATTGCAACAACCGGGATTTTTACAGAACCGCAGATTTTTTTAAGTTCTTCATGGCTTACAGAACTTGCATCATCCTTTGACGAAGTTGGAAAAACCGCCCCGACTCCAAGGTAGTCCACACCCTGCTCCTGTGCTAGAACAGCTTCCTCAACGGTTGCTGCCGAAACGCCAATAATTTTGTCCTTTCCCAAAAGCTTACGCACATCCAGCGCCCTCATGTCACTCTGACCGACATGCACACCGTCAGCATCAATCTGCAGAGCAAGCTGAACATTGTCATTTACAATAAACGGAACGTTGAATTCGCGGCACAAAAGCTTAAGTTCTTCTGCTTCCTTTTTAAAATTCATTTCATCCAGATCCTTTTCGCGAATCTGAATCATGGTTGCACCGCCTTCAAGCGCTTCCCGGGTCTGCTCTAAAAGAGTTTTTTCCCCCGTCCAGTGGCGGTCAGTAATTGCATACAATAAAAGTGATTTTTTAAGTTCTTCAGGTGAGTTAAATGATTTCATAATTCTTCCTACGTTGGCATTATCCAAATCAGGTTATGGGTCAAGGCACACAGCCTACTCTCAGCAAGGTTTTCCAAGCTCCCCTTTGGTGTAAACATTATTGTAAAATTTCAGTCTTTTTTCAATATTCTTTTTATTTTTTTTACGGGCGCAGACTGTTCAGTAACTCGCCTTCCGGGTTCCGCTACGCTCAGCCGCGCAATTCATTCACATCCGTTCACTCATTCCGCGGCCGCCTCCGGCGCCCTCCACGCTTGGCGCCGTTTTTTCAGTCCAGCGTATATCTTGCCCGCTCACCGCCAATCAGCTTTGGACGTGTGTAGGCAGCAGTAACATATGCACTGCCAATATTCTTTACAGAAAGCCTTACCGGAACTGCAACATGCTTAAGGTGCATTCCAATAAGGGTACTGCCTATATCTATTCCCGCATGAGCCTGAATGTGTTCCACAACCACAGGATTTTTAAATCCCCTGTATGCCGCAGATGCAAAGCTTCCTCCTCCTTTAAGCCACGGAACAACGCTTACCGGTTCAAGTCCGTACTGCTCAGCACATTCTTCTTCTACAACAAGAGCTCTATTCAAATGCTCGCAGCACTGACACGCAAGAAAAATCCCACGCACACTGCATGCTTCGCGGGCAGCTTCAAAAACAATGCGACCGGTTTCTCCGTTCGAATTATGACCTATCAGCCCGCCGTCAATTTCACTTGACGAACAGCCCATAACCAGTATGCTTCCCTTTTTATATGGATGCGCATCCAGCAGTTCTCCAACTGCCTTCTTTACTTCTTCACTTATTTCACTCATATACGCCTCTTACTATAAACGCAGCCTGCACTGTAAATTCGATTCCACTGCTAGTTTCCCTGCGGTTAGAGCCGAACACAGGATTGCAGCAGGTGCAGTCTTCTGCAACCGTTATATTCTGCTCTTTTATGCCGGCTTTTTCAAGAACCGCAAGATTTGCTTTTAGAAGGCTTAGCCGGTAAAGCGGTCCGGAGCCATTATCCCACTTAGCCGGTGCCCCACGGCACAGTTTTTCTCCTGCTTCAATTTTCCTTACACAGTCCACACAGAATTCCCGGGCAAAATAATCCGCCCTTTCTTTGTTCACAACATAGCAGCAGTCACGAATATGCGGTCCAACAGCAGCACAGATTTTTTCAGGATCGGTTCCCCGCATTTTCATCATTTTTACGGCTTCCCCTGCAATCCCTGTTCCCTTCCACCCGGAATGAACAACTCCAAAAAGCCCCGTTTCCGGAGAATATAGAAATATAGGAACACAATCTGCAACTGTTACGACAGGCATAAGGCCGGCATTTTCCGTTATTATTCCGTCACCAATTTTTCCGTCAGTGTCATGCACTTCAGAAACATCATAGACAATTTTTGTGTGATCCAGCTGAACGGGTACCGGCGTTTTATTTCCGTAATGCCCGGCAATTTCAGAAAGAAGCTTAATGCGGTTTTCGTTTTTTTCATTCCAGCGGAAGCGCATTGAACCGGCAGCCCTTAAGGTCATTCCCCAGAGTGCACCGCCAGCAGGCTTTCCATCAGACATGAAGGGAAAAGCCTTGTAAGGCTCTCCGCCGCAATTTTCAGAGAAGCATATTCTGTTCATATCAAGATTTATTTAGGAGGCATATCCAGCGGCTCAATTTCTGCAAGAATATCCTTACACTGAAGCAGACATTCCCTTGCGTTACTGAGCTTTTCACGGTATGCCCTGTTTTCCCTTCCCTTGATTGTCATAAGATTCTGTATAGAATCATAATCCTTTACTTTTTCTTCATCAAGGACACCGTGAAGTACGCGTTCTATTGTCCTTATGGAATCACATAGTTTCATTTCCCATGTGCGGATTGAACCTTCTGCATTTACAATCATTGAATCAATAAGCGACTGGCCTTTCATTGTGCGCACGTGCTCATCAATAAGTTTCTGAACAACCTCACCAAACGAACCTGTCGGTGCAAGAGACTGGTCAAAAGCCTGAATTGCCTGGTTTGTATCAGAAAACATTGTCATTCCTTCAGAAAGTTCCGCTCGGTTTTCGTTATTTATGAAAACGCCTTCCAAAATGAGCACGTTCAAAAGCTGGATTATTTCCTGATACTTATTTTTAGCAAACCATGCAAGGAATCCTGCTGTCATTTCGCAGTGGAACGTTATGCCGCCCCAAAGCTGAGCCCAGGGACGTACTTCCAGTTCAGGGAATGAATCAAGGTCAAATTTATCCTTTAAAACGCCTGTAAGCTGTGCCTTTTTTCTATCCCTAAGCCAGGCAGCCCATCTGGCATCAAAAAAGACCTTCCATTCTTCCTTATATTTCATGAACCAGTCTTCGCCGCCACCTGTTTCTTCTACCTTCCAGTCATAATCGCCGTAGACAACCTTTCCAAGTGCAGACATAGGAACCGTAGAAATAAACATCTGAATCATGGAAATGTTTGAAGCAGCCTTGGAAAGATATTCCCTCATAGAATTTTCTGTTTCGCCGTCAAGTTCTACCGCTGCACCACCCTTTCTCTGAGGAAAAAGGAAAAGCGCTTCCAGTGCTTCATTTGAAATTGACTTTGCATAGGTAAGTATGCTGGCAAAATTTCCAAAATCAACTTCGGCATTTACATAAGGACAGGTATACTGTTCAGAAACAATAGCCGTAAACTGAGCAATAAAATGAAGGTACGGAAGAACCGTAAACTGCCTAAGCCACTGAAGTCCGCGCACTGCATTGTAAAGCTTAGTCCGGTCACGCGGGCTTATTTCCTTAAGGATTGAATCCATGCGCCGCAAAAGCGAAGCCCTTAATTCATTTGTAGCTTCCCGCTCAAACGGAATCTGATACGGATCAACAGATTTGCTGATTTCGGCAGTTATTCCAGGTGCAATAAAAGTTCCCAAAAATACATAAAATTTTCCAGGATTTTCATTCATTATTGCAATGTACGGCTTAAAGAATTCTGCAACAACTTTAAGTTCCTTAAGTTTTTCGTAAAAGAGCGAATGAAGCAGATGATGATCAACATCTATAATTCCAGGATGATTTTTATTTATCCGCCGTGCAAGCTTAAGCAGAAGATCCGAATTGTAAAGCTCAACCTTAGACTTCTTTGTAAACAGTGTCCTGAGCCAGAGAAAAAAACGGTAAAGCAGGGTTTCGCGCCTTAACTTAAGGTCAAGAGTAAAATCATCTGTTTCTTCCCTGGCCGGCTGTAATATTGAGATTTCTTCTTCTCTGTTTCTATTTAATTTCGCAAGCAGGAATTTGCGTTCTTCCGAACTGATTCCTGCTACAAGTTCATCAAAAGAACCGCGTTCTGTAGCAATAGACATATCATACAGTATAAGTTATTTAACATACCTTTGCCACTTTTTTTTGGTTAAATCTATTGCTTGCAATATGATATTTTACTATATTAAGAAAAAAAATTGAGGTTGTAAAATGGAACAGGCATCCAACAGCGATATTGTCCTTCAAATCATTATGTCAGTGGGCATAATCGTTATTTCAGCAAAATACCTTGGAACACTTGCAAAAAAAATAGGTTTTCCGCAGGTCGCAGGAATGATTATTGCCGGACTTCTGCTAAGATTTTTACCATGGTTCAGAAGCTTCGGCACTGAACCGGCCGGCTCGCTTTTTGGCGAAACAGACATGTTCATTTCACGTATTGCAGAAATAGGCGTTATTCTCATTATGTTCAGCGCCGGACTGGGAACAAACCTTAAATCGCTGGTTAAATCCGGTGCAAAATCAACTGTAATTGCCCTGTGCGGAGTTTTAGTACCGCTTATCATGGGAACAATAATGTCTCTGTGCTTTTGGGGCTTTGACGGCTTCGGCACTCCTCAGTTTTACAAGGCAATGTTCATCGGAACAATCCTTACTGCAACTTCCGTAAGTATTTCCGTTGCAACACTTAAGGAACTCGGCAAACTTAAAAGCGACATAGGACAGACAATCGTAAGCGCAGCAATAATTGACGACGTATTCGGAATCATTGCACTTACAATCGTCCTTGGAATAAGCAATCCTAATAAAAGTAGCGGAATTGCAGAAATCTTCATTAAAACAGTTCTTTTCTTTATTGCGGCAATCATTACAGGCTACATTATTTTCAGGCTGTTCAAATGGTACGACAGGCGCCATCCGCATTCGCGCCGCATTCCAATCTACGGACTTGGAATTGCTCTTGTATATGCATTCTGCGCAGAAAAATTCTTCGGCATTGCAGACATTACCGGCGCATACATTGCCGGCGTTGTATTCTGCTCGCTTACAGACGCTCCGTACATGGAACAGAAAATTGACATAAACTCCTACATGATTTTCAGCCCGATTTTCTTTGCAAGCATAGGACTTAAAACAGACCTTTCCGGCATGGACATGAGCCTTGTATGGTTCAGCATTGCCTTTGTAATCATCGGCTGTATTTCAAAAATCATCGGCTGTTCCGGTATTTCAAAGCTTATGGGATTTTCCATGAAGGAATCAATTCAGGTCGGAATTGGAATGATGGTTCGCGGCGAAGTAGCGCTTATCGTTGCACAGAAAGGTCTTTCGGCAGGAATCGTAGACTCAAAATACTTTGCGCCTGTAATCCTTCTTATCATAGTTTCTTCTATGACCGTTCCTATAATGATGAAAAAGGCGTTTGCTGGTACGGAACTTTCCGAAGACCAGCAGAACGCCTCTTAATTAAGCATCAATTTCCTGAGCAAGGTGATGAACAATAAAATCCCTTCGCTCAGGCGTATTTTTTCCCATGTAGAACTCAAGTACATTCGGAACATTCTTTAATGTCTGAATGTTTACCGGAGTCAAGTGAATTCCAACGTCTTCCGGTTCTCCGTCCTTCCTTTCATGGATGAACTGCCCGAACTCGCTGGCACTGATTTCTCCAAGTCCCTTGAATCGGGTTGTTTCTGCACCCTTTCCAAGTTCCTTCTGAGCCTTATCGCGGCTTGCTTCTGAATAGCAGTAAATTGTCCTAGTCTTGTTGCGCACGCGGAACAGCGGCGTTTCAAGAATATAAACGTGTCCTGTAAGCACAAGTTCTTCAAAATACAGAAGAAGATATGTCATTACCAGATTTCTGATGTGGAATCCGTCATTATCGGCATCGGTTGCAATGATGATTTTTTCGTATCGCAGACCGTCTATGTCATTCTGAATTCCAAGGCTGAACGTAAGGTTCTTAAGTTCTTCGTTCTCATAAAGGGCAGTCTTTTTACGGCCGTACATGTTTTCAGGCTTACCTCTAAGGCTGAAAATTGCCTGATGCGTTACGTCGCGGCTTCCAACCATTGAACCTGTTGCAGAATCTCCCTCAGTTATGAAAATCATTGAGTTTGCACCCTTTGGTCCGTCCTGAAGGTGATAGCGGCAGTCCTTTAACTTAGGAATCTTAAGCGAAACAGTCTTTGCGGCTTCTCGAACCTGCTTCTGAGTTACGTTATTAATCTCGTCGCGGGCCTTAATGTTGCGGATAATCTTTTCTTCAAGGGCTCCGGCAACATCCGGATTATGACGCAGCCAGTCATCAACTGCCGCCTGCGTTTCCTGAATGATAGGCGCACGGATTTCTACGTTTCCAAGCTTATTTTTTGTCTGGCTTGTGAACATAGGATTATCAATTCCAATCTTGAGCCCGACTAAAAGACCACATGTTACATCCTTTTCATCATATTCCTTTTTGAAGAAAGAATTTACGCCCTTTGTAAAGCCGTCAAGGAACGAAGTTACATGTGTACCGCCGTCATCTGTTGACTGACCGTTTACAAACGAATAGACAAATTTATCAAGGCTTGCTGTATGAGTCAGTACGAATTCAATATTTTCTCCGCGGTAATTAAACAGCTTGTACATGGCATTTGAAATTCCATCCATTTCGCGCACAAGCAGGTCTTCAAGACCGTTCTGACTCACATAAATATTTCCGTTGCAGTTTATTTTTAATCCCGGATTAAGATATGCATAGTTCCACAGGCGTTTTTCTACCATCTCCATGTTAAAGGCGTATTTTCCAAACATTTCTGTATCCGGAACAAATTCAAGGTAAGTACCGTTCCTTACGCCTTCTTTTGCTGCACATGTTGTTGAAGATTTCTTTACGCCGCGTTCATACTCCACAACAGCCATTTTTCCATCTCTGATACTTGCAGCCCTGAAATATGACGAAAGAGCGTTTGTAGCTTTAATACCCACTCCGTTCATACCGATTGCCTGTTTAAAAACAGAATTATTGTATTTTGCACCGGTATTTACGTCGCTAACACACTGTTCAAGCTTTCCAAGAGGAATTCCACGACCATAATCGCGGATCTTTACACGACCATCTTTTATTTCAATATCAATCTTATCACCAAAGCCTTGAGAATATTCATCAACAGAATTATCGATTCCTTCCTTTAAAAGGATATAAATTCCGTCATTTTCATTGGTACCGTCACCCAATGATCCAATGTACATACCAGGTCTCAGCCTTATGTGTTCCAATCCTTCAAGATGAAGAATTGAATTTTCATCATAAGTTACCTTTGGAGCATCTTTTGCAGATTTTTTTGCTGTTTTTTTCTCGATTACAACTTTATCGACTGTTTTTGGCGGCACAGCTTCAGCCTTAACCGCTGTCTTAGTAATTTTCTCCTCACCCATAAAAACAGTATACTCGCAAAAAGTAAATTTTTCAATCTCAAGATTCAGATGCGTAAACGCAAATAATTTAAAAATCCGGAGCCTTAAAAACAGAAATTGTAAAAACACATCTTACTGCCCATAACTTCATAGCGGTGCTACCCATCACTCTTGGATAATTCATTCCTAGGATAAATTGATTTTTATATGAAATTATAATATACTGTCAATCCTTTGCAGGTAAAAATGTATTCTCTAATAGATTTTCTTAAAATTTTTCAAACGGACATTATGCTCGCTCTTTGCGGCGTCTGTGCCTGTCTTGCAGTAATGGTTTCCATAACACGCACCATTCCTCCAAAGCGGAAATTTGCACTTCTTGTAATGGAGCTTTCTGCAATACTATTGCTATTATTTGACCGACAGGCATATCTTTACCGAGGAAATACATCCCGTATAGGCTATTGGATGGTTCGAATTTCTAATTTTCAAGTATTTACACTGAATTCGTTCATCATTTTTACATTCAATCTATATTTTATCGATTTACTCAAAACCGATGGAAAACTAAGAAGAACTCCGCGGCGTCTAAAGCTGGTTACCATTATTTCTTTTACCTCTATTTTCCTGATCACACTTTCACAATTCAATGGATTCCTGTACAGCTTCGATGAATTCAACAGATACCAGAGAGGAAAATATTTTCTTATCGGTTACATTCTGCCCTTTTGTAATTTTGCATTACTGTTGTGGGTAATCTTTCAATACTATAAAACTCTTCGACGCAGAATACGAATCCCTCTTGTATTATTTACTATTCTGCCTTTTTTTGCAGCAGTCATTCAGATTTTTGCCTATGGTTTTTCTCTAACCAACATAACACTCGTAAGTACCATAGTCATTCTCTATATCTTTTCATTACTAGATCTCAATGACACTGTAGAACATGCAAGACACATGGAAATCGAATTCCTAAGAGAAGAACAAAAAAATGCATGGATTATGTTTGAACAAACTTCATCCGCTCTCGCAACAGCAATCGATGCAAAAGACAAATATACTCACGGTCACTCCACTAGAGTTGCAGAATATTCAAAAGAAATAGCAAAAAGAATGGGCAAATCTTCTAAAGAGTGCAATGAAATTTATTACGCAGGTCTCCTTCATGATATCGGCAAAATAGGAATTTCAGGCAGGATAATCAACAAGGACGGAGTGCTGACAGATGAAGAATACAAAGCAATAAAAATGCATCCAATAATCGGAAGCCAAATTCTATCCAGCATCAACAAATCTCCATACCTTGTAATAGGGGCGAAATATCACCATGAACGCTTTGATGGGAAAGGCTATCCAGAAGGATTGAAAGGAGAAAACATTCCTTTGGTTGCAAGAATAATTTCAGTAGCAGATTCTTACGATGCCATGACATCAAAAAGAAGTTATAGAACCATAATGCCACAACAAAAAGTCCGTTCAGAAATTCTGCATGGTTCAAATTCTCAGTTTGACCCTCAAATTGCACGAATCATGTTACAAATGATAGACGAAGACGTATCATTTAAAATGAAAGAAAATGATCAACAATAAGAACGTATGATTTTTTTCAATTTCTATACTTTTTGATAAATTCGATCCGCTGTGCTATACTGTTTTTATGAACGAGTTCAACAGTGCAATCTTTTTTCCTCAGGCAGAAAAAATATGCCGCGAAGTGTTTGAAAACATTTCGGAAAATCTCTTTGTCCGCCTGGACATCCGCACCTTTGACTACAACGAAAGCCCGGAATCTTCTGCATTTTACTCTGTTGTACTCCAGAACCAGCTTGAAGATGAACTCAAGAACGATAAAAATGCGACCGTAATTTCTTCGCCGTTTCTGGATTCTGGAAAAATCGTATTTTTCATCCTTTACCTTACAAAAAAACTGATGAACAGCCTTTCCGAACATCAGATTCTATACGAAAAAATTTCAGAAAGCCTTTTTGACTTTCTTTCCGAACAGTGGAAATCCGACAGCACATATTTTTACAACGGCTCTACCTCAAGCATCATTATAAGAAAGGCAACCGACTCGCTTGTTACAGAAATTTCCAAGCAGTGCTGCAGCTACAACGACTTTGCACTTTACGAAACAATAAACCTTTCCATGCTGAACATTTTTAACAGCCTTGCATTCCTGACATACGAAAAGGACAACACTGAAGGACTGATTCATTTTACAAACCAGCTTGCAGAAATCGACTTTCTATTTGAATTTAAGTCTCCAGAAAAATATGGAAATTTTTCCATGAATAACTTAAGGCTTATCAGAAAACTGCTTGAACTTTCTGACCAAAAAGAAAACATCGGAATAATTTCGGACACAAACACAATCTACGGAATAGGAAAACCAAAATCGGACGAAAACCTTTATTCCGTCTCATTTTCCAAGGATCACAAGTGGACTCTGCTTAAAAATTCAACGGAACTGCTTACGATGAAAAACAATCTTCTTGTGTTTTCAAACAGCCTTCCTTCAAAAAAGGATTTCATGAAATATGCCGGAAAGATTTTTCCAGGTTCAGAAAAAATTGCAGAAATGCATTCAATAATCATGGCGCTCTGTGAACAGCACAAGGGAACGATTCTTGTAATAAAAAAAGACGCCAGTGAACTTGCACAGAAGTATCAGGATCTTGCAATCCTTACAAAAAAAGTAAAACTGGATAGCGAAAACGTAAGGAAACTTTCTTCAATTGATGGCGCCATCCTTATGGACGAAAACTGCATCTGCCACGGATTTGGGGCTGTTCTGGACGGACTTGATTCCGGATGCGGAAACCGCGCAAGGGGTTCAAGATTCAATTCCAGCGAAAGGTTCTACAAACTGTACAGGAACGAAAAAGACACGGATTTTATGGTTTTTATTCTTTCTGATGACGGTAACTATAATTTCTTCCCGCCGCTTGAAAAATATCTTTAAACTCTAACAAACAAGACGAAACTTTGTCCTTCAGGACAACAAACATTAGGATCAAAACAAAAAAACTTTCTGGATAGAAGAGGAATCTAAAATCCAGAAAGCCTTAAACCTACTGCATGCCCGGCTCCTATGCCGGACAGCATTCAATTATTTTGCAAATGTAGCAATAAATACACCTGCAGCAATAGCAGTTCCGATTACACCAGAAACGTTTGGTCCCATTGCGTTCATCAAAAGGAAGTTTGACGGATCATATTCAAGTCCAACCTTGTTTGAAACGCGGGCTGCCATTGGTACAGCAGAAACCCCGGCAGAACCGATAAGAGGATTGATTTTCTTTCCTTTTGGAAGGAAGATGTTCATCAATTTAGCCATCATGATTCCACCTGCAGAAGCAACGGCGAATGCAACAAGTCCAAGAAGGATAATTCCAAGTGAGTTTGCATTGATAATCTTTTCTGGAGACATCTGGCTTCCTACACCAAGAGAAAGAAGAATTGAAACAATGTTCATCAATTCATTTTCCATTGTCTTAGAAAGGCGCTCAACAACACCGCACTGCTTTACAAAGTTTCCGAATGCAAGCATACCGATAAGCGGACATGCTGGTGGAAGAAGCAGGATTGTAAGGACAAGAAGCATCATAGGGAAAAGTACCTTTTCTGCCTTGCTTACTTCGCGGAGCTGGTTCATACGAATTTCGCGCTCTTTCTGAGTTGTAAGCGCCTTCATAATCGGAGGCTGAATCATAGGAACAAGAGCCATGTATGAATATGCAGCAACTGCAATTACAGCCATAAGTTCCGGAGCAAGCTTAGCACTTACATAGATAGAAGTAGGACCGTCTGCTCCACCAATGATAGAAATTGCCGCAGCCTGAAGAATATTATAATTAATTCCAGGAATAAGGTTCATAAGAGCGACACCGAAAAGTGTAAAGAACACACCAAGCTGCGCTGCTCCACCAAGAATAGCCATCTTAGGATTAGCAATAAGAGGACCAAAATCCGTCATTGCTCCGATTCCCATAAAGATGAGCATAGGGAAGAACTCATTTCCTACACCGGCATTATAGATGATACTGAGCATTCCGTCTGGAGCAACACCCATATTTGCACCTGGAATGTTTACAAGAATTGTACCAAAACCAATCGGAATAAGAAGAAGTGGTTCAAATCCTTTTGCAGCACCAAGATATACAATCAAGAATCCGATTGCAATCATTACAACATACTGCCAGCCAGGAGCCTTAACACCTGCAAATGGATCATTCTTTGCAGCAAGTTCCTTCTGTTCCTCAGCAAGTTTTTCAGCAGCAATTTCTTCTTCTGTCTGCTGATGAATCATTTTGTATATACCGGTTGATTTTCCGATATTCTGGAAGAATTTCTTTGCGGAAATATCATACTTTCCGTTCCAATCTTCAGTTCCCTTTATAACCCGATTCATGCCTGTCTGTTCAGTTACCTGGGAATCCTGGGCAAATACCCTTGAACCAAGCGAAACAACAGAAGCAGAAAGCATAAGTGCAAGCATGATCAGTGCAATTTTTTTATTGTTTTCTGTTCTTGAATTAAACATACATCATCCTTACAAAATAGAAGCGATCTGCTGACCGTTAGAAATCTGTGTTCCGGCAGCTGCAACAAAGTGAACTTTACCAGCAGCACCAGCCTTGATATCAAGTTCCATCTTCATAGATTCAATGAACATGATTGTTGTGTCTGCTGTTACAGTTGCACCTTCTTCTACGTTATAGCGGAGAAGTGTTCCGGCAACAGGAGCGTTTACAGGTTTTCCGCCAGCAACAGGTGCTGGAGCGGCAGCTGGAGCTGCTTTTGGTGCAGCAGCTGGTGCAGGAGCGGCAGCCGGAGCAGCCTGAACGGCTCCACCAATCTTTCCAAGTTCCTGTCCGTTTGCAACCTGACTTCCCGGCTGAACTGTGAATGTAACAACACCGTCACAAGTAGCCTTTACTTCAAGTTCCATTTTCATTGATTCAAGAACGATTACTGTATCACCCTTCTTTACTGTGCTTCCGGCAGCAACTGCATGACGGAGCAATGTACCTGCAACAGGAGATTTGATTGCTGTTCCGCCAGAAACAACAGGTGCTGCAGCAGGGGCACTTGCAGCAGGAGCGGCAACAGCCTTAGCTTCTCCGAATGATACGTTATATGCAGTACCGTTTACGTTGATATTGCCCTTTCCGTCAGAAGTTACATTGTAAGCAGTTCCGTTTACGTTGATTGTATATGAACCGCCGTTAGAAGCTTTAGCTGCAGCAGGAGCTGCTTCCGGCTTTTTGCCGAATGCTGTCATAGCGTCAACAGGACCATTCTTGCGGCTGGCAAAGAATTTAGGTGCAACATTAGGGAACATTGCATATGTAAGTGCATCTTCGTCAGAACCGTCACCACCGTTCTTCTTTGATTCTTCAAGCATTTTGTCCCATTCATTAGGAATTTCATCAGCAGGACGGCAAGTCATAACTTTGTCCATGTTGTTCTGTTCAAGAGCTTTCTTTACGAGATCAGCATTTGCATCTGTAGGAAGTTTTCCGAAGCGTCCTGTAATAAGGTTGCGGAAATCCTGAGTCATAGTTGTGTAGCGTCCCATAAGAACGTTCATAACAGCCTGAGTACCTACAATCTGAGATGTTGGTGTTACAAGAGGAACGTATCCTGCATCCTTGTGAACCTTAGGAAGTTCTGCAAGTACTTCGTCCATCTTGTCTCCGGCACCCTGCTGTTTAAGCTGGCTTTCGAGGTTAGAAAGCATACCGCCCGGAACCTGAGAAACAAGGATACGAGTATCTGCACCAAGGAACTTTGATTCAAGTGAAGAATAGTGAGTGCGAACTTCGCGGAAGTAAGCTGCAAGTTCAAGAAGAGCCTTTGTATCAAGGCCTGTATCATATTCTGTACCCTTGAGCATTTCTACGATTGTTTCTGTTGGAGAATGTGAAGTACCCATAGACATAGAAGAAATCGCAGTATCCAGGATGTCTGCACCTGCTTCAGAAGCCTTAAGGAGTGTAGCAACAGAAAGACCTGTTGTTGCGTGTGAGTGGATTTCTACAGGAAGATCAACCTTTGCCTTAATTGCCTTTACAAGGTCGTATGCAACATAAGGTTTAAGAAGACCAGACATATCTTTAATACAGATTGAATCTGCACCAAAGTCTGCATATGTTTTTGCAAGTTCAGCATATTTTTCAATTGTGTGGAATGGAGTTACGGCATAGGAAATAGCCATCTGAACGTCAACTCCAGATTTTTTAGCAGCCTTTGTTGCGCATTCCATGTTGCGAGGGTCATTGCAGGCATCAAAAATGCGGAAACAGCCGATACCGTTCTTTGCAGCTGTTTCAACGAACTTTTCTACTACGTCGTCAGCATAGTGACGGTAGCCCAAAAGGTTCTGTGCGCGCAAAAGCATCATGATTTTGTTATTAGGAAGAGCTGCATGAAGCTTTCTAAGGCGATCCCAAGGATCTTCATTCAGGAAGCGGATACATGAATCGTATGTGGCTCCACCCCAACCTTCAATGTATTTATAACCGATTTTATCGAGCATTGGACAAGCAGGAAGCATATCTGCTGTTGTCATACGAGTAGCGTGAAGCGACTGATGAGCATCACGGATTGCAAGTTCGGAAATTCCAACTTTTGCCATTTATTTTACCTCTTAATTTTTTTAGACAGATTCTTTTTCACGGATAGCAGCTGCAATTGCTGCAATAATTGCACCCTGATCTACAGCCGGTGCAACAGCAGCTCCTGCTGAAGGAACAGGTCTGCCAGTTTTACTTGTTGTTTTTGCATCAGTTTTATCAAGCTTGAAAGCACGTACAAGAGCGTGAAGCAGTCCCATACTTGCGATCATGATAAGAATGAATGAAAATACAACAACCATACCAAGCAAAGTCAAAATTCCACTTTGACTAAGCATCTCAGATATTGTCATATATCCTCCTATTAACTTCGCGTTATACACGTCTTTCCGGCATAGAATTTTTCTCAATGGCGAAAAAACAGCAAGTGTAGTATAGAAGAATGCCTTTAGATTTTCAATAACACCGGGAAACAATCACAAAAAAACTGACACAGACTCGACAATTCTGTTAAGTAGCCTGTATAATGGAAACATGTCTGTGCTGTACATACTTTTTTTTGTTTTCTGCGGTCTTTTTACCGCATCTACAATTCTTAATATAATTGCCTGCGGAAAAAAAATCAGGCTTATGGAATACATCTGCCGTCCTGCCCAATACGTTTTTATGCTTACAGCAGAACTTATGGTGCTCATTCCAAGAATCCCCGATTCAGTCCACATAATTGTGGCAGTTTCCCTTTCTGTTGCCTGCACAATGGCAAGTTCATGCATACTGCTTTTTTCTAAAAAACAGAAGCTTCTTGTAACAAGCATTTCTCTTCTTATATTGAGCTACTTGAGTTTCATTCACATTCTGGGAGCTTCATTCATTCTGTTCAGGCTTCCGGGAGCAGCAACGGCCTGCACTGTCACCGTATATGCAATAATACTCATCATGTACTATTTTTACGTTACAGATACGCGAAGCATAATGAAATCAATGGCCGTAATCCTGCTTATGATTCCGATTCTAATCATGCACTATGGTTCACTTTTAAGCCTTTTCGGACAACCAAAGCTCTATTCAATTCTGCTTACAGCCGGAAGCACTGTGCTTATAATTGCCCAGGTAATGACTTCAAGAGGATTTTTCAGGAAAACTTCAGACAGGGAACGCCTTATCAAGCGCATAATTCAGATGGCCGGACTTCTTTTTATAACTGCCGGCTTTACGGTAATGGTGTGCGTATAAATAAAAAAATGCAAAAAAAAGGGGCTGACTAATTAGGCAGCCCCTTTTTTATAACTTACTTATGATTTTTTAGCAGAATGCTTTGCGAATGTCCTTATTCCTTCTATAACAAGGACAACTGCAAGCCCTGCCATTGCAGCAGCAAATACAAACTGGAACCAGTGACCCCACATAGGTCCCTGTCCTTGTGCGGCACCTGTAAAAATCTTAATCTTTACGATAATAGTCCTTACAAGCTGTGTAAGGGTTGCAGCAAGCATGAATACAGTCGGAATGAAGAACATCTTGTTATTCTTTCCAACTTCGCCAAGCCATGCGGCAACTGCCATAAGAGCAATTCCTGCAAGAAGCTGGTTTGCTGCACCAAAAAGTCCCCAAATCTGGCTGAGTGAAAGACCACCCAGAATACATCCTGTAACAACCATGAGCGCAGTTCCAAAAAGAGGGAATGCAAGAACCTTGCGAATTCCCTTTGCATCTTTGTATGAAGTCTGTCCATCCTTAAGAAAAAGTTCAGAGAACATAAAGCGGCTTAAGCGTGTACCTGTATCAAGAGAAGTCAGGGCAAATACAGAAACTGCAAGAGTAAGAAGAGCATAGATGGCATTGTTTGAATCTGTAAGTCCGAACATCTTGGAAATACCAAGCGCAAATGCTACCGGAGGAGCACCCGCAAATGCACCGTTTTTAATAAAGTCGCTTGAAACCATTCCAAGTGCCACAAGAGAAAGAATACCGAGCGCAGATTCAATAAGCATTGAACCGTAACCGATAGCCTTTGCATGGCGTTCATTGTCCAGCTGCTTAGAAGTTGTTCCGCTAGAAATAAGCGAATGAAAGCCGGAACAGGCACCGCATGCAACAGTAATAAAGAGAGCCGGGAACATCGGTCCGATTTTTGTTGACCAACCTGTAAAAGCAGGAAGTTCAAAAGAAGCATTGCCTGTAACGGCAGAAACTACAACTCCAATAAATCCAAGTGCCATCATTGCGTACAAGAGGTAAGAAGAAAGATAGTCTCTTGGCTGAAGCAGAATCCAGACCGGTACAAGGGAAGCAACTGTAATATAAACACCAATGAAAACAATCCATCCTGTGCGGCTCATGGCAAAGCCAAAGTTCAGACCGATTACAACGGCAGCAACAACACCGGCAAGACCGATTGCAGTAGCATAGCGAGTCCTCAATCCAAAGCGGCTTGTAAGAATTCCGTATCCAACAGCGAGGACAATAAAGAGAAGGGAAATCATTGCTGTTGACTGAGGACCATTAGGATTCTTAACGATTCCAAACGGAACAGATTCTCCAGCAGCTGCTACAGTAGCAAAAGTACCTGCAACAACATTTACAAATGAAGCAATTACAAGAATCAATACAAGAAGGGCAAAAAGGATAAAAAGTTTTTTAGAAGTCTTACCCATTGAATCCCTGATGATTTCGCCGACAGACTTTCCTTCATGTCGGGCAGATGCAAACAGGGAACCAAAATCCTGAAGTCCACCAAAGAAAATACCACCAATTACACACCAGAGAAAAACCGGAACCCAGCCGAATGCCGCAGCCATAATAGGTCCGTTAATCGGTCCTGCTCCCGCAATTGAAGAAAAGTGATGTCCCATTAAAACTGCCGGTTTAGCAGCTACATAATCAACACCGTCTGCCTTTTCATAAGCAGGCGTTTTTTTGGATGGATCAATACCCCACTGCTTTGCAAGCCAAGAGCCGTATACAACATAGCCGATGAAAAGCAAGGCAATGGCAGCAATGATTATTAATAATGCTGTCATTTTAGTTCTACCCCCTGTTCAGCACTTTTTATAGATTCCCCACAAGTTTCTTTAAGTCCGCGCCGCGCCTGTTAGTCACCGCACGCCCCGTAAAAGCTTCGTAGGCTAATAACCTGAATCCGCTCCAGCCGTAAAGGCCAAAAGCATAAGATTTATAATAGTTAAGTTGCTTTATTTTCTTTAACGCTTCCGACGAAATCCTATCTGCAAACAGGACAAGCGTTACGTCAGAATTTCTGTGACCATAATAAGGCGAAACCCTGGAAAGCCCCCTTTCCCATGCCGCAGCCGCAATTTCTTCCAGTTTTGCACAGGATAGACAAACAGAAACGGGTTCCGCACAATCATCATGCAGAACCCGCTCATTATGGTCATAACATTTATTGCAATCATTCATTTTTTCGTCATCGCAGGAACCGCAATTACTGCAATCACAGAAAAAAACAAAGTCATTTGAATCAATGTCCGCAACTTTTGCAGACTTTACCAGAAAATACTGCTCTCCATGCGACTTAAAAACGGCTTCGGCACAAAAAGGTCCTGCAATATTTTCTGTAGAAATATCGTAGTACCTGTTAAAAGCATTTATAATCTTTTCAAATGTGCCATTACCGTTCATACCGCATTATCAGAACAAGTCTTCCATCCCGTAAAGATTACCTTTAGTAAGGCGCCCAGTCTTCAATCCGTTGGAAAGACGTTCAAGGGCATGCACAGAACCCATTGCAAAACCTTCGCGGCTTCGTACCCTATGCGTAATTTCAATTGTATCAGCCTTGCTGTCAAAGAATACTGTATGAGTACCAGGAATTGAACCGCAGCGTGTAGAAGAAACGTGCAGCTGGTTCGGCTGAGGACGTTCATGGAATGCGTCAGTTACAATCTGATCCTTCTTTTTTGTGTTTTCCAGAATAACCTTTGCAATGGAAAGAGCTGTTCCAGAAGGACTGTCTGCCTTCTGATTGTGGTGGGCTTCCCAGGTTGCAATATCGTATTCAGGATATTCTTCAAGAACCTTAACGGCTTCTGCAATAATCTTGTAAAGCATGTTTACGCCGATTGAAAAGTTAGAAGAAGTCATAATTGTTCCGCCGCAAGAAGCAGCAAATTCAGCAACTTCCTTATGCTTATCGTTCCAGCCAGTAGTTCCGACAACAACTGGAAGTCCCAGCGGAAGCAAAGCCTTAATGTTTCCCATTACAGCAGTAGGATGACTGAATTCAATAACACCTTCAGCACCGCTTGATTTTACAGCACGGGCAACAGCTTCATAATCGCCTGCAGCAACCTTAACTGTTGCATCTTCAGAAACAACATCAACAGTGGCAACAACTTCGTGACCAAGAGATTTAGCACAGGATTCTATCATGTGCCCCATTTTTCCATAACCTACAAGCGCAATCTTCATACCTTGCCCCTTAATTTTTCTAAAAAAGAATTAACCGAAATAAGCTTTATGCAGAATCTGCACAGTACGGTCAGCTTCAGACTCTTCAACAAGCACAGAAATATTAACCTTTGAAGCGCCCTGGCTTATCATCTGAACATTAATTCCTTCATCAGCAAGTGCACTGAAGCCAGAAGCAAGAATTGCAGAAGAATGAGCAACATCACAGATTACAGTAACAATTGCCTTTCCCGGGCGAAGCTTAACGTCTGCAACACGCGCAAGGTCTTCTACAAGCCCCGAAAGATCTTTTTTAGTATTTACAGTACATGAAACAGAAACTTCAGAAGTAGAAATTACATCAATGCTGACATTCCATTTAAGGAACTGATTAAAGATGTGTGCAAGAAAGCCGGATGCGCCAAGCATGCGTGTAGAAACAATATCAAAAATCTGAACGTGCTTTACAGAAGTAATAGCACATACAGGAGGAACCTTACCAGCATGATTTTCTACAATCAAAGTTCCCGGACTTGAAATGTTATATGAATTCTTTACGCGAACCGGAGTTCCGCTCTTGCGTACCGGCAACATTGAACGCGGATGCAATACCTGCGAACCGAACATGGCAAGTTCCTGTGCTTCTTCATAAGTAACTTCAGGAACAGGCTTTGCTTCTTTTACAACGCGCGGATCAGTAGTAAGGATACCGTCAACATCCTTCCATGTCTGAACTTCATCAGCCTTCATTGCTGCACCAATCATAGTAGCAGTCAAATCCGAACCACCGCGTCCAAGAGTAGTAATGATTCCGTTTTTATCCTTGGCAATAAATCCTGTTACAATCGGAATTGCGCTATCCTTGCCTTCCTTATAAGCAGTCAAATGCTGTGGAATGTTTTCCCACACTTCATCAAGAAGTTCTGCGCTCATGTAGTTAGAATCGCTTACAAAACCAACATCCCATGCATCATAGAATTTAGCGTCAATTCCTTCACTCTTAAGGTAAGCTGCCATCATGCGTACAGACATGCGTTCACCAAAAGAAACAAGGTAATCGCGGCTTCTCTTACTGATTTCCTTAAGCATGGAAATTCCAGTCAAAAGCTGTTTAAGTTCATCCAAAAGCGCGCGGATTGTTTCAATATTAATTCCAAGTTCCGCAGCTGTATCTTCGTGAAGTTTTGCAACACCGGCAACATCAACTTTTCCAGATACGGCAAGATCTGCTGCTTCCAAAAGATGATCTGTGGTATCGCCCATGGCACTTAAAACCACAACCGGTCGCTGTTCTTTATATGCCTTAATAATTGAGGCAACGTGTTTAATTCTTTCTGCATTGGCAACTGAAGAGCCGCCGAATTTCATAACTATCATATTAATAAAATAGCGATTTTTGTATATTTATGCAATTTCATTTTAAATTTTTGCATAAGTTTTATTCCTCAAAGAGAATCACTACTTCATTTTTATGTTGTTTTCCATTATATTGAACTCATGTTTAAGAAAGATTCACCAGTTCTGTATAAGAAAAGTTGTGCCGTAATCCAGGATTTTGACGGCGATAAAATCATTGTTAAATTTCAGGTAGCCCCGGCAACACCAACAGGAAAAAAGGCTCAGTACGCCACACAGAAAGTACGCGAAAAAGACATAATCAGCCTTAACGCAGAATCATGCGGCTCAATAGAAAAACTCCTTTCCTTTACAGATGAATCAATCTCCGCACAGATACAGGAAACCTACGAACTTTTAGTGAGCGACGAAAGCACAGCCTCAGAACCTGTAAATTTTTCTGACCTTGCAGAACTTCTTCGAGGAAGTGCGAAATCAGAAGAAAGCTGGTTCATCTATTCATCATTGTGCGCTTCACTGGAATTCAGCCTTAACGAAGAAGACTTGAAAAACGGAAACATTTCATTCACTCCGCGAAACCAGGCCGAAATTGAATCAATTAAACAGAAAAAATACGAAAAGGAACACGAAGCAGAAATACACGCCGCATTCATTGCTCGCCTTAAGGAACGTAAACTGAATCTGCCGGACGATGCAAAATTCATGAACGAAGTAGAAAACGTAGCTTTCTGCAAGGCCGAAAAATCAAAGGTCATGGTAGAAGCCGGCGTAACCCAGAGCCCTGAAAAAGCGCACCAGCTTTTAATAGACACAGGAATTTGGGACATAACAAAAAATCCTTACCCTACACGCTACGGACTTTCAATGGTCAGCGCAAAAGAAGGACTTGGCACCCCGCCAGAAGAAGAACGCCTTGAAGTACCGGAAACCGCATACGCAATCGACAACGAATGGTCTGCTGACCCAGATGATGCAGTTGCCTTTGACGGAAAATACCTTTGGGTTCACATTGCAGATCCGGCCTGCTACGTAAAACCGGATTCTTCCATAGATAAAGTTGCAAGGGACAAGGGAACAACCCTTTACCTGCCGGAAGGAGCCGTCCGAATGCTTGCAGAAGAAAGCCTTGCCGACTATGCACTTGGACTTCAGGAAAAAAGCAGGGCACTTTCTTTCAGGATTCTTTTAAAGGAAGATAATTCAATAGAAGAATGTAAGATTTTTAAAACATTTGTAAACGTAAAACGTCTTACATATCAGAAAGCAACGGAATTAAAGGACAGCACGGAACTTAAACCGCTTTTTGAAATTGCGCGTAAAAACATAGAACGCAGAAAGCGCAGTGGCGCCACAAACATTGACCTGCCGGAAATCCACATGAGCGTAGACCCAGAAACAAAAAAAGTCAGCATAAGCCCTCTCATCCGCTACGAGGCAGACTCAATGGTTTGCGAAATGATGCTTTTAGCCGGAGAAGGCGCCGCTTATTTTGCATTCAACAATAAGATTCCGTTCCCGTATGTAAGTCAGGAAGCCCCGGACGTTCCTAAAGAAGTAATTCCGGGACTTGCCGGCCAGTTCAAACTTCTGCGCTGCATGCACAAACGCAGCGTAGGCGTTACTCCGGCAATGCATTCCGGCCTTGGAATTGCTGTTTACAGCCAGGTAACCAGCCCGCTCCGCCGTTACAGCGACCTTATAGCTCATCAGCAGCTCCGCGCATATTTAAATGGTGAAAAACTCATAGACAAGGACACAATGCTTGAACGCATAAGCCAAGGAGATGCCGCAAGCATAGCCGCAAGAAAAGCAAGCCGCCTGAGCGAAACCCACTGGAAACTTCTGTATCTTCTTCAAAATCCGGAATGGACTGGAAATGCAGTCTGCATTGATCACAAGGACGAAGGAGACCTATTCATGATTCCGTCGCTTGCAATGCAGACAGTAATACCTGGACTTGCAGGAATAGAACTTAACCAGGAAATTCAGGTTTCTGCACGGAACATAGACATCCCGACACAGAAAGTTGAATTTATAAAAGTTCAGTCCTGACTGTATAAGCCGGCAAGAATTGCAACACACTGATGGAAGCTGATCTTTCCGGTGTTCAAAGTAATGTCGTACTGCCTTGAATCGCCCCACTTCATGTCTGTGTAAAACTGAACGTAAGTAGAGCGGCGGCGGTCAAGTTCCTTAAGGTATTTTTCAGGATCAAGGACATTTTCCTTAAGCTCTTCCGCAAGGTATTTTGCACGAGTTTTTTTATCAGCATGAATGAAAACATTAAGCACGTCTGTACGCTTACGAAGAATGTAATCTGCACAGCGGCCTACGATAATGCATGGTTCTTTTTCTGCCAGTTCTTCAATTATCTGATGCTGAATTGCCCAGATGGAATCCTCTACGGAAGGACCGTTATAATACATTCCGGTTGCAAAATAAGTTTCGATTGCAACCTTATTGCCGTATTCGCCTTTGTCTTCTATAAATTTTTCGCAAAGGCCGCTTTCAGCAGCAACCTTGCCAATAATTTCCCTGTCATAACACGGAATTCCCAGTCTTTCAGAAAGCATCTTTCCAATCTGCGAACCCCCGCTTGCATATTCCCTGCTGATAGTTATTATTCTTCGACTCATTTTCGGCCTCCGGCGTAAGAAAACTTTTTCCATCTTCTATAATTATACATTAGTTCCGGGAATTTTCAAAAAAAATTGTTGAAAGAAAAGATTGGAGAGAATGATAAAGTCTGAACCCTTTTCATTTGCTCCTCTCCCTAGAATTACAGTATAATTTTTCTATAACGAACCGACATTCGGGCAAATTTCAGTCAAAGGCAGGAACAGGATGCAGGACATTTTACGGACAAACGGAAGCAGTATTTTACTTAACTCCAGTCTTTCTGAAGAGCAGTTTGCAAAAACCAAGTGTTCCCGCCTGCTTGATGAAACCGGCTATTCAGTTCAGTTTAAATCCGAAGATGATGCGCCATTATTTACTCCCTGGAAATTCGCCGGAACAAAAACAATAGACGAGCAGGCCTATTTTTTTGGCGAATGGGAAGAAGCTGTATCTGTAGAAAACATTATTTTTAAGGGCGGCCAGGAGGCACTACAGACACTGTTTTTAATATGCCGCGCCTATTCAGAAGCAGACAGAAAAAACATTGACCTGCCATGCAACGGAATGGCTGGAATCCTTGTAAAAAATAACGCTCTCCTTTTTGTCCCGGAAAAAACTTTTGATCGCTGCGCACTGAATTCCGGCAGGGAAGAATACGACAGAATTCAGAATCTCTGGCGCGACAGCATTGCCGACGGTTCCGCTGCGAGAAACTTTACCTTATCTGTATGCGCCTATTACGCCTGCACCGGTCATTTTCCATATCCCGACAACTCTGAATCAGAAAAAGGAATTCTCATAAGCGACAGGAATTTTCTGCCGCTTATCTATTCCGTAAACGGAATCAGCAGAAAGCTTTCTGATTTTACAACCACTGCACTTTCCGGAACAAAACCGGAGGCAAACTTTCCTCTTGAAGACTTAAAAAAAGAACTTTTTGACCACGAATCCAAAAAACATAAGATTCCGCAGGAACTGTTTGAAAAGAACGTAAAGGACTTTGTCATAAAGCAGAAAAAAACACTTGCAAGAAAGAAATTTTTTGAAAGAAACAGAACGCGCATTCTAGTCATTATTGCCGCTTCACTTTTTGTTTTTATTTCAGTCCGTTCAATTTATATAGAAGCCGGAAAAAAGCCCGTCGCAACCGGACTTACTTCTTCCCAGACTGCAGAACTTTTTTACGCCGGAATCCACCATATGGACACAGATTACATGCTCGCCGCCGCAAAAAACTGCCCGCAGGCGCAGATATACATTTCCCAGATTCCACAGATTTACGTAACCGGCCAGATGAAGAGCGCCTACAACTTTGACTCAGGAATTTCCACCCCTGAAAACTGGCTTTTCTACGAACCAGATTCAAAAAAATCCTATTCAAGATACGTATACGGAATAACAAACTTCCAGATTGACGGAGCACCGTCTGAACTCAACCAGAAAGCCCCTACCGTAGGAAACCATCCACACCGGATACTCCGCAATCCTGACGGCAAAAAAATTGAACTCAGTCCTGAAGCTTCGCACACCGTTCACTATTACCTTGTTCACACAGATAACACACAGCTTAGAATAGACGAATACACGACAACAGTTTCTGAAGAATACAAAAAAGACCGCTGGCAGATTCTTTCTTTATCCCAAAAACAGAATTCTGCATACGTTCCGCTCCTCGATTTCAGCCTTGACTACAAGGATTCCCTTAACAGAGCAGCCGGCAACGTAATTCAGGCAGCAGAAACCCTCCGCGCAAAATATCCATGGCTTCCAACCCAGGCCTCATTGGAAGCAGAACAAAAGCGTCTGGACGCAATCGGCTATTAAGTTAATAACACCTAACAAAACCAGCCTTTTTTTTCTCTTTATTCGAGCGAAGCTACTTCTTCATCCCAAAGCTCTTTCTGTAATTTTACAATGCATCCTTCATCCCGGCCTTCCAGGGTTCCGCTCACCGCTCATTCCTACGCTTTCGCTCCGGAACGCCTCCGGCGCCCTTACACGCACGGCGCAAACTATAATTAGCCAGTTATTACACCTTTCTTCAATTTACTTGTATCTACAGGCGGATTGTTTATCCTGACTGTCTGTAAAATCATGTCGCGGGTTTCGCGGATTAACTGTAAGTCTCGAGGAAGTTTTTTATAGTCATCGCTGAATAGCAGGTCATACATTGCATCTAGGCATTCCTGGTTTATCCAGTAGTAAAGGCCGTCTTTCCTCATTTCAAACCACTGGGGGAAAGAATTAACAAGTTCTTCTGCTGAATAGTCTATTGAATTTATTCCAAAAGAAATTCTTTCCAAACGATCCGGTAAAGCAAATGTAATATGATAAAAAACCGTAGTTGCCCGTTTATTATCATAAATACGAGATTCTTTAGGAAAGTAAAAATATTCTTCACCTAAAATATCATCTCGTATTATAGGTTTATAGGATTTGGGAAGAAAACCGATATATTGTTTTGATTCATCACGAGAGTATCTATTATAATACTGATCAAATGCAAATGTATCTGATTCTGGGAAATTATTAGTTAATAACAATTTTTCTAAATCAGTCCTTGTAATCTTATATTGTTTTTTTTCTAAAAAATCTGAAAAAATTTCTGAAAAACATACTAAATATTTTGAATCAAAAATAACTTCAGTTCCACTTATTTCAAGTTTTCTTCCATTTCTATGAAAAATATCAATACAACCACATTCCTCTGGAACTTCAAAACTTAAAAATCCGTCTTCTGTTGTTACTGTTTTTGTATATCCTAATGCAATTGATATACATGAAATTAAAAATATTAAAGCTAATTTCTTCATGTTCTACCTCGTAATATCAAATCCTCTGTAATTCCTTGATCTTTGCATAGGTCTTACTATTCCGTATTCCTTTCCTTCATTATATGTTAGTTTGGAACTTATTGCACTTAATAGTGTCTCATTTGGTCTTCCATTTCTACCTTTATTAACCGTCATTTTTTACAAGGGTGCTGTTACCGTTCTGGTGGTTTTTATGATATTCGATTTTATATATTCTGTAAAATTAAGATTAATAAAACCTAACAAAACCGCTTTAATTGTCATAATGACAAAATACAAAAAAATGTCATTGACACAGAGCATACCATTCAATATTATCTAATCATAGTGAAAAAAATTGGAGGTCATTTACATGGCATACAATGTTGAGAAACAACATGAAAAAGGTAAATTTCACGCTATTGAACGCATAGATCATCTTTGCGATAAGGGAACATTCGTAGAAATCTATTCCGGCGTTCGCCATAACTGTACAAGTTTTGGAATGGACAAAAAAGACATTCCTTATGACGGCGTCATAACAGGATTCGGAAAAATCAACGGCAGAAAAGTAGCCGTATATGCACAGGATTTTACAGTTCAGGGTGGTTCACTCGGTCTTATGCATGGTAAAAAAATTGCAGAACTCATCGACATGGCTATTGAAGCACGCTGTCCTGTAATCGGAATCAACGATTCGGGTGGAGCCCGCATTCAGGAAGGTGTAGACGCCCTCTGTGGTTATGGTGACCTTTTCTATCAGAACGTACGTGCATCTGGTTCTGTTCCACAGATTTCCATCATAGCAGGTCCATGTGCCGGTGGTGCCGTATATTCTCCGGGAATCACAGACTTTATTTTTGCTGTTGATCAGATTTCACAGCTTTTCATTACTGGTCCTAAAGTTGTTAAATCTGTAATGTTCATGGATATCACAGCAGAAGATCTTGGTGGTGCTTCAATTCACTCTAAGAAATCCGGAGTTGCTCACTTCCGCTGCGAAGGCGAACCGGACTGCTTTAACAAGGTACGCAAGCTTCTTGACTATATTCCTCACTACTACGGTGACGAAATCGTTCAGGCTGCTAAATTCAAATTTGACGAACACAAGAAAACAAAGCACATTACAAAGATTTTGCCGGAAAACACACGTCAGGGCTATGACATCCGCGATGTAATCAACGACGTTACAGACGACGATTCATTCTTTGAAGTTTCAGCAGAATTTGCAATCAACTGTGTAATCGGCTTTGCTAAAATTGAAGGAAAATCTGTAGGTATCATTGCCAATAACCCTGCCGGAATGGGCGGTGTTCTCGACTGTGATGCTTCAGACAAAATTGCACGCCACGTACGCTACTGCGACGCATACAATATCCCTATCGTTACTTTCGTAGATGTTCCAGGATTTATCCCTGGTCCACAGGAAGAACAAAAAGGTATCATCCGCCACGGTGCAAAAGTAATTTACGCTTACTCAGAATCTTCTGTTCCAAAAGTAACTGTAATTACACGCAAGGCATACGGCGGAGCTTATATCGCTATGTGTTCTAAGCACATCGGTGCAGACTATGTATATGCATGGCCGACATCAGAAATTGCCGTTATGGGTGCTGACGGTGCTGTTGGAATCCTTTATGCAAAAGAAATGAAGGATCCTTCTAAGGCTGCATACGTTGCAGAAAAGAAAGCTCAGTACGAATCAGAAATCATGACTCCAACAATCGCAGCAAAACGCGGTTACGTAAGCGAAGTCATCAACCCGGAAGACACACGCAAATACGTTGCCCAGAGCCTTGACTTCCTTGCAAACAAACACTCAATGGATAAACCATTGAAAAAGCATGGAAATATTCCATTATAATACACTAAATAGGGCAGGATGCCCGTTCTAAGCCCTTGCAGAATGTTTGCATTCTGCACTCACCAAAAAAATGCAGGACGTATTTTTTTGGTGCAAGCATGGAAACATTCCTCTGTAATAGAGAAAAACTTCCATTGTAATAATTTCAAATCCCGCAGCATTACCGCCGCGGGATTTTTTTTTATGAATACCCGAACCGCCCGAACGGATCTTCAAAAACAGTTCCGTCTGCGTATTCAATGCACCCTGCATAAAAATAATCCGTTACATAAATCTTTTCACCGTCATAATCAAACCAGTCATCCAGCATTATAGAATCTTCTACCGTTTCCCCCGGAAGAACCGAACGCTCATAGTCAATCTTTATCCAGTCACCGTCCAAAACAGGCTCTCCGTCTTCGTCAAAAAGACTCAATACAAACTGAGTGCGCAGAATCTCCTTGTCAGAAAGATTTTCATAAATAAAGTCGTAGCAGCACTGTGACCCGCCCGCGGAAACTTCTCCGCTAAGCCAGTAAATACGGCTCATTTCACGGCGTGAAGCACAGGAACAAAAAAGAGAAACAGCAGACAGAAAAAACAGAATCATAAATCTAAGGAAAAAATTTTTCATACACCCTATATATATAGTGGATTTTTCTAAATCTGCATTTCCCTAAAAAAAATTAAATATTTTTCTAAAAAAAATTGTTCATATTTCTTTTTTATGCTACTATTTGTCATCCAACGAATTTTTTATCCCTATACAGAAAGGAGGCTTTTTATGGACAGTGGAAGTAACCCCGGCTCCGCCTATCACTCCCGTTCAAAACGGATTACAGCCTCCGCAGGAATTTTTGCATAATTTTTAAATCCTGCCGGAAAATGCTTTTTAACGCTTTTTAAAGGATAAAAAAATGATTACATACTGGCAGCAGGAAGAAGAAAAATTCACAAAAATCAAGGAACAGGATCTTAATCCGTCAAAAAGAACCTGGATTGATGCCCGTGTAGTTACAAGGGATGACGTAGAAATACTTCAGTCAGAATTTAAAATCGATCCGGAACACATTCTGGATATTCTTGACCCGGATGAACAGTCGCGTCTTGAAGACGGAGACGACTACCTTCTTACAATCCTTCGACTTCCAATTTATGATCCTTCATCTGATCCGCAGTATTCAACATGCCCGCTGGGTATCATATTAAAGAATAACTACATCATCACAATCTGCTGGACAGACTGCGAAGTCCTGCGCGATTTTACAACAGGCAGAATGAAAGGAATTACCCTGCAGGACTTTCCGGCATTCATAATGCGCATTTTAAGCCGCTCAGATTTAAGCTACCTGCGCTACCTTAAGGAAATCAACCGCCGTTCAACTGCAATCCAGAACGAAATGCAGCTTTCAATTGATAACAACGAAATTCTGCAGCTTTTAAGCCTTGAAAAATCCCTTGTGTACTTTACAACCTCGCTTAAGGCAAACCAGCTGCTTCTGGAAAAATACCGTAAGACAAAACTGATTAAGCTTGACCTGGACGATATTGACTGGCTTGATGACGTAGAAGTAGATAACCGACAGGCTATTGAAATGGCAGACACATACAGAAGCGTCCTTATAGGTGTAATGGATGCCTTTGACTCCGTAATCAATAACAACCTTAACATGTACATGAAGCGCCTTTCTATCCTGAACATACTTATGATGGTTCCTACATTCATCACAAGCTACTTCGGAATGAACGTAGAACTTCCTTTTGTAAAATACGGAAGCTGGGCCGGATGGATTATCAGCGGAATCTGTCTGTGTTCAATCGTTGTAACACAGTTCATCCTTGTAGTATATGAACGCCGCTACCCGCGTACACAGCAGAAACAAAGCCAGAGGATCGTAAACTTCAAGCGAAAGGAACGAAAGAACGCAAAGCGCATGAAGTCAATTGAAGCAGCATTGAGCGAATAGTTTTACAATTGATTTATTAATCCCGTCATCCGGGCTATTTATTCATACTCCGTTATTGTGATATAATTATCCAAGCGGGGTGCAGATATGAAAAAGTTTTTATTGATAACGGCATTTTTGTCCTTAGCATTGTCAGTTTTTTCTCAGAACAGTTTTGATGAAACAGAAATGGTCATAATTCCTAAAACGGAATATGTAATCGGAAAAGACGTTCAGACCTATACAGCAGAACGGACCGTAAACGAATTTTCTATATGCCGCTACGAAACAACATATACTCTATGGTACCGCATAATTTCAGAAGCAAGAAAACTTGGATACAGATTCCAGAATCCGGGCCAGGAAGGTTCAGAAGGAAGATACGGACGTTCACCGCAGAAAGATTCTGCCGGACAACCGGTTACAATGATAAGCTGGTACGACGCAATTGTCTGGTGCAACGCATACAGCGAAATAAGCGGACTTTCACCATGCTATCTTTATAAGGGTACCGTAATAAGGGATTCAACAAATACCGCAATGTGCGACCTTTCGGAATGCAACTTTTTCTCCAACGGCTTCAGGCTTCCTACTGAAGCAGAATGGGAGCTCGCAGCCCGCTACCACCCGGAACTCAGTGAAAAGCTTGCAACTGGAAACGAAATTTCTTACACCACAATAGCAGAAGACGAAGACAGACTTTCTTATGCCTGGCTGTGCGACAACGCAACCGGAACCCACAAAGTAGGAACCGCAGGAACTCCGTTTTCACAGGATTCAATAACAGTGCCAGGCAGCGGAAACGCAAATGCAGCCGGCATCTTTGACATGACAGGAAATCTTCTGGAATACTGCTGGGATTGGTACGCAAACTACGGCTCTCAGGAAGAAGGAAAAACTGCCAGCGGGCCTGAATACGGCAGCAAAAGAATCAGCAGGGGCGGAAGCTGGTCAGAATACACGCTTTTCTGTCTTACGGCCGACCGTTACAGCTTTGACCCGAACGAGTGCTACAATTATTTAGGATTCAGGGTAGTTCAGTCACGATAAAGTAACTTCCCTGCCCTTAAATCCCTCGCAGAATTATATTGTCTCAATCTTAAGGTTTTTGATTTCCCATTTACCGGCCGATTTTTCTGCATCAAATACAGCGTAAGTACCTTTTTCACCAAAGCTTCCGGAATTGATTACAACCGTGTCACCGATTTTATCTGTTCCGCATCCTTCATGAATGTGACCTGTAACGACAGCAAGCGGCTTTTTTTCTTCAATAAGAGCGCGGAATTTTTCTGAGCCAGCATGAAGCTCTGCATTTACAGCATCGCATTTTGTATTTTTCGGCGGATTATGGCTTATAAGGATAAAGTTTGAATAATCATTCTGGAATTCTTCCTGATTCATAATGTCAAAATCAGAAAGGAGGTCATCTTCTTCGCGTTCGTTCGGAGTTTTTCCAGTAAATTTGCTTCCGCCGCCGGAACCTACGATTGCAAGTCCGCCGGTATAATTGAGCACGCGTTCTGCATTGATTCCGGCATCTTCAAGCTGTTCAATAAATTCCGGTTCATCGCAGTTACCAAGAACGGCATAAATTTCATCGTGTTTTTTTACAAGGGCATCAAGCACAGGTTTTCCTGTTTCTGTCTTAAAGCATTCGCAGAAGTCTCCTGCAAAAAGAACTGCATCTGCCTTTGCAAACTCTGAATCGAGCTTATCTAGAGCCTCTGTATTTCCGTGTATGTCTGTAAGTACAAGAAATTTCATTTTTTCCTCCAGTCGTTCAGCCTTTCAACGGCCTAGAATTTATTTTTCAAGATTGATTTCAGGGAATCCATCTGTTCTTTTGTTCCGATTGTTATACGCACATAATCTTCAATTCCCTTTGTAGAAAAGTGTCGCACAAGAATGCCCTCTTCCTTTATACGGCGGTAAACTTCTTCTCCGCCTACAGAAGGATTTCGGACAAGGACAAAGTTTGTCTTTGAAGGAATATATTCCCAGCCGTTTTCCTTAAGGAATTCTTGAAATGATTCCCTCTCTTCCGCCACTTTTTTTGCACATTTGCAGTAATAGGCCGGATTGCGGCATGCAGCGATACCAGCCGTCTGGGCTACAGCATCAATCGGGAAGTGGTTAAGACTGTTCTTTACAGTTGTAATGTACTGAACAAGTTCTGGGCTGGCTACAATGTAGCCCAGACGCATTCCGGCACCGCAAAGGCTCTTGCTGAAAGTACGTACAATCAGCAGGTTCCTGAATTCTGCAAGCAGCGAAATGCATGATTCACCGCCAAAATCGCAGTAAGCTTCGTCTACTACAAAAATCTGGTCAGGATCGCTCTGTTCCAGCATTTTGCGCACGTCATTGCGGCTTAAGGCAATTCCGCTAGGTGCATTTGGATTTGCAAAAATCAATCCTGAACCGTTCTTCTTTGAGCGCAAAAGCATTTCTTGAACATCTAAAGACCAGTCCTTCTTCATCGGGACAACGTCTGTTTCAATATTATAGAAACCGGCATAAACAGGATAAAAACTGTATGTAAATTCCGGCAGTACAAGTTTCTTTCCGCTATCAAAAAAAGCATAAAACACAAAAGAAAGGACTTCATCGCTTCCGTTTCCTGTGTAAATCATGTCTGGAGTTACTGTAAACGGAATGCGGTCTTTTTCTGAAGGCTCAACATTTTCTCCGCTAACCTTTGCATTGCAGAGAACTCCACCAGTTTTGTTCAGCATGTCTGCAACGGCGGCATGAAGTTCAAGCGAATCAGGATCAGGATAAAGTGCAAGCCGCATGGCATTTTCACGCACAAAATCTGCAACAGAATCCACAACCGTTGGGCTAGGCGGATAGGGATTTTCGTTTGCATTAAGTTTTATATACACCCTGTCTTTAGGCTGCTCCCCCGGAACATAAGGGTGAAGGTTTTTCATTCTGTTAGAAATCATAATGTCTTCCTGCTGAAAGCTTTTTATAATTCTCCATGATTTTTGCATAGAGTAAAAACTTTATTGATCTCTATTCTATTGTTATAATCACTTTTATTCAACAAATGAAAGAATCCTATCTTGTGAATTCAAATCTTTGCAGTTATAATGGTAACTATGGCTACATCTGCAAAATTAGGAACAATCCTAAGACAATATGCTTTACGACAGGAATCTGCCTTCGTAAACATAAAAGAGTTCGGAGACTTTTTAAAGAAATACGCAGCTAAGCACCTGGAAGAACAAGCAGATCTCATTCAGTACGTTGAAATACCTGAATCAACACTTATAAAGGAACTGGAAGATCTGGCAGCAAAGCACGAGCTCTATCTTACCACTCAGGCAGGCAAGAATGTTGCTGTTATAATTACATATTATTCTGTTCTTTACGCAAACAGATTCAAGGAAATCGGAACAAACATTACTGTACCGTTTCCTTCTGCCTCTGACCTGCCTAAGCAGCTTCCTGTTGAAGCAATGGAAAAACGCGATGCAGGCGAATTTATTCCTCAGTTGCAGCAGCATCAGGACTTAAAGTCTTCTGTGCTTTACTGTCTTATGATGCCAAAAGATATTCCGGCAATTCTCTTTCCTGCATGCGTACCGGTTCAGTTCCTTACGCGGGCTGCAATGGCTAAAATCCGCCATATGCTAAAAAAAGATGAATACCATGACTATTTTCAGAAAAAACTGAAGAACGCAAACCCATCTAAAGAAATCGGTGCAACTACTTTCTACTCCCGCTTCATACAGCACCCAGACAACGCAGACCAGACATTTGATCTTAACGGAGACGCATTCTACTTTTGGAACCAGCTGTGCTACTTTATACGACAGGATTTTGAAAAAATAAAGGACCGCACAGCAGAAGATACAAACGTACTTCAAGCAGTTTCAATCTCTGAAATATGGATGCTTTCACTTAAAGAAAAAGCAACTGCACAGCAGATGAAGGAAGATGCCCTGCGCGAACTTGAAGCAGCTCTTGCAAAGCCTCCGTATTTTTACTCAATGGACAGCATCCTTAAACTCAGGGATTCAAAGGGTTCTCTTCTTTACGGTCAATACGACGAAGAAGACCTCAAGGATTTTCTTCAGAGACTTACTACAGAAAGCGAAAATAACGAGCTTCCTAAAATCCTTGTATTCAAGATTGAATCGGGACTCAGGTACTTTATCTATAAAAAGCGCGTAATCCAGCTTGTTGTACGCCTTGCAAATGAAGCGCACGACACAATTGAAAAGAAACTCATTGAAAAGTGGTTTGAATCGCTTTCCAACTACAAAAAGCTTCCGGAAATGAAGGATCATAAAGCCTTTGAAAACGTACTTCGTGACGAAATCCGCGAAGTTTCTCCTGTTTTATGGTCGCTTTTAAATGCCAACTTCCTTACAATGCTAAACTACGAAAACGATCATTCAGAAGACGGTTCGACTTTCCATATTTTTCAGGCGGAAAGCTGCTTCCGTATTCAGAACTCCTTATGATTTCCAGCAGTTCGATTCTTGCAAGTGCAAAAATTATGCTGCCGTTCTGGCATACAATTCCACTGCTTTCATGGATTATGAGTATGTTCCACAATAAAAAGGAGCATAACGTAAAAACCGTCAAAGCAGCAAAGGAATTTACTGCAGACGATATTCCTGACGACACTCCAAAACAGTCTCCGGGAAGATACGTGAACAAAAAAGAAGCAATCATTGAAGCGGCAAAGGATGTAGCGGCAGAACTTGTTCCATACGGTTCAACAATTGACCGTGAACTGGACTCTTACCTTAAGCTCTGGAACAAGATGATTACAAAGGAAGCACATTCTTCGCTTACAGAGGACGTAAATAGCCTTATCAGGGACTACACGCGTAAGGTTATGCGCACAATTTCTGCTTCAACATTTACTGTAGACAGAGTCAGAAGCCTTGCAGAAGCCCTTGTAAAGACGCCGAACATGCAGAAAATCAAGGAGACCGAAGCCCTTACAATCTATACAGAGCTTTACATACTAAGACTTTTAACAAATTCGTAATTTTTTTTACGTAAAATGCATTTTTTTGCAATTTTCCTCGTTATATAAAGTGACGGCGCTTAACAAAAGCTCCGCCACTTTTTTTGTTCCGGCCGGACAAAAGCAAAACACGCCATATTCTGTAAATGGCTGAAAACGAGGTATACAATGAATCAGTTAAATTCAATAATCATCGAAGGAAACGTAACAAGAGATGCAGAACTTAAGGATACTGCAAACGGACACAAAGTGTGCAACATCCCGGTTGCCGTAAACCGCTATTACAAGAACGCAAACGGCGAAGGTGTCAGCGAAGTTTCTTACTTCAACGTAGAGACTTTTGGAAAAATGGCAGAAGTATGCGAAGAAAAATGCAAAAAAGGACACGGAATCCGTGTAGTTGGAAGACTTAAGCAGAGCCGCTGGCAGACAGCAGAAGGAAAAACTTCAAGCCGCGTTTCAATCATTGCAGAACACGTTGAATTCAAAAAATGGGTTTCAACAGAAAAAGCAGAACCTGAAGATAAAAACGAAGACCTGACCGCAATGCATGACGCAAATCTTGCCGCATGCAGCCAGGCCTCATTTGAAGAAGAAAAAGTTGAAGTTCCGGAAGAGGAACTTGTCTTCTAGATTAAAGTTTAGCGGCCACCTTTACGGCCTTTTCCTTTGTGAACCGGTCTTCCGTAAGAACCGGCTCCATTGGAATCCGGCCGTTTTGAGCCGCGGAAATTCCCCTGCTGATAAGAATATGCAGAAGCCGGAGCTTTTTTGCCCTGTTGAGCCATTCTGGCAGCAGCGGCACGCTCGTTGCTGGCCTTATATTCTTCTATCTGCTGAGGGTTGTAAAAACCGTCCTTCCAGTTAAATCTAGAAACTTCCGGCAGAACCTGCTTCTTGAAAAGGGATGCAGAAACATTCTTAATCTGTCCTTTTGTAAGGCTGACCTTAGAAAAATCAATCAGCATGCGCTTAAAGCCGGCCTGTGAAAGGAACTCAGTCTTATCAAGCAGCGAAAACGGAAGTTCCGGCATTACAAAAGAACCGTCTTTTGAAGAAGCCACTTTGAATTCCGTTCCTTCCTTATCAGAGAAGAATGTAAATCCGTAGCTTTCAGGAAGCCTGAAGCGCATTCTGAACAGTGTTGGATATGCAAAAACAGGCACAAGAACCCGTTCGCGGACAGATTCATCAAAAGTTGCCTCAAGATTTCTTCGGGAATTTTCGTAAGGCATTATGAATGCACCAATATCCTGATTCTCAAACCAAGAAACAGCCCATCTGTTGAATGTATACAGGTAAGGTCCCGCAATCATCTTTACATTCTTTCCCTTAAGGAACTGAATGTGCGCAATATTATTTACAACAAACTGCGTATAGCCCGCTTCAATCAGCTTGTCGAGTTCAGCAGCAAGTTCATTTTCCACTGCCGCCGGACAATACGGATCAAGAGAAATATAGGTTGCCTTCTTCGAAATAGGAAGTACAGTCTTTCCATTCAAAAGGTCATCTTTTGTGTCACTTGTATATTCAATGATAAGGCGTACAGGATGCAGTGCCTGCGCAATAAATACATCCGCAATTGTAGAAACCTGAACATAGATTCCTTCCGGGAAGTATGAAAGTTCCTTCTTTTCTACAGGCGTAAGATCAAGGATTGGAAGCATTTCATCCAGCGGCTGGCGGCGGAATCTGCTTAAATCGCCCGGCAAAACCCTGCTGTAACGCTTTGACATGGATTTAATCTGAAGGAGATATACGCTGTCTCCCGGCTTAAATCCGGCAGGAATGTCTATCCAGCGCTTTCCGTCTTCATCAATTTCTACAGCCCTGATTTTATGGCTTGCCCGTCCTGTATCTGTCCTTGTATGCAGACGAATTGAATCGCCTGGATCCGGATCGTAAGAACCGCCGGTAATATGAGCCTGAACAATCCTTAAAGAAGCCGGATCTGCATCCGGGGCAGCAGACTGATTTACCTGTTCAATAAGTTCATCAGGAGCTTTTCTTGTATTCTGAATTGTACCAAGATAGATACCAGTTCCGCCGGCCTGATCAGGATTAAGAATTTTTGCTCCAGCATTTTCAACGCCTTCGCCAATTTCCTTAAAGCCATACCAATAATCTGTCTTTGTTCTGGCAAAATCACCGGCCAGCATGCGTTTTCCGGCAGCAATAGCACCCTTTTTATCTTCTTTATAATGATCAATAACATAACGGTATGCAGCAACAACACTGCCTACATATTCCGCACTCTTCATTCGTCCTTCAATCTTAAAGGAATCCACTCCCATTTCGCACAGTTCAGGAATATGTTCAATAAGCTGCATGTCACAAGGAGAAAAATAATATCCCTGCTTAATTCCTTCAGGATATTCGGCAGTGTAGTAACGGCGGCATGCCTGAGTACACATACCCCTGTTCGCAGATTTTCCGCCAAGAAAACTTGAAAAAAGACAGAGACCGCTTTCGCTTACGCAGAGCGCTCCATGAACGAACATTTCTATCTGAGCTTTTGTATTTTCCTTTACGGCACGAATTTCATCCAGACCAAGTTCACGGGCAAGGACAACGCGCTTAAGACCTTCCTTGTAAAGAAGATTTGCAGCAGCCGCACTTTCTACATTCATCTGTGTAGATGCATGAAGTTCCAGATTCGGGAAAAATTCCTGGCACATGCGTACAACAGCCATGTCCTGAACAATAAGACCGTCCGGTCCGACCTTATTCAAATATGAAAGGAATCTGTAAAGGCGTTCAGTTTCGCGTTCTTCACAGACAGTATTTACAGTTACATAAATCTTCTTATTCAGCCGATGAACAGAATTGACCGCAGCCTCAAACTGATTCCAGGCAAAATTAGAAGTTCTAAGACGAGCATTAAAACTTTTTAATCCAAGATATACAGCATCAGCTCCTTCACCGATAGCTGCATCCAGAGACTCAATATTACCCGCAGGCGCTAATAATTCACACATAAGGGTGAGTTTAACATATTATGAATTATTATTCTATCATTATGTCAAAATCTATTTTGCCGGGCGTTTCTCCGCCGGCTTTTGAAACTTCCCAGGAAGATGCACATTTTCCGCCCGCAATTCTTACAATTGATTTTGAAGGCGTAAGGCCGTCAATGCAGGCAGCATCAGAAACTGAACTGCCGTTCCACAATCCGGAATCATTAAGCTTTTTTGCTGCTCCAGCCATAAAATCATCTTTCCATTCTGCCGAATCAGATTTTGCATAGCACACGCCGTCAATCAATTCTTCTGTAAAAGAATTAACAAGGCTGATTACGTCCATATCATCTCCAAGACGGGAAGAATCATTTTCTGCCCATAAATCCCTCGCGGACTCCGACGAATAGTATTCTTCAGAAAGATTCAGATTTTCTTCAAGTTCGCTTACTGCACCTTCTGTTTTTGACCTCAGGTGAACCACAATAATCTCGCCCCTCCGCACCTCTATAGCCGGAAACTCATACGCCTTGTCCGGCCCGTCGTGCGCGCTCCGAAGTTCCAGCCCTGCTAAATTGCCGTCAGACCTTACAAGAAATTCAACGTATTCGCACTTATACACAGTCCCTGACTTTCTTTTAGAGCTGGCATATTTAGGATGAACTTCAGATATTTCCATTACGGGAATATTTTCATTATAGCCTTTGAACGGAAGTGAAAAAGTTAGACTATTCCCAATGGAATCAGTCGCAATCCCTATGAGCGCATATTTTTTTCCCGCATCACACCTCTGGCTGAAAAGCACCTCATACTCAAAAATTTTTTCACCCGAAGGACTGTCTTTTAAAAAACAGGAAACGCTTCCTATTTCCGGCGTTACAGCGCATCCGGATAGGGAAACTTTTTTAGAAAAGGAAATCAGCGCATTTTCAGAACCCGTTACAGAAAAAGCGTCAATTTCCGGACATTCATAGCTGTTTACGTTATAAAGCGTGATTCCCCTTTCGGTAAGCCGGCATGAAAGCGGACAAACGCAGATAATGACAAAAGTCAGAATTACAGAACATTTTATTAACGACTTCATTTTTCCTCACTCAGACAAAAAAATAGTGACAGAATTTTATTCCATCACCTTATATATATGAGTTTTTTGAAGAAAAATGCATTTTCCAAAAAAAACAGGCTCACAAAAATGAACCTGCCATAAATCCTATTAAATTATATTAAACAGAAATTATTCCGTAGCAAGATTTGTAGAAAAATCATCGTTCAGTTCGCATGCTTCAATCATAAAGCGGATATTAATTCCTGTCTTATCTTCAATTGTTTTTTCAACAATGAAAACAAGATTTCTTCCCTCTGAATCGCACACAATTCTTTCAATTTTATATGCCTTTACGCCTTTTCTTATAATAGAAGGTGTCCCGACTTTCTGCGATGCAAGAACTCTTCCGTTTGAATCCTGCTTTTCAACATTGATATAGAAAGATGATCTTACATCAACGCCGCTTCCTGTAACATCCGGAACAAGCTGAACATGATAAACAGCCTGATCGTCACTTACTGAACTTGTAAAATCCTTAAATACAATTTCATCTGTACCGGATTTTTTTTCTTCTTCACGGATGTAAAGAATCTGATCCGGTTTGCATGGGCTACACTTATATTTTTCTGTAGTTACAGCAGCCTTTTCAAGAAGAGAATCATAGACTTCCTTTCCAGTCTTTTTTGAAGTAGCAGCAGACGGCTTTACGCGGTAGAATTCGTTGTCAACATAATCATTTTTACGAACATCTACTGTAAATATTTCTGCCCATGACTGGAACTTTTTATCTATGCGTCCATACTGACCAAAAATATAGTAATTTCCATCTGAAGAAAAACCATTGTCAACAAGTACGGCTGAATCTCCTGCATGAACGGAAAATGCCGCTACAATAGCAAATAACCCACCAATCAAATACTTTTTCATAGTTCCCCCTGAACCAAACTGTCCGCCCGAATGACATAAACTGAATTTACAGTCGTTTAAAAGCGGCTCTTCATATAGATTTTCGGAATTTCTTTTTTTTTCTTTACAAAAATGAATAATAAAAATTTCCCTGTGTTTTTCCGTTCAATGATTTACTTTTATCTGAATTACGATTATTCTTTAAAAGATGAAAATTAAAACGCGGAATAATATAATTACTTTCTTCATGTTCGTTTCAATGGCAGTCATACTTACTGTAGGAATTATAAGCGGACTGAAAATATACACAAAAACCCTTTATCTTCCATCTTACAGCCCTTACAGACTGTGGCAGGGCTTTTTTCTGACAAAATTCAACTATCAGTCTGTGTTCATTGCAATTTTTGTCATTCTGATTTACGTATTCATAAGTTTTCTTTTTATAAATATCTCTTTTGAAAAAACTCAGTCTACAGAGATAATATACCTTTCGCTTTTCCTTATTGGATTTCTTACAGAACCTGTAAGGCTGTGCTTTCCACTGATGAACCTGTGGAATATGTGGCCTTCATTTGCAACAGGTGTAAGCCGCTTCCTTATGTTCGGACGGCTTTTGGCACCGTTCAGCCTTCTGTTCACAGTGATTTACAGTAATTTTGAAAGCAGACAGTATGTAGAGCAGAACCTTGTTATTCTTCTGGCATTTTCATTAAGTGCATGTCTTGTTGCTACATTCAACACAAATATAATTCATCCGGCGGGCTACGTGCAGTTCGGACTTGAAGGCGCATTTCTGCTTTTAAGGAATTCCGTTCTTCTTTTTTCTATTATTTCTCAGATTATTAAATCAAAGCAGAATCATCAGACATATCACATGCCTCTTGGATTCTTCCTGATGATTTTAGGATACATAATCCTTATAAACGTTTACAACTACATTACGCTTGCAGTGGGAACACTCTGCATATTCCCGGGAACCGTAATGTATCTGAAAGAACTGCACAGCCAGTACCTGTGGAACTAGAACAGCATCCACTGTGCAACGCCGCCAATTAAAATCGGAATGATGATGTTGTCAAAATCTGTCATCGGAACAACTTCTACCAAAGTTGCAATTACGGCAAGTACAAGGGCTACCAGACAGTTATGGCATACAGCAAAAGAAGAAAGGAATACTGCAATAAAACATGCAAGGCTTCCGGCAGCAGTTTTTCCGTTTGTAAACGGAATGTGAACGCGCCCGATCAGCTTTCCGACCAGACTTGCAAAGCCGTCTCCAAACGCCAGCGCATAAACACCTATGCGGGCAGCTTCCGGCTTCCATAAAAGGGATGCACAGATTATTCCTATTACAAGTGTTACTGGACCAAGAACAAATTTATTTTCATCCCTTTTTCGAGCCGCAATTGCAGTTATCTTGGAAATGACAGGAACTTCAATTCCCCTAAGGCGGACGTATTCAGAAGCGCAGTAGGCTAAAAGAACTACTCCTAAAGCAGAAAGGACCTTCCAGTAAGAAAAAGCAAGAAAAGTCGGAACAAGAGCACTGCAAAGATGTATTGATTTTCTAAAGACTTCCTTAAAAATTCCAATTCTGTACTGTTTTAATGCTACGCCCGTATTAAAACTTGCAAAAGATTTCATTGTATCAATCCCTCCTCTGCTTCAAGAACCTTAGGTATATCTGTATAGATTGCCGGTTCATAATCCGGCATAGGATGAATTACATAGCTTATATTCTGTTCCGCAAGGTTGCTTCCGCCAAGACGAACCATAGACTGCTGGTTTCTTGTCATTGAATCCCACGCTCTGAGCGAATTCTGGAATTTCACAATTGCTTCTGCATTCAATGCGCTGCTTCCCGTACGCTTTGCAAGTTTGAACAGAGTAACGCCAAGATTGTTGGAAGCCTTCATGTAATTATCTACGATTACAGCTTCATCATTGCGAACCTGAGGGAAAAGTATTCCTTTTTCTGTCTTTGCATCTTCAAGCTGGCTCAAAAGGCGCTGGTAATAGCTCTGGGCTGCATAATTGTCGTTCCTCAAAGAAAGTGTATTTCCCATTGCAAGCAGAAGGCTTGGATCATCCGGGAAGTCTTCACCGGCCTTCATAAACGAACCTACAGCATCCTGATAGCGCTTTTTACTGTACTGAATGAATCCAATCTTATAGCGGATTTCACCCCTGTCATAGAAATTGTCTACGGCATCCTGATAGCTGGTCAGCGCGCTGTCCATATCACCGGAAATAAAATATTCAATGTCGCCGTAATCCGCATAAAGATTACCGATACTGCTGTTTCCTTCCAGACCGTTTCCTATATTTTCGCGGCTGAAAAGCGCAATACCATTGGAATAAGATTCCATTGCCTTGAGGTAATCCTTATCCTTTACGTATTCTTCACCAAGAAGCCTGTAAGAATCAATGTTCTTATATACGTCCGTACGCTTAAGCTTCTTTACATTGTCAAATGCATTGAGCGCCTGAATTAAGGATGATTTTGCATTCATTCCATTATTCATGTGAATGAAATATCTTGAAATATTGTACAAGGCAACAGGATTGGACGGATCTGCCTTTACAGCACGTACAAGCATTTTCTTTACGTCTTCAATTTTTGAACGCAGATATTCATCTGCCGGAGCAAGAGGACCGTAAAGCTTATCCAAAAGGTAACCGCTTAAAGAAGTCCAGTCTTCTGCACCAAGTGAACGCGGCCGCGGATAAAAACGGTTCTTGAGCGTAAGGACTTCAAGAAGGTTGTCAGTGCGGATAAAGTACCTCATCATTCTTGAAGAGAAAAGATCCATATTTTTCTGGTTGTTTCCATAAAGCTGGATAAGTTCAGAATAGCACCTGCGTGCATCGCTGAATTTTTCAGGATTCTTTTCTGTTGCCCATTCAAGATAGTTGTCTCCCAAAAGCAACATTCCGTCCTGGTCATTTACATGATGATCAAGAACTTCCCTTAAAAGAACCTGCTCAGCCTTTTCATAGTTTGCAAGATCATTCAGTTCCATGTAAGCGTATTCAAGACCTGCCTGCTTGTCGTGATTAAAGCAGTACAGAATCTTTTTATACATATTCTCTGCGCGGATATACTGCTTGTGATCCTGGTAACCATGTGCATAGCGGAAGAACCACTTTCTCTGAAGGGAATATTTTGTAGCCTCATTGAATTTAGATTCAGACTGAGGAAAATCTTCACTTTCGAGCAGTACATATCCCTGGCGGTAAAGAGCCGCAGCCCTTGCAGGTTTATAGATAAAATTCTTTGTAAACTGGAACATGAAGAAGCAGACAATAACTGCTGCAATCGAAACAATTGAACCAGGAATGATTTTGTTTTTAAGCTGATACTGGAACGACTGCTTGTATGCCTCGTATTCTTCTGCTGTACGGCGTTCAAAATCCCTTGGAACCGGAATGGAAATATCCAGCATCTTTTCAAGTTCAGAAGCAAGCTGACGGGCAGAAACTTTCTTTAAAACCTTGCGAACAATATCAAATTCAGCTTCATCAGTGAACTCATTCTTAACGATAAGCTCTTCTACTGCAATCCTTACGTTAAGAGGATAGCCGGCAAGATTCTTAAGGAAGTGTTCATACTGATCATCAGAAAGCGTATTAGGAGGAAGATCGCTGGTTTCTGTTTCTTCTTCCTTGGAAGCCTGGTCAGCAACCTTAATCTTTCCGTTTTTATTTACTTGAACTTCGTCAACGTCAGAGAATCCCGGAATTTCAAAGTCACCGTTATCCATTCCGAATTCATCAGATGAGCCAAGTTCAAAATCACCGTTCTGATTTATATGACTGTCTGTTTCCTGAATTCCAAAATCAAGTCCTTCCATGTCAGAAGTATCAAAAGTTTCAGAAGGAGCCGATTCCGTAAAGTTGTCGGCAGAATCATCGCTGCTGTCAGAAAGATCAAAATTAAAGTCTGCCGGGAAATCATCTCCAAGGTTTGTTGAACCCGACATATCTGACGAACCGGAACTTTCCTGCTCCGGCACAGAATCAGAACTTCCAGTGCCGCCGTCCATGTCATCAAGAGAAAAATCTGTATCACTTCCGAACAGAGAATCTGTACCGGCAGAATCGTCTGTACCCAAATCTGATTCAGAAGATGAATCGTCACCGGCATTTTCTTCAGCCGCAGCCGGCGCACTGTCGTCAAAGTCTTCTGTGCTAAGATCCGGCATGTCAATGTCATTTACATCAAAGAGTCCAGCAGGAGTTCCGCCGGCATCTTCTGTATCTATTCCGGCACCGGCTTCTCCAGCAGGCGCTTCTGAATCAGGCAGGTCAAGTCCGCCTAAATCCATATCGCCAAACGGGTTCTCTTCACCGGAAGCTGCTCCGTCAGAAACAGAATCAGCGGCAGACGCTTCGTCAAAATTAAGGTCAGACAGATCAAATGAAGAATCTTCTGCACCTGTTCCAACTCCGCTTCCTGCGCCATCAGCAGAAGAATCATTCATTTCCGGAGGCACTTCTGAAATCTCTTCCGGAAGGCCTGAACCCATGTCTATTTCTTCACCGCCGGTTGCAAATTCTGAATCAGTTTCAAATGCCTCAGGCGATTTTTTTACTTCATCGTCAAAAGAGAAATCCGGGATAGAAAATTCGTCTGCATCTTCAGAAGAAGTTTCTGCTTCCGGAACGGACAGTTCGTCATCAGAATCGTCAAGACTCTCTGAAAGAGCTGCAGAAAGTGAGTCTGCTCCGTCATCATTTTTTAAAAGCTCTGAAACAGCCGGTTCTTCAAGACCGCCGGCTGCAGCAGAATCTGCATTAAAGTCATCAAGATCATCCAGGCTGAAACTGTCAAGTTCAGAAGCATCGGCAGAATCTACCGGCGCAAAAGTTCCTTCCTTTATTGAATCATTACCGTCTCCAAACGAAAAATCATCTGCGGCAAAATCTTCTGTAACAGGAGCTTCTTCTGCCTCAGGAACATCTTCTACAGACAGAGGCTCTTCAACAACAGGTTCACCCTCTGATGCAGGCACATCGTCAGAAATAATTTCTTCAACCGGAGTTTCATCAATTACATCTGCCATAAAGTCTGCATCATCTTCAGGCTCAGCTTCTGGTACAGCAGCTTTATTCTGTTCTGTACCGGCATTCTGGTCAGACCCTTCATTTTCTGCAGGCGATGTCCTGCTGTCTGTAAGGACAATCGAATCTATATCAAGAAAATCCGGAACCTGTTCAATAGGAATTCTGTTTGTTTTTTGAGCAGGTTTTTCTTCTTTATTAAACAGTTCATCATTATCAAAATCTTCAGGAGAGAAAGTAACTTCGTCAGAAGCACCGGAAGAACCATTATCATCGGAAACAAGACTTTCCAGATCAAAAAATCCGTCGTCAGATTCAGTAAGTTCTTCTGCAGCTCCCGGTTCCTCATCTGCAGTAAGTTCTTCCGCGTCTTCAAAAAGGCTTGCCGCAAGCGGGTCTGCTGAATTTATTTCAGTCTTTCCAAATTCTTCTTCATTAGAAAGAACAGAATCATCAAGTTCAAAGTCCCCTGCTCCGTCTGCAGAATCTAAATCAGCAAGCCCAGAAAAATCCTCAGAATCAAAAGTATTTCCGGCTTCTGCGGACGGATCCCGCTCAAGGGAATCCATATTAAGATCAAGATCGCCGAACGGTTCTTCTTCAAGCGGCTCATGAACTTCTTCTGCAGCCGGCGCTTCCTGCCGTTCAGGTGCATTTCCCGCCATAAGCCTATTGAATTCTTCTTCCGCGCTGTCCACTTCTTCAGAAGATGAATCGGTGCTTCTGTCATTTTCTGCTTTTATTTCTTCTATAGATACATCTTCAGCAGAATCCATGCTGTCAGGAATGCTGAGTTCTTCTTCAGGTTCTTCGTCCTTTTCTTCTTCTGTTCCTTCACTTCCGTCAAAACCTGTGCCGCCCAAAAGATCTTCAAGGCTAAGGTCAGAAATCTCAGGTTCTTCTGGTTCCGGCTCTGGCTCCGGCGCAGTTTCTTCAATCGGGTCAGCAAACATGGAAAGATCCGGACCTTCGTCACCAGAACCTTCATCTGAACCGAATGCACTTAAATCACCTAAACTGCTTAAATCTGGAACACTGAATGAAGCTTCTGCAGGCGCTTCTGCCTGCTGCTGCGGTTTTGGAGCCGATGTTCCCATAATATCAGAGAAATCTTCTTCAACTACAACTTTCTTTTCGGGTTTTACATCGTAATCAACCGGCTCAGGCATACCGGTAATAAAGTCATCAGAATCGTCCTTATCTTCAATGCCCTTTGGAAGCGGAACAGTAACCGGCTTTTCTCCTCTGGCCGCACGAAGTCCAGGTTCGTCTCCAAGAGAAAGGATATCTGCACTGAATTTTTTAAGCTGACTTAAACCTGGCATTCTTAAATTTTACCCCTTTTGGCCTTCTGATACAAGATGGCGTACCCTTGTCAAAACAAAAGTATCCGCTTATGTACATTTACGGAATTTTTTTATCCTGACTTTATTTATATATTTTACCATAAAATAAACTTTTTCGCTCACCTGAAAACAATATAAAACCGATATTTGTAACATGAATAGATTTTTAAAGATTTTTACAGCCGCACTGCTTTCTCTTGGTGCAGCCGCATTTGCCCAGCCTACTACGCTGGAAGAAATTTCTTCATACGAGCTTACAAACCGCATTACAGAGATTACAGAAGCCCAGCCTCCGGTAATTACAGACCGGCACATCATCTTTACAGAAAAAACCGGGCCGCGCTACATAGGAATTGCCTTTGATTTTGAAAATTACCAGACAATTCACTCATTCAAGATAAAGAAAACCCGCGATGTAGACGGAAACGTAACTTCTTCCGTAATGCTTTACGTTTTGGATCGTCCGGCAGACCTTACAGAAATCACTTATAGACTCATAATAGACGGTTTATGGACGGCCGATCCGATTAATCCGCTCAGAACCTATGACAGACAGACAGGAATTTCACTGTCTAAAGTGGATATAGGAAGTACTCTGCCAGTCGTAACGCACACAACAAAAGATCACGGAACAACTTTCATCTACAACGGCCGTCCGGGTCAGAAAGTCCGTCTTGCAGGTTCCTTTACAAACTGGGACAGCTGGATTTACGAAATGGAAGAAAAGGAGCCCGGCTTCTACGAACTATGCATTCCGCTTCCAAAAGGGAAGTACTATTACAACTATTTTATAGGACTTAATGCCGTAACCGACAGAACAAATCCTGAAAAAGCCTACACGCCGGAAGGAAGAACATCTTCCGTAATCACTGTGGACTGAAATAAGATACAGCTCACCAAATCTATAAAAAAAACGCTGGTCAGCAGATTGAATCAAACTTCAATTTGCACTGAACCAGCGTTTTCTGTTTTATTAATCATCAGTACGTTTCTAGCGCCTGAACATCTTTGCCATATCCTGAAGCTTAGACATATCCATTCCCTGAAGTTTAGACATGTCCATACCCTGAAGCGCAGACGGATCCATTCCAAGCTGACTCATCATCCTGTTCTGCATCCCCTTGTTGCGTGTAAGTTTTTTCATTGTAAGCTTAGTTTTTTCAAACTGCTTAATAAGCTTGTTTACTTCCGCAACAGAAGTACCTGAACCGGCAGCAATGCGCTTTCTTCGACTAGGTCCGATAATCAGATGATTTGCACGTTCCTTTTTAGTCATCGAAAGAATAATCGCTTCCTGATGCTTCATTCCGCTCATGTCAACATTTTGATTTGCCATTCCCGGAATCATGTCTATAAGGGACTGCATTGAACCCATCTTTTTAACCTGTTGAAACTGCATGAGCATGTCTTCAAGAGTGAATTCATTCTTCATCATGCGCTTCTGCAGGCGTTCTGCTTCTTCCTGATCAACAGTATCCTGAGCCTTTTCTACAAGCGAAACAATATCACCCATGCCAAGAATACGGCTGGCAATTCGTTCCGGATGGAAAGGTTCAAAATCTTCTGTTTTTTCACCAGTACCGATAAAGAGAATCGGCTTACCGGTAATAGTCTTTAAAGAAAGGGCAGCACCACCACGTGCGTCAGAGTCAAATTTAGTAAGGATAACACCCGAAAGCTCAAGCTGTTCGTCAAAAGTCTTTGCAATATCAACAGCATTCTGACCGGTCATTGCATCTGCAACAAGAAGGATTTCATCAGGACTTACAGCCTTCTTAATCTTTACAAGTTCGGCCATCATGTCTTCATCAATCTGAAGACGACCGGCAGTATCAACAATCAAAGTGTCATACTGATTCTTCTTTGCATAGGCAAGAGCAGCTTCTGCATTTTTTACGGCATCCTTAGAATTTTCTTTGAATACAGGAACGCCGATTTTTTCACCAAGAACAGAAAGCTGTTCAACCGCAGCAGGTCGTACAAGGTCACATGCAGCAAGAAGAGGTCTTCGACCTTCTTTCTTAAGGCGTGCAGCGAGCTTGTGAGCCGCAGTAGTCTTACCGGCACCCTGAAGTCCAAGCATAAGAATTACGCTTGTTACATCCGGTCCCCTTAACTTAAGATCCTGCTTTTCATCTCCAAGCATTGCAACAATCTTGTCATTAATAATTTTAACAAACTGCTGCCCCGGGTTTACGGCCTTTAATACCTTTTCACCCTTAGCTTCTTCTATAGTTGAATTTACAAATCGACGCACAACCCTAAGGTTTACGTCAGCTTCCAGAAGAGCCATCTTAATCTGCTCAACTGTTTCCTCAATATTTTTTTCTGTAATAGTCGACTTACCGCTCAAAGTGCGGACAATCGAACTGAATGTTCCAGTAATTTTCTCAAGCATTTATGTTGTTTCCAAAGTTCATAAGTTCATCAAGAAGATCCAGAGGACGAATTTCCTTGTTCAAAATGCGGTAAAGTCCGTCACAGATTGTAAGCTTAAGCCCCTTCTTTTCACAGATTTCGTGAATGTACTTGCAGGCAACAGCACCTTCCGGAAGATATCCAACCTTACCGATATTTGCAATCAGATCATCCAAATTTTCAAACTTAGAAAGAATGTCTGTCTTAATCAAATCCTGACCGAAACGACGGTTACGACCGAACTTACTCTTACATGTTACATCAAGGTCACCTACGCCGGCAATAGAAGTAAATGTTTCTGCATGAGTTGCGCCCATAGCCATACCCAGAGTCTGAATTTCGTTCAGACCAGCAGCAAGCAGGAGCGATTCTGTATTGTCACCAAAAATCTTTGAATGTTCAGCAACAGCATCAAGGGCACCGTAAACAACGGCAACAACGTTTTTGGCAGCAGAACAGATCTGAACGCCAATTACGTCAAAACTTGAATAGCAGAAAAGACCAGGAACGCGAAGAAGTTCGCGAACCTTGATGGAATTCTTCGGATTTTCAGAAGCAGCAATAAGACCTGTAAGCTTACCCATTGCAACTTCTTCCGCATGGCTAGGACCGGCAACATAAACCGTATTTCCCTTGTAAATTCCAGGGAGAGTATTTTCAATAGTTTCCAGAACAAGCTTAGGACCGTCTCGACCAGGAACAAATCCCTTTGTCAATGCAGCAAAAATAGTTGTTCCGTCTGCAACGTTTGGAACACCAGTAATCTTGCGGATTGTGCTTGCCAGATAAAGCGACGGAGATGCAATGATGATAAATTCCTTGTCAGTTGCAACTTCGATAATATCATTTGAAACAGTCAGATTTTCAGAAAGCTTGTATCCCGGAAGATACCTTTTGTTTTCATGCTCTTTATTAACAGACTCCATTACTTCCGGCTCAAGAGCCCACATCTGAACTTTATGACCACCGTTAGCAAGTGCCTGAGCAAGACCTGTACCCCAGGCTCCTCCTCCAAGAACACCAACAGACTTTGATTTCATCACTACACCTTCTTATTTTATTATATCCATTCAGAAAGATTATCTTTCCAGTCAAAAATCTCTTCGTTTTTAAAGAATAAACCTATTTCGCGTTCAGCGCTTGCATCACTGTCTGAAGCGTGAATTACATTGTAATTCGTATGAGCACAGAAATCTCCGCGGATTGTACCAGGAGCTGCTTCACTAGGTTTAGTTGCACCAACAACCTTGCGAACCAAAGTTACACAGTCATCACCCTGCCATACCATAGCAACAACAGGCGCTGAAGTAATATAAGAACAAAGATCTCCAAAAAAAGGTTTTTCCTTATGTTCAGCATAATGCTTTGCAGCAAGCTCATCACTTATCTGCATCATTTTCAATCCAACTAATTTCAATCCCTTGCGTTCAAGACGATTGATAACTTCCCCAACAATACGGCGGTTAAGCACGCCAGGCTTTAACATTGCGAAACATCTTGTCATATTCGATAATTATATACGATAAACTCTCAACTTTCAATAAATTTACGCCTTTTGCTTCAGGGCAGCAACAACTCCCTGAATAACATCATCAGGAGTACTTGCTCCGGCAGTTATGCCGACTGTTTCCAAGGTAAAGAAATCTTCCGGAATTTCTGAACAGGTTTCTATAAGAGCAGCTCGGCCGCAGTTTTCTTCCGCAATCTGAAGAAGGCGCTTTGTATTTGCAGAATTTTTTCCGCCGACCACAAGAATTCCGTCGGCAGAAGGGCACAACCTGTGAAGAGCTTCCTGCCTCTCCCTTGTTGCAGAACAGATTGTATTAAAAACTTTAAGATTCTTTATTTTTTCAGAAAGAACCGACCTTATAGCTTCAAATTCTTCCTGTCCGAACGTAGTCTGGCTCAAAAGAACAGCTTCTTCAGAATCATCAAAATGCCTTATATTTACTGCATCCTCAAGCCGCTCAACTAAAATAAAATTCTTTCCAGCAAAGCCTGCTATCCCAGTTACTTCACCGTGGTTTTTATCACCTGCAAGGATTACTGTATAGCCAAGACCTGCATATTTTGCAGCATTTTTCTGACTAGCAAGCACGCGCGGACATGTTGCGTTTACAACAGTGCATTCACGGCGATTCAGGCGTTCCATTGTTGCAGGCGGAATTCCATGCGCACGGATTACAACTACACTGTTTTTTTCTATGGTTTCAATTTCAGCTTCCGGCAAAACCTTAAGCCCCTTTTCTTCAAGGGAATCAAGCGCCGTCTGATTATGTATTAGCGGACCAAGAGAATAGACTGTTTTATCCGTATTTTTTTCAAGCGAATCAAGGGCAAAATCCATTGCCCTGCGTACTCCCATGCAGTAGCCGAGTACGTCTGCAAGAACAACATTCATGCTGTAAATATATCAGATACGCCCGCCATATGAAAAGATGCTGTAAACATCCGCTTTTCATCACCCGTTTTTACTTTGCAAAAAATGCCCCACTTCAAAAAAAAGACCCGGATAAAAATCCGGGTCAAAACGTCATGAATTATTAAGTGGAATCAGTTTAATTAAACTGTAACACCTGTATCCATCTGAAGGACACCTGTTTCTTCCTTCAATGAATGATGAATTCCAAATTCCTGTTTCCAATTTCTGCGGCACATAGAAATTATACCGCTTGAAATGAACAGAGATGAGTAACATCCGCTCAAAAGACCAACCATAAGGGCAAGTGCAAAGTCTTTGATGCTTCCGCTTGTAAATACGTAGAGCGCAATTACAGCAAAGAGAGTTGTTACTGTTGTAATGATAGAACGTCCAAGTGTATCTGACAAAGAACGATCCAAAAGCTGATTAAAGCTGTCAACCTTCTTTATGCGCAGGTTGGAACGTACACGGTCAAGGATTACGACTGTATCGTTAATAGAGTAACCTACGATTGTAAGGACTGCAGCAAGAACAGTTGTAGAGAATTCCATGCGTGTCCAGATAATGAATGTGAACATGATAAGAGCATCATGGAACAAAGCTACGATTGCACCAAGAGCAAAATCCCAATGGAAGCGGATTGCAGCATAGAGCCAGATTAAGAGAATTGTAACAGCAAGAAGAAGAACAGACTTTCTTGCAAGAGTCTTAGAGAAGTTTGAACCGATAAAGTCTGTTTTGATAATTACAACTTTTTCTGCACCAAACTGTTCTGCAAGAGTATCTGTTACAGAGTTCTGAAGGTTCTGGCTTGTTTCTGATTCTGTAGCACCCATGCGGATCTGGAATCCCTTGTCGCCGAGAGCCTTTACAGCAATTCCTTCAAGCTTAGAAAGAACGTCACGAACCTGATCAACAGTTACGTTTTCGTTTCCTGCATAAAGATACATAGGTGTCTTATTCAGAATAGTAGAAACAGCAGAGTTAAGGAACAGTTCGCTTGAAGCTTCTGAACCGTCTGTCTTAGCAGTTACCTTAAGACCTGAAACATTAACAGCTGCAAGAAGTTCCTTTACAGTCGGATATTCGCTGTAAAGAAATGTTTTTGTCTGGTTTTCTACACCTGTACCGCTGATTACAAAATCCAGGCCGGATTTATATGCATCAACTGTTACTTTTGCAGAACCAGTATATGTAAGTTCAGCCACAGGCTGAGCAATGCGGATTTCTTCAATAAGACCAGGCTTAAAATCAATACCAAAGTTAATTCCCTTGATAAAGAAGCCTGCAATTCCAAAAAGAATTACTGCAAGACTTATAATTTCACAAGGAATAAAAGCCTTGCTGAACTGATGGAGTTTCTTTTCCATTATTTTACCCTCCAACCAATGCTTACCTTTGTAGCATGAAGAACATCTGTATCAAAGTCAAACATCAAACGAGATACGAACAATGCTGTAAATACAGAAGAAATTACACCGATTGCCAGGCTTACTGCGAATCCCTGGATGGAACCTGTTCCAAGCTGAGAAAGAAAGATAGCTGCAATGAATGTTGTAATGTTAGAGTCCATGATTGCCCAGAAAGCATTGTCAAAACCAAGTGCGATTGCTGCAGAACGGCTCTTGCCAAGCGCAACTTCTTCCTTGATTCGTTCAAAAATTACTACGTTTGCATCAACTGCCATACCGATTGTAAGGATCATACCGGCAATAGAAGGAAGCGAAAGTGTAAGGTTAAAGGCACTTAAAACACTGAACATGATGTAGAGGTTAAGAACCTGAGCAACAACAGCATTGAATCCGGCACCCTTGTACCAGATGAGCATAAAGATCATGATGGCAATAAGACCAACACAGATAGCCTTAATACCCTGGCTGATAGCCTGTTCTCCCAAAGAAGCACCGATTACCTGCTGGCTTTCTACAGAAAGCGGAACGTTAAGCCATGCTGTCTGAAGAACTTTCTGAAGGTTCTGAGCTTCTTCAAGTCCGAATCCAGTGATTGCAACGCGTCCGCCTGTGATTGCGTCATTAATGCGTGCATAAGACTTAATCTTGTTGTCGCTTACGATTGCAAGGTATTTACCTTTGTTTGCACCTGTAAATTTAGCAAAGATTTCTGCGCCTTCGCCGTCAAGTACAAAATCAACTTCAGGACGGTTTGTAAGGTTGTCTGCACCAACTGTAGCAGACTTAATGTGCTGACCGTCAAGTGCGATTTCTTTCTTTACTACGAGATAACCGATTCTTTCATCAAGACCGTAATCATCCTTTGTATACTGCCCCATAACTTCGCAGTCAGCCGGAACAACAGATGTATCAATAAGTTCTCCGGCAGCATTGAATACTGTAGAAGCGTGCTGTGCATAATACTGCGAGAATTTTTCTGTAGCTTCTGTATCTACAAGACGGAAATTAAGGATACCCTTACCCATGATGATTGTATTGATTGAATCTGCTTCAGCAGCACCAGGCATTTCAATGTAAATACGGTCTTCGCCCTGCTGACGGATAACCGGTTCTGTAAGACCAAAACGGTCAATCCTGCTTGAAAGGTTTTCAATAGCGTTAGCCATTGCATCTTTCTTGAACTGTTCAATGTCTGCAATTACACCGGCTTCTGTCTGAGAAGCTGCGGCAGCATCAAGGTCAGCCTTAACGATAATGTTCATACCACCAGAAAGATCAAGACCAAGCTTTACAGAGTTCTGATAGTTCTTTTTAGCAGCAAGAATTTCATCACGATAAACAGATGAAATTTCATCAAGAAGTTCAGACTCATTTGAATAAGCGCTGAGAACATCTGCAACAGTCATTGCAGACGGAACTTTTTCACCAATCTTTCTATATTTTTTAGCAGCAGCCTTCTCAAGCCACTCGTATTTAGCATCTATTTTTGCAGATGCATCAGACTTAGCAGCAGCTTTTACTGCAATTACGTCCTCACTTGCTTTAGCTGTAGCGTAGTCTTTAATGTTTTCCAATGAACCGAGAGCCAGTGCCTGAACTTCCTTTGGAGTTCTCCAGTACCAGCTGATTGAAGGCCACAAGAAAGCAAAACAAACTGCAAGAACAGCAAGAAGAATTACCAAACGTGTTGTTTTCTTCATTTTGTTTTCCTCATTCTTTTTTTATTTTGATTCTTCAGATGCTTCCGAAGCCTCTGTTTTATCCTTTTTTGATTCTGCAGGCTTATCTGTTTCTACACCTGCAATTGCAGAACGGCTGAATTCAATCTTACAGTTATCATCTACTTTTACGATTACAGTTTTTTCTTTTGTAGATGAAACAACACCGTGAATTCCTCCGATTGTAACAACTTTATCGCCTTTTTTAAGAGCGTTAATCATCTTTTCAGTTTCTTTCTGCTTTTTGTTCTGCGGACGAATAAGAAAGAAATAAAAAATCCCGATGATAAGGACGAAAGGCACTACTGTAGATATGAACTGAGCTGAAGAAGAAGCACTTCCAGCTGTTCCTATAGCTGTACCATCAAGAAAAGAAATAAATGACATGACGTTATCCTTTTATTTTGAAATTACTGACAAAATCAGTTTTAACAGAATAACATACGATTTGTTGAGTCGTCAAGAATTGAATGCCTTCGTTTCTGCAATTTTAGCTGTTACCGCAAAAATTGCCTACACAGTCTTATATCTGTCTGCAGGCACTTTTTCAAAATATTCAGTAAATTTCATGCGGCTTTCTTCTACAGACTTTGCATTTAATAGTTCCGTGCGCGCATAATGCGCAAAAGAAAGGTTTGCACAGTAATAGGTAAAAAAACGCTGGAGCCTTGTTCTGTAAAATTCCGGCGGCTGGTATTTTTCTACATAATCAATAAATTCCAGACCGGCAGAAAGAAGGTCAACCGTAATACCAGCAGAATCCGCACTGTTTTTAAGTGAAGCAAAAATCCACGGCTTCTGAACGGCTGCGCGCCCCACCATGACACCGGCACAGGAAGGACAGACTTCGCAGACCTTATTATAGGAAGATTTATCGCAGACATCGCCGTTTACAATTACAGAAATTTCCGGATATTTTTCCGCAATCTTCTGTGCATAAATCCAGCGCGGCTTTTCCCGGTATTTTTCCTTTCTTGTACGCGGATGCAATGCAATCTGCTCTGCGCCGCACTCCACCAGCATGTCTATAAAATCAAAAAAGCCTTCGTCCGTGTAGTTTTCATCGCCAAGGCGGCACTTTACGCTAAGGCGACGGTGTATTCCCGATTCCGCCTCATACCGGTTCAGGACAGACTTTACGCCCCTTACCAATACTTCTGTTTCTTCCCGGGATTTCAGCATCCAGGCAATTCCGGCACCGCTGTTGTAAATGTCAGGCGCAGAACAGCCCATGTTAAGATCCACGCCTATTCCGCCTATGCGGCACACAATATCCGCCGCCTGAACAATCGGTTCTGCGGTCTTACCGGTAAGTTGCCAGACAATTTTTCCCGGGACAGGTGCCGGATCTATGTAAAATTTTTCAAACTGTCCGCCATGAATCAATGTCGGGGCATTTATCATTTCTGTATAATATTCATCACAGCCGCCAAACTTTTCTATAATAAAGCGAAATGCAGGATGACTTAAAGTTGCCATAGGAGCGCAGATTAACTTCATGCACAAAATATAACACATTACGGTTCTTAGTGCATCAGCATAAGGCAGCCTCTGTAGACATTTATTCATGACGCGCTATACTTATTATATGACAGAAATTGAAATTAAAGCCCATGTCTATGACAGAAATGCACTTAAAGAAAAATTAAAATCCTTTGCAGTCCTGTATCAGACAGTAGAAAAACACGATACATATTATCATCTTGCGGTAGAAGACAGGCTTATAAACGGAAAGCCCTACCTTACCTGTCGTATACGCAGGGAATTCAAACAGACTGAAAACGGCGTTCAGGAATCTGCGTGCCTTACCTACAAAAAAAAGGAGATAATAGAAGACAACAGCAGTGCCATCGAAGTAAACGATGAAAAAGAAAGCCTTATAGAAAATCCGGAAGCCGTAGAAGTACTTCTTGCAGACATTGGTTTTACGGAAGCAAGAAAAAAAATCAAAAAAGTGGATGCATATTCCGCAGAAACTCCGTACGGAAAGGCGAACCTGGAACTGTGCAATGTAGAGAAACTGGGCGATTTTTTGGAAATTGAAATTCTTTCTGAAAAATCAGACAAAGACACGGTAGAAAGAATAAAAAATGAATTAAAGGCTCTCCTTAAAAAAAGCGGAATTCCTGAAAATCAAATAGAGCCTAAATATTACAACCAGATGCTAAGAGAACTGGAAGAACAGGAAGGTCGAACAGTTCATCCTTAAGTTTAAAAACTTGACATCACATTTATAAGAAGGTAGATTTTAAATATGTTTGATAGAAAAAAATACAAAAAATACGCACGTCTTCAGCTTAAAGGCCGTTGGAAAACTCCTGTACTTATGACAATCATCTGTCTGGTACTTGTTACGCTTCTTGAACTACCGGAACTTAAGGATTTTGATTTCTGGCAGAGTTACAAAGTACTTATTGATAATCAGACCGTTACAAACCTGGATAAAGGCTCGTACCTTTCTGAACTGCGCGCAATGCTTTCAATCCTGATTGAATATATAATCATTTTTGCACAGCTTCATGTATACATAAAAATGTCCAGAAGTCCGTCTCCGGTTTCAATTTCTGACTTTGCAGACGGATTCAACAACTGGGCAAGGGCAATTCTTGCTGGTCTCTGGGAAACACTGTGGACATTCCTATGGATGCTTCTTTTCATCATTCCGGGAATCGTAAAGCACTATGCATATTCCCAGACAAAATTCCTTGTAACGGAATATCCGGAACTTTCAGTTACAAAGGCAATGAAAGTCAGCATGACAATTACACGCGGAAACAAGGCAAACCTGTTTGTAATGGAATTGAGCTTTTTAGGATGGGCAATTCTTGCGATGATTCCATGCGGACTCGGACTTATATGGCTGGTTCCGTATGTTTCAATGACAAAAACAAATGCATATCACAGCATGCTTAAAGACGCAATCGCACTTGGATTAATAACATCAGAAGATTTGGTAGGTTAATATGAAAAAACAGAAAAACTCGGGAATACTTGTACTTATTATAATCGCTGCAATCAGCCTTGTTCTTGGAGCCTTGAATTTCATTGACATTAAGCAACCGGCAAAAATCCAGCCGGTTCACAAGGAAATGAAGCTGAACTTCAACAGAAACAAGAAAGGCTACATTGCAAAGATTACTATTGAAGGCGTAATTCAGGAAAGAAACCGTTCCTACAATCAGGAATGGCTTGTTTCTACAATTAAAATGCTTAAAGACGATCCGTCAAACAAAGCCCTCGCGCTGTTCATTGACACACCGGGCGGAACAGTTTACGAAGCAGATGAAGTTTATCTTGCCCTCCAGAATTACAAGACAAGCGGCAAAAAGATTTATGCATACCAGGGACACATTGCTGCATCAGGAGGATACTACATTTCCTGTGCCGCAGACAAAATCTACGCAAACCGCAACACACTTACGGGTTCAATCGGTGTAATTTCAGGCAGTTCCTTTGACATGACAGAACTTCTTTCTAAAATCGGAATCAAGTCAAAGACAATTCACGCAGGAAAGAACAAAAACATGTTCAACTACAATGAACCGCTTACAGCAGAACAGGAAAAAATCATGCAGGGTGTATGCGATTCATACTACGAACAGTTTGTAAACATCGTTGCACAGAACAGAAATATGAAAAACGCAGAGGCAAAAGCTCTTTCTGACGGAAGGATTTATACTGCAAAGCAGGCTCTGGATAACGGCCTTATTGATTCAATTGATTCATGGGAAAACATGATAGCTGACATGAAGAAATTTGAATTTGAAAACGCAAACCTTTCTGTAGAAGACTTTTCCTACAAAAAAGACTTTACATTCTCTGACATTTTTATGGAAAAAGCTTTTGGTGCAAGAAGTTCAGAAGCATTCGAAAAATTCTTTTCTGAATCTTCAATGAAATATCCTGCCTATCTTGCAGATTTCTAGTCTTCCGGCTCTTCCTTCATGATTTTCTTAATCATTGAATAGGAAAAACCGTTTGTCATAAGGGTTCTGACAGTTCTGCCAGGATCTTTTTTTGCGCGCAGGCATTTTTCATAAGCCCTGCGGCAAAGCTCATATTCTGAATTCTGGCTGAAAAAGTTTTCCAGCGCCACCTGTGCTACATCTTTTGCAATACCTCGCGACATAAGCTCTGCTAGTAGTTTTGTGCGTCCTTCTGAATGATTTATTTTTCTGCCGTTCAGCCAGAACTCAGCGAAGCGGGCATCGTTCAGGTAATTTTTGTGCTCAAGGTAGTCGAGCGCGCGAGAAACATACTGCTTTTCGTATTTTTTTTGAAGCAGTTTTTGAGTCAGCCTGAAGCGGCACTGCTCTGCCCGCGCAAGGTATTCAACAGCCTTCATTTCTGCGGCATAGCACATGCCCGCATCAATAATATCCTGTTCTTCCTGACCTTCAAATTCAGCATTAAGGACAATTTCTTCCGGTGAGACTACTTTCAAATATGAAATGCGAATAAAAAAAGCAAGCCCCGCACTGGAGTTAATTTTAATAACCTCAGGCGAAACTTGCTCTGTTCCGTAGATAACCAAATCCGGTTCCGTTGACTAACGTTTAGAGAACTGGAATCTTCTACGAGCACCCTTCTGACCGTACTTCTTGCGTTCTACCATACGAGAATCGCGAGTAAGGAAGCCGTTAGACTTGAGTGATGTGCGTGCATCTGGATCAAGCTGAACCAAAGCGCGTGAGATTCCGTGAAGACAAGCAGCTGCCTGTCCGTTCATACCACCACCAACAACGTTGATAAGGATATCATATTTACTGTCGTTAGAAGTTACAAGCAAAGCCTGTGTAAGTACTTTTACCTGTTCTTCTGTAGTAAAATAATCTTTTACATCTTTACCGTTTACAACGATTTTACCAGAGCCTTCGCGTACGAAAACACGTGCTACAGCTGTCTTTCTTCTACCTGTTCCAATAGCAATATTCTTTACCATTTCCGTCTCCTAATTAAAGCTCTACAGCCTTTGGATTCTGAGCTGTGTGAGGGTGATCTGTACCAGCGTAAATCTTTACGTTCTGCATAAGAGCACGTCCGAGACGTCCATGTGGAAGCATTCCTTTTACAGCAAGACGAATAGGATCTTCAGGATGCTTTTCAATTACTTTTTCGAAAGAGTTAGCTTTAAGACTTCCAACGAAACCTGTTGTATACTTGTAGTAAATCTTTTTTGTTTCTTTTCCACCAGATACAGCAACTTTGTCTGCATTGATGATTACAACATAGTCACCCATTTCCTGATTAGGAGTATAAGTAGCTTTGTTCTTACCACGAGCAATGTATGCAGCCTTTGCAGCTACACGTCCAAGCGGTTTACCAGCAGCGTCGATAACATACCAGTCACGCTTCTGTTCTTTTTCATTTACGAAAATAGTTTTCATGTATATACCTTAAAATATTAAAGTTTACGCATCCTCAAGCCTTTGCATCTGACCTGATTCAGCAGGGAACATTGATGAGCAGTCAATAATCCCATGTTTATATACGGGGACTTAAAATATACAAAATTCAGCGTACAAATTCAATAGATTTTAGAAAAGTATTAACGATTTTGAAATATTTTCAGCACATTCTTGCGGCAGTCCTTTAGTGCATGACCGCCGCAATCCATACTTAAAAAGCACAGGGACTAGTTTTCTGACTTAGCCTTTGCTTCCCTTTCTTCTTTCTTTGCTTCATTCTTATCCTTTATATCGGCAGCACCAATAAAAAGACAGATAAGTCCAAGGAAAGCTGCAAGAACCGGAGCACATCCCTTAAGGAAGACAACAACATCCATTCCCCAGTTCAACGGAAACGAAGGAAGTACGGAAAAAACTGTAAATGCAATTAAAATAATTCCAATGATTACTGATATCATCATTATCTCCAAATTTCTAGATTATTATGAGAATGCAAAAATTATAGCACATAACAATAAATAGCGCCAACAGCAAAAGCAAATTCACGTAAAACAATAGAAGAATTTATAAAAATTTTAGAAATATTTATTGACTATTCATCTCTTTAGCATGATTATTGCAGGAAGTAAATTCATATTGATTTGCGCATTATTACAAAAAATGACTGTATGTAGTACGGTCCTCATCATAATGAACAGAGGTTGCTTGAGTGAACGGAAGTCAGGTTACCATTGATCATGTTTCAAAGCGTTTCGGAGATTTCGTTGCGCTGGACGACATTAATTTTACAATCAAGCCGGGAGAATTCTTTTCCCTGCTTGGACCATCTGGATGCGGCAAGACTACCTTGCTCCGCATAATTGCAGGTTTTGAATTTCCCGATGACGGCGCAGTTCTTTTTGATGATACTAACGTTGTTCCCCTGCAGCCTAATAAACGGCATTCAAATACTGTTTTCCAGACATATGCGCTTTTTCCTCACCTTACAGTATATGAGAACATTGCGTTTCCTCTGCGCCTTAAGAAAGTTGACAAAAAAATAATTGATGCAAAGGTTCGCGAATACGTTCATCTTGTTCAGTTGGACCAGCACATGTTCAAAAAGCCTAACCAACTTTCCGGCGGACAGAAACAGCGCGTCGCAATTGCACGTGCCCTTATAAACGAACCGAAAGTCCTGCTCTTGGACGAACCGCTTTCTGCTCTGGATGCAAAGCTTCGTTCCAGCCTGCTTGTTGACCTTGACCGTCTTCATGATCAGATTGGAATTACATTCATCTATGTTACTCATGATCAGAGCGAAGCCCTTGCTGTAAGCGACAGGATTGCAGTAATGAATTCGGGCCACGTTCTTCAGGTAGGAACACCGTTTGAAATATACGAAAGTCCTGCAACCCAGTTTGTAGCTCAGTTTATCGGCGAAACCAACCTGTTTGAAAGTACTGTTGTAAAGTGCGAAGAATACAAGGTTCCTGGAAAGGATGACATTGAGCACATGGTTACCCTTAATACACCGGCACTTGGAATGCAGGCACAGCTTAAGGGCGAAACAGCTGCTACACGCGAAGAAGATAAAAATATCCTTGTAACAGATTTTGAACACACTGACGAAGGCCAGAAAGTTGCCTTTACGGTTCGCCCGGAAAAAATACGCATTACGCGCGAAGAACCAGCATTTGGCGGCCGCAAGGACATAAATGTATTCAAGGGAATTGTTGAGGAGCCTATCTATACAGGCTTCCAGTCAAAATTCTATGTCCGCCTTGAAAACGGCACAATCGTAAAAGTTTTCAAGCAGCACACAAACTATCTGGATGACGGTCCTGAAATTCAGTGGAAGGACGAAGTCTATATTTCCTGGTCCGCAGAAGACGGATATATTGTAGAAGACATCAATAAATAGTCGGGAAACAAGATTTTGAACAGAGACGTAAATTCAAATGCAAAAGAAAACAGGAATTTCTTCCTCACCCTTGCAAAAAAGGCGCGTGACTACAGGATGGCAAAGCAAAATCCCGGTCCGTACTACGCATGGCCTATGGGACTGTGGTTTTCCATATTCTTTGTAGTACCACTTGCCATCATCCTTTGCTACTCGTTCATGAAGAAGGATTCTTTTGGGGGCGTTGTCCATCAGTTTACCTTTACTGCATACAGACAGATGTGCAGCAAGGCCTATGCATTCATAATGCTCAGGACACTGTGGATGTCAGTCATTTCAACATTGATTTCAATGGCAATTGCACTTCCATGCGGATATGCAATTGCCCGCAGCAAAAAGCAGACTTTCCTGCTCATACTTGTAATAATTCCGTTCCTTACCAATTCACTTATCCGCATTTTTGCATGGATGACGATTCTTGGCGAAAACGGACTTTTGAACAGCATATGCAGGATGTTCTTCTATTTGGTTCACGGAATTACAGGAGACGGTGAAGTTTTCCAGCCGCATAAATTCATGTACACAAAATTTGCGGTAATTCTGGTAAGCATTTACATGTATCTGCCGTATGCAATTCTTCCGGTATTTACTGCCGTAGACCGATTTGATTTTTCCCTTCTGGAAGCTGCGCGCGATTTAGGAGCAAGCAAACCGAAAGCTATGGTTCTTGTCCTTATTCCAGGAATAAAAAGCGGAATAATAAGTGCCCTGATATTCACATTCATTCCGATTTTCGGAAACTATACTGTTCCACAGCTTGTCGGCTCTACAGAAAGCTACATGCTCGGAAACATCATCATGGATCAGATTACAAAGGCAAGAAACCTGCCGCTTGCATCTGCATTCAGCGTAATCCTTACACTGGTCAGCATGGCAGCCATTCTTCTGATGATTGCAAATGACCGCCACGAAGCCGCACTTAAAAAATCACAGAACAAAGCGGCTTAATTTATACAGGCACAGGCTTTTTACAAATCCTGACTTAAAAGGGAGATTGAACTTATGGAATTTTTAATAACCGTCATCCTTTCTATATTAAAGAAGAATCCTGTAAGCAAAACGGAAAATAACCGCCATGCAAAAAGATACTGGAAGAAGCATAATTCACCGGTAACTTTTTCAAATACGGTTCTGTTTATTTCTCTTTTGTTTCTATTCGTTCCGCTCCTTGTAATAATCTTCTATTCGTTCAACAGTTCAAAGAGTTCTAAATTCGACGGAATTTCATTTATCTGGTACGAAGAACTTCTGTTTAATTCAGGAAGGCTATGGCTGAGTCTGCTTTACAGTGCAATTGTAGCCGTTGTTTCTGCATTTCTGGCAACTGTTTTAGGAAGCCTTGCCGCAATCGGAATAAGCTGGTACAAATTCTGGGGTCGGAACTACATTCAATCAATCAGTTTTTTGCCGATGGTTCTTCCTGAAGTAATTATGGGTGTTTCTCTTTTAATTTTTCTCAGCGGAATCCATATGAATCTAGGCTTAATTACAATCATAATTGCGCATACTACGTTCTGTCTGCCGTTTGTCTATCTTATGGTAAGCGCCAGAGTAGATGAATTTGACTACTCTATTATTGAAGCAAGCCATGACCTTGGAGCAACAGAAAAAGAAACGCTTTGCCTTGTTATAATTCCTGCAATCATGCCCGGAATTTTAAGCGGCTTTATGATGAGCATTACAATTTCTATCGAAGACTTTGTAATTACTTCACTTGTAAACGGAAACGTTGAAACGCTGCCTATTTATGTATATAACATGATCAGGCACGGAGTAAGCCCTGTAATAAACGCACTGTCTTTTGTCCTTATCATCCTAATATGTCTTATGACATATTTCTTAAGAAAAGGATTAAAGTCGTTTGCGGCAGGACATTAATATTTTGGAGGATTGATTATGAAAATCACTTCTAAACTTTTGCTTGCAGCAGGAATTCTTACTGCATCTCTGGGACTTGTTTCTTGCGAAAAGAAGCAGGTATTAAAACTGTATAGCTGGACATACTACACTCCTACAGACGTAGTTGCAGACTTTGAAAAAGAATTCGACTGTAAGGTTATTGTTACTGAATACGATTCAAATGAGACAATGTACAACAAGCTTGTAAACGGCGGAGCACGCAGCTTTGATATGGTTGTTCCGTCTCAGGATTATGTTTCAATTATGATTGCAAAGAACATGCTGCAGCCGATCGATCAGTCTAAATTTACAAACAGACACAGAATCAATCCAAAGGTTCTTGAAAAAGTTACTTACGATCCAGACATGATTTATTCTGTCCCTTATTATTTTGGTGCAGCTGGAATCTGTGTAAACAAAAAGAAAGTCCCTGCAGGTTCATATGAAAAGACATGGAACATCTTTGCAAACGAACAGTTTAAAGGTCATGCTTCTATGATGGACGATTACCGCGAAGTTATTGGAGACGCACTTTCTTACAAAGGCTACAGCGTATGTACAAAAAACACAGACGAATTAAAAGACGCTGTTTCACTCATCAAAGATTCATGGCTTCCTAACATTGTAAAATTTGATGCAGAAGGTTTTGGCAAGGACTTTGCCCGCGGCGACCTGTGGCTCTGCCAGGGATATGCAGAATGTGTATTCGGCGAGGTTCCGGAAGAAGACTGGGACGAAACAATAGATTTCTTTATTCCGGAAAACGGCGGCCCATCTTATCTGGACAGCATGTGTATCCTTAAGGATTCTAAAAATGCAGCCCTTGCAACAGAATTCATTAACTTCATACACAAACCTGAAAACTATGCAAAATTCCTGGATTTCTTCAGGTTCCCGTGCTACGTAAACCTTGAAGCAGAAAAGTACATGACTACTGATCCAATGTATCCAGCAAGCATTATGGATTCATGCGAACTTAAAAATGATCTTGGAGACTTTATAGACGTTTACTATTCAAACTGGGAAAGCCTCAGAATATCTACTAACTAACTAAAGTCTGAATGCCGGGTTCTTACGGACACAATAAAACCCGGCATTCAGACTATTTAACAATTCAACGCTTTTATTTTTTTGACAAATAGAAATCTTGCGCTAGAATATAGTTAGTATGAACGAACCAGATTTAACATCTATCCTTAACGCATTTACATCTCCAGTCCTTATTGCAAAACCAATCTTTAAAGATTCCAAACTAGAAGATTTTGAAGTTGAATATATAAATGACTGTTTTAAAAATTCCATTGCTAAAGAAATTTCAGAGTACAAAAAATATTCTGAAATAAAAAACATGCTCAACCGTGATGTTCCGTGGCTTGACCTTGGCGAAAAAGCTATCAACGGAATTGTCTGCAAGCCACACACGTATTATTCAGAACTAAGCCATGCATGGTTCCGCCTTCAAATGAAGGGAACTAAAGACGGGCTTGTTGTAATGAGCCTTGAAGATGTTTCAGAAGAAATGAATCATGCACAGAAACTTAAAAACACGGCTTACCATGATCTTCTTACCGGCTTACCGAACAGAAGCCAGTTCAACGAAGATTTTCCGGCATTCATCATAAAGGCTGAATTTAACTGCACTAAAATAGGCGTTCTTCTTGTTGACATTGACAACATGAAAAACATAAACGATTCGCAGGGACACATAGCCGGCGACCAATTCCTTATAAAAGCCTCGGAAACGCTGAATCAGTTTTCAAAAAACGGAATTGCCACATACCGCTTTGGAGATGATGAATTCCTTGTTGTAATTCAGAATTCCCTATCTTTTGATTCAATAATAAATACAAGCGATACAATTTTTGAATCATTCATGATTCAGAACATAAACGTTTCCGGAGGGATTGCAATTTACCCGGATGATTCAAAGAATGAAGATGAACTTTTAAGGTTTACAGACATTGCCATGCATTCTGCAAAAAAAGCAGGAAAGAACCAGTTCATGTTTTTTAAGCCGGACATGCAGCGCGTATTCATTCAGAAACTTAACATCCAGAACAAAATGACGCAGGCCGTCCTTGAAAGCAAGTTTACACAGGTTTATCAGCCGCAGTTTGACGTAAAAACCGGAGAATTAAGGGGATTTGAAGCCCTTATCCGCTGGTATGACGAAGAACTTGGAAACATTCCGCCGGCAGTCTTTATTCCTATGGCAGAAGAATGCGGACTGATTCTTCCAATAGGTTCATGGGTTTTGAACACTGCGTTCTATACTTTAAGGCGCTGGCAGGAAGACTACAGTTTTACGGGAATAATTTCAATCAACCTGTCCCCTATTCAGCTGAAACAGCCAACAATCATATATGAGATTGAAAACCTCCTTCAGACATACAAAATTGATCCTAGAACGGTAGAAATTGAAATAACCGAAGGCATTATGATTGACAACATGAATGATGCCGTTGAAAAAATGAAGCGACTTAAGGAACTGGGATTTAAGATTTCCCTTGATGACTTTGGAACCGGATATTCATCTCTAAGTTACCTTCAGATTCTTCCGTTGGACACGCTTAAAATTGACAAATCTTTTGTAAACGACATAACTTCGCAAGACGGAATTCAGGCCAACATTACAGATTCCATCATCAAAATGGTTTCTAAAATGGGTCTGGACACAATTGCAGAAGGCGTTGAACACACAGACCAGTACGATCTTTTAAAGAAATTCAACTGCCACATAATTCAGGGATTTTTGTGCGGTAAGCCGATGACACTTGACCGCTGCAATGCATACTTATCCGGAGATAAATCTGCATTACTGTCTTTACAAAATGAAGAATAATTCCGATAAGATATTATGCCTGAAAAAGATTTAATGTCTGTAATAATAGAAGTCCTTAAAAATCCATATGCGATTGGAACAACGGTAGCAGCAATTCTGTTTATGAATTTCTGCTGCTTTGTTGCCAATTACAGGAAAAAGCCGCCAAAGCCAAAGAAAGCAAAACCTGCAAAACCGGCAGCCACTCCTGCAGCACAGACCGGAGAAGAAGGCAAAAAGGAAGAAGCCGCCAGCGCAGCCCCTGCACCGGAAGAAGAAAAAAAATAGCAGGCGCCTTCCAGCTGTTCCGCAAAAACTGCACCCGATGTTTTACATGCAGACGGACAAACGGTTCTTCCACGGCCATTTGTTTTTGTAAACAAGTTTTTTTGCCTTTAATTCCTGTATAATCTGAACATACGAACTGTGTCCCCACAAATTTAAGCCGGTAATCGACCGGGAAATTCCATTAAGAAATTCAACAAGGACCGGTTCCAGCGTTTCTTCTGTAAAATACCTGTTTCCAAGAGAAATAAAGGAAAGCGCAATCTGCCCTGCATCGGGAAGACGCGAGGCCGGCAACGACGTTCCAGAAAAAGTCCTGCACGGGGAAACAGCAAAAAGAAACTTTACTGCGTTGAAATATTTTGAACGCGGAAAAAGTCTGCGGTGCGGTTTTTCTGTTACCGCCAGCATTCTGGAATCACAAAGGTCGCAGCCACTGCAGACTGCCTGTTCTGCGCCAAGGGCGTCCAGAAGGACCTGACGGCGGCATTCTGCCGTTTCTGAAAACCTAAGCATGGCAGCCTTTCTGGAATCGCGTGGAAATTGCGAGAATTTTTCAGTATCGGCGTGGTTCCATAGAAGAATTGCGTTTGCAATGCTGCCATCCCTGCCACCGCGGCCGGCCTCCTGAATGTAGGCCTCTGCAGTTTCCGGCGGATCAAGGTGAACGACTGTATGAATATCTTTTTTATCTACGCCCATACCGTAAGCACAGGTAGCGCAAAGAACGGCATTCTTTCGCTTAAAAAACCACTGTTCTATTGAAGTTTTTTCTGAACGGCTAAGCCCGGCATGGTAAAACCGCGATGTCTTTGCACCATAGGCTGCGTTTAGTTCACGGGCCATATCTTCTGCACCGCTTCTGGAACCGCAGAAAATTATCATAGGACGCTGTTCTGTTGCGGCAAGAATAAGGGCTGCCGTTTTTTTTGCCGGTGCGCTGCGTACATAATAATGAATGTTCGGGCGGTCGCTTTCGCTGCGGACAATGTGAGCTGAGCCTTCAAAAAGAACTTCGGCAACACGGGAAAGAACTTCTGGACTTGCAGTTGCCGTAAACGCCGTAATAACTGGAACCGCAAGTTCTTTTAGAATCCTTCCAAGCTCCAGATAAGCCGGACGGAACGAGTCTCCCCATTCAGAAACACAATGCGCTTCATCAATTGCAACATGCTGAATTCCGCACGCCTTTAGCCGCTCAAGGAGAGCCGGAGAACTTAAAACTTCGGGATTTGCAATTATGATTTTTGCACCTTCTTCTATCATCTTAAAGCTGTTTTCCCGCTCTTCTGCACTCTGACCACCGCGAAAAACCACGCATTTAATTCCGCCCTCTTCCATGCGCCGCTGCTGATCAGTCATAAGTGCCAGAAGCGGGTAAATTACAAGCGTAGGCCCTGAAAGCAGCATCGCAGGAACCTGAAAGCACATTGATTTACCGGCCCCCGTCGGTAGAAGCACAATCTGATTTCCTAAAACTTCCTGATTTTCGCCGGAAGCCGCATCCATAATGTTTGCAATCACAAGCCGCTGCCAGGGGAAAAGATATTTTATTCCAAAACTTTCCATGGCTGCCAGAACGGCTGGATCATCACAGAATATTTCATCTGCATCTATTTTTAGAGTATTTTCCATACTGTATATATAGTTTTTTTCAATAAAAAAATGCATTCTTTGAAAAATATTGCTATACTTAAAGCATGAAAAAAATATTTTTTGCTTTATTAATTTCATTCTGCCTTAGTTCTCTTTTTGCACAAAGACTGGAAACCGACATTCCGGCAAAAGCATTTCAGTTCAAATTCAAAAAAAACGACCAGTCTAGAATTCTTTCAACAGTTCAGGAAGACGTTTATCTGAACGGAAGGTTCAATCACACTGCGGTAATTCTTAACAGAATTTCTTCTGTAATAACCGAAACAGACGAAAACGGAAGCGGCACGGCAGAAGCAGTTTTTATGACAAGCGAAAATTCTTCAAAATCCTGGAACAACAGGATCTATACATGGGGAGAAGAATACGAAAGCATTTTTACGAGGGATAAAACGGGTAAGTACGATATCTCTGACGAATATTTTATGCCTACAGTACGCGATGTTCCGGTCTTTCCTGAATACGAAGTAAAGCCAGGAGACACATGGAAAGGACGTGGCTATGAAGCACACGATTTACGGCGGACTTTTGGAATCGAAAAACCTTTTCAGTTTCCATTTGAAGCAACTTACCTTTACCGCGGTGACTACACAGACGGCAACGAAAGGACAATCAGCCTTATCGAAATAAACTACAACATGCTTTTTTCCACTCCTTCAATCAAAAACCTGCCGGCAGAAAACGTGATGAACGCCCCAAAAATCACTACTGGATATTCACATCAGAAAGTCTACTGGGACAACGAACGCGGACAGATTGACCATTACACAGAAGATTTTAAAATTCAGATAGAAACCTTTAGCGGAGACGTAATTGTCTTTACGGGGAACGCGCATGCAGAAGTAACGGATTTTCAGAGGGCAGGAACAGAAGAAAACCTTAAGAAAATTACAAAAACAGTTGCAGAACTTGGACTTGAAAACGTAGATGTAAAGGAAAGCGAAAAAGGCCTTACAATCAGCATTGAAAATATTCAGTTTGAACCGGATTCGTCGCGCCTTCTGGAAAGCGAAAAAATCAAACTAAGGCACATTGCAGAAATCCTTAAGTCATTTGAAAACGACCTTTTAATCACGGGACACTGTGCAAGGCGTGGAACTGTAAAAATGCAGCAGCAGATAAGCCGGGACAGAGCCGGAGCAGTTGCAGAATTCCTTACGCTCCTGAACGTTAGAAAACCGGAATGCATTTTTACGCAGGGTAAAGGCGCAGAAGAACCGGTCGCTTCAAACTCTACAGAAGAAGGCAGAGCAAGAAACCGCCGCGTAGAAATTACGATTATGGATAAATAAAAGCAAAACAGGCTTGTCGCAACATTCTGATTTCAATATCATTTCAAGTATGATTGGAATTGTTGATTATAATGCCGGAAACATTACCAGCGTAGAAAGAGCTTTAAAGGCGCTGGATGAGTCTTTTGTTCTGTCAGAAAAACCTTCTGACTTAACGGAATGCGACAGAATTATTTTTCCTGGGGTTGGAGACGCAGAATACGCGATGAACCAGCTAAAAAAAACAGGTTTTGACGTTTTCCTAAAGGAATGGGCAGCCGCAGGCAAGCGCCTTGCAGGAATCTGTCTTGGATCTCAGATTATTTTTGATCATTCAGACGAAGGAAACGTTCAGTGTCTTGGACTTATTCCCGGCAGAATCAGACATTTTTCTGATTTATGGAAAGAAGCAGGAATAAATTCTGACGGAAACTTAAAATCACCTCACATGGGCTGGTCAGACCTTACATACAGAAATGGTGGCTCCTCTCTTTTTAATGGAATTCCAGAACATTCTGACTTTTACTTTGTACACTCCTACGTTATCTGCCCTGAAGACACTTCTGTAATCAAGGCAACCGCAGATTACGGCATTCAGGTTCCCTCCTGCATAGAGAAGGACAACATAACTGTATTCCAGTTTCACCCGGAAAAATCAGGCGAAAAAGGCATGCATATTTTAAGAAATTTTGCTAAAGGGGATCTATAATGCTGAAAAAACGAATAATTGTCTGCCTCGATGTAAAAGACGGAAGAACAACAAAAGGCGTAAAATTTCTTAACAATGTTGACATAGGTGACCCGGTTGAAATGGCTGCTGAATATTACCGTCAGGGAGTAGATGAGCTTGTATTCTACGACATTATTGCCTCTGCACGCGGTCGCGGTCCAATCCTTGAATTGATTTCCAAGGTTGCTAGCCAGGTTTTCATTCCGTTTACTGTTGGCGGCGGTATTAATACAATAGAAGATATCCGCTCTACAATCCTTGCAGGTGCAGAAAAAGTAAGCCTTAACAGCCCGGCCGTAAAAAATCCTGACCTTATAAAGGAAGGCGCAAGGATCTTCGGTAATCAGTGCATTGTTCTTGGCATGGACGTACGCAGGGACGCAACAAAGCCAAGCGGATACGGAACAACAATTCATGGCGGACGCGTAGATACAGGTCTGGATGCGCTTGAATGGGCAAAAAAAGCTGTCAGCCTTGGAGCAGGCGAAATCGTATTGAATTCAATGGACGCAGACGGCACAAAAGACGGCTACGACGTTGAACTAACAAAGATGATTTCAGAAGCCGTTCCTGTTCCAGTTATTGCAAGCGGAGGAGCCGGAACTCCTGCGCACATGACAAAAGTCCTTACAGAAGGAAAAGCTGACGCAGCCCTGATTGCAACAATGGTTCACTCAGGAAAATATACTGTAAATTCAATAAAGGAAGCCCTTGCAAAAGACGGCGTCCCGGTAAGACTTTAATTTTACATAAATCAAATTAATGCGGAGAGTAAGTTTATGACTCAGTACAAACAGTGGCACGAAAACGAACGAACAAACTATCAGTTTTTCAGCGAGAATCAGGTTTATTTCTGTCAGTGCGATAAAAATCACCGGCTAAGCCTTCAGGAGCTTTTAAAAATGGTAACCGATGCTGCCGTTGAAGATTTTAATCAGCGCTGCATGAGCTATGATGCCCTTACAGACAATGGAGTCGGGATTCTGGTAAGCAGGCAGTCTTTTAGAATGCACAAAATGCCTGTCGGAAACCAAAAAATTACCATAAAAACCTGGGAAGAAAAACCGGAAGCACTGCAGTTTGTGCGTGCCTACGAAATCTTTGACACAGAAACAAAGGAACCGCTTGTTTCCGGCATTTCTACATGGCTTTTAGTTGATTTGAACAAGCGCCGCATCATGCCAATAAAAAACTTTACGATGCGAGAAGCTCCAGACATTAAGACTGAACACAACTGCCCTGCCCTGGGGAAAATTGCCCTGCCGGAAAATGCTTCCCTTCTTGCAGAACGCCCAATCTGGTACAGCGACATTGACGGAAACGGTCACATGAATAACGCCCGCTACGGCGCATTTGTAATAGATTCCCTGCCGGAAGCCTTCAGAGCTCATGAATTCAAGGACTTTAAAATAAACTACGTAAACGAAGCCGTCCTTGGCGAAAACATAAAACTCTACGGATCATTTAACGACTCAGAAAAAAAAGCAGTAGTAATCGGGAAACAGGAAGATAAGATTTGCTTTGAAAGCGAACTGGCGTGGTAAAAAAAATGCCAGCGCATTCTTAATTAGAAAAATTGTTCAAAAAAAAATACCGGTGATTACACAAATCTACCGGTATTTTTTTTAGACTTTATATATTTACTACTCTAAGATTGCACCCTTATCCGGTCGCAACCTTCGGTTGCTTACCGAGTTTGTGCATGGCACAAACTCGCACAGGCTTTTACTCCAGAATTGCACCTTTATCAGGTCGTTCGCTCCGCGAACTTACCGAGTTTTGCTTTCGCAAAACTCGCAGAATCTTATTCCTATTCTAGAATTGCTCCCTTGTCAGCAGACGATACCAACTTAGCGTAGCGTGCAAGGTAGCCTGTCTTTACTTTTGGTTCCGGGGCTTTCCATGCGGCGCGGCGACGGGCAAGTTCTTCATCACTTACATCAAGGTGAATCTTATAGTTGTTGATGTCGAGAGTGATTTTGTCTCCTTCCTGAACAAGAGCGATCGGACCTCCGTCTGCAGCTTCTGGTGAACAGTGTCCCAAAGAAGCACCACGAGTTGCACCAGAGAAGCGACCGTCTGTAATGAGGGCAACCTGCTTATCAAGTCCCTGTCCTGCAAGAGCTGCAGTTACAGCAAGCATTTCGCGCATACCTGGACCACCCTTAGGACCTTCGTAGCGGATAACTACAACATCGCCGGCTTTAATCTGAGCCTTCTGAACAGCTTCCATAGCTTCCGATTCGTCATTGAAAACGCGTGCTGGACCCGTGTGGAGCATAAGTTCCTTTGCACATGCAGAGCGTTTTACAACAGTTCCGTTTGGAGCAAGGTTTCCAAAGAGAATTGCAATACCGCCGTTGTCGCTGAACGGATTTTCAATCGGACGAAGGATTTCCGGATTGCGGTTTTTAACACCCTTGATATTTTCTGCAATTGTCTTTCCTGTAGCAGTAATCAAATCTGTATGAATAAGGTTTTTCTTTGCAAGTTCTGCGAGAACAGCCTGTACACCTCCAGCATCGTTCAATTCACACATGAATGTGTGTCCTGCCGGAGCAAGGTGACAGAGATTTGGTGTGCGGTTAGAAATTTCGTTTACTTCGTGTAAATCCAAAGTAAGTCCAGCTTCGTGCATGATTGCAGGAACATGAAGCATTGTATTAGATGAACATCCAAGTGCCATGTCTGCAGCAAGGGCGTTTTCAAAGTTTTCTTTTGTCATCATCCTGCGGGCAGTAATTCCGCGCTTGTACATTTCCATAACCTGCATGCCGGCATGTTTAGCCAGCGCAATACGTTCGCCAGTTACAGCTGGAATTGTTCCGTTTCCAGGAAGTCCAAGACCAAGAACTTCTGTAAGACAGTTCATTGAGTTTGCAGTGAACATACCAGAACATGCACCGCAGCCAGGGCAGGCACAATGTTCCATTTCTTTAAGCTGAGCTTCTGTAACTTTACCTACTGCAAGTCCACCGACAGCTTCAAACATATCTGTCAACGAAAGATTCTTTCCGGAATACGGGTTAGAAGGATCATTTCCAGGAAGGTGACCAGGCATCATTGGACCACCAGAAACAAATACTGTAGGAAGATCAAGGCGGGCAGCTGCCATAAGCATACCTGGAACGATTTTATCACAGTTTGGAATCATAACGAGGGCGTCAAACTGATGTGCCTTTGCAACACATTCAACGCTGTCTGCAATAAGTTCGCGGGTTACAAGGGAATATTTCATTCCTTCGTGACCCATGGCAATACCGTCACAAACACCGATTGCAGGGAATTCAATTGGAGTACCTCCGGCCATGCGTACGCCGGCTTTTACAGCTTCTGCAATGCGGTCAAGTTCAATATGCCCTGGAATAAGTTCGTTCTTTGCACAGATAATACCAACCATTGGCTGAGCAAGTTCTTCATCTGTGTACCCAGAAGCATAATACAATGAACGGTGAGGAGCGCGTGCAACTCCGCAACAAGCGTTATCCGATTTTTTTGCCATAACAAAACCCCTTATATATAGTAAAAAATATAGTTCTCTTAACCTAAACGATAATACAAAACATCATTTTTGGACAGTGAAAGGTTTTCAATCCATTGTTTCCAAAAATGCAATATTATTTTTTAATTAATGAATGAATTGCAATATAAACTAGAATTAACGGAGCGTAACATAAGTTTTACCAAATCCGCCTTCTTCAGGCCTTGCAAAATGAAAGTCAAGGACAGACGGGCTGTTAGAAAGATAATCCTGAACGCTCTGGCGCAAAACTCCGTTACCGTTTCCGTGAATTACACTGAAATTCTTAAGGTTAGAAAGAATGCACAGATCTATCTGCCGTTCAAGCGCACGCACGGCTTCATCGGAATGCATTCCCAAAAGCCTTAATTCATAAGCCGGCTTTGAATCCTTTGATTCCCCGGCAAGATCAAGCGTATAGGTCGGCGTGCGTTTTTTTGGAGAAGAAACAAGAGTAAGGTCCTTCTGCTTTACAGTCATTCTTACAGAACCAAACTGTACGTCCCACTGAGCTTTTCCCTTTGCGGCTACAATAACCCCTTCCTGCTTATTTTTACCGGCCGTTACGCTTGCTCCGACTGCAAATTCAAGAACTTCCAGTTGAACATGTTTTTTTCCATCAGCAGATTTTTCATTCTGCCTGTCAGAGGAAATGCTTGTTGCAGATTCAAGAGCATCCGCAAGCTTACGCCTTTTCTTTGTAGATTTATGGCTGCCCCTGTTCTTTACTTTTTCTGCAAGGGCTTCCATCTGGCGGGCAAGTTCTGCTTCTTCATTTTCCAGACGTTCCGCCGCATCTTCTACATCTTCAGAAAGTTCCTTTATAAAGGATTTTACGCCAAGCGTCTTTTCCCTTGTAATTTCGCCTTCCTTTATCATGCGCACAAGATTTTCAAGCTTCCTGCGGCTTTCTGCAAGAAATTCCTGACTTTCCTTCTGGAATCCTTCCTTTAATTCAAGTTCTTTCTTTCTGAGTTCAAGAGTCTTTTCTTCGTTCCTTAGGATATGTTCTTCAAGTTCTGCCTGACGTAAATTAAAAGAAGAAGCCATTTCATCAATTTCGGCATGTTTTTTTGTAAGACCCTTAATAAGGGCAGAAACATCTGTCTTTTCTGAAACAATATATTCACGCGCCTTTTCTACAATATCCTTTGGAAGCCCCGAACGCTTAGCAATATCAAGCGCATGGCTTTCTCCCGGGATTCCCATAAGAAGATTATAAGTCGGACTGAGGGTGTTAGAATTGAATTCAACACTGGCATTTATGCATTCTGGATGAGTGTAGCCGTAATTTTTTATTACACCCTGATGAGTTGTTATTAAAACCCAGGCACGCTTTTCTATGAGCCTGTCCAGAACCGCCATTGAAATTGCTGCACCCTCCTGCGGATCAGTTCCGCTTCCAAGCTCATCCAGAAGTACAAGCGAATCTTCGTTTACATAGCGGACGGCTTTTGCAATATTTTTCATGTGCCCGCTGAATGTAGAAAGGCTTTCGTCCATGCTCTGCTCGTCCCCAATATCCGCATATACACCTTTAAACATAGGAAGGCGCGTTCCTTCTGCGGCAGGAACCGGAAATCCTGTCTGATTGAGCATTGCAAAAAGTGCGATTGTTTTAAGGGTAACCGTTTTACCGCCGGTATTTGGCCCTGTAATGATAAGAATTCTTTTTCCCGGCATAAAACGCACATCTACAGGAACAGCCTTTTCTCCCAAGAGCGGATGGCGGGCCTTCAAAAGTTGAAGAGGTTCATTTTCCCTGCACGGAGCCGCATATACTCCATTTATATCTTTACCCCATCGGGCTGCGGCATGAGTAATATCCAGCTTTTCCATTATTTTTAAGGCAGTCTTTAAGTCATCATTGTAAGGACGGATTTTATCTGCAAGTTCTGTAAGAATCTTACGGATTTCAGCAGAAAGTTCAAATTCTGCTTCAACAAGGTCATTTGAACACTTTACGGCCTCGTCCGGCTCAATGTATACAGTCTGACCGCTCTGACTCATTTCGTGAATAATGCCAGGCACTGCGCTGCGCCTGTTTGACTTTACGGCAAGAACCTGACGGCCGCCACGCAAAACAGGAACAGTTGATTCAAGCACATCTGCATAGCGGGAACTGCCTGTGAAGCCCTGCATTATTCCCTTTATCTTTGCGTTCAGGGAAGCAATTTTTGAGCGGATTGCAGAAATCTGCGGAAGATCGCGTAATTCGCCGTCCGAGGTAATTATCCTGAAAATAGCAGAACTTACCGGCCCTAAATCAGGAAGAGTTTTTACAAGCGAATCAAGAGAATCAAGAGAAAGTTCACGACTGTTATTTTCTATTGAAGAGCGTACATTATACACGCAGTTACAGAAAAGTCCCAGATCCTTTGTCTGTTCAAGGGTAAGGGTTGAACCTTCTGTAGAAATAATTTTAAACACGGGATAGACAGGATTCCAGCCCTTTAATGCCGGTGACCTTGTAGTGCTGATAAAGCGGAACCATTCAATGCTCAATTTTTTGTTCTTTTCTATTTCTTCTGCATCTGCAAGAGGTTCCATTCTGGACATGATGAAACTGGACTCCTCTGCAAGACAGTGCGAAGCCACCATATCCCTGATTCTGTAATAGTCTAATTCTGTTAATGTCTTTTTATCCATGAAGCATCAATATAAAACGCTAGTCCAGCCATGAGCCGGTTTTAATCTGATCGCGGATGCGCATCCAGCTATCATAGCGCTTTTCGTGAATGAGTCCGTCTTCTACAGCCTGCTTTACTGCACAGCCCGGCTCACTTGTATGCGTACAGTTCATACCGAATTTACACTTTCCGACAAAAGGCTTTATATCCCTGAAATACAGATGAAGGTCATCCGCTTCTATTCCGTGGAGCATAAAGCGGCGGATTCCAGGTGTATCTATAATGGAAGCAATTTCTCCATGAATTCCGCCGGTATAGGCAGTATTAAGCTGAAGCCTGTTCAGCGTTCCCTTTGTTGTTGTATGGCTTCCGCGTCCGTATTTTTTAGAAAGGCTTCCCGTCTTTAAAACGCACGAATCATCAAGAACGTTTACAAGACTGCTCTTTCCAACCCCGGACTGACCTACAAACGCGCTCAACCTGTCTCGGATAAGTTCTATGAATTCAGAAATACCTTCTCCAGTCTTTGCAGAAACGCGCATTACCCTATATCCAAGGTCTTCCCAGATTTTAAGGTATTCTTCTACATCCGGCTTGTCGTCTATAAGGTCATACTTGTTGCACACAATGACAGGAGTAAGCCCAAGCATTTCTGCCTGAGCAAGTTCGCGGTCAATAAAGCGGGGCCTAAACGGAGGTTCATCCGGTGTAGTAACAAGAATCATGTAGTCAACGTTTGCGGCAAGAAGCTGAGGGCAGCGTCCCTTTACGTTCCAGCGGACAAATTGATTTTTTCTTGGAACAAGACTTAAAACCTGCCCCTTATTATCGTCCATCTGATCGACTTCTATTTCTACTACGTCACCAGGAGCAAGAGGATTATAATATTCTGTATCTGACTTAAGAACCTTTCCCTTTATAGAGCAGTTTCTGATTATACCGTCAGAGCATTCAACTTCAAAAATATTGTTTGTTCCAGCTAGAACCGTTCCATTCATATTCATCTATTATGGATTTAAAATCGGATTTCTTCAAGAAGAATAATCAAACTCGATTCCTGAATAAAATACCATACAAATAAAAACAGGAAATGTACCTAAAAACCTAGAAATTTCAAAAAATTTCAAAAAAAATATTTCCCTAATCCCTGTTTTTTACTATTATTCGATTTATCGTTGAAAACACTTTCATACTGAGCCTTTAATCAGCGAAAAATAACTATCAGTGGGAATGCCATGTATAATCGAAGTGATTATGTAAGCGACAGGGAATGGTCGCGCTTTCTGGATTTTTCGAAGGATCTGCCTACTCCGAACATCGTTATAAATTTGAATACAATCAAATTTAACTATGTAAAATTAAAGGATTCTTTTCCATACGCAAAAATCTTCTATGCAATAAAGGCTAATCCTGGAGAACCTGTCCTTAAAATGCTTTCAGACATGGGTTCTAACTTTGATATTGCAAGCCGCTACGAACTTGATAAAATCTTAAGATTTGTAGATGACCCGGCAAGACTTTCTTACGGAAACACAATAAAGAAATCCGCAGACATAAAGTATTTCTACGAAAAAGGTGTCCGCATGTTTGCAACAGACAGCAAGGATGACCTTAAATCTATTGCAGAAAACGCACCGGGTTCACGCGTATATGTACGCATTCTTGTAGAAAACTCTGATACAGCTGACTGGCCTTTGAGCCGCAAATTCGGCTGTCATCCTGATATGGCATATGATCTTTTAGTTCTGGCAAAGCAGCTCGGGCTCACTCCTTGGGGAGTTTCTTTCCATGTTGGAAGCCAGCAGAGGGATATTGGTGCCTGGAACGATGCCATTGCAAAAGTAAAGTATCTTTTCAACTCGCTTGAAGAAGAAGAAGGAATCCGCCTTCAGATGATTGATATGGGCGGAGGTTTCCCAGCAAGCTATGTTGATCCTACAAACGAACTGAGTGTATACGCTTCGGAAATTACACGCTTTCTTACAGAAGATTTTGGCGATGATCTGCCAGAAATTATTCTTGAACCGGGACGTTCCCTTGTAGGCGACAGCGGAATCCTTACAAGCGAAGTAATCCTTGCTTCCAGAAAAAACAACACAGCCCTTACAAGATGGGTTTATATTGATGCTGGAAAATTTAACGGCCTTGTAGAAACAATGGACGAATGCATTAAGTATCCTATAATTACTACAAAGGACGGAGATAAAGAAGGCGAAGTAATCATTGCCGGTCCAACCTGCGACAGCATGGACGTAATGTACGAAACAACAAAGTACAAGCTGCCTATTTCCCTTAAGCAGGGAGACCGCCTGTATTGGCTTTCTACAGGAGCCTACACTTCAACCTATGCATCAGTAGAATTCAACGGCTTCCCGCCTATTAAAACATATTTCATGTAAAGGATTTGCCGATTGCTTCTGAATCCTTACGGAATCTAGAACATCGGCAAAAGCCAAAAAGCCTTAACGGAGTCCTATTGATGAACGAAATTGTAATTTATACAGACGGTGGCTGTTCCGGCAATCCCGGTCCGGGCGGCTGGGGCGTTGTAGTAATTGCTGATGGTCAGGCAAGACAGCTTTCCGGCGGAGAACATGAAACTACAAACAACAGAATGGAACTTACCGCCGCAATCCAGGCTTTGTCCATCATAAAAAATACACCAGGCTTTTCTGAACGCCCTGTAACACTTAACATAGACAGCCAGTACGTAAAGAACGGCATTACAGTCTGGATAAAAGGCTGGAAGGCAAAAGGCTGGCGCACGACAGATAAAAAGCCTGTAAAAAATCAGGATCTGTGGGTTCAGCTTGACGCACTTAATGCTTCCCTTAACGTTAGCTGGAACTGGGTAAAAGGACACGCCGGAATTCAGTATAATGAAATCTGCGACCAGCTCTGTCAGGAAGAAATAAAAAAACACAGATAATTTTTTTTCAGGAAATGCATTTTCTGCACATAAAACGCGATATATAAGGCATGAGAGTTACGGTGTTTCTTTCATGCCTTTTTCTATTACTTTCCTCATGCACTGGGATCTTCCGTGAAAACGGAGGTTCCGGTGTATTTTTAGAGCTTCCGGCATGGCCCCCGCAGGACGCACTTGAAGAAAGCTATCCGCCTATTACAGGCTGGAACATTACGGTCCATTACGGCAGCTGTTTCAGGATTTATTCTGTGCCGGCAGATTCAACACATGTTCAGATTGAGCCGTGGCGTGGTTTACCGGTTGCCGTTACGGCTGAACCGGCCGCTGCAAACGGTTTTAAATTTAAGCCGTGCGGTACGGTCTTTCCGTACTACGCCGGCATTACGTGGCAGGGAGGATTTGCAGCGGATACCCTTATAAAGCTCTACTCTACCTGCGCAAGCCAGACTGGAATATCTTCTGACTGCCAAAAATTCAATTGGGTGAAATTTATGGAAACCATGGAGTTAAAAAAGAATTCCAGCGAGATTTTTTACAATCCGTGGTATCTTGATCAAGAAGCAATTCTGAAATCAATAATAACCCGGAAGTTTTCAACTTCTCTTCTTAATCAGAAAAATTGTGCCTGTCTTTCCCTTCAGGAATTCAAGGCTGTTAAGGACGGAATTTACATTCATCCTTACGTTCCGCAGAATCATGCTTCGTCAATAAACGAACTTATGACGATTAAAAAATCAGCTCCATGTCCGCTTCTAAATATAGAAGAATCAGAAAGCCTTGTAATAGCGGAATTTTCAGAAAAAGAAATTCTCTCACTAACAGTTCTGGAACTGCCGATACATTCACTATGATTGAATTTTCAATGAAATTTACAAACCGCTGCAACTCAGAAAAAATAATCTCAAGAATGCTCTTATGCCTATGTTCCGCAATTGTTTTAAGTTCATGCCGGAATAAAAATAACCTTCCCGTTACAGAAGCACCTCAAATATTAAAGACAAGCCATAACTGGTATTATTTTTCCGACGGCGAATACCATAAAACCGATAAAATCCAGAATGTTCCTACCTCTATTGCAAAACCGTGGACAGAAGCCGTACGCATTTCTTCGGTGGCAATAGAAGCCGATCAGAACGAAGGAATTCCTAAAGCATACGCAACCGTAAACAGATCAGGAATCCTTGTTTTTGAAAGCGACCGGATATATTTATGCACGGATAAAGAAATTTTTGGCGGAAGAACAGCCGGAAACCTTGTCTTTGCACAGAAAACACCTTTCTTTTCCGTATATAAATCAACCTTCTTTAATGAAACAAAATCTGCCGTTCAGCTGAAGCATCCGTTTTTGGTTCAGTTTGACCCGGAGCAGAAACTTATCTACCCTGTAATCAATGTAGAAAACCTGGGACTTGAAGAATCTGCCGAAATAAACGATTTTGTATTTGACGGACAGTACTGGACCTGCTCAATAAAAAACTCCACTGCAGAAAAAATTGATTTTTCCTATCTGACTTTTCAGACAAAGGAAAACATAAACCTTATAACGCCGTACAATGCAGAAAAAATGCTTCATATTTCTTCTGCCGACACAGATTCATTTAGGAATGCAAGAAAATTCAGGGATTATTCAGAAGCTCCGGAACGTCTTAAAAAACTTCTTGAAAGCATTCCAGAGCGTGTAAATTTTACAGTCTCCGTAACAAATGCTTTCGGTCACAGCCCAAGAACTTTTTCGCGAGTAAACGGCCGGGCTGACTCAGAAATTCTTAGCGCAAAAGCACTTATTTCTGACACCTGGGCTGCATGCCTTTTTAGCGACGGAACGCTTTACCTTCAGGGAGCGATGTACAATAAAAATATTTTAAACGGCGGAAAACCTTTAGGTATAAGGCTTCCAAAACTTCCTGAAAAATTTACATATGGGGATTTTGTAATTTCCGGTACAATGCTATATTCTTCTTGGGAAGAAACATCATTCTATAAAACACAGCGAAGCGGATTTTTAAGCGCTGACCTGAACGAGATTCTTTATAAAAAATGAAAAAAAAGCTGTACGCATTCATTATTACACTTTCGATTTTCTCTAAACTATTCTGCACGGAATCAGCCGTTCCAGAAACCACTGACGGAACCGTCTCTGAAACTGTCACAGACACCGGCGCGACTTCAGAAAATACAGACGTCCCTAAAAAGGAATTTTCCGTAAACTTCTACTTAACCTTTGAGCCTTCTCTTATCCTGAATACAGACAGCGGCGAAAACAGCGCAGTTTCCCCGGTTGTATATCCAGTTTCGTTTGGAGCAATGTTTTTCGGAAACAAACCAGTTACATTCCAGCCTCGGCTTTCTTTTTTTGCAAACTACTACCTGTGGTACGACGGAGAAGCTTATCCTGCAGAAATAGAAAACAGAACTGCAACCGTCTTTCACTTTCTTCTGGATCTTCCGGCAGTTTACAGGTTTACACTGAAAGACAGGCATTCGTTTGAGTTTGGACTTGGACCTGCATTTGATTTTACTGTTACAGTATTATCGCACGGGGTTACAGGCTCCGATTCCGGCTATACAGGCTCGGCAGACAGCGACACCGGCGAAATCCGCTGGAGCTTCTGGAAAAACGGCCGTTTCATCTACCTTACAACCCAGACCGCATATCTTTTTAATTTTTCTAAAAAGCTCAGTTTCGGTCCAGAATTCAGGTTCTATCTTCCGTGCGGACATCTTTTTTCCGGTGACGGATTTAACCACAGCATTTTCAGCCTAGGTGCAAAAATTCAGTTTTAAACTGTTTTTTTCCTGATTTTCTGCCGATAGATATGATATGGGTGAAAATTTAGATTTTACAGAACAACTTAAATCCGCTATCAAGGAAAAGTCCGATTGGTTCAATCAGGAACAGCTTTGTAAGCTCAGTGAAAATTACCATCTGCTTCATACCTGCGTGCGAAACCTTTATGATGTACTGGTAAAACGGGCACTTATTTCTCCTGATCCGTATAAATCAGAACGCAAAATTTCAGAAATCGTTGCTCCGGATGAAAGTCCGTTCAGTGAAAACGAACGTTCCATGGCTATCGGTTCGCGTTTTTCTGAATATGAAAGCATGCTCGACTTTATCTGTACTTATGTAAAATTTTCAACAGAATATCTTGACATTCAGAAAATCAAGCGTCTAAACGACCTTAACAATTCATTCCAGTGGTCTAATCTTACCCTGAACAACTCAAAGACAAACACCCGTGGCCTTGCAGCATTGATTCAGGAAGCAAGAACAAATAATACTCAGATGCAGCTCAGTATGCTTACAGATGCAATTACCAAGAGCAGCCAGGCCGTAACTGAAATTTCCAGCATTTTAAAGGATTTAACTGATTTTCAGAGGGAATCATACAAACTTCAGATAAGAATCAATTTTTATAATCATCCTAGTTTTGACAAGGAAAAAGCATTCTCGTCTACTTCTAATCAGATTGCAGAAATAAAGCGTCTTTTCCCGCAAGTTATGGGAAAAAGTCCTTATTACAGCGAACTTATAAATGAAATTGTAGAAGAAGATCAGGGAAGCGACAGTCAGGCACGACAGCAGCTTGTTCTGACAAAACTTCAGGTTTCACGTAAGGTTGTAAAAGAAAAAGTTTCAACAGTTGATACAAAAGAAATGATTCTTGATTCATTCCATACACTCACAAACCTGAACGAAATATACGAACAGGTTGCAGAAAAACTGAATAACAACGTAAACATTCTTGAAGGTTCAAAAAATAATATTGCAGCGCGAATCAAACGCTTTTTCCGCAAAATATTCAATATGAAGGAACCAGATCTTAACTACACCTTCATCATTGTTGATCCCAAAAAAGGCACAAAAAGTTCCCGCTCCGTAAACATAAGGGTTTTCATCGGAAATATAATCCGAAAGTCAAGATTTTACACTCCCCTTACAAACAAGGGCAGTACGGAATTCCATAAAGTAAAGACTTTTGAAGAAAATGCAATCCTTGAGTTCACAAACAAGAACATCATGGAAAACCAGGAAATCCTAACCCTTCTTGATGCGGCAGATGAATATTTCAAGCAGAACGTACCAGCTTCTGAAAGGGGAAAAATTAAAGGTCTCAAGATGGATCTTATTACAATCAAAAATATTATTGTAAAAGCCGTTCAAAAACGCTCTGAATACTGTTCATACATTGAAGAACAGGAACAGATGAAAAAACTTGGAATAAACAATGTGCACTAAAAAAAATAAAATGATGCAGAAAACCCTTGCATTACTTCTTTTTATAAGCTGCGGATTTTTAAACGCCCTTGAAAGTGGATTTAACCCCGAACTGCAGGACAACTTTACAATCATAGTAAGCAGCCACAACTATGATTTGAACCCACATACTGCATCCTACAGTGCAGAAGCCCAGCTTTTAACTGGCCTTTACGAAGGACTTTTTACATACGATCCCATTACTCTAGATCCTGTTCCGGCAATTGCAAAATCTTACAGACTTTCGCGCGACAAAAAAAGATGGACTTTCATTCTGCGTGACGACGTAAAATTCAGCAACGGCTCCCCTGTTACATCAGAAGACGTCATCCGCTCCTGGCTCATGCTTCTTTCAAATAAGAATGCAAGTTTTTCGTCTCTTTTTGATATTGTAGAAGGTGCCGCAGATTTCAGAAACGGAAAATCAAGTCCAGAATCTGTAGGGCTTACCGCAGTTGATGAACATACAGTATCCGTTCACCTTGTTTCCCCTGCTTCATACCTTCCAAAACTTCTGTGCATGGCTGCTTTTTCTATAGTAGATGCAGAACAGGCCTCTTTTTCCGGTCCGTTTGTAATTTCACAGGTTTTGCCGGACAGACTGATTCTTTCTAAAAACGAAAATTATTACGACAAAGAAAAGGTTCCTTTGAATCAGATTACTGTAATTCTTTCAAGTGACGACGAAGAAAACACCTTTGCATACAATACAGGAAGTGCAGACTGGCTTTCTGCCTCTTTTAAGAACGACAGCCTTCTTATAAAGGACTCCGTTCAACTCTGCGCAGAATTCGCGACCCAGTATTTCTTTTTCAGAATACGAGACAACATATGGAAAAACAAGGAACTCCGCGCCGCAATTCTGGAAGCCGTTCCATGGGAACAAATCCGCGAAAACTCATATGTTCAGGCGACAACACTTGTTTATCCGCTTGCCGGCTATCCTGTTCCGCAGGGCTACCTGTACACAGACAAAAATGAAGCAGAACTGCTGCTTTCCGACGCAAAAAAATCGCTGGGCATAAACAAGGATGAGCGTCTTGCAATTAAATTTGCCGTCCCGGACGCAGAATACATGATAAAAAAAGCTGAACTCTTACAGTCCGCATGGAAAGAAATCGGCGTTGATCTTGAAATAATAAAGGTTCCGGACATTGAATACCTTTCCAGCATAGGAACAATCGATGCAGATCTTTTTACCTACACCTGGATAGGCGACTTTGCAGACCCTCTTGCATTCCTGGAACTTTTCCGCGGCGGCTCAACAATGAATGTTTCCAACTGGGCTAACCCGGAATATGACAGCCTGCTTGACCAGTCTGCGCTTTACACAGATTCTACGCATTCTGAACTGCTTTCAAAAGCCGAACAGATTCTGCTTGATGAAGCTGTAATAATGCCTGTTCAGCATCCGGTAAGCGTAAACGTAATAAACCTTAATGCAGTGGGCGGATGGGCGTTGAACGCATTTGACATTCATCCGTTAAAGTATCTTTTTAAGCGGGAAACAAAAACACAGGTCCCGGACATTGCAATGCTTACACATACGCACTAGGCATACAATAAGCACGGATCAGGAACATGTCCTACAGAAGAACGATTCTGCCGTTACTCATGTCCTTAAGCCGTGCAGAAAGAACTGTATACTCCGTGCAAGCAATTTTCCCGCTTACAGAAACAAGAGATTCAAAGGTTTCAGAAAGACCTTCTACATCCAGTGTTTCCAGAAACCTCTTTACAGACTGATACAACGTATAATCGCATTCAAATTTAAATTCTTTTCTTTCTACATAAGGCACAAAAAGCCCTTTTCCATCAGCGTCAGCCAAAACCTGCTTTGCACAGTCACCATACGCCTTTACAAGACCTCCAGTTCCAAGGAGAGTTCCGCCAAACCAGCGGGTAATTGTAAGAACAGTATTTGTACAGCCATGCCCCTTAAGCACATCAAGTGCTGGACGCCCTGCTGTTCCGCCCGGCTCGCCGTCATCGCTCATTCCAAGGATTTCTCCACTCAGCCCGAGCACAAAAGCATGAACGACATGCGTAGAATCTGCATATCTGGCCTTTTGATTTTTTATAATATTTCTTGCTTCAGCCTGTTCAGAGCAGGGAAAAATTTCGCTCAAAAATCTGGAGCCCTTTACAATGAGTTCTGTTTCTGTGTGCTCTTTAAGGATATTCATCTTATTCTGTCTTATTCTTTTGCAGCTTTTGATGCTTCTACTGCAACAGATTCAACTTCTTTTGAAGCAACCCTGGTTCCTTGAGCCTTAAGCCCCTTTTCCATGTAGTCCTGAGCCTTGAATTTTTCAGAAAGCACCTTAAGTTTAGGCTTTTTAACGTAATTAAGGGTGAATGTAAAATTCTTTCGCGTATCAACATGAAGGACTTCCATACCGTCAGGCGCAAAGAAATAATCCCTATTCATGATGTAGGCAGCAATCTTACAGCGCTTTACATAAACATATTTTGTTTCTGGATCGCGGTAAATGATTGTAAAAAGAACCTTTGAAAGCGAATCCTTGTCAGCAAAACCACAGTAGCGCAGTTCCGGACCAACAAAGACCTTTCCAGGAGCTTCTGTAATCGAATAAATACCGCTCTTTCGGACGTAAAGAATGCGGTCAAACGGAGTAATCTTCATGATTTCTACACCGCCGGAAACCTGTGTACCAAGATTTCCGTCTTTTTCGTTATAACGCAGAGGTGTATTTCTCTTAACTACAGATTTTACGTCTACAGTCTTAATATTTGTAAGTGTTGTCTTTCTTGCGCATACTTCAGGATCGAGTTTCTGCTCAATTCCAGTCAGATAGCTGATTGCGTAATCTACAATATGTTTCAAAAGCCGTGCAATTTCCTTAAGGCGGGCATTTATGGCCTGAACTTCCTTGCGGTTCTTGTTCATATCATAAAGCGAAATGCGGCGGATAGGAATTTTCAAAAGATGTTCAACATCATCGTCTGTTATAGGACGAATCAGTTCTGCGCTGAACGGCTCAAATCCGTCTTTTACAGCCTTGTTTACAGCGGCTTCTGTCTTCATCTCTTCAATTGATTTATAGATTCTTTCTTCAACAAAAATGCGTTCCAGAGTCCTGAGATGAAGCTTTTCCATAAGTTCAGCTCTTTCAAGCTCAAGTTCATCATGAAGAATCTGTGTAAGCTGCTTTGCATGATAGCGGATTACCTCTGTACAGGTCATCTGAACCGGCATGTTATCTTTGATTACCAGAAGATTACAGTAGACTGTTTTTTCGCAGTCCGTAAATGCATACAGCGCATCTACAACGTCCTTTACGTAGACACCGCGCGGTAGCTTGATTTCGATATTAACTTCCTTTGCAGTGTAATCATTTATGGAAGCAATTTTTACTTTGCCGTTTCTGGCAGCCTTTTCAATCGAATCCATAAGGCTTTCTGAAGTTGAACCGTAAGGAAGCTCCGTAATTACGATTTTCTTTTCGTCGCTGGTATCCATTTTTGCGCGGGTAATGAGCTTTCCAAGTCCGTCCTTGTATTCAGAACAGTCTATAAGACCGCCTGTCTGAAAATCAGGATAAAGCTGAAATTTTTCGCCGCGTAGACACGCTTTTTCTGCCTGAATAACTTCCAAAATGTTATGACTCATAATCTGAGTACTCATGCCGACAGCAATTCCTTCTGCACCCATTATAAGTACCAGCGGAAGCTTAGCCTTAAAGGCAACAGGTTCCTTGTCGCGTCCGTCATATGTGTCTACATAATCTGTAATGGCAGGATTAGTATTAAGGATATCCCTTGTTATAGGACGAAGGCGACATTCAATGTATCGGGGAGCGGCCGCACTGTCGCCAGTGTACAGGTTACCGAAGTTTCCCTGCTTGTCTATAAAAATTTCTTTATTTGCAAGATTTACAAGAGCAGTATAAATTGAAGCATCACCATGAGGATGATAAGCCATTACCTTACCGACAACGTTTGCAACTTTAGAAAAGCGTCCGTCATCATTTCTGATGAGCGTATGAATAATACGACGCTGAACAGGCTTAAAACCGTCAATAATTTCCGGGATTGCACGATCCCTGATTACATAACTTGCATACTGAATAAAATTCTGATCAAAAAGATTTTTTACAAATGCCATTTTCCCCACCCGGCAAAAAACAATGAGACTTTAATTTTACAAAAGATTCCTTTAACTGTCAAATAAGAGACTGACAGGCTACAAAAAAAGAACTGTTTTGAAGCAGTAAAAAAAAAGCCCCGAAACTTTTAATTTTCCGGAGCTTGAGCAGCTAGTCAGCCAGATTGTCCTGAATAAGAAGCTTCAGGCACGGAACAGACGGATCTGCAGCCTGACTGATTTCGTTTTCTATGCTTTCTTTTGTAAGCGAGATTCCAACCTTTCCGGCAAGAATCTTTGTTCGGTCAGAAATATCAAGAAGATTTCCGCCTTCGCAGGCTATTACAATATCCTTGTCCTTCATGAACTCTTCAAACTGAGCAATAAATTTGTCAGTATCAAGGCGTACTTCATGCAGGAAGTAAATTGCGGTAAAGCCATGGATTTTTGCAAGCTTCTGGCAGCAGCGTTCAAGGCGCTTAGAGAATTTTGAACCGATTTCTGTTTCAACAACGTTTTCGGCAAATACAAAAAGAATACGCTGTGAATCGCGTTCAATTCCTGTATTCTGCTGAACAACCTTTGTTGTTTCAAACATAAGGTTCTGCATGAACATCTTGTCACCAGACGGCTCTGGAGCAACAGGAGCAGGAACAGATTCAGCTTCATCATCCGTAGTTTCAGGATCAGCTTCTACCAATTCAGCATCTTCTCCTGCCATAATCTTATTTGCTTCAAGTTCTGCATCAGATGCAACAGGAATATCAAAAATAGAAAATCCTTCTGCATTTTCTTCCTGCCCCATGATTTCCTTAAGGCGGTCTTCCATTGAACCTTCGCGTTCAACAGGAACTTCAATCTGGATTACAGGAGTATGAGTATACTCTTCCTCTCCCCTGCTTTCGAGTTTTGAATTTTCAATTTCTTCTTCTGTTGCCTCAGGAATATCCATAATAGAGAAATTGCCTTCATCATACATCTTGTTCTGACCAAGAATTTCGGCAAGTTTATCTTCCATTGATTTTTCAGTAGAATCTGTTGTTGTCATTTCAGCCCCCCCAGAAACTTTTTGCATATCATTATCAGTCTGATCTGATTCATTATCTGCAGACGATTCAATTTTTTCATCATCACTTAAAATGATTTCTGTATCTTCAGTAACTTCATCCTCTGATTCATCATAAGAGATGATAGACGGAGTTTCTTCAATATCCTCTTTTAACGAAGGAATTGAACTTTCATCCTTGTTTTCGATTCTCATAAGGACTGTATCAATTCCACCGGAATTTTTCTTGTACAGAACCTGACATTCTTCGTCAGTTTTGAAATTCGGATTATCTTCGCTTATCCTGATGTGCTTAACATTCGGACAGTCTTTCATCCAGTTATCTTCAAGTTCAACAAGTTCTTTTGGAAGAACTATCGTCGTTAGACTTGTACAGCCTACAATTGCATTGCTGCATATTTTTGTAACGCTGTCCGGAATAACCATTGTCGTTACAGAAGTACATCCGTCAAAAACGCCCTCCGGAAGAGTCTTTACACCGTTACAGAACGGAATTTCCTTAAGGCTTGAACATTCAGCAAAGAGACCTTCAGTAAAATCTTCTACTTCTACAGGCATTTCAACCTTTAAAAGAGCCTTACAGCCGCAGAACATAAAAGGAGAAAGTTCCCTTAAGTTTGCAGGAAGACATACTGATTCCAGCTCCGTTGAATTACAAAAGAGATTTGCGCCCACAGATTCAACTGATTCCGGCAATACAATATTCTTTAAAGAGCTGCAGGAGAATGCTTCCTCTTCTATTCGCTTTGGTCCGTAAGGAACAGTTCCGGTAAATTCAGATGATGCACTGTCTATGCCGACAACGCATTTTTCTTCATCAGAATACACGAGACCGTTTTTCTTTGAAATTGACTCATCCATACAATATATTTTAATTCGAATTTGCTTTGTTCGCAAGGAAAAAGACTTATTTATCAGAAATTAACTCCAACAGAAATTACATACTGCCACTTATTTCTTTTGATGTTATATGCTGCTCCCATTACAACAGCCGGGAAAGCCACCTGCTGAAGATAAAGCTTTCCGCCAAAGCCCGGACCATTTGAAGACTTAAAGGTATCGTCAAAATCATGCACAATAACGTATTCATAAGAGCCGTAGACAGAAACAGTTCCGAATTTACGCTTTAACAAGGCAGCTTCGACTGTAAAACCGATTCCCGCTATGAAATCTGTCCTGAATTTTGAATCAAGGATGGCAGAAGCTCCTGAACTTTTAGAAAGCCTGAATACCTCATTCTGATTGTAAGTAAATGCGCCTGCACCGGAAAGAATTCCCCTTACCCTAGGGACAAAAGGCACCTGAAGTTCACCTTTGAACGAACCGCCACCGATAAGCCTGTCTTCCGACGACCAGCCTAATTCTCCCTTAAGACTGGCAGATTGAGAAATAAGATACCAGCCGTTCCAGTTAACATTCTGCAGGGAAAACGACATTGTTCCCGCCCACTGATATAAAACAGGATACTCATCAGTTTCCAGGACATCTGCCATATCAAAATGAGAGCCGATGCTGCATGTAAAAAACGGAAGAAGCTTTTCGCTTACAGAAAGATCGGCGGCGGCCGTGAAATATTTATTTTCCATTACCGTGTCGCCGGCAAAATTCAGGAATTCAAGGTTCTTGCGGCTGAGCGAAGTATAAAAGGAAAAGCCAGGGTGCTGCATGTCTACGGCCGGCTTAGCGAATGCCAGCATACCAGTCTGTGCGGAAGGGCTGAAAATACCGCCGCCTACAAGCGTGTATTTTTTTCCAAAGGCATTCATATTCATTAGCATAAAGCCGCCCATAAATCCGTCACTTGAATAAGAAGCAAACGGGAGCGGCAGAAACGTAATCTTTTCCTTTACCTTTATGACAATTACAGTGTGCGGCGTTTCTTCACCTTCAGAAGAAAGAGAGACGTTTATCTCGCTGAACAGTCCCTGCGCCTGCAATAAAGTTTCTATTTCCTTTATATCTACATTTTCTTCTTCCATGCCCGCATATTTTTCAAGCAGTTTCTGAACATAGGATTCCTTTGTCTTTTTTAAGCCTTCAAAGCGTACTTCAGAAACTTTTGAACCTTCCGCAAATGCGCAGTAAGAAAATAAAAAAAACATAAGCAGGCAAATAAAGTGTCTCATAAAAAAATACTAACCTAAATGACAGTCTGATTGCAATATGCCTTACGTGATACAAAAAAGTTCCACTCTCAAAAAAAATGCCGGAAGCACAATGCAACCGGCATTAAAACAGACAGAACTGACTGTATTACTTATTCAAGTATTCAACAACGAGCTGACCCATTTTCTTTGTACCAACGAGCTTACCGTTTGCTTTAACTTCTTCAATGTGGCTTCCTGCGATATCACCTGTGCGCCATCCAGCGTCAAGAACATCGTTCACAGCCTTTTCAACAGCCTTAGCTTCTGTTTCGAGACCGAAGCTGTAGCGCAAAAGCATAGCAGCAGAAAGAATTGTAGCCAATGGGTTAGCCAAATCTTTACCTGCAATATCAGGAGCAGAACCGTGGATTGGTTCATAAAGTCCAGGACCTTTTCCGTCTCCCAAAGAAGCAGAAGCGAGCATACCAATAGAACCGGTAATCTGGCTTGCTTCGTCAGAAAGGATATCACCAAACATGTTGCTTGTAGCAATAACGTCAAACTGGCGTGGGTTACGAACAAGCTGCATAGAAGCGTTGTCGATGTAAAGGTAAGAAAGAGTTACTTCTGGGTAGTCCTTCTTTACGTCTTCTGCAACACGGCGCCAGAGCTGTGAAGAGTTAAGGATGTTAGCCTTATCTACAACGCAGAGTCTCTTCTGGCGTTTCATAGCATATTCAAATCCCATGCGAACGATGCGTTCAATTTCTGGGCGAGTGTATTTTTCTGTATCCCATGCAGTATTCTGGTCTTCGCTTGTTCCGCGTTCACCAAAGTAGATACCACCAGTAAGTTCACGAACGATAAGAATATCAAGACCATCGCCTACGATTTCGTCTTTAAGTGGACATGCATCTTTAAGCTGCTTCCACATTACAGCTGGACGAAGGTTAGCAAATACCTTCATGCCACCGCGCATACCAAGCAAAGCTTTTTCTGGGCGGATTTCTGATGGAAGGTTATCCCACTTAGGACCACCTACAGCACCAAGCAAAGCTGCATCAGATTTAAGACAAATATCAAGCTGTTCCTGTGGGAGTGGGTGTCCAAACTTATCAATAGCACAACCACCGGCCAAAACGTTAGTGTAATTCCACTTGTGACCGAATTTTTTTGCAACAGCGTCAAGAACATTAACTGCTTCTGCAACTACATCAGGACCGATTCCGTCTCCAGGAATCAAAGCAATAGTCTTTTCCATTATATTTCCTCTATTAATTAATTTTTCTACTCTGTCCTAATTCTAGCGAATTCAGCCTTTATATTCAATTGAAGCAGGATTTTTAATTATTGAACACCTTTCTGTAAAAAAAATTTTGTTTTACAAAATTCTATGCTATACTTAAAAATAGGAGAGAATATGGATATTGATGTTACAGGCTTTTATCAGATATCAATAGCTTTATCCGACTACTATGACTGCATGTATTATATTGATGTCGAATCCGAATTGTTCATGGAGTTTCTGCCCTCCAGGCTTTTTAAGGACATTCCTCATCAAAAATCCGGAAACAGATTCATTAAATTTGCAAGAACAACTGCCCGCAAATATGTACATCCAAATGATTTGAAAAAAATCATAAGCATTTATGACAAGAAAAAACTGCAGGAATTAATTTCAAACGGAACACCTTATTCTGTTCCCATTCGTCTGGTTCTTAACGACAAAATAATACACACTAGACACGTCATCATAATATGCGAAGATAAAAAGCACATTCTGAGCTGTATTGTAAACATAGAAAACGAAGTTCAGGAAAAAGCCGAACAGAAACATCACCTTATGTCTGCAGAACGAATGGCACGACGTGATGAATTAACTGGTATTAAAAACAAGAATGCATTTACTGAACAGTCTCAGATTATTGATAAAAAAATAAGAAAAAATCCGTCTTCCTGGGAGTTTGGCGTTGTTATGTGCGACGTAAACAACTTAAAGACTATAAACGATACAAGGGGACACAGTTTCGGTGATGAAGCAATTCAAAAAGCCAGCCAGATGATCTGCGAAATCTTTAAGCACAGCCCTGTATTCAGAATCGGTGGTGATGAATTTATAGTTCTGCTTAAAGATAGTGATTATGAACACCGGGAAAAACTGCTTGCGTTATTAAGGGAAGAATCCATTACAAATAAAAAAACGCGCGTAGGTCCTGTTGTTGCAAGCGGACTTGCCGTTTATGAACCAGGCAGAGACAAGGAGTTTTCAGATGTGTTTAATCGCGCCGACAGCCTTATGTACGAAAACAAAATGGAACTGAAAACCATAACGGAAATCATTCAAAAAACTGCCGTAAAAAATAATCCAATCACAAAAGAACGCAAGAGAATGCTGGACGGTCTGTTTGAATCTTACCTTACAATAGCAGGAGACGGATATGTTTTTCTGAACGACATGAAACATGATTTTTCCAGATGGGCAATTTCGCTTGTAGATGATTTTGGATTAAAAAGCGAATACATGTATGCAGCAGACAAAATATGGGAAAAATTTATTCATCCAGATGATTTACCCGAATTTCGGAACGTAATGAAAAAAATTCTGGTCGATCATTTTGAAGTTAATCCTGTTTCTTACCGCGTGCGTAAACCAGACGGAACCTATATTCTGGTTACTTTCCGAGGGTTTGTTATAACTGACATTAATAACACACCGGACTATTTTGGCGGCATAATCGTACCAAAATAAATCCGGTTCAAAGAACTATCTTCCAAGATGTTTTTCAATGTCGTTTATGAGTTTAAACTCAAAGGAATCGCAAAGAGCAAGCCAGCTGGCTTCCATTACGTCGCTTGAAACGCCAACGGTTGTCCATGAGTTCTTGCCGTCGCTGGATTCAATCAGAACGCGAACCTTACTTGCGGTTGCGCTCTTTCCATCAAGGACGCGAACCTTATAGTCGATAAGACGAATCTGATTTACAGCCGGATAGAAGCGGCTTAAAGCCTTGCGGAGAGCGATATCCAGAGCGTTTACAGGACCGTCTCCTTCACCGGCAGTTACTTCAATCTGTCCTTCTACTTCAAGTTTAATCTGAGCGCAGGCACAAACTCCTTCTTCTGGACGAGGATTTACACCGTTTGTCTGGTAATAATGAAGCTTAAAGAACGGCTTGTAACGGCCGATTACCTTGCGTGCCAGAAGTTCAAAGGAACCGTCTGCACCTTCAAACTGGTAGCCTTCAAATTCAAGCTCCTTCATTTTTGCAACCAAATCAGCAACACAAGGACTTGATTTTGTAATTGTAGGATCAATTTTCTGAATCTTTTCTATAATAGTAGCGCGTCCGGCAACTTCGCTCATAAGGAATACGCGTTCGTTTCCAACTGCATCCGGAGAAATATGTTCATATGCCTCTGGATTTTTAAGAACTGCGTCAATGTGCATTCCGGCTTTATGACTGAATGCGCTTCCACCAACAAACGGAAGCTGACTGTTAAGCGCGATATTTGTAATTTCTGCAACACGCTTAGCAATATCAGTAAGTTCCTTCATTTTTTCTTCAGCAATACACTTGTAGCCCATCTTAAGCTGAAGGTCAGGAATGATACAGCTAAGGTTTGCGTTACCAGTTCGTTCACCAAAGCCAAGGAAAGTACCCTGAACATGGCGCGCACCGCTTTCAACAGCAACAAGACTGTTTGCAACTGCAAGTCCGCAGTCATTATGTGTGTGAATACCGATTACTGCGCGGTTACCAATGCGTTCAACTGCGGCTTTAACAGCCTTTTCACAGTCCTTAAGCATACAGCCGCCTTTAGTTTCACACAAAGCAAGAGTTTCTGCACCGCCTTCAACGGCAGCTTCAAGAGATTTTAAAGCATATTCAGGGTCTGCAAGGTAGCCTGTAAAATAATGTTCTGCATCATATACAACATGACGGCCGTTTTCTTTTAAGAAGGCACAGGTATCCCTAATCATGGCAAGATTTTCTTCAAGAGTTGTTTTAATGATGTCTGTAACCTGGAATGTCCAGCTTTTTCCAAAAATGACAACGTATTCAGTGCCGGCAGCCAGAAGACTCTGAAGATTAACGTCTTCTGCACATTTAATATCCTTTCTGCGTGTAGAACCAAAAGCTGCAAGCTTAGAATTCTTAAGCTGAATCTTTTTCATTTCCTGAAAGAATTCCATATCCTTAGGATTGCTTCCAGGATTTCCAGCTTCAATCAAGCCGATTCCAAGGTCATCCAATGCCTGACAAATGTGAATTTTATCCTGAACCGAAAAACTGATTCCTTCTCCCTGTGCTCCATCGCGCAAAGTGCTGTCCAAGATTTCTACATTCATATTTGACATATAATACCTCTGAAAAAATAATGACTCATTATACAGGAAAACCGCCCTGCTGCTCAATGAAAAGACGTCGTAAACGCTATCTTTTCATTGACATATAAAAAACTTACTGTTATATTAACTACGTCAGTCGTAGTAACGACAATCGTACTATGTAAGTCGTAGTATAAAAAAAATGGAGAGCAAATGGTATCAATCAGCAGTGATGTAATCCGCGGTTACAATGACACAATGATTTTATATCTTTTGAAACAAAAATCTTCATACGGTTATGAAATTTCAAAAGACATAAAAAAACTTACGGATGAAAAGTATCTTATAAAGGAAACAACTTTGTATTCAGCTTTTACACGTCTTGAAAACAACGGGTATGTTGAATCTTATTCAAAAGAAGCTGAAAACGGCAAGCGCAGGACATATTACAAAATAACCCCTGCCGGCGAAGCCTATTATAAAGAAAAATGTGATGAGTGGAACCTTACCAAAGAAGTAGTTGAAAAATTTATTCAGGAGTAGTTTATGGAAACAATAAGAGAATATATTGAATCAATGTTTAGAAATCTTCCCCAGACAGGAAAAGTTCTTAAGGCAAAGCAAGAACTTCTTTCCATGATGGAGGATAAATATGAAGAACTAAAAAATGAAGGAAAATCTGAAAACGAGGCTATCGGAACTGTAATCCGGGAATTCGGTAATCTTGAAGAGCTAGCTACAGAACTTGGAATTGATGAAGAAATCAATGAAAAGAAATCCTCTTCTAAAAAACAGGTAATTTCCCTTGAAACTTTAAAAGAATATTTAAAGGACGCAAAAAAACGTTCTGTTTTGTCGGCACTTTACCCTGCCATGGCTCTTCTTGGAGTTTCAAGCCTTTTTTTTAAAATAAAAGAATGGAATTTGAATTTTGTGGTGTTCATTGTATTTATTGCATTATGCTGTGCCCTTGAAAAATATCTTTCTTACGGTTTTTCAAAATGGGAAAAAATTGATAATAGCGAATGTTCTCTCGGAAATTCCGGAAAAGCTTTTGTAAACAGCCAAAAAAACAAAGATTTCAAGAAAACTGTCAGATTCCAGACAGTTGGAAACGGTCTCTGCGTACTCTGCATAATTCCTTTGTTCCTATTAAAGAATACAGATTATGCGCAATTCCGTTTAAGCGCCCTGTTTCTTGTTCTTTCCTGCGGGATTTTCTGCAAAAAATATGCTGACCATCTAAACGGCTTTTATACAAAACTATGCGAACTTGAATCTGACGGAATATGGTACAAAGAACCTGAGTTCACGGAAAAACCATCTGAATCAGAAACCAAAAGTTCTAAAAAAGCAAGCCTAGCCCTTGATATCATAAGAACTACAGCAATTTTGGCTTTTATTATATTTTTGGTATTCGGTAGCGTTTATGGAACAAAGAAAATCCGCAGTTACATAAAAGATTTTCCTTCTATAATTAATATTGAAGATAACAGCGAAACTTTTATCCTTAATGAAGGTTTTGACGAAGAATTTTCTAAAATCCGAATTTCCGGCGCAGTAATGGATGTTACTGTAAAGAAAGGAGAAAATGCAAAACTTTTTCTGAAATACAGGAATTCGAAGCCTGAAGTAAAAATTGTGGACGGCGCTTTAGAAATTATTCAGGATTCTAAAATGCATAATTTTTTCAAAAATAATTCTAAATCCAGCGTTGTTGAACTTACTGTTCCAGACTGCAAACTTTACAACCTGAATGTTGAAACAAATGTTTCAGATATTAATGTTTACGGGCTTAAATTTTATGAACTGAAACTTTGTTCAAATGTCGGAGATCTTAATGTTTCCGATTCCAGATTTATCACTTTGAACGGTAAAACAAACGTTGGGGATTTAAATATTGAAATGTCTGATTCAATATCAGATTATTCAGTTTCTGCAAGTACAAACACAGGCGACATTTCTATTGCAGGACGAGAATACAGCAAAAATTATGAATCAACAGGAACAAACAATAAAAAGAGAATTCATCTTAAATCTAATGTTGGTGATATCTGTGTAAAATGAACGAACACCCTGCAAAACAGATAGTTTTTACCTCATTGAAAACCTGTCTGTTTTGTTGTAATTTTAATCGTAACCTTTTATTGTCAGAAAGTTTTCTACTATAAAAATATATAAAACGGAGTCATAACCGTATGAAAAAAATAATTATTTTAGCTGCATTAGTAACAGGGCTTTCGTTTTCTGCATTTTCTGCAGAAAGACCGGAAATATTTCTTGACGGAAACTTTTACGGACTTTTTAATTTCAACCTGAATCCGCCAAGCGGTACAAGCTATGAATTTCAGAGCGCAATCGGGTCTGATGCATCCGCTACATTCAAATTTTCAAAACTCTGGGGCCTGCACGCTTCCGCCGGCTATCAATACCCGCTTATAAATAAAACAGATGATGCCTATGTAACCCAGTCCAACTATGATTCATGGTACTCATTCAGTACATTTTTAGGACCGGTAATTTCTCCGGTAAAGACAGAACATTCAATGTTTTCTGTAATACCAGGATTTTCCCTGACCTACTCTGAAAACAAATACAGTTCCTTTGGCTGGGGAACAAGCAGAAACTTCATTAAGATTGAAACTGGCGAATATAGCCTGAACACAGTAAAAATCGGCGCAGGACTTAAATTCAAATATGACTTTATATTCAGCAACGGGCTTTACCTTACATCAGGTCTGGAAACCGTCCTTAATTTTTACAACTGGTCATCTTTGGAATCTGAAAACGAAACAATTTTATTAAAACCTTATGCACACTACAAAAAAACAACTGCCACAACATCAGATTCAGAATCATGTGCCGACCTTGCAGTAAAACCGTTTATCGGAATCGGCTACAGATTCAAATAATTGCAGGAACTTTTAAATATAAATCTTTATATTCGACAGATATATGCTATAATTATAACAGAGTGATATCAGGGAACTTAAAGGCAGGTTCTCTGACTTTCCACAAAGATTGATTTAAAAAAGCACTCTCTGACTAGAACAGGGGGAGAAAAAATGATTATTGATAGTCATGTTCATTTTGGTTCGATTTTAAATTTTAAGCTTGATAAAAAAACCGTCCTGCTTGCAATGGAAAAGTATTCTGTTTCAAAGGCAATTGTTTCAAACTGCGAGGGTGCAGAATTTAATGCACAGCAGAATCCAATCCCTGAAAAAGAACAGATTCCAATGATTGTTTCTGCAAAAAAAACAATTGATTTTGCAAAAGACAACCAGGGTAAAATATTTGCTGCCATTTGGGTAAAACCTCATCTTGAACAGCCTTCTGCCGAACTTGAATACCTGCTTAAGGTTCACCAGGATATTGTAAAAGCAATAAAAGTTCATCCGTTTCATTCAGCAATTTCCTTTGATTCTCCAGAAGTAGAATCTTATGTTGAGCTTGCCCAGCTTCTGGAACTGCCGGTTATTACACACACTGCAAAAGACGATTTTTCTACCTGCCACCACGTTTACGATATTGCAAAAAAATATCCGGACGTAAAATTTGTAATGGCACATATGGGACTTGGCACTGACAATAAAGAAGCCATTGAACTGTGCTCAAAACTTCCTAACCTTTATGCAGATACAGCGTGGGTTCCAATAGAAAGTGCAGTAGAATTCATAAAAAAATGCGGAAGTGAAAAACTCCTGTTCGGCTCGGACATGCCTATAGACGGACTGGATACCTATTCAGAAAACAAATGGGGACAACCTTCCATTTACAGGGAATACTTCAAAAAGCTCCAGACATTGATTTCTGAAAACGATTATGAAAAATTAATGTGGAAAAATGCAGAAAATCTGTTCAAGCTGAATTGATAAAAAAGGGCTGACAAAAAGTCAGCCCCTTTATTTTAGCCGGAACCTATTTTTTCCAGCCGTCGTACTTTTCTATTTCAAGAATGCGCCTTGCATTTTCAACCCGTTCTACGGTCGGGCTTTCTGTATCCTTTAGGACGTAATCAATTCCCAAATCTTTATATTTCATTGCGCCAAGTCCATGGTACGGAAGAACTTCTACGCGCTGAACATTATGAAGCGTCCTTATAAAATCCCTTGTCTGCGTAAGATATTCATCATTATCCGTAATTCCAGGTGTAAGTACATGACGGATCCAGATAGGTTTATTGATTTCGTCAAGATAGCGGAACATCTGAACAACGTTTGCCCTTGGCTGTCCTGTAAGCTTTACATGCTCTTCGTCATTTATGTGCTTTATATCCATTAAAAGAAGATCTGTAACTTCCATAAGCTTTTTAAATGATTCAAACCACGCTCCTTCCATCGTAAAAGGACCGCCTGCGGTATCAATACAAGTATTAATTCCTTTTTCCTTGGCCTTGGTAAAAAGTTCCAGCAAAAAATCAATCTGTAAAAGAGGTTCCCCCCCGGAAACAGTAATTCCGCCTTTCTTTCCCCAGTAAGAGCGGCACGAAAGGGCTTCCTGTAAAAGTTCATCAGAAGTATATTCCTTCCCCTTCTTCATGTTCCATGTATCAGGGTTGTGGCAGAAAAGACAGCGCATCTGACAGCCCGAAAAAAATATGATGAATCTGCTGCCAGGTCCGTCGGCACAGCCAAAGCTTTCTAATTGATGAATGTATCCTGTCATAATTTCTCCATAATCAATATATCATGCATGCATTTCCATTAAAATCACCCCACGATTCTAGCATAATTTACAAAACTTTTCATAGGATAATTCAATTTCAAATAAAAACTGCTTGCACAGCACAAGGACTAAATCACACTGTTTTGTCAATACAAAATTTTAACAGATTTAAAATGTTAAAATCTATGCAACCTGTTACCTTTTCTGTTGAAAAAATGCAAGATGTTCCTCATGCAGACCATTTTTTCTAAGCCATTCACCGTTTTCTTCCTGAGGTATTTTTTGATACTCAAGAAGAAGATTCAGTTTTTCAGTCATGTTTCTCCATCAGACGACATCTATCTTGGCATAGAGGGCTACGAACCTTTGTTATGTGATTTTATTGATTAAAGATAATAGTCTGTTCGTTCATATTTACCTTACACTTTATCCCAAATGGAATAATACAATGAGGTGTTGCATGTCCAATATTTATATTGTAAACAATGGGCAAATTCTTATTCTCTATTTCTTCTAGCAAAATAGATTTATATTCATCATAATAAATCTCATCAATGGGTTTACCAACAAGAATGCCACTTATCGAATCAAAGATTCCTGTTTCTTTCAATGTCCTTATCATCTTTCTGTATAAATCGGGTTTTGTTTTTTCTTCAGATGATTCAAGAAGTAAAATTTTCCCCTTCCATTCTTCAATTGAAGGAAAAAGATTATATTTTTTGCATAATTCAACTGTATCAGAATATCTGCTGTTGTCGAACATATCATAAATTGATTCAATACAACCGCCTAAAATCTCTCCTGAAAAAACTGGATTTCCCTGTAATAATTGGAATCCTTCATTTTTGTGCACTATTCTT